>JAKSPO010000002.1 GCA_024404675.1 Lachnospiraceae bacterium
CCAGTCATATCCAAAACGACGATGAGAGTTATGTCCGGCCTGTATTTACAGTGAAACGAAGCGAACCTATTGAATTACGGACACTTGATACTGAGCAGGTGCAGGGTACTGTGTATGTTTTTTCGGCGGATAAATAAAGCTGGATGTAAGTAAAAGAGCTCGCAGGGGGGCATATGAAGAAAAAAATCATCCTAAGTATACTTGTATTGGCAGTGCTTGCTTTCGGTGTATACCGGGTTATTGTCGAAATTAAGATACACAAGACACCGACAGTGATCGAAGATTTGTGTTACAGTAAGCGCTATAAAAAGGATGGACTGGTGTATGTGATGGAGAATGGAGTATATACGCCATACATTGCCATTGATACGAAGAATTATGGTAAGGATGCAGTGATTCTGGTCCGTCAGACAGCGTGGCTTGAAGAGATGATGTATCGTGACGAGAACATATATGGTGTTGGAGGGGCGTATTATCCGGGAAGCATCGTGGATAACTTCCTTGAAGGAGTTGTCTATAATGCGTACTCCGACGGGATGAAGGGAATCATTCGAAATGCCCCGGTCAAGGTACATACCATAGAGTTTGTTTCAAAGCATTTTAGTAAGTGCCCACCTAATCTGGAAACCATCTACCGTCATGTGTTTGCATTATCCTCGGCAGAGACAGGAATAAAAGGAAGCCCTATGAAGGGAGAAGATGAAGGGAAGCTGATTCCGGAAATCATTGAGAACTCTGATGTGTATTACACATGGTTGCGTTCGGAAGCCTTTGGAGGAGATGATACCCGGGCGGCAATGATGCGAGGCCCGGAAGGAGCATCCAGTCATATCCAAAACGACGATGAGAGTTATGTCCGGCCTGTATTTACAGTGAAACGAAGCGAACCTATTGAATTACGGACACTTGATACTGAGCAGGGCACTGTGTATGTATTTTCGGCGGATAAGTAGCAAATAGAGATACAGACCTGAAGGCTTGGCCCTTTGGGTCTTTTTGCTTTTCTGCCTGCGCTTTAGTAAAGTTTTTGATGCTTTTCTTCGGAAAATGTTATAGAATGAGATACTGTAGGATACACATAATTTTATTATTGCGAATGGAGAGTATTATGAAGTCAGACAACCCTATTAAGAAGATTATTATGTTCCCGGTGGCATTTGCCGTTCTTTCGGTAGTGCTTTACGTACTGTCAAAGGATCAGATTGACCTGACCGATCCGAAGAATCGTGGAATCGTTGGCATCTATGTAGCGATGGCAGTGCTTGTACTGATTGGAACTATTGTGAGAATTATGAAAGCTGTTTCGGAGCGGGCTGACAAGCATGTCTTTTATATCGGCAAATACTGGGAGAAGAGCATTGGCGGAAGCGACGAAGCGATGCTTTTCATCGATTATCTTGCGGCGAAGGATAAGCCTGTGCTTGCCGTAAGAGATATTCTGGAGGAGACCGGAATCAATCGCCTGAACGGCAACCTTCGTCATGTTGAGGATTCCGTAGCGCTTCCGCTTGGCGGCGGTATGGAAGCTGCAGAGGTACACTATCCGATTGAAATCGTCACGGTTCTTGCAGCACTTATGCTTGAATGCAGAGTTAGCGGCAGCGTCAATTATAACGACCTCGACAGCACCAGAGAGAAGAAGGAATTGAAGCTTTTCTACGGCGCAGAGGAGCTTAAGAAGGTAAAAGAGATGCTTTCAGACTATGTACGCAATCCGAAGGAGTATGACATTTACGAGCTGATGCTCGAGGATGAGGCAAAGGAAGTGCTGGCAGGAGTCAGCAGCCTGTTAGGGGAACTGTAAGGATTTCAAAAGCATAGTCCATCGGGACAAGCATAGGTGTTTCGCAGCCAGCGGAACCGGCTGTATCGTTCGGGATCGTGAGGAATTCTACCCGCTCTATCAGCGGAATGTACTGGGAGAAGAATAGAAAATGGGTCGTGAGTTGCATTGACATTCTCACGACCCATTTTAGTACGAACTTTATTTATTACCGGAAAGCATCTC
Source organism: Lachnospiraceae bacterium (assembly GCA_024404675.1). GTDB lineage: Bacteria > Bacillota > Clostridia > Lachnospirales > Lachnospiraceae > ISDg. The sequence continues at coordinate 2,009 of JAKSPO010000002.1, forward strand.
CTGGGCGAGCAGCATACCGAACACAGCGTATCTGGCCTGGATGGGGGCATTCGGTGTAACGGAGATGCGGTATTTGTCTGCAGTCGAGAAGACACTCTTAAGAGCGAACTTTCTTGTGGCATTGCCAAGCTCGACATCGTTCATATCATATATTGTGAAAAGCCCGATGATCTGGGAGCGACCCTTTGCAAACGGTTCGCCGGAAGCTGTGCGGATTCCGCCGCCCTTGATACTGAATATCAGGCGATCCTCCGGGTCGAGAACCTGGAAGGAAGTCATGCCGCTACGCTGCACGCTGAACACCGTGACATCATTGAGATCCTTGATATAGTACTTCGTCTTCTGGAAGGAAGCGGCAGCTTTGCCGAGAAAGAATCTCGCGAACTTAGCACCGGCAGAGCGGAGCTTCTCCTGAACGGAGCCGATGAGCTGACCATCTTCGCCGTAGATGCTAAAGGACTTCACGGTCTTGAACATCTGCGCCTTCTCATCAATGATAAATGCATTGTTGTTGATGAATACCGGGTTAGAAGTAAGCGCGGCATTCCCGGGCATATAAGCGTCTGCGCCGGAAGCAGTAGGCGTCATACCCGCGTTAGCCACACCAGAAGGTGCAACCACGGCAGGTCGTGCTGCTTTATCCGCAGCGCGGACGGCAAGGACGAACGCAGCCTGATAGCAGGCGAACAGAAACATATTGCCGAAGCTGTTGCCGGGAAGATAGGTGTCGCACTGGAAGTCGTTCATAAAAAGAAGGCCGATAACGGAATACCCTGCGGACGCGAGAAGCACGGGAATGGTAAGGAGAATCTTCCGAAAGCTTATGGCAAGTATTGTCAGGACAAGCATAACGGCGGAAAGAAGAAGTAACAGCTTGACCTTGGAGGAGTTCACATAGTGGGCATATTCGGAACGCCATATCATAACATTTAAGACAAGGTCAAGAATCGGAACCAGAAGGAATACCGCGAAAACCTTGTGAAGCAGAAGAACGAGCACATATGCGGCCGCAAAGCAGGCAGCGAAGATAATCAGATAAAGGTACAGATCATACTGCGCGAGACGGCGGTTGGCGTACCATTTCATCCCGGGCTCCGTGAGTGCAGCTTCCTTGTTCGATAAGTATTCCTCGTAGCGACTCTTTCGATCACGGATGGAATCGAAGAGGGTGAAGACATTCACGATTATGCCGAGAAGGCAGATAATATTGGCGAATGTATACTTGGGTTTTACAGCTTTGCTGTTCATTGGTTGTTCTCCTTCCGGATATTGATATATCGTAGAGTATACTATGATTTTATGCGTTCATATGTCGGTTTGTCAAGCGGACGGGGAAATGTTGGTATAGACAATGTGTTCTTTTTGCGATATACTTTATAAGTTATTATTTCTGTCCATAAGTAAGTACATATTATCGGAGGTTTGTATGAACAATCAAAGAGATAGTTGGGCTTCCAGAGCCGTTTTTATTCTTGCGGCAATCGGAAGCGCGGTAGGACTTGGAAATGCCTGGAGGTTCCCGGGACTTGCGGCTAAGCACGGCGGCGGAACGTTTCTGATGGTTTATCTGGTGGCAATGTTTGTCATGGGTATTCCGCTTCTGATGATGGAGATCTCTATCGCAAGAAAGCTGCAGAAGGGTGCAGCTGAGTCCATGCGAGGAATCAATAAAAAGAGTGAATTTGTTGGCTGGGCGGCTACGGCCAATGCCTTTGTTATCGTTACCTACTATGCGGTTGTATTCGCGTGGGTGCTGATGATGGTAGTGTATGCGTTCAGATTTGCCGGCATGACCGGAGATGTGAATGCAGCTAAGAATGTATTCGCTGAAGCAACCAAAACGACCTGGGATGTAAAGGGTTATTCGATCCCGATTCCCGTTCTGATTGCGCTTGTCATCGCCTGGGCAGCAATTTATTACTGCATCAGAAACGGTGCACACAGTGTCGGCAAGGTCGTAAAATACACGGTATTCCTTCCGGTCATCTTTCTTATCATGATGGCGGTAAAGGGCTGTACCATGAAGGGCGCAGGCGAAGGTCTTCGCATGTTCTTTGTTCCCAAGGCGGAAGCGCTTAAGGATCCCGGCCTCTGGATCGATGCGATCGGCCAGGTATTTTACAGTCTTTCCATTATGATGGCTATTATGTTTGCATACGGTTCGTATCTGCATGAGAAGACCAATATTGCGGTGGACGCATGCGTGATTGCGATTGCGGATGCGGCAGTCAGCATTCTCTCCGGCATCGTTATGTTCTCAACGATGGGTGGTGTAGGCATGCTTGACAATATTTCCGATTCCGGTATTGCGACCGCATTCATCATCTATCCGAGCGCAATCGTAAACTTAACGAGTGTCGGCTGGTTCAATGCCGCATTCGGTGTGATTTTCTATCTGATGCTTGTAACACTGGCGGTTGACTCCGCATTTTCCATCGTGGAAGGCGTATCCGCATCGGTTGCCGATAAGTTCCGCCTGAATCCGAGAAAGGTTACAAAGGGCGTCTGTGCGGTTGCTGCGGTTATCTCTCTTCTGTATGCGACAAGAGCAGGACTTGCCTGGCTTGATATTGTTGATAACTGGACCAATATGTTCAACCTGATTCTGATCGGTGTTTTGGAGTGTATTACCGTCGGCTGGTTCTTTAATCCCCGCAAGGTCCTTAAAGAGGTCAACAGAAACACGACGAATTTCAAAATGCCGGCATTCTGGTTTGTTACATCGGTCAAATTCATCTCGCCGATTGCACTTGCAGGCCTGTTTGGCTGGAATATGTACAACCTTTTCGTGAACAAGGGCGGTCATTACGGCTATGCACTCTGGGCTGAGATCGCAGGCGGTTGGGCAGTATCTGTCCTGGTATTCGTAAGCGGCTTCATCATCAGAATGATTGTAAATGCAAGAAAGAAGCATGGCTTTGTTGAAAATGAGGTTGTCTGGAAGGAAGATTAATTCTGTTTCATACATACTGCCGCCTTTTACGGGCGGCAGTTTTGAAAGGAACCGGAGGTTTTTATGAAAAGTATATTGGTGGAGGATACGACCAGAGAAGAGCGGGAAGCAATCGTTGAGGAATCGCTTGGAGTGATTGACGGAAGCTGCGACGGATGTGCCCCCGGCGTGCTTGAGATGTACCAGCCGTATATCGACGGAGAGATGGAGCTTAAGGATTGCAATATGGCATATCGGGCGCATTACGTTTCAGGCGAGGACGAGCCCGGTCGAAGCGGCTGCGGGTATATGCGTTAGGGAGGATCGGCATGAAGATTTTTGCATACAGTGTGCGTGAGGACGAAGAGAAGTATTTTGACCGCTTTATTGCCGAGCATCCCGGAGACCATTGCAGCTATGTTTCCGAGTATCCGACGATGGATAACCTTGAGCTTGCAAGGGGCTTCGATGCGGTCAGCATCATCACAAATGTCATTACAACGGAAATGTACGATCGCTGGTACGAGATGGGAATCCGCTATATTGCAACAAGAAGTGTCGGCTATGATCATCTCGATGTGGTGCATATGAAGAAGCTCGGCATGCGCGGCGTTCACGCGTCATATTCGCCCAATGCGGTAGCGAATTTCACCATCATGCTCATGCTGATGGCTTGCAGAAAGGTCACATTTATTCTTGATAAGGCAAAGGTACAGGATTTCTCGCTGCCCGGAAAGATCGGTAAGGAGATTTCACTTTCTACGGTCGGAATCATCGGCGCGGGGCAGATCGGCGCGACGGTTGTGAAGCATCTGAGCGGATTCGGCTGCCGTATTCTTGTACACAGCAACCACGAGAGCGAGGAGCTTAAGCAGTATGCGGAATTCGTGGACCTCGACACGCTTTATAAAGAAAGCGATATCATTTCCCTCCATGTGCCGGGCAATGAGAAGAACAGGCACCTGATCGACAGCGCGGCGATTGCGAGCATGAAGGACGACGTGATTCTTATTAATACAGCGCGCGGTATGGTTATTGATTCGGAGGCGCTTATTGCGGGACTTGAGTCCGGTAAGATCGGAGCTGCTGCAATCGATACCTTCGAGGAGGAGATGGGGTTATATTATAAGAATCTTGAGCGCGAGAGAATCGTCAATCGCACAAGAGCCATTCTCGGAACCTTCCCGAATGTGATTCTGACGCCGCATATGGCATTTTACACGGAGCAGTCCTCGTCGGATATGGTCGGAACGACCAACGAAGGTCTTCTTGCATTTGAGTCCGGGGCGGAGAATCTGGCGGAAATCGGCTACGAAAGATAAGGAGCGAGCTGTGAAAGAAGAAACAAAGCCCGGGAAGGCGTACTATCACCTGCCCGGACTCTTTGAATTTTATGAACTTTATTCTGTATTCCTGCCGCTTTTCAAAACGCATCGGGAATACTTCTACGACTGGTGCGAAATCGGCTCGATATACGGAGCGCCCGCAGACTGTCTGTGGGGCGGCGGGCGTGTCGGCTTCGGCACGGCGGATCCGCACGATGTGCTTGGTCTGATGGAGCGGTACGGTATTTCGGCGAGACTTACCTTCAGCAATTCACTGCTTAGAAAGGAGCATCTATCCGACAGGCGCGGCAACAGACTTTGCCGTATGTTTGCTAAGGCCGCCCCAGCACATGGTGTGATCGTTCACGCAGACCTTCTTGTGGATTACCTGCGAAATACGTACCCGGAGCTGTATCTTGTGTCTTCGACAACGAAGGTGTTAACGGACTTTGAGGAGCTTCGTAGGGAGCTTCAAAGAGAGGAGTTTTCCTATGTTGTTCTGGACTTTCGGTTGAACAAGGCCTTTGACCGGCTCGAAACACTTTCGGACGCCGAGAAGGGCAGGGTGGAGTTTCTTTGTAACGAATGCTGTGCATTTTCCTGCACTGAGCGAAGAGCTTGCTATGAAAATGTCAGCCGAAGGAGTCTCGCGGAGGATTGTGCGGAGCATGTATGCCGTGCGGACACCGGTAAGAGCGGATATCTTTTTTCAAGAGCCATGCAGAATCCGGGCTTTATCGGCATAGAGGATATTCGGAATCGGTACCTTCCGATGGGCTTTACGCAGTTCAAGCTCGAGGGGCGAAGCCTTGGAAGCGCGCTCGTCCTTGAGTTTCTGCTCTATTATATGACCAAGCCGGAGTATCAGCTTCATGTGCGAGAGGCTATCTATCTGGACAACACGCTTGATCTGTTCTGACGGGCGTTACGAAATCCCCATCAGCTCCTTTTTGATCAGGTCGGTCATGATGGTTGTGTTCAGGCGGAGCGCAGCAAGCGGATAGAGCTCCACGGCGCTTCCGTGCCAGAAGCGAGCCTTGAAATCATCGATGACATCTTCGGTCGTCTTGCCTTCCGAGAGCATACGCACGATATTTTCGGCAAATGATACGCTGGCCTTCTTCATATTGGCAAGGAAGAACTTCGTCTCCTCCGTGCTCAGAATTCCCATATGCGGCGCAAGCAGATATTCGATATCGTATGCGGATACGCGATCCATCGAATCGAGCGCCATCTGATAGCCGACGAGATAGGACGGGAATATGTCATAATCGCCGTTATAAACGCCGAGTGTTTCGCTTCCGAGAAAAAGCTTCTTCTCCTTGCAGTAATAGCCGACCGAGCATTTGGTGTGGCCGGGCAGGTTCAGAACCTCAAAGCTTAGATCACCGACCGTAACGATATCGCCGTCCTTAACGGGAATGTCGACGCGAAGCTCGCTCCCGAGGAACGGGTAGTCGGTTACCCCATGGGAAAGCGCATGTGTATTGTCAAGCTCCTTCATCACGCGAAGGGCGCCCTCGCGCTTGAAGATTCCTGCGGCATATTCGCCCGCAACAACCTTCGCGTTCGGATAATACCGGAGAATATAGGCGCTTCCGAGAGCATGGTCATAATGGCTGTGTGTCAGAAATATATAATCCAAAGGACGCTCCTTCAGATAGGCCTTGATTTTCTCGGCCACCTGAAAGCCCGTGAAGCCGAAGCCGCTGTCGTAAAGAATCGTGTGGCTTCCGGTGTCGATCAGAAAGGCACTGTCGCCCATCAGAACCTTCATATTGTGAACGGTGATGCCCTCCGGGCCGCGATTGTCGGGAGTATTGATCATAATATACGTCTCCTTTGGTATGAAGAATTGATATCGTTCAATAGTATATCCCATTTGCCTCGGGAAAGCGAGAGCGAATTTGTGGATTTCAGGGTATTTACCGGGAATAGAAAAAAACATGACAAAGGAGTCATTTTATGAAGACCAGAGAGGAAGCACTTTCATATGGTTTGAGCCTTCCGAACACCTATCAGGAGGCACCGTTTCACGACCCGAACTGGCAGCTTGTGCGTGTCACCGGCAGCCGGAAGGCATTTCTTTGGACCTATGAGCGCGACGGACTGATTCACCTGAATGTGAAGGTTTCGCCGGGCTGGAGAGATTTCTTCCGGTCGGTATACCCGTCGGTTCTTCCCGGCTGGCACCAGAACAAGGATCACTGGAACACAATCATTCTCGACGGGACCATTCCGGATGAGGATATATGCCGGATGATTGCGGAGAGCTACGATATCGTTACGGACAGCCCGACGAAGCGAATCTATGAGGCAGTGAAGAAGATTCCTGCCGGCAGGGTTGCGACCTACGGACAGGTTGCAAGGCTTGCGGGTAATCCGAGAATGTCCCGCGCGGTCGGCAATGCGCTTCATAAAAATCCCGAGCCGGGAGTGATTCCCTGCCACCGAGTGGTGGATTCTCAGGGAAGACTTGCGGGCGCCTTTGCGTTCGGCGGGAAGAATGTTCAGGCAGAGCTTCTTGCCGCAGAGGGTGTTACGGTTGTTGACGGTCGGGTTGACCTGACAAAATACCGGATGGAGACGGAGCAGGAGGAGACCTGATTCGGACAGATGTGAAAGAGGTAGACGATGCAGCTTGTTTTCTTGGGAATTATCATCATTGTACTGCTGATTGTGCTCGGCGTTCCGGCAATGCCGCTGATTCGCGGGGCACTGCGGCTCCTTGAGGGCTTTTCGGTGCTTTGCGAGCTGTTCTTTCTGATAAGCTTTGTTCTTCTTCTGTTTACGAAGCGGCGCAGAGCACATTTTCTTCGAATGGACGAGGAAGAGGAGCGAATCGGCAATTATGCGGTTTATGATGTTGATGGCGTGGAATATGTTAATACCTTTCCCACGGAGCTGATGTGGGAGAAGTTCCTTTACAAAAAGGATTCGACGGTGCTTCGGATTCTTTCCTTTAGGAAGCGGAAGCTCGTCTTTGACAGAGTAAGCGTCGGAATCGTTGGCTCCGGGCTTGCCGCATTTACCGGAATCCTTGTGGTGTTTATGAAAATATTCGGATAGAGATGAAGAGGACAGAGATTTTTAAGTCTCTGCCCTTTTTAATCAGTGATTTTTAGCAATGATAGAGGTTTTGACAAGTGTGGGAAGCGGGTCGCCCGAAACGGTGGTAACGATACCGCCGGCTTCCTCAACAATCAGGGCACCTGCGGCATAATCCCAGGGTGACAGAATCAGCTCGAAGAACAGCTCGGCCCGTCCTGCTGCCACGGCACAAAGATCAAGTGCGGCGGAACCGCTTCGTCTTATATCGAGCGCCTTCTGAAAATATTCGTACACAAGCTCGAAGGACGCTTTGGAAAGCTCCGCATTGTAGGGAGACGAGCCGAAGAGTACGATTCCGTTCGAAAGCGGCTCATCGGAAACATGAATCGGCTTTCCGTTCAGAAATGCGCCCTCGCCCTTCACGGCGTGGAACATTTCCTCGAGATACGGGTTGTAAACAACGCCAAGATAGCGTTCCCCGTTATGGAGTAAGCCGATGGAGATGCAGCTCATGTGATAATCCTTTATAAAATTGGTCGTTCCGTCAATCGGATCGACGATGAAAATGTATTCCTTCGTGGCATCTACGGTGCTGCCCTCCTCCTCGCCGAGAAAACCGGCATCCGGGAGAATCTGACGAAGCGCCTTCTCCGCGTAAGCCTGCACCTTACAGTCATAGGCCGTAACGAAATTGGCACGTCCCTCCTTGTCCTTGATTCCAATCTGTGAGCGGTCGGCATCGCGAATGATAGCGCCGCAGCTTCGTGCCACTTCCATAATCTGCTCAAGTAGTTTCTTCATGTATGTATCCTTCTTTCTTCAGGCTGGCTCTCATTATAGCAGAAGGTACGGAAAATACCACCCCTTTCCGCCATAAGGTTGATGATGGTACCGATTAAGAATAAGAAAGTCTATTTTCTACCCCTGAACGGATAATATAATAGATGAAAGGCTTATTATTCGTATTTTTATGGTTAACAAGATGGGGCTTGATTCCTTTATTCAGATCTGTATTGTGGTTGAGAATATGGAGGAGGCTGTAAAATCGTGGTCTGCGATGTTCAATATTCCGGAGCCGGAGATCGTTGTGAATAAGCCGAATCGGATCGACCGACGGAATCGTTATTTGGTAACCGTAGCATCCTCGGTAAGCGGCATCGGAATTCCCTTCCGGATTGCGTTCTTCTGCAGGTAAGTCAGGCAGAAGCCAATCGGAAGTGCGATTGCCATGGACACGAGGAAGAATACAAAGCCGGGACTTACATAAGCTACGCAGGTCAAAAAGCTCGGAAAGGCAAAGGAGGTGCAATGTACCCCTGCCGCACCGGCGATCGCACCGCCGACCGCACCGGCCGCACAAGCGGAAAGCATTGCTCGGGGTGCACGAAGCGTTACACCGTAAAGGGACGGCTCGGTAACACCGAGAGCTGCGGAAAGCGCTGCCTGATAGGCAATCTGTCGCTGCTCCTTCTGTTCCTTACGATAGATCAGTGCCATCGCAAGGCAGGCACCGCACTGGCCGTACACCGCACCGCCGAGGAGCGGGAGCAGGATGTCGTAGCCCTGTGTCATTATATTACCCATGCTGACCGGAACGACACTCCATTGTGCACCGATGGCAACCATCGGTTGAATGAAGAAGCCCATAAATGCTCCGGCAACGATAGGATTTCGATTATAAAGAAGATTGAACAGCTCGGTTAAGAAGTTGCCGATCCAGGAGCCGATCGGGCCGAACAGCAGGAAGGTCACGGGAAGCACAATCAGCGCACATACCATCGGCTTTAAGAAGCCACGGATGGCTTCTGGGATGAAACGGTCGCAGGGCTTTTCCACGAAGTAGAGAAGGCCGACCGCCAACAGCACCGGAATGACACTTGAGTGATATATTGCCGGCTGAATGGTAAGTCCAAAGAACGAGAGCGTCTGCTTGTGCTCTAATGCGGCAAGAATGTCCGGGTACAGCATCGCTACCGGAATGAAAAGCGACAGGAAGAGGTCGGTCTTCCACTGCTTAGAGGCAGTGATCGCAAGGAAGAACGGCAGAAAATAAAAGAAGCCGTCCGAAACCGCGAAGAAAATCTGATATACGCCGCTTCCCTCGGAAAGGACATGAAACTGTGCAAGCAGGATTACGATGCATTTGATCAGGCTGGCAGCAGTCAGGTAATTAATAATCGGAACGAAAAGACCGGAGATCTGTTCTGTCACGGTCTGGTAAAGTTTCTTCTTCTCTTTCATGATTTCTTCGCTTTCTGTGTGCGGGTTTATCCTGCAGCTTTATCAAGAATAGCATAGTGTCGGCGGAATGTCACGCACAACTCGCAGTAAATTCGGATATTCTTTTCGGTGGAAAATACGGGCGGCCTGTGGTATGATGGATTCATCCGACAGGAGTGTGTGAGGAAAGGAATCGGTATAAAATATGGATACAATATCTACATGCCCGCTTTGCGGCAAGCCATTTAAGAGAAAGATGTGCGTGAACTGTCGTATCAATCTGGAGGATATCGACGCAAACGGCGTCGTAACGATTCTTTCGGAAGAGAATCTTGACAGAACGAAACCCTATAAGGTGCATGGTCTTGTGGACGGACAGAAGGGACGCGGTGCAACGGAGTATTATCCGGGCGAACTTGTGGAGTATGAGGAGCCGGAGCAGAAGTATTTCGTTACGGATGAGAGCCGGAGCATGTATGTGGACGGCGGCCGCAAGTATTTTCCTTTTGTGATGCCGATGCGTGATATTGCCATAACCTATTCGGTGACGGGAATGGCAATGAATTCCACCCGGTATACCGGCCCTTACGGTGAAGCATTAAGGAGCCCCGAGTATTCGGAGGACAATATTCTTAAGCCCGGGGAGGTTGTGCCGGCACGGGATATGCCGAAGCCGATGCCCTTTGGCATGATGGGTTCCGTGGATGGAATGGCCATGCTAAACGGCTCGCCGATGCTTGCAGCGCCCGTTGACGAGAGCAAAGAGCAGAAGCCGGCGGAGGAACCGTGGACCTGCATCTGCGGTTTTCAGAATGAAAAGGGCCGTTTTTGCAGTAACTGCGGATACCCGCGCAAATGATCGGGCGGCGTCCGCACAGCAGAAAACAGTTGACAGAACCGCAAAATCATGCTATCATTACGGCAAATTTAACAGTAAACCGTTGAAGCGGAGATAACGGCGTTTATGCCTTCACAGAGAGCCTGCGTTGCTGAGAGACAGGTAAGAAACATTTCGTCAAATGGACCGCTGAGGGTGCAGTCAAATGTTCCTTTTGGAACAGAGTATTCTGCAACGTGAGGGCATACGTCAGTTGCCGAAGACATGATGGTGTCTTGCTGAGAGCACGTGATACGTGAATTCAAGGTGGCAACGCGGATTAGATGATTCGTCCTTGACAGAGCTGAAGCTTTGTCAAGGATTTTTTTATTGCCAATCCCGTGAAGAATAAACGCTTTGTTAAGGCTACGGCCGGTGCGCATTTCGCAGGACAATAATACGACACAGGGTCCGAAGGACCCGAAGGAGGAAGCATGAAATTTTTACCTGAGCTGGAGGAAGTGAAGCGTATTGCCGCGACCGGCGAGTACAAGGTTCTCCCGGTAAGCTGTGAGATTCTGTCCGATGTGTGCACGCCGATTGAAGCGCTTAAGAAGCTGAAGAACATCTCCACCCACACCTACATGCTGGAATCGGTTGCGGAGAAGGAAAAATGGGGCCGTTACACATTTCTCGGTTATGACCCGAAGCTTGATATTACCTGCGTAGACGGCAATATGAAGGCCGGAAGCATTCGTCTGAAAACAGACGACCCGTCAGCATTTCTTCGCGAAATTCTTGCGGATTACAAGAGCCCGAAATTCGATTATCTGCCGTCCTTCACCGGCGGTCTTGTGGGATATTTTTCTTATGATTTCCTGGGCTACAGTGAGCCGACGGTTCGCCGCGACGTGCAGGATACAGAGGACTTCAAGGATATCGACCTGATGCTTTTTGATAAGGTTATTGCATTTGATAATTTCCGTCAGAAGATCATATTAATCAAGAATATCTTCTTAACAGAGGCGGAAACCGAGTACAAAAAGGCTGAACTTGAGCTTCGCCAGCTTTGTGAGCTGTTAAGAAACGGCGAAAAGGTTTCCGAGCAGCCGGGACGTCTTCTTGGCGAGGTTACTCCGCTTTTTGATAAGGAAGCCTACTGTGCGATGGTCGAGGAGGCCAAGCGGCATATTTTCGAGGGTGATATCTTCCAGATCGTTCTTTCGAACCGTCTGAGCGCTCCCTTTGAGGGAAGCCTGTTAGATACCTACCGCGTGCTTCGTACGGTGAATCCTTCTCCGTATATGTTCTATTTCTCCGGTACGGATGTTGAGGTTGCAGGCGCTTCTCCCGAGACGTTGGTCAAGCTTGAGAACGGCGTGCTTCATACATTTCCCCTTGCCGGAACGAGACCGAGAGGCAAGACGGAGGCAGAGGACCTTGCTCTGGAAAAGGAGCTTCTTGCAGACGAGAAGGAGCTCGCGGAGCATAACATGCTTGTTGACCTTGGAAGAAATGACCTTGGCCGTATCAGTAAGTTCGGTACCGTTATGGTGGAAAAGCTTCATTCCATCGAGCGCTATTCCCACGTTATGCACATCGGTTCAACCGTAAGAGGAATCGTTCGTGACGACAAGGATGCATTAGATGCAATCAGCGCGGTGCTTCCGGCAGGAACACTTTCCGGCGCACCGAAGATCAGAGCCTGCCAGATTATTGGCGAGCTTGAGAACAATAAGAGAGGAATCTACGGCGGCGCAATCGGTTATATTGATTTCACCGGCAACATGGATACGTGTATCGCAATTCGAATCGCATATAAGAAGAACGGCAGAGTATTTGTCCGTAGCGGTGCCGGAATCGTAGCGGATTCGGTTCCCGAGAAGGAATTCGAGGAGTGCATTAATAAGGCTAAGGCGGTTGTTAATTCGCTGAAGCTTGCAGGGGAGGTAGAGGAATGATTTTACTGATTGATAACTACGACAGCTTTTCCTACAACCTTTACCAGCTGATTGGCGAGATCAATCCGGATATTCGCGTAATCAGAAACGACGAAATGACCGTTGAAGAGATCAGAGCCCTGAAGCCGGATCACATTATTCTGTCGCCCGGCCCCGGAAGACCGGAGGACGCGGGTGTGATCATCGAGGTGGCGAAGACGCTTGCGCATGAGATTCCGACGCTCGGCGTATGTCTCGGACATCAGGCAATCTGCGCAGCCTACGGTGCGACCGTAACCTATGCGAAGAAGCTGATGCACGGCAAGCAGTCCATGACGAAGCTCTGCACCGATACAAAGCTGTTCCGTGACTGCCCTGAAGAGGCACCGGTTGCGCGTTATCATTCGCTTGCGGCCGATCCGGAGACGATGCCTGCGTGCCTTGCAATCACCGCCCTTACCGAAGACGGCGAAATCATGGCCGTTCAGCATAAGGAGTACCCGATTTACGGTGTTCAGTTCCACCCGGAGTCGATTATGACACCGGACGGCAGGAAAATGCTTCGCAATTTCCTTGCGCTGTAGAAAATATAAACACAAGTCCCGAGAAGGGCATATAATTATTATCAGGAGGATAAATCAATGATTAAAGAAGCGATTGTAAAGATTGTAAACAAGGGAGACCTTTCCTACGATGAGGCTTATGCCGTAATGAACGAGATCATGAGCGGTGAGACTACACCTACGCAGAACGCGGCATTTCTTTCCGCACTTTCCACGAAGAGTGCAAAGGCTGAGACCACGGACGAGATCGCAGGCTGCGCAGCAGCAATGAGAGATCACGCAACCCGCGTCGATACCGGCATGGACGTATTTGAAATTGTAGGAACCGGCGGAGATAATGCACAGAGCTTCAACATCTCCACCACCTCCGCAATTGTTGCGGCAGCAGGCGGCGTAAAGGTTGCAAAGCACGGTAACCGTGCGGCTTCCTCCAAGTGCGGTACCGCAGATTGCCTTGAGGCGCTCGGCGTAAACATCGACCAGTCTCCGGAGCGCTGCGTAGAGCTTCTGAATGAGGTAGGTATGTGCTTCTTCTTTGCACAGAAGTATCACACCTCCATGAAATATGTCGGCGCAATCCGCAGAGAGCTCGGCTTCCGTACCGTATTTAACATTCTTGGACCGCTTACCAACCCCGGCTCCCCGAAGATGCAGCTTCTCGGCGTATATGACGAGTATTTGCTCGAGCCTCTTACCAAGGTTCTGATCAGCCTCGGCATCAAGCGCGGTATGGTTGTATACGGCAAGGACAAGCTTGACGAGATTTCCATGAGCGCACCGACCGCAATCAGTGAGTTCCGCGACGGCTGGTACAAGGTTTATACCATCGCTCCCGAGGATTTCGGCTTCGAGCGCTGCACCAAGGAAGACCTGAAGGGCGGCACTCCTGAGGAAAATGCAAAGATTACCCTCGATATTCTGAACGGTGCAAAGGGTCACAAGAGAAATGCAGTTCTGATGAACGCCGGTGCATCGCTTTATATTGCCGGCAAGGCAGAGTCTATGCAGGCCGGTATCGCTCTTGCAGCAGAGCTGATTGATTCCGGCAAGGCTATGGAGACTCTTAAGAAGTTCATTGAAGTCAGCAACCGCTAATCGGAAGGATCAACCGTTATGATTACAGATCGCAACAATATTCTGTTCCGCCTTGCAGAGCATGCAATGGAGAGAACCGCGCGGAATAAGCAGATTATCACGCCCGAGGATATAAGAAGGAAGGCACTTGCCCTCCCGAAGGGAACCTTTTCCTTTGAAAAGGCGCTTAAGAAAGAGGATATCGCTTTCATCTGCGAATGCAAGAAGGCGTCACCGTCTAAGGGAATTATCGCTGAGGATTTTCCGTATCTTGAGATTGCAAAGGCCTACGAGGCCGCAGGGGCCGAGTGCATATCGGTGCTTACGGAGCCGAAGTGGTTTCTCGGAAGCGACGAGTACCTGAAGGAAATCACCGCGCAGGTGAATATCCCCTGTATCCGTAAGGATTTTACGGTGGATGATTACATGATATATGAAGCTAAGCTGCTCGGAGCTTCGGCAGTGCTTCTCATCTGCTCCATTCTTACGGAGGAGCAGATTCGGGAGTATATCGCCGTATGCGATGAGCTCGGTCTTTCGGCGCTTGTTGAGACGCATGACGAGTCCGAGGTTGAGATGGCGCTTCGCTGCGGCGCGAGAATGATCGGGGTCAATAACCGAAATCTCAAGGATTTCACCGTAGATACGGACAACAGCACAAGGCTTCGCAGAATGATTCCCGGCGATGTCGTTTTTGTCTCTGAAAGCGGTGTAAAGGATGCTTCGGATGTGGCACGCCTTCGTGCGGTAGGCGCAGATGCGGTGCTGATCGGTGAAACGCTGATGCGTGCTTCGGATAAGAAGCAGAAGCTTGCCGAATTAAAGGGCTTGACGAACAGAGCGGATGAGGCGAAAATATGATTAAGATAAAGCTTTGCGGAATGAGACGACCCGAAGATATCGATGCGGTCAATGCACTTCTGCCGGACTATGCCGGATTCATACTGGCAGCAGGCTTTCGAAGGACGATAACGCTCGAAGAGGCGTGGCAGCTTCGTAAGAAGCTCGCCCCTGGTATTCGTGCGGTCGGCGTCTTTGTAAACAATGAGATCCCGTGGATCACCGAGCTTGTGAAGACCGGTCTGATTGATGTGGTGCAGCTTCACGGAAGAGAGGATATCCAATATCTGAAGGCCCTCCGGGAAAGCCTTGCGGCAGTTGGAAAGCCGGATACCGAGATTATCAAGGCCTTTCGTATCGACAGTGAGGAGGCTGCGAAGGCGGCTTCTTACTACCCTTCGGACCATATTCTGGTCGATTCCGGAACCGGAACGGGGCAGGTTTTTGACTGGGAGCTTTTGAAATACCTTGAAAGACCGTTTATCCTTGCGGGCGGACTGTCCGCAGACAATATTGCGGAGGCACTCGCAGTGGTTAAGCCCTATGGGGTTGATGTCAGCTCCGGCATTGAAACCGACGGTGTGAAGGACGCAGCGAAGATGGAAAGATTTGTATGTGCTGTTCGTACGGCGCAGAAAGGAATAGAACATGACTAATGCAAACGGACGCTTTGGCGTACATGGCGGACAATATATCCCCGAGACACTGATGAACGCAGTGATTGAGCTCGAGGAGGCTTACAATCATTACAAAAATGACCCCGAGTTCATCAAGGAGCTGTCGGATCTGTTCAATGATTATGCAGGAAGACCGTCCAGATTATATTATGCGGAGAAGATGACGAAGGATCTCGGCGGTGCGAAGATTTATCTGAAGAGAGAGGATCTGAACCATACCGGCGCGCATAAGATCAATAATGTTCTCGGTCAGGCATTGCTTGCAAAGAAGATGGGAAAGACCCGTCTGATTGCCGAAACCGGCGCGGGTCAGCACGGTGTTGCTACCGCAACGGCTGCAGCGCTGATGGGTATGGAGTGTGTTGTTTTCATGGGTGAGGAGGACACGATTCGCCAGGCTCTGAATGTATACAGAATGAGACTTCTCGGCGCAGAGGTTATTCCTGTTAAGACCGGAACCGCAACCCTTAAGGATGCCGTATCCGAGGCGATGCGTGAGTGGACGAACAGAATTGCAGACACGCATTACTGTCTCGGTTCCGTTATGGGTCCGCACCCGTTCCCGACGATTGTCCGTGATTTTCAGGCTGTGATTTCACAGGAGATCAAGTCACAGATGCTTGAGAAGGAAGGACGTCTTCCCGATGCGGTCATTGCCTGCGTAGGCGGCGGCTCCAATGCAATCGGAAGCTTCTATCATTTTATCGAGGACGAGGGCGTTCAGCTGATCGGCTGTGAGGCAGCCGGACGCGGTATCGACACCTTTGAGACCGCAGCAACCGTGAATACGGGTCGAATCGGTATCTTCCACGGTATGAAATCCTATTTCTGCCAGGACAAATACGGTCAGATCGCTCCCGTGTACTCTATCTCCGCCGGCCTTGATTATCCCGGCGTAGGACCGGAGCACGCATACCTTTACGATATCGGACGTGCTTCCTATGTACCGGTTACCGATGATGAGGCAGTTGAGGCCTTTGAGTATCTCGCAAAGACGGAGGGTATCATTCCCGCCATCGAGTCCGCACATGCGGTTGCCTATGCAAGAAAGCTTGCGCCTACGATGGACAAGGACAAGATTATCGTTGTTACCATTTCCGGACGCGGCGACAAGGACTGCGCTGCAATCGCAAGATACAGAGGGGAGGATATCCATGAGTAAGATTCATTCCGCTTTTGAAAACGGCAAAGCATTTATCGCATTTATCACCTGCGGCGACCCGGACCTTGCTACAACGAAGGAGGTTGTTAAGGAAGCGGTAAGAAACGGCGCAGACCTGATTGAGCTCGGCATTCCCTTCTCCGATCCGACGGCAGAGGGACCGGTTATCCAGGGCGCTAATCTGAGAGCACTTTCCGGCGGCGTTACGACCGACTCCGTTTTCGAGCTTGTGAAGGAGCTTCGAAAGGAAGTTTCCGTTCCGCTTGTATTTATGACCTATGCCAATGTGGTATTCTCCTACGGAGCCGAGAAGTTTATGGCTAACTGTAAAGAGGTTGGCATCGACGGAATCATCCTTCCCGACCTTCCCTATGAGGAGAAGGAAGAGTTCCTTCCCGTATGCCATGAATACGGTGTGGACCTGATTTCCCTGATTGCACCGACCTCGGCCAATCGTATCTCCATGATTGCAAAGGAGGCAGAGGGATTTATTTACCTCGTATCAAGCCTTGGTGTAACGGGTACCAGAACCGAGATCAAGACGGATCTTGCATCAATCGTTGAAGTGATTCGTGAGAATTCCTCCGTGCCGTGCGCAATCGGTTTCGGTATTTCGACCCCCGAGCAGGCCAGAAAAATGGCCGACATCGCGGATGGCGCAATTGTCGGCTCGGCAATTATCAAGATTCTTGAAAAATACGGTAAGGATGCCCCGAAATATGTGGGCGAATACGTGAAATCCATGAAGGATGCTATTCGGTAGTTTTCTGCAACGGATTCCATCTTCCCAAAAGGAAGATGATGAGCATCAGAAGGAAGAGAACAAGGTTGTGGGTGATCATGCAGCTCCAAGCGGCAATCAGTCCGAGTCCCCAGACACGGGTGCAGAGGAAGGTGCCTAAGATGCGGATTACCCACATGGTTGAGATGCTGCAAAGAAGCGGCTTGATCGTTTCGCCGACACCCTGCATCATGCCCTCCATAATGATGGACATGCCGTAGAAGGGCTCGGAAAGCGCAACCATACGAAGCACGAAGGCTCCGAGGCGGATTACGCGGTCGTCCTTTGAGAAGATTCGCATCATATTCGGTGCGAAGGCGAACAGAAGGCCGCCGGATACAACCATAAGTGCGGTTTCTACGACGAGAGCGGTGCGGGAAAGCTCCTTCATCCGCTTCGAGTCGCGGGCGCCGAGCGCGTTGCCGGCAAGTGTTGCGGACGCAGTCATCATTCCGTAGCCAGGAATATAGAAGGCGGACTCCACCGTGTTGGCGATGGTATGCGCGGCGATGGAAACCTTTCCGAGGGAATTGATCATAGAGGCAAATGCCACATAGCCGAAGGAGGTCACGAAGCGCTGCAGCATGTTCGGCATAGCCACGCGAAGTGCCGGCAGAAGGATGTCTGCACGCGGGCGCAGGCTCTGTCCCTTCGGGGAGATGAGTGGCTGGCGCCAGAGTGCAACCGTGATGCAGATGCCGCCGAGTGTATAGGAGATTGCGCTGGCAATCGCCGCACCGATGACACCCATTCCGATTCCGGGGATGACGATCCGGTGCGAAAGAAGCATATATTCTCTCGTCGGAAAGATGAAAAGAATATTTAAAAGGACATTGGATACATTGACGATGATGCCTGCTGCCATCGGTGTTTTCGTATCACCGGCAGCACGAAGCACCGTGCCGAAGATTGTAGTGGCGGCGCGGAACAGCATCGGTGTATACAGAATGAAGAAATACAGTGCGGCATCCTTTTGGAGTGATTTCTCCACCTGCATCCAGACAGGGACGTAGGAGCTGATGCCGAGCGTGAGTGCGGTGAAGAAGATACCGGTGAGAAGCACAACGAAGATCGACTGTGCGGCAACCTCTCTGGCACGCGCCTTGTCGTCTGAGCCGAGTGCCCGGGCGATGAAGGTCAGAAAGCCAACGCCAAATGCGGAAACCGTGCTTCCGACAAGCCAGTTAACTGTCGTTGTCGCGCCGACCGTTGCGGTCGCATCCGTACCGAGGGAACCGACCATGGCGGTATCGATATACTGTACAAGTGTCTGCAGAAGCTGCTCTAGCATAGTAGGACCCGCAAGTCGGAATATGACGCCCACCAGTGCAAGCGAGAAGAGTCGATTGGCTTTTTTGTTCTGCATGAGGGCGCTCCTTTCTTTTCATCCGAGAAACTTCTTTGTAGCGGTATTGAAGACATCATATTGCATTTTCCGGGAAAATACAAGGCGGATTCCTTCGAATACAGCGAATGATGCCTTGTTTTCGGTCGGTTTGCACTTGACAGATGGGCGACAAAAAGTTATACTAATGCACAATGAAAATATTATATCCGTTCGGCACAGCCGCGGATATATGCGAAAAGGAACCACACTGACTTATGAAGAACACCACGAGCTTTTACTTTAGCTACTTTTACTTTCTTTACTTTAGCTCTAAGTAAGGATAATTTGTGGTGCAAATCTTTGTGAGAAATTCATGAATTCCAATGCGGCACAGATTATCCTGAGCCGCTTTTTTTTCGCATTGCGGGATTTCCCTTTAATGCAGAACTACGGAGGATGAGAGAATGATTATCGTATTAAAGCAGAATGTAGAGGCTGACAGACAGGAGCAGCTGATTGATTGGTTCAAGGGACTCGGACTCGGTGTCCATGTTTCCGACGGCCAGTACCAGACCGTTTTGGGTCTTGTCGGCGATACCAGCAAGGTTGATTCCGATCTTGTGGCAAGCCTTGATATTGTTGATTCGGTTAAGCGTGTTACGGAGACCTTCAAATGTGCAAACCGTAAGTTCCATCCCGATGATACCGTGATTACGGTTCGCGACGTAAAGCTTGGCGGCGGGCATTTTGCTACGATTGCAGGCCCGTGCTCTGTTGAGTCCGAGGAGCAGATTGTCGGCATTGCGAAGGCAGTTAAGGCAGCCGGAGCGGATATGCTTCGCGGCGGCGCATTCAAGCCCAGAACCTCCCCGTATGATTTCCAGGGACTGAAGGCCGAGGGTATCGAGCTTCTGAAGATTGCACGTCAGGAGACCGGCCTTCCGATTGTTACCGAAATTATGAATATCACTGACCTTCCGCTTTTCGACGATGTCGATGTTTTGCAGGTCGGTGCGAGAAATACGCAGAACTTCGACCTTCTGAAGGAGCTTGGCCGTACCAACAAGCCGATCCTTCTGAAGCGTGGTATCGCCGGCACGCTTAAGGAGCTTCTGATGAGCGCCGAGTACATTATGGCGAACGGCAACGAGAATGTAATTCTTTGCGAGCGCGGTATTCGTACCTACAGCGATTATTTCAGAAATACACTTGATCTTTCTGCTGTTCCGATGCTCCACGAGCTGTCCCATCTTCCGGTTATCGTTGACCCGAGCCACGCAACCGGTATGGCACGAATGGTACCGCAGATGGCACTTGCCGCTACCGCAGCCGGTGCGGATGGCCTGATTATCGAGGTTCACAATGACCCGCCGCACGCACTTTGCGACGGCGCACAGTCTCTTCGTCCGGAGGATTTTGCTAAGCTCGCCGGAAAGATTAAAACCGTAAGGGAGGCAATCAGATGATAGTCGGAATCGTAGGTCTTGGACTGATCGGAGGCTCCTTTGCGAAAGCCTACAGCAGAGCGGGACATGAAGTATGTGCATTTGACACAGATGAATCGATATTGAATTTTGCTAAGCTGAGCGGTGCGGTGCACGGGGTATTGGATGATGCGAAGATTCCTACCTGCGACCTGATTCTAATCTGTACCTATCCGCAGGCGGCACTTACGTACCTCGAGGAGAAGGGCCCGATCTTCGGACCGTACCCATTCGTCATCGACTGCTGCGGAACGAAGCAGAATGTGGTTGAGAAGGGCTTTGCGTTAGCAAGGCAGTATGGATTTTCCTATCTTGGCGGACATCCGATGGCCGGTACACAGTATTCCGGCTTCAAATATGCGAACGCAGACCTCTTTAAGGGAGCACCGATGGTTATTGTTCCGGAGAAGAACGATGATATCTCCTGTCTTGACTATGTAAAACAGCTTCTTGAGCCGGCCGGCTTCGGAAGATATACCATTACCACCGCGGCACAGCACGATCAGGTTATCGCATTTACCTCTCAGCTGGCGCATGTTGTTTCCAATGCATACGTGAAGAGTCCGACGGCGAAGCTGCACACCGGCATGTCGGCCGGAAGCTACAAGGATATGACCCGTGTAGCGTGGCTGAATCCGGAGATGTGGTGTCAGCTTTTCTTAGATAATGACGAATACCTTGTAAGAGAGATTGATATTCTGATGGCGAATCTCGCAGAGTACAAGGAAGCAATCGTAAATAAGGACCGGGCAAGGCTTACAAAGCTTCTTGCTGACGGTCGTAAATGCAAAGAGGAGGTAGACGGTTGATGAGATCCGTTACCGTAAAGGCAGGTAAAAAATACGAAGTATTGATTGGAACCGGCATCCTTGATTCTGTTTCGGAGCTGATTGCCGGTGTGACAAAGACGAAGCATGTCATTGTGGTATCCGATGATAATGTATATCCTTTGTACGGGCAGACGGTTGTGAAGAAGCTTGAGGATGACGGCTATCAGGTAGAGCGGTTTGTATTCCCGCACGGAGAGGCAAGCAAGAACCTCAGCGTATTTGGCGAGCTGCAGGAGAAGATGTGTGACGCGCATCTTTCAAGAGAGGACCTTCTGATTGCGGTTGGCGGAGGTGTTGTCGGTGATCTTGCCGGCTTTGCCGCTGCAACCTACCAGCGCGGAATCCCCTTTGTGCAGATTCCGACCACGCTTCTTGCGGCTGTTGACTCCTCCGTTGGCGGAAAGACGGCGGTTGACCTCCCGAACGGAAAGAATCAGGTCGGCTGTTTTTATCAGCCGTCACTTGTCATCTGTGATCCGGCAACTCTTGCGACCTTACCGGATACCGAGTATCGAAACGGCTGTGCAGAGATCATCAAATACGGCGTGCTTGACAGTGAGGAGCTTTTTGAGAAGATTCTTCAGAAGCCTGTCTGCGAGCAGTACGAGGAGATCATCGAGCGCTGCGTCTCCATCAAGCGTGATTACGTTGAGGAGGATGAGTTTGATCGCGGCAAGAGAATGCTTTTAAACTACGGTCACACGATTGCGCACGCAATTGAAGCCTGCAGCAGATATGAGATTCCGCACGGTCAGGCAGTTGCCATCGGTATGGTTATGATTACAAAGGCTTCGGCAGCCAAGGGTCTTTGCGATCCCGAGCTTGCGAAGCGCGTTGAGAATATTGTTCGTGCCTACGGACTCCCCTATGAGACCGGTTTTGCGAAGGAAGACCTGAGCGAAGCAGGTATGGCCGACAAGAAGAACACCTCGGATTCCGTAAGACTGGTTATTCCGGAGGCGATTGGAGGCTGTACGGTCAGAAGAATCCCCAGAGCTGAATTCATCTCCTGGCTTCAGGAAGGAGGCGCCGTATGATCAAGACGCTTCAGGGCGGTATGAGAACCGGTGCGGTTGCAATCCCGGCTTCGAAATCATTTGCCCATAGAATCCTGATCTGCGCAGCGCTTTCGGATGAGGCGAGCACGGTCAGCTGTGACGGAATCTCCAAGGATATTGCCGCTACGATGAAATGTCTTTCGGCACTTGGTGCGAATTTCGAGCAGAAGGACGGCAATACCATTCTTGTTACGCCCGGCAGACCGGACGGACCGGAAACCAGACATATGTACTGCGGAGAGAGCGGCTCGACACTTCGCTTTCTGCTTCCGCTTTCCGCTGCACTCGGTGCGGATGTGGAATTTCACATGGAGGGACTGCTTTCAAAGCGCCCGCATAAGGAGCTGATTGAGCAGCTTGAGCTGCACGGTGTTCGCATCTGTCAGGAGGGCGACATCTTAAAATGCAAGGGACAGCTTGCACCCGGCGAATATGTCATTCCGGGCGGGGTATCGTCCCAGTTTATATCCGGACTTCTCTTTGCGCTTCCGTTACTTGCGGGCGAGAGCAGAATTCGGATCGTCGGCAGAATGGAGTCGGCTGCGTATGTTACGATGACGGAGCAGGCGATTAAGAAGGCCGGGATTACATTTGTCCGGGAGGGCGATACGTATATCGTTCCAGGAAACCAGCGCTACCATGTGTCGGCAGCCTTGACAGTCGAGAGAGACTGGTCCAACGCAGCGTTCTTCCTTTGCCTCGGCGGACTTTCCGAGAAGGGTGTTCTGGTGCGCGGCATGGATCCCGAATCCAGCCAGGGTGACCGTAAGATCATCGATGTGATTCGTGGCTTTGGTGCTTCGGTGGAATATACGAACGGTGATTACCTTGTGAAAAAGGGCAATATGGTACCGCAGGTTATCGATGCATCAGAGATTCCCGATCTGGTACCGGTTATCAGCGTGTTTGCGCTCGGTGCGGTTGGCGATACTAAAATTGTGAATGCAGCAAGACTTCGCTTCAAGGAGTCGGACCGCCTACAGTCAACGGCGGCGCTAATCAACGCACTCGGCGGCAAAGCAGAGGAAACCGAGGACGGACTTGTAATCCACGGAACCGGAGCACTACGTGATGGAACGGTTGATCCGGTCAATGACCACCGAATCGCGATGGCAGCAGCTGTTGCGGCAAGCCTTTGTGACGGAACGGTCACGGTTACGGATGCGGAATGCGTACAGAAATCCTATCCCGCTTTCTGGGATGACTTTGGAAGTATGGAGGTTATGTAATGGGAAGTGTATACGGCGAGAACATAAGACTTACCATCTTCGGTCAGTCCCATTCTCCGGCAATCGGTGTGACGGTTGACGGAATCCCTGCGGGGGAGCATATCGATATGGAGGAGCTTCGGGCATTTCTCTCAAGACGTGCACCCGGGCAGAATGCTTATTCGACGGCGAGAAAGGAAGCGGATCTTCCCGAATTTGTCGGCGGCCTTTTTGAAGGAGTGACCTGCGGCGCACCGCTTGCGGCAATTATTCGCAATACGGATACCCGCTCCGGGGATTATTCCAATCTGAAGACCGTGCCGAGACCCGGTCATGCCGATTATGTTGCTTCCGTCAAATACGGCGGCCATCAGGACTATACCGGCGGCGGGCATTTCTCCGGAAGACTTACCGCACCGCTTTGCATCGCAGGTGGTGTGATGAAGCAGTTCCTTGCGGCGCAGGGAATTCAGATCATATCAAGAATCGCTGCAATCGGCGGCGTTTCCGATAACGGCGCGCTGACAGAATCCACTGCGGAGAAGGAATTCCCGGTTGTGGATGATGTACAGGGTGAGAAGATGCGTGCAAGAATCGCTGAGATGCGCGAGCAGGGCGATTCCGTCGGCGGCATCGTGGAATGTACGGTGCTCGGCCTCCCCGTGGGACTCGGAGATCCGATGTTCGGCGGCATGGAGAATCGTCTTGCACAGATTATCTTCGGAATTCCTGCGGTTAAGGGATTGGAATTCGGAACCGGCTTCGGCGTTGCGGAGCTTCTCGGAAGTGAGAACAACGACGATTTTATTATGGACAACGGTGTGGTGAAGACAGAAACCAATCATTGCGGTGGTATCCTTGGCGGAATCACTAATGGAATGCCGCTTACCTTCCGCGTGGCCTTTAAGCCGACCCCTTCCATCGCAAAGGTTCAGAAAAGTGTAAATCTTTTGGAAGGACAGGCAGAGGATCTGGTTGTTCGCGGCCGTCACGATCCCTGTATCGTTCCGCGTGCGGTGCCGTGCGTGGAGGCAGCGGCAGCAATTGCCGTATATGATGCATTGTTGGGAAGAAGAAAGGAGAATTAGTAGTTATGGGTATGAATGAATTGCGTCAGGAAATTGACAGAATTGATGAGCAGATGATCCGCCTTTTTGCGGAGCGTATGGACGTGGCAACCAGAATCGGCCAGTATAAGAAGGAGAATAACCTTCCTGTGCTTGATTTGAGCCGCGAGAAGGAAAAGATTCTAAATGTTATCGATCAGTCTCCGGAGCATTTGAAGGAGTTTACCCCCCTTCTGTTCTCGCTTCTTTTCGAAATCAGCAGAAATCAGCAGAGCCGTCTGTGCGGTCTCGACGGTGAGATTGCAAGTGCAATCAAGAAGTCGATCGAAACCACTCCGCAGATCTTCCCGGACAACGTATCCGTTGCCTGCCAGGGTATCGCCGGTGCAAACTCTCAGGCAGCCTGTGAGAAGCTGTTCCGTTACCCGAGAACCTTCTTCTGCTCCTCCTTTGAGGCTGTTTTCTCCGCAATCGAGAACGGACTTTGCGCATACGGTGTGATTCCGCTTGAGAACAGCAGTGCAGGTTCCGTAAACCTTGTATATGACCAGATGATGCGTCGTCATTTCTACATTGTACGTAGTATTCGTCTGAAGATTAGCCACAATCTTCTGGTTAAGCCCGGCGTTAAGCTTGAGAATATCCGCGAGATTTATTCTCACGAACAGGCTTTGAATCAGTGCTCCGTATATCTTTCCAAGCTGAAAAATGTACGCGTGATTCCTTGCGAGAATACCGCTGTCGCTGCAAAAATGGTAGCGGAGAGCGACCGCGATGATATCGCAGCAATCGCATCCGAGCAGTGCATTAAGCAGTATGGTCTGAACTGCCTTGAAGAGTCCATTCAGAATGTTGACAATAACTATACCAGATTTATCTGCATTGCAAAGAACCTCGAGATCTATCCCGGTGCAAACCGTACCAGCCTTATGATGACGCTGCCTCACGAGCAGGGTTCCCTTTTCAAGGTGCTTTCGAAGTTTTATTCGCTCGGAATCAACCTGAATAAGCTCGAGAGCCGTCCGCTCCCGAATAAGGAGTTTGAGTTTATGTTCTACTTCGATCTGGATACGCCGGTATATTCCCCGAACCTTCTTCAGGTAATCGAGGAATTGAAGACCTCCTGCGATTTCTTCCAGTATCTTGGAAGCTACAGCGAGGTAATCTAGTATGCTGCACTGCGGTCTGTTGGGAGAGAAGCTCGGACACAGCTATTCGCCCGCAATACACAATATGCTTGGAGATTACGAATACCGCCTGTATGAGCAGGCGCCCGATGCGGTTGAGGCATTTCTCCGCGAAGGCGAGTGGAACGGACTGAATGTTACGATTCCGTATAAGAAGACGGTATTTCCCTATATGGATACGGTTGGTGAAGCCGCGAAGGAAATCGGTAGCATCAACACAATCGTGAAGGACGCTGACGGGAAGCTTCACGGCGATAACACGGATGTGTACGGCTTTGAGAAAATGCTGCTTCGTTCCGGCATTCCGGTCAGAGACCGAAAGGTTCTGGTGCTCGGAAGCGGTGGTGCGTCCGTTGCGGTTTTGTATGTGCTTCGTAAGCTGGGAGCACTTCCCGTGGTTATCAGCCGAAAAGGTCCCGATAATTACGAGAACCTTGCAAAGCACGCCGATGCTGCGGCTATCGTCAACACAACGCCGGTAGGAATGTATCCGAAAAACGGTGAGAGTCCGATTGATCTTCGATTGTTCCCGGAGTGTAAGGGTGTGCTGGATCTGATCTATAATCCGAGCCGTACCGCTTTCCTTTTGCAGGCAGAGGAGCTCGGCTTACCGTATGAGAACGGTCTTTATATGCTTGTTGCGCAGGCAAAGCGTGCTTCGGAGCTTTTCACCGGAAAGGCTATTGCGGATGAAGAGATTGACCGGATATATCGTAGCCTGTCGCTACGGCTTTCCAATATTGTTCTTGTAGGAATGCCCGGCTGCGGCAAGAGTACGGTTGCTGCGAAGCTCTCGGAGCTGACCGGTCGCCCGGTGCTTGATTCCGACACGGAATTTACGACGTGTTACGGGGTAACCCCCGAGGAAGTGATCACGACGAAGGGCGAACCGGAGTTCAGAAAGATGGAAACCGAGATCCTTCGAAGCGTGGGCGCACAGTCCGGCGCGATTATTGCAACCGGTGGCGGTGTGGTAACACGCCCGGAGAATTATCCGTTATTGCATCAGAACGGTGTGATCGTGTGGCTTAAGCGGGATATTTCCGTTTTGGACACGAGTCATCGTCCTCTGTCCCAGCAGAACAAGCTGGCAGATCTTTATGCGGTTCGGAAGCCGATGTACGAAGCATTTGCCGATATAAGTGCAGATGTGGACGACGATACCGCACAGACGATTTTAGAAAAGCTTACAAAATAAAACTGTCGGAGGCATCCGACCGGGAGGTATCAGGATGAAGGTTTTAGTAATCAACGGACCGAATATCAATATGCTTGGAATTCGCGAGCCTGCAGTTTACGGCTCTCAGAATTTTCAGGATCTTTTGAAGTTTATCGAACAATCCGCTGCCGAAGAAGGGATTTCGGTGGATTGCTACCAGAGCAACCATGAGGGTGACCTGGTGGATAAGATTCAGGCGGCATACGGTGTATATGACGGTATTGTCATCAACCCGGCTGCATATACGCACACGAGCGTTGCAATTCTCGACGCACTGAAGGCGGTTGCGATTCCTGCGGTTGAGGTACATATCTCGAAGGTTTCAGAGCGCGAAGATTTCCGCCAGATTTCTTACGCCGGCAAGGCTTGCGTCAAGACCTATGCGGGACTTGGCTTTGAGGGCTATAGACAGGGGCTCCTCTTTTTGAAGGAGTATTTGAAGAAATGAAAAGGGTACGGGCCGGGAGCAGATTCCGGTCCGTTTTTTTCGTTGGTGCGGCGAGAGAATCTAATGGAAAATTGAGGGAAAAGTGAGCATTTTTCATTGACAGATAGGGTCTATGCGTACATAATGATTACTGTATGTCCGGGGGGACAAATAGAGGTCAGGGGAGTATTTCGGTGTTAAAGTTTATTAAAGAAAAGATGAGTTTAATCCTGCAGCTGTTGGTTATCATAACAATTGCGGGAATTACGGTGTTTCTGATGTTTCGCGGGAAAGAAGCGCGGAAGATTATCCACTGCCTTAAGGAGGCGAAGAAATGCTGGATCGGTGTAGCAATCGTTCTGATGGTGTTCTTCCTTTTCGTGGAGGCGGTGCAGCTCAAGATGATATTTAAAGGGATGGCAGAGAAGCTTTCCTTGTGGAAGTGCTTCCTCCTTTCCAATGTGGAATATTTCTTCGCGCAGGTTACGCCCGGTGCGGCAGGCGGACAGCCGATTCAGATGATTTTCATGAGCCGTTTCGGTGTGGATGTCCTGGTTGGCGCATTGGCGTGCATGATGATTGCGGTATTGTATAAGAGTGCCTTTCTGACCATCTTCCTCGTGGCGTTGATCGCAAGACGGCCATTTGTCTGCAACGCGATTTCCAGAGTACCGATTCTTTTTACCTTCGGTGTATGCTTCCAGGTGATATCGATTGGGTTCCTGCTTCTTTGCATATTCCGCCCGTCGGTGGCGTCTGTAATTGTCAATGGGTTGATTACCTGCGGCGGCAAGCTTCACATTTTGAAGCACCCTGAGGAGACAAGACAGAAGGCTGCTGATTCGATTGCAATGTATCGACGCGGCTCGACATATCTGAAGGAGAATAAATTCGCAGTATTCAGAATGTTTATTTATACGATTGCGCAGCGACTGGCGTACTTCTCCGTAACCTTCTGTGTAGCAAAATCGCTCGGCGTACCGCATGTTGACTGGTTCGGCGTCGTTGCCGTTCAGGCAATTCTCTCGCTTTCGGTTGACGCGCTTCCGATTCCCGGTGCGGCAGGTGCCAATGAGCTTGTGTTCGTGAACCTGCAGAGAAAGCTGTTTGAGCCGGAGATTATGGCGGCAGGTCTTCTTCTGAATCGTGGTATCACCTATTATTTTCTTCTTATCTGCTGCGGAATCTTTACGATTCTTTGTAATCTTGCCGCGAGAAGAAAGAATAGGGTTCAAAATGGATAAGGTTTTCCATTTTCAGTATTATAGGACAACAATATAATGTAGGTGTTCTGAGGCGGAACTTCGGTTCCGCCTTAATTTTAGAATGATTGCGGAGTGACGTGTCTTGAAAAATATGAGACTTACAATATATTTTGGCCTGATTATGGCGATGTATTCGCTTGGGTTCGTTATTATGTCAGCCTTCTCAAGCTTCTATCTTTTGGATATCGGCTTGAAAAGTGGGCAGATTGGTATTCTGATTGCCATCGGAAGTTTTCTTGCGGTTTGCTTTGAACCGATTGTGGGCGGTTTGATTGACAGACATCCGAAGGTTTCCACAAGAAAGTCGCTGTTCATGCTTTCGGTGCTGATCTTCTTCTTAGGAATCGCGTTAATCCTGATTCCTTCCGGACAGCTGACAGCTAAGACAGTGGTTTATGGTGTCGGTATCCTTGCGCTGATGCTTGCGCAGCCCTTTTACAATGCGCTCGGCATCGACACGCTGCGCTCGGGTCGCGTGTTCCGCTTTGAGGTCGGCCGTGCGATGGGGTCGCTTGGCTATGCGGCGGGTTCCTCCGGATTTGGCTTCGTTTCGACGATATTCGGACCGAAATGCGTTCCGGCATTTTTCTGCGGTGCCTTTCTGGTGCTTGCCTTGATGCTTGTATTCTACCCGATTGACAAGCCGCTTCAAAGGAAAGAAGGTAAGGAGAAGCACTCGTTAGGGAATCCCTATCTGCTTCTTAAAAAATACAAGCGATTTGCGATTATGCTGATTGGCTTAATCGGAATCTATTTCAGCCATACCTGTATCAACACATTTGCCCTGCAGATCGTAACGCCCAAAGGCGGAACGAGCCAAACGATGGGAATTGCAGCTTCCATCGCCGCCGTTGTGGAATTAACGACGACACTTCTGTTTCCGTTCTACCGAAAATATTTCCGCTTGAGCTTTCTGGTGAAGATATCGGGTGTGTTCTTTATCTTGAAAATCTTTCTAAGCTACGCGGTTGCAACGGTTGGCGGCTTCTATGCGGTTCAGCTCATTCAGATATACGCTTGGGGACTTCTGTCCATCGGTATCGTGTATTACGTTGATGGCATTGTGGCGGAAGAGGACAAGGCGCAGGGGCAGGCGTATGCCGGCATGGCAATGACCATCGGCAACCTGATCGGGAGTCTGTTCGGTGGCGCACTGATTGATGATTTCGGTGTGAATACGATGCTTCTGGTTGGCACCGCGGCTGCAATCGTCGGAACGATTATTGTAGCAATTGCCGGACCGAAGACCGAACCGGTTCGTATGAAAGCTTCCAGGGAGTGAATAAAGGTAAGGCGTCAAAGCGAAGTGCTTCGGCGCCTTTTTGTGTCTTTCGTTTCGAGAAATCTCCGATACGGATATTTTTGAATCAGTGACGATTCTGCGGGAGAGCAAATACGGAGGTGTGAAGACCTTCCATATCAACCTCGCAGTCAATTCCGCGAATCATTTTGTTGAAGTAAGGGAGCATCAGAAGGAAATCCTCTTCAATCACGGCGTGTCCCTCTTTATGGAAATTACAGGCGAGATGATCTTCGAGGGATAGAAAATGAAAAAGCTTTGATACCTCGCAGTAGCATTCCCACATGGAGGGGGCATTGACCCAATCCTCGCCTGTGCAGGAGGCAATTAAGAAGAGGCAGCGGTTCGGGGCTGCGGAAAGCGCAGCCAGTTCATACTGCTCCACCGGAAGCTCGAACGGAGAAGCGTAATGAAGGAACGCGTCATTGAACCAGCCGCGTTCGGCATCGGACTGCAGGCAGCTTAACGGTTCGTTCTGCCCGTAAACATATTCTGCGGAGGCTCCTTTGGTTGAAAAGTCATATTTCTTTCCTTCGGAGAAATAGCGGTAGAGTGCCAGTCCGCCGGCGCCGGAGCAGGAAGGTGCAACAAGGCGGAAGCGTGCATCGTATGCTCCGCACACGGCTGTAGCCTTACCCCATCTGGAGACACCGGTCACAATGGAAAGAGACGGATTCAGCCCAAGAGTCTTACCGGCACCATTATATATTGCATCCAGTATTTTGGAAGCACCCCAGGCCCATGCCATCAAAACACCGGTCTGTGTTTCGGCCGCGGTTTCGTAGGGGTAAAGCTCGTAAAAGCTTCCGAGATGTCTTGTGTCGTCGGTTGCAACGAGCGTGCTGTTGTTCGCTAATACGGCAAAGCCTTGAGAGAGCGCGGCTTCCATGGAAGGAAGACCATGCATGCTGACGATGAAGGGATATCCGCCCTCAGGCATTGGGACCTTATCGGGGTCCGGAAGATATACCGGCAGTGACCAGGCTGTGGTTCGCGCGCCGACAGATACCTGAATCGTCAGATTCTTCGCTCCCTCCGCTGGATGATCGCCGAAGAAAGAGATGCTGCGGGCTCCTTCGTCCGAAACCGTAAAAGTAACATTCTCGCCCGAACGCCATACACCGTACATCGTTCTTTCATACAGTTCCCGAAGCTCTGCGGCACGAAGCTGCCAGTCGTTCGCGGTTTCCACGCGGGTTCCGTTTTCAAAGGTAAATATATCTGGAAAGGACTTAGTTGTATCCATAATAACCTCCCATGTTTAGGTAATACTACCAGTATACAGGAAACTAAGGAGGTTTACAAGTAAATTCTATTGACATATGTGGGAGAATACAGTATAATTGCGGCATGCTTGACTTTGCTTTCGATAGCGGCATGTAGGTAAGATTTCAGAAATAGATAGTAGTAAAAGTATAAAATGACAGATTATCTTACATTTTCCGATGGAGCATCTAAGCGCGAGGTCGCTTCTTGTGCACTCGGAAAAGTATGTGCTATAATTATCGTGGTGATGAACCGGCATGGGGGATTGTTTTTGGTTAAAGGGATAATGAATATGTTAGGAGGTAGCGGGGAAACCTGCGGTTAAGCAAATGGATTATTCAAAGATTAAAGCTGAATTTGAAAAGTACGGGAAGGAATTTCCCGAGGAGCTTATGGGTGAAGGACTTACCGAAGCCGAGAAGATGCAGATCAACCCCTGTGGTTCCTTCTGCGGCAAATGTGACGAGTACGGCGTAACCTGCGACGGCTGCAGAAATCGTGGCGGACGTCCGCTCTGGTATCAGATGTTTGGCAACGAATCCGCATGCGCTTACTATGAGTGCTCCCAGAATAAGGGACTCCATGACTGTTCCCAGTGTAAGCAGCTTCCGTGTCAGGAGTATTTCTCTTATCCGGATCCGGATATGTCCATCGAGTATAAGCAGTGGTGGTTCAAGCTTCGTATGAATAACCTGAAGAAGAGCAATCCTGATTGCAAGGTCGAGGTTATGGACACCTATGAAGAGAATGTCATCCGCTATCTTGGTGAGGATGAGCAGTAGTTTTTGATTGGAATGTGGAGGGTTTTATGAATATTACATCAGCGGAAGCGAATAAAATGCTTAGAAAACTGGCAGACGAGCATGCCCTGTTACTTCGTAAGGAGACGAGCAGCGCATCGTTCTATGCATCCGTGGGAGAGGATCCTGAGGATGTGCGTCCGGAATATGATTATGCACTTACGCAGAAATTGCTTGCGGAGAATGAAAGCAAGACGCGTAAGCTTAAGCATGCCTTGAATGTTTTCAATACAACGACGGTTGTTCCCGGCTTTGATATGACAATTGACGAGATGCTGGTCTATATTCCGCAGCTTACAAAGGCCAAGGAGAAGCTTGGTCAGATGATGGTTGCGCTCCCGAAGGCAAGACGCGAGGAGAATTTCCACAGTATATCGAATATCGTCGATTATGTTTATGCGAACTATGATATCGCGGCAACAGAGGCCGACTTTGAAAAGGTTTCGGATGCGCTTTCTAAGGCACAGACGGCGATTGACAGATTGAATAACGCAGAGACATTTGCCTTTGAATTCTGATAACTTTCCTTCGAGAGCTTCTTTTTTTCAATAAGTGATGTGAAGGTTTATGGTTACGGATTATTCGTTATTCTTTCCGTTATCCGTTATTTCCGGTTGTTTATGGTTGGAGAAACTTCCAGATCAAGCACAGAAGCTTTCGTAAAAACTTCTCTGCCGGCGGAAGTTTTGGTTATATTCCGGCAATCTGACAGATTGATATGTTGATTACGGTCGCACCTGGTGCGGCCGTTTTTGCGTCCTTGGGTTTTCCCGGTTTTCCTTGCCGCCTGTCCTGCCATGCTTCGGGATTACTACTATCTTTTTATGAAAAGATGTGCTATACTCCACTCATAGTATGCCCTTATGCGGGCAGTGAATGACAGAGGCTTTATATGAAATTGAAATGTGGTAGATACTTTTGGGCGATCTGTTTCGGTATTCTGTTGACCGGGTTTACGGTATATGCAGTACTCGATATCTTCGTGATTCAGCGTGCATATAAAAAGAATGCGACGGAAATCAATGATGCCATGTTTGATGTTACGCCTGTGGTTGTTGCATCACCGACACCGTCGATTCCCGAGCCGACCAAGCTTCCGGACGTAACCCCTACCTTGGGACCGACTTCTACCCCTACGCCGACACCGACACCGTCAATCTTCACCGAAGAAGAGTATGTTTCGGATAATTACTATTCTAACGACCATCTTGTTGTTTCGATGACTGACTATCGTGTCTGTGAAACCAATGTGCATGTCGGTGAGATTTGGGTAACCTCGCCCCGTTATATTCTCTCCGCTTTCGCTAAGGATACCTATGGTATGCATATCAACGAGAAGACAACCGTGCTTGCCAAGAAGAAGGAAGCGGTACTTGCAATTAATGGTGACAATTATGGACAGCGCGAACGTGGATATGTGATTCGTAACGGTGTCACCTACCGCGATAAAGGCGATAAGGTCAAGGATGCGATGATCTTCCTTGCAAACGGTGACTTTCTGTTCACTTACGGAAGTAATCTGACACCGCTTAAGGACTATGTGGAGATGGATGCCTGGCATGCGTTCTCCTTTGGTCCGGTGCTTCTTGATAACGGCGAGATTATGGTTGCGAAGAACTACGAGATTAAAGACAATTACGGCTCCAATCCTCGTACCGGAATCGGTATGATTGAGCCGAACCATTATATCTTCTTAGTGTCTGACGGCCGTACTTCGAAGAACAAGGGACTGTCCCTTTATGAGATGGCCGACTTTATGAAGGAACTTGGTTGTACGAAGGCGTTTAATCTGGATGGCGGAGGATCCTCCACGATGGTATTCTGCGGTCGGGTAGTGAACTTCCCGACGACCTCCGGCAAATACAGTGAGCGAGCCGTCGGAGACATCCTTTATGTGCGCTAAAGTAGTTGTAGTCGCATAGAAAGAAGTGCTATGCGAGTATTGTGGAGGGGGAGAGAGTATGCGTAAGAATCCGGTGTGGGCGATTTCTTTCGGACTGCTTCTTACATGGTTTACCCTGTATGTGGTCTTTGACGTATTCATATTTGCCCGACCGATGCAGGAGAATGCAACGGCAATGAATCTGGCAATGTTCGAAGGGGTTCAGCAGGCGGAGACATCGCTGCCTGAGCCGCAGGAACCGGCAGATGACGGTATAGGTACAGAAGAGGTGCAGCCCGGTACATTAGTGGACGATAAAGGGGAAGGCACTCTGGCAGGAAGCCCGTCGGAAGGTGCTCCGGTCGATACGATCAAGGAACCGGAAGCAACCCCTTCCCCGACGCCGATTCCCTCCCGGTTTTCGAAGGAAGAGATTATCACCGAGAATTATTATTCGAACGACCATCTGGCAATAGAAATCACGGAGTATCGTGAGCATAATACGCAGATTCACGTTGCGGAGATATGGGTTTCCTCCGCGCAGTATATCATGACGGCATTTGCCAAGGATACCTATGGAAGGAATATTGTGCAGAAGACCTCGAAGATGGCAGCATCGAAGAATGCAATCTTCGCCGTAAACGGAGATAACTATGGCTCGCGGGAAGGCGGTTATGTGATTCGAAACGGTATTCTTTATAGAAAGGCCGGCAACAAAACGAAGGATGTTCTCTGTATCATGCCTGACGGAGACTTCATGTTCAGTCACTCTAACAGAGCGTCCGCACAGAGTCTTCTGGACGCAGGGGCATGGCAGGTGCTTACCTTCGGTCCTGTGCTTCTTGACAACGGAGAGTTCATGGTCAATACCAAGTCGGAGGTGGATCTCTGTTATGTAACGAACCCACGTTCCGCAATCGGTATGGTGGAACCGCTTCACTATTATGTGGTTGTTGCGGACGGCCGTACGAAGGTCAGCCACGGACTTACCTTGTATGAGGTTGCTGATTTTATGAAACGACTTGGCTGTGTTAAGGCTTATAATCTGGATGGCGGCGGTTCTTCAACCATGGTATTCCAGGGCCGAATCATTAATTATCCGACATCTGAAGGATCATTTTACGAAAGAGAGGTAACGGATATTGTATACCTGCGGTAGAGTTTTTAATCTGCACTGGAGAATCTTTCTCGGTGTTTCCATCTTCGTTGGTGTTTTTGCTGCAATCTATGAGCACTATGGTCACGGCGTTATGTCAAATGCGATGATCTTCGCATTCCTGTACCCTTTGCTGCTCGGTTTCCTGCCTACAATCGTACTCGCTTGCTTAAGAAGTGTACGGAAGATGGAATACGCGGGCGGTATCCGTGCGGGCGTTAATCTGTTGTATTCCGGAATCGCGTCATTGACAGTCGGATCGATTGTGACCGGTGTTGTGGAAATCTACGGAACCACATACTACCTTCTGGTAGTATACTCCTATGTAGGTGTGATTCTTACGGTGCTTGGTACCCTTGTGACAATTATTGCGCTTGCAAGGGAAACCGGACGTGCTGCAAAAAGAGCGTAGCGGCATAATGACTGTTCTGTTGTCAAATGTTGTAACTGATCAGGGGGACCTGATAAAATTATATTAATGTGCTGCGGGAGCAGCGGAAGGAGAGTTTTATGCAGGAAGTTTATGAGTTTTTAAAGGCATGCGGAACCTATTATCTGGCAACCGTTGAGGGCGATCAGCCGAGAGTACGTCCCTTTGGTACGGTTGATATATTCGACGGAAAGCTTTATATCCAGACCGGTAAGATCAAGGAGGTATCCAAGCAGCTCCATGCTAACCCGAAGGCAGAAATCTGTGCATTCATGAACGGACAGTGGATCCGTGTTGCAGGCAATCTGATTTCTGATGATCGCAGAGAAGCAAAGGCACATATGCTTGATGCATTCCCGAACCTTCGTGCTATGTACAACGAGGACGACGGCAATACGGAAGTATTCTATTTTGAGAATGCTGTTGCAACAATCAGTTCCTTTACCGCAGCACCGAAGACCATCACTTTCTAAAAATTCCCATAAAAGAGGATTACTATGAAGCCAATCAATCCAATCACGAGGGCTGATTATCCCGATCCGGATATTATTCGGGTCGGGAATGTCTACTATATGATCAGTACCACGATGTACTTTATGCCGGGCGGCGAAATTCTTCGCTCCTATGACCTGATTCATTGGGAGATTGCTGCGCATATCTTTGATTCGTTAGACGATACGCCGGCCGAGAGACTGGAAGGCACGGAGAATTGTTACGGCAAAGGCATGTGGGCGGCTACCCTTCGGTATCACAAGGGGCGTTTCTATGTCATATTCGTCAGTCACGGACAGGAGGATACGCATCTGTTCCTTTCAGATTCGATAGAAGGACCGTGGGAGCATCGAAAGCTTCGGGGCTATTACCACGATTGCTCGCTTCTGTTCGATGAAGACAGGGTGTTTCTGGTGTACGGCAATATGCAGATACATCTTACCGAACTCAATGATGCACTGACGGGGCCTAAGATTGGCGGTGTAGATGAGATCATCATAAAGGACGATCCGGAACAGGTATTCCTTGGATATGAGGGCTCGCACTTTTATAAGATAAACGGAAAGTATTATATTACACTGATTCACTGGCCGAAATCGACATCAAGAAGAACAGAGGCGGTTTTTGTAAGTGATTCTGTTACGGGACCGTATATCGGCCGCGATGTCTGCTGGGATGATATGGGATATCACGGACAGGGTGTTGCTCAGGGCGGTATCGTGGACACACCGGAAGGGGACTGGTATTCGATTATGTTCCGTGATTCCGGCGCAATCGGGCGTGTGCCCGTGCTGGTTCCGGTACATTTTGACGGCCAGTGGCCCGTCTTCGGTGATGACGGGAAGATTCCGGAGCAATTTCAAACGGTTGACGGGAATCCGGGATATGTGTACGAGAGTTCTTTTACTTCGGACTTCTTCTGTGGCGAAACAGGAAAGCAGCCGACACTAAAGCCGCAATGGCAATGGAACCACGTGCCGAATCCCGCGCTTTGGGCGAAGGCATCGGAGGGTGGACTGCAGATTACTACCGGCAAGCTATGCACGAATCTGATTCAGGCGCAGAATGTATTAACGCAGCGAATGTCCTATCCACGCTGCGCGGGAACGGTGACAATCGATGCTTCCGGTATTCGGGAGGGAGACTATGCCGGTCTGTGTGCTCATCAGGGCTGCTATGCGATGATTGGTGTAACGAGGACGGAGGACCGATATGAGCTGGTGCGGATCGAGAAGCTCGAACCGGTTGCCGGTTTTGGAATCGGCAGTAACGACCGGGAGCCCGGCGTTATTACCGAGCGTATTCCGTTAGATACTCCGGTAGTGCGGGTGCGCATCGAAGGCTTCTTCGAGGATATGGAGGACCGCGTCACACTTAGTTACGAAAAGGACGGAAGCTTTCTGCCGCTCGGCGGAGACCATAAGCTTACCTTCCGTTTGGACCACTTCACCGGCGCACGCTTCGGTCTTGCTATCTTCTCAACGAAGACAGTTGGCGGAACGGCGGTATTCCGGGATTTTGTGTATGAACACAAGGAATAGAATTAATGTATGAATTCCACAGCGTGCTTACGCATCCACTCAGGGAAGAGATTTCTCTGACAACGTGCGTTGGCACGCTCTTTTATTGCGATGGAATCGAAAAATGCCCGCCAGAGGTCGGTATAATCATCGTTCGCAGCTTCACTTACGAGAAGGTCTGAGAACTCCTCCTCGGTCGGGTTCCACAGAAAGAAAGGAGAATCCTTCGGATGTACGATTACTTCACGGTGAATATCGTCGGCAATCATCCAGTGTTCAGAAGGCATTCTGTCCGAAAAATGCGGCGCTAAGGCCGTGACAATACGGCTCTTTGGCTCAATATGCGCAATATATGCGCCGCCAGGCATGGAGTGGAAGCGGGTGAATTCGCGAAAGCCGCAGATCTCTCGGCCGACACGGCGGCTGATCTGCTGAAAGCGCATAACCTCGCGGTACTGCAGCATATCAAGCGCCTGCGGTCCGTAGGCAAATCCTAGCAGCATGACCCGGTAGATGGTATCGAGTGTCTCGGGCTCATAGGCTGCGGAGCAGTAAGCAAGCGAAGCATAGAAGCCAGGAGAAATCTTGCGGGTGATTGCTTCAATTACCTTCTCCGCCAGCGCACTGTCCGGCTCCACGTGGATGTAATCGTCTAAAAAGGAAATCTGCTCAAGCGGTTCAACCATCAGCTGCAGATTCTTATGGCCGATTCCGCTCATGCGGGCAATATAGATACAGGTTAGCATCGCTTCCCAGTTGGGTGCGCAGGAATATATGGTCATAATTACCTCGTAAATCAGCCGTGTGCGGCCATTTGTGTAAGATGGAAGTCTGTAAAGAGATTCAGCTGCGTCATGCTGTTACCGCTTTCGGTAATTTGGGCACGCTCGGGAGCCTCTAGCATCGTGAGCTGACCGGTAATGAACTTCTCTTCAATCGGGATACGGTTCAGCATCTTGCCGTTGCAGGTGATAAAATACTGGGCGCGTTTCAGCGTGATACGCATCTGTTTCAGCATCTCAAAGGTTACGGAGCCGTATCTGCGCGCCTGCATGATTCGCTTGACGCCGGTCGGGCCGATGCCCGGAACACGGAGCAGCTCGTCATAGCTTGCCTTGTTCACCTCGACGGGGAAGCGGTCCAGATGATGCACTGCCCAGTCGCACTTCGGATCGATCTTATCGTTGAAAAATGGTGTCTCTTCGCTAAGCAGCTCCTCAGCGTGAAAGCCGTAGAAGCGAAGCAGCCAGTCAGCCTGGTACAGGCGATGCTCCCGAAGAAGCGGCACGGGTGTGTCAAGGGAGGGAAGCGCACTGTCCTCGTTCAAAGGAATATAGCCGGAATAGAATACACGCTTCAGATCAAAGCTCCGATACAGGCTCTGCGTTGTCTTAATCAGTTCGAGGTCGGTCTCGCCGGAGGCGCCGATAATCATCTGTGTGCTCTGCCCGGCAGGCGCGAAGGGTCTCTTCAGATCGCGATCAATCCGCTCGGCGGGAACACTGAGCGCATTGCTTGCCGTAAGCAGGGAAAGCTTCTCCTGCTCGCTCTTCTTAGAAGAGATGCGGTCGGTATCAGGGCCGAAGATACTGTTCATCAGATGTCGGTTGATGCCGGCACGTTCC
This sequence comes from Lachnospiraceae bacterium, assembly GCA_024404675.1. Classification (GTDB taxonomy): domain Bacteria; phylum Bacillota; class Clostridia; order Lachnospirales; family Lachnospiraceae; genus ISDg. The sequence continues at coordinate 40,934 of JAKSPO010000002.1, forward strand.
ATACGCGCGTCCTTACCGATTGCAAGCCGGTGGTCGGCGATCGTTTCGGAAATCTGATTCATCGGGCGGAGGATGCCGGCCATGGACTTGTTCGGTGCAAGTGTGCTAAGGCTCTGCATGGTCGGGAGCTCCATGTTGATGCTGATTCGATCAGCCAGAAGGCCTGCCGAATACAGAAGCTCCTGGGAGGCGCCGGGAATTGCCTTTACATGAATATACCCATTGAAGCGGTACTTCGTTCTTAAGAGGCGGAGCGCTTCGCAGATCTTCTCCATCGTGTTGTCGGGCGTTCCTAGGATTCCGGAGCTTAAAAACAGTCCTTCGATATAGTTGCGCTTATAAAACTCTACGGTAAGCGCGCAGATCTCATCGGGGGTAAAGGTAGCACGCGGGATATCGTTGGAACGGCGGTTCTTACAATACTTGCAATCGTAGGTGCAGTGGTTCGTCATCAGAATCTTAAGAAGGGAGATGCACCGTCCGTCGGCCGCAAAGGAATGACAGATTCCCGCCGCGCAGGAGTTGCCGAGAAAGCCCTCCTTACCCGCACGGTCTACGCCGCTTGAGGTGCAGGCCACGTCATACTTGGCCGCATCGGAAAGAATGATTAACTTCTCTTCTAATGTCTTTTGTAACTGCAAACCGTTCATATGTTCTACCTCCGATACCATTATACAAACATATGTTCGATAAATCAACTGTTTTTTTATATTCCGGAGGATTTTTCGACGGTTGCGCATGCGGGGGGATAATGGTATATTAGAAAATGAAAGCATTTCTTAATCAAACGTTAATCTTTCTCACGTTATCATTTCATCTTGGGCTGTTAAGATAACACCATCGAAAGCACGAAGGAACGTGTGAGGAAAGAAAGGAACGAACATAATGGAAAGAGAAGAAAAGATTTCAAAGCTTTGTGAGAAGGTAATGGTTACCCGCGAGGAAGCGGAGGCAGCATTGAATGCGTGCAACGATGATATTCTGGATGCTGTTTTGTACCTTGAGATGTTAGGAAAAGTCAGAAACCCAAAGGCTGCATCTTATGTGGATGAAAGTCTTGCGGAGCTGAATCGTCAGGATCCGCCGAAGGCATCGCATAAGAGCGAGACCTTCTTTGAGGCACTCGGCCGCTTCTGTGCATGGCTGATGGGACTGATCAAGATTGCCTGTGACAATTGCCTGCAGATTGACAGACAGGGCGAGACGTTAATCAGAATTCCGCTGATCATCCCGATCGTGCTTCTGATTCCCTGCTTCTGGCTTGTATTGATTCTTCTGATCGTCGGCCTGTTCTTAGGCTTTCATTACTCCTTCAGCGGACCGGCCTTTGCAAAGGACAGTAAGATCAATAAGATGTCGCAGAAGGCTGCTGAGAAGGCAGAGAAGATGAAGAACGACTTTAATCGCGGTTTTGACGGTGGGGATAAGACAGAGTAATTTACGATAGACAGCGGCGCGGGCTCAAAGGGCACCGGGGTAAAAAGGTGCAGGCTTAAAGGAGCGTCGGGGTAAGAAAGTGCGGGTGGGGGTTTCACCCGCACAAAAGCATGTATAAAGGAGACAGACAATGGCGGTACGAGTATTGATTGTTGAGGACGAGGAGCAGATCGCCCGATTTACCGAGCTGGAGCTTAAGCATGAGGGCTACGAGGTATCCAAGGCGGCTGACGGCCGGACGGGACTTGCGATGGCTGAGGAGGGCGGTTTTGATATCATTTTACTTGATATTATGCTTCCCGAGCTGAACGGTCTTGAGGTATTGCGGCGTCTTCGCAAATCCTCCGATGTACCCGTCATTATGCTGACGGCGCGGGATTCGGTTATGGACAAGGTCTCCGGTCTTGACTCTGGGGCGGACGATTACGTTACGAAGCCCTTCGCGATTGAAGAGCTTCTGGCACGCATTCGTGTCTCCTTAAAGAAGCATAGCGGCAGTAAGACCGCGGAGGAGGAATCGGTTATTACCTTCGGGCCGCTTAAGATGAATACTGCCGCTTACAGTGTGACGGTGAATGGTGAGCCGATTGAGCTGTCGAAGCGGGAATTTGATCTGTTAAGCATTTTACTGAAGAACCGGAATATCGTTCTGTCGAGGGATACGCTTCTTGGGAAGGTATGCGGCTACGATTATTTCGGCGAAACCAATGTAATCGATGTATATGTGCGCCATGTCAGAAGTAAGATTGACGAGCCCTACGGCCTCAATATGATTCAGACGGTGCGCGGTGTGGGATATGTGATTAAGGATGAGTAATATGAATCAGGTAGAACAGCAGGCAAAAGAAAGAAAGAGGAAAATGCGTTCCACCGCCGGCAAGCTGCATCGGCTCTTTTTGGCAAAGCTGGTGGGGATTTTCCTTCTGATTGATATCGGAATAGCAGGGCTTTTTGCGGCGGGAACGGTTTATTATCTGGAAAATTCCCTTTTTGGAACGGGGATTTCTAGGGACATAGCCGTCAATCTGACGGATGAAGGTGTTGACACCTTTAAGCTGGTGCTCGATGACGGCGTGCGGACGGAGGAGTTTATTCCCTCTGCGGCATTTCTTCGCACAATTACCTACGGCGGTGGCGGCATTCTCGGAATTGAGGGCTTTATCTTCCTGTGGACGCTTCTGTTTATGCGCTTCCCGATCCGCAGAAAGCTTCGGCCGCTCCGTGAAATGGCAGAATCGGCGCAGGCACTTACGATGGTCGGCTGGGAGCAGGAGAAGATGCAGAATCTGACCTATGCCATCAGTCATGTCGATGCGGAATCCGGTTCCCCCCGTCTTGTAACCAACGACAGTGAGCTGGCCGGAATAGAAAATGCGATGAACGATCTGCTTTCAAGAATGCGCGATTCGTATCGCGAGCAGACACGCTTTGTAAGTGATGCGTCCCACGAGCTTCGCACTCCGATTGCCGTAATCAAGGGCTACGCGGATATGCTTGACCGGTGGGGCAAGGAGGATAAGCAGGTACTTGAAGAGGGTATCGAAGCTATCCGGGCCGAGTCCGACCGAATGAATGTACTTGTCGAGCAGCTGCTGTTCCTTGCAAGAGGAGATGCCGGCAGGCAGAATCTTGTGATGGAACCAATCAGCCTTACCGCCCTGATGCGTGAGGTTTATGACGAGTCGGTAATGATTGACCACAAGCATACTTACGAGCTTCAGGAGGAGCCGGGCGAAATCGTGTGCATCGGCGATTACGGAATGTTAAAGCAGTCGGTGCGTATTCTTGTGGACAATGCTTCGAAATATACCAACGAGGGCGATACCATTTCCCTCCGCGTCGGTGTTAACCGCGAAAGACTTTGCCCGTACGTATCCGTTCAGGACAACGGAATCGGAATGAGCAGTGAGGATGTGCAGCATATCTTCGAGCGTTTCTATCGCTCCGATGTTGCAAGAAACAGTAAGACCGGCGGCACCGGACTCGGGCTTTCCATCGCAAAATGGATCATCGACCGCCACAAGGGCGTAATCGAGGTGAAGAGCCGTCAGGAAATCGGCACACGCTTCACCATCTTCCTTCCCGATGCGGGGGTAGCAGAGGTCGGCAAAGTAAACTAGAATTTAAAAGAGGCGAGTCCTTCGGATCTCCGGGGAACTCGCCTTATTCGTTTCTGTTCTGTTATGTCGAAAAATACTATCTTGCAGCCAGCGCCTTCATAATTCTTTCGTAATGCAGAAAGCCGTCGGTTTCATGCAGCGCCTTGATCTCCTCGACGGTAGCAAGACGGACGTCGATAACCTCCTCTTCCTGCGTGTGCACATCGTCAATCGTAAAATCCGCACTGCATAAGAAGATGTCGTTATAGTAATTGTCGCCCTTAGGGTCGTCGTTTCGATAGGAATATAAAAGTCTTGTGTTCTCGGGAGCTACCGAAATGCCGGTCTCCTCAAAGGCCTCACGGCATACCGTGTCGGTCGTTGTTTCGCCTGCATGCGCACCGCCTCCGGGAATCTCCCAGCTGCCGGGTGCCCATTTCTTCGTAAGTGCACGCTTTGTAATAAGAATCCGGCCCTCGCGATCCGAAAGAAGTGCCAGGGCGTAAAGCATATACTGTCCCTTCTCCAGCTTGGTCTTTCTGGGAACCGTACGACCGGTAAATTCACGGTTCTCGTCGTAAATATCAATCAATTCTTCCATACTCATAAATGGTACCTCCGTTAATTACTGCCGTATCAGGCAAGCTTATAATCGATGTTAATCACGCAGAAATAGCGATCTCCGATCTCCTTGCGAACGAGCGAGGAAATTCTGCCGGTCAGTTCTCCTGACGAGCCGGAAAGTCGGAAGGGCAGCACAATATCGAAGATCAGGTTGGTGTGCGAGGGTCCGAATACCACACGGAAATCGTGGAAGGTGATCTCCTCGTCGATAGAACTAAGAATGTCTTTGAGCTGCTTTTTCAGGGCATCGATCCTGGGATCCTTTGTAACAACCGGATCCATGTGAATGGTCGGCAGGCAGGAAAGACGCTCGCCGATTGTGTGCTCGAGGTTGTCGATGACATCGTGAATCTCAAGCATATCGCCTTCGGCGGGAACCTCCGCATGAAGCGAAATGATTCTGCGCCCCGGACCGTAATCGTGCACGATCAGGTCGTGGATGCCGAGAATCTTCTCATCAAAGCCGAGGACGATATCTTCAACGGAATGAACAAATTCCGGGCTCGGCGGTGTGCCAAGCAGCGGATTAAGGGTTTCCTTGCCGGCGCGGTAGCCTGCAATCAGAATGAAGACGCCGACCAGAAGACCGAACCAGCCGTCAAGGCGCCAGGAGAAGAAATGCTCCAAAAGTGTGGCAACCATTACAGCGGTTGTTGCAAGGCAGTCACTAAGGCTGTCCGTAGCGGTTGCCCGTAGCGTAGCGGAATCGATCTTCCGTCCGATAGCGGAGTTGTAATAGGCCATGTAAAACTTAACTACAATGGATACAAGCAGAATTGCCACAACGACAAGCGACCATTTGGTGCATGACGGATGAAGAATCTTGCCGATGGAGTCCTTGATCAACTCGTAGGCCATCAAGAGAATAACTCCGGAGATGATGAGACCGGCAATATATTCGACTCTTCCGTGTCCGTAAGGATGCTCCGCATCGGGCTTCTGCTCGGCAAGACGGAAGGATACGAGCGATACGACGGAGGAGCCGGCATCGGAAAGGTTATTAAATGCATCGGCGGTTATCGCAATCGAGGAGCTGAGTACTCCGGCGAGCGCCTTACCGGCGAAAAGAAGCATGTTCAAAAGGATGCCGACGAGACCGCACAGGCGTCCGTAGGCGCCGCGCTTTCGTTCCTCAGGAAGGTCTTTCGGAAGAAATAATTTTGATAAAAGCGTAATCATAGGCTGACCTGACTCTCTTAAGTGATATACGGCATCCGTTTGATGCCTGTCTTTTGGAAAATATACCACAAAGTGGTATTTATGTCAAAAAATGGTGTTGTCGGAAGCGGATTTTTTTGGTAATATAGAGATAGAAGCAGAGGAAGGATTCGTTCTCTGCCATGTGTACGAACTGCTCATATTCGACTTTTTGACCGGTGTTGCAAAAAAGGTGCCGCGAAAAGTCTATTTTGCGTTAAAAAAGTAACATAAAATTGAGAAAAGTACTTGAAAAAAACGGCAGGAAAATGTTACACTAATAGATACCAAAAAAGTTGAAGTGTATTGTGAACAGAATATAGGGGAAGCTATTTAAATGGGTGAGAGTGTAGCAAGCGTGCTGTTTGCCAGGCGCAGGCCCGGCGGAAAGCTGTTTGCTTTTTTTGAGCAACATGGCGATGAGGATAATCGCATAAGCGGTGCGCATCTGGCGTGCAAAAGCTTCCGGAAGACGAAGCTTTCGAAGGAGCTTTCCGGAGCGCTTAGAACGGTTAAAAAGAAGAAATATTCGCTTAATGAGAATGCGGAACGGCTGTCGAAGGCGCTTATACATGAGCGATTCGGAGATGCGGCCGAGATGGTCCGCAGACAATATATACGTAGTGTGGCGGATTTGCATGCACTTCGCTCCTTTGCCTGGACGATCGGAGAGTATCGTAAGCAGACGGGAACGGAGTACGAGAATCTGTCGGAGAAGGAACTGCAGGGTGCTGCGGAGACTGTAATTGCGGCGGGTTATTTGAATTACCGCGGCGGTTCACATTTTCCGGGACTGTGCAGTCAGCCGGACAAGGATGTGTTCTTTCTTCCCGAAGGAATCGACAAGGGAGTGAAGACAGAGGCCGGCACATATGGTTCAACAGCCTCTTTGAATCGTCTTCGGATGGATCTGATCCGTTTGAAGCCGGTTGTGGAGAATATAGCAATGGCGCTTCTCGTCGATATGGTTGACGGGGCGTGCCGGGATTGCTTCGCCAGGGTGCTTTCTGCATGGTGCGTTTTGGCCCTTTCGGCAACGGAACCGTTTTTTATGACGGACGGGCCGAAGAGCTTAAGACTTCCAAAGGTGAGATCCGCGGAAGCGGAGGAAGTGCAGCAGGTTCCCGAGGCGGAAGGGGATTACCTGATTGCCGAAATTGACGGCGAGATGGTGCGGATTCCCAATCATTTGTCCGCGAAAGAGGATATGTATAATTTGCTGAGGAATAGCGCGTTGAGCTCAGCAGAATTGGTGGATACAGAATCGACCGAACGAAAGCTTTCCGACTTCGGAGAGATTGACTTTCAAGTTATTTCAAAAAGATTATTTGAGTTACAGGAGGACGAAATGGTAGCTAACAATGATCCAGGAAGAGAAAGAACAGTAGAGGAGCTGATTGCGGAGATGATGGGGACCGCATTGCAGAAGGCTTCCGAGCCGGCTCCCGCACCTGCTCCGACACCTGCTCCGGTAGAGCCCGAGTGGGTTGTTTCCACGAATAATTCAAACAGTATCGATTCCGGCTGGGACGCAACTCCCGTTGCACCCGCACAGCAGGCAGCACCTGTTCCGGAACCGGCACCGTTTATTCCCACAATTGAGTATGTAGCACCCGAGCCGATGCCCTATATTCCGCCGCAGCCCACATATGTTGCTCCGGAACCGATGCCTTACATCCCGCCGCAGCCTGCATACGTTGCTCCGGAACCGATGCCCTATATTCCGCCGCAGCCTGCATATGTTGCCCCGGAACCGATTGTTGAGCCCGCTCCCGTAATTCCTGAGCCCGTAGTAGTTCCGGAACCGGTAGTGATTCCGACTCCCGTAGTTACACCTGAGCCGGTAGCAGCTCCCGAGCCCGCACCTGCACCCGAACCGGTTAAGCCTGTCAGCACGATTCCTGATATCACGCCTGCCGGCGCACCTACCCCTGCACCGTCTACCTTTGAGACGAATCAGGCTTCTCAGACTGAGGTCGATGAGCATGAGGCAGCTGTAAGAAGACGTATGCGTGAGATTCTTGAGCAGAACAAGAAGAAGCAGCAGGAGAAGGACGAGGTCCGCAGACAGATTGAGGAGCGTCGTCTTGAGGTTGCAAGAAAGCAGGAGCAGAGACGTCAGGAGATTCTTGCTAAGCGTAGAGCAGATTACGATAAGCTTCTTGCTGAGCAGGAAGAGATGAAGAAGATTGTTGAAGAGAATAAGAATGCAATCATGGGCGACCGTAAGCGTAAGAGAATGGATGCACAGAGAAGAATCGATGAAATCGAGGATATCATCCTGAAAGAGTATCTGGATCTGAAGCGCGGTACGAATGATTATCATACCGGTCTTACGCAGGAGCTTTAATTCCCGTGCGAAAAGGAGGACAAAACGATGGGTTTATTTGATAAAGTAATGAACTCGCTTTTTGATTCAACGAAGAAGGCCCTGGATTCCTTTGCAAACGGAACGAAGCCGGAGGGCGCTACACAGGCAGAAACGCCTGCAGCGAATCCGGTGAATCCCGCTCCGGCAGCTTCGGTAACTGCTCCGATGAACGCGGCAGATGATGCTGAACGTATTTACAGAGAAGACGGAACCTATGCATTGAATGCTTCCTTTCACAGAGATGTGGATTATTTCCGTGGCATACTCGCTTCGGGATTTGCCGGCTGTACGATTGAGGAGAACGTATCAATCTCCCGATTTGACGCGACCGCGCATCCGAAATGCCTACCGGTAACCTTTATGATTACCGAAGGAGACAGAAGCATAGCATTTTTCGTTATTAAAAAGGGACAGAAGAATGCGATGACATATCGCGGTTCGCTGCAAGCACTCGACGCTGCGGGAATTGCACATACGCACTGCATTACCTGTTACAAGAACGACGCGGCATACGTCGTAGCTCGAATCAGAGCGGCAATGAATGCCTGATGGAAGCGAAAGCTTTTTCATGAATATTAGGATAGAGAAGAACGCATATCGGATGCTCCTGCAGAGGGCGCAGCATAACCTTTGTATGGTTTTGCAGGAAGCCGGTTATGTATCGCCCGGTATAGCAAAATTGCTATTTTAAAGCACTTCTTCTCTATCCCTTTTATTTTTTCGAGGATAACATGGACTACCTGAGGAGTGTCGGAAGTAAGGAGGCGTGGGAGGAGTTCTACGCGTACTGCACTTCCAACGAGCATATCGTAAAAAGCGAATTGAAGGAGCTGCGGCAGTTTATCGACTGCGGCAGCTTTTTGTCGTGGTATGAGCGAATCGTTAGCGGGGATTTTCCGATAGCCGAGAGAACGGTTCTTAACAAGAAGGGCACTGCGAAGAAGCGTGTCGTATATATGTTTCCGGGCGAAGCCGGATGGATTCTTAAGTACCTTTCGTTTCGGTTACATGCTTACGATGACTGCTTTGCGGACAATCTCTATTCCTTTCGGGTGAAACGCGGCGTGAAGCGTGCCGTTTCGGATATTCTGGCGATTCCGGGGCTTCGGAACCGATATGTTTATAAGCTTGATATTCATGATTATTTCAACTCTGTATCGGTTGAGGCGATTCTTCCGATGCTTAAGGAGCTTCTTTACGACGAACAGCCAGGGCTATATTCGTTTATCGAGGCCTTTCTGAGAAATCCGTATGTATATGCGGACGGGGAGCGGATCGAGGAGACAAAGGGCATTATGGCCGGTAATCCATTGTCGGCATTTCTCGCTAATCTGTATCTCTCGGATATGGATCATTTCTTCGAAGGAGCAGGGATTCCGTACGCCCGGTATTCGGATGATATGATTGTGTTCGCGGAATCCGAGGAGCAGCTTTCTTCTTATCGGGAGGAGATTCTTCGAAGACTATCCGAAAAGGGGATGACGGTCAATCCGGCGAAGGTTTTTCTTGCGGCTCCCGGGGAGACGTGGGATTTTCTCGGCATTACGTACCGGGATGGTGCGGTGGACATCGCGAAGGCATCAGTTGAAAAGCTGAAGCATAAGATGAAGCGAAAGGCCAGAGCGCTCTACCGTTGGAAGGTGAAACGGCAGGCCTCCGATGAGCAGACGATTCGTGCCTACATTCGACATTTTAACCGAAAGCTGTACGACAATCCGGCGAAAGGGGAGCTGACCTGGTGCAGGTGGTTCTTCCCGGTAATCACAACAACGGACAGCCTTAAGGAGCTTGACACATATATGGTTGCCTGCATTCGTTATCTCAAAACGGGACGGTATTCGAAGGCCAATTATTCGCTTCGTTACGAAACGATTCGCTCCTATGGCTTTCGGAGCCTTGTGCATGCCTATTACGAAAGTGACCGTTTTGCTGCGGTAGATATGCCACTTGGCATAGAAGACATACCCGAAATGTGAAAAATGCGTGGAAAGTGCCCACGTAACGGGCGGGTAGATTGCAAAAGCCCACATTATATGCTACAATGCAGGCGAGTGTATTGTTGAAGCGCAGCTGCGTTTATGAGGAAAGTAGAACGAATGAAGAGATTTATCGGACAATTTATCCCGGTGATGTTGCTGATTCTTGCCGTGTTCTTCGCTGATTTCGGCGGAGTATGTATCGGAGGCAACCGGGCTTACGCTGAGGAGAAGCCGATCCCGACGATTAACTCGGTGCTTGGCGGCGGACCAGCGATTAGCGGAACCTCCGCAATCGTTATGGAGGTTCACTCGGGCGCTATTCTGTTCGCGAAGAACTGTACCGCTTCGATGGCTCCGGTCAGTCTGACCAAGCTTGTGACGGCGCTGATCGTTTTGGAGGAGGGCTCCCTCGCTGACACGGTTAACTGCTCCTATACCGCGATCAATAACATCGGAAAGAATGTAACAAGAATCGGTCTGGTCGCAGAGGAGCGGGTAGAGCTTAAGGATCTTCTCTATGCATCTATGGTTGCATCGGCAGACGAAGCCACCTATGCAATGGGTGAGCATGTCGGCGGTAGCATGAAGAAGTTTCTAAAGCTGATGAATACCCGTATGGAGGCGCTGGGCGCTGTGAACTCGGAATTCACAAGCTGTACCGGCACCGGAACAACGAAGCAGACGAGCTGTGCATATGATATCGGCCTTGCAGCCTGCAAGCTTGGCTGCCGAAGAGATTTCCTTGAGATTGCCGGCGCAAAATGGTATCAGGTTCCCGCAACCAATCTGAAGGAGGCGCGTACCATCGCGCAGACGCACAAATTCATCCGTAAGACTTTGAAATATGACGCTGCGATTGCCGGCAAGTCCGGCGGACAGTCGGCGGACGGTACGTACGGTCTTTGCACATTTGCCGAACGAGACGGTATGAGACTTGTGGCGATCGTACTCGGATGTCCGAACGACGAAAGCTCCTACGACGATACGATCTCGATGTTAAATTATTCCTTCGAGAACTATGTATGCTATTCCATGAAGACAATCGAGCGTGAGTCGAATCCCGATTATGCGGGCTTCTTCGATGAGTGCGCGATGTTCAACGGTATGAAACAGCCGACGCTTTCCATCGATTCCGGCGCAACCGTGGTACTTCCCTACGGCGCAAGCCCGAAGGAGCTTGTGAAGCGCGTTGAGTATTCTGTACCTGAGGATTACGTGCATGGAAAAAATGTGATCGGACAGCTCATCTATTCCTACCGCGGAATGGATATTGGTCGAACGGATATCATCTATTACAACGAAGAGAATCCGCTTTCCCAGAAGGATTTTAATGCAGTCTGGCCGAAATTCCTTCTGTCGCCGTCCGTTCTCAAATCTGTCGGAGGAGAAGGTGCCGAAACGGTCATTGCAATCAGCGGTTCGAAGAAGACGACACCGACGCCGACACCAAGACCGAGTACAATCACGCGTTGGGAGGGAAACGGAAAGGTTGAGGCAGGCGTTAAGGGTGGTGCGCTGTGTCTTGGATTGTTCCTTCTGTGCCTGATCGGAATTTATATCGTGATGCCGATGTATACAATGTCAAAGCGCCGAAAGAGAAGAGGCTAGCGGCGCCGCGCAGATTGCATACGGCAGGTTAAAAGTTATATATTAATCTTCAAACAAAAAGGCAGACCCTTTTGACAATTTATCAAAAAGGCCTGCCTTATTCTATTGCCAATAGGAACGATCAATTCTGACCGTAGTAGGCATTCTTTCCGTGCTTGCGGAGATAGTGCTTATCAAGAAGTGCCTGCTGCATGCAAGGGGTATCGCCGATCATCAGTCTGCTGTGAAGCGCCATAAAGGATACCTCCTCCAAAACGACAGCATTGTGAACGGCTTCGTTTGCATCCTTGCCCCAGGTGAAAGGACCGTGGGAACGAACAACGACTGCAGGAACATCTACCGGATTGATCCCGCGATTCTTGAAGGTCTCAATAATCACATTACCGGTTTCAAGCTCGTACTCGCCGCCGATTTCCTCCTCTGTCATATAACGGGTGCAGGGGATATCGCCGTAGAAATAATCGCCGTGGGTGGTGCCGCCGGCAACAATATCACAGCCGGCCTGGGCAAATGTGGTCGCATAACGGCTGTGCGTATGAACCACGCCGCCAATCTCGGGCCAAGCGCGGTAAAGCGCAAGGTGGGTCGGGGTGTCGGAGGAAGGCTTCCAGTGTCCTTCCACAATGTTGCCGTCAAGGTCGACAACCACCATATCGTCGGCAGTCATGTTGTCATAGGAAACGCCGGAGGGCTTAATCACAACGAGTCCCTTTTCACGATCGATTCCGGAAACATTACCCCAGGTAAAGGTAATCAGTCCGTGCTTAGGCAGAAGCAGGTTCGCCTTTGCCACTTCTTCTTTCAACTGTTCAAGCATAGTGTAATCCTCCCTATTCAAATGCCCGTAGGCATTCATATTCTAATCAAATTCAGTCGTCCGGGAAGAAAATCTTCGAGATATCATTGGCCATATACGCCGCCGGAGTTCCGAAGAAATGGCGGTCCTTTGCAATGTGAAGAATTTTCGTGGACGGAACAATGGTTTTCGCGATGTCGTGAGATATGACGATAATCGTCAGACCATTCTTTTTATTCAGCTCGGCGAGCACCTCGTAGAGCTCGGCGGTTGCCGAAGGATCAAGTCCGGTAACCGGTTCGTCGAGCATGAGAATCTCATGTGCGGCAAGGAGCGCTCTCGCGAGAAGCACACGTTGCTGCTGACCGCCGGAAAGGTCTCGGTAGCTTCGAGCCTGGATGTCTGAAATATGAAGCTGCTCCATAACCTCGGCAGCGCGAGCCTTATCCTCTCTTCGATAGAAAGGGCGCGAGCCGTTCTTAGCAAGAAGTCCGGAGAGTACAACCTCTCTGACCGTTGCCGGGAAATCCTTCTGCAGAGCGGTCTGCTGCGGCAAATACCCGATGCAGCCGCTTCCCTTGCTGCAGTTGACGGTAATCGAGCCCTGCAGGGGCTTCATCAGACCGAGCATAGTCTTCATAAGTGTTGATTTACCGGAGCCGTTTTCGCCAATGATGCTCAGGTAATCACCGGGATAAATCTCAAAGGAAAGGTCTTTGATTACAATCTGATTTTCATAGCCGAGCGAAGCGTTATCACATGAAAGAATGGGGCTGTGGCTGTCACAGCAGCAATCGATTTTCATAACCGGACCTCCTTATCTGAAATGTGACACCGACAGCGGTATCAGGTTTATTGTAATTTACAGAGGAATCTTTGTCAATTGTAATACATACTCATTCATAATTTAGTATTGCAAAACATAGAAAAATATAGTATAGTTTTATCAGCGTTGGTATAACCAGCGGAATTTATAAGAAATGGAAGGATAAGAGAGATGTTTTGTACTAAGTGTGGAAAACAGGTTCCGGATGGATCCGTTATTTGTCCTTATTGCGGCAATGCTTTGGCAGCACCTCAGGCAGCTCCCCAGGCAGCTCCTCAGGCACCTATGATGGCTAATTTCAAGAATCAGGCAAGTGATGTAGTTGGTAAGGCTAAGAAGGGCGACAAGAAGGCTCTCCTTATTGCAGCTATCGCAGCTGTTGCAGTTATCGCAGTTGTTGTTGCTTTGATCCTTATCTTCACCGGCGGTCCTAAGAGTGTTGTTAAGAAGTACCTTAAGGAAGAAGAGAAGATTTCCAAGAAGGCTGAAGCTGTTTACTCTGATGTTTATCTTTTCGCTAACAAGAAGGCTCTTAAGAAGCTCGACATGGACGACGATGACGAGGAAGAGAATGCTAAGGTTACCTGGAAGATTACCAAGAGCAAGACCTATGGCAGCAGCTCTGATGTTACCGAGGGTGTAAGAGCTTTCGTTAAGGCAAGAAAGGGCGATGACGAGAAGGTTAAGGCAGCAGCACTTGTTGAGGTTACTACCACCGTTAAGATTGACGGCGACAAGGAGAAGTCCAAGGAGTATTACTGCCTCGCTAAGGTTGGCGGCAACTGGTATCTCATTAAGTCCAGCGGCGACTCTGCTGAGAACATCAATGATGCAGCTGAGAAGTGGGAGAAGATGGCTAGCTCCAAGAAGAAGTCTGACGACTGATATTAATCGGTTAATGGTTGTTATCAATCCCCAGGATACAAGGATGTGTCCTGGGGTTGTTTTTTACATTTCGGGGCTTTTCGTTATGTAAGAGGAAGGCGCTCCGCGTGCAGAGAGGAAGTTTTATGGCAGATAAGAAGGCAGCAGTGAAGAAATCAAAGAACTCAAACAAGATACTCCTTGGTATGATCATAGGTTTCGTGCTGATTACGGTTTTTTACGTTCTGATGCGTTTTGTTTTTTTCAGAGAGAATCGGGATCCGAAGGGTGTGGCTGAGAGTGCATTTGCCGCAGTCTACGGTGTGGATTTCGAGGATTTCAAAAAGGCCAGCATCTATAATGATGCCTGCCAGAAATATCTCCGCATGGAGATGGCATGGGAGATTGACCAGATTGAGAAGGAATTCGAGGTTATGAAGGGCGAGTCCGATGCGTTCTCGATGAAGATTAACTCTACCGAAGTGATCGAGTTCCAGAAGGGAAGCGAAGGGTACGAAGAGGGAATCCGCCTGCTTCTTCAGTCTCATGCCGAGACGTTGACGACGGATATTTCGAAAGTTGCACTGGCGAACATCAGTTATTCGCTGACCTATAAGGACGAGGAAGGCGAAGAGAAGGAAGACGGGGTGGAGGAGTATTGGCTTTATCAGATTAAGGGAGCCTGGTATGCACATCCGCTTGTAAATACGCTTGAGGAGGGTATGCTTGAATGAGTGACAGAAAGCTGATTGCATTGACGTTTGATGATGGACCGAATACCGATACTACGCCGCATTTTTTGGATCGTTTGGAGCGTTACGGCGTGCGTGCAACATTTTTCGTTGAGGGCCAGTTTATCACGGAGAAGACGATTCCGGTTATGAAGCGGGCAATGAGTCTTGGGTGTCTGATCGAGAACCATGCGTATACGCATACCAATATGTCGGATATGGGAGAGGAGCAGATTCGTAAGGAACTGCTTGATACGGACGGCCTGGTGCTTTTAGCAACCGGACGTGTACCGAAATTCTTCCGCCCGCCCTATATCGGGCTGTCCGATACGCTTTTTGCAAGTGTTGACAAGACCTTTATCTGCGGCTTTAACGCAGAGGACTGGGATCCGTCTATCGAGACCGAGGAGCGTGCAAAGCGTATTCTTGCGCAGGCTAAGCATGGCGGCATCATTCTTTTACATGATATGTCCGGCAATATGAAGACTGCGGAAGCGTTAGACACCCTGATTCCTGCACTCCTTGAACAGGGCTACAGCTTTGTGACGGTTGAGGAGTTGTTCCGCGAGATGGGAACCGTAGCGGAGAAAGGTCAGATCTATACCTATCTTTAAGATTACTTCCAGCTATGCCGGTCGGATGCTTCCGATAGAATATTCAGAATAAAAGTCCGCCGAAGCCTTTTTATATAAGGGTTTCGGCGGCTTATTCTTTCTGAGGGATCGGCTGAGGGGGCACATCTTATCGGACGTTATCGGTGCGTTTACCCCCCCCCGAAAAAAGCGCAAAAAAAGAACCGACCCCAAGGCTCCTAAGTCCTCAAAACCGATTCTTCAAATTGCACCGCCAGGGGCTCGAACCCTGGACACCCTGATTAAGAGTCAGGTGCTCTACCAACTGAGCTAGCGGTGCGTTTCTGCGTTTTCGTGAACGCAAAAGTGATTATATTACAAGAAATCTGAAATTGCAAGTGTTTTTTTAATTTTTTTTCAAATTTTTTGCGGGAGCCATTTCGAGGCGGCAAATCGGCTTTCCAAGGGCAGAGAAACGATCCTCGTATTCGGTGTGAAAATTGCCTTCCTCATAGGGGCTGTGGTGCAGATCGTAGGTGACTGCGGAAAGCTCCCAGCCGCATTGCTCTGCGGTTTCTACAGAGAAGTCGAAGAGCTCACGGTTGTCCGTTTTGAAAGCGATATAGCCGTCGCTTCGAAGGAATTCCGTGTAGCGGGCGAGGAAACGGTCTGAGGTCAGGCGGCGATGTGCATGCCGATCCTTCGGCCACGGGTCTGAGAAGTTCAGGTAGATTCGGTGAATCTCCTCCCGGTCGAAAACATCGGTTGCATATTCTGCGTCCAATCTTATGAAGCGCAGATTCGGAAGCTGCAGCTCAGCCTGCTTTTCAAGGGCACGCAGGAGAACGCTCGAGTATTTTTCGATTCCTAAGTAGTTGATGTCCGGGTTGGCTGCTGCGAGCGCCATAATAAACTGCCCCTTGCCCATGCCGATCTCAATATGAATCGGATGATTGTTTCCGAAGAATTCCTGCCAATGGCCCTTCTTCTCCTCGGGGTTCTGTACGACATACGGGTTGACGAGCATCTCTTCTCGTGCGCCGGGAATATTTCTAAGTCTCATATTTGTCTCCAATCAATAAAGTGTTCCGTCGTAATAGCGAAGCAGCTGCTTCACCACTTCAGCATAGCTCTGGATACCGGACTCGACGCCGTTCAGCTTTAACTCGGTGTCGGTAATGGTATCGGAAATGTGTTCCACCGTCTCGGTTGAAACCAGGGCACCGGATTCGACCTCCTCCCAGGTTTCTGCGGTCAGGAACTGATCATCGTTATAAATCATATCGTTAATCGGTGTGAGCGGGCGCTCAAATTCCGGATGCGCCTGCAATTCCCTGTCAAGAGCTTCCTCAACGTACCACAAAACGGAGAGGTAACCGCTGTAGCGAAACATTGCGTCCTCACTGCCGATGCACGCTAAGTAGGCGATATAGTTTGCTTCGTCCTCGTAAATGAAGCCCCGTACGTGCGAAAGCTCGTGGCAGTAGCACTCGGGGAAGTTCGTCAGATACATAATCGGATTGACGTTCGCTTCCATGGAAAAAGGAAAATAATAACCGCATATGTATGACTGACTGAGAAGATGTGAGAAGATATTCATATTCTTGACCTTCGGCATCCAGCCGTCAAGAAGCGGATACTCCTCAGAAATGCCTTTCAGCGCCTTCACGGCCTCCTTCTGAAAATCGCCGTCATACACAAGCATCCCGTTATTGTCTCTTGGAAGCTTGGCAGAAAGCTCGTTCACATTGCTCACAATATACTCACGAAGCAGATAGACCTCTTCCACCGAGTACTGCTTCTTAGCTGCGTTCGGATTCGGATCGAGCGGCGTGCGGTTGTATAAAATGAAGCAGTTCAGCGTCATAACAAGCGCCACATCGAGGAACAATACGAGGTAGAAGCGGTAGTAGCGCTGCACATAGAAGCGAAACCTTTGCCCGCTACCGTTACTTTTTAAGATGCACGCGGGAATCCAGAGCACCAGAGCGGCAAATGTGAGAATCACCGCAGCGATGATCATCCATTCTCCGAGTGAGAAGGGAAGGAGCGAGGTCACACGACCGTATACATTGATCCAGATGGGAAGCACATAGCTTGCATACCAGTCGCAGAAGCGAGGGCTTGTTCTTCCGAGAACGTTTAAAAAGAGGACGATACTAAAGAGCACCAGCACGCATACCCAGTATTCCTGCCGCTTTGCACGATAGGCCTCTGCCTGCTTTCGTTTCATCCGTGTTGCCTGACGGCGGCGCTGCTCGTCACTTGGACGGTTCGATTGCCGCTCTGCATTGTGAGTGCGCTCGGCATTGGCCTCGCCGGAGTGGGAGCGCGTCTTAGAAGTGTTTTTGGTTCCGGCAGAACTCCTTGAACGGGAGCCTGCGGCTCTGCTGCCCGCCGAAGAAGACGAGCTCTTCGGGCGGCTATTTCGATTACCGGCCGAAGAAGTGCCGGACTTATTTCGTTGATTTGCCATAATATCCCCATATCATAGATTCTTATTGATAGATACCTCTATCAATAGAATAAAAGAAAGCAGATAAATGTCAAGGCTTTTCCGTGGAGAAAGGCTTGACGGAGTGTGTGGATTGGGGGGATATTTTTTGACATCTATCTGTTGATATGCTATAATAAAATGTATTTTTCTACTCTGAATGTATTTTTTGAGACGATTATGCGGGGAAAACTGCAATTTAGCTTATAATTTTGGAGGAGTCAGGCATGAAAACGACGAAAAACGGCAAGGGGAGCACGAAGGCTCTTGCGAAGGAAGATCTGTTCCGACGTAACCCGATGCCCTACGGCGATGTGAGAAAATATTATCTCGGCGCAAAGCTTTGGACGGTAATTCTGTTCGTGCTCTGCACATATATCTCGGTGGCAGCGATCGCACTTCGAACCGATTCCTGCGAACAGCTTCCGAATGCGCTTATCTTCGGAGTAATGTTCGGCGCGTTTCTCGGCATCGTCGGGCATTATATGAGAAGCTATCTCGGCTACGGAATCTCGGCGTTCGGAAGCCTGCTGGTGCTTATTCTTCTGCAGACCTACCACGGAACCGGCGTTTCTCTCATCAGCAACAATCCCGCTTACGGTGAGAACTTTGTGAAGGGAATTCAGAGTATTGATTTCTGGATCATCCTCTCCAAGGTTTTTGCAATTCTGCAGCTTGCTCTTTCCTTTGTCTTCATCAATTCAACAAGAAAGGTTAAGGAGGAGCCGAAGGCGGAGGGCATGAACGTTCAGATCGAACGCTTCCGTGCATGGCTTAACCGCATCAACGATTCCCTGACGCCCGGCCGCAGACCGCTTGATTACTGGTTCGTTGCGGGAAGCCTGCTTTGTGCGATGGCTTTCATCGCCTACAATCCGTCGATGGCCAGATACGATTATTATGCGCTTGCTGCATTGCTCGTTGGCTGCGTGATGATTGCCTGTAAGCTTCCGCTTGCCGGTGCCGGTCTGATTGCAGCTTCCGCGCTGCTTCGCTGTACGATGTATCAGTACCGCTTCGGCATGTCGATTCCGACGGCTTCGGCGTATGCCGGTATGTGGCTTTCCATCCTCTATTTCTATTTTGCCTCCGCAAAGGATGCGAATGAAGCTTCCTTCAAGAAGCAGGGGATTTTAAATATCATTGAAAGCGTGCAGGTATGGATCCCGGTTGCATTTCTTGCGGCAATTTATCCGGTACACGAATTCCTCTCGGTATTCTCGGGAAGCCATATGAATGCAGAGAAGGACAGCCTTCCGCTTCTTATGTTTCTGCCGCTTCTGATTCTGCTTGCGGTTCGCTCCCGCAGGTGGTACGGATATGCATTGGCCGGCGGCTTTTACATCTGGTTCTGGGATGCGCTTCGCCATTCCACGCCGCGTGCCGATAATGCGCTTGTGTTCTTTGATTGCGCGGACTGCCACGGCAGTGTCGGTGCACACACGACGGAGGTGCTTATGTCCATCGTAGACGCCCTGGCGGTTGCCACAATAGCGATGGCAATCCTTTCCGTCTGTATGGCTGTGATTATTCTTGTGATAAGGGGGGCTAAGCATGAAACGAAATAATGGAAAATGGCTGGATCTTTTAATCATCATCGGCATGCTGCTCCTTGTATATCTTCTGTGCCAGCCGCTCGGACGAAGCTGGGATGAGAAGACAGCGGCACTTTACACCGGTACAGAAGGTGTCTATTCCATGGATGCCGATACCTATTATTACCTTCGGAAGGCGAGAGAGTTTACCGAGAATGGATTTTCCTCCATTCGCGTGTTCTCAAGCCGTAGCGAGGATGCACTCATCACGTCGATTCGTACGGGTGAGAGGGACTTTCTGCCAAATCTTTTAAGCGCAGTGGTTGCAGTAATCTGGTATCTATTGCATTTCCTTGGGTTGAAGCTCAGCGTGTATGCGATCGCAATTCGGTTTAATGGTGCGATTCTGGCGCTTTGCACCATCCCGGTTTATCTGTTCTTGAAGAAACGGATCGCAAGACCCTCGGCAGCACTTGGCGCCTTGCTTGTTGCGCTTGCACCGCCGTATCTGAAGCATTCGTTGTATACCTTCTTTGATACGGATGCGTTGATTGGTCTTTTTGCAATTACCCTGATTCTTTCTATGTACGAATGTATCCTGTGCGAAACGAAGCGTCAGAAGCTTATATACGGAATCCTTTCCTGTGTCAGCTCCCTGCTTCTGTTCTGTACCTGGAAGATTTTCTATGTATATGTCATTATCGCTGTCGGAACGGCGGCAGCCGCACTCATTTTGATGCGTCTTCTGTTCGGGAAGAGGCTTGAGAAGCAGCCGGGGCTTCGCATTCCGCTTATTTTCATGGGCGTGCAGACTTTGATAGCAGTTGTGCTTGGAGCCGGAGATGTTGCGGACACGTTTCTTTCGAATTTCGGTAAGCCCGGAGAGACAGAGGTATGGCCTTCCGCGTCTGCATATGTCGGAGAGCTTACGACGCCGGGCCTTTATGAAGGTAAGCTGTTTTGGGATATATTCCTGACGACGGGCTCTGATTATATCAGTTATTTCGGCGGCCTTCTGAGCTTTTTGTTTCTGATTGCTTCGGTTGTTCTTTGCGTGATAGAGCTGATCGGTCTTCTGAAGGCACGAAAGAAGGGTGCGGATTTTACGAAGCTCTTCCTGCTTGGCAGCATCGGTTGCTGGTTTTCGGGAACCGTTCTGATGTGCTTCTTCGGAATTCGATTTATGGAATTCTGTATCATTCCCTCCGCATTAATCGTTGCCCTTGGCTTTGAGAAGGTCAGTGCTTGGCTTATGTCCGAGGAAAGAAGTATCACGACGAAGCGAATCTGCTATTTGGGGCTTGCGGTGCTTGTATTTTCCATCTTTACCCTGCAGTATCCGGTAATCGCCTGCGTGAGCGCCGGCATTATTATGGTCTTCGGTTTCTTTGGCAGCCGCTTGAAAAAGGGTTATGCGCTTGTGGCGCTGTCCCTTGCTTCGGTAATTCTCGGAAGCATGGAGGGCGCATGGTTGATTTCATCTCTCGGACATCCGCTTTTTGAAAAGCCGATGGAGGACGCGATGCTTTGGGTTCGCGATAATACCCCGGAGGATGCAGTTGTAATCAACTTCTGGGATTTCGGATACATGTATCAGTATGTTGCAGAGCGCCGTACGGTCAGTGACGGCGGTACCTATAACGGAGCATTTACCTATTGGCTCGGTACAATGATGGCGACGGATGACATAAAGCTTTCCGCCGGTATTGCGAGAATGCTTCAAAACAGCGGTCTTGACGCGGTAGAATATGCGGAGAGCATCTCGGGAAGTAAGTCGCAGGCCAGCGCAATGCTGAAGCAGCTTCTTGTGATTCCGACGAAGGATGCAAGAGAACGCCTGCTTTCCACATACGGATATTCTTCTGAGCAGGCGGATAAGCTTCTTGCATACACACATCCCGCGTCCATGCCTGAGATGTATTTTGTCACCAACTATCATCTGTTCCGTCTGTCGGCAACGCTTGACTATTACAAGTCCTGGGATTTTACGGGCAACACAAAGGCGAACGGAATCACTCTTCTCGGACAGAATTCCGTAGAGAAGCCTGTCGATGACGAAACCGTGACGGTTGAGCTTTGGAACAAGACCGGTATGAAGGGCTGGAAGGTTATGCTTGAAGCTTCGAACGGAGAGGTGAAGGCGGTCCTTCGTTCTCCTGAAGGGATTCTTTCCGAGTTTCCGCGTGTGGTTTATGTGAAGGACAGCGAAAGGGTCCGTGATGAGGTGGTAACCAGACCGGAGGAGGGTCATCTTCTTGTCAGCGGGGAAGCGGTTCTTCTCATAGAGGAAAATGGCCTTTTGTCCGTTGTTGTATGTGAAGAGAGTCTGATTGATTCGGCACTTTTCCGTCTGTATCTGTTCGACGGAAGGGACCAGACCTCCTTTACAAAGGCATACACAGCAGAGATTCCCGAGAGCTATTCCGGGGAGAAATCCTCTGTGCAGAGACGAATCGGCACGGCTATGACGAGAGATTTCATCAACAACGGTATCTCAATCTGGAAGGTTAATTTTGACTAGGGGGAGCTATGCGTAGCAGGCTTTTACTGATTATTCCCGCCTATAATGAGGCGGACAATATTGAACGTGTCGTGGAGAGTCTTCGCACAGAGTATCCGCAATACGATTATGTCGTCGTGAATGACGGTTCGAAAGATAGAACGGCAGAAATCTGTCGCGAAAGGGGTTATCGACTGATAAGCCTTCCGGTCAACCTTGGTCTTGCCGGAGCCTTTCAGACCGGCATGAAATACGCCGCAAAATACGGCTATGAATACGCGATGCAGTATGACGGTGACGGACAGCATGACCCGAAATATATTGCGGCGATGCTTGATCTTGCTGTTAAAGAGCAATGCGATATTGTGATCGGATCCCGATTTGTGACGGAGCGAAAGCCGTGGAGTGCCCGAATGCTTGGCAGCAGAGTGATTGCCACTTGTATCGCCGTAACGACCGGGCGTCGGATCAAAGATCCGACTTCGGGAATGAGACTCTTCAACCGGCGTATGATCGAACTGTTAGCGAACCAGGTTAACTATGGTCCCGAACCGGACACGGTTGCATATCTGCTTCGAAAAGGAGCCGTGGTAAAGGAAAGTCAGGCCTTTATGCGCGAGCGCGTGGCAGGAGAAAGCTACCTTCGTTTCGGAACCTCGATCAAATATATGATCCGTATGTGTGCATCGATTTTGATTGTCCAGTGGTTTAGATAGCTCGACGCATTTGAAATCGCAACGAAGTTGCGATTCGTTGAATAATAGAGGAGGTATTGAAATGTCACCTGTTCTTCGTGTTATGCTGATTGTTGCCTCGGTTGCAACCGGCTTTTACATCCGCAGAAAGCTTAGAAAATCTCAGATGCAGATTGCGGATGTACTGTTTTGGATTTTATTTGCCGTTGTTTTGATCTTCATGAGCGTATTTCCGGAGGCGGTGTCCTGGTTTACGGAGCTTTTAGGGGTTGTATCTCCGGTTAATTTCGTATTCCTCGTTGTGATCTTCCTTCTGATCGTGCGCTGCTTCTCTCTTTCGGTGAAGGTTTCCAGCTTGGAGGCGAAGTTAGACAAGCTTGTGGAAGAGTTTGCTGTGAGTAAGACGGAGGAGTAAGGACGATGAAAATCTGTCTGATCTGCCCGCACTTTCTGCCCCATATCGGTGGCGGAGAGCAGCTGGTATATGACATTGCGAAAAATCTGATTGCCGAGGGGCACGAGGTGCGCGTGGTATCAAGCGGTTCCGGCGGTGTTGTGGGACATGTCCCGTACGAGGGAATTGATGCCTATTACTACGGCTGGCGGATTCTGTTCGGTCACCCGGTGGTGCGCGGGCGCGACCTGAAGGAGCATATTCGCTGGGCAGATATTGTGCATACTGCGGTATTCACGCCGGCCATTCCTTCATTGCGGCTTGCCCGCCGATACGGAAAGCCCTGCATGGTCACCGTTCATGAGGTTATCGGAGACAAATGGTACTGGTTTGTGAAGCCGAAATGGAAGGCATTTGCCTTTAAATGGTTTGAACATCATGTGTGCAAGCCGAGATATGATGCGGTGCACGTGGTTTCGGACTCAACGAAGAAGGACTTTGAAAAATATATCGGAAAGCGCGAGGGACTTGTGCGTGTTTACAACAGCTCGCATATGCCGCCTGCGGAAAGCTATCTGTCGGAGCAGATTGATTTCCGAAGCTATTTTGGTCTTTCGGACGGGGAGAAGGGCTTTTTGTATTTCGGCCGTCCGGCGGTCAATAAGGGCGTGTTCGTATTGGAGGAGGCAATCGCCGAGCTAAAAAGGCGCGGTCAGCTTACGAAGGATGTGAAATTCTGTTTCGTTCTTTCCGCACAGCCGGCAGATTCGCGCACGCAGCTTCTTTCACGGATGGAAAGAGACGGCATCACCGATTCGGTGATTATCAGAGATTCCCTCCCGAGATTGCAGCTTTTCAAGGTGATTTCCGGGGCGGATTATGTTGTTGTTCCGTCGATTACGGAAGGCTTTGGCTTCTGTGCGGTAGAGACCTGTTCCATCGGACGCCCGATTATATACAGTAACGGCGGCTCACTTCCGGAGGTTGTGTTTGGCAAGACGCTTTCCTTCGAGAATCGGAAGGCGGAATCGCTTGCTGACAGACTTTATGAGGTGATGGAAAGCGGCGACGCGGCATTTGTCGAAATCCCCGAAAAAAGCTTTGAGGAGAAGGCAATGACCGCACAGATTATGGAGATGTATAAAAAGCTGCTGAAGCAATAGCGGAGGCACAGTGTTGGTGGAAGGAGCGCTTTTATGGGAAAATGTGCGATTTGCGGCGATTTTTACGGAAAAACCATTACCGGAATACAGCGCGTTGCTTATGAAACGGTTGCCGAACTGGATCGTTTGATTGAAAAGGATGCGATTACGCTTGTGGTACCCGAAGATGCGGTTGGCGTTCCCGAATATCAAAACCTGAAGGTCGTGCGCATTCATCCCGAGAACGGTAGACGCCACCTGTGGATTCAGCTTTGGTACGCAAAATACCTGCGAAAGAATGGCTGCATCGGCGTTACGATATGCAACGAGGTACCGTTGCGCCGTCCGGGAATCGCGTATTTGCACGACATATATTATAAGCTGTACCCGAAGGATTTCACAACCTTGTCGGCGCGAATCTCCCGCTTTGTTGTACTCGCAATGTACCGGGCAATCACCAGACGGGCGAAGCATATTATTACCGTTTCTGAGACGAGTAAGCGTGAGATTATGGATACCTACCATGTGCAGTCGGAACGAATTACGGTTGTGAACTGTGCCTGGCAGCATGTGCTTCGAATAGAAGAAGACGCAGCTGTTTTCAGGAAGTATCCGGATGTGCAGGAGGGACAGTACTATTTTACGCTCGGAAGTCTTGCAAAACGAAAAAATGTCGGTTGGATTATAAGCTATGCGGAGAAGCATCCGAAGGATATCTTTCTCTTGTCCGGACGAATGGATGATTATTTTGTTGACAGAAGTCTTCCGAAGAATGTGATTCTTCTTGGATATGTATCGGACGGAGAGATGGTTGCTTTGATGAAGCGATGCAAGGCATTTGTCTTTCCGACCTTATATGAGGGATTCGGAATCCCGCCGCTTGAAGCGATGGCGCTTGGAGCGCGTGTAATTGTATCCAACCAATCCTGCATGAAGGAGATCTACAGAGATGCGGCCTGCTTTATCGATCCGTTCGATGAACGTGCCGATCTTGACGCAGCGCTTGAGAATGTGGCGGAATCGGCAGAGGACTTGCTTTCCCTGTATAGCTGGCAGAAATCCGCAGAGAAGCTGAGGGACATTATTGATGAATACGGTTTCGACTAAGGCAAAATATATCTGGAACCTGATAGGATGCACCTTAAATGCACTGCTCACGGTTGTTCTTATGCTCGTTGTAAATCGCTTTATCGGGGAAGAAGCGGGCGGATTGTTTTCTTTTGCGTTCGCGAATGCGCAGGTAATGCAGTATATTGCGCTCTTCGAGGTAAGGCCGTTTCAGGTAACGGATATCGATAAGCATTACAGCTTTGCTTCGTATTTCACGCTACGCATGTTCAGTACGGCGGCAATGTTAGGTTGCGCAGCGGGGTATGTCCTGCTTTCGGGCTACGATCCGTTTAAAAAGCAGGTGTTAGGACTACTTTGTCTTTTTAAGGCAATGGATGCATGCGTTGACCTTTTTGCGGCGGCTTACCAGCAAAATGACCGCGTAGACCTTGCCGGCAAAAATATGGCATTCCGAACGGCGCTTTCGATGGTTGCATTCACGCTTGCCATCGGGATTTCCAAAGACCTTCGCGTCGGAGGGATCGCTATGTGCCTCGCAATGCTTCTTTCATGGCTGAGCTTTGATTTCAGAGCCTACCATAGGTTTC
Source organism: Lachnospiraceae bacterium (assembly GCA_024404675.1). Lineage (GTDB taxonomy): Bacteria > Bacillota > Clostridia > Lachnospirales > Lachnospiraceae > ISDg. The sequence continues at coordinate 66,456 of JAKSPO010000002.1, forward strand.
CGGATATTCGCTGCAGACTCCGGTTCTCGCAGCTTCGCAGTATTGTGCTTGCCGTGCTTCCGCTTGCCGCAGCCTCCGTGCTACGTGCCTATACGGTCAATGCACCGAAATATGCAATCGACCGTGTTCTCGGAGACGCTTCACAGAATCGGTACGGCATTCTATTCCTGCCTGCAATGGTGATAAATCTGTTCGGAACATTTCTGTTCTATCCGAAGCTTCACGAGCTGACGGAGGACTGGAAATGCGGAAGATACCGGAAGCTTTCCGCATACATCCGAAGACTGATGTGCATTCTTGCGGGAGCGACGGTAGCCGGAATGGCGGCTGCGGTTTTCCTGGGAATTCCGATTCTTTCCGCGCTTTACAATACACCACTTGGCGGCGACCGGGGTGTGATGGCTTTACTGATGCTTTTCGGCGGCTTGAATGCGGCTGAAATCTTCTTATATTACGTTGTGGTTTCCATTCGAAAGCAGGTTCTTCCGGTCATTGTGTACGCTGCTTCGTCGGCGCTTTCGGCAGTGCTTTCCGTCCCGCTTGTTCGCACGGGAGGACTGATCGGCGCCGGACTTATGCTTGTAATCGTTTTTTCGCTTATTACCGTTACGTACGGAATTTATATTGCTTTATCCATCCAGAAAGCAAAGGGAGACTGATATGAATATCATTCTTTTATCCGGGGGCTCCGGAACACGGCTTTGGCCATTATCGAACGAGGTTCGCTCCAAGCAGTTTCTTCGCATCTTTCGTAATGAAGACGGCGGCAGAGAATCAATGGTGCAGAGAGTATACCGAATGATCCGTAAGAATCACCCCGCGGTCGGAATCACGATTGCGACATCCGAGAAGCAGACTGAGGCGATTCGCGCACAGCTTGGAGGAAATGTTTCGGTTTCCATCGAGCCCTGCAGACGGAATACATTTCCGGCAATTGCACTGGCCTGCGCCTATCTGCATGATAAGCTCGGGGTATCCGAAGAGGATTTTACGGTGGTATGCCCGATTGATTGTCTTGTGGAAGAAAGCTTCTTTCAGGCATTTGGCCGACTGGAAAAAAGAGCCCTTGAATCCGGTGAGAACCTTGTTCTGATGGGAATGAAGCCGACCTGTCCGAGCGAAAAATACGGCTATATTCTGCCGCGCATGGATGGGGAATCGGCGAGCGTGGAGGCATTTTCCGAAAAGCCTTGCAAAGAAAAGGCGGAGGCGCTGATAAAAAGAGGGGCGCTTTGGAACGGCGGCGTGTTCGCCTTCCGTCTCGGCTATGTGCTCGATAGAGCGAAGGAGCTTCTCGGGACAGCTTCCTATGAAAGCTTATTCGATCAGTATGCATCACTTCCGAAGATTTCCTTTGATTATGCGGTTTCGGAGCATGAGGAAAAGCTTGGTGTGGTTCGCTATGACGGCCTTTGGGAGGATATCGGGACCTGGGATACGCTGACCGCTGCGATGAGTGAGCAGACGCTCGGCGATGTTGTTTCGGACCGATGCAGCAATGTATATGCAATCAATGAGCTGGGAATTCCGCTTGTTACATATGCGGTTTCCGACGTTGTTGTTGCGGCGAGCCCGGACGGAATTCTGGTTTCGGGGCTCTCGGAAAGCGCCGGAATCAAATCATGCGTAGAGGGGCTTGGCAAGCGTCCGATGTGCGAGGAGAAGGAGTGGGGGCACTACACGGTTCTCGATTATTCGACGAGTGCGGACGGAACAGGCTCTCTTACCAAACAAATTGTGATTGCAAGCGGACGCCATATCAGTTATCATACACATACAAACAGGTCGGAGCATTGGACTGTTACGGCAGGACAAGGCCGGATTATCATCGAAGGAGTAGCAAATGCGGTTCGACCGGGTGACTCTTATTCCGTAAAACCCGGCGTAAAGCATGCGATTTATGCCGAAACGGAGCTGCGGCTTATCGAGGTGCAGCTTGGCGAGGATCTCTCCGAGGATGATATCAATCGACTGGATTGGGATTGGAGCACCTATGGCTAAGCTGTTTTTGATGATGGGAAAAAGCGCATCCGGAAAGGATACGTTATATCATGATATTGTCGAGCGCTTCGCCGGAAGCCTTCATACGGTTGTGCCTTATACAACAAGGCCGCAGCGTGTAGGCGAGGAAGAGGGCGTTACATATCACTTTGTCTCTGAGGAGGCGATGCGGGATATGGAGGCAGAGGGGCGCATTATCGAGTGCCGCTGCTATCAGACGGTGCATGGACCGTGGTATTATTTTACCGCCGACGATGGGCAGATTGATCTGGCGCAGGCGAGCAGCATTCTGATCGTTACACCGGAGGCCTGCGGCAGGCTGCAGGATTATTTTGGTAAGGACAATGTCATCCCGCTATACGTCTGGGTAGATGACGGCGTACGCCTGGAGCGTGCGCTTAAGCGCGAGCGCAAGGAGGCAAAGCCCCGCTATGAAGAGCTTTGCCGACGCTTTCTTGCCGATGCTTCGGATTTCTCCGAGGAAGTGCTTTCGGGACTTGGCATTGCGAAGCGATATGAAAATGAGAACTACGAGCGGGTGCTTTCAGAGCTCTGCGACAGAATCGCCGCAGACCTGTAGGCTAGCGGCTCGGGGAGAGGAAGATGTTTACGTTTCGTGACATAATCGGTCATAAAACAATTAAAGAGCATTTGCAACAGGGGATTCGTAACAGACAGGTTTCCCACGCCTATATCTTCGAGGGAGACGATGGTGTCGGAAAGCTGATGACGGCGAAGACCTTTGCGGCTGCGCTTCAGTGCAAAGAAGGCGGCGATGAGCCGTGTGGGCATTGCATTTCCTGTTTACAGATGCTTTCCGGCAACCAGCCGGACGTTGCTTACATAACGCATGAGAAGGCGAAAATCGGTGTTGACGATATCCGTGAAGGACTCTGCACACCGATTACCATCAAGCCGTATGCAGGCCCTTATCGCATCTTTATTGTTGACGAGGCGGAGAAGATGAACGAGCAGGCACAGAATGCGCTACTAAAAACCTTGGAAGAGCCGCCGGAATATGGTATAATCATATTGCTGACGAATAATCGCGATGCATTTTTGCAGACTATCCTGTCACGTGCGGTGACGCTTGCGTTTCTTCCGGTTGCCGATTCCGAGCTGGTTCCGTATCTGATGCGGGAGGCGCAGATTCCCGATTACCGCGCAAGACTTGCGGCCGCATTTGCCGGCGGAAGCCCCGGCAAAGCACTCGCCTGTGCGGACTCCGAGGAGTTTCAGAAGCGGCGGGATACCGCAGTCGGGCTGATGCAGAATCTGCCGGATATGAGCGATGAGCGAATGGCGGTCTCGGCGAAAAGCCTTGCGGCGAAGAAGGAGGAGCTTGAGGATATTCTCGGGCTGATGCAGGTATGGCTCAGAGACCTGCTTTATGCAAAGGCTGCCGGACGAAAGGCTTCGCTCATGTTTTCGCAGGAGAGTGACGTCCTTATGGCACAGGCAGAACGTATCTCCTATGAAGGTATCGTCGGTTTACAGCAGGAGCTCACGGAGCTACTTGCGAAGAGAAAGGCCAATGTTACGCCGGAGCCGGCGATTTGGCTGATGTTATTGCATATGAAGGATTGTTTCAGATAGATTTCAGAAAGGATGCCCGAAGGGGCAGGTAGAAAATATGACTATTATCGGAGTAAGATTCCGCTCAGCCGGAAAGATTTACTATTTTGATCCTGCGGATCTGACGATTGAGGTCGGTGACCACGTTATCGTAGAAACCGCAAGAGGCGTGGAGTACGGACTTGTTGTGCTCGGCCGAAGAGAGATTAAGGAGTCGGAGGATATGCCTCCGCTTAAGACCGTAATCCGACTCGCAACGGAAGAGGATGACGCAATGGTTGCGCAAAATGCAGCGAAGGAGAAGACGGCTCTGGCGCTTTGCGCGGAAAAGGTTGCCAAGCATGGCCTTGATATGAAGCTGATCGGCTGCGAGTACACCTTTGACAACAGTAAGCTCCTCTTTTATTTTACGGCTGACGGCCGCGTGGATTTCCGTGAGCTTGTTAAGGATCTGGCAACAGTGTTCCATACAAGAATTGAGCTTCGTCAGATTGGTGTAAGGGACGAGACAAAGCTTCGCGGCGGTATCGGCATCTGCGGTCGCGAGCTCTGCTGTCATACCTATCTTTCCGATTTTATTCCCGTATCCGTGAAGATGGCCAAGGAGCAGAATCTTTCGCTGAATCCGACGAAGATCAGCGGAAACTGCGGCAGACTGATGTGCTGTCTGAAGCACGAGGAGGATGCATACGAGTATCTGAACAGCAAGCTTCCGAATCTTGGTGATACGGTACGTACGCCGGACGGACTTAGCGGCGAGGTCGAGGATCTGAACGTATTGAAGCAAAAGGTTAAGGTGCTTGTTCATGTGAATGGTGCGGACGGAGACGAGAAGGAGATTCGCGAGTATCCCGTTGCCGAGCTGAAATTCAAGCCGCGCAAGCAGCGCCGTGAGTCGAAAGAGGATGCAGCGGAGATGAAGGCACTTCGTGCATTGGAGTAATATATGACGGATATTAAAGAAACGGAACAACTGGTTGACCTTGAGAATAATGGCCTTGTCCTCCTGCAGGACAAGGCACGTTTCTGTTTTGGGATGGATGCGGTGCTTCTTTCGGGCTTCGCGCAGGCGAAACGCGGCGACCGTGTTTTGGATATGGGAACCGGAACCGGTATTCTACCGATTCTGATGTCAGCCAAGACGGAGGCGGCGGAGCTTGTCGGGCTTGAGCTGCAGCCGGAAAGCGCCGATATGGCGGAGCGAAGCGTGCGCCTCAATCACCTTGAAGAGCGTGTTTCCATTGTCACGGGGGACCTTTGCAGGGCCTCAGAGCTGTTCGGAAAATCGTCCTTTGATGTGGTTGTCAGTAACCCGCCCTATATGACCGAAGGGCACGGAATTGTGAATCCCGCCGAAGCGAAGATGATTGCAAGACATGAACTTTTTTGCACATTTTCCGATGTGGCGAGGGAGGCGGCAGCGGTTCTGAAGCCGGGCGGGCATTTTTACCTGGTACATCGGCCGTTTCGACTGAGTGAACTGATGGTAACCCTGACGGAATACAAACTTGAGCCGAAAAGGATGCGTCTTGTCTATCCCTTCGTCGATCGGGAGCCCAATATGGTGCTTTTGGAGTGCGTTCGGGGCGGAAAAGCGAGGCTTACGGTAGAAAAACCGCTCATAATCTGGGACAAACCGGGCATTTACACCGAAGAAGTGCGTGAGAAGTACGGATTTTAGGACTGTTTACAAAATGTTCATATTTCGTGACGGATATCCTTACATATTTTTCTTGAAATTCGAAATGTCATCTACCGAAAAATTTACATTTTGTTCATAATTTTGAAGTGGGAAATGCCGGTTTACAGGCATTTGACCACAATATCTTGCATTGATTGAGAGAGTAACCACAAGTGCCGAAAAATAATGTGATGAAATGCACAAAAACTAACGGTTTTGTGTTGCAATTATTCGACACAAGTGGTATTCTTTTATTGTAGACAATACTATCATTGTATAGCGGGAGGCTTTCAGATGGCTGGCGAAATCTATCGTAAAAAGAGAAGATTGGGCGATATGCTCGTTTCGGAGCATGTTGTAACCCCTGAACAGATTGAACGGGCCATGGAGGTCAGAAAGACGAACGGTAAGCGACTCGGTGAGACGCTTGTCGATCTCGGCTTTACTTCCGAGGAGAACATCACCAGAGCATTGACCAGACAGCTCGGAGTTGAGATGGTTGCTCCTTCGACATTGCAGATTCCTGAGGATATCGTGAATCTTGTAAACCCGAGCATCCTTCGTAAATACATGGTTATGCCTTTTGCATACGCAGCAAGCAACTCAAACATTCTTCGCGTAGCAATGGCTGACCCGATGGATATGGTTGCAATCGATGACCTGGGTATGGTAACCCACATGGAGATTGAACCGTATATCGCAACCACCCATGACATCATGATGTGTATTGACAAGTTCTTCGGTAACGCCGAAGCACTTGATGCGGCTGAAGCCTACACGAAGGAACGTGAGGCCAAGGCTATGGCCGGTGAGGAAGAGAACGATGACGATACCGTATCGGATTCGCCTATCGTAATCCTCGTTAGAAACATGATTGAATCCGCTGCAAGACAGAGAGCATCCGATATTCACGTTGAGGCGTTGGAGACGAAGGTTCGTGTCCGTTATCGAATCGACGGTGCACTGTTCGAGCAGATTACATATGATATCGGATTGCTTCCTGCAATCATCGCCCGTCTTAAGATTATGGGCGGTATGGATATTTCCGAGAAGCGTAAGCCGCAGGATGGTCGTATCAGTATCGTAGTTGACCGAGTCGAGTACGATATCCGAGTTTCCATTCTTCCCACCTATTACGGTGAGAAGTGCGTAATGCGACTTGCTCAGAAGACGGCACTTACAAGAAGCAAGAAGGACCTCGGTTTCGGTGATGATGAGATGAGAAAGTTCGATCACATCCTTGCAAACCCGCACGGAATCATTCTTGTAACCGGACCTACCGGTTCCGGTAAGTCAACAACGCTTTATACCGCACTTAGCGAGCTGAATAAAGAAGATGTTAACATCATCACCGTTGAGGACCCTGTAGAGGCGAACATCAACGGAATCAACCAGGTACACGTAAACGTAAAGGCCGGACTTACATTTGCTTCCGCCCTTCGTTCCATTCTCCGTCAGGACCCGGATATCATCATGATCGGTGAGATTCGAGACGGTGAGACCGCACAGATTGCCGTTCAGGCATCTATTACCGGTCACCTGGTAGTAAGTACACTTCATACCAACAGCTCCGCGGCAACCATTGCACGACTTCTCGATATGGGTATCGAGAGCTACCTGATTGCCGACTCTGTAGTAGGTGTTATCGCACAGCGACTTGTTCGTAGGCTTTGCCCGAAGTGCAAGCAGCCCAGATATGCAACCGAAGAAGAGAAGCGGACGATGGGCATTCGCCCCGAGACACCGAATGTTGTACTTTACGAGCCTGTAGGTTGCAGTTCTTGCAACAAGGGTTATAAGGGTCGAATCGGTGTATACGAGATCATGGAGATCTCGCCCAGACTTAAGAGGATTATTTCCAACCGTGAGGATTCCGAAGTTTTGAAGCGTGCGGCTTTGGAGGAAGGTATGAGCACCCTCCGAATGAGCTCCGCAAGAACCGCTTTGCAGGGAATCACCTCCTATTCCGAGATGCTTCGAGTATCTTTCGAAAGCTAATCAAAAATAAATTAAAGAGGAACGGATAAGAATGAGAGCATTAGATGATATTTTGCAGGAAGCCGTTAATCGGCACGCATCGGACGTACATATTACAGCAGGAAGACCGGTTATCTTTCGTATCGACGGTGATTTGAGACCGCTTGATACCGAGAAGCTTACACCGGAGGCAATTGAAGAGCTGGTTGTGCCGCTCTTTGCAGACAATGATCGTCTTGTTGAGATTATGGAGAAGACCGGTGAGATCGACTTTGCATATTCTCTTTATGGAAAGGGCCGTTTCCGTGTAAACGTATTTAAGCAGAGAGGCACACTTGCCATGGTAATGAGACTTCTGCCCTTCAAGATTCCTGCTCCCAGAGAGCTTGGTCTTCCGGCAGCTGTTCAGGAGCTGTGTACAAGAAAGAGAGGACTGGTTCTTGTTACCGGTGCTACCGGTTCCGGTAAGTCCACAACGCTTGCTTCTCTGATCAATATGATTAATAAGACTTACGCTAAGCACATCATTACCTTGGAGGACCCGATCGAGTACCTTCACCGTCATGAGAAGTCTATCGTAAACCAGCGAGAGATCGGTGATGATACCGAGACCTACTCCGGAGCACTCAGAGCTGCTCTTCGAGAAGATCCGGACGTTATCCTGGTCGGCGAGATGCGTGACCTGGATACTATCCAGACCGCTATTACCGCCGCCGAGACCGGCCACCTGGTATTCTCCACACTGCATACCAACAGTGCCGCTGATACCATCAACCGAGTTATCGACGTATTCCCGCCTCATCAGCAGCAGCAGATTCGAGTTCAGCTTGCGAGCGTTATTGAGTGCGTAATCTCTCAGCAGCTGCTTCCGATTCAGACCGGTTCCGGCCGAGTTGCGGCATTTGAGGTTATGATGGGTACGAGTGCAATTCGTAACCTGATTCGTGAAGGTAAAGCTTTCCAGATTCCTTCCATGATTCAGACCAGTAAGAAGCAGGGCATGCAGTCCATGGACGATGCACTTTACAACCTCTACATTGGTGGCTTGATCAGTGCAGAGAACTGTTTGAACTACGCACAGGATACAATCGCAATGAGCAGAAAGGTTACTTTCTAAGTTCTGTGTTACATAAATAAGGAGGAATCCCAATGGCTGTATATGCATACGAAGCAGTCGACAAGATGGGTAAGCGCAAGAGAGGTAACATCGAAGCTACCACTCCGGACCGTGCCCAGTCGATGCTCAAGGGCGAAGGATTGGTTCCGCTGAAGGTCAGCGAGCAGTCTTTCCTTAATAAAGACGTAAACATTGGCGGTAGCGGCGTCAGCAAGAAGGATCTTGCAGTGTTCTGTCGTCAGTTCGTTTCCATCATCAATGCCGGCGTGCCGATTGTAGATGCAATGGGCATGATGGAAGACCAGACCGAGAACAAGCGTCTTAAGAAAGCGCTCGGTGAGGTTAAGACCAACATCGCAAAAGGTGAAAGCTTTGCCAATGCTCTTCGTGAGAGAAGCGATGTATTCCCGTCCATGATGATTAACATGGTTGAAGCCGGTGAGGCTTCCGGTAGTATTGATGTATCCCTCGATCGAATGGCAACACAGTTCGAGAAGGATATGAAGCTCGGTGCCATGATTAAGAAAGCGCTGATCTATCCTATCGTAATCGTTATTGTAGCCTTCATCGTAATGATCGTAATGATGGCTTTCGTTATCCCGAACTTCCTTAAAATGTTCGAAGACTTGGATACGGATCTCCCGGCACTTACCAAAGCTGTTATGGCAGCCGCAGACTTCTGTAAGGCTTATTGGTATCTGATAATCGGTGTTGTAGTTGTTCTTATTATTGGAATTAAAGTGTTCAGTGCATCACAGGTTGGTACAGAGTTCCTTGCGAGAACGGCAATTACAATACCTGCACTGAAGAACTTCACCGTTAAGACTTCTTCTTCCCGTCTTGCAAGAACGCTTGCAACGCTTACCGCATCCGGTATTTCGATGATTGATGCACTGGATATTGCGGCGAAGACAATGTCAAACTGGGTATTCCGTACCGCAGTTCTGGAAGCAAAGGAAGAGGTTAAGAAGGGTGTTCCGCTTTCCGAGCCTCTTAGAAGAGCCGGCATATTCCCGCCCATGGTTGTTCATATGACCAAGATCGGTGAGGAAACCGGTGACATGGAGTCCATGCTCACAAAGATGGCAGATTATTATGATGATGAGGTTGAGAGTGCAACCCAGAGCCTTCTTTCCTTTATGGAGCCTATCATCATTCTGGTTATCGCAGTACTCGTTGGCGTTCTGGTAGGCGCGTGCGTAATGCCGATGCTTAGCCTGTACAAGGGTCTCGATAATCTGTAAGCTTGAATTAAACGGCAGTCGGAATAGGGACGGCAGCTGTTTAAGATATAGATTGCGGAATGAGGAACCGCAATCGGTTAATATTATATGAAATTAAATGGAGGAATGTTGAAATGAAAGAGAACAAAGGTTTTTCATTGGTTGAGTTGATCGTTGTAGTTGCTATTATGGCTGTACTTGTAGGTATTCTTGCACCTGCATACCTTAGCTACGTTGAGAAGACCCGTCGTGGTACTGACGAGAACATGGCTGAGGAAGTTCGTCACACTGTAGAGATTTCCACTGCTGAGATTTGTGTATATGATGAGCTTAAGGGTGGCGCTACTCTTGCTTACGCTGATGGTTGCACCATCGCTAATATCGGTAGCACTCACACTAAGTTTGCTGAGTCCATGACTGATATCTACGCTGAGAAGACCTTCACCTGCAAGTCCAAGAAGTACAATGGCAAGACCTACACTGTAACTGTTGCTGCAGCTACTGGTGGTACCGGTGCAGCTCTTACTGTTACTGGTGCTTGGAACTAATTGATTTGTTCAGAATTCCATTTTAGGAAGCGATTCCGAATTTAGTTAGTACTAAGATATGACGTCCGATTTCCCTATCACGCAGGCGAGGTAACTCGCCTGCGTGGGATATAATATCAGATGGCTAAAGACGGACAAGAGAGAGGTTCAAATGCAAACGAATAGTCAGAAAGGCTTCTCCCTGGTCGAAATATTGGTGGTCGTTGCAATCATGGCAGTGCTTGTTGGGCTTCTGGCTCCGGCGTATCTGTCCTACGTTGAAAAGACCCGCATACAGAAGGATGAAACCGCAGCGTATGAAATCTATCGTGCTGCGGAAATTGTTGTCTATACCGGACAGTATGATGTTGTTGGCGAGACGCTCGTGACCTTTAACAGCAGCGGAATACAGATTCAGACCGGACTTGCACAGGCTGAAGTAACAGAGCTCCTGCAGAATCACTTCGGGAATAATTACGCGAGTATCGTTCCGGTTTCGAAAAGATATGTCGGTAAGACTTATACAATCACGATTTTACCTCCTCCGGAGGGTTCGCTTATGCCGAGAATATCCGGAAGCTGGGATTAAAATCTTGGGATGGCCAATTATTATTTAGAAGATTCGAGGTAAGGATACGGTGGATGCCGTTTTGAAAATTGCAATTTACTGCATGGTTTTTTTGTACGGCATTGTAGTCGGAAGCTTTTTGAATGTTTGCATCTACCGGATTCCCCTTGGCCAAAGCCTGTCAAAAGAGCGCTCCCATTGCATGACCTGCGGATATCAGCTCAGATGGTTTGACCTGATTCCTTTGTTCAGCTGGCTGTTCTTACGAGGCCGCTGTAGGAAATGCGGTGCGAAGATCTCGCCGCAATACCCGATCGTTGAAGCAACCAATGGTCTTTTGTGGGTGTTGATAGTTGCGATACACGGTTTTGATACGCGTACATTGGTGGTGGAGAGCCTGTTATATTGCCTGATGGCATCTGCACTCCTCGCATTAAGCGTTATTGATTTTAGAACCTTTATCATTCCCTTTGGCTTTAATGTATTCATCTTCTGCCTGGGAATTGTGAATCTGGTTTATCGGATTCTCTTCACCGAGAAACCGAACCTTTGGCTTTATGTCATTGGTTTTTTTGTAACAAGTATTATTTCTTACATTTTGTATTTATGTAAGGCTATGGGAGGCGGAGATGTCAAGCTACTTGCGGCATCCGGTTTCCTGATTGGCTGGAAATTATCGCTCCTTTCCTTCTTTGTAGGGTGTATCATTGGAGCAATCATTCATCCGATTCGCATGAAGGTTTCCAAGCAGGGAAGAACACTTGCGATGGGGCCGTATCTTTCGGCGGGGATTATGCTTTCGGTTTTGTTCGGATATCGTTTTATTGATTGGTATTTGAAATTCACGGGACTGGACAGACTTCTCGGATGAATATTTATTACTTCGAATATAACTGACATTATGTCAGCTTATATATAAATTCTGGATATAGATCAATGCTATATAAAGAAAGCTCCTTTGGAGCGTTGATTTGTAGGACTATATTTTTAGGGAAGGAAGAATTGCAGTGCAATTCTAAAGGGAACCGATATGGCAGGTAAAGTGCTATCAATGGAAATCGGTCAGGGTATGACCCGCGTTGTTGAAGTCGATTATCAGGGCAAGAACCCGAGAATCTACAACGCATTTTCTCTTGAGACACCGAAGGACATGGTTCAGGATGGTGTTATCACCAGAAATGAGGACTTCATTATCAATTTGAAGGCAGAGCTTCGTAAGCGTGACATTCGTACGGAGAGCGTGGTATTTACCGTAGCATCTAGCCGAATCGCCAACCGTGACGCAAGAATTCCGCGTTGTAATAAGAAACAGATTCTTCCGTTGATTACTGCAAACGCAAGCGATTACTTCCCGGTTGATATGAACCAGTATCATCTGGTATATAACATCCTTGGTGAGACGGTTGAGGAGGGTACCGGTAACAAGCAGTATCGTCTCTCTCTCCTTGCAGTACCGAATGATGTTACGACCTCTTATCTTGATCTTGCGCATTCCCTTGGACTTAGAATCAAGGCTATGGACTACATTGGAAACAGTATCTTCCAGGTAGTTCGTCAGGATCTGACCGTTGGCATCAATGCAGTAATCAAGATTGATGAGCACACATCCTTGATCACAATCGTCAAGGATGGAGAGATTGTTCTTCAGCGTTCGATTCCTCATGGTGTTAACGGAGCTATCGAGAATGTTACCGAGCTTGATGTATATGGCGAGAATCTCACCTATGCGGATGCAACGGTAGTATTCACACAGCAGCGTTGCCTGCGTCGTTATTTGAATGTTGACGTAGATTATCAGGAGGCAGAGGATACTTCCGATGAGGTGATGATGTCTCGTATTATGATCACCGAGAATCTCCGTTACTTTATTGGTAATGTAGGACGTATTCTTGAGTACTTTGTTTCCAGAAATGAGAACGCAGCAATCGAGAATATCTACCTGACCGGTATCGGTGCTGATTTCGTTGGTATGGACGAGCTTCTTTCCAATGAGCTTGGCTACAATGTGCAGAAGTTTACGGGACTTGATAACATCAAGATTGCATCGCAGAACTTTACCGCACAGGAGTCTATGAGAGTATATGCCGCAGCAATTGGTGCAGTTGGTAATCCTCTTCAGCTTCTGTCTGCTGACTTGATGAAGGGTGAGAAGGAAACCTCTTTACTTATCCCGGTAGCAGTTTTAATCGCAGGTATTGCAGTTGCAATCACTCTGTTCTTCGCAGGCCAGCTCCTTGTATCTCGTGCAAAGACTAATAACGAGGAAGCAAAGAAGAAAGTTGCCGATAACGAATATCTTGAGAGCGTTAATAATGCATATCTTGCTGCGGTTGAAACATATAACAGTGCAATGGGTCTCTTCTCAAAGTCTCAGAATGACAATCGCCTTCTGACACAGTTCATCTATGAGCTTGAGCAGAAGATGCCGTCCGGTTTCATTACCCTTGGTATTGACTCCGACGCTACTACCGGTGTTACCCTTAGCATTCAGTGTGCATCCAAGAAGGAAGCAGCACTTGTATTCCAGCAGCTTCGTACCTTTGATACCATTTCTTTGATTGCATGCTCCAGCTTCTCTGAGGAATATAAGCTTCCGGATGAATACTATGCAAAGCTTGAAGCGGAAATTGAGAAAGAGAAGAATAAGGAGAATATTGTTTATGTTGACGAGAACGGCAATCCTGTTGAATTATCCGATGAGGTGAAGCAGGAGATGCTTCGTGAAGAGGCTGAGGAGAAGAGCGAGAAGAAGATCGTTCTTGGACGTGTTGTGAGCGAAGACGAAGATGATGACGAAGAAGTTGAGCTTATTACAACTGTTAGCTTCAATGTTACCTGCACCTTCAATCCCGTATGCGATACCAATGCTGAATATATGAAGAAGGTTCAGGAGGATATGGCAAAGGCTAAGCAGGAAAGAGAAGAAGAGAAGAAGAGACTCGAGGAAGAAAAAGCTGCACTTGAGGCCAATAAAGCAGAAGACGAGAAGAAGAGATAAGGAGGATATAGATTATGACTATGAAGGTTTCTAAAAGAGATATATCAATCCTTTGCGTCGTTATCGGATTGTTGGCTGCATTCTGTGTATATCAGTTCTATTTCCGTAAAGCAATGGATAAGAAGAATGACTTGGATAGCGACACGAAGAAGCTTGAAGAAAGACTTGCAAAGCTTGAAGGTGTTGATGCTAACGTTTTAGAGTCTACAATGGCGTCCAATCTTCAGGATATCAACAAGAAGACAGCGGTATATCCGGCACAGTATCGTATTGAAGATTTGATTATGTACCTTGATGACTGGCAGAATCAGGACAACGCGATTTATATTTTCACGGATTATACCGTAACCGAGATGGCAGAGTATGATGCAGCTGCGAGCGGTGTTATTGACTGGGATCAGACAACCAGACAGCCGGTGAATGGGGCTTTCGCAATTGGCTCCGCACAGATTGAAGCAGCATTCGGAACGGACCTCTATCAGGGCTTTAAGGATCTCATCAATACTATCTATCTTGATTCGGCTCCTAAGACTGTAACGAATGTTACTGCACTTATGGATCGCGAGACAGGTATCATTGCCGGCTCGATTAAGATGAACTTCTTCACGATGCTTAACAGTAGCAGCCCGAGCTTCTATACACCGGTTAAGATTGAGAATGTTCCGACTTCTGTTGATAATATTTTCGGACCTACATTTACGCCTACCCCTACTCCCACACCTACGGTAATGCCGAGATAGGAAGAATAGAAAAATCGAAGGTTGGTAATCCGTCAAGAGACGGATTACCGCCTTATCCTTGTTCAAAGTGAGCTTTGAACAAAGATAAGGCTCAATCGGAGTCTTAAGAGGAGACAATGTATTATATAGAAAGGAAAGACCATAGGTGATATAATGAACAAGAAGAGAAAACACAGCGGTTTTACCCTTGTTGAGGTTTTGGTTGCGGCTGCGATATTAAGTATTATGGTACCGCCAATCTTATCCTCATTTGTAGCGATAGCACGTGTGAATACAAAGTCGAGAATGAAGCTTTCCGCAACAACGATTGCGAATGGTGTAATGGAATCGGTTAAGGGCTTTGAACTCTCACAGATTGCAAAGGAGTGCGATTATCCGGGCGAAGGTTTCCATATCATCGCAGGATTCACAGGAACGGCTGCGGAGGTATCCCCTACGAGTTTGAGTGCACTTGCGGGACCGGATAAGACGATTCAGAAGGATGGCGACGGAACGCCGATATTTAATGCAAGCGCTTCTGGAGATTACGCATTCGTCTTCAACGGTGTTTCGATGGACGGAACAACCTACGATGTCCTTCTTACTTATAAGAAGAATGTGACCACCACCAATGCGGATGTAACATATAGCACAGGTGGTGTTGGAAGTACCGTGATTACGAAAACAACAGCGGAGATTCTTGGACCGCTTAGTGTAAGAGTACTTACCTATTACGATGTGGATATTAAAGTGTTCCGAGGAGGCGCAGGTACTACTTCAACACCGCTTGCACATATCACCGGAACGAAAGCCGATTATAACTAGTGTGAAAGGAGATTACGATAATGAAACATTTCAGAAGAAATAATCAGGGTATTGCGTTGATTACAGTAGTAATCGGTGTTATGTTCTGCTTGCTCTTGTCCTCGACGATGCTTCGTGTATCACTCCTCGGATTACAGTCCAGAGGCACTAACAATGAGGTATCCAATACCTTCTATGATGCGGAGAGTGTTATTGATACGATTCGTTTGAATCTTCAGCACACAGCGGCAGAAGCATGGGCAACTACAAGCAATGATACGGATTCCTCCAACTTTGTTAAGAAAACGTATCAGCTTTTGACCGGAGCGACTTATCCGGTTTCCAGTAATATTGATGTTAATGCTGCAACGAAGACTATGATTGCGGCTAAGTTGCAGACGAATGCTGTTTCCGGCGGCCAGGTTATCAGTATCGGTGAATTGAAGGCCGAATACAGTGAGACCGGTAAGCTTGAGGGACTTACAATCAAGGACGTCAATGTAAAGTATACCGATCCTAAGACGGGAATGGTATCTTATGTTAAGACGGATATTACTGTACGTGCCCCCATCTATGCAAGTTCAAAGTCCTTCCCGCTTGGAAGTTATTCCATGTTTGCAGGTGCCGGTGCAACCCTTTCCAACGCAAACGGTTATGGCAATAAAAACCCGAATCAGATGGGCTTTATGGAACAGGAAGGTAATGTATACATCGGTTATGACCGCTGGTATGATGAGAAGAACGCAGATGCACTTGTGATTAATAACCGTGAGACCTTTATCCTTACCGGTGAGAATGTCGTAATTAACGGTAACGTTCTGGTTACCGATCATTCTGCTCTGCAGATTACCGGTAAAGATATCGAAATCAGAGGAAAGATTATTCTCGGACCGAACTGCCATCTTATCATTGGAAAGAATTCAAATATTAAGTGCCAGGATGTACGATTCTGTGCTAATGATGCAGATGTAAAGTATAACAGCACTAATTATAAGTCGTTGGCTGGAAAGCAGATTACCATGACCTCTGGATTGAAGATATACAATGGTCTTCCCAGAGACTATTACAATGCTAACCCGATTACAAGCAATCCTTATTATAGCAACGACACCTCTATTGTATATATAGATGGAACGAAGGGCTATGATGCATCCATCATGAATGGAACCGTAAAATCTCAGACCGGTGCAGTTTTATCTAACGAAGGTGGCTTCACCTGTGATCTGACCGATGAGAATCTGTATCCTAAGAAGAATGCAGTGATTAACGGACATGAGTACGACCAGGTATTCCTTTCCGTAGTAGATGTTGATTATTTCGAGAAGTTCATCAGCTTCTCCGGCCCGAAGAATGCAAGCGTAAGAAAGAAGCTTCGAGCTCCGTATAAGATTGAGGCGGACAATAAGTGGACTGCACTTGGCGGTTATGATAATTCCGATGTAAGTAATGTTGCCAGATTTGAGTATGGTCCCGGACAGTTTGCTGATTTCCAGATTAAGTTTGCTGCAGGCAACGTTTCGAACCCTATCAATGTCGGTGACTATATGTTCTTCCTGACAAACCTGGATCTTCAGATTAATATGGATGCGAGCCATTCTGAGTATTGTGGTATATTCCTTACTCCTGGCCATGTTAAGTTCAAGAAAGATAACAACTACTGTTCCGGCCGTTCGCTCCTTTCATTGGATACGACACCGGATCGTCAGTACTTGAAGAAGTATATTGATAACATTGGACTTCAGGTTTCTGATACCGCACTGGATCAGATTGGTGGCTCCAGTGAAAATATTAAATATGTAACCTTTAATAACCTCTTCAAGGGTGGAATCAGATGCTTCTATGATAATAACGCAAGTCAGCAGTCTACACAGTATTCTGCTGATGTACAGCATAACTCGAATATGAATCTGATTGATATGAGTAACTACGAGAAGAAGTAATAGCGACGGCAACCAATGAGGAGAGAGATATGAAAAAAGAACGTGGATTTACACTGGTTGAAGTTATGGTTACCGTTGCAATTATGGGTGTTCTCGCATCTATGGTTGGAATCACGATGGGACTTCTTCTTGGACAGAGAGTGAAGTCTATGGCGGCTGATACGAAGAGTGTGATTCAGAGTACACAGATTGTTTCGCTTAGTCGTGATGATGCTTATATTGAGATCATCAACAGCGGTGATAATTCATCAGTTATTGCATATTCGTCCGCGGGTAAGGTGATTAACCGTGCCGAAGGACATGATGTTAAGGTTTATGTCACAATTGGAGGTTCAGAGACGCTTGCAGGTTTGACGCAGATTCATTTTGATCGTCAGACCGGCGGATTGATGCCTCAACCTAATGGCCAGTATGTGTCACAGCTTCGCATAACGAATGGTAAGAGAAGCGTGACATTGAAGATTTCAAAGTTGACCGGAAAGGTAACCTACTAAGAAAGGAGGAAACTATATGAAACGGAGAAAGAACGAAGGTTTTACACTAGTTGAGTTATTGGTTTCCATTGCTGTCCTTAGTATTGTTACAATGGGTATCGCAGGTCTTTTGAGACTTGCAGCTGAGCAGTATTCCAATGCAACAAAGGAAACAGAAGTACAGAATATGTTGCAGCAGACGTTTGCAGCATTAAGCAATTCTTTGGAGGATGCAGCGCTTGGTGTTCATTATGACGGAACCAAGAAAGAGCTTACGATTGTCAACAATGATAAGTATATGAAGTTTTTGCTCAAGGGCGATGTGCTGTATTACGATGAGCATGAATATGATTATGCAGCCGATGATGAAGAGAAGAACGAAGAGGCACGTGCAGCGACAACAGGAACGGCACAAGAGAATGTTCTTGCCGATCATGTAACGTCCTTTTACGTTGATACTTCTTCTGCAGATCAAGGCTTGGTAGTACTGTCGGTTGATATTCGCTTCCAGGAGCGTTCAAAGAATCTGATTCAGAATGTATTCTTAAGAAATATCGGTGACAAGAACAGTTCGTTCCTTGCAACCAACACCGGTGGAATTCCGACACCCGGAGCAGGTGGCGGTGGTACAGGTGGTACATCACCGACGACAGAGCCGACGACGGCCCCTACCGGAGGTGCGGGCGATCCCGTCATTACAACGCCTCCGACGGTGGCTCCGACAGAGGCGCCGACTACAGCTCCTACGAATCCGCCTACTGTTAACCCGCCCACGCCGGGAGCTACAGGTGGCACCACGCAACAGCTTACATTGGGAGCGCAATGGGCAAATAATTACTCTTATCGTGTAGAAGGCTACTATTCTCAGATAACTGTAACTTTCGATGTTCCGCTTCAGAATCCGCCTACGATATATTATGGTTCCTTGCAGATGTTAAGTGATAGGTCGTTTACAATTACCTATCCTTATCCTACGAATGACCAGAGTATATTGGTGAATTTTACAACCCCTCCCGGAAGTGCAACAGCTATAGTAAAGTAATCTAATTATTGACATAGAAGTGAAAATACTATATTCTTGTTTTATATAGTAGTATAAAGGAGATTTATCAGTATGAAGAAGAATGCAGGAATGTCCACAATAGTTACGACTGGATTGGGAGCATTTATCGCAGTGTTCGCGCTTGTACTGCTTACCATTCTTAGATTTGCAAATGGTGGCGCGGCAGTGAACTCTGAAGCAGTCAAGGAAGCAGAGGCCAAGGCAGATGCTATTGCAGCTTCGTTCGCCGCTGATGTGAATGCTGCTGATCTTGAGGTTTATTGGGACCGTGTAAATATGGCAGTAATTACGATTGGAACGAATAATTTCAGTATTACCTGGCGTGAGATCAAGAGCGTATATCATGTAACCTTGCCGTACGATTCTACTGCGGTTACTGATAAAGAGAAGGTTGAGCAGGCCAAACAGAAGACGCAGAATATGTTCGTAGTACTTGATGAGAATGATCCGGCGTATGAAGAACTTCGTGCGGCTAAGATTGCAGCTACTGCAAAGCCTCTTGCAACCGGCGTACGTAATTTCTATGTTGATACAACTTCAGCTACTGATGCAAAGCTTCAGCTCAAGATTGAGTATTTTAATAAGAATGATCAGAAGACTGAATTGATTGATAAAGAGTATACGCAGAAGTACACAGATGGTGCGGCAAGCAGAAAAGCAGCCAATCAGTAAAAAGTAGATAAAAACATTTGGTTTTGACAAGAAACCCGTCATTTTAGGAATGACGGGTTTCTTTTTGTTTAAACTACAAGGGGTTATTGCGTTTTTGAATAAAAGCAAGTAAACTAAAAATGTAATCAGTGATTGGCACAGATTATGGGGACACTAAAAATAATGAATCAGCGTTTAGCATAAGCGAAGGGACTTAGCAGTAAGCGCCGGAAGGGAGACCGGTTATGAAGAAGATGAATAATGTTGGATCAAGTAAATTTCAGGTTTTGGTAGCACTTTTAGTGATGGCAGTAATAGCCGGTGGAGCTGGTTATTTTATCTATTACCTTACCAAGCGCTTCAGCAGTGAAGGTGCAGAATTACAGAAGCAGACGGCAGCATCGAAGGCAGAAGAAGTATATGAGAGAGTTGCAGGTCTTGCAGCTGACTCTGATATCGATTTTGATTTTGATCATGCAACAGCTTCCTGTATCGGCGTAAGCCAGAGGGGCTTCACGGTAATCACAATTTCCTCGAACATCCTTTATATCACGAATGAACCATTCGAAGGAACCGGATGCGAAACTGATGACGAAAAGGTTGAATATGCCAGAAATTACCTTGGCGATAAATCTGGCGATATTTTATGTGAGGGAATTAAGTATTTTGGTATTTCCACCTCTGGAAAGGCAGAAGGCACATCTCTTGTTACGATTAAAGCAGTTGCAGGCGACGAGAGCAATCTTTTAGAGAAAGAAATTACTCTTAACGAGTATGTTGTAAAGCGTGCGAACGGAATAGAAATCATCCGTGAGAAGGAAGAGCCGAAACCGTCAACCGAGACGATTGGTTCCGTGGATAATGGAGATGAAGGATCCGATACTTCAGAGCAGAAAAAGGATGAAACGATTGACACCTCGAATCAGGTGGCAGATGTTAATAACATTGAAACAACGCTTGACAACGTGACTGACGAGAAGAACGAAACGACCGTTGAGCAGCCGGAAATGGGTGCCACAGAGAATCAGCCCCAGAACGTTCAGAAACCGGAAGAGCCGAAGGGTAGTGTCTATGACGTAGCAACCGGAAGACTTTCTCTGGAGGTATTGAAGGCATCTTCTGCGGATTCGGAAATCGAAGTCGAGATTCTCTGCACATCAGAAAGAGCAAAGGCTGGCTGGTGTGTTGGTGGCATCGGAATCGGTCAGGTCGAGATTTCGGAGAATGAGTGCTTCCAGTACAAGCTTTCCGCAGATCCTACAGTCGGAAAAATTTACGTGGTTCGATTTGCTGTATGCGACCTGCTCGCAGAGCTTCGTGCAACCGGCGAGGCAGAGGCTTATATGAGCTTCTACAATGGATTTGAAATCCTTGGCGTAAAGGTTGCAGCTCCGAAGAATTAGAAGAAGACGGGCGATACGTAGCGCGGCGACGATTAAGTCAATTGTGAAAAAGACGGTTAATGAATTATCCCCATACATATAAGAAAGCACAGGGCTTCTCCTCCCTGTGTTTTCTTTTTGTATACAAATAATGCAAAAAAGAGGAGGACGGTATTGACGATTATTTACCGCGAATGGCTGCAAATGCAGGCGTAATCGTACAAAGGATGATATGATTTTGCCTAAATAAATATAAAAATGAGCAAATGGATTGCAGTTTATACAATATGTGGTATAATAAGCTAAACATCTGATCGGTCGAAAGATTGGGTTAAGCAGTTTGAAGTGGCGGGATAACGTCGGTTTGTGCGACGGGGGTCGAATCAATGAATGAGCGCGAGGCTTGGGAGGCCTCGCTTTATTCATTTTATGAAGTGTTGACAAGGCTTCGAAAAAAAGGTATACTATGAAAGCCGTGCAGCTGGGGAGGTAGCGGTGCCCTGTACCTGAAATCCGCTATAGCAGGAGTGATGGCATGTCTCGGGCTTGCCGACGAGAAGCAGCCCGGAGTAAGTGGTGATGACGTCTGGGTCTCGCGCAATGGAGGTTTGTGAACCGTGTCAGGGCAGGAATGCAGCAGCACTAAGCGAATTACTTCATGTGCCGTGAGGACGCCTGGATCGAGCTAACTGCTTCGGTAACGTTCTTGAGAGCTGCTCAAAACGTGCCGCACGGTTTTTTGATTGGTTTGACAATTGATTTTGGAGCACACATTTGCCGCTTGTGATTGATGAAAAGTGAGTCATGAGAAAGCCGGCAAATGATGCAAGAGAACAGAGTTCTGCCTGGGCAGGACTTTTTTTATTGCGCCATATAGCATGCAGCTTCTGCGAAAAAGCAAGATATGCCCCAATTTCACAGAAAAATCACATAATATTGTGGATAAATGCGTGAAAAAGTGGTTTCTGCCGAAGAAAAAACTTGATAGAATGTGAGTTTGGTGCTAAAATACAATAGATATAATGTATAAACTGTCATAAATATATCCACACATGATAGAAATAACGCAATTGAGTGGGCGAAAAGGGAGACGTGACAACCATGCTTCTGACAATATCTTCGAAAATCAATGCGATTAAAGAGTTTATGAAGGCGGGCGATTATGATGCGGCAGTTGATATTGCTGACAAGATCAACCCCGAGCGTGTAGGCTCTGTGCGGGATTTGATGACGGTTGCCAATGCCTATCTCAAGAAGCATCGCTATGAGGATGCTAAGCTTGTTTATATCGAAATGTATAGCCATGCGGCGACGCATAAGGTTCTGGTTGGCTTGATTGAGCTTTGCCTCAAGACGAACAGTCCGGAAGAAGCGGATGAGTACATTCGTGAATTCCGTAAGCTTGAGCCGGAGAATCCGGAGCGATTGATCTATCGTTACCGCGTAGATGTGATGCTCGGAAAGGGACCGGAGTATCTTGTAAGAAGTCTTTCCAAGCTGAAGGACGAGGATTACAGCGATGTCTGGGGACTTGAGCTTGCCAAGGCTTACTATAAGATGGAAGATTATCAGAAGTGTGCGCAGGAGTGCAAGGATATTCTTCTTTGGTTCGCAGGGACGGATTCCGCAGCCAAGGCGCATGTGCTTCTTGGTGCGTGTGCGGAAAAGGGCGTGACAATCAGCATGCCTGAGATCAAGCCGCGTCGCGACGAGGATTTTTATGATGATGAGTTCACTTCGGATGTTCCCGTGATTGGTGGCACAACGGAGTCTAGATATACCGATTCGGACGAGGAGATTGCCTCGACCCTACCCATAAAGCCTGAGAATGCTGATTCGGCAGAGGAGGTAGATCTTGAGGCTATCGAATCCCTTGAGGAATCAAAGTCGGATAGACCGGCGACCTATGAAGAAGAGCCCGTTAATGCGACAGTCGATAAGGCGGTTGAAGCTGACGAGCCTGTAAAGGTTGCAGAGTCTGTGAAGGTAGCAGAACCCGTGAAGCTTGCGGAGCCCGTGAAGGCTGCGAAGCCTTCGGTTCAGGATTATTTTGAGCCGGAGTATGGCGAGGAAGAGGAGTCCGAAGAAGAGGATATCTCAGAGGATGATCTGTTCTTTGATGTATCGGCAGCAATCGGCGAGGCTGTATCGGAGACTATCGCTGAAGATAGAGGATATCTGGAATCGGCAGAGCCGCTGTTCCATATTGAGGACGAAGATATTGTTCCTGCGCCGGAAGTGGTTGCAGAGCCCCAGACAGTGGATGTTTCACCAACAGCCGCATTGGTTGTCGAAGCCGTTCGGGCTGAGGATGAAGAGGCAGAAGAGAATGTCACGGAAGCCACCACTGAACCCGAGGACATTGAGGAGGTTCCTGAGGATGCAACCGAGACACTGACCTTTCTTCAGTATTATCGCGAAGAGGAGACTGAAGAGACGGATGCCGAGGAGATTCCCGAGGACGCAACCGTTCCGATTCATCTGCCCGAGGTGACGGAGGATGTTGAGGAGCCGGCTACTGAACCGGTGGAAGCTTTTGAAATGACAGCAGAAATCGATCTGATTGCACTTGCCCTTAAGAAGGCTAAGGAAGCAGACGATGATGAAGATATTGTGTTAAAGGACTATTTCCCCGAAGAGAGTGCTTCGGAGGCGATTCCGAGCGAGGAGACGCCTATTTCCACGGAAGCTGCATCGATGGAGGAAGTACCTGAAGCTACGGCACCTGAAGGCACACTCCTCGAAGAAGCGGCACCTGAAGTCGTAGCAAGCGAAGAGATGGTAGCCGAAGAAGCGGTAACCGAAGCTGTAACCACCAATGCAGCTGCATCGGAGGAAGCAACCGCTAAGGTGACTGTTGAAGAATCTTCCGACGAGGAAGCCTTCTGGTTCGATGAAGAGAAGGCGACACCCGAGGTAACGGAGATTGTTCCCGAGTATGATGTGTCCGAGGAAGAGCTTTATCTGAAGTTTGACGAGGTGAAGCCCGAGCCGACGCTTTTCGCTGAAACAGAGGAAGAGGACGGCCAGATGACCTTCTTTACAAGAGATAAGGTTGCTGAGTCGGTCAAGCTCACATTTACCCCTCAGGACAATGACGATACCTTCGATATTTCAAGCAGTATTGCAGCAGTAGTTGCGGAAGAGATGGAGAACGGTTCGAAGGAGCCGGAGGTATCCACCGAGCCGACCAAGGTGCACGGAGACCTTACCGCACAGGCACTCGATGCAATTCTTCGCGAGGATGATGAGGCGATTGAGAAAGCGCTCTACGGACTGCTTTCAGACAAATAATTCCGAGAGGTTTATATGGCCAAGATGCTGTGGAAACCGGGCAATATGTTATATCCCCTCCCGGTTGTGATGGTGAGCTGCTGTGATAAGGCAGGCAAGCCGAATATAATAACGATTGCATGGACAGGAACGATCTGTTCCGACCCGCCGATGGTTTCGATTTCGGTGCGGAAGGAGCGATATTCCCACCAATTGATCAAGGAAAGCGGCGAGTTCGTCATCAATCTGACGACAGAGGCACTGGTTCGCGCGACCGATTATTGCGGCGTTCGTTCCGGACGACAGTGCGACAAGTTCGCCGACATGGGTTTAACCCCGCTTGCCGGTGAGAAGGTTTCCGCACCGCTTATCGCGGAGGCACCGATTAACCTTGAGTGCAAAGTAAAAGAAATCAAAGAACTTGGCAGCCACGATATGTTCCTTGCGGAGGTGGTTGCGGTTCATGCCGACGAGGCATATATGGATGCGCAGGGGCGGTTCGATCTCGCACTTGCAAAGCCAATCGTCTATTCCCATGGCACGTATTTCAGCCTGGGAAAGGCACTGGGAACCTTTGGGTATTCCGTCAAAAAGAAGTAGAAACTCTGTGGGAAGCCACGATGGAGGATTATTATGGAACAATATGTTATCAACGGAGGCAAGTCTCTTGCGGGTGAGGTAACCATCAGCGGTGCGAAGAATGCGGCGCTCGGTATCCTTGCCGGAGCGATTATGTGTGACGAGTTCGTTACCATCGAGAACCTTCCGGATGTAAGCGACATCAATGTTCTTCTCGAAGCAATTGCAGCAATCGGCGCAGTTGTGGAGCGTGTCGATAAGCACACGGTTCGCATCAACGGCGGTACGATTCATACCGAGATGGTTGATTATGATTACATTCAGAAGATCAGAGCATCCTATTATTTGCTGGGAGCACTTCTTGCAAAGCGTAAGAATGCAACCGTAGCAATGCCGGGTGGCTGTGACATCGGCCTTCGTCCTATTGATCAGCATTTGAAGGGATTCCGTGCACTGGGCGCCAATGTGACGACCGAGAACGGTTTCATCCACGCAAAAGCAACGCATCTTCGCGCAAGTCATATATTCCTTGACCTTGTAAGCGTTGGTGCAACGATAAATATTATGCTTGCCGCTACCATGGCAGAGGGACAGACCATCATCGAGAATGTGGCAAAGGAGCCGCACATCGTAGACGTGGCTAACTTCTTAAACAGCCTTGGCGCTAACATCAAGGGCGCCGGTACGGATGTTATTCGTATCCGCGGCGTGCAGAAGCTGCACGGCAACACCTACTCCATTATTCCCGACCAGATTGAAGCCGGAACCTTTATGTGTCTGGCAGCAGCTACCAAGGGCGATATCACCTTAAAGAGCGTTATTCCGAAGCATCTTGAGGCAATTACCGCTAAGCTCGTGGAGATTGGTGCAGAGGTCAACGAGTACGACGATTCGGTTCGTGTCTGCTGCAACAGAAGACTTGCAGCCAGCACGGTGAAGACCCGTGTATATCCGGGCTTCCCGACCGATATGCAGCCGCAGATGGCAGCAGTCCTTATGTTTGGTAAGGGCACCAGCTACATACATGAGAATATTTTCGAAAATCGATTTAAATATGTCGGCGAGCTCCGTAAGATGGGTGCCGGAATCAAGGTTGAAGGCAATTCCGTTGCCGTGATCGAGGGTATCGAGAAGGGCAATGCGGCGATTATGGATGCGCCGGATCTTCGTGCGGGTGCAGCACTTACCATTGCAGCGCTGGCGACCGAGGGACAGAGTGTTATCCGTGATATCGAGTACATCGAACGCGGTTATGAGGATTTTGATCAGAAGCTCAGAGGACTGGGTGCTTCCATTGAGAAGACGGTAGTTCCTTCCGGGAAGAAGAAAAGTAAATTTGCTTAACAGATCCAATCAGTGTCGGAAGAATATTCCGGCACTGATTCAACTTTATTAAAAATCGGAGGATAGTATTATTATGATGGAGAAGAGACTTTTCACATCAGAGTCTGTAACGGAGGGACATCCCGATAAAATCTGTGACCAGATCAGTGACGCGGTTCTGGACGAGCTGATGCGCCAGGATCCCATGAGCCGTGTAGCATGTGAGACATCCATTACCACCGGTCTGGTGCTTGTTATGGGTGAGATTACCACGAAGGGTTATGTAGATATTCAGAAGACCGTTCGTGATACCATTCGCGAGATTGGCTACGACCGCGCAAAATACGGTTTTGATGCCGACACCTGCGGCGTTATTGTAGCCCTTGACGAGCAGTCGAAGGACATCGCACTTGGTGTCGATAAAGCGCTGGAAGCGAAAAATGGCGAGATGAGCGAGGATGATATCGCTGCAATCGGCGCCGGCGATCAGGGTATGATGTTTGGTTACGCAACCAACGAGACGCCCGAGCTGATGCCTATGCCGATCAGCTTAGCGCATAAGCTTACCAGAAAGCTTTCCGAGGTTCGTAAGAACGGTACGCTTTCCTACCTTCGTCCCGACGGCAAATCCCAGGTTACCGTTGAGTATGACGAGAACGGCAAGCCTGTTCATGTAAATGCAATCGTTGTATCCTCACAGCATGATCCGGATGTAACGCAGGAGCAGATTCATGAGGATATTAAGAAATACGTTATCGATGCCGTAATCCCGGCAGAGATGATTACCGATTCTACGAAGATCTTCATCAATCCGACCGGCCGCTTTGTTAT
This sequence comes from Lachnospiraceae bacterium, assembly GCA_024404675.1. GTDB lineage: Bacteria > Bacillota > Clostridia > Lachnospirales > Lachnospiraceae > ISDg. Next base: position 93,161 of record JAKSPO010000002.1, read on the forward strand.
CGGCGGACCGAATGGAGATTCCGGTCTCACCGGTCGTAAGATTATCGTAGATACCTACGGCGGATATGCTCGCCACGGCGGCGGTGCATTTTCCGGTAAGGACTGCACGAAGGTTGACCGTTCTGCATCCTATGCAGCTCGTTATGTAGCGAAGAATATCGTAGCTTCGGGTCTTGCAGACCGCTTGGAGATTCAGGTTTCCTATGCAATCGGTGTTGCAGAGCCGACCTCGGTTATGGTGGATTCCTTCGGAACCGGTAAGGTTTCTGATGAGGAGCTTGTAAAGATTGTTCGTGAGAACTTCGATCTGCGTCCGGCAGGCATCATCAAGATGCTTGATCTGAGACGTCCGATTTACAAGCAGACCGCATCCTACGGACATTTCGGTCGTACCGATATCGAGCTTCCTTGGGAGGCACTTGATAAGGTGGATGCACTGAAGGCTTATCTGAAATAGAATTAGACTTAGAATGATGAATGCCCAATATCCCTTTAAGAAGGGGTGTTGGGCATTTTTTGTGAAGGGATTAGGATTCGGGACGGATAATCTTTATTTTTTTGAGAAAAGGCTATTGACAGAGCACTCATTCGGAGTTATAATCAAATCAACATATGAACAGATGCTCATATGTATGAATGAAAAGTAAAGGTGGACAGAGCGATGAAGAAGGTTTATAAGATCGAAGTGGATTGTGCGAACTGCGCGAATAAGATGGAAGAGGCTGCGAAGAAGACTGCCGGTGTAGTGAATGCGGTTGTGAATTTTATGGCGCTTAAGATGGAAGTGGAGTTCGAAGACGGCGCTGATGTGAAGAGCGTTATGAAGAAGGTGCTTGAGAATTGCAGAAAGGTAGAAGAGGATTGCGAGATTATCTTCTAATCATTGTTGGTGAGTGGATATGACGAAGAAGCAGCGTAAGGCTTTAAAAAGAATCATTATTTCCGTAGTTTTGTTGGTTATCCTGAAGCTTGCGGACCGTTTCGTAAGCTATGGCGAGCTGGAGCTTGGGGCAGTCCCTGTCGGACGGGTGCTCCGCTTCCTCCTCTATATGGTTCCGTATTATGTGATTGGTGGCGATATTGTGCGGAAGGCAATACGCGGTATCCGAAACGGAGAAGTCTTTGACGAGAATTTTCTGATGGCGGTTGCGACGATTGGCGCAATCATCGTGGCTTTGGTGGATAACGGAGATTATACCGAGGCTGTAGCGGTAATGCTTTTCTACCAGATCGGCGAACTCTTCCAGAGCATCGCGGTCGGCAAGAGCCGTAAGAACATCACAGAGCTGATGGATATCCGTCCCGACTACGCGAACATCGAGCAGGACGGCGTAATCACGCAGGTCTCCCCGGATGAGGTTCCGGTAGGCTCGGAAATCATTGTAAAGCCCGGCGAGAAGGTGCCGATTGACGGCATTGTTATAGATGGAAACGCTTCCCTGAACACGTCAGCGCTGACCGGCGAAAGTATTCCGAGAGAGGTTCATACCGGCGACGAGATCATCTCCGGCTGCATCAATATGTCCGGTCTTCTCCGTGTTCGTACAACGAAGGAATTCGGCGAATCCACCGCGTCTAAGATTCTTGATATGGTGGAAAATGCCTCGTCGAAGAAGTCTCGCTCCGAGAATTTTATCTCCAAATTTGCAAGAGTTTATACGCCTGCTGTTTGTATCGCAGCACTTTTGCTTGCAGTGGTTCCGCCGGTTATCAACCTTCTTTTGGGGAACCCCGCAGGCTTCGGACAGTGGATATACCGTGCACTTACCTTCCTTGTTATCAGCTGCCCGTGCGCACTGGTAATCAGCATTCCGCTTGGCTTCTTCGCAGGAATCGGCGGTGCCGGCAAGGCGGGAGTTCTGATTAAGGGCTCGAATTACCTCGAGACCTTGTCAGCTGCAAAATATGTTGTTTTTGATAAGACCGGCACGATGACGCAGGGTGTGTTTGAGGTTAGTAAGGTTATTACGGCACCGGAAAGCGGAATCACCACGGAGGAACTGATCCGTTTAGCTGCATATGTGGAAAGCTTTTCCTCGCATCCAATCAGTAAGAGCTTGAAGAAAGCTTACGGCGAGGAGATTGATACCGCGAAGGTTACGGGAATCGAAGAAATCAGTGGTCACGGTGTGACTGCAACGGTCGACGGACATTTTGTTGCTGCGGGCAATGAGAAGCTTATGAAGAAGCTTGGCGTTTCCTATCAGGTCTGTGATGCAATCGGTACGCTTGTTTATGTGGCGGTTGATCATCGCTATGCCGGCTGCATTGTGATTTCGGATCTGATTAAGCCGAATGCTTCCGTGGCAATCAAGGCTCTTCATAAAAATGGTATCAAAAAGACCATCATGCTGACAGGAGACGCAAAGCGTGTTGCCGATTCGGTAGCTGCGGAGCTTTCCATTGACGAGGTATATAGTGAGCTTCTGCCGGGTGACAAGGTGGAAAAGGTAGAGGGCTTTCTTAAGGAGCTTGGTGGCAATGGCAAGTTAGCATTTGTCGGTGACGGTATCAATGATGCGCCGGTTCTTTCGAGAGCAGACATCGGAATTGCGATGGGTGCGCTTGGCTCGGACGCAGCAATCGAGGCTGCGGATGTTGTTCTGATGGATGATGACCCCGCAAAGATTGCAAAGGCTATCCGAATTGCGAAGAAATGCATGCGGATCGTTTATGAAAACATCTGGTTCGCAATCGTTGTTAAGCTTGTATGCCTGCTTCTTGGAGCAGTCGGTATCGCGAATATGTGGATTGCAATATTTGCCGATGTCGGCGTTATGGTACTGGCGGTTCTGAACGCCATTCGGGCGCTTTTTGTAAAGAACCTTTAAGGAGGAATCGTATGGAATTCAATGAAAATACCCCCTGCTGTGAAGAGCACGAGGTGCACACTGAGCTTTTAAAGATTGTTTCAGAGCAACTGCCGAAGGAGGATTCGCTGTATGACCTCGCGGAGCTTTTCAAGGTATTCGGCGATTCCACAAGAATCCGGATTCTGTTCGTGCTTTCCGAAGCGGAGGTGTGCGTGTGCGACCTTGCCGAAGCACTCAATATGACGCAGTCTGCAATTTCGCATCAGCTGAAGATTTTAAAGCAAAGCAAGCTTGTGAAGTTCCGCCGCGAAGGCAAATCCATCTTCTATTCGCTTGCCGATGACCATGTGCGAAGCATTCTGAACCTGGGGCTTGAGCATATCGAGGAGGACTAGAAGGGCCTGAGCGTACGAAGCCCGAATTCATTGAGAAAAATGTTACATATTCGGTCATTTTCCGGGGAGAACCAAGGCGGTTCTCCCTTTCTTTTTGAAGAGCAAGGAAAATGTTTGCTTTTTGCCTTATGGAAGGGTATAGTAATAATAGAGACAGTATATCCGCTTGAACGGAAGGTGATTCTATGCAGTCGAAAATTATAATACTACTGGTTGTTGTCAGCAGCATTCTGGTTGTCTTAATGGTAACCGCAATTATTCTCCTCATCATAGGAAATCGCAAGGCGGCAACTTCCAACAATCGAAATCTTGCGAACAATGGAATCGGCTGGCAGAAATACGGAACGATTCCGCCCGAGTTTCAGAACGGGCAGGCGCAGTTTGGCACAACATCACTTTTGAAGCCTTATCACAGCGAGTATCCGGAGGATGTTATCGAGGGTGAGGGAGGCGAGAAGACCTCGCTTCTTGGAATCACGAATCCGCACGGCTGTGTTATTATGCGTATGCGTACCGAGGAAGAGTTTTATGTCGATAAGGACGAGTTCCTGATGGGTAAGGAGCGTGCGAGGGTTGATTATTGCATCACCAGTAACCCGACCGTAAGCCGTACCCATGTCAAGCTCTTAAAGCGTGACGGTCGGCTGTATCTTGTGGATATGAATGCGACGAACGGAACTTATGTAAACGGTGAGCGTGTGACCGCCGGCAACGAGGTGCCGCTTGAGGTCGGAGATCGCTTCCGCCTTGCGGACGAGGAATTTCAGGTTCGCTGACAGAATAGTGTGAATATAATAACTCGCTGTATTGATGCAGCGAGTTATCTTTTCTATTGATAGAAACCAATGACGGATTTTCGGAGGACATTATGAACGAGCAAGTATTAAAGGGAATCGAGCCTGCTATGGTTATGCAGTATTTTGAGGAAATATGCAGCATTCCGCATGGTTCAGGCAATATTCAGGCAATCAGCGACTATCTGGTTTCCTACGCTGTAGAAAAAGGGCTTCGCTACGTGCAGGAGCCGTGCGGCAATGTCATCATTTTCAAGGAAGCAAGTCCCGGTTATGAATCGGAGCCGGGAATCATTCTGCAGGGGCACATGGATATGGTTGCCGTCTGGGATGATGATTGCAGGATTGATATGCTTACCGACGGACTTGAGCTGTTTCTGTCTGACGGCTTAGTCGGTGCAAAGGGCACCAGCCTCGGCGGGGATGACGGCATCGCACTTGCTTATGCGATGGCAATCCTTGCGGACGACAGTATCCCGCATCCGGCGCTCGAATTTGTGGCTACCATCAACGAAGAGACCGGCATGGATGGTGCAATTATGCTTGATACAAGTGTACTTCGCGGCCGTCGTCTGATTAATATCGATTCCGAGGAGGAGGGCAGCTTTCTGACCGGCTGTGCGGGCGGTGCAACGCTTCGTCTTCGAATCCCCACAGTACGCACGGAAGCCACAGGACAGTACTTCTCCGTTCGTGTTGATGGGCTGCAGGGCGGACATTCCGGTACTGAGATTCATAAGAACAGGGCCAATGCCATCCTTATTCTGGCACGGGTATTAAGAGCCTTGAAGAAGCAGATGGATTACTCTCTCGTTCGCATTGACGGAGGCACCAAGGACAACGCTATTCCCGTATCTGCCGAGGCAGTCATCTGCTGCGTAGAGAAGCCGGAGCTTTCAAGGGTAGAGGAAAGCTTTCGAAATGCTTTATCGGGCAAGGAGGACGGTATCTCGATTACTGCTACGCCCTGTGTGTGCGCAGAATCGATTTTAAGCCCGAAAACCGAGAAGGCGGTACTTGATCTGCTTACGACCATTCCTTTCGGCGTAGCGGCCATGAGCATGCTTCCGGGGCTTGTAGAGACCTCGGACAATGTAGGCATTATCCGAACCGGTGAGGACTGCATCGAAATTGCGACCTCGGTTCGCAGTATGATTGAATCCGAGAAGGAAGCGCTTTGCGAGAAGATTTCGACGCTTGCAGCGCTTTGCGGTGCAACGGTTGCAAGAAACAGCGAGTATCCCGGCTGGCAGTACCGTATGGTATCCCCGCTTCGCGAGAAGGCGATTGCAGCATATCGTGAGCAGTACGGCGCTATGCCGAAGGTGGAGACGATTCATGCCGGCTTAGAGTGCGGTCTTCTGATTGAGAAGCTTCCCGACCTGGACGCCATCAGTATGGGGCCCGACATTTATGACATTCACACGACCAAGGAACGACTGAGCATTGCCTCTGTGCAGAGAACCTGGGAGCTTCTGAAGGGGATTCTTGCGAAGAAGGATTGCGTGCTATAACTCGAGAAAACTGCTCTCCGGGGGCGGGAGGAAGTGAATCAGCGTCCTTGGTTATCACTTGACACCGGGCTTATTCTGTGATGAAATGATGATTTTTTCGGAAAATGATTGACAACGTGTTATATTTGCTGTATAACAAGGATAGACAGGTAATTCACATTTACCTGACGGCAATGAACAGGAGGAGAAACATGAATACGAACGGTGATGATTTTTTGACTAAGACGACAGAGGTTTTTAACGGATTGTTTGATTCTATCGATAAGAGTATCAAGAATCTTCAGAAGGAAACCGGAACGAAGCCGCATAGCTTCGGACAGAATATTTTCAAGAAGAGCAACTATAACGAGCAGGGCGGCAGAACCGTAGCACCGGAAGGAAAGGCAATGAGCATTCCGGCAAGCAGAGTCGACATTGGCGAGAGCATTAAGATTCTTTGCGAGCTTCCCGGCTGTGAGAAGCAGAACCTGAAGCTTGACTACGACAAGGATACCTTGATCGTACGCGCGAAGAAGCCCGCGCTCGTAATCAGCGACGAGGCAACCTTCCACGAGGATGACCGTAAGTACGGCACATTGGAGCGTCGCTTCCGCATCGGAAAGGTGGATCCGTCCACAATCCGTGCCGGCTACAAGGATGGCGTTCTCACCATTTGCTGTGCACGCACATACGAGTCCGGTGGAATCGGTATCGATATCGAATAGGAATCAGTTTAGTCTTAAAGCGCATGGACCTTTTGGCTCATGCGCTTTTTGTATGCGAAAGTGACTGGTATTACTCAGTAAAATAGAAGTTGTCCGCAGGCATTGCACCGCCGATGGATGCAGGCTTTGCGTCATACAGAATCTTAAGATAAGCGGAAACTGCGGTCTTCATGCGGTCTCCGGTGTAGCATACGATGTTGCACTGCGGAATCGCTTTTTTGGCAACTGCGGCCTTGAAGATGCCGAACTGCTCGACGAGCGCTGCGGTGTCGTCAATGTTGCTCGTTGCATATGCGGTGCTTGCTTCATATTCCTCCAAGAACACCTTGAAGGCAGCGGTGTTCTCCTTGAGCCATGCAGTGTTCGCAACGATAACGCCGGTGACAATCGGGGAAGCGTTACATTTGTCCCACTCTGCAGTAACGTCAAGTGCTACGCGAACCTTGTCCTGGTTCATCTGCACGGTAGTGACATAGGGCTGCGGAAGCATGGCGATGATTTCCTCATCGGAAGCCGCGATTCTTGCAGCTACTTCACTCGCCTCGGAAAGGAAGGTAATGGTCACATCCTTATCCGGGTCAATGCCTGCGGAGGTAAGCAGGTAGCGAAGGGTATATTCGGGCGTGGTGCCTGCACCGGTTGCGTAGATGGTCTTACCCTTCAGGTCGTTGATGCTCTGCACGCTGTCGCCGGTATCTACGATGTAGAGAACACCGAGCGTGTTAACTGCACATACCGTGATGCCGCCATTTGTTTTATTGTAAAGTGTGGAAGCAAGGTTGCAGGGAACCGCAGCAACGGGGATGTCACCCTTGATGATGGAAGCGGTAATCTCATCTGCGGTGCCTGCAACGGCAAATGTGTACTCGTTGGCGGCAGAACCGGCCTCTGCATCGCTCATCAGCTTAACCATTCCGATGGCGGTCGGTCCCTTCAGTACGGCGATGTTCATCTTTACCGGCGAAACCGGAGCCTTGGTAGGAGCTTCGGTGGGAGCGGACGCAGAAGGCGTCGTGGCGGAGGGGGTATTTGCCTCGGGAGCCTTGGCAGGGTCATTCTTCTTCCCGCAGCCTGAAAGGAGCAGGACAAGCATAGAAAGAAGAAGGATCGTGGATAATTTCTTCATAGCAGATATCTCCAATCATTGATATTTCTGAAGTAAAGTAACAAAAATAAACCGCCGTCGGGGTTGGAGCACCTTCCCGTCGGAGCCGTTTCTTCGCTGATTTTCTTTGGGGTCGGGACACCCTTCCCCGCAGTGTTGCTTTATTCGTGAATAATCTAACACACGCATTTTCATTTGTCAAACATTTCCCCGGGTGGTATAATACTACTAATCAGGAACAAGGAGCTTACACCGATGAAAGTGATTCATATTGCGGATTGCCATCTTCTGATGGAGCCGGAGAAGGGGACGCCGATAGGTGCCCTCAGGAGAAAGGAAATTATGGAGATCGTTCCGCGTATTGTGGAGGTCTGCAACGCAGAAGAGGCGGACCTTCTTCTGATTGCGGGCGATCTGTTTCATAAAGCGCCGCGTCTTATGGACCTTCGGGAGCTTGACCACATTCTCTCGGGACTGGTGCACACAAAAGTCGTTTTGATTGCGGGGAACCACGATTATATCGGGCCGCGGTCCTATTATACAAACTACCCGTGGAAGGCTAGGGTTACCATGCTTACGGACGGGGAGCTTTCACACATTGCGTTCCCGGAGCTTCGGACGACCGTGTACGGCTTCAGCTATCATACAAGAGACATCACGGAACCGTTATATGATGACGTTGCCCCGGTCGGCGAGGGAATCCATATTCTTCTTGCGCACGGCGGCGATGCGAAGAATGTTCCGATGAATTATAAGAAGATTGACCTGGCAGGCTTTGACTATGCCGCGCTTGGACACATCCATAAAAAGGAGATTCTGACGCCGCGAATGGCGTATGCCGGCTCGGTGGAGCCGCTTGACAGAAATGAAACCGGTGAGCACGGCTATATGCGGGTCGATATCGTAGAGGAAGCGGGCGAGCACCGCACGGAGGTGACATTTGTTCCCTTCTCGCAAAGGGAATACCGCGATATTACGGTTATGGTGGACGGCAATTCGACCAATGCATCGATTGGCGAGACGATTAAGGCAATGATTGCAGAGCTTGGTGCGAAGCATCTGTACCGCGTCGCGCTTCTCGGAAAGCGTAATGAGGAGCTTGTGCCCGATACGGAAGCCTTTCTCGGACTTGGAAATATCACGGAAATCATAGACAGAACGCTTCCGGAGTATGATCTTAAGGCCCTTAGAAAGGCCAATGCGGACAACCTGCTTGGCATGTTCATCGAGGCGCTCAGTGAGGAGAACGGTGAAGACGCCGAGATACGCGAGAAAGCGCTTTATTACGGGCTTTCCGCCCTTTTGAACAAATAGAAACGGAGGGAGCATATGAGGTTTTTGGAATGCAGTCCGGAAAGCTTTGGAAAGCTTAAGGACAGGTCGTTCACATTTTCCGAAGGAATCAATGTGATTACCGGACCGAACGAAGCCGGCAAATCAACACTCTTCGGCTTCCTTCGCAGTATGCTGTTCGGCATCGAGCGCGGACGCGGCCGTTCGGCGAAGGGCAGTGCCTACGCCAAATACAAGCCGTGGGAGGCGCCGGGAGCCTATCAGGGAACGCTTTCGGTCGAAATCGGTGGGAAGCAGTATCTTCTCGAGAGGAACTTTCTGCAGACAGAGGGCGGACTGATTGTTTACGATGCGGAAACCGGACGGCAGGTGCCGCTTACAGGGGAGTTTTTGGAAACGGTTGCACCGGAGGTAACGGAGAGCGGCTTTCTGAATACGGCCATGCAGTCGCAGAGCGGTGCGGCGACCGGGCAGGAGCTCGCGGGACTTTTACAGAATATGATTACCAATATGAGTGTTGCGAAGACACAGGCGGTCGACGTCGGCGGTGCACTTGCAAGACTTACGGACAAGCAGCATGCGCTCGAGCGAAAGAAGCTTCCGGAGAAGCTTTCGGAGGCAGAGAAAGCGCTTGAGGATACCGTGCTCAGGCAGAAGGAGCTCGAACGGATCGAGACCGAGCGGCAGAAGCGGAGCCTACGGCTTTCTGAGGTCAACGCGCTCCTTGAACAGCTTGCAAAGGATGACGCGCCGCGGGTGGAACAGGAGTTTTCGAAGCATTTTGAGCGGTTTAGCAGATATCGGGAGGATATGCAGAAGGCGGAGAGCATGGCTTCGGAGATTTCGGAGAAGCGAAGCCTTTTAAAGGAATGGCGACGGTCGCTTGTTCCGGAGGAGGTGCTTCAGAAGGAGGAGGACGAAAGAGCGAAGGCAGTCGAGGCGCTTGAGCGGGCGGAGAATGCCTGGGAATCGGAGAAGCGTTCTGCGGGGGATCTGCTTAAAAGAGAGCGTGAGGAGAAGGTATATACCCTTCCGTGGATTCTTCTGACGCTTCTGATGCTGGGCATCTCGGCATATCTTTTTATCGGAAAATGGTACGCATTTGCATGTATTCCGCTTGCGATAGCGTTAGCGGGTACGGTACTTTACATACTTCGAAGAAGAAGCGTATCGCGGATGCTTCGTGCGGCGGAGGAACGGCTTTCTAAGCTGCAGAACCCGCCTTCGGAGGTTCGTGCGGCCGAAGAGCGGCTTGCCGGTCTTCCCGGTGCGGAGGAGCTTCGGAGCAGAGCACTTCGGAATATCGAGCTTTCGGCGAAGATTGAGCAGCTTAGCGTGAGCATCTCGGAACGCGAGGAGGCAGCGGAGCGGTCATACGCAGAGCTTTCGGAGGAGGCAGAGGCACTTCTTTCGTTCTTTCGACAGTATGAGCCTGCGATGGAAGAGCTTTCGGAGGGAGCAATCCGTCGGATTGAGGGATCGATCTTAGCCTGCTCTGTGGAACGAAACGAGGCGGAACGTGCCGCGCGGGAGGAAAGAGATTATCTGACCGGCCAGATTGCTCGCTGCGAGCAGCTTCTTGAGACAGAAAGCGATCTTTGGCAGCAGCGTGAGGACGAGATGGCTTTCATGAAGAAACTGCATCTTGAAATCGCTGCGGATGCGAAGGAGCACAAGGCACTTACGCTTGCGATTTCTACGATTCAGGCGCTTACAAGAGAGATTCATGACAGCTTCGGACGGCGGTTGAATGTGCGAATGTCGGAGCTTGCAGGCTCTATCACAAACGGTGCCTGCGATAAGATCACCGCAGATGAGGAGCTACACATGAAGGTCGGACGGAGAAGCCGTCTGATCGAGCTTGAGAAGCTTAGTCAGGGTACGATGGAGCAGCTGTTTCTGGCGCTTCGCATCGCGGTCGGAGAAACTATGTACGAGGAGCGAATGCCTCTTGTATTCGATGACAGCTTTGTGTATTATGATAGTGAACGGCTTCGCGAAACGCTGACGCTTCTTTCTAAACTCGGCCGCCAGGTAATCATCTGTACCTGCAGTGACCGGGAGGAGCGATTGCTTACGGAGCTCGGGATTACGTATAATAAGATTGCAATATAACCGTTTTCGGCAGAGCCGGACGGTATCGGGAGGATAGTTATGAAGCTTTTGGAGGACCGCATTCGAGAGGAAGGCGTAGTGAAGGACGGAGACGTTCTGAAGGTTGACATGTTTTTGAATCATCAGATGGATGTAGCGCTTTTCCGTGAGATGGCGAAGGAGTGGAAGCGTCTTTTCGACGGGGAGGGCGTTAATAAGATTCTGACAATTGAGGCTTCCGGTATCGGTATTGCCTGCATTGCTGCCGAGGAGTTCGGCTGTAAGGTCGTATTTGCCAAGAAGACGCAGGGCAAGAACCTCGACGGCGAGCTTCTGACGACGCAGATTACTTCCTTTACAAAGGGACGTGTTTTCGATGTTATCGTTGCGAAGAAGTTCCTCGGTCCCGAAGACCGCGTACTGATCATCGATGATTTTCTGGCAAATGGCTGTGCGCTCGAGGGACTGATCAGTATCGTTCGGGATTCCGGCGCAACACTTGTCGGCTGCGGCATTGCGGTTGAGAAGGGCTTCCAGGTCGGAGGCAAGAAGATCCGCGACATGGGCGTACACCTTGAGTCGCTTGCAATCGTTGATAAGATGAATGCAGACGGTTCCATTACCTTTAGACAATAATTATTGAGCATTTTCCTCTTGACGAAATAGGAACATAAGTGTATTATGGTAAAAGGAATTTACCAAATCGCAAGGGGAGAGATTATGAAGCTGCTGGTTCAAAGGGTTAAGTCAGCATCTGTAACGGTTGAGGGGAAGAAGATCGGTTCAATTGAACGGGGATACCTTGTCCTTTTGGGGGCTTGTGACGCCGATACCAATGCAATTGCCGACAAGATGATGGCCAAGCTTGTAAAATTGAGAATTTTCGAAGATGAGAACGGCAAAACCAATCTGTCCCTTGGGGATGTTGGCGGTGCCGTTCTTTTAGTGTCTCAATTTACCCTGTACGCGGATTGCAGAAAGGGCAATCGCCCGTCCTTCATCGGTGCGGGAAGTCCGGCGCACGCGGAGCAGATATACGAATATGTGAAGCATGAACTCAGGACGACCTACGGACTTACGGTGGAGACCGGAGAGTTCGGTGCGGATATGCAGGTTTCTTTGGTAAATGACGGACCGTTTACGGTTATGCTCGATTCCGACGAAATATGTGTCTAAAGTGATTAATGATAGGAAAGTGAGGAGAAAACATGAGTTTTGTAGTACGTGACCTTGTCAAATCTTATGGCGAGAAGGTTGTAGTTGACCATCTCAATCTGACGATGGAGAAGCCCGGCGTTTATGCCCTTCTTGGTACCAACGGTGCCGGTAAGACGACTTCCCTCAGAATGATCTTGGGAATGCTTGAGAAGGATTCCGGTGAGGTGCTTTTCAACGACGCGGAGATGAACCCGAAGAATATGAATATCGGTTATCTGGCTGAGGAGAGAGGCCTCTATCCGAAGTATGCTTTGATCGACCAGCTTCTTTATTTTGCGCGCCTGAAGGGAGTTAAGAAGGGCGATGCGATGAAGAGAATCAAGCACTGGTCCGCACGACTTGAGCTTGACGAGTATCTGTTTCCGCCGAAGACGGCTAAGGGCAAGAAGCCGAAGGCTAAGCTTGCGGATCAGCTCAGTAAGGGTAATCAGCAGAAGATTCAGCTGATGGCAGCGCTGATTTCCGACCCCGAGTTCATCATCCTCGATGAGCCGATGAGTGGTCTCGATCCGGTTAATACCGACCTGTTCAAGGAGGTTATCCGTGAGGAGATTGCCAAGGATAAGTATGTTATCATGTCCAGCCACCAGATGCCTACCATTGAGGAGTTCTGTACGGATATTACCATTCTGAATCACGGTAAGACAGTTCTGCAGGGTAACCTTGACGAGATCAAGAAGAGCTACGGCCGTGTCAATCTGTTCGTAAAATGTGAGAGTGAGATCGAGGATCTGATTGCACAGGAGGGTCTTACTATCGTGGAGAAGCTTCCGAGCGAGTATCACATTCGTGTGTCCGGTGAGGAGCAGGCGATGAAATTCCTTCGTCTTCTGATTGATAAGAATGTTACAATCATTCGTTTCGAGCTGAGAGAGCCGAGTCTTCACGAGATTTTCGTAGAAAAGGTTGGCGGCTATGTACAGAATGATGCTGCAGCAAAGGCCGAGGGTGAAGAGGAAGGAGCAACGAATGAAAAAGAGTGAGTTTCACGGTTGGTTTGAAGTTGCCCGCTTCACACTCGCAGAGACCTGGAAGAACCGCTCCTTTCTGATTTTCATGATTATCATGTGGGTGGTTTGTATGCTCGCAATTCCGGTAATGTCCGTCATCAATTCCAGCGGCAAATCGGGCGAGGCGGACGAAGAATACAAGTTTGAGAATATTCAGCTTGAAAAGGTATATGTTCTGGATGAGTTGCAGCTGACAGCGATGGGCTTTGATGTAAGCTCCTTTAAGAAGGCCGGCGCATTCAAGGATGTAACAATCGATAGTATTCATAATAAAACCTATGACGAGATGCGTGAGCAGGTTGAGAAGGAACCTTGTTCCGCAATGTTACACATCTATGTTGACGGTGTTCACGGTATTTGCTTTGATGTGGTTCGTGCAATCGAGTCAAAGGTTGCGGAGAAGGAGTGCGATTACATCGGCTCCGTGCTCACAAAGGAGTTTGATACCTTCAAATATGCGGCAAGCGGCATGGGTGAGGAGCAGATGAAGGCGCTCGCCTGCGACTATAACGTCGTAGCTTTGCTGGAGCAGGAAAATGGCGAATTTGTCACTGAGAGAGCACATCTTTCTGAGGCAAACTACTGGGTTGTTTATGCGCTTTTATTTGCTATTATGATGATCTGCACGACTTCCTCGAGCCAGGTGGCAACTGCCGTTGCAATGGATAAGTCTACAAAGGTTATGGAATATCTGCTTACCTCCGTTCGTCCGATGGCGCTTGTATTCGGTAAGGTCGTTGCACAGGTGGTTTCCTCTGTTTTGCAGCTTGGTGTATCCCTTGTGCTTGCACTGCTTTCGAACTTTGTTACCGCGCAGATTACCGGAGAGAATTTCATTCGTACCAAGCTTCCGGCGAATCTGTTTGAAAATATCACGATTCCGAATATTGTGCTTTCTATGATTGTGATTGCACTCGGTGTTATGCTTTACGGTTTCATCGCAGGTCTCTGCGGTGCAATGGTACGTAAGATGGAAGAGCTTCAGGAGGGCATGTCTCTTCTGATCGTGCTCACACTCGTTGGCGCATATCTTGCTATGTTTGCTTCCATGGCAATGCAGAGCTCTTTGACCACTCCGTTATTCTATGTGGCAATGATCGTTCCGCTCTCGTCACCGTTCTTGCTTCCCGGTGTATGTCTGGTAGGCGTAGGTGCATGGTGGCTGAAGCTTTGCTCCCTTGCATTGCTTTTGGTTCTGGATGTGATCATCCTGTTTGCTTCCGCACGTATTTATGAGGCGTTGATTCTTTACAATGGTTCGACAATCAAGCCGAAGCAGCTTATCAAATTCCTGAAGCAGGCGAAAGGAGGTAAGACCGTATGAAAGCAGGAAAAGGAATGAAATCCGTTTTTGACTTTACCTCTAAGCAGTACATCAAGAGAAATGGTTTTGCATCCTTAACCATTCTTGTTGCACTCCTTCTCTTCCTTGGTGTCGGCGCCCTTCTGTTCTTCAGTGGAAAGCCGAAGACGGCTAAGGACAAGGAGCCGGAAGAGATCAAAAAGCTTGGTACCGTATTACTTCTGAATAAGACGCAACTGACGGATATTCTTCCCGAGGAGCAGCCGGACGAACCCGTGCTTTGGGATTATGTTTCGATCGAGGGAGAAGAGGAAGAGGCCTTTAAAAAGGCAGCAGAGAAGGAAGACCATATTCTTGCAGTCGTTTCGGTGAAGGAGATAGAAGGAAAGACGACCTATGTGACAAGCGTCAAGATTCCAAATAACTCTAAGATTGAAAGAGACGAAGCGATCGATGCCGGAGATGTGATTTCCGAGTGCGTCAGAACAGCCGTTTACAGAGACGTTAATATGACTGAGGAGATGATTGCATTCATCCAGCTCGAGCCTGTTGCCAGAAGCATCACAACCGATGAGGATGTCAGCATGCTGAATATGCTCATCAAGAGTATTCTTCCTGCAATTCTTGGACTTGTAATGTATATGATGATCCTGATTCACGGACAGACCATCTGTAAGGAGGTTGCGGTTGAGAAGACCTCTAAGCTTATGGAAACCATGCTTGTTTCCGTAGAGCCGAATGCTTTGATTCTTGGTAAGACGGTATCCCTCACCGTGCTTGCGCTTGGACAGTTCTTTATCTGGGTTGCATCCGCTGTCGGCGGAATGTTCGGCGGGCATTTTCTCGGAAAAGCATTGTACGGCGATGAATACAAGAACAGAATCCTGATGGCAATCAACTTCCTTCGAAACAACATCGGAGAGAGTGCTTTGTCACCGCTTGCAATTGTAATGAGCATTGTTGTGTTCTGCTTCGGCGTATTTATCTATTTCGCATTGGCGGCTATGGGCGGCAGCTTTGTATCGAAGCCTGAGGAAACCGCTAACGCGCAGGGAACCTTTGTCTTCCCGATGATGATCTGCTGGATCATCACCTATATTGCTTCCCTCGGCGGCGCAGAGAACGTTCTTCGCATCTGCAGATACATTCCCTTCACCGCACCGTTCTGTGTGCCGATTGATGTGTTGACCGGTACGCTCGGCCTTGTTGGCGGAATCATCGTCTGCGTGGAGGTAACAGCTGTTGCGCTACTTCTGATCTTCCTTGCGGCAAGAATTTACCGCGGTCTGATGCTTCATACAGGACAGAAGATTTCCCTGAAGGTTATCTGGAAGGTAATCAGAGGTCGTTAGTACATAATACTGCCCGCTATTATCTGACGGGCAGTATATAATAAAAAATGCCGATGAGGTTTAACCCCATCGGCATTTTTGTTAGCCTTGATTTACTGCTGAACCGGCTCGGTCGTGCCTGCGGCAGCAAGTGTATTGACGATATAGAGAAGACAAGCTGCATTCTCGGTAGCTGTGCCGACACCACTTGCGACAGCCTTGTTGTCAGGTCCGTAGATATATACGTTTCCACGGTCGATATCTGCTCTTGCAATCTCGGTGAAAGGAGTGGTCTTCGTACCCTTCATAAATGCCTTACCGGTTACGTCGGTAGGAGTAATGGTAATACCGCCAATGGTTACGGTTCCGCCCATCTTAATGGTGGAAATATAGCCTGCAGCAATGGTACGAACGATGGTAGCAAGACAAGCCTGGAACATAGAAGCAAAATACTGCTTCTTCGTCTTTACGCTGCCAAGACCGAAGATGGAGAAGGCACTTACCTTCCACTTAAGCTTTCTCTTATCCTTGAGCTTCATTCTGACATATGCGGAATAGCTGTCAAAGATAAGGTTGGTGGTTGTTGTCATAGCATACAGGGAAATCGTGTCGATGTTGCTGTAAAGAATGGTCTCCCCCTTGAAAGTCATTCTGTCTTCATAGAAGACAACCGGCTTCTTGTCGTTCTTCTTGCGGCCACAGATGGCGAGCGGTGCGCCGGGAGCTGCCTGCTGGAAATTGTTCTGGTCCATTTTGTAATTCTCCTTTGGGATATATTGCAATGTTCTTACGAACGATTACACGAAGTATTATTTGATCATACCGTACTGTGCCTTCAGCGTAAGAATGCGAAGTACGCTTTCGTTGAGCCGAGCCTCGGTGATGGTGCCATTCTTAACAGCTGCCTGCAGAGCCTTGAAGGCGGCATCCAGATCGGCAGGGCGGTACAGAAGGTCTGCGCCTGCCTTGAAGGCAAGAACAGCGGCATCACCTGCGTTATAATGGTCGGTGATGGAAGGCTTGTTCAAAGCGTCGGTCATAACAACGCGCTGGTAGCCAAGTTCCTTACGAAGCAGTCCGTCAATTACCTCCGGGCAAAGACAAGCCGGAAGTCCGCTTGCGGAAAGACCGGTCATATCGGCATAGCCAACCATGACAACGGGAGCACCTGCCTGCATACCTGCAAGGAAGGTAAGAAGCTCTGCTTCCTTAAGCTCGGAAAGCTTCTTCTCGCTTTTGCTTGCCGGTACAGGAAAATGTGAGAGTACCGCAGGCATTCCCGCAGCGTCACAGCCCTTGACATAAGAGGCTACGAAGGATGCGGTTGTCTTAGCATCGGTGCCGAAGGTTGAGCTTCCCTGCGGCTGAATGTCCGAAACGGGCGCCAGATTCATACTGAAGCCGAGGCTCTTAAGATCTCTGCCGAGTGCAAGCGCTGCAGTCTCTGCCTTTTTAACATCACCGGAAGCGCCGATGGCTGCGAGTGTATCGATTTTATGGGTACCGATTCCGGAAGTAACGCTTCCGGTCTCGTCACTGATTACAAGGAAAAGTCCGCGCTTAGAATAGTTCTGACAGCCGGCAAGGAGCTTCTTGAGCTGATCCTGGTTGGCAATATTCTGCGCGCTGAAAATAAGACCGCCGACGGGTCTGTCCTGAATGGAACGTCTCGTTCTGTCGAGTGCGTTCATAACGGGCGAAACACCGATTAACTGCTCGGGTGTAACAACGAAAAGCTGATAGAGCTTCTCATCGACCGACATGGTATCAAGGCGCTTTTGTGCGGCAGCAATATATTCGGGTGCAGCTGTCGGAAGCGGAATCTGTGTCGGCACAGGCGTAGCGGTAGGGGTAGGCGTAGGAGCCTCAGTCACCTCGGGGGCATCGGTTACCTTGGGAGCCTCGGTCGGCTTCGGGGTTGGCTTCTTCGTCGGCACTTTGGTTGCCTGAAGAAGCTCGGTCGGCGTAACCGGTTCGCTCGGCTCGGCCGGTCTGCGATTGCCGCCGATACTCTTTACGACGATCAAAAGGACAATAATTGCGATTAATGAAGCAACGGAAATAATATTTCTCTTCGTAGAATCCATAAAGGCCCACCTCCTCTGATACCCTATTATAATTTATAACCCGAAATATGACAAGGGGCAGTCCCGGAAACTGCCCCTGATTTCTTTGGAAAACGCTCATTTTTCGTTATATCTGTCGGAAAATGTGAACCGAAGTCCGCATTGCCCTATGTCAGCTGTTCTGTCCGGCAAGCACGAGCTTCTTATAGAAGCCGTCACGCGCAAGTAACTCCTCATGACTTCCCTGTTCGATAATATCGCCGTCCTTCATAACGAGAATGCAATCCGCATTCTGAATCGTGGAGAGACGGTGTGCGACGATGAAGGTGGTTCGACCGTTCATCATCGTTGCGAAAGCGTCCTGAATCTTCAGCTCTGTTCTGGTATCGATGGACGAGGTTGCCTCGTCGAGAATGAGCATCGGGGGCAGACAAAGCATGACTCTGGTGATGCAAAGAAGCTGTCTTTGACCGGCGGAAAGCTCATCGCCGCCGGCAGTCACTTTCGTATCGTAACCGTTCGGCAGGCGACGGATGAAGCTGTGGGCGTGAGAAGCCTTTGCGGCAGCAATCATTTCCTCCTCGGTCGCATCGGGCTTACCCATACAGATATTGTCACGGATTGTGCCGGAGGCTAACCAGGTTTCCTGCAGAACCATACCGAACTGCTTACGAAGCAAAGGGCGCGGGATACTGCGAACATCCGTGCCGTCGATGCGAAGGGAACCGGCGCCGACATCGTAGAAGCGCATCAGAAGGTTAATCAGTGTCGTCTTTCCGCAGCCGGTCGGACCGACGAGGGCGATCATGGAGCCGGGCTTAACATTGATATTCAGATCCTTGATCAGCGGACGCTCCGGGCGGTAGGAGAAGGCGACATGCTCAGCGGTAACGCCGCCCTCGGGCTGGAACACAGTCACATCCTCGTGAAGCGGCTCCTCCCACTCATAGGAGATAAATTCAAAAACACGTGCCGCACAGGCAAGCGCATTCTGCAATTCGGTAATAACGCCAGAAATCTCGTTGAAGGGCTTAGCATACTGTCCGGCATAGCCTAACAGCGCGGAAAGGCTTCCGATGGAAAGCGTATGTCCGATTACAGAATAGGCGCCGATCAGCGTTACGACTGCATATACGCTGTTGTTGATCAGGCGGGTACTCGGGTTGGTGAGCGACGAGAAGAAGGTTGCACGAAGCGAGGCCTGTGTCAGACGGTCATTGACCGCATCAAACTGCTGCAGTGCTTCCTCTTCGTGGGCAAATGCGGTGATCAGCTTACGGTTACCGACCATCTCGTCGATTACGGCCGTCTGCTCGCCGCGCACGCTTGCCTGCAATTGAAACATATTGTAGGTGCGGCTTGCGATAAAGCGCGCAAGGAGCAGGGAAATCGGCGTCAGAACAACGACAACCAGTGCGATAAGCGGGCTCTTTAACAGCATGCAGATCAGTGTGCCGATGATCGTAACGATTCCCGTAAAGAACTGCGAGAAGCCCATCAGAAGTCCGTCGGAGAACTGGTCAACGTCAGAGATCATACGGCTTACGATGTCGCCGTTATCCTTGGAATCCAGATAAGAAATCGGGATTCTTGTAATCTTCTCAAATGCCTCTTCGCGTACATCACGCACGACACGGAAGGTAATGGCATTGTTGATCGTTGTTGTGATCCAAAGCGTAAGGGCAGACGCACAGACGAAGATTGCCGCCTGCGGAAGGAGTGTTTTTAAAACGGCAAAGTCTACATTACCCTTTTCGATGATGACATCGATGGCATCGCCGATCAGAATCGGTACATACAGTGAGCAGATTACGGAGGCTGCTGAAAGAAGCAGGGACAGTGCAAGAAGAAGCTTATAGCGACCGAGATAGTTTAATACAAGCTTGACGGTATTTTTCTTCATGCCACACCTCCGTTCTGTCCGGCACCGAACTGCGAATCGTAAATCTCCTTATAAACCTCGCAGCTTTCAAGAAGCTCTTCATGTGTGCCGTAGCCAACCGCACGACCGTCATCTAAAACGAGGATGTGGTCGCAGCCGGCAATCGAAACGGTTCTCTGGGAAACGATGACGCGGCAAGGATTGAAGGGAAGCTTGGAAAGCGCCTTACGAAGTGCGGAATCGGTCGCATAATCGAGTGCGGAGGAGCTGTCATCAAGAAGCAGGATGGAAGGGGAACCAACCAGCGCGCGTGCGATGGAGAGACGCTGTCTCTGACCGCCCGAGAAATTGGTTCCGCCGGCCGAAACGGGAGCATCCAACTGCCCGTCCTTCTCACGGACGAAGGAGGCTGCCTGCGCTGCCTCAAGGGCACTGTAAAGCTCCTCGTCGGTAGCATTTCGGTCACCCCAGAGAAGATTGCTTCTGATTGTACCGGAGAAAAGCACCGCCTTCTGCGGGATGTCGCCGATCTTCTTACGAAGGACATTTACGTCCCAGTCTTTAACAGGAACGCCTTCGACCAGAACTTCGCCGCCCGTAGCATCGTAATAACGGGAGATGAGCTGCACAAGCGTGGATTTGCCGGCACCGGTACCGCCGATGATTCCAAGTGTCTCGCCGGGCATCAGCTTGAAGCTGATATCGGAAAGCATCTCCGCTCCGGCACCCTTATACTTGAAGAATACGTTTCGGAATTCGACAGCGGGCGCGCCTTCATTTCCTTCGACGATTGAGCCGTTCTCCATTGTGTTCTCCACATCGAGAACCGCTTGAACACGCTTGGCGCTTGCGAGGGACTTCGTCAGGGTGATAATCATGTTGGCCATTTTAATCAGCTCGACAAGAATCTGCGACATGTAGTTATATAAAGCGATTACGGCGCCCTGTGTCAGAAGACCGACCTCAACGCGAAGTGCACCGACATAGATCAGAACAAGAAGCGCAAGGTTGATGAGCACATAGGTTACCGGATTCATCAGGGCGGAGACGCGGCCAACCAGAAGCTGCTCCTTGGTAAGCTCGCCGTGCTTTTTGTTGAACTTATCGATTTCGCTCTGTTCCTTACAGAAGGCGCGCAGCACACGAACGCCGCTCAGATGCTCACGCGTTGCGGAAAGAACGGCATCCAGCTTGGCCTGCACCTTACGATACAGAGGAATGGTCACTAACATGATGCCGAATACAACTACGCAAAGAATCGGAATGATAACTGCGAAGACGAGTGCACCCTTCACATCAACGGTAAATGCCATAATCAGCGCACCGAATACGATGAAGGGGGAACGAAGCAACAGACGGAGCGTCAGGTTGACACCGTTCTGAATCTGATTCGTATCGCTTGTGAGGCGGGTAATCAATGTAGAGGTTCCGATGGTATCCAGATCGGAGTAGGAAAGTCCCTCGATATGACGGAAGAGCGTATGACGGACACGCCCGGTGAATTCGGTTGCGACCTTTGCCGCATAATACTGTGCACAGATGGCAAAAAGGTAGCCGAGAACGCCGAACAGGATCATCAGCAGGGTCATTCTGATGATGAAGGGCTTGTCTCCGTTATCGATACCTTTGTCGATAATGGCACGAACGATTAACGGCACGCAAAGCTCCATCGATGCCTCAAGCAGCTTGAAAAAAGGAGCGGCAATCGCTTTCTTGCGATACCCTCGCAGCAGGGGAAGCAGTTTCTTCATGATTGGTTCTCCGATAATGTAAAATAGCACCGCTTTCCTATGAAAACGGTTCCCTATCAGTATAGACGAAGAAGTCGGTTTTGGAAAGTGAAAATACTGGAAATCGGCTCTCATTCTTGGTATAATAGTATAATAACCTGTTGTTTGGGTGGCATCGGCCGTAGGACTCTTATGGGTCAAGGGCTACCGGGAACGATTACTTGAAGGAGAAACGGAATGGTTTATCTAGTTGAAGACGATGACAATATCAGAGAACTGGTGGTTTATACGCTGAACCGTTCGGGAATGGAAGCGAAAGGCTTTGCGCGTCCGTCACTATTTTATGAGGCGCTTACAGAGCAGCTTCCCTCGCTTGTCATTTTAGATATTATGCTTCCGGAGGAGGACGGACTTAGGGTGCTTATGAATCTCAGAGAGCGTCCGGACACCGGAAAGCTTCCGATTATGATGCTGTCGGCCAAGGCCAGTGAGTATGATAAGGTGAATGGACTGGATTCCGGCGCGGACGATTATGTAACCAAGCCGTTCGGTATGATGGAGCTGGTTGCAAGAGTGCGCGCACTTCTTCGAAGAACAGAGACGAGCGAATCGAGAAGCGAGTACAAGGTTGGTCGCCTGACGGTCATTCCCGAGGCACATAAGGTGCTGGTGGACGGAGAGGCGGTACAGCTGACGAAGAAGGAGTACGATATTATCCTTCTTCTTCTGAAGAACGGCGAGTCCGTAGTGACAAGAGAGCGCCTTCTGAGTGAGGTCTGGGGTTATGCGTTTGAGGGCGAGAGCCGAACGGTTGATGTGCATATCCGTACCCTTCGGCAGAAGCTCGGTTCCGCAGGCAATTATGTTGAGACTATTCGCGGCGTAGGCTATTGTATCCATTCCACAGAGGTATAGTATGAAACGAAGACTGTTTATGACGATTTTCTTTATGACGATTGCGGTATTCCTTGTCGGCATGATGTTAACAATCTATGTGGCATACCGCGCCTCCTTCAGTGCTAAGCGCGATGAGTTTCGTATCGAGGCAGGGTTTCTTGGGGCACTGATCGAGGAGCAGGGTGCAGAAGCACTGCCGGCTCAGGGAATTGCGAAGGATAAGGCAGAGCATTTTCGCGTGACACTTCTGACCGAAGACGGAGGCGTTATCTATGACAGCCTCACAGACCGCGATTCTGCGGCGAACCACGCCGATCGTAAGGAATTTATCCTTGCGCTTCAAAGCGGCGAGGGTGAGGCAACCCGATACTCGGATGACCAAAGAGAGCAGACCTATTATTATGCGAAGAAGCTTGCGAACGGCATGGTACTTCGGTTATCCTCCGCGAATGCATCCCTTCCGAGACTTGTTATCAGCATGATGTTTCCTGCGGTCGGTCTCGTGGCATTTGCCTTGATTCTTTCCTTTTTGATAGCAAATCGGCTGAGTGAGAATATCGTTCGCCCGATTAACGAGTTAGATGTGTCCTGCCCGTTTGAAAGGGATACCTATCCGGAGCTTGGACCGCTTGTACAGAAGATCAATCGACAGAACCGCGAGCTTACTAAGAAGATGGATGAGTTCCGCGAGGAGCATGAGAAGCAGGACCGGATGCGAAGAGAATTTACCGCTAATGTCTCGCATGAGCTGAAGACGCCGCTTACCTCGATCTCCGGCTACGCAGAGATTATCCGTGACGGCATCGCACAGGAGGAGGACATCGGTCGCTTTGCAGGGAAGATTTACGATGAAGCCAACCGCCTGGTTGTTCTGGTCGGTGACATCATCCGGCTTTCTCAGCTCGACGATAACGAGATTGAGCCGAGAAAGGAAGATGTGAATCTTTACGAAATCTGTAAGGAAACCATTGAGCATCTTGGTAGACCCGCTGAGCAGAAGCATATAAGCATCTCACTCGAGGGAACCGAGGAGAAGATATTCGGCGTGGAGCCGATTCTTGTTGAAATGGTCTACAATCTGATCGATAACAGCATCAAATATAACCGTGACGGCGGATATGTGAAGGTTAAGGTGGCAGCAGTGCCGGAGGGAACGCTTTTACAGGTTAGCGACAACGGTATCGGTATCCCGAAGGAAGACCTTCCGAGAATATTTGAGCGCTTCTACCGCGTAGATAAGAGCCACTCGAAGGAGGTCGGCGGAACGGGTCTAGGGCTTTCCATCGTAAAGCACGGGGCATCCTATCACGGCGCAACCGTTGAGGTAAGCAGTGAGGTTGATAAAGGAACGACAATCGACGTTATTTTTGCGAGAATGCTGTAGGCGGCGATTATTTTACAAGAAGCACGCAGAATTTTACGCAATTTTTACGGAAAGGGGACTGTATTTTTTCCGTTCGTTTGTTAAACTGAAAAATGTATGAAAGTTTGATGAACGAATAACCAAAAGGTGGTCTCCCCGGGCCACGGTAGGCCGTCGTAGGAACGGCCTGAAAGAGAGGATTTACAAATGAATGACGTATTAATGATTGCCGTAACCCTGATTGGCGGATTGGTTTTCTTCCTGTTTGGTATGAAGGTTATGTCCGGAAATCTCGAAAAGATGGCCGGCGGTAAGTTAGAGAAGATTCTTCGTAAAGTAACAGCGAAGCCGCTTCTTTCCATTATTCTCGGTGCGGGCATTACGATTGCGATGCAGTCGTCCTCCGCAACAACGGTTATGCTTGTCGGTCTGGTAAACTCCGGAATCATGCAGTTTGAGCAGACCATCAGTGTAATCTTCGGTGCCAATATCGGAACAACCTTCACTGGTTGGCTTCTGACATTGTCCGGTATCGATTCCAAGAAATGGTTCCTTCTGATTCTGAAGCCGGAGGTATTCTCCCCCATCCTTGCATTGGTGGGTATCGGCTTTATTATGTTTTCCAAGAATGACCGTCGTAAGAGTATCGGTAACGTATTCGTTGGCTTTGCCGTTCTGATGCAGGGTATGACGATGATGAAGGATGCCGTCGGACCGCTTGCGGATACCGTATGGTTTAAGGAAATCCTTGTTAAGTTCACCAATCCGGTATTCGGTCTTCTGATCGGCCTTCTGCTGACGGCAATCATCCAGAGCTCGGCAGCAACCATCGCGATTCTTATGTCCTTTGCGATTTCGGGAACCGGTATCACCTACCAGATGGCGATTCCGATTATCTTCGGCTTGAACATCGGTACCTGTGCTACCTCCCTGATTTCCTGTATCGGAACCGAGACGAAGGCTAAGCGTGTTGCGGTTGTTCATGTTTCTATTAAGATTATCGGTGCGATCTTCTGGCTCGCTGTATTTGTCGCACTTGGCAATATGTTCTTCCCGGATGCGATTGTAAAGCCGATCAACGGTGTCGGCATTGCTACCGTTCATACCGCATTTAACGTTCTGACAACACTGCTTCTGATTCCTTTTACGAAGCCTCTTGTCAAGATGACGGAGTTCCTTGTAAGAGAGAATGCCAAGGTTAAGGCAGAGGACGATACGTTAAAGCGTCTCGATGAACGAATCCTGCTTCGTTCCCCGTCCATAGCGATTGCGGAGTGTAATGTTATTTCCGAGCAGATGGCAAGACTTTCCCGTCAGAACCTGCTTGATGCGATGAAGCTTTTCGATACCTTCGATGAGGAAGCCGTAACGAAGATCAAGGCAGTTGAGGATAAGCTTGACCGCTACGAGGATCGCCTCGGAACCTATCTGGTACAGCTTTCCACGCGTTCTATTTCCGACCAGGACAGCCGTGTTATTTCGAAGATGTTACATTCAATCAACGATTTTGAGCGTCTTGGAGACCACGCCGTTAACCTTTACTATGCGGCATCCGAGATGAATAAGAAGGGCTTTGCCTTCTCTGAGGCAGCTAAGGCTGAGCTTCACGTTCTGACTGCTGCAATCGAAGAGATTCTTATGATGACCGATGAGGCATACGAGAACGATGACCTCGATATGGCAGCTAAGGTTGAGCCGCTTGAGCAGGTAATCGACAAGATTACGGCAGTGATCAAGAGCAACCACTTCGTACGTCTTCGTAACGGTGGCTGTACACTAGAGCTTGGCTTCATCCTTTCGGATGTGCTGACGCATTATCAGAGAATTTCCGATCACTGCTCCAATATCGCTGTAGCGGTTATTGAGCTTCAGAAGGGAAGCTTTGACACGCATGAGTACCTGAACGGTGTGAAGTGCGGTAACGTCGAATTCAACACGATGTATGACCTCTATAAGGAGAAGTACAAGATCCGCACGATCGTTTAACGAATAACAGAACAATTAATCCCCTGTGGGGATATAAGCCCGGGGACGGTTATTCACAATGCTTTTTGTATTGCGAAAGCCGTCCCTTATGCGTATTATATAGGAGTAAGATATGATTTTTGATACCCATGCACATTATGATGACCCGCGGTTTGATGAGGACAGAGAGGTGCTTCTTCTTTCGATGAAGGATAGAGGCATCGGTCATATCATCAATGTCGGCGCGGATATGGAGGGAAGTCGCCGAAGCATTGCGCTTGCGAAGCAGT
The DNA here is from genome assembly GCA_024404675.1 of Lachnospiraceae bacterium. Taxonomy (GTDB): domain Bacteria; phylum Bacillota; class Clostridia; order Lachnospirales; family Lachnospiraceae; genus ISDg. The sequence goes on from JAKSPO010000002.1 coordinate 118,928, forward strand.
ATCCTTTCATGTATTGCGCAGTAGGTGTTCATCCGGAGGCAGCCGGGAGCTTCGGACCTGGGGAGCTTGAGGAGCTTCGTTCGATGGCGCAGGAGGAGCGTGTCGTTGCAATCGGCGAGATTGGACTCGACTATGCATTTTTCGATGGCATGAGCGACGAAGAGATTGCGGCTGACAAGGCTAAGCAGAAGGAATGCTTCGAAAAGCAGCTGGCGCTTGCAAGAGAGCTTCACATGCCTGTATTCATCCACTCAAGAGATGCAGCGGAGGACACGATGTGCATCATGAAGGCGCATACGGCGAAGGCTCAGGCGGAGGGAGGCTTCCGCGGCGGCATCATCCACTGCTATGCATATTCCCCGGAGATGGCACTTCAGTATGTTGATATGGGGTATGTGCTTGGCATCGGCGGCGTCTTAACCTTTAAGAACGCAAGAAAGCTGCCTGAGGTGGTGCAGGCTGTGCCGCTTGGCGCGATCGTTCTGGAAACAGATGCACCGTATCTTGCACCGGTACCGCATCGCGGGGAGAGAAATGATTCCTCGCTTCTGCCGCTTGTGGCGGAGCGAATTGCAGAACTGAAAGAAACTGATGTAACAAATGTGATTCATACGACCGAGCATAACGCATTTCGCGTAATCGGCGTGCAGTAGATGGGAGAATAGAATGGCTTATTTAAGTGATCCGAAAGAAACAATAGCGATTTTACAGAAGTACCACTTTAATTTTCAGAAGAAATTCGGTCAGAACTTTCTGATTGACGGACATGTAGTGGACAAGATTATTGCGGCCGCAGAGATTACAAAGGACGATGTTGTGTTAGAAATCGGGCCCGGAATCGGTACCATGACGCAGCGCCTTTGTGAGGAGGCAGGAGATGTCGTAGCGGTTGAGATTGACAAGAATCTGATTCCGATTCTTAAGGAGGATACCTGTAAGAATTACGGAAATCTTCGAATTATTCAGGGTGATATTCTGAAGCTTGATATTAAGGAGATCCTTTTTGAATACGGGTTCCGTCCGGTGAAGGTTGTTGCGAATCTGCCGTATTACATTACGACACCGATTCTGATGAGCCTTTTGGAGAGCCGCCTTCCGATTGAGAGTATCACCGTTATGGTGCAGAAGGAGGTTGCGGAGCGTATGGAGACAGGCCCCGGTTCTAAGGATTACGGCGCGCTGTCCCTTGCAGTACAGTATTATGCTGAGCCTTATCTTGCGGCCAATGTACCGGCGAACTGCTTTATGCCAAGACCGAATGTCGGCTCCGCGGTAATCCGTCTCACGCTTCATGATAAGCCGCCTGTCAGCACACGCGACGAAAGCCTCATGTTTGCACTGATTCGTGCCTCCTTCAATCAGCGCCGCAAGACGCTTGTGAACGGACTCGGGAATGCAGCCGAGCTTTTCTTTACCAAAGAGGAGATCACGGAGGCGCTTGCCGACCTTGGCTTCTCGCCTACTGTACGCGGAGAGACCTTGACGCTTGCGGACTTTGCAAAGCTTGCAGACCGCCTCAGCAGTGCGCAGGAGATCACCTCCCGCGGCAAATACCCGGCCGGTGTGACGGATGTGAATGCACCGGATGAGATCCGGATGCTTTATGCAGCTCCGATCATGGGAGGCCGTAGGCGTAGGAAGGAGCGGATGGATGATACACCGATGATGGTCGTGTATGCGGCACCGCCGCTTCCGAAGATTTTTACACCACTTCAGGAGGCTCCGTCGAAGAAGTCGAAGAATTCGGAATATAACGTTACCTGCAGGTTCTGCGGAACAAAGCTTTCGATGTCGATGACAATCTGTCCTGCGTGCGGCGGCGAGCAGAACGGCGGCGGAACGACCGTCTGTTAGTATGCACCTGTGACAAGGGGAAGAGTTATGGGATTTCAATTAAAACGCTGCGTGTGGGAGATTACGCTTGCATGCTGCTTCTCCTGCCGTTATTGTGGCTCCTCCGGCGGTCAGGCACGTGCGAATGAATTAAGTACGGAGGAGTGCCTTTTTGTAGCGGATCAGTTAGCTAGTATCGGCTGTGAGCGTGTTTCGATGATTGGCGGCGAGGTTTTTATGCGCCGTGATTGGAAGCAGATTATACGCCGGCTGACGACGCAGGGTGTAAAGGTCAATGTGATAACGAACGGCTTTCTCTTCTCGGAGAGGCTGATTGCGGATCTGAAGGAGGTAGGCGTAGAATCGGTTGCCGTTTCGCTTGACGGTCCGAAGGAGGTGCACGACCGTTACCGCCAGGAGGGAAGCTATGACCGTGCCGTGCAGGCAATTTCAGTGCTTTCCGCGGCAGGAATACCGGTCTCGGTTATCAGTACGCTGAATGCGGAAAATGTACCGCTTCTTCCGGCATTTTATGAAATACTTACGAAGTACCGGATATTTGCCTGGCAGCTGCAGGCCTGCTCTCCGATGGGCAATGCAGCCAATAACGGTATCGATTATGCCTTTGACCCGACGGAGGTTATCCGTTTTGTGACGGAACGGATGCATAAGGCACCCTTTATGATGGGGGTGGCAGACAATATCGGGTATTTTTCCCCGGAGGAGGGAAGCATCCGCGGCGATATGAGCGGGAAAGCGTATTTCGCCGGCTGCAGTGCGGGAATCACAGCAATCGGTATCGATAGTGTCGGCAATGTGCGCGGCTGTGAATCCATGTACGACTCCTGCTTTACGGAGGGGAATCTTCGGGAGAAGAGTCTTAGAGAGATTTGGGAGAATCCGGAGGGCTTTTCCTATAACCGAAGGTTTTCGAAGGATTTGCTGACCGGGGCGTGCGCAAGCTGCAGGTACGGAGAGTATTGCGCGGGCGGCTGTCGCTCGTACAACTATTTTGTGCATGGTAAGCTTTACGAGGCACCGCGCTGTGCCCGTATTAGGAAGCACTAAAGAGTAAATAGAATGAATAAAGGCCATCCGCTTAAAAACGGATGGCCTTCGCTTTTTTTACTTTGCAAAGCTTAGATGTTCAGATCCATCTTCACATCCTCGCGCTTGGTGCTTTCTGCCTCAAAGAATGGCTCTGCCATAATGCCGCAGCCATTTGCCACAAGGCTTGTAGGGAACATGATGATTCTCTGGTTCAGCTGAGAAACGTTAGCGTTGTAGGCACGACGTGCTGCTGCAAGATGCTCCTCAACATCCATAATGGAAAGCTGAAGGGACTTGAAGTTCTCGTTGGCATGCAACTGCGGATAGTTCTCGGCAAGGATGTTAAGACCCTGTCTTGCCTCGTCCATGGTTGCCATAGCGTTGTTTCTTTCGCTCATGCTCATGCCCTGACGAAGCTTAACGGTTTCAAGAATGGTTTCCTTCTCAAACTTCGCATAAGACTTTGCAACCTCAACCATCTTGGTCAGGGTATCATATCTCTTGGTAAGAGCAACATCGATTCCGGAGATTGCCTCCTGGATCTTAACCTGCAGTCTTCTTAAACCGTTCATAGTGGTAATCCACCAGAGTCCGATAAGAATTACGATTACAACAATAGTAATAATAGCAGTTAACATATTTTGTCCTTTCTGAGAGATTCTTCTCTCCACACATTTATTTTAAGCACTATGCTTAATTGGTTCCACCGAAAATATTGCGCTCCATATGAAGCTGATTGATGAAGGAGGTGATTGCAGTTACCTCGTTTTTGACCGGTAGAATATCCTTTTCGTAGGTTAAAGGAGACCAGAGCGAGGGCTCTAACGTATCGGTTCCGGTTTCCACCGCAAGATGAATCAGATTGTTATGAAAACCGATCATAACCTTGCCGTTTACCAAAGCGGTGTAGTTCATCAGCGCCTCCATGATGTGCGGTGTGATAAGATAGAAGGCTTCCTGGTCATTCTGACAGTAACAGGTGAAGCGATTGTTGAACTCCTCATTCTCGAACTCTACCTTATGGCGACGGTCCGTAGCCCTTGTGAAGATTGAGGATTTCTTCTGCGTATAGCCAAAGCCTGCCTGAATCAGCTGCAGATCAAAGTTGAAATGCTTGTTGGAACTCATGGTAATCCAACGCCCCTGAAAATAAGTGACCGTGTAGGAGCTCTTTCCGTTGCTTCGATGATCCTGAATCAGTACATCGGAACGCTGGAAGCGTATGCCGTTATAAGCGCCGGTAATCAGATCTTCGCTGTGATAGCGGTTTCCGAGCTGCATAAATCCGGTCTCACGAATCATATCCTTTGAGAAGCCCTCGTCGGCGAGATAACTGATCTTACCAAAGGCCTCCTCGAAGGTTGCCGTTACGATTGAGTCCTTGTAATGCTTTTCGTAGGCCTTATGTTTCGGTGAATAGGCAAGCATGAAATACAGAATTCCAATGACTGCAAGCAGCAGACCGAATAGAATCGTTCCGAAATTCTGCATGCCGATGCCACCGATGAACATGATGAAGGCGACGACGCAGATTGCCGAACCAATCAGTACCGGAGGGATCAATGCGGAACGTTCGCGCTCCAACGAGGATAAAACATCGTTATTCATATACAATTCCCCCATACATGATGAATGAATCATTTGTTGTGAGAATGATTATAGCACAGGTAAATGTAATTTACAATATCCAATTTGTAAAATAATGTAAAATCATTCCGCAAAGGAAAAGGGACAGCCGTGCAAGACGACTATCCCTTCTGTTAACTGAATGAATGTGGACGATTAACGCTCCTCGCGGAAGTAGTTCTGTCCAAGGTGTGCGGGCGGGAGAGCTTCCTTCTTCTGCTTGATGCTTACGAAGATTAATACAAGAAGCGTCATAATATAAGGAGACATCTTGAAAAGCTCCTGTGCCTGCATTGTGAGGTTCGGAATATAGTTATGTACGATATAAAGACCACCGAACAGGAAGGAACCGATAATAGCAAGGCTCGGATTCCAGAGCGAGAAAATAACCAGTGCTACGGAGAGCCAGCCTCGGTCGCCGAAGCCGTTATTGGACCATACGCCGGTAGCGTAGTCCATAATATAGTAGAGACCGCCGAGACCGGCAATCATACTGCCGATACAGGTGGAAATGTACTTATAACGGTTTACATTGATACCTGCGGCATCGGCCGTCGCCGGATTCTCGCCGACAGCGCGGAGGGTAAGTCCGACACGCGTCTTCATCAGAATGTGTGAAGCGATCAGAGCGATAATAATCGACAGGTAAGCAAGGAAGCTGTAAGAGAAGAGCGTGCTGCAAATTTCGGAAACAACCATCGGACAGCGTCCCTCCTCTGCAAGCTGACTGACCTTATCGACAAAGGGAAGATGCGTTGCAAAGCAGCTACTCGTCTTCGTAAGTGTTACGGTAGGCACATCAGCCTTTGAAATCTTAATGAGAGAGCCACCGAAGAAGTTGCCGACACCGACACCGAAGGTGGTCAGTGCAAGACCGGTAACGTTCTGGTTCGCACGAAGCGTAACCGTAAGGAAGCAGTAGATCAGACCCATCAGGCAGGAGAAAAGCAGTGAGGTCGTAAGCGCGATCAATACAGCAAGAAGCTTAATGTACCACAGGCTGAAGTCTGCACCGGTCTGCTCGAAGAAGAAGCCGCCGATGATACCGCCGATAGCACCCATATACATAATACCCGGAATTCCGAGGTTCAGGTGGCCGGATTTCTCGGTGATAATCTCACCGGTGGAACCGTAGAGGAGCGGAACGCCCTGCATACATGCTCGTCTGATAAATGCAAAGATAATCATGCCTTGTCCTCCTTTCTGCGGAAACGGATACTGTAGTGAATGAAGAATTCACAGCCGATGATACAGAAGATTACGAAGCCGGTAATAATATCGGCAAATGCGGAGTCAAGACCGGTAAGTGTCGTGATCTCCTTAGCACCCTTTCCAAGGAAGGATAAAAGGAATGCGAAGAAGGACATGATTAACGGATTGAATTTGCCGAGCCAGGAAACCATGATTGCGGTAAAGCCCTGTCCGCCAACGGAGTTTGCGATGATGGTATGGTCGGCACCGGCTACAATCAGGAAGCCTGCAAGTCCGCAAAGCGCACCGGAGATAAGCATCGTACGGATGATAACGATTTTAACGTTGATACCGATGTAGCGAGCGGTGTTCTCGCTTTCGCCGACAACGGAAATCTCGTAGCCCTGCTTACAATAGTTCAGGTAAATGTAAGTGGTGATCGTCATCACAATAACGATGAGAATATTCAAAAGGTAAGGATACTGACCGGATACGATCCAACCGGCTCTTGAATCACTGTTGATGACACCGACATGTCCCGAACCTCTCGGAACGGACCAGATATATACGAAGTAGGAGGTGACCTGCGTCGCAACGTAGTTCATCATCAGGGTGAAGAGCGTCTCATTTGTATTCCAGAATGCCTTGAAGATGGCGGGAATCACTGCCCATATAGCACCGGCAAGGACTGCTGCACCAAGCATAATAAGGAGCAGAAGCGGATTCGGAACACGCGTACCGATCAATTTCATGCAGGAAGCGGCAGCGAGGCAGGAGATCAGTGTCTGACCTTCCGCACCGATATTCCAGAAACGCATACGAAAGGCGGGTGTTACCGCTACGGAAATACAAAGGAGAATCGCAGTCTTCTCAAACAGATCCCAGCGACGGTTCGGAGTACCGAAGGAGCCGTCGAGCATGGTGCTAAGGATATCGGCCGGATTCCAGCCAACGATCAGGAAGGCGAAAACACAGATAAATACGAAACCTACCGCGATGGAGGCGATACGTATCAGAAGCGCCTTGTGTCTAGGCATGTTGTCTCTTTTTGCAAGGTGGAAAAGAGGCTCATGAACCTTATTTGCTTTTAACTCACTAGCCATGCTGCTCCTCCTTGTGATTCTCGGAAGGATTGGCAACCTTACTGGTCATCAGTAAGCCAATCTCCTCCTTCATTGTATTGGCTCTGGTCGGGGTAGCCTTCGGGTCAACGATACCGCTTACCTGTCCGGAGCTAAGAACCATGATTCTGTCGCAGAGTTCAATCAGAACATCGAGATCCTCTCCGACGAAAATAACCGAAACACCCTTCTCCTTCTGCTCGTTTAAGAGATTGTAGATCAGATAGGAGGAGTTGATATCGAGGCCTCGAACCGGATAAGCAGCCATCAGAACGGTCGGTGCAGCGGCAATCTCACGGCCGACAAGGACCTTTTGCACGTTACCGCCGGAAAGTCTGCGGACGGGCGTCTTCGCATTCGGCGTTACGACCTGCAGCTCGCTTATGATCTGCTCCGCTAAGGAGGACGGTGTGGAACGGTTCAAAAAGAGGCCGTGCCCCTTACGGTAGCTTCGAAGCATCATATTATCGATGATACCCATATTGCCGACAAGTCCCATGCCGAGACGGTCCTCGGGGACGAACGAAAGGCGGACACCAAGCTCACGGATCTGCTTCGGCGACTTGTTACGGAGGTCTTCCGTGCCGCCGTCGTCCGGGTGGATGTAGGTGATTGCACCGGAATCAAGCTTCTGCAGTCCGGCGATTGCTTCAAGCAGCTCTCGCTGACCGCTTCCGGCGATACCTGCGATGCCGAGAATCTCGCCGCATTTGGCTTCAAAGGAAACATCCTTAAGAACCGGAATGCCATCCGGATTCTTACAGTTCAGGCCCTCTACCTTCAAGCGAACCTCTGTGTTGACCGGCTCGCTTCTGTGGATATTCAGATCCACCTTCTCGCCAACCATCATCTCAGTCAGCTGCGATTCGTTGGTTTCTGCTGTCTTAACGGTTCCGATGTAGCGACCCTTGCAGAGAACGGAAACTCTGTCGGAAAGCGACAATACCTCATGGAGCTTATGGGTAATGATAATGATGGACTTGCCATCCTTCTTCATATTTCTGAGAACATCGAAAAGGCGGGTAGTCTCCTGCGGCGTAAGTACCGCGGTCGGCTCATCAAGAATCAGAATATCGGCACCGCGGAACAGAACCTTGATAATTTCAACGGTCTGCTTCTCGGAAACGGACATGTCATAAATTTTCTTACGCGGGTCAAGGAGGAAACCGTAACGGTCACAGATCTCCCGTACACGCTTTTCGTAAGCGTCGAGGTCGTATTTGCCGTCGTTAAGTCCGAGAACAATATTCTCGGTGGCGGTGAAGACATCAATCAGCTTGAAATGCTGGTGAATCATGCCGATTCTGTAACGGAAGGCGTCCTTAGGGGAACGAATCATAACCTCCTCGCCGTTAATCAGAATGTGGCCGTTGTCCGGATAATAGATGCCGGAGATCATGTTCATCAACGTCGTCTTTCCGCTTCCGTTCTCGCCGAGAATGGAAAGAATCTCACCACGGTAAACGGACAGATTGATGCCGCTGTTGGCAACCACGTCGCCGAAGGTTTTGGTAATGTTCCGAAGCTCGATCGCAGGGATAACCGGGGTATTGTCGGTTACCGAAGCCTGTGTTTCGCTTACGGAAGCTGCGGTAGGTTCACTCACGTTGTAATCCTCCTTTGATAATGCTTTTGGCTCTGAACACGTCATGCAATCGGAAATGTGCAGAGCTAAAAACAGTATCCCATAAATCAACTTTAGCGGGGCAAAAAATGCCCCGCTTAAGTGATCGGTTAAAAAGATTTCTGATTAGAACTTGGAGTTCAGAAGCTCGATGCCGTCGATCTTAAGGTCGAAAGCGGGAGCGCTACGGAACTCGGACTCATGGAAGTAACCATCCTTGATTACCTCGGTGTCAGGAGTGTAATCAGCGTCGCTGTCGATATCAGCCATGTAGGAATCAAGCTTCTTACCGTCAACAGTGAAGGTGTCGGTAGAGAATACATTGATCTTGCCTGCCTTGAGGTCTGCGATTACGGCATTGATCTTGTCCTGGGTGCCTGCTGCAGCAGCCTTGTCATTTACAGCGGAGAGCTCAACGGAACCCTCAGCAAAGCCTGCGGACCAGTCAGCCGGGATAGTCTTGCCGTCCTTTACGCAGTTGATTGCGAAGGTGTAGTAAGGAGCCCAGTTGATTCTGGAGGATACGATGAAGGTGTTAGGACAAGCGGAAACGGTGGAACCGTTGTAGGAAACGTTCGGAACGCCTGCGGTCTCACATGCGGTAGGAGCACCCATGGAGTCAGCATGCTGGCTGATCAGTACGCAGCCGGCCTTGATAAGCTTCTGAGCTGCTTCCTTCTCCTCGGTCTCGTCGTACCAGGAACCGGTGAACTGTACCTTCATGGTAACGGAAGGACATACGGACTTAGCACCAAGATAGAAGGAGGTGTAACCGGAAATAACCTCTGCGTAGGTGTATGCACCAACATAACCCATAACAGCCTTCTCAGGGGTGATCTTGCCGGACTCGATCATCTCGTTCAGCTTAAGACCTGCAGCAACACCTGCAGCGTAACGTCCCTCGTAAATGCTTGCGAAAGCGTTGTGGTAGTTTGCAAGACCCTCGGTGTGAGCCTTGGTACCGGTAGCGTGAAGGAACTGAACCTTCGGGAACTCCTTAGCAGCCTGGATGAGGAAATCCTCATGACCGAAGGAATCAGCGAAAATGATGTTACATCCGCGGTCTACAAGATCCTTAGCAGCCTCATAGCAGGCGTTGCTCTCCGGGATGTTGGTTACGATGATCATGCGGCTCTCCGGAATACCAAGCGTCTTGCAGGTTTCCTTCATAGCGTTGATGAAGTTGAGATCGTAAGTGGACTGCTCATTGTGGAGGCAGATAAGGCCGATCTTGATGTCCTTATACTCTGCGCTTCCCTCGTCGCCCTTCTTGCCGGAAGCACATGCGGTAAGTGCAAGTACCATAGCAAGAGAAAGGAGCATAACAACAAATTTTTTCATAGGTTTCTTCTCCTTAAAAAGAAAATGTGAATGGGAATCGGAATGGGATCCTCCGATTAAGAAAAATAAGGTCGGCGAAGTCGCTCGAACCATAACACGATTATAGTATTTTCATTAAGAGTATGTCAAGAGAAAGAAAAGGGGAAAAACACGTCGAACACGGTCTTCTCTTATGCAAAATGCACAATGCCCCATGGGGATGTGCAAGGACACGAAAAAGTCACGGTTTCGTGCACATTTTTTGTTGAATTTTTCGGCGCATTTTGGTAAAATAAACTTACTTTAAGCATGCATCAGGAGATAGCTATGGAGAATACTTTCTACAAATGCCCGGCTTGCGGAACCACACTGCGGTACAGTGCCTCGAGCGGCAAGCTTGCCTGTGATTCCTGCGGTAATCAGTATGAGCTCTCCGAGATGGAGGCTGCGGCAAGCAGCAATGTGTTCCGTGCCTCTTTTGACTGGGGAGATTATAAGGCGAATCTTCGTCCGAATACCGATACCAAGGTTTACATCTGTAAGTTTTGCGGCGCACAGATTCTGACAGACAGTACCACGGCGGCAACGCATTGTCCCTACTGCGATAATGAAGTGGTGATTAATGACGCATTTGACGGCGGCCTTCGCCCGAACGGTATCATTCCCTTCAGAATCACGAAGGACAGGCTGAAGGAGATCGTTAATTCCTTCGGAAAGGGTAAGAAGCTTCTTCCGCGTGACTTCTTTACGAATAAGCGTATCGGAGATGTGCAGGGTGTCTACGTTCCGTTCTGGCTTTTTGACGGCACGGTGGACGGCTGGATGGTCTTTGACGCCAAGAAGGAAAGAGAGTTCACGGAGGGCGAATACCGGGTGAAGGAAACCTCCTATTATTCCCTTGGTCGTCAGGGAAGCTTATCCTTCCGAAACGTACCGATTGACGGTGCGGAGAAGATGGATGACGCGATGATGGATTCGCTCGGACCTTACAATTTTGATGAGGTCGTGGATTTCCAGACCGCTTACCTTTCCGGCTTTCTTGCGGATCGCTTCGACCGTGACCCCGATCAGAGCATCGGACGTGCGGAGGAGCTGATGATGGCAAGTACCGAGAACAGGTTCCGTTCGACGACAAGCAGCTATACCGGAGTCGAGGTGAACCGAAAGAGTCTGAATCTTCAGTCTCCGTCGGTCAGATATGTTCTTCTTCCGGTATATATCATCAACTGCAAGTACGATGGCAAGGAATACCGCTATGCGGTCAACGGGCAGACCGGAAAGATGGTCGGTGCGCTTCCTGTCAGCAAGGAGCGTAAGCGTGCATATTTCTGGGGCGTATTCGGCGGGGTAACCGCGGTACTCGGCGCTTTGCTTTGCTTACTGTAGGAGGTGTGGAATGAAGAAGCGTTTTATTCTCATGTGTATGCTTGTGTTGATGCTTTTCGGCGCTGTTTCTTATTCTGAACCGGCCAGAGCAATGGAGGCGGAGGCAGTTTCCGTAATGGGAGACACCGTGATTTCTGCGGATGTTGTCTTCCCTGACCATTTGAAGACGGATGACGCCGAGAAGGGCGAAGAGAAGTCTTCCCGTAAGAAGGATAAGGACGATGACGAAAAGGGGGAGAAATCCTATGTTAAGCGCATTATTGTCGCAGCAGTCATCGGTCTGATTTCAGCCGCAATCACCATCAGCATCATGAAGTCCGGAATGAACAATGTAGCAAGATCCAGAGCGGCATCCGATTACATTGTGAAGGACAGCTTCCGTTTAACGGGCAACGAGGATCGTTTCCTGCGTACGGAAGTAGAAAAAAAGAAGAAAAATTAATTTTTTGTGTTTTGAAAGGAGAATAACACTATGGGTCTTATTAAAGCTTTATTGGGCGCAGCAGGCGGTACGCTTGCAGATCAGTGGAAGGAGTTCTTTTATTGCGAGGCATTGGATAAGGATGTTCTCGTAACCAAGGGACAGAAGGTTATCGGCGGTCGTTCCTCCAACACGAAGGGTAACGACAACATCATCTCCAACGGTTCCGGCATTGCAATTGCTGACGGTCAGGCAATGATCATCGTTGAGCAGGGTAAGGTCGTTGAGTTCTGTGCAGAGCCCGGCGAGTTCACCTGGGATGCATCCAGCGAGCCGAGCATTTTCACCGGCGGTCTCGGAAGCGGCATTCTGAACACCTTCAAGACGATCGGTAAGAGATTTGCTTACGGCGGCGACACCGGTAAGGATCAGAGAGTTTATTACTTTAACACCAAGGAGATTCTTGATAACAAGTTCGGCACCCCGAATCCGGTTCCGTTCCGTGTTGTAGATTCCAAGCTTGGTCTTGATATCGATGTTTCTCTTCGTTGTGCAGGTGTATATTCCTATCGTATTGCCGATCCGCTTCTTTTCTATACGAATGTATGCGGTAATGTTTCCGGCGAGTATCGTCGTTCCGAGCTTGAGAACACGCTGAAGACCGAGTTCATCAGCGCACTTCAGCCCGCTCTTGCAAAGCTTTCCGATATGGAGATCCGTCCGAACCAGATCATCGCACACAACACCGATATCGAGGTTGCTATGAACGATGTTCTCTCTGCTAAATGGGGTAGCTTCCGCGGTCTGACCGTAGTTAACGTAGCAATCGGTACCGTTACGCTTCCCGAAGAGGATCAGGAGCTCATCAAGATGGCTCAGAGAAATGCGATCTACAAGGATCCTACCATGGGCGCTGCAGCTACCATCGGAGCAAATGCAGATGCTGTTCTTGCAGCTGCAAAGAACCCGAACGGTGCAGTTACCGGCCTTATGGGCGTTGGTATGGTAAACGGTATGGGCGCTGCGCAGAACGCTGCTAACCTTTACGCTATGGGCGCTGCACAGCAGGCTGCTGCTCAGCCGGCTGCAGATTCCTGGAATTGCCCTAAGTGCGGTGCTACCGTAAGCGGCAACTTCTGCACCAACTGCGGAACCGCTAAGCCGGCTCCCGCAGGCACCTGGACCTGCCCTAAGTGCGGCACTCCTTCAAGCGGCAACTTCTGCACCAACTGCGGTACCGCTAAGCCGGCAGCACAGAAGGCAGTATGCGCAGCTTGCGGCTACGAGGCTCCGGAAGGACAGTCTCCGAAGTTCTGCCCGCAGTGCGGAAAGCCGATGGCTTAATGATTTTCGAATTATGATTTGATGATATTGCCGGCAGAGCAGCTTTGCTTTGCCGGCAATAAAATCGGTACGAGAGGGAGGAATCGGAGATGGGTATTTTTGATGCGCTTCGCAGAAGTACGGAAAGAGTTTTCGAGCATCAGGCAAGAAAGCTTATCAATAAGGCGGAGAACAAGCTGATCAATGAGGCAGAGGAGTCTTTGAAGAATCACCGGATGGTTACAAGAGAGTTCACCTACCAGGCGCTTCCGAGAACACTTGAGGAGCTGAAGGCAGTACAGAAGTGTCCGCAGGATGTTTTTGAAACGGCAGCGCTTGCAGTACTTGCGCTGAATGTTTACGAGAGCGATCCGGATGCGTGCGCAGCGATGCTTGATTATTTGAACGGACCGGATGCGGTTGCCAATCGTGATCTGCAGCTGATTCGGACGCAGTTCATGGGCGATGCGAAGTACACCGTGCGCTCCTATTTTAAGGGCGCAGGTCCGCAGAATAATTATACGCCGACAATGCCCTATACGGTTACCGTCCATGATAATCCGTACAGCTACCAGAATCAGCAGGAGGGCTATATCAGCCTGTTTATTCCGAGCGGCGGAGCCGACACCGACCGTCAGATAACACTTCGTACCAAGCCCTCGACCGGTGAGTGGTTCATCCATTCCTGGCAGGGACTTCTGATGGGAATTCGTACGGCTGATGAGGCCAATCCCTGGGCTTAGGCGTGCCCGATAGTGACGGACACACATATCTGGAGAAAGTATTGTGAAAGGGAGGCAGCTATGGAAGAGGATACTATCATCGGTGAGCCGATGAATTCCGAAGGGGAACGACCGACCGCGGAGAATCATCCTCGGAGACGCAAAGAGGACAAGGAAGGCTTTCAGCATCGTTTCGCGGGAACGAAGGAATTTCGTACGCAGGGACTTGTTGCTTTCTTCGTGCTGGCGGCGGTTCTTTTATTTTATTATGTTTTGAAATCATTGCCGGTTGTTGCGAGCGCACTTGCAAGAGTGCTTCGTGCGATTGCACCTGCAATATGGGGCTTCTGTATCGCCTTCTTGCTGAATCCCATCGTTAAGTTTTTCGAGAAGCAGTTCTATAAGCTTGGCAAAAAGCGTAAGTCGAAGAAGGGTGAGACACCCGAGCAGCGAGAGACGCGTCTCCGCGGACGATCCCGCGGATTTGCGATTCTGGTCACTATGATCTGTGCGCTTTCCGTAGTAACGCTTCTCATTGTGGCGATTATTCCTCAGTTCAATGCAAGCATTCAGATGCTGGTGGAAAATATTCCGACCTATACCAATGATCTGAGGGATTCTTTGGATCGGCTGGTGTCTAAGAACAAAGCGATCGAGCGTGTGATGAGGCCTATCATCGATTCGCTGATCAAAGAGCTGAATGATCCGCTCGATTCCAAGCTTGCGGTTGTTCTACAGTTCGCGGGTGGCTGGGTTGTTACCGGTGTAAAGGCAGTAGCCCGATTCCTTTTCAACCTTTTGATCGGTATTATCTTCTCGATTTATTTGATGAAGGATAAGGAATATCTGATTGGTATTATGAAGAAGCTTCTCTTCGGTATCCTTCCGAAGAAGACCGCTAAGATTACCGTTCAGACACTTCATAAGGCAAATGGAATCTTCAACACGGCAATTCTCGGTAAGATTCTTGACTCGATGATTATCGGAATGCTTTGCTTCATCGGAACAAGCATCCTCGGCTGCTTCTTCGATGGCATCGCACAGTATAAGGGTCTTGTGAGTATTATCGTCGGTGTGACCAACGTCATTCCGTTCTTCGGACCGTTCATCGGCGGCATCCCGTGCGCGCTTCTGATCTTCTGTATCAGACCGCTTCACGGACTTGTCTTTGCAGCATTTGTCCTTGTACTGCAGCAGTTTGACGGAAACTATCTTGATCCGCATGTTGTCGGTAAGAGAGTCGGTCTTCGTCCGGTATATGTACTCTTTGCATGTATGCTTTTCTCTAACCTTTGGGGTCTTGTCGGAATGCTTGTTGCGGTTCCCTCCTTCGCTCTTGTATATTCTATCGTGAAGTCTTACTTAGAGGTTAAGCTTGCAGCGAAGAATCTGCCTACGGACACCTTGAGCTATATGGAGATCCCCGGCGCAACGCTTGTGAAAAATGCCGAAATGAATGCACTCATTAACGGCGTTGACGGAGAAGCACCCGGTGCAGATAAGAACGAAAAGACAATGAATTGTTAATTGCCGAATAAACATACTTAAAGATAATGAAACCCGCGAGCGGTAATTCCTGTTCGCGGGTTTCGTTATGTCTATGTATTATTCATTGCCACGTAGTAGCACATTCGGTATGTCCGGAAGAAGAATGGAACGGAACTGTTCGAGTACTTCTGCGCTCGGGGCATGATAGACACCGGGGGTCAGAACCTCGGGGGCATCTCGGTACGGCTGCAGATAGTAAGCTTTGCAGCCCTTAAGCCATTGCCCAATCTCCGAGACGGCTGTTTCGTCATGGAGTTCCTTGCAAAGGGTTGTTCGAAACTCATAGGGAATCGTACCGTTCATTAAAAGCTGTACGCTTTCCTCGATGGCGGCGATGGATAAGCCGGGGACGCCTACGGTTTCAGCATATCTGGAACGGCAATTTTTGATATCCATGGCGACATAATCGACAAGTCCTTTGTCAAAAAGAGACCGGAGCATCTTGGGAGACTGGCCGTTGGTATCAAGCTTTACTAAGAAGCCGAGTGCCTTCACCTTATGAAGAAATTCCGGCAGATCAGCATGGATCGTTGGCTCGCCGCCGGATACGGTAATGCCTTCGAGCTTCCGGGTCCTGGTCTTCAGGAAAGCAAGAAGCTCCTCCTCGGAAAGAAGGGGAGAGCTGCCAGGGTGCACAAGGCCGCCGTTATGGCAGTAGGGGCAACGGAAATTGCAGCCGCCGGTAAATACCGTACAGGCAACTTGCCCGGGATAATCAAGAAGTGTCAGTTTCTGTAATCCAAAGAAATCCATCCGGTCCTCGCTCTGTTCTGCGTCTTTACGAAGCTAGGCCTCGCTATTAGGCCGCTTACCCTCTCTTTTTCGCATATCGCGGAAGAAGCTCTGCAAAACTTCGCTGCACTCTTCGCGAAGAATACCGCGCGTGATCTCGACCTGGTGGTTGAATTCCTTCATCTGCAGCAGGTTAAGAATCGAACCGGCGCAGCCTGCCTTCGGGTTGTCCGTTCCGATGACGACACGGTCGAGACGGGATTGCACGATTGCTCCGGCACACATCTGACAGGGCTCAAGCGTAACATACATCGTACAGCCCTCGAGCCGCCAGTCGCCAATCACCTTACAGGCCTGGCGAATCGCGGTGATTTCCGCATGCGCAAGCGTTGTATGCTTGTTCTTTCGAAGGTTGAAGCCGCGGCCGATAATCTTGCCTTCATAAAGGATGACGCAGCCGATGGGAACCTCGCCGAGCATAGCCGCGCGGTCTGCCTGATGCAGTGCTTTTTTCATGAAATATACATCGTCCCGAAGCTTTGCAGCCATGCTGTCCTCCTTTGTCAACCCTTATTTTTTATCAGTATAGCATTGAAACAGAAAAATGTATACTTTTATTGCAGAAAAATAGCAAAAAATCGCTTTTTCGGTTGAATTCCAACGGATTTCATAGTAAAATATTATAAGTGATTTTTTGTTGCGCGTGAGGTCACCAGCATATTTTTTCAGGAGGAGTCGCGTTTATGAAGCTTGCACAATGCAAGAAAATAGCCATCATCGTATGCCGTAGTGCCGCTGAATATCAGTACATTCTTTTGAACCGTCTGATTATGAAGGCGAAAGAGTACGGATATTATGCCCTTGTCTATTCCTGTTTCGACAAATACGGTGCAAACGATGCCTATGACCGTGGTGAGGCATTGATTGCCGATTTGCCGGATTTTTCGCAGATGGATGGTGTGGTTATAGCTGCCGACACCTTCGAGATTCACGAGGTTGCGGACAAGATCGTTCAACTGATTCGTGACCATGCAACCTGCCCTGTAGTAAGCGTTCGACGTAAGATTGACGGCTTCTGCAATGTGCTGGTCGATGATGAGAATTCCATGGTTGATATTATGGAGCATATGATTCAGGAGCACGGCGTCCGTGATTTCTGCTATGTGAGCGGTCCGAAAGACCACCCGGATGCGGTTAACCGACTGCGTTGCTTCCGAAAGGTTCTTACAAGGCATCAGATTGATATATCGGAAAATGATATCTATCACGGAGATTTCTGGCGTGATTGCGGTCCGGATGCAGTAAGGCATCTGCTTGAAGGAAGAGCAGGTACTCCGGAGGCTATCGTATGCGCCAATGACTATATGGCCATTTCTGTAATCAATGAGCTGCAACGGCTTGGTTATCGCGTTCCCGATGATATCGCGGTTACCGGCTTTGATGATATTTCCGAGACGGAGGCGACCGCACCGACGTTAACCTCTGTCCGTGTGGACATCCGCGAGATGGCAGACCGTGCCATCGATGCCATCAGACTCCTCGGAGAAGGAGAGAAGGTTCCGGATGTTACCTTTGTACAGACCCATGTTGTAGCGCGTGAGTCCTGCGGATGTGGCCGAAGAAACGAGGAGCAGCTTGCAAGAGCGGTGCGCAGATATTTTGAAGCGGAGCAGGAGAACGGCTTCTTCATGCTTCAGACAATGTTTATGGGCATCAACTGCGAGCGCGCCACCGACATCGATGAGCTGAACTCCGTCATATATGAGTTTTTCAACAGAAACAATGGCGCACGCGACTTTTATATCGTACTGAACGATTATGACTGGAAGGAGCAGGAGGCAGAGGACTTCTCGGGCTTTACCCCGATGGTTCATCTCAGAACGGCGATTCGTGAGAACCGTCTTTTGGGTCATGTGGACCATGCCTTTGAGCTTGGGGAGATCCTTCCGGAGGAATATATTTGCGAGGAGCCCTGCGGTTATTATATCGTTCCGCTCCATTATCATGAAGCCTGCCTTGGCTACGGCGTTATCACCTATAACGACGATGCGGTGCCGAATCTGTTCTTCCAGCCGTTTATCAGTAACATTTGTTCCGCGCTCGAAGAGATTCGCTCCAACATGAAGAAGGAGACGCTGATTAAGGAGCTGCAGCATCTGTACGTAAGCGATGTCATGACCGGTCTTTCGAACCGTCGCGGCTTTGAGCAGAAGAGCGTCAGTATGTACGAGACGGCGCGCAGAAAGAAGCAGCCGATGGCGATTATCGGAATCGATATGGACGGTCTTAAGGATATTAACGATACCTTCGGACATTCCTTCGGCGATCTGGCGCTGAAGGCAATAGCAAATGCGATGTCGGCGGCCTGCTACAACAATGAATTCTGCTACCGCGTTGGCGGTGATGAGTTTGAAGTTCTGGCGTTAAATTATACCGAGGAGATGGTAGAGGAGTATATCAACCGTTTCAAGGCGTTTTTAACAGACTTCAACAATCGTTCCGGAAGGCCCTACATTGTGCAGGCAAGTATCGGTTATGTTGTTACCGATCCTTCTCTCGGCAGAACCCTTGGAGAGTGGATGACGATCAGTGATGACCGTATGTACGAGGAGAAGAATGCACGCAGAAAGACGAGGAAGATTATTCGTTAAGTGATTCGGGGGATGTATGGAACTTAGAAAGAAATTTGTTGAGATATTCGGCGAAGGTGGAGATATTCGCGAGTATTTTGCGCCGGGACGCGTGAATCTGATCGGCGAACATACCGACTATAACGGCGGACATGTATTTCCGTGTGCGCTGACGATCGGAACCTATGCGTGCGCGAGACTTCGAGAGGACGGCGTGCTTCGGTTTTATTCCGAGAATTTTCCAAAGCAGGGTGTTTTGGAAACCGCAATAGACGATACGGTATATCATAAGGAGCTGTCCTGGAGCAACTATCCAAGAGGCGTCATTCAGGCGGCGGCCGAGATGGGGTATGCTATAGACAGAGGAATGGATATCCTTTACTACGGTACGATTCCCAATTCCTCGGGACTTTCCTCCTCGGCATCGATTGAGATTCTGACAGGATATGTGCTTCGTGACCTGTTCGGCTTCGACTTCGATGGTGTGACCAATGCCTTAATCGGGCAGCGCGCAGAGAACCGTTTCATCGGCGTAAACTGCGGCATCATGGATCAGTTTGCAATCTCGATGGGAAGAAAGGACAGTGCGATATTCCTTGATACGGCGACATTGCAGTATGAATACGCACCAATCGAGCTTTCGGGTGTACGGATTGTTATTATGAATACCAATAAAAAGCGCGGACTCGGCGATTCCAAGTATAACGAAAGACGCGCAGAGTGTGAGCAGGCGCTTGCCGAGCTTAAAAAGGTTCTTCCGATTTCGTCGCTCGGTGAGCTTGACGAGATACAGTTTGAGGCCAACATAACGGCAATCTCGTCTCCGATATGCAGAAAGCGTGCAAGACATGCGGTTTATGAGAATCAGAGAACCTTACAGGCGGTTGCGGCACTTCGCTCAGGCGACCTTGCAGGTTTTGGCGAACTGATGAATGCATCACACATCTCACTTCGTGACGAGTACGAGGTTACCGGAACGGAGCTTGATACACTGGTCAGCGCAGCCTGGCAGCAGGAGGGTGTGATCGGCGCGAGAATGACCGGCGCCGGCTTTGGCGGCTGTGCGGTCAGCCTTGTGAAGGAGGAATGTGTCCCGGCATTTATCGAAGGAGTCGGCGCAAGCTACCTTGCGGCAATCGGTTACGAGGCAACCTTTTATGTTGTCGAAATCGGCGACGGACCGACAAGAATTTCGTAGGTGAAAGTAACCCGAAGGGCAATGAATGGGGCATTTTGAATATTAGGGAAGGGGAATATGATGATTAATCTGGAGGAGAATGATAAGAAGAAGCTGTTAGAGATATTCTCTGCGAATCTCGCTGTGTATCGTAAGGCGATGAAGCAGTCTCAGGAGGAATTTGGTGCGATGATCGGCATCACCAGACAGACGGTCAGCTCGATTGAGAGAGGAGCTTACCCGCTTACCTGGTCGATCTTTCTGTCATGCCTTTTCATCTGCACGAGCCATGCACGCGCGAAGAAACTGATTTTCAATACCTTTGCGGGCGAGGAAACGCTTTCCGAGTATCTGGTCAGCCTGATGGGGGATGCAAGTGCAAAGCCGGTTGCAACCGGTAGAGGCTATGCACGCCAGATTTTCTTCGGAACCTGCACGGTTATGGATGATGACCGTTATACCGTTGTGGATTGTGATGCCAACGTGGAGGAGCTTCTCGATATTCATATGAACGATGGGGCGCATTATGATTATCTGTCGCTGATTTACAAGGATGACCGTGAGGCAATCCGCAAGATTCTGGATGAGAAGATCCGTAAGCAGATGGTCGTATGCATCGAGCATCGCATAACGACCTCCGAGGGTCAATTGATTCCCGTACAGTGCTTCGTTCGTCGTCAGAAGAAGATGATGAAGAACGGCCTTTTTGATATTACCATTACACAGGTGACCGGGGAAATGCTTAGAAAGCGTCAGGTTACCGGCCTTCTTACGACGCTCCCGATCGGTGTTGCCGTATTTGAATATCAGGGTCGAATTTCCCATGACAATGTTCCGGAGATTTATTATGCAAATGAGGCCTTCTATCAGGTCATCGGTCATACCGCCGAGCAGTTTGCGTCGATTCACAATAATTACCTTCCCGAGATTGTTGCGCCGGATGATGTGAAGAATGTTGGCCGCCTTTTCGATATCAAGGCTGAGGCGGAGACCGTTTTAGAGGCAGAATTCCGTATGAACCGTTTCGACGGAAGCGTTGCCTGGGTACATTGCAATGCGCTTGTGGTAAGCCGCAATGAGAGCGGAGAGTCTCTCGTCAGCTGTGCATTTACCGAAATCACAAAACGAATCAATGCGGAAATGTCGATGAAGTATCAGCTGGACCACTATCGCCAGCTAGAGGAGGCTTCCGATGATTACCAGTTCGGCTATAATGTGGCTGAGGACAGAATGAGCCTTCCGGCCAAGCTTTCCGCCGCACTCGGTGTCGAGGAGACCATCCCGCATTTTCTTGAGAGAGATCTGTTAAAGCAGTACATCCACGAGGAGGATTACGAGGAGTGCGCGCAGCTGCTTTCCGACATTAAGGACAACGGCGAGAACGGCAAGGGCGAGTTCCGCATCAAAATTGACGGAAAGGAATTCAAATGGTGTCGCATCAATCTTGTCGGCGCGAAGGATGACAATGGTCAGATAACCTACGTGTACGGCCGTATCTCCCAGATTGAGGAGGAGCGCAAGATCCGCAAGGAGCGCAGCAACGACCGTATGCTCATCAACCGCCTGTCCTCAACGGACCGTCTGACGGGACTTTACAACCGTACCGCCTTCCGCGCAAGACTGCAGGAGACGCTTGCGGATACCGAGATGGAGCCGGTTCACGCAGTTATTTTCTGTGATATTAATGATTTCTCCTATATTAACGAAAAATACGGCTATCCCGCAGGTGACAGAATGCTTCGCGAGTTTGCGGCAATGTTCCAACGCAAGGGCAAGAAATGCTTCGCCTGCCGTATCCATTCCGACTATTTCCTCATCTATGTGAACGGAGAGTCCAAAGAGCAGATTATCGCAAAGCTTCGCAGCTGGTCCAAGGTTTTCGTGGAGCATCAGCTGAAGGCTTATCCGGGAATCGATATTCAGCTTTCGAGCGGCGTATATTTCCTCAAGAAGAACGACCGGGATATTCCGCTTGCGATGGACAACGCAAACCTTGCAAGAAAGCAGGCTAAGAGCGAGCAGGACAGTGCATATTGCATTTACTCCGAGGAGCTTCGCACGCAGCGTTCTCACGAGCAGACAATCGCCGGCGAGATTCAGAACGCCATCAAGAATAATCGCATCGAAGTATTCTTCCAGCCGAAGTTTTCCCTTGAGACGAAGGAGCTGATTGGTGCGGAGGCACTCGCACGTTGGCTTACGGAGGACGGAACCTACCGTTACCCGGCTGATTTCGTGCCGATTCTTGAGAAAACCGGACATGTTACCGATCTGGACTTCTGCATTTATACGAATGTGTTGCAGGCGCTTCGTAACTGGAAGAAGGCCGGCGTTCGTATGGTGCCGATTTCCATCAATTTCAGCAAGAACAACCGAAGCTTTATGAAATTCGATGAGCGAATCTCAAGACTTGCGGAGCAGTACGGTGTAGAAGGCAAATACATCGAGATTGAGGTCAACGAGGAGATGCTTCTGTCCTCTAAGGACGGCACAAGCGATTCCATTCGAGACCTGCAGAATCATGGCTTTAAGATTACCCTGGATGATTTCGGCTCGGGTAGTGAGTCGCTTTCCATGCTGATCAATGCGCCGGTCAATATCGTGAAAATCGGTCGTTCCTTCTTACAGAGAATCGGTCAGTCCGAGATGGAGCGTAATTATGTACGTTGCATGTGCGACATGATCTCTGCGGTGAAGAAGGAGGCTGTGTTCGAGGGTGTTGAGACGCAGGAGCAGGCAGATTTCCTTGCAAGCTGTGGCTTTACCACCGCGCAGGGCTACCTTTTTGAGCGCCCGATTCCGCTTGAGGAGTTCGAGAATAAGTATCTGAAGACACATTATCTGCCTTCTGCATAAAATGATACTTGATTTTTTCTTCGGAAGAGAATAGAATAGCAAAATATTAAGAATACTTAATGAAATTAATTATTTCGTAGGAGGACAAGAGACATGGATCTTATCACCATTCGTCAGATTTACAAAAATCGGGAACAGTATCTCGGCAAGAATGTCCGTATCGGAGGATGGGTAAGGAATAATCGTGATTCTAAGAATTTCGGTTTCCTGGTTATCAATGACGGTACGTATTTTGAAACGCTGCAGGTGGTATATTCCGGCAATTTGGCGAATTTCGATGAGATTGCCAAGTTCGGTGTATCGGCAGCAGTAATCGTTGAGGGAACCCTTGTGGCAACGCCCGAGGCAAAGCAGCCCTTTGAAATTCAGGCCACCTCTGTTGTACTTGAAGGCGCAGCAGATCCGTCTTACCCGATGCAGAAGAAGCGTCATACCTTAGAGTACCTTCGTACCATGACGCACCTTCGTCCGAGAACGAACACCTTCCAGGCAGTATTCCGTGTTCGTTCCCTTGCAGCTTATGCAATTCATAAATTCTTCCAGGAGCGTGACTTCGTATATGTTCATACTCCGCTCATCACCGGAAGCGACTGTGAAGGCGCCGGCGAGATGTTCCAGGTAACCACGATGGATCTTACCAAGGTTCCGATGACCGAGGACGGAAAGGTTGATTTTTCCAAGGATTTCTTCGGAAAGCCTACTAACCTTACTGTTAGCGGACAGCTGAACGGCGAGACCTATGCGATGGCATTCCGTAACATTTACACCTTCGGACCGACCTTCCGTGCTGAGAATTCCAACACCACCCGTCATGCGGCTGAGTTCTGGATGATTGAGCCCGAGATTGCATTTGCCGATCTTGAGGATGATATGGAGCTTGCAGAGAGCATGCTCAAATATATTATCAACTACGTACTGGAGAATGCACCCGAAGAGATGGCATTTTTCAACAACTTTGTGGATAAGGACCTTATTGCAAGACTGCAGCACGTTGCAAGCTCTGACTTCGCAAGAGTAACCTATACCGATGCCATCAAGATTCTCGAGGAGAACAACGATAAGTTTGATTATAAGGTAAGCTGGGGTTGCGATCTGCAGACCGAGCATGAGCGTTATCTTACCGAGCAGGTATTCAAGAAGCCTGTATTTGTAACCAACTATCCGAAGGAGATCAAGGCGTTCTACATGAAGCTGAACGAGGATGGAAAGACGGTTGCCGCAGTAGACTGTCTGGTACCGGGAATCGGAGAGATTATCGGTGGTTCGCAGCGTGAGGACGACTACGATAAGCTTGTAACAAGAATGAATGAGCTTGGTCTTAAGAAGGAGGATTACGACTTCTATCTTGACCTTAGAAGATACGGCTCCGCCAGACATGCGGGCTTTGGTCTCGGCTTCGAGCGTTGCATCATGTACCTTACCGGTATGGGCAACATTCGTGACGTTATTCCGTTCCCGAGAACCGTTAACAACTGTGATCTGTAATTAGAGAGTGAAGCTGTTTTTAAAGGACGGTCCTCCGCACAGGGAACCGTCCTTTTTAAAAATACGTTGGATACTGTTGAAAGGAGAAGTCGATGGAAAAGCTGGCGCTGTATTTTCAGTATTCGTTTGTCCGTTATGCGCTTGTGGTTGGCGTACTGATTGCACTTTGTTCGGCGCTTCTTGGCGTGATTCTGGTGCTGAAGCGTTTCTCCTATATCGGAGACGGACTTTCCCATGTTGCCTTCGGTGCGATTGCGATTGCGTCGGTCGTAAAGCTTACCAGTAATCTGTATCTGGTATTCCCGATTACGATTCTGTCGGCAATTCTTCTGTTGAAAACGGGGCAGAATAAAAAGATTAACGGAGATGCGGCGATTGCCATGATTTCGGTTGGGTCGCTCGCGGTCGGTTACTTTTTATTGAGCAAATTCCCGACCTCGACGAATGTATCCGGAGATGTATGTAACACGATGTTCGGCTCGACGGCGATTCTGACACTCACCAAAGCGGATGTATGGCTTTGCATCGTGATGTCCTTAGTTGTTATCGGCATGTTCATCCTGTTCTATCATAAGATTTTTGCGGTAACCTTTGACGAGAACTTTGCAAAGAGTACCGGTGTTCATACCGCAGCCTACAATCTGCTTGTTGCGGTCGTAACGGCGATTATTATCGTCCTTGCGATGAACCTTGTCGGTTCACTGCTTGTATCGGCGCTGATTATCTTCCCGTCGCTATCCGCAATGCGTGTGTTCAGAAGCTTTAAGGCAGTTATTTTATGCGCGGCAGCACTGGCGGTTCTGAGTTCCGTTTCCGGAATCCTTCTTTCTATTCTGAAGGCCACGCCGGTAGGTGCCACGATCGTTATTCTGGATATTATCCTTTTTGGTGTCTTCGCCCTTGCGGGAAGACTGGTTCGTCATTAAGCCTCGAACTTCACCTTGCTCTTTCTAAGAGCGCCGAGGAGAAGTCCGCCGAGGATACAGCAGGATATGATCTCGCCGATTGCGAGGAAGCCCATCAGAACGGGAATGCTCTGCGGCATACCATAGACATATTTCAAAACGAACGGAACAATCAAGGTATTAGCAATAACAGGCGGAAGGGTGCAAAGGATTGCACCTTTCTTTTTGCATACGGAAAGCTTACCGATACAGTAGGTGCCGATTGCGCCGAGAAGGGTCGCAAAGGAGCCGAAGATGATATCTCCGGCGGCACAGCCTGTGAATATATTAGCAAGTAAACATCCGATGGTAAGTCCCGGAATTGCAGCGGGAGTGAAGTAGGGGAGCACAGTCAGTGCTTCCGATACGCGTACCTGAATCGCACCGTTTGCAAGATCAAAAGCATTGATCAAAAGGGTCAGTGCGACATAGACTGCTGCGATAACAGCGGCAAGAGTGATTCTTAATGTGTTTTTTTTCATAGTTGGGCTAAGCCCTACCTCCTTAGTTTTGTTTTAGGTGAGGATGGTTTCGAACTCACCGTGCAGAAATATGTGCCTATTTGGCTTTCTTTTTATGCCTGCGATGCTTCCGCGGCGACTCAGAAACGTCGGGAATCTCCAGAACATAACGCTCATAGGCATTAATAATCTGCGTGTCCTGATATTTAAGAACGCGCTTCATATTTCTCGTGTAGGATGCGTGCACATGACCATGGATCATGTAACGCGGGCGGTAGCGGTCCATCATGGAAAGAAAGGCGCTGAAGCCGTGATGCGGCATATCCTCCGCATCCCCGTAGCCTTCGGCAGGGGCGTGCGTAAGAAGGATATCAAAGCCTCTGTTCTTCCATAAACGGAAGCGCAGCGCGTGGGCGCGGGTCTTCATCTCGCGCTGGGTATACTGATGGATCCCCGGCTTGTAGCGGAGCGAGCCGCCCAGGCCGACGATGCGAAGCCCCTTATAATTATAAACCATGTCTTCTATGCAGATGCAGCCTTCCGGCGGTCTTTGCGCATAGCTGTCGTCATGATTTCCGTGAACATATAAAACCGGAACCTTCGTGAAGGTCGCAAGAAAGGACAGATATTCCGCATCCAAATCCCCGCAGGACAGGATCAGATCATATTCGTCCAGCTTCCCCGGCTCATAAAAATCCCAGAGAGCCTTCGATTCCGTATCAGACACAATGAGTATTTTCACAGTGCTCCTCCCCAAAAGTAAACATTATACAGTATTTCCCCATAAAACCTACAGCTGTGTTTCCGCCTCCGGACGGAATACCGACTGTGCGGTCATAAAATCGCTGAATTCGTCACGCAGCTCGGCGGGTCCCGGAACATAGCCATGGATGCCGTTTACGAGCCGATTCATACGAATGATTTCCTCCGGCGGAAGGCCTTCACCCGCATCCAGAACGGAGCCGTCCTGGAAGGTAAGCAGTCCTGAGAACGGTACCAGAATACCGGCCTTAATGGATTTTTTGACTGCCTCGACAAGTCTTGAGAGCTCGGAGGGAAGCTTCTGTGAGGTGATGACGTCAATCGCCCCTGCGGACATTCCCCACCAGTAGTTCAGTGCAAGCAAACCGACCGATTCGTCCTCGTCCTTCCAGTTGTTGTTAAGAATGCTTCGAAGAATCTCCTCATACATCTTACCCCAGTGCCATACCGGCATCGCATAGTTTACGGTCGTCTCGCCGCACTGATAAAGACCGAACTCGCGGCTTGCATGCGCCGGAGCAATCATATCGCGGTTACTGATAATCGTTACATTGTTCTCGGCAAATGTCTCCCCGGGCTTGTGGTCCTTAAGTGTTGACCACTCAAGGTATACCTCCACGTCCGGATTCACCGCTCTTGCGCCGAGGGTAAATGCGTTGATGCTCGCTACCGAACCGAACACAGGATAGTCTGCGATGTAGCCAACCTTATTGTCGTTGGCCATGGCGCCTGCGATGCAGCCGATGATATACTTTGCTTCGTAGGTACGCAGATAGTAGGAACGAACGCTTTTATACGAAGTATTCAGCGAGCAGTTCAGTATCTTGACATCGGGATGTGCAACGGCAGCCTTTGCGCAGGCTGCGATATACTGCGGCGAGGTCGCAAAGATGATGTCATAGCCCTGCCGGATCAGATCCTCGATTACCTCATCCGCATACTCGGCGGGAATGTTGTAAAAGGCATCCGTACACATACGGTTTCGGAACAGGTCCTCCACATGCTCTCTGCCGAGCTCGTGGTTGTAGGTCCAGGCGCTGACATCGGTCTTCTTCTCATAGATCCACGCAGCGGCATGCTTCTTCTGAGACATCAGATTGGTGAAGACGTGCTTTTTCGGATCCTCTACCGGGTTTAAGGAGATGGCGGCCTGCCGCTCCTGTCCGTAGATGCGAAGCTCGCCTCTTATGCGATCGATATTTCTGGCAAGCTCGGAGGAGGATACGTTCTTTGTAGCCTCGTAGCCGAAGATGTGCAGATATAAAAGCAGTGCGTCCGCGGGCGTTGTTACAAGCTTATCGCCGCCTGCTGCAAGATATTCCTTAGTGAAACGGGCATAGATGGAACGAAGGTCCATGGCGTAGTCCTCGTTCCAGGTAAAATTGGGATCCTCGTTGATCTCCTTCAAAAGCAGTGCGTAGCTTCCGCACTTTGTAAAGTTCAGGTAATTAACACCGGTTTTTTCGAAAAATGTGAGAAATTCATAGTAAAGCAGAATCTCCTTCGCATCCGTGCGCTTGGGAATGACACGGGTGACGTTGGCCTCTATGGTAACGGCACCCATATATTTTGAAACGCTGACGCGCTTGTTGCCCTCCTGAACATAGAATTTGTTCAGAAATTCATAGGCGAGAATCGGCTCACGAAGCCCCTCCTCGCACATAGACTCGGCAAGAACGATCCATTTGCGCGCAAACTCGCTCTCCTTATCGAGAAGCGGCATGAAATTACGGGCAAATGCATTAGAACGTCCCTCCGCATAGGTCCCCACAACCTGTGAAAGCGGAATTTCCTGAAGTCCGAGCTTGATTTTCGATTCTGTTTCGTACTGTGCGATAACATCCTCAAGGCACGGAAGATACGGCGGCTGCCCCTTGCTTTGGCAGGCATTATATTCCTTCTGGCCCAGATGCATGGCTTTTTCGTAATCGTCAAAATCCATAAATGAAGCGTCCTTTCTGTTTGCTCGACCATATTATACCGATATGCGATAAAGAATGCAATCATTGATATGTAGAATCGGCAGTGGACAAATGCCCGAAAAGTGTACATTGTGTACGATTCCAACGCGGCTCGTTCACATATTTTTGCTTTGGAAACACAAGGCAGGTGTTGACATTGACAATTTATATGGTATATAATATCCTTGATTGACAATGTGTTCAATCAGATGATGTTTTGCGTTTGTGCAGAAGGTCATTTATGACTTTTAAAATATTATACAGAAAGAGGTAATGAAGAATGGCAAACATTGATTTGACAAAGTATGGCATTACAGGAACGACTGAGATCGTTTACAATCCTTCTTACGAGATGCTCTTCGCAGAAGAGACCAAGAAGGAGCTTACCGGTTACGAGGTTGGTAAGAATACCGAGCTTGATACCGTTAACGTTATGACCGGTATCTACACCGGACGTTCTCCTAAGGACAAGTACATCGTTATGGATGAGAACTCC
Source organism: Lachnospiraceae bacterium (assembly GCA_024404675.1). Lineage (GTDB taxonomy): Bacteria > Bacillota > Clostridia > Lachnospirales > Lachnospiraceae > ISDg. Next base: position 147,597 of record JAKSPO010000002.1, read on the forward strand.
AAGGACACCGTATGGTGGACCAGCGATGAGTATAAGAACGACAACCATCCGATGAGCGAGGATGTTTGGGCAGCAGTTAAGGATATCGCTAAGAAGGAGCTCTCCAACAAGAGACTTTTCGTAGTAGATGCATTCTGCGGCGCTAACGCTGATACCCGTATGGCAGTTCGTTTCATCGTTGAGGTTGCTTGGCAGGCTCACTTCGTAAAGAACATGTTCATCGTTCCTACTGAGGAGGAGCTTAAGAGCTTCGAGCCTGATTTCATTGTTTACAATGCATCCAAGGCTAAGGTTGAGAACTATAAGGAGCTTGGTCTTAACTCTGAGACCTGCGTAGCATTCAACATTACCAGCCGTGAGCAGGTTATCGTTAACACCTGGTACGGCGGTGAGATGAAGAAGGGTATGTTCTCCATGATGAACTACTATCTCCCTCTCAAGGGTATTGCTTCCATGCACTGCTCCGCTAACTGCGATATGAACGGTGAGCACACCGCTATCTTCTTCGGTCTCTCCGGAACCGGTAAGACCACCCTTTCCACCGATCCTAAGCGTCTCCTTATCGGTGACGACGAGCACGGCTGGGATGACAACGGCGTATTCAACTTCGAGGGCGGCTGCTATGCAAAGGTTATCGGCCTTGACAAGGAGTCTGAGCCCGATATCTTCAACGCTATCAAGAGAAATGCTCTTCTTGAGAACGTTACCGTTGCTGAGGATGGCACCATTGATTTCGCTGATAAGAGCGTAACCGAGAACACCCGTGTATCCTACCCGATCGATCACATCGAGAAGATCGCTAGCAAGGTTAACGGCGTTTCCTCCGGCCCGGCTGCTGACAACGTAATCTTCCTTTCCGCTGATGCATTCGGCGTATTGCCTCCGGTTTCCATTCTTACTCCTGAGCAGACTCAGTACTACTTCCTTTCCGGTTTCACCGCTAAGCTTGCAGGTACCGAGCGTGGTATCACCGAGCCTACTCCTACCTTCTCTGCTTGCTTCGGTCAGGCATTCCTTGAGCTTCATCCTACCAAGTACGGTGAGGAGCTCGTTAAGAAGATGGAGAAGAACGGCGCTAAGGCTTACCTTGTAAACACCGGTTGGAACGGTACCGGCAAGAGAATCACCATTAAGGATACCCGTGGTATTATCGATGCTATCCTTTCCGGCGATATCAAGAAGGCTCCTACCAAGAAGATCCCGATGTTCAACTTCGAGGTTCCTACTGAGCTTCCGGGTGTTAACCCTGCAATTCTTGATCCTCGTGATACCTATGCAGATGCTTCTGTATGGGAGACCAAGGCTAAGGATCTTGCTGCAAGATTCCAGAAGAACTTCGTTAAGTACACCGGTAACGATGCTGGTAAGGCACTTGTTGCTGCAGGTCCTCAGCTGTAATTCAGTATTTGGATCGATAGAAACTTATAACGATTTTATGCGTTGCGGGCATTTGTGTCCGCAACGCTTTTTTATGCCATAGAAGATGCGTAACACTCTCTGTACATAAAATGCTTGCCGAGGGTTTAATTCTCACTTTTCCATGAGAATTGTCTCTGTTTCATTGACGAAAGGGCTGTTTTGTGGTAAATGTATAATAGGTTTTATGAGCTACTAACTGTAAGGGATGGTACAAGGGATGAATAAGGGAGCAGATCATAAGAATGCGGGGGAGTTTGAGAAGCTTTCGGTAGCGGTGGATGTACTGATATTTACCGTTGACGATAATCATGTAGAGGTGCTTTTAGAGCGAAGAGATGATGAGCCCTTTCGCGGCAGCTACGCGTTGCCCGGCGCATTGATGGAGGTGCACGAGGATCTGGAGGAGACGGTTGCACGTTGTCTGAAGGAAGAAATTGGTATCGATGATATTTATACGGAGCAGCTTTATACCTGGGGCGAGCTGAACAGAGACCCGAGACGCCGTGTCATTTCTGTTTCGTATATTGCACTCGTCAATAAGTCCCGTTGTCACCCGGTTGCCGGTGAGCGTGTATCCGAGGTTATCTGGAAGGAAGTTTCCAAGGCCAACGTTGACGAGCTTCGCGGAAAGCTTGCATATGACCACGGCGAGATGATTGCTTATGCGCTGGAGCGATTGAGCGGAAAGGTAGAGTATACCTCGATTGCCTTTCATATGATGGGCGAGGAGTTTACCCTGCCTGCATTGCAGCATGTGTATGAGATTCTTCTCGGAAAGCCGCTTTACAAGGCCAATTTCCGTAAGAAGATTGCAGAATTCGTTGAAGAAACGGGCGGTATGGTTGTGGGTGACCCGCACAGACCGAGCAAGCTGTATCGCTGGAACGGGCGATAAGCTTTGGATTATAGAAGAATACAGAAGAAAGCCGGTGAGTACCGGCTTTCTTTTTGGTTTCTGTATTGTTTTTGTGAGAGGGAAGCTTCTAGCCGGGGAAGAAACCGGAATCCGAAACAGGCTCACCCTCTGCGAGCAGGTGAGCGACCTCACCGAGCGAACGAACGCGGAACCAGGCGGTGCCGGGCTCACGCTCCTCGGACTGAATCACTGTGATGCCTGTCGGCGCACTGAAAAAGCCGTGCCACAGAAGCGGTGCGGCAATGCCTGTCAGATGTGCGATGACCGAAAGTGTTGCAATCATATGGCAGAAGATGACAATCGTCCCGCCGTAGGAACCTTTCTCGTCCCAATGCGTGCGATAGATATGTCCCTCCCGCTCATAACCGTAGGAAGCAAGCAACTGATCAAAGCCCTCCGTAATGGTACGGAAGCCGTCGATGCATTCTTCGTTGTTGTAAAAAGGAGAATTGCGCCAGGTGCTCTCCGCGTAAAGCGTTTCGTCACCGGTCCAGTCGGAAGGATAGAAGTCCCACGCGTGGCGAACGCCGTCAATCCGCTTGTAATAGGTGCGACCTGTATACTCGCGAATCCAAGGAAGCACCGTTGCCTCCTTGCCGAGCGGTTCAAGGCACACACGGCTTGTCTCCTTCGCTCTTCCAAGAGGCGACATGTAGTAAGCATCGACCTCATGGTCGTATTTTTTAATCCATTTTGCGAGACAGGCGGCTTCGCGTTCCCCCTTCTCTGTCAGAAAATCCTTCACATAATCCGGATCCCCGTGTCGAATCAAAACAATTCTCATAAGCCGTCACCTCATTTCCGTTTCCGCCTTGGCGGATATTGTAAAAAGTATAGCCCAGAACCGGGGAAAAGTCAAACCGCCTCCCGCTTCAAAACAATAATATTTCGTTGCGTACCGTAGGAAAATGTGATACATTTGTCTTGTGCCGCATAGCGGTATAAAACAGGAGGGGAATGAAGATGTCAGTATTTTGTTCGACATGCGGCTGTGAGGCTGCAGACGGTCAGAAATTTTGTATGAAATGCGGAAGTAAACTTCCCGATATCGCGGCGGAGACGATAGTGCCTACGTTTTATACGGGCAGTGAAGGAGTAGCGGATGTTACTCCGGCACCTGTTGAGCAGACGATTGCGGAAACACCGGCGATGCAGGGCTTTGAGCAGCCGGTAGCACAGTTCTATCAGCCTATGCCGCAGGAGTATCCTATGAACCAGATGGTTCAGCCTATGCCGCAGAAGGCACCGCGCAGGAAGTTGGGCTTTGGACGAAGACTGCTGGCATTTATGCTTTGCATGCTCCTTTTCGTCATCGGATCGGCAACCATTCTGTTCCATGCCGTGAAGCGCTCCATCTCTTCGGACAATATCAGCAAGGCATTTACCGAGGTGGATATTCTCGATATGGAGGTCGGTCAGCTTGTCGGTGATGCGGACAACAAGCAGAGTCTTCTGTCTTATGTTTTCGAGCGGATTCCCGAAGCGCAGAAGGCTGCATATCCGGAGCTGAATGAGGAGAACATCTCCGAGCTTCTTGAAAATAAGGCGATTCGTAAGGCAGTTTCCGATGTTCTCGGCGGCACGCTCGAGTATTTTACGGGCGAGAACGATCACTTTGAGATCAATGCCGAGAAGGTTGTCAAGGTGCTCAAGAAGAATGAGGAACTGATTGAAGAGCTGACCGGAAAGAAGATGCTCGAGGAGGATTTTGACGCGATTCGCGATACGCTTGAGGATATCAACGAGAACGAGCTTAAGAAGATTACAAAGGATGAGGACGAGACGCTTACGAAGATGTTAAAGTATATTCGTATGTTCCTATCCGATACGAGCCAGTATATCCTGTACGGAATCGTAGCCTTCTTTACACTGATGATTTTCCTTGCCTGCGGTCGTTTTGTTGACAGTGCGTTATTGCATACGGGCGTTACTGCGGCACTTTCGGGCGGCCTCATCTTTGGTACTGTGAAGCTTGGCGGAGAGAAGGTTGCGGAACTTCTTGAGGATACGGTTGGAAAGACGATTTACTCCTTGTTTGAGGCACTTTTATTCAACAATGTTGCTAAGACTGGACTGATCGTTCTGATTGCCGGCGGTGTTCTGATTCTTATCGGAATCGTTTATAAGGTGGTTCGCAGAGCCATCTCCTGATTTTGAGGTAACACATTCATGAAGAAATGGAAGAAGACAATTTATATTGTGCTTTCCGTTCTGCTGTGGATTGGATTATGGACATATTTCGCATACCGGCTGAACAAGCCGGTATTGCTGCCTTATCCGGGCGCGGTGTTTCGGACATTTTTTAAGCTGCTTACAGGAAAGGAATTTCTGCCGATTCTGTGGGGGAGCTTTACGCATATTGCAAAGGGCTTTCTATGTGCACTCGTTCTAGGAACCGTTCTTGCGGTTGCGGCAAGCACCGGGGAGCCGATTGCAATTCTTCTGATGCCCGGCGTGAAGCTTGTAAAGACTGTTCCGGTTGCGTCCTTTATCATTCTGCTCCTTTTCTTTGTAGAGCCGGCAGAAATCGGTTTTGTGATCTCGCTTCTGATGGTATTCCCGGTAGTTTACGAGAATGTGTATAAGGGCATTTCGTCTGCCGACAGAAAGCTGATTGAGGCGGCAGAGGTGTTTCGGGTCGGCTGGTGGAAAAGGCTCACACGGCTTTATATCCCGGCCTCGGTGCCGTATGCACTCGCTGCATGCTCCGCAGGACTTGGGCTTTGCTGGAAGGCGGGCGTTGCCGCAGAGCTGATTGCGCAGGCGCCGAAATCCATTGGTAGAGAGCTCTATTATGCTAAGCTTTATGTCGATGCGGAGGGAGTATTTGCCTGGACGATTCTGATTGTTCTGGTGAGCGTCTTATTTGAAAAGCTCTTTCTTGCGCTGTTTCGACTCCTTACGGTTGCTTTTTCGGCACCGACACTGTGGCACAGCCCGAAGAAGCTTCTTTGCTACGTTTTAGGCTTAAGAAGCAAGGCGGGAAGGCTCGAGGAGGCGGAAGCGGTTCGCGAAGAGACCGAAATAGGTAGTCTGGCGCAGGAATCTTTGGAAAGAAGAGAGATATGCACTTTGAGCGGTGTTTCGAAGGGCTTTGAGGGGAATGACGTACTGAAGGAGGTTAACCTGTCGCTATGCACAGGAGAGGTTTTCCTTATCACGGGTCCGTCCGGAGCGGGCAAGACAACGCTTCTTCGATTACTTATGGGACTTGAGAAGCCGGACGGCGGTACAGTGACGATTGCCGATTCCGTGCGGATTGCTGCGGTTTTTCAGGAGAATCGTGTGTGTGAGCAGCTTTCGGCACTGCAAAATGTAAGACTTACGGCACGACCCTGCACGAAGGCAATGGCAGCATCGCTTCTGACATTCTCTGGAATCGAACCTGCGCCCGGTAAAGCCGTCGGGACGTATTCCGGTGGAATGCAGAGAAGAGTGGCTTGGTGCCGCGCACTTGCGGCGGAATCGGAGCTGGTGATTCTGGATGAACCCTTCACCGGATTAGACGAAGAGAAGAAGCTTCGAATGCTTCGACTTTTATATGAGCGGAAACGGAGTAATGCAATCGTGATTGTAACTCATAACGCGTCCGAGATGGAAAGAATTCGCACAACCTTTGAAAATGTCAGAATGTATACTTTGTCTGATCAGACACTATACGAAAAAGATTAACCATAATGCCTCGGATACCTCCCGTATTCGGGGCATTTTCCGTAAGGGGACCGGTGTTTTGGATGGCGTAAATGAGGCTATCCATATGTTAAATTGTCAGAATATTCAGAAAAAAGACGAGAGAAGAAAAATAATTTTAAGAAATTTGCAAAAATGTATTGACAAATATAAAGCAAGGTGGTAAAGTGTAGACAACAAAAACAAACACAGATTAAACGAAAGGGGTGAATCCAATGCAGTAAGTCAGTGAAGCCGACACGAATATGATTATTCAAATATTTTGATATAGATATTACAGAACAGGAAGGTACGGTCCAATGGGTCAGTAGATAATTTCATCAAAACGATATTATGAAAGGCAGGTATACTCCAAAGGATACTTAAGTTGATCTACCCAAAACGATATTATGAAAGGCAGGTACACTCCAAAGGAGACTTAAGCTGATCTACCCAAAACGATATTATGAAAGGCAGGTATACTCCAAAGGATACTTAGGTTGATCTACCCAAACATAAATTTAAGAAATGGATGGTACGGACCAATGTACTGATTTGGTGACCTACATAAAAGATTATTACACGGCTTTGGATTGAATTCCAAAGCCGTTTTTCTGTGCGCGCTGCGCGGTATTACTTCCGTGCCGCCGCGAACTTGCCAAGCGGTGTGTATATAGTATATAATACGGCTGAAGGGGGTAAAATGTATGCCGTTATTTTTTATCAACCAAGATATTACGAAGATGCATGTGGACATTGTCGTTAACGCTGCCAAAAATTCGCTGCTCGGCGGTGGCGGAGTGGATGGTGCGATTCATGCGGCTGCCGGTCCGAAGCTTTTAGAGGAGTGCAGGACGCTCGGTGGCTGTGAAACCGGTGCAGCCAAGCTGACCGGAGGCTACAATATGCCGTGCAAATATATTATTCACACTGTGGGACCGGTGTACCGTGACGGGCGTCACGGCGAGCCGGAGCTTCTTAGAAGCTGCTATAAAGAAAGTCTTAAGCTGGCGCTTGAAACCGACTGCGAAAGCATCGCATTTCCCGCAATATCGACCGGTGTGTACGGGTATCCGAAGGAGGAAGCGAAGCTGATTGCGGTTGCGGCAGTGAAGGAGTTTCTTGCGGAGCATGATATGACCGTGTATCTTGTTTTCTTTGATATGCCGGCAGGAGATGCGGAGCTTGCGCGATACCTGATGTATCACCGCTCGAGTGGTGCCAAGATAGAGGCTAGGGAGTCTTGTGAGCTGGAGGATACGGCTGAAAATGCTGAGGCGGCTTGTAACCTTGCGGATACAGCAGAATATGCTGTTGAGGCTATGCCGCAAAGCCCGGTACCGAATAGCCCTAAGCCTCAGGTGGCCGAGCCAAGGGTTCTGTTCGGAAAGCGGAAGGAGAAGGCGTGTGCGCAGATGTCGGAAGCTGCGGCCGAGGCAACTTATCAGAATTCCTCCGCGGGCTTCACTTTGCAGGAGAAAGCACCGGATTTCAGAAGTATGCTTGATGAAAGCTTCTCCGAAATGCTTCTTCGAAAGATCGATGAAAGCGGAATGAGTGATTCGGATTGCTATAAAAGGGCCAATATCGATCGAAAGCTCTTCTCGAAGATCCGCGCCGATCGCTTGTATAAGCCAAGTAAGCCGACGGCAATTGCCTTTGCGCTTGCGCTTCGGCTGAGCGAAGGCGAGACGGAGGAACTGCTTGGAAAGGCAGGCTTTGCACTTTCGGGAAGCTCACTTTTTGATGTGATTATCCGCTTCTACATAGAGCGTGGTGTTTACGATGTACTAAAAATCAATGAGGAATTGTTCCGCTACGACCAGACGCTTCTCGGTGCGTAGGGGCAGAAATCGTCAGTAAGACGTCTCCGAAAAATGTCGCTTGCCAAGCGACCAAACGGAGACGTTTTTCTTTTATAATGCGAAATGTAAAGAGAACAGCCGACGGAAACGCATCAATGGTGATAGCGTAAAGCGGCAGAGCATTTGGAGGAACATATGATGAGAAAGAATGACAACGGAAAGAAGAACGAGGAGAGTAAGCGTATGAAGAAGGATGTAGAGAGAAGAGAGAGCAGGAAGAATGGCATTACCGAGATGGTATTTATTCTTGACAGTAGCGGATCAATGTCCGGGTTGGTGAGTGATACGATTGGCGGCTTCAACGGAATGATTGCGCGCCAGAAGAAGGAGGAAGGAAAGGCCTATGTCACAACAGTGCTTTTTGACACGGATACGAAGATACTGCACGACCGAATCGATCTGCAAAGAGTCGGTTCGATGACGGATCGCGATTATTGCTGTGGCGGGTGCACTGCGCTTTTCGATGCTGTAGGCGGAACGATTCAGCATATCAAGGATATCCACCACTATATTCGCAAGGAGGATGTTCCCGAGCATGTCCTTTTTGTAATCACCACCGACGGTATGGAGAATGCAAGCCGTAAGTATAATCAGAAGGAAGTTCGTAAGCTCGTGGAGCAGCAGAAGAAGTGCGGCTGGGAATTTATCTTCCTTGGAGCGAATATTGATGCGACGCAGACCGGTGAGAGCTTTGGTATCGCGAAGGAGAACGCAATCAATTACTGCTCTGACGAGAAGGGAACGAGAGTTTTGTATGAAAGTGTCGGTCGTGCGATGGCTTCTGTGCGCTGTGCGGGAGAACTGGATGCCGACTGGGCGGTTGCCGTAGCGGAGGATTACGAGGAGCGCGGAAAGTAAGGACATAAGTCAGTCTTGAAAGAATGCTGTTAGATTGCTATAATCTAGATAAATATCAACCGACCGGAGGAATTCGGTTTCTTCCGGTCGGCAGAATAGACGGAGGCAATCCATGCATATTACACTGACAGGCAATTTGGGAAGCGGTAAATCGACGGTTTGTAAGCTTTTGGAAGGAAAGTACGGTTTTGATATCTTTTCGACCGGCAAGGTGATTCGTTCGATTGCGGATGATTTGGGAATCTCCGTGTTGGAGATGAACGAATTGATGACCAAGGACCATCAGTATGATCATATGATTGATGACAAGACGGCGTCCATCAGCCGTGAGAACCCGGATAAGGCGATTCTTTTTGATTCCCGTCTTGCCTGGCATTTTGTAGAGAAGTCCTTTAAGGTATTTCTTTCCGTTGACCTCGGTGAGGCCGCCCGCCGCGTTTATAATGATGCAAGCAGGGGCGAGGTAGAAGCCTATAAGGATATTGAGGATGCCAAGACACAGTTGGCCGCACGTGCGGCGAATGAAGATAAGCGGTACGAGGAGCTTTACGGCATTCACTATTTTGATTTTAAGAATTACAATCTTGTCCTGGATTCAAGCTTTCTTCCGCCGGAACGTATTGCGGAGGCTCTGATGAATGAGGCGCGTGGCTGTGAAACCTGGGATGGCTACGAGAAGACGGGACGTATCCTTGTGTCTCCGAAGAGGCTTGGGTATGCGTCCGAGACGGAAGTAACCTTTGAACACGGATATGTATATCCTGTGCCGATTAAGGTTTCGATTGACGGAGATCGTTTTACGATTCTGGAAGGTGAAGAGTATGTAAAGCGTGCCGGGGAGGAGGGATATGCTTATGTTGCAGCAAGCTTGTGAAGGTAAGCAGAACGACCCGTTGTGGCAGCAGGCCGGTATTACGGAGCAGGATGCAGAGCGTTACAGAGAGATGTTAGAATATGTAGAACAGTGTCTGCAGCTTCCCCGAAACAGCAGCGTCGGAAAGACATCGATTGATTATAAGCGCTTTGAGCATACCAAGAGAGTTACCAGCTGGGCGATTCGTCTATACCTTGCCTGTGACGAGAAGGAACGTGCGAGAGTGAACCTTGACAGCCTGATGGTAGCGACAATTTTTCACGACAGTGGCTACAACTCATGCCAGGATATGGCAGATCACGGCAACGAAGGAGCGAGAATTGCAGCAGAGTATCTCGAGTCGGTCGGATACGAACGGGATCAGATTGTTGAGATTTGCGATCTGATTGCTCATCATAGCCGGAAAGATCTGTTGAAGAGCGGCGACATCTCCGGTTCGCTGGTGATTCTTATGGAAGCAGACTGGCTGGATGATATGGGTGCCATGGGAATCGTGATGGATACCTGGATCCAGGCCGCATCGAATCCGGAGGTTTCTTTCGCATCAATTAAGGGTCACATCGAGCGATATACACTGCGCCAGCAATATAAGAACCGTGATGTGCTTCGTTCCAAGGCGGCGCTTCGCTTCTGGGATGAGAAGACAGCAATTACACAGGCATTTTTCGATCAGCTCTGCAGAGATTTGGAAGATCCGCTCTAAGGAGTCAGGATTGGCACTTGCACAGTAAGATACAGGAGGCGGACAAGGATGGAGACGAATCGGATGAAGCGGAATGATGTTCTGGCAGAGCAGGTGATAAAAGGACTGGCCTCTAGAAATATGGCCGGTTATTATGTACAGACGAAGGAAGAGGCATTGAAGCTTGCGCTTTCGATGATCCCTGCCGGCTGTAAGGTTACCAAGGGCGGTTCTATGTCTGCTTTTGAGATCGGACTGGTGGAGGAGCTTCGAAACGGTAATTATGAGTTCTGTGACCGTGATGCGGCTACGGACAAGCGCGCTGCGGAGCTGTTTGCTTACAGCGCGGATGTATACCTGGGAAGTGTGAATGCGATTACTTATGATGGCATCTTGGTGAACATCGATGCCAATTCCAACCGTGTTTCTGCTTATGCCTTTGGGCCTGGGAAGCTGATTCTGATTGTAGGAATGAATAAGGCGGTTCCGGATGTTGATACAGGTCTGAAGCGTGCACGGAACGAGGCGGCACCGATTAATGCACAGCGGCTTATGCTCAATACGCCTTGCACACGTACCGGAAAGTGTATGGATTGCAAGTCGCCTGATACGATATGCTGTCAGTTCCTGATTACACGCTATGAGAGGCATAAGGATCGTGTTCATGTGATTCTGGTAGGAGAAGATCTGGGATATTAATGTCCTTTTGTAACTCCGAAAGGAGCGGAGACAGAAGGCTGAAGAAAGATACCGGAAGAATATCGTGGATTGATACCGGAAGAATGCCGAAGATATGATACCGAATAAAATACGGCTCCCGCACCGTGCCCTGAGGGCTTTGGTTTGGGAGCCGTTCGTATTTTTGAATAGTGATTGATTAGTATGCCTTGCCCCAGTAAACCATCGTCTTGGCTTTCTTTCCGCAGCATACGCAGGTGTCTGCAAGGGTTTCCTGCTTGAAGGGCATACAGCGGGAGGTTACACCAATCTGTTCCTTGATTGCGTCCTCACATGCACGGTCACCACACCACATCGCCTTGATGAAGCCGGGCTTGTTGTCGGCGATTTCCTTCATCTCCTCTGCGTTGGTTGCAACGTAGGTATGTGCTTCTCTGTGTGCAAGCGCACGCTCGTACATATCCTTCTGAATCGTGGTAAGAAGCTCTGCAAGTTTGGTGTCAATTTCGTCAAGAGAAACGCTGCTCTTCTCGCGGGTATCACGACGAACCAGAACAGCCTGATTATTGGCAAGATCCTTAGGACCGATCTCTACACGTACCGGAATTCCGCGCATCTCCTGCTCGGCGAACTTGAAGCCGGGGGTCTTGTCGGAATCGTCAACCTTTACTCTTGCAACCTTAGAGAGCTTGTCGCGAAGTGCATAGGCAGCATCGAGAATGCCTTCCTTCTTCTGCTGGATCGGGATGATCACTGCCTGTGTCGGAGCAACAAGGGGAGGAAGAACAAGGCCGGAATTGTCTCCGTGTACCATAATGATGGCACCAATCAGACGGGTAGTCATACCCCAGCTGGTCTGATGTGCATAAACAAGCTTGTTCTCCTTGTCGGTATACTGAATACCGAAGGCCTTTGCAAAGCCGTCACCGAAGTTGTGGCTGGTACCGGACTGCAAAGCCTTACCGTCGTGCATCAATGCCTCGATGGTGTAGGTTGCTTCCGCACCGGCGAACTTCTCCTTGTCGGTCTTACGACCGCGAACCATAGGAATCGCAAGCACCTGCTCACAGAAATCTGCATACACATTGAGCATCAGCTCGGTTCTCTCCTGAGCCTCTTCAGCGGTAGCGTGGATGGTATGACCCTCCTGCCACAAAAATTCCATGGAACGAAGGAAAGGCCGGGTTGTCTTCTCCCAACGTACAACAGAGCACCACTGGTTATAAACCTTCGGAAGGTCTCTGTAGGAATGAACGATGTGAGAATAGAAATCACAGAAGAGTGTCTCGGAGGTAGGACGTACACACATACGCTCCGGAAGCGTCTCTCCACCACCCTGGGTTACCCATGCAACTTCGGGGGCAAAGCCTTCAACGTGATCCTTCTCTTTATTCAACAGACTCTCCGGAATGAACATCGGGAGATAGCAGTTCTCAACACCGGTTTCCTTGAAACGACGGTCGAGCTCCTTCTGAATGTTCTCCCAAATTGCATATCCGGCCGGTCGGATTACCATACATCCTTTGATTCCGGTATAGTCAACTAATTCAGCTTTCTTAACAATGTCCGTGTACCACTGGGCAAAGTCGTCTTCCATGTTGGTTATGGATTCTACAAAATTCTCAGCCATGATATTTTCCTCCTATAGGAATAACTATGTAGATGGTAATGTTTTTCGGCGGAAAAGTCAAGGGAAATGTGCTTGCAATACCTACCATATTATTATAAAATACAAGTAGTTGTGTTGTTTCAGGGGTCAAACGCATTATCTGCGGAGGGGCATATGGAATTTGATGACTTGGATCGCGAATTAGCGGATTACAATGTACAGTCTAAGGTGTATCAATCATCGCCGACGGACACGAAGAAGGAGGCCTGGATTCCTTTTTCTAATGAGGATGAGACCGACCGCGAGGCACTGTATCAGCTTCAGTTAGGGAATCTGGAGCGAATCAGAACACTGCTTGAGAAGAAGCTGGTTGCGGCGCGAGAGGAACATAACGGAATCGATACGCTACGAAGGGTCGAAGGAGAAGCAGTTCGAAAGGAATGGATCGGCACAGTTGGCTTCTTCACCCTTGTATTCTTTGTGCTGGCGCTTTTTTATAATATTGCAAGTTCCTGGGCCTGGTATTCGCTTTTAGGAATATTGATTGTTGCTTTTCTGGTGCAGATCTATCAGGTTGCACAGCATACGGTCATTCATTATGTACGATGCATTACCAGTAACGCATCTCCGTTTGTGGAGGAGATGAAGATTAAGACTTTTGCGAAGCAGGAGGATTATTGCCGTGAGCAGATCGGACGTGTCAACAGGAATCTGAGTTTGCTTGAGGGCTATGAGCGAAAGCTTGCGAGAGAAAAAGGGCTTACGGAGGCGGAGCTTGCGGAAGCTGACAAGCTTAGATTTGTGGAGAATTATCCGTCTATATATGTGATGGATAAGTTTACGATAATGGATTGTCTTAAGTATAAGTTTGGGATGAAGAAGTTTTAAGACCGGTAGCAGGGATTTTGAAACGCGGGGGTATGATCATGGGTAATCAGGATTTGGATGAATTAGATAGAGAGCTGGAGGAATATAATCGTTCCGTGACGAACGCAAAGCTTCGGGCTCCGGAGAAGGACGGTGGGTACGATGTCAGCAGGCACACCTTCCAGATGGAAGCAATGAAGCTGTCACTTCAGAAGCTGATGGTGCAGGCGGAGGGCTTTGAAAAGGATGTGAAGCTGATTGATAAGCGTAAATCCGAGGATCAGATTGATTTGATTCTTAAGCTTCTGTTCTTTCTTGCCGGCATGGGCATTGCACTATTCTTCGGCTGGCTGGCGCTCACGATGGGAATTGGCGGAGCGGTAAGCTTTGGCTTTTTGTGCCTCACGGGAGGCATTATGGCAATAATCGGCGGACTTGCGAGCGCGAACAGTCTGACATCATATCTGGCGAAGCTGAAGGCCGGCCCGCACAGCCCTTTGGTTGAGATGAATTATCTGCGCTCCTACGCGGGAGAGCGGGAGTATCTTTTTGATTGTATCGGAGAGGTTCATAAAAGAGCCGGAGAGATTCGCCGCACGATTGAGAAGATTGAGCAGAAGGGCTACATTTCGGACGAAGCCCTTGAGAAGGCAAGACGTATCGGCCAGTACACTGCGCCGCCCAGTATTTATAAAACCGAGAAACTGAAATTTTCGGAATGGTTTCATTTTAAAGCAACGCTTCGAAAAAAGTGACCTTTTATGATTCTCATTCATTATAGTATTGGAGGGAGATACTTCCGACACGAAAGGAGAATGAGTATGAGAGGTCGAGAAAAATGTAGGATGTTGAAGCAGATTCGCAAACAGATAGCCGATGCGAATGAGATTCCGTATGTTGTTGAGGAGTGCCCGCACCAGGGGGAATGTAAGGGAACCTGCCCAAAATGTGAAGAAGAGCTTCGTCAGATGGAGGAAGCACTTTCTCTTCGCAGAAAGCTTGGAAAGGGAATTGCAATTGCCGGTATTGCGACCGGAATTATGGCTTCGACAACGGCCTGCTCGATGGAGGAGCTGCTTGACTACGCAGAAAGGTTCACGAAACGACCGGGGACTGAGGTAAGCGAGATAGAAGGCGACATCGTGATGCCGACTCCGGAAGGGGAAGTACCGTATAAGGAGGACATACCGGATGACCTCTTAGGTGCACCGAAGCTTCAGACGGAAGCAAATGAAACACTTTTTGAAGGGTTAGAGTAAAGGATGGGAATGCTACTTCCGTTAATCAGCTGTACGAGATTACGTATGGAGTTGGATGGAGACGGTGTGACGACTTTGGTCGCGGCGAAAGGCTGTCCGCTCTCCTGCAGATATTGCATCAATTCTGATATACTTTCAAGTGAAGTGCCATTTCGCAATGTCTCTGTATCGGAACTGATAGAGCAGGTAAGGATCGATGATCTGTATTTTCAGGCGACCGGTGGCGGGATTGCATTTGGCGGCGGAGAATCGCTTTTACATGCGGATTTTATAAAGGAGTTCGCAGAAGCGATGCCTGAGGGATGGAAGCTGACGGTGGAGACCAGCCTGAATGTGCCCGCGTTAGTGCTTCGGACGGTGATTTCGTATGTGGATATGTATATTGTAGATATTAAGGATATGAACGACGAAATCTATCGGGCATATACCGGGCAGTCGAACGAAAGGGTGGTAAGTAACCTTCGGCTGCTTGCTTCGGAGGGGCTTTCGGACAGAGTGAAGGTTCGGGTTCCGCTGATTCCCGGATATAACACGAGGGAGGATTGTGCGCGAAGCGTAGATATGCTAAAGGGCATTGGTTCGTTCAAACAGATTGAGATATTCCCGTACATAAAAAGGGAAGGATGATTCCCGGTTATTCGAAAGGACAGATATGAAGACACAAGCAGCTTTCTTTGATATCGACGGTACGTTAAGTGCCCCGTATTATCCGGTGAACGGTGAACTGAAGCCGGGCATGACGGACGAGCAGTGGCTTCAGTTCTGTAAGGAATATGACGGGGATTCTTACCGGTTCTGTAAGCCGGTGGAGCCGGTGAGACGATATGCTGAGCGGCTTCGGGCAGAGGGGGCAGTTTTATATGTGCTTTCCACCTCACAGGGGGAATCGGAGGATCGTGCAAAAAAGAATTTCATAGAAAAGCACTATCCGGGATTGTTTCAAGAGGTGCTCACCGTGCGAAAAGATGCGGAAAAGGTTGTCAGAATCCGTAATCTTGCGGAGGCGTCACAGATTCCGCCGGAAGCCTGTGAACTGATTGAAGATACCTACCGAATCATACTGGATGCTGTAAATTGTGGTCTGAAGGCTACACATATAGCACAAATTGTGTGTGAGTTGTGATTTTTTTATGGCTTCGGCTACGACCGAAGCCGTTTTTAGTTGTTGAATGTGCATTTATCGTTTTTTGTGCACTTATTTATTGTTAAAACTTGTGTTTCTTTATGCAAAAAGTATTGCATTTATGCATAAAATGTGGTAAATGTAAATTACGAGGTATTGGGGAATACCTCTACGCGTTGTATATTCGGCGGTTGCCGTCGAATATCGGGGATAAAGAATTGAATGGGTTTCGATAGTTCCGCGCGGATTAAGGAGAGATTATATGAGAAAGTTGATGGTCAAAGCAGCAGCGTTCCTGCTTGCGTTTATGATCGCCTTCCCTAATCCGATTGCCGGCCTTGCAGCAGAGCGGCCTGCAGACAAGTGGGATTATGAGTTCCTCGGAAACAGTGTTTCCCTGGACGGAAGTATCGTACTGCATTTCTTCTTCACATTTTCAGAAGAGATTCAGGCCGATCAGAATGCAAGACTGGTTCTTGCGAAGGGAGAGAATATCCTTGCGGATACTGCGCTTCGGGATGCGGTACTGAAGACGGGCAACGGATATGTTTTTTCGGCACCGGTACGTGCGAACGACATGGGTGACCGGATTACCGCGACTTTATATGCAAATAATGAGAGTAGACTGGTCGGCGAAAGCTCGGTTTACGATTATCTTCAGAGACTGCGCGGCGTTACGAAGGATGCGGCTGTCCTGAAGGTTGCCGATGCGATGGCACGCTACGGTCGTTATGCACATTACTATGAGTATGGCACCGAAAAGCCGGATGCTATGGATGATGCAATGGTTGCAGCTGTAACTGAGAAAGAGCTTGCAAGCTATCAGGAGGTTATTACCGTTGACGGCGAGCAGAGTATCTACCCTTACGGGAAGAGCCTTTTTACGGATTACTACACGACGATGCGTCTCTACTACGATATCGCAGATGTTGCCGGTTGCAGAGCTACGATTAATGGTGCGGAAGCACCGATTTCCTACAGCCAGAGTCAGAAGCTTTACTAT
The DNA here is from genome assembly GCA_024404675.1 of Lachnospiraceae bacterium. Lineage (GTDB taxonomy): Bacteria > Bacillota > Clostridia > Lachnospirales > Lachnospiraceae > ISDg. Next base: position 164,419 of record JAKSPO010000002.1, read on the forward strand.
GTTGATGTAACCAAGATTTCCGCACAGTCGATGGTTGACGATGTGGTTGTTACGGTCAGTGATGCAAACGGTTCCGTTACTACGGTCACCAGCGTATATAACTACCTGAACCTTGCGATTACATTACAGAAGTCCGAGGCGCTTACCAACCTGACGAAGGCGATGTATCTGTATTCTTTAAGCTGTGCAGAGCTCGTAGTAGCGGGCGATGCAGAGCCGAACGGCCCGATGGAGCCGGTAGTTGATGAGCCTGAAACGGAGGAGCCTGAGGAGGACCCGAGCGATACTACTGAGGAACCTGGTGAGGAGCCTGAGGAGGACCCGAGCGACGTCCCGGGAGGCCCGGCAGACGATTCAGAGAATCCTGCACCCGAAGAGATTGTGATTCCTGAGGATGCGGATGCGCCGAAGAACGCCACCGAGGCATTTACGGCACCTGCACCGTCGGTACAGAGCTACCGGACCGGAGAAGAGAAGGGCGTTACCTCACTTCTTGCATTCAGACTGAAGACCGACATTAGCACCGAGGCAGCAGAGTACTATATGGTAGTGAAGTTTGACCGCCCGATTACCCCTGAGGATGGCTGGAACTATTCCGATGTAACGGTTTTGGGACAGTATATGGTGCTTCGTATGAAGCCCTGGCAGACCGATGTGGGCATTATGGTTATTGCAGACGAGGAAGTAACGGTTCTCTCGACATATTTTACGCACGGAGTACCGGAGTATTAAAAATGGCGAAAGAGAAAGATATCAAAACCAATGCGATGCGTATCCTCGAGGGCTTGGGGATACATTTCACGCATCAGGCCTATGAGTGTGAAGAGTTTATTGACGGAGCTTCCACAGCCGATAAGCTGGGACTGCCGCATGAAAAGGTATATAAGACTCTGGTAACGACCGGAAGCAGTGGAAATCATTTCGTTTTCGTTATTCCGATTGATGAGGAGTTAGACCTGAAGAAGGCAGCAAGAGCGGTTGGCGAGAAGAATGTGGAGATGCTTCCGTTAAAGGAGCTGACACCTCTTACCGGATACATTCGCGGCGGTTGTACATCAATCGGTATGAAGAAGCAGTTTCCCACACGTGTGGAGGAGAGTGCGATGCTTCTTGATGAGATGTATATCAGTGCCGGCAAAGTCGGTGCGCAGATTTGCCTTGCACCGGACGATCTGTTGAAGGCGAACGGCGGCGAATATGCGGATTTAATCAAATGATTTCCTGCGGCGGAATCGCATGAGCGGTTCTGCCGCTTTTCTATTTCGGAAAGATGTGTTATAATGCCTTTTTAAGACAGGATTTTCCGAACAGAATGAGGGAGAGAGAATGAAAAGAATCAGATTTTTAGTGGTAAGCATATGCCTTATATTGATGCTTACGGCTTGTGGAAAGAGTGCGAAGAAAAGAACAATTAAGGATATCACCCCGACGGGAATCACTGCCGTCACACCGACAAGCGGCGAGGTGTCAATGACCCCGACGCCTTCGCTTACGCCTACGCCGACCCCATCTCCGACGCCGAAGGTACCGGAGGAAGCATATCGGCAGGCGAATAAAGAGAATCTCTACTGCATGGATATCACAAAGCATTTAGAGAACGGCTATAACTATTATGACGGCGAGGTGCGGGACGGATATGTCCTTTTACAGCTTTTTAAGGAAGGAACGGAGGACTGGAACCGCCGGTTCTGTGTATTTCCCGTTCTGAACCCTGCGGCGCTTGTTATCGGAGAAATCGAAGGCTCTATGGATGAATATCCGCGATGCATGCTTGCAAATGACGGCAATGTGCTTGCGATTTACGAAGAAACGCACCGCGTGATATGGAATCCGCAGCTGGGTGCCGATGCAAAAAGCTGGAATTACGAAGCGGGCAGCTTTGCCGGCTGCTCGGACGACGGTTTCGTCTGGTTCACCGAGAACGGCGGACTTCTGAAGGGATACTCCTTTATTGAGAACAGACAGGTTGCCTACTGCTATAAAAATGCCGGCAACAACCTTTTCTTCTGCAATTTCTGCGGACAGCAGGGCGACAAAATATATTTCTCCACACAGATTCCATCCTCGAGATTGTATGTGATTGATCGTACCGGGGATTCTGTGGAGAGGGTGTCCTTCATAATACCGGATGCTAGCTATGTGAATAATGCAGCCTATTTTACTTCGCAAGAGAATATTATGATTTCCGACTTCGTGGATACGGAGAGACTGTTTCTTCTTCCGAAGAACGGAAGCATGCAAAATATATTAAGCTATTCCGAGAAGTATCTGACAACCTTTTGCATGGATTTTGGCACGGATGGGGATTATTCCACCGAGCAATATATCCTGATGTACGATTTGAAAAATGGCGGAATTGCGGGACGTATTGCTTCTGAAGAGTTTAAGCCTGCCTTTGATGATATACAGCCGATGGGTGTAACAGAGGAGGGGTACCTGATTCTGCAGGCCTGGAATGCAGAGAAGGGAACAAGAGAATTGTATCTGTATGACACTTCTAAAGGAGCGACTGAACCGGGGGATTCCATTCGAGTCTATCGACGCGGCGAGAAGTATCCGACTGCATACAGCTTTGCAAAAAGTCTTGAGGAACGATATCCGTCGGTTCGAATCTTATACGATGAAGTCGGACTCGATATGTTCAGTAACAGTTTTCGCCTGGTTGCGAAGAACAACGAAGAGAAGATCTGTGATGCGTTGATCCGCCTCGAACAATGCCTCAGCATATATCCCGAGGGAATGATTGAGGAACTCAGCGGCCTTGAAAAGGAAGGACTGTTTATATACCTTTGCGACGATTTTATACGGACAAGTCCGCTGACGATTTCGAATCCGGCAGCCTGTACCGATCGGAGCAGAAATTACCTTGAGCTTTGTATAGGGCTTAAATGGATCAATGATCTCGAAGCAACGCTTTCCCATGAAATGATGCATCTTTTTGAGTATCGGATTGGGGAATACGGGCTGGAACACGGCTTACATCCCATACAGTATTGGAAGCAGGTGCTCAATTCTCTGGAATGCCCGCTGATAGATTCCTATGTGGATGATAATGGCAATAATATTTCGGATTATACGGGAACCGCTGTTCGTGACCCGAGAAATGCCTGGTTTATTGATGCTTACGCCAAATCCTCGTTTGACGAGGATATGGCGCGGGTACTTGAGTATATGACCAAGGAAGGCTTTGCCCACTATTTCTCCGGCCCGCATCTGCAGGCTAAGGGCAAATTCCTTTGTGCCATCATTCGCGAGGTGTTTCCGAGCGTACATGCATCGGAGACACTGATGCCGTGGGAACGGATATTCGGCAAGGTAAGCTTTGACGAATATTATGAATTATTGAAATAACATAAAAACGGACGGTGCGTAGGGTTCAGCACCGTCCGTTCTTGCATTTAGCGTTCTGACTATTCTTTTTGGCTTAGCCTGTGTTTTCCTTAAGCTCAGGGCTTGTAGGGGCGTCCGTTCACGGTAATCAGCACCCCGGTGGTCAGGTTCTTCTGCGCACCGTTTAACGGTACAGCAGTCGTAGTAATATCGATAATTCCGCCATTAAGCGTTAATGTTCCGGTTGTCTGCAGTGCGGTCTTCTTTGATTTGATGACAAGATTGCCGCCGCTTACGGAGAGTGAGGAAGGAGCGAATATACCTTCGTCATTTGCATTGACGGTAATGTTCCCGCCGGTAATGTTTATGTAACCAAGGCTCTGATTGTCGGTATTGGTTGCTTTGATGCCGTCGCCGTCCTGCGCCTTAATCGCAATGTTGCCGCCGGAGATGGAAACATAATCCTTACCCTTTAAGCCGTGGTGCTTTGCATTGATTGTAAGGTTGCCACCCTTTATGGTCAGCGTATCGTTTGTACTGATACCGTTATAGCTTTCCGCACTGAGAATCAGCTTGCCATTTCCCTGTAAAAGAAGCGGAGCCTTAGAGCAGATTGCGGCACTCGGAATTTCCGTAAGTGCATCCTTGCCTTCGCTACTGTCGGCAATCTCGGTGTATAGATGCCGGTCGGTGATGGTATTCTGCGTACCTTCCTTCAGATTTATTACGACCATAGAAGCCTTCTGAATCCATATCGGCGCCGAGTTGTCACAGGACAGGTCTAGGCCGTTCAGTGTCAGATAGACTGCTTTGCCGCTTGCTGCGTTGACAATAAGCGGAAGCTTTCCCGTTCCGGTCAGCTCATAAACCCCTTCACTTGTAATGGTCACGGCCTTGTCGGAAATGACGACCGCGCGGCTGTTCGGACCGTTTACCTTACAGCCTTCCCCGGAAAAGCTTAGTACAGTGACCGTTTCCTTTCTGCCGCACCCGCATAGCATAAAAAGTGTGCAGAGAAGAAGCAGCGGGAGGAGTATTTTTTTCATGGAAAATCACCTCATTTGCATCAAATATTTCTATAACAATGATTGTAATGGTTACGGTGATAATAGTCAAATGAAATTCGTGTGACGTCTTTGTGGATAGCGAGTCTTTTCCCAAAAAGGATTGCAAGCCAAGGCAAAATTTGGTATGATATGTAGGATGTATGATAACCCTTTCCCGGGGGAAAGTGAGAGATAGTATGAAGCCGCATGAGGGACGAAAGAGAAGATGGGGAGACCGTAAGGACGGCTTTCTCGTAAGAAATCTGGACCCGATGACGAAGATCGAGCCCTATATTATGCCATCCAAGCTGGATGCGTGGGTTTTGTTTGAGGACAGAATCGATATTACACACACAGAAGAGTTCATTCGGGAGCACAGAAGAGGGGATTTGCCGACCTTAACGATGTATCACGTCGTATTTGCCGCGATTACCCGTGCGTTCGTAGATGTGCCGGAGCTGAATCGTTTCGTAATTAACTGTAAGGCTTATTCCAGAAACGAAATCAAGGCCTCAATGGTAGTTATGAAGGGGATGCGTAAGGACAGCGAGCGGTCGATGATTATGCCGCGGTTTGAGCTTGAGGACACCCTTTATGAGGTTGTACAGAGAATTGATGCCGAAACGAACGGAATCGATAAGAATGTCAGCGTTAAGGAGGACCAGAACAAGTCCTCGATGGATAAGGCGGAGATTGCACTCGGTATGCTGCCGTCCTGGCTTTTGAAATTGGCCATCTGGGTAATCAAGAAGCTTGATAAGCATGGCCTTCTGCCGAAGTGGCTGACCGATCTGAGCCCCTTCCATTCGAGCTTTTTCATTACCAACATGGGTTCCATTGGAATGGATTCCGTGTTCCATCATGTGTATGAATTCGGTAGCCTTTCCGTATTCGGTGCAATCGGACGAAAGGAGCCGTATTATACGATGGAGGAGGACGGTACCCGTAAGAGAGGCGTAAGAATGAAGCTTCAGTTCGTTGTCGATGAGCGTTCCACGGACGGCTATTTCTACGCAATCGGCTTCCGTAAGATCAAAAATTATGTGATGCATCCGGAGCTTCTTTTGAAGAAGCCGGAGAATATTGAGTTCGATAAGATCGATCGCAAAAAGTAAGGGGTAGAGATAAATGAATGATTTCAGCAATAAGATGGTAATGATCACCGGTGCAAGCTCCGGAATCGGATTGGAATTTGCAAAGGTTTTCGCACAGGAGGGCTGCCATCTGATTTTGGTAGCAAGAAGCTCAGATAAGCTTCATCAGGCGGCCAATGAACTGGGAGTTCCCTGTGAGGTGCTTCCCGCCGACCTTTCGAAGGAGGACGAGGTAAGAAGAATTGCAGAGATTGCCAAAGGACAGGGCGTGGACGTTTTAATCAACTGTGCGGGCTTCGGCATTCTCGGAACCGAGGCAGAGACCTCACTTTCCGACGAGCTTAGCATGATTCAGCTGAATGTTGTGGCGATGCACATGCTGACGAAAACCTTCCTGCCGCAGCTTTGCGAGAAGAACAGCGGCGCAATCTTAAATGTGGCTTCGGTAGCGGGACTGCTTCCCGGCGGACCGCATATGAATACTTATTACGCAACGAAGGCTTATGTGGCAAGCTTTACCGAGGGCCTTGCGTGCGAGCTTCGGGAGAGCGGAAGCGATGTCTATGTCGGCGCGCTTTGCCCCGGACCCGTTAAGACGAATTTCATGGTCAATGCCGGTGCAACGGAAGGCTTCGGAATCGGCGTCGAGGAATGTGTAGCCTATGCGATGAAGAAGATGCGAAAGGGGAAGACGCTGATCGTTCCTTCCGCGAAGGTTCGCTTCGGGCTCTTTATGACAAGATTCCTTCCGCGCTCTTTGGTCCTTAAGTTCGTAGGAAGCTTCCAGAAGAATAAAAAGTAGAATTTATCATGACGAATACAAACAAGAACGGCACTCGATGGTGAATCGGGTGCCGTCCTTGCTTTTGAAATGTATTGGTGGGTAGAAAAATCAGCGAATTGATTCAGCCTTTTTCACCGCTTCTTCAAGGGTGAGGCCGGCAAATGCCTGTGCACCAAAGGTGCGACCGGAGCGCTTGTCATCAAGGAATGCGCCTACAACGATTCCGGGAATTGCGCTTTCGGGAGAATTCGGTGCGTTCGGACCGCCAAGGTCGGTACGGCACCAGCCGGGATCGCAAAGGTTGAGCATAACATCGGTTCCGTCAAGCTTGGAAGCCAGATCAACGGTAATCTTGTTGAGTGCGGCCTTACTTGCGGAGTAGCCTGCCTGCTCGGGCTCAAGAGCGATACCGCTTGTAGTATTCAAAATACGACCGAAGCCGTAGTCGATCATCTTAGGAAGGAAATGATAGCAGATCATTGCGGGAGCCACGGTGTTGATTTTGTAGCTCTCAATATAATCGGATACCGGAGTATCGTAATAATTCACACGATAAGCAATCTGAAGGCCGGCATTGTTCAGCACGAGGTCAACACGCTTGCCGAGTGCATCGATTTCCTTAAGCATACGGGCAACATCATCTGCATCCGCAAGTTCTGCGCAAACCGGGATTGCCTCGACGCCAAGAGCCTTTACCTCCTTTACCACCTTCTCGGTGTGCTCGAGCTTACGGCTGTGTAAAATCAGGTTGCAGCCATGCTCTGCAAGAAATAAAGCGGACAGATAACCGATACCTCTGGATGCGCCGGTAATCAATGCCCAACGTCCTCTTACATCTATCATAGAAACAAATACCTCCGAACCGACCTCGTGAACCGAGGCTCTTCGTACAGTATAGTTTACACCTATTCTTCGGTCAATAAGCCTGCGGAAACTCTATCATATACTACAAAAAAGCATAATTCTTTAGAAAAATGCTACATCACTACTGTATTTTCCGTGAAAAGGCTAAATTTACTTGACAATCCCCTTGTTTCCGTTTATAACATTAGTTGTGGACGCTTTGAAAATAAGTGTTTTCTTGCGTAGAAGGAGTTTTACGGTTAATATTTTTTAGGAGGATTTTATTCATGAATAAGACTGAGTTGGTTGCTGCAATTGCTGAGAAGGCTGGCGTTACTAAGGACGCAGCTAAGAAGATGGTTGATGCATTTCAGGATGTAATCGTTGACGAGCTCGCTGCAGGCGGAAATGTTGCTTTGGTTGGTTTCGGTACCTTCGAGACCTCTGAGAGACCTGCAAGAACCGGTCGTAACCCTCTTAATGGCGAGACCATTGAGATTGAGGCTTGCAAGATGCCTAAGTTTAAGGCAGGCAAGGGCCTTAAGGCAGCTGTTAATAAGTAATCATTGATTGCAATATGAGCTGTCCGGTTTACGCCGGACAGCTTTTTTCACATTATAGGGAAGTATGTCCCATCATATGTGGGAAGGGAGGAGACGATATGCGTCTTGATAAATATCTGAAGGTGTCCCGCCTGATCAAGCGTCGGACTGTTGCGAACGAAGCCTGTGATGCAGGTCGTGTCAGTGTAAACGGAAAGCCGGCGAAGGCTTCCGTAGAGGTTAAGGTGGGAGATGTCATCGAAATCGGCTTCGGCAACAAGAATGTAAAGGTCGAGGTTGTGGAGATTGTAGAGACCACGAAGAAGGACGAAGCAAAGGATATGTTTCGTTATCTGTAATACAAAGAAGTGATTGACTTCGAAAGTGAGGCGTCCGTGAGCAAAGGAAGACTTGTTCAGGTTGGAAGTGTACGAAAGCGGTTGATCTTCATCGGGTTAATGCTTATTATGGTTTCGGTCATCGGCGTTACGATGATATACCTCCGTAAGCAGGCAGAAGAGAAGCTTGCGGAGCGTAAGGCGACGAAAGCCAGAATCGAAAGATTGATTGCCGAAGAGGAGGAACGTACCGTTTCCATTTCGGACTATCGTGCATATGTCCAGACGAAAAGCTACATAGAAGAGATTGCCAGAGAGGTTCTCGGGCTTGTTTATAAAGATGAGATTATTTTTAAACCGGTAACGGAGCTGGCGCCGAAGGGTGATGAGCCGATTGGAGCGCCGAAATAAGCGATACGGAGACAGTGATGAAGGAACAGGTAGAAAAGCTCCTGACAGAACAGAATATAATCGGCGGCAGCGGTGTTGTTGTCGGACTTTCCGGCGGAGCGGACTCGGTGTGTCTGCTCCTTGTTTTATCTGAGCTTGCAAAGGCACACGGGCTTCCGCTTTATGCGGTTCATGTCAATCATGGGATTCGAACCGACGGAGCAGCACATGACGAGAGCTTTTCAAGGACGCTTTGTGAGCGTCTCGGGGTGCCGTTCAAAGTTTATCGGGTGAATATCCCTGAGGAAGCAAGGAAGCAGGGGATCGGTGAGGAGGAAGCCGGACGGCAGGCACGGTACCGGCTGTTTCGTGAATTTGCCGAGGAGCGTGGCGCAGATACAGTTGCGGTTGCGCATCACCGGGACGACAATGCCGAAACGGTGCTGTTTCGGATCTGCCGAGGAACCGGAATTCACGGACTCACGGGAATTCCCTTTTGCAGCAGGCCATTTGCCGAAAGCGATATTCGACTGATTCGGCCGCTTATACAATTCAGCAGAGAGGACATCTTAACAGAGCTTTCAAAAAGAGGCGAAGCGTATTGCGTGGATGAAACCAACGCTGAGGATACCTACACAAGAAATTATATCCGAAACGAAGTGTTTCCGATGCTTACACGCATCAATAACGGTGCGATCGGGCATCTTGCGGCACTTGCAGAGCAGGCGGTTCTTTTTGAGGAGCTGCTTGCGGCGGAAAGCAATCGTTTGTATGAAGAGGCGGTCTGCGGTGAGATTCTCTTACGGGAGCAGCTTGCCAAGGCACCGACGATTGTGAGGCGTGAGGTAATCCTTCGCTTTATCAAAAGTCTTGCGGGGGCAGAGAAGGATATTACGGAGAAGCATGTGCTTCTTACGGAGGAGCTGCTTTTCGGAGCAGTTTCGCGGGAGCTTTGCCTGCCGTACGATGTTATTCTTCTAAGCACTTATGAAGGTGTACGGCGGAAGTGCGCGACGGAGGGAAGCGATGAGGTAATCGTCCTGCAGGCGGGGACGTATCCGCTTGGTGACGGACGAAAGCTTTCCGTAACAATCAGACCGTACATCCCCGGGGAACCGATCGTAAAAAATAGGTGGAATAAATGGCTGGATTATGATATGATTAACAGTACTCCGGTGCTTCGTACGAGGCGACCGGGTGACTATTTTATCATAAACCGTGAGGGCGGCAGAAAGTCTCTTCAGGATTACTTTGTGGAAGCGAAGCTGCCGAAATCGGAGCGGGACAGTATCCCTGTGATAGCGCTTGGTGAGGAGATTCTTTGGGTTCCGGGTTATCGTGGAACGGAACGGTATCTTGTGACGGAGCGAACGAAACGGATACTTACTTTTGAAATGATGGAAGCGTGAAGAATCGGATTTACCGACTACAGAAAGGACATATTATGGAAACCGTAAGCGTAATGATTCCCGAGGAGAGAGTCAATGCCAGAATTAACGAGATTGCCGAGCAGATTACGAAGGATTTCGCCGGAAAGTCGTTGAAGCTGATCTGCATTTTAAAGGGAAGCGTGTTCTTTACGACGGAGCTTGCAAAAAGAATCAAGCTTCCCGTAAAGCTAGATTTTATCTCTGTCTCAAGTTATGGCAACGAGACGGTCAGCAGCGGTCGCATCAAAATTATCAAGGATCTTGACGACAGTATTTGCGGGGAGGATGTCATTGTTATCGAAGACATCATCGATTCGGGTCGAACCCTGTCCTTCCTTCTTGAGATGCTGAAGAATCGTAAGCCGGCGTCCATCTCGCTTTGCACCCTGCTTGACAAGCCGAGCAGACGTGTGGTTGAGGTGCCGGTTCGTTATTCGGGCTTTGAGGTGCCGGATGAATTTGTTGTAGGCTACGGTCTTGATTATGCGCAGAATTATCGTGCCCTGCCTTACATCGGCGTTTTGCAGTTTGAGGATTAATTTTAGGAAAGAGCCGGGGTGTCCGGCTACGAGGTAATATTCATTGAAAAAGAAGAGAAGCGGAGCAGCATTTTTCTATGTGATGCTGCTGACACTGCTTATCGTGGCAATCGTTTACTCAACGATTGTATCGCGCAGTGATTTCGATTATACGCATACAACCTTCTTCGCGGATATCAATTCGGGTAAGGTTGATAAGATTGCGATTGTACAGAACGAGGAGGTTCCTTCCGGAACCGTTCACGTTATGTTAAAGACCGGCAAGGAGGTCAGATTTTATACACCCGATGTGAATCGTATCATTGCGGTTGCGGAGGAGAACGGTGTTATATACAGCGTTTCCGACATTGATAAGCCGCACTGGTTCTTCACAAGAGTGTTCCCCTTTTTGGTAATTGGTTTCATTGTCGTTATGTTTTATATGTCGCTTGCGAGAGCGCTTGGCGGCGGTAATTCGCAGGTGATGAACTTCGGCAGAAGCCGTGCAGAGCTGATTATGCCCGGGCAGATGGGTATCAATTTCAGCAAGGTTGCCGGACTTCATGAGGAAAAGGAGGAGATGCGGGAGGTTGTTGATTTCCTGTCAAATCCTAAGAAATATCTGAAGGTTGGTGCACGTATCCCGAAGGGAATTTTGATGGAGGGACCGCCCGGAACCGGTAAGACGCTTCTTGCAAAGGCTGTTGCCGGCGAGGCAGGCGTTCCGTTCTTCTCCATCTCCGGTTCCGATTTCGTAGAGATGTTCGTCGGTGTCGGCGCATCCCGTGTGCGTGACCTTTTCGAGCAGGCGAAGCATAACTGCCCTTGTATCGTTTTCGTTGATGAGATTGATGCCGTAGCACGTAAGCGTGGTTCGGGTCTCGGCGGCGGACATGATGAGAGAGAGCAGACTCTTAACCAGTTACTTGTAGAAATGGACGGCTTCAGTGTCAATGAAGGTATCATCGTCCTTGCGGCAACGAACCGTGTGGACATTCTGGATCCCGCAATCCTTCGTCCCGGTCGATTTGACCGAAAGGTTTTCGTCGGTCGTCCGGATGTACGCGGCAGAAGAGAGATTCTGAAGGTTCATGCAGCCAACAAGCCCCTTTCGGAGGATGTTAACCTCGAGCAGATTGCGCAGATTACCGCAGGCTTTACCGGTGCGGATCTGGAGAACCTTCTGAACGAGGCTGCCATCAGTGCTGCTAAGGAGGACAGAGCGTTTCTCAATGCCGAGGATGTGAAGAAGTCACTGATTCGTGTTGGTGTCGGAACGGAGAAGCGCAGCCGTATTGTTACGGAGAAGGAGCGTAAGATTACCGCTTATCACGAGGCCGGTCATGCGATTCTGTTCCATGTGCTTCCCGATGTCGGTCCTGTTTATAACGTTTCCATCATTCCTACGGGCAATGGCGCCGCAGGCTATACCATGCCTCTGCCGGAGCAGGATCCGATGTATATGACCAAGGGACAGATGCTTCAGGAGATTATCGTAAGCCTTGGCGGACGTGTTGCGGAAAGCCTTGTTTTCGATGATATTACGACCGGAGCGAGTGCGGATATCAAGTCCGCAACCTCTACGGCACGTGCCATGGTTACAAAGTACGGCTTCTCTGAGGCACTCGGTGCGGTTAATTATGATTCCGACGATGAAGAGGTATTTATCGGACGTGATCTTGCCCGCTCGAGAACCTACAGCGACGGTATCGCTAACGCGATTGATTCCGAAGTACGCCGCATTATCGATTCCTGCTATGCCGAGGCAGAGCGCCTGATTAAGGAGAATCTTTCCGTATTGGATTCCTGCGCGAGACTTCTGCTTGAGAAGGAGCGTATCACGAAGGAAGAGTTCGAGGCACTGTTTGGTATCGTGCCCGAGCAGCCGATTATTACGGATATCGATCTGCATATGAATCGGGACAATGAGTAAAAGAATGCCCGTTTACTGAACAGATTTCACAAACTTATCACAGGCTTCTTACAAAAATGTTATATTATGACTATTGCATTTTATAGGGCAAAGTGGTATGTTGTAAATGTGGTTTAACATAACCGCTGTGGAGTTAGTCGATTTTTATCTAAGAAAGGATGAAGAACATGAAAAAGAGATTTTTCGCATTGTTTTTGATTCTCGCACTTGCACTCACCAGCCTTACCGCTTGTGGAAGCAAGGACAAGGACAAGAGCAAGAATAAAGCAAAGAGCTATAAGGATATCTATGAGATTATCGAAGAAGTAGCTAACATGAAGAAGGGCACCGCCACCATCAGCATTGATGCGGATCTTGGCAGCGCAGGCTTTGCAAAGCTCACCTTTACCGTTAAGAATGACGGCAAGAACAACGGCACGATCAGTGTTGGTGTTGACGGCGATATGAACGGCACCAAGTTAAGCACTGAGCTTGAAGATGCAATGATTGTTAAGGATAACACCGCTTACTTTAATGTTGGTGGCGCAATGAAGGCTGCTCTCAGCGTTCCCGGTGCTGAGATGCCTGAAGAGGTTAAGAAGCAGATTGATGATTTGAAGCTGGGCTTCTTTGCATTCCCGCTTCCGGATGTTGACTATTCTAAGTTCACCTCTAACTTTGAGGATGTAACCGATATCTTCATCTCCTTCCTTAAGAACGCTCTTAAGGATGCTAAGGTTTCCGGTGAGGACAACGAGTTTACGATTGCTTTCAAGGATGCAGCTGCTTACAAGGGTGTTGTATCTGCTCTTGCTGACTTTGTTGAGAAGGATGCTCTTAAGCTTATGAACGATAAGAGCAATGCCGAGGCTATCAAGACTGTTGACCTGAATGCATATGCTAAGAAGGTTATCGACTTCTACTATGACGATGTAGTTGAGCTTGCTAAGGTTTTCGATGTTGATAAGGCAATGATTGATTCCCTTGTTGACGAAGTAAAGAAGATGGATCTGAACCAGTATCGTGATCAGGCTGCCGAGATGGTAACCGCAGATACTATTTCCGAAGCAGATGTTAAGGAGATGGCTGACGAGATCCGTAAGGCTAACGACGAGATCACCGATGAGGCTATTAAGGATTTCACCACAAAGGCTACCGTTAAGGCTACCGATTCCGGCTTCAAGTTCTCTGCAAGCGTAAGCGGCAAGAACGGCAAGGAAGAGGATTGCAAGATCACCGTAAGCCTCAAGGTTTCCGAGGATGTTGACAAGATCGTTGCTCCTTCCGATGTTACCCGTCTTCGTGATTTTTCCGCAATCGCAACCTCGATCAAGTCTTATATTGATAAGTCTCAGAGCATTCGTGATCGCGATTATCGTGATTTCGATTAATATTTAGTGCATATTACAGGCGCCGGGCAGAAATGCCCGGCGTTTTTTGTATCGGTAAGGCTTGAATTGATAATGTACAAACTGCACAAAAAAAGTATATTGCTTTTGTAAAGTTTGTGCACACTAAAAAGGGAACAGATGGTAATATAATAAGCGTAAACCCCAATACATTATATAGTTTTTGCTACACCCCATAAGTAACAAAAATACCTTCTCCGAAAGACACCGCTATCCCCCAAATAGCGGTGTTTTTCTTTCCCTCGGTTCTTTCATTTATGTTTGACAACTTACCTCGATATAGATACAATTATACTAACTGCGGTTTGGAACCGTTAAAGGCCCGAACATAGGAAGAATCCCAACAATCAGAAAGGCTGGTGCCGTAAGGGCATCATATGTGCGCGATGAAAGAGTTTGAATACAACTGGAAGGATGCCGTCTTCAGCGATGGAACGGAGCTGTTTCGAAGCCCCTCCGAGCCGAAGTGCAACAGCACGATAAGAGTACGGCTTCGTATGCCCTTTCGAGAAGGGTTCCGCGCATATGTCTGCTTTGAAGGGATGAGAATTCCGATGCGGCCGATTCGGACGCATCATATGTTTGCGTTACATGAGGCTGAGTTTGAGGTTAGGGAGCAGAGAATCGATTATTTCTTCGAGCTGGAGACCCCGGAGGGAACCTTCTTTTATAATCAGGCAGGGGTTACCGGACAGCATGCGCAGGGCTTTGATTTTAAAGTGACGCCCGGCTTTCAGACACCGGATTGGGCGAAGGGTGCGGTCATGTATCAGATTTTCGTTGACCGCTTCTGTAACGGCAATATCGAGAATTCCGTAACCGATCGTGAGTATTATTATATTGACAGCTATGTGCGGGCGGTAAAGGACTGGAACAAGTATCCCGATGCGAACGATGTGGCAGCCTTCTACGGCGGCGATCTAAAGGGTGTACTAAAGAAGCTTGACTACCTGCAGGAGCTCGGCGTCGAGGTTTTGTATCTGAACCCGATTTTCGTATCGCCCTCGAATCATAAGTACGACAGCCAGGACTATGACCATGTCGATCCGCATTATGGCGTGATTCGAAGAGACGATCCGCGTGTTCTGGCGGAGGGGGATACCGACAACAGCCATGCCTACCGCTATATTGCCCGTGTGACCGATCTGACGAATCTGGAGGAGAGCAACCGCTTCTTCGCTGAGTTCGTAGAAGAGATTCATCGTCGCGGCATGAAGATTATTCTTGACGGCGTATTCAATCACTGCGGCTCTTATAACAAATGGCTTGATCGCGAGGGCATCTACAAGGACGCTGAGGGCTTTGCGCCCGGCGCGTACCAGTCGGCAGACAGCCCCTATCATAATTATTTCAAGTTCCGCGATGACTCCTGGCCCCGCAACGAATCCTATGAGGGCTGGTGGAACCACGCGACACTTCCGAAGCTGAATTACGAGCAGTCCCCTGAGCTTTGTGACGAAATCATTCGTATCGCAGAAAAATGGGTTTCGCCGCCGTACAATATCGACGGATGGCGTCTTGACGTCGCAGCGGACCTTGGCCACAGTGCCGAGTTCAATCACAGCTTCTGGAAACGCTT
Organism: Lachnospiraceae bacterium; assembly: GCA_024404675.1. Lineage (GTDB taxonomy): Bacteria > Bacillota > Clostridia > Lachnospirales > Lachnospiraceae > ISDg. Next base: position 179,634 of record JAKSPO010000002.1, read on the forward strand.
CCGTAAAAGCGTAAAGGCGGCCAACCGAAACGCGATCATCCTTGCGGAGCATTACGGAAGCCCGGACGAGTGGCTTAAGGGCGACGAATGGGACACCGTAATGAACTATGACGCGTTCATGGAGCCGATTACCTGGTTTCTGACCGGTATGGAGAAGCACAGTGACGAATACAGCGAGTATATGCTGAACAACGACGGTGCATTTGTCGAAGCGATGCGCATGAATATGATGAAGTTTGAAACCGGTTCTTTATATACAGCGATGAATGAGCTTTCAAACCATGACCATTCCCGGTTTCTTACAAGAACCAACCGGACCTCGGGAAGAACCGCGATTCTCGGACCGCAGATGGCAGGCGTTAATGTCAATCCAGCCGTGATGCGTGAGGCGGTGCTGATGCAGATGACCTGGCCCGGCGCGCCGACGGTGTATTATGGCGATGAGGCAGGACAGGTAGGCTGGACGGACCCGGATAACCGCCGCACCTATCCTTGGGGACATGAGGATAAGGAGATGATCGGCTTCCATCGGGAGATGATTCAGATTCACAAGAACTACCCGGCACTTCGCACAGGCTCCCTGATGATGCTTACGAGCGAGCACGGTGTACTCTGCTACGCACGTTTCAATCTGAACTCGGTTATGATTGTAGTAATTAACAATAATCCGGAGGAGCGTAAGGTTGTTGTTCCCGCCTGGAAGTGCGGCATCACGGATGTAAATCGTCTTGTACGGCTGATGAAAACCGACCGCGCCGGCTATTGGCCCGATGCGGTAATCATTCGACCGGAAAATGGCGAGTTCACGGTTACCCTTGCACCGGAGAGCGGTGTTCTTTACAAAAACATCTTTTATACCGGCGGGAGCACCTCGGCCGAATAGTAAGCTGGTGGTTGCATTCCACGACAAAATCATATACAATTAAATAAATATTCTGTGGTCAAAAGGACTGCAGAAACGGAGGTAGACATGAACTTTTTTAACAAGAAAAACCAGGTACGTATCGTAAGAATTCTTGCAATTCTTCTTGTAGCAGCAATGGTGCTCGGACTTCTTTCCACACTTTTTTAAGCAATGATTGACGTAGAACACATCTCAAAAAGATACGGTAAGAAAGAGGTCCTTAGAGACATCAGCTTTTCCGCAAAGCAGGGGGAGTGTATTGCGATTGCCGGCGCCAACGGCTGCGGCAAATCGACGCTTCTGTCCATTCTTGCAGGGACCTTGCGCCCTGACGCAGGGGAGTTTCACGCATTTGACCATAATATGTTCAAAGAGCCGAAGGAGCGGGAGCGAATTGTAGGCTATGTGCCGCAGGAGAATCCGTTGATTCCCGAGCTCACGGCGAGAGATAACCTGCGCCTTTGGTACTGCGACAGCCCCTACGACATGGAGGAAGAGCTTGAGAAGGGCGTGCTTGCCATGCTTGGCATCGGTGATTTCATCAATGTTAAGGTCTCCAATATGTCCGGCGGTATGAAGAAGCGATTAAGCATCGGCTGCTCTGTGGCCAATGACCCGCCTGTACTTATTATGGACGAGCCGAGTGCTGCGCTTGACCTTATCTGTAAGTCGTCAATTCGTCAGTACATGGCCGAATACAAGAAGAGAAACGGTATTATTCTGATCACAACGCATGACGAGCAGGAGCTTGATTTGTGCGACCGAATCCTGATCATGCGGCAGGGTGTTCTTCACGAGGAGGATCCTTCGCTTCGCGGGGATGCGCTTCTGAAGGCAATCATCTGACGATTATCATATCATGTGAGGCGTTTCATGGAATATAATACAAGGCCACCCTTTGATGAGCGGGGATATGCCGCTTATCAGGGACAATCGAAGAAGAAATCAGCTACCCCGCTCAGATGGATTATTCCGGCGGGGCTTCTTGCTGTTATCATTCTTGTTGTGATCGTGACCGGTAGACGCCCCGGAAAGACAGAGGAATTCTGCAGAAATGCCATTGAAGACGCACTGGTGGACAGCTTCGGAACGGGCGATCCGCTTGTGAAGGAGCTTCGTCTTGAAAAGCTTTCTAAGACGCTTTCAAGTAGAAACTATGCGCTTGATACGACCCTGTCGGTTGGCAGTATTGATGCGGCGCCGGGAACGATGATTTATAATCTTTTGGATGAAATCGGTGTAAGACCCGATGAGATTCCCTCGGGACTCGGCATCAGCTTTATGATTGATTCGAGGAAGGACCAGGGTATCTACGGCAGAGTATCGCTTGCCTACAGCGCAATCAAAATTGCACTTTTGAAGCTTTGGGGCGACGGCAAGGGAATCATCGCACATGCTTCACGCTTTACCGAAACCGGACTTACGGCAGAATATCAGAAGCTCCTTGATACCTGGCAGGACAATGTTCTGTGGGGACTTCTTCCCGAGAAGACCGCGCAGGAGGTTAAGGACAGCCTTAAGGGCTTTTTTACGATGAATAAGCTTGTGCTTTCCGTACAGGAGGTTAGAAATAGTCTGCCTGCGGGACAGAGCTTTTCCGAGGCACTTGGCAATCTTCTTTCGAAGGTTCGCTTCAGCGAGGAGAAGAATGCTTCGGGGCGCATCGTGCAGGAGAAGATCAGTGTCGGCGGCGAATACATTCTTTGCTATGCTTATCGCGCAGAAATCGACACGAATGAGGTTTGCAAGCGGCTTGCGGCGATAACCGGCCTTAAGCGGGAGGATATCGTATGTACGCCGGATTACGAAACGACGAAAGCGCGCCTTTTTATTACTAGACGCGGAGAGCTGGTATCCGTTGATTTTGAGACGGAGGTCGAGGTGCTCGGAAAGAGACTGCCGATTACATTTGCCTATAAGGCGACCGGTGAGAAGGACCCGCAGGACGCATTTTCCTTAACGCTTCATGTATGGGCGGATGAGGAGCCGATCGTTTTTGAATGCCAGAAGCGAAGCGGGCGAAATGCGAATAGCGTTCGTTCGGAGTGGAAGGCATCTCTTATGGTAGCAGGCCAGAGCTTTGGCATCGATCTGCAGAGTAACTACGCGCGGAAGGATGGTGCAATCGAAATCAGTGCAAAGACATACTGGGATGAGGTCAGTGTCGGCGGTATGGAGGCCTCGGGCCGTATCACACCGGAGGACGAGTTCAGTATGACGCTTTCTAAGATGAAATTCTGGGACACCTTCTCGGGAGAAGCGGTGACAATCGGATGGCGACTGAATGTTGCCCCGAAGGAAGGCGAGCTTTCGGAGCGCCCGCCGAAGAAGCTTCTTGATGTGACTGTTATGAGCCGCGAAGAGTGGGATGCCTTTTATAAAGAGCTGAAGGATAATATCGACAAATACATGAAAACCCTTTCGGGCTTGTTCTAAGACGAACGGAGGAACCGGACAATGAAGCTTACAGGGACCTTCCTGATGATGGAAGAAAAGCGAACGATGAAGATACTGCCGCAATACTTTCTTGGGGTGTTTCTTCTTGCTGCCCTGATTAGCGGAATTGTTGCCTTCAGCACGCTTTTCACCGACAAGAAAGCAACGGCTTCGGATGTATCGGTGGCAATCGTTTTGAATGATAACGACTTCCTAGCTTCGTTTGGCCTTGATGTATTGGAGTCATCGGCCAGTGCGGGAACACTTTGCACATTTGCCATTGTTGATGCGGAGGAGGCTGCGGCCGGACTTGCGGAGGGACGTTATGACGGCGTGATAAACTTCCCGGATCATTTCGTTGGCAGTGTGATGACCGGCGAGGAGGTTCTTAAGGCACAGCTTTACCTGCCGAAGATGTCCGGGTTAAATAATCAGCTGATCGCCGGTATCGCGGATGTAGGCGGAAGGCTTCTTGCGGAGACGGAGGCCGGCATTTATATGGCTGCAACCGCGGCGCTTTCGATGGAAGGGGTTACGGAGGCTGATTTGGACCGCGTGGAATATGATGTGCAGAATCTGTTCTTTGATTTTGCGATGTCAAGAGAAGAGTTTTACGCAAAGGATTCGGCATCCGGCACCGGTAACCAGACCGTCATACAGTATTATGCGTGCGCTGCCTTTGTGCTGCTTCTGTTGCTTGGCGGCATCAGCTGCGGACCGCTTTTGAAGGGTGACCCTGTAGCATTTGAAAAGCAGCTTGCGCTTCACCGAATCGGTTCTGTGAAGCTTCTTGCGATTCGTTATATTGCGGTGCTTTCGCTTTTTGCGGTTTTGTATACGGTTGTTTTTGCTGCTTTGTTCGGGTGGTTTTTGGTCTCTCCCGATAGCTTTGCGGCGCTTCTTGATCTGTCGAGTGCGGAAGAGCTTCGGTACTGGTTCCTTTGCGGACTTCCGGTGCTTCTGCCTGCCGCATCCATTGTTGTATTTGTCTATACCTTTGCGGCAAATCAGATCGGCGGAATTCTGCTTCTGTTCATCGTCGTAATGGTTATGGGCTATGCGTCCGGACTTCTGTCGCCGGCGGCATACCTGCCCTCGAAGGTTCGCGTTGTCGGTGCATATCTGCCGACGGCCCGGATGCTTAATGTGATGAAAAATGCCATGACGCATGCGGCATCCATAGAGCTACTTCTGATAGTGGCTGCTGAGGCATTGGCGGTGCTCGGCGTAGCAATGGCCATCTTCTACGGAAAGAGGAGGTGGGCAGAATGAAACGAATGGGTATGTGGCTTCTTCTCATGTGCAAGCGTCTGTTAAAGAAGCCTTCCTTTGTCATTATACTGGTGCTTCTGCCGGTGATTCTTCTCATGTATCGCTTTATTATCTCGAATGATGAGGGAACACTTCGTGCGGTGATTTATGTATCGGATGAGTGCGATGCGCTCACAAAGAAGGTTGCTAAGGGACTTGCGGATATGGACTGTGCCGTTAAGTTTTATATGACATCTACGGAGGATGACCTTTACAGCGATGTAATCGCCGGTCGTGCGGAGGTTGGATACCGCTTTCCGAAGAACCTCGAGGAACGCCTTATAAAGGCCAACTGGGACGGCGTGATTACGATGGTTGTATCCGATACGAGCCAATACGGCGGCTTTGTGAATGAGTTTGTAACGGCAGAGATTTATAAGGAGCTGATGGAGGATTGGCTGACGGATTACCTTGTCAACAAAAGCGGAATGCGTTTTGACGAGGAAGCGGTTCGTGCGAGCATCCGGGAAAGTCTCGTGAAGCTGAGCGAGACAGAGGAAGTATTTGACGTCTACTATAAGGACATGAACACAAGCGAAATCACCGAAAGAGGCGAGGCGGAGAAGGAGAATTACCTGATGAAGCCGATTCGGGGAACGGTTGCCCTTTTCGTTCTGCTTGCCGGACTTGCAGGGCTTGTATTCTGGTTCCAAGACAGCGCAGAGGGACGCTTTAAGGTGATGAGCTACGAGAGGCGGCCGTTTATCAATTACGGTTCTCTTCTTGTGCCGACGCTCATGGCAGGCGTTGTTGGTATCGTCTGTATTCTGATATCCGGGCTGAGTGTCGGCTTCGTGAAGGAAACCGTGCGAATGCTTCTCTATTGCTTGTTCGTTACCGGCGTATGTGAAGTGCTTCGAATGCTTGTGCCTTCGGTCAATGCGATATGTGCCGCCATTCCGATTATTGCAATCGGCAGCTATCTCTGCTGCCCGATTATCGTTGATCTGAAGAAGCTCCTGCCGATTGTCGGACACCTGCGTGCGATTCTGCCGCCGGATTACTATCTGCAGACCTTCATCGCCACATCGGTGTGGGCCCTTGCCGGAGCTGCCGCAGTCGTTACGGTAGTGTCCATTGTATTTGAAATGTTTGACAGAAGATAAAAAAA
>JAKSPO010000020.1 GCA_024404675.1 Lachnospiraceae bacterium
AAAAAAGGTCGCTATGGTGGAACTTATGCACATAAGGATATAGCCTTTGAATTTGCATCAGCAATAAGTCCTGTTTTTAAGTTATATTTAATTAAGGAGTTTCAACGTCTTAAAGAACAAGAAAATGATATTAAGAAAATGCTTCTGCAAGTTTATGAAAAGGGAATCTATAAGGGGAGATGGATATGTTTACAAACGAAGAGATCCTGAGGGTTGCGCTGGAGCAATCGGCAATCGATTCAAACTGCAGCTGGGATGATTTTCTGAAAAAAGAGAATGTTGTTGTAACTTCTGCGGCCAATCCGTCCGCGAGGAGATATTTAAAGCTTCCGCATGTATGCGACCTGACAACCTACGGAAATAATATTGTTGCCACCATATCGGAAGCATATCGGGATATCGTAGAAAACTATATCGGCCAATACGCTGTGGAGCATTGTTTTGAAACGCCGAATATGCATGTTCTCAATGATGCTATGAGGCCGCACGGGCTTGGGATATGCTTCATGGCAGAGTATTTTCTGCCGGATATGGAAGTGCTGAAGCCCTTGCCCTGCAAGCTAGAGACAAGAGTGCTTGTGCAGGCGGATTTTGCGGATTTATATAAGCCTGAATGGAGTAATGCCCTGTGTGCAGACAGAAAGCAACTGGATGTGCTTGGTGTCGGAGCCTATGACAACGGTAAGCTGGTTGGTCTTGCCGCCTGCTCTGCGGATGGGGATACGATGTGGCAGATCGGAATTGACGTATTGCCGGAATACAGACGGCAGGGAATTGCATCGGCCCTCACAAGCAGGCTTGCGGTGGAAATTCTTGAAAGAGGCAAGGTCCCGTTTTATTGCTGTGCGTGGTCAAATATCAGATCGGCAAGAAATGCGATAAAGAGCGGATTTCGACCCGCATGGGCGCAGTTGACGGTGAAACCGCTTGATATGATTCAAGAGATGAACGGGATAAGGCCCTAAGCAATCGATTGCGGATTGCTATTTGGCCAGATAGATGCAGGAGGTAAAGCGATGTTATTTTTATGTTATCCAAGATGTTCAACCTGTCAGAAGGCCGGAAGATGGCTTGAGGACCGGAAGATCGCTTATACGGAGCGGAATATTGCGGAAGAATTATCGGTAAAGGATTGGTACGAATGGAAAGAAATAAAGAGAAAAGGAAAGGGACCAAAAGCTCGAAGATGAAGACGCTTGCCTTCTTTTTGAAGGGCAGCAAGCGGTTCTTTGCGCTTGGAATCCTTTTTGTTTTTGTGCAGGTAATCTTCGATATGATCAACCCGAAGGTCATGGGGTATACCGTTGATTATATTGTCGGGGACACTGCGGGCATCCCGAAATTTATCCTGCGGGCAATCAATCAGCTGGGCGGAAGAGCGTATGTGCTGTCCCGCTTATGGCTTGTTGCGATTGTGATTGTCGTGCTCGGAATTCTGGGCGCTGTGAGCAGGTATCTGTTCCGGCTTTTCAATTCGCTTGGCGGGGAGAATCTGGCCAGACGAATGAGAAATACCTTGTTTGAGCATATCCTCAGGCTGCCGTATAAGTGGAACGATGTCAACAAGACCGGCGATATCATTCAGCGCTGCACCTCCGATGTGGATATGATCAGAAATTTCATCCAGGAGCAGCTTGTCAATCTGTTTCGCATGATTGCGATGATTGTATTTGCCTTGTATTTTATGTTCCGGATTCATATCATCCTTTCACTGTGTGCGTGCGGCTTCCTTGTGATTGTTGTAGGCTATTCGCTTGTATTTCACAATAAGGTCGGTGCACAGTTTGAGAAGGTTGACGAAGAGGAAGGACGTCTTTCCGCTGTGGCACAGGAGAATCTTGCCGGCGTAAGAGTCGTAAGAGCCTTTGGTCGTGAGCTGTATGAAAGAAATCGTTTTGAATCCAAGAACCAGGTTTATATTATGCACTGGGTCGGCATGATGAGCCTCCTTGCAAAGTTCTGGACCATCAGCGATATGGTAAAGCATCTGCAGACCGTTACGGTGCTTTCTCTGGGGGCATTTTTCACGGTAAATGGGCAGATGACATCAGGTGAATACATCTCCTTTATCGCATACAATATGCTGATTATCCAGCCGATTATGGAGCTTGGACGAGTCATCTCCGAGATGAGTAAGTCCGGCGTATCCATTGACCGACTGAAATATATTATTGACTCCGAGCCGGAAAAGGATGCTGCCGATGCGGTGGATTTTCCGGGGTACGGCGATATCGTATTCAGTAATGTAAGCTTTTCCTATGATCAAAGCGAAGTTTTAAGCGATGTAAACCTGACCATTCGGAAGGGGGAGACGATCGGTATCCTTGGCGGTACCGGCTCCGGCAAATCAACACTTATGCTTCTGCTTGACAATCTGTACGAGGTAAGTAGCGGCAGTATTTCCATTAACGGCGTGGACATCTCGAAGATTAAGAAAAATGAGTTAAGAAAGAATATCGGTTTCGTTCTGCAGGAGCCGTATCTGTTCTCAAGAAGTCTTAAGGATAATATTTGCATCGCCGGCGATGCGGTCAGCGACGAGCAGATTGAACGGGCAACAACGATAGCAAGCCTTCGACAGTCCATCAATAAGTTTAAGGACGGATATAATACCTATGTCGGCGAGAAGGGCGTTACGCTCTCCGGTGGTCAGAAGCAGCGGACGGCGATTGCGCAGATGCTTGTCAAAGACCCCGGCATCATGATCTTCGACGATTCGCTGTCGGCGGTGGATGCCAAGACGGACGCTGCAATTCGAAGAGGCCTGAAGGAAGCCGGTAAGGACGCGACGGTCATCATCATATCCCACAAAATCACAACCATTATGGGCGCGGACAACATCTATGTGTTCGATGGCGGCCGGGTTGTTGAGTCCGGTACGCATGACGAGCTGGTAACAAAGCAGGGAATCTACAGAAGAATCTACGATTTGCAGAGAAATGAGCAAGAGGGGGCATAATGGATAATCAGGAAAAAACAGTTCGGCTCCCTTTATTCGGGTTGCCGGTTCTATGGCCATTTATCAGAAAATACAAGGGTATGTTCATCGGAATGATTGCGGCGGGAATCCTTTTCAGTGTTTTTGACGCTATCTATCCGCTTTTCAACAAATACGCGATTTCACACCTTGTCGGCAACAAAACGATGGACACGGTCGTTTGGTTCATCGTCTTGTATCTTGGTGTTGCGATGATTCAGTGTGTGGTGAATTACATCAATGTCATGCTTTGCGCGAAGCTTGAGCTTTATATGGACAGAGATTTGAGAAACGATGCATTTTCCCATCTGCAGCAGGTTTCGCTTTCCTATTTCAACAGACACAATGTCGGCTACATTCATGCAAGAGTGATGAGCGATACCGGCAAGATTGGCGAGCTCGTCGCATGGCAGCTAATGGATGTCGTGTGGTGGGGGAGCTATGTCGTTTTGACGCTTGCCGTGATGTTTTTCATCAATGTGCGGATGGCTTTGTATCTTCTTCTTTTGCTGCCGATTGCAGTCGTAGTGACGATGCTTTTCCAGAAGAAGCTAGTTAAGTACAATCGGGAGATGCGTGAGCTCAACTCGCAGATTACCGCGGACATCAACGAAGGGATTACCGGTATCAAATCCATTAAGACGCTTGCAATCGGGGATAAGATTAACGGCGAGTTCCGAAGAGACACCGAGCTGATGTACAAAAAGAGCATCAGGACGACGCACCACAGTGCATTGTTCACCTCGACCATGACAATGCTGTCGACGTTGGCATTTGCCTTAATCCTCTGGAAGGGCGGCAGTCTTACCGTGCAGAAGGTGATTGAGATCAGCACGCTGTCTGTATTTATGTCTTATGCGCTCGGCATGCTCGAGCCGATTCAGTTCATCATCAATTCCATCAGTCGGATGATTGCGGTTGGTGTCAATATTGAAAGATACCTTGAGCTGGTGAACACCGTGGGTGAGGTATACGATTCTCCGGAGGTTGTGGAGAAGTACGGAGATTCCTTCCATCCGAAGTATGAGAATTTTGAAAAGCTTGAGGGTGAGGTAGAGTTTAAGGATGTTACCTTTCGATATCCGGACGGGGAGGAGATTGTTCTTCAGCACTTCAATCTGAAGGTGCAGAAGGGGCAGAGCGTTGCAATCGTAGGAGAGACCGGTGCCGGCAAATCCACGCTTGTCAATCTTGTCTGCCGTTTCTTTGAGCCGACGGAGGGGCAGGTGCTGATTGATGGAAGAGACGCCAAGGAGCGCTCGTTAAAATGGTTGCACAGTAACATCGGCTATGTCCTGCAGACGCCGTATCTGTTCTCCGGTACGGTACGGGAGAACCTGATCTACGGTAAGGAGGATGCGACCGATTCGGAGATTATGGAAGCACTTAAAAAAGTCGGTGCAGACAGACTTCTTGCTAAGTTAGCAAAGGGACTTGATACGGAGCTTGGAGAAGGCGGGGATTTTCTTTCTACCGGTGAGAAGCAGCTTCTTTCCATCGCGCGAGCCCTGCTTGCGGACCCGAAGATTCTGATTCTCGATGAGGCGACCAGTTCGGTTGACTCCGTGACGGAGCATGCCGTGCAGCAGGCCATTACTGCGGTAACGAAGGAGCGAACCTCCTTTATTATCGCGCACCGACTGTCCACTGTTGTGGGAGCGGATACAATCCTTGTGGTTGCGGACGGAAAGATTGTTGAACGCGGAAATCATAAGGAGCTTATGAAGCTTAGAGGAGAGTACTACAGCCTCTATATGCGGCAGTTTGAGGAGCTTGAAACCTGGAAGAGGTCGTAAGCCCGTGAATTTAAGAAATGTCGGGAGGATAAGATATGAAGAAGCGAATGTTTGAAATCATGGACGCATTTCATCGATACAATGCAGAGAATATGGCGTATCTTGCGTTCGGCCTTGATAAGGAGGTGCACTACGATGCGCTTGTGGTTGCACCGAGCTTTTCGCCGTATAAACTTAAGATGGATGGCTATTGTAAGGTCACCACATTGAAAGAAGGCGCTTATATTGCGGGATATCTTGTGGAGAAGGACGGGCTTAAGATTGCCTGGATCAAGACGGCGTCATCGGACTCCAATCTGATCGATCATGTGGCAATCTGTGCGGAACTTACCTTTGATAAGCTTATCTTCGTCGGTGCCGTTGGCGCGCTTAGCAAAGAGTTTTCGCTTGGGGATATCTGCACGCCGAGTTATTCCATCGCCGGCGGATTGGCGCATACATATCTGAAGGATTCGGTGCGGGAGTATGTGCCCTTCGAGCGGGTGGAACCGGATATGCAATATGTTGATAGGATTGTTCGGCTTTCGGAGGAAAGCGGCTATATGCTTAGGAAGGCGTCCGTATTCTGTACGCCCTCCATTGCGGCGGAATATTTTCATCTTGAGGAGATTAAGGCCTTTGGGACGGATCTGATTGAGATGGAGACAGCGGCATTTTACCTGATGGCGGAGCTTTTAGAGATTCCGGCGGTTGCGCTTTTGGTTGTTTCGGACAACTCTGCAACGGGGGCTGCCTTGGTTGGCAGAACGGATGCGGAGCAGGAGTGCTACGAGCGCGGGCGGAACCAGATTCTGCCGGAGCTTACTTTGAGGGCTGCCGCATATCATGTGGAGTAAACAGTATTGCCTGCGAACCACTTTAGGTTGCGGCTTTTCGTTATCATTTGCGGAAGGAATGGGTTTGTGGTATAATGGTGCTTACTGTGAGCGAGTGAGCCCCTAACCCCGTCCCCAAGAGACCAAAATGCTTAGAAGAATCAATGATACAATCAGCTATATTGAGGCGACGGAGGATCCGCTTTCGGCGGATATCGGGATTATCAAAGACGGTGATGCCACCTGGCTTTATGACGTCGGAAACGGCGAGAGCAGTATCGAAGGGCTCGGCGACGAGTATTCGGTTGTGCTGTCGCATTTTCATCAGGACCATACCGGCAACCTTGAAAAGCTTCGGGTTCGGGAGGTGTACCTCTCAAAGGAGACCTGCAACCATGTTCATCAGGGAATCGTTGTCAATAGTGATATCCGTATAGGAAGGCTACACATCTTTCCGCTACCGTCAAGCCATGTTCGCGGTGCGCTCGGGCTTGAGATAGACGGCACCTATGCCTTTGTGGGGGATGCACTCTATTGCAAGCGGAAGGACGGCTGTTATCTATATAACGCACAGCTACTGAAGCAGGAGATCGAGGTACTTAGAGGCCTTAAGGCACAGTTTCTTCTGGTCAGTCATTATAAGGGACTGGTTCGAAGGAAGGAGGAAGTTCTTGCGGAGCTGGAAATGATCTACAGCTTACGGGAACGCGGCAGCTCGGAAATCAGACTCCGGGCGGATGACGAAACCGTCTGACGGTTTCGATAATTAAGTGAGGATTGGAACGGAGGGTGAATATGGTTTTACTTGGAGTAAGAGAGGAGGCCGGCTGGCTGACCTCGAGCTGGAACCTGACCTACAGAGTCGGTTGGGAGAGAATTTGTAAAGCAGTCAGCGCTGTATATGATTCCTTTAACGGAGCAGAGGTTCTGGTTGATGGGAAGATGGTGAACGTAGTCGGAAAGGATGCGATCTTACAGCTGCCGGAGAGCGGAAATCTGATTATAAGAGGTAACTCTACGATTATCAAAAGTCCGGTAATGCTTACCTTTTATAACCAGCTTCAGACAGTTTCGGTTACCATCCCCTGCATGACAGAGGAGTTTAAGACCGCTGATTATCAGCGCTTTAATATATCACTTGGACAGTATATGGACAGCATCGAGCTTGCAATGTATCGATAGCTTCCGCGAAGCTGTTGATTAAGGAGCCGGAAAAGCTCCGGCAGGCTTTGAAGGGTGAAGGATTTTATGGAAAGAGAGGGCGGGAGAAGATGAAAAGACGAATCGGATTCTGGATTGATGCGAATCTCAGCAGAGAGCAGTATGAGAAAGCAAAAGATGATATGTACAAGAATAATGTCATGATGCTTCGCGTGCTGTCATCCGTTGCGTCAACACTGTTTTTTGTAAGCGCGATTCTTGGCCTGTTCGTTCCCAATATGCATTCGAAGATCAGTATGTATCTGGTCGGGCTTGTGTGTTCGGCGCTTGTTCTGCTTGCGGCGCTGTTTACAAAAAGCAAGGGAATTCTTTCCTTCTGCATGTATTTCTTTGATATTCTGCTGCTGGCAGTCGGACTTCTGATTACGCTTGTCAGTGCGCAGGAGCAGTTAACCGTTACACTGATTCCAATCGTGATTCTGCTGCCGCTGTTTTTTGATACAAAACCCTACAAGTTTTCGCTTGTTGTGCTGCTGGCGGATCTTACATACCTGATTATTGCGCCTGCGGTTAAGCCTGCCGAGATTCTGATGCTCGACATGGTGGATGTGCTTGTATTCAGCATTGCGGGAATTCTGATCGGTACGGTTATCACAAAGGTTAAAATCGAGCGTTACGTTTATGCGCAGGAGATCAGTCGAATCGCCATTTATGATGCACTGACCGAATGCTATAACCGAACAGCATATAAGGAGTTTCTTAAGACCAATAAGGAGCTTTCGGACAGCTTTACCGTTATCATGGTCGATATCAACGGACTTAAGCGCGCCAATGACAGTCTTGGCCATGAGGCGGGAGATGAACTGATTATCACCGTTGCGAAATCGATGCGGACGATTTTCGATTCATGCGGCCGGTGCTTTCGTATCGGCGGCGACGAATTCGTTGCATTTATCGATGCGGATGACGAGAAGGCGTTCAGTCTGACCAATGCCTTTCGAAAGCTGCTCTGGGAATTTGAGGGGCGGTTCGTTCGTAACATTACCGTATCGGTCGGCTGTGCAACGGCCGGCGTCGATGCCGCGAGACCGCTTGAGGCACTTGTGAATCTTGCGGACAGCCGTATGTACGAGGATAAGCAGGCCTATTACGAGAGAACCAACAGCGGTCGCTGACCGTGGCCGAATGGTCCCTTGGGGACGGGGTTAAGGGTTCAAAAACAAGCCCCCGCCGAAAACAGAAAACTATCGAAGGAATAAGATGAGATGAGTATTAAGATTATTACAGATTCCTCCTCGGAGGTTCGTGAAGGTGAATTTGACAATGTCGTTGTGCTTCCGATGCTGATCACCATTGACGGCACGGAGTACTATGACGGCAGAGACATTTCAAAGGACGAGTTCTATCGCCTCTTAGAGACAAGCGACACGATGCCGGTGACGAGCATGATTGCGCCGAACCGCTTTGAAGAGGTATATGAGCAGATTCGTAAGGACGGCGATGAAGCAATCGTGCTTCCGATTTCCGCAAGCCTTTCGAGTACCTTTCAAAGCGCAAGCCTCGCGGCTGCGGATTATGAGGAAATCTCGGTCGTTGATACACTGCAGGCGACCTCTGCGCTGTACATCCTTGTAAAGCGCTGCAGAGAGCTGATTGCGCAGGGGCTTTCCCGTGCTGAGATTGTCGAAATCCTTGATGTGGAAAAGCATCAGATTGTAACCTTTGGTGCAATCGACACGCTTAAGTATCTGCAGAAGGGCGGACGAATCTCGAAGAGCACCGCGATTGTCGGCGGGTTAATTGGGATTAAGCCGATCCTTGCGCTTGAGGAGGGCAAGATTGTGATGGTCGCAAAGGCACGCGGCAGCAAGCAGAGCTCGGTATTTTTGAATAAAAGAATTATGGAGTTTGGCGGAATTGATTTCGCTAGACCTTATGCAGTCGGCTATACCGGCTCCGATCCGGACAATCTGATACAATATATGAAGGATAACCAGAATCTGGTCGACTCCGTCCCCGGTGAGATCAAAATGGTTCAGACCGGCAGCGCTGTCGGAACCCATCTCGGCCCCGGTGCGGTACTCGTCACATTTTTCTCTAAGGGCGAGCAATAGAAGGGCTTTTCAGCACGTCATCAGGAAGGAACGGTAACGGAAAATGCTATACATCATGCGGCATGGAAGAACCGATTGGAACAATCGGAATAAGCTCCAGGGACAGACGGATATTCCGCTCAACGAGGAAGGACGGGAGATGGCAAGACGCGCCGGAGAGGAATACAGCGATATTCCCTTTGACATCTGCTTCTGTTCCCCGCTCGTTCGCGCCCGCGAGACAGCAGAGCTGGTGCTTCAAAACAGAAATGTGCCGATTGTTTATGACGAGCGGCTTAAGGAGATTAAATTTGGCATCTATGAGGGCATTGAGAACAGCTTCTCGATTCCGGATTGTCCCGTGAACCGCTTCTTCTTCCACCCGGAGGAGTACCTTGAGGCGGTGGAGGGCGGCGAGAGTACGCCGGAGCTGATGGCAAGAACGGGAGCCTTTCTTAAGGAATGTGTGGAACCGCTTCTTGCAAAAGGGAAGAACATTCTGATTGTCGGGCACGGTGCGATGAATCTGAGCATCGTCTGTCAGGTGAAGAATCTGCCGGTCGAGGAGTTCTGGAAGCAAAGCATCGAAAACTGCAAGCTTTTTCGGCTTTTATAGAACGGAAGAATCGGACAAGGAGAACTGATATGTTTGAGTTATGTGATGTGGAATTTGTTCAGGAAAGCGTTGAACCGATGTGTATATCCTTCTGCCCGTCGGAGAAGAATCTGAATGTCAACGGAAAGATTCACGGCGGCGTGCTTTTCACGCTTTGTGACGATATCATCGGTCGCTATGTGACCCATATCGGGAGAAAGGGTGCGGCATCGGATGCCAATATTCACTATTATCGCCCCGCGGAGGCAGGCGAGCGGCTGTATGCGACGCTTTATGTACGAAAGACCGGCAGAATGCTTGGCGTCTACCGGGTTGAACTGACGAATGAGGCCGGAAAATTAATCGCTGAAGCGATGTTTACGGTCGCTTTTTTATAGATGCGATAATTGTTAATGGTTGACATAGTATTGAAAACTATATATAATATAGACATAAACCGTGAAAGGAAGGGTACATAACGGTCATGTTTCGTATTATTGTAGATTCCGGAGCGAATCTTCCTGCCGAGCTTGTGAAGCAGTACGGCATCGAGGTTCTTTCCTTTGTTAACTATATCGATGGCAGCCCTATCAGCTGCTACACCCCCGACATCTCTCCCGAGGAGGAGCGTGTGAAGGGTAAGGACTATTATGATGCCATGCGAAAGGGCCTCAGTGTGAAGACCGGCCTGATCAGCATCGGCGAGTTTGAGGAGGCGTTTCGCGCCGCATTTGCCGCCGGAGAGGATGTGATCTGTCTGTCCATCAGCTCGGGCATCAGCGGAACGTACAATTCCGCAAGGCTTGCAGCCTGTGAAGTAATGTCTGAAGGGTATGACGGGCGAACGATTCGCACCATCGATACGATGAATGCTTCGCTTGCGACCGGCATCCTTGCCATATACGGAAGCGAGATGCGTGCGGAGGGTCTTTCCGTCAATGAAACGGCGGATATTCTTGAGAGCTATGTTGCCGGTATGAATGGCGTGTTCACGGTCGGCGATCTGAAGTTCCTTTCCAGAACGGGTAGGGTTGCCAAGAGTGCAGCGTTAGTCGGCAATGCACTGAACATCAAGCCCATCCTTCGCGGAGACAAGGAAGGGCACATCGTGCAGTTTCGTAAATGTCGCGGTCGCAAGGGCTCGCTCAACGACCTGATTGATCTCGTATGTGACAACATTATCGACCCGGAGAATCAGATTCTCGGAATCGCACACGCGGATGCTTATGAGGACTCCCTCTATGTGATGCGTAAGATTACCGAGCGTGTCCCGGTAAGAGGATTTATCAATACGACCTATGATATGTGCACCGGCAGCCATGTAGGCCCGGACACCATTGCACTGTTCTTCATGGGTGCGGACCGTGAGCTTTCGGGCAATGGAAAGGATACCTTCGGCAGAAGAATCCTTCGCCATACCTTCGAAAGCATCAATCGAATCCTTGGCAAGGAGCGCATCCTTCAGCCGAGAGAGAAGCATATAACCGAATGATTATAAGCCGCAGTTTATCTGCGGCTTTTTTGTTTCAACGTGCTTCAGGCACAGCTATCCCTGAAAAATAACCTTTGTCACCTTATTTTCCGTGAAGTATTGCAGAACGCTGCATTTTTTTATATAATTAAAGTACTATACGGGTCTTTCAGACGGCCCGCCGACGGAGGATAGAATATGAAGAAAGTATGGTTCATTGTTGTTGCGCTGGTGGTTTGTATCGCAGCAGGCGCGATTACCGGTGTTGTTGTCGGCAGAAAATCAAGCAAGCACAAGAATGTTTTAGAGACAATCGGCGATATGGTCGGAAAGAAACAGAAGCTTGAGATTGAAACGATTGAGGAAATCGTAAAGCCCGCGGGAGACCTTGTCACGCAGCGGTATTTTTATACGGATGTCGACACCTATGAGAATTATAAGGAGATTCTCGGCGCCAAGGTTCCGCTCACTACGGATAAGACGGTGTTCTCCTACCGGGGGACTGTCAGCGTGGGCATCGTGCTTTCACAGGTAAAGTTCGAGGTGGATGAGTTAAATAACCGGATTCTTATCACCCTGCCGCCCGTTTTCATTGTTTCGAATGAAATCGATCCGGACAGCTTCCAGACCTACGAGATTAAGAACTCCGTATTCACGGAAACGAAGCTCGGCGGCTATGCGGAGCTCCTCGGAAAGCTTAAGCTGAAGAAGCAGGAGCAGATTCTTGCGGACACCGAGTTTATGAATTCCGCGGTTGAGGAGACCAAGGTTGTCATTAACGGATTCTTAAAGGCATCCGATCTGGCAAGGGATTATAAGATTGAGTACAGATAACCTGTTTGGCTATAGTGGACCGTTCGAAAAATGCAAGGCTCGGTCTTTACATTTTCCCGAAAATGTTTTACTATATATCCAAATGGAGTTTTTTATCTAAAAACTTACAAAGGAGTATTGAATATGAATCTTTCCCCGCTTCAAAAAGCAAGATATGAGTATTCTCCGAAGCTTCCCGGAATGCTCAGAAATGGTATCGCAGACATCTGCGTAAAAGAAGGCGAAGCAACTAAGAGCGTAGCTGATCAGGACAAGATTAAGGCTTTGTTCCCGAATACCTACGGTAAGAACGAGATTACCTTTGAGAAGGGTAAGAATACCTCCGCTGCTAAGAAGCAGGTTGTAGGTGTTATCCTTTCCGGCGGACAGGCACCGGGCGGACACAACGTTGTTTCCGGTCTTTACGATGCATTGAAGGCTACCGATAAGAACAATGTTCTTCTTGGTTTCAAGGGCGGCCCGAGCGGTCTCCTTGAGGATTCCTATATCGAGTTCGATGACGAGTTCATCAACCAGTACAGAAATACCGGTGGTTTTGATATTATCGGTTCCGGCAGAACCAAGCTCGAGACCGAGGAGCAGTTCGCAGTAGTAACTGAGGTTGCTAAGAAGCACGGTCTTACCGCTATCGTTATCATCGGTGGTGATGATTCCAACACCAACGCAGCTGTTCTTGCTGAGTACATGGCTGCACACAATACCGGCGTTCAGGTTATCGGTTGCCCGAAGACCATCGACGGAGACCTTAAGAATGAGGACATCGAGGCTTCCTTCGGTTTCGATACCGCTACCAAGACCTACAGTGAGTTGATCGGTAACATTGAGAGAGATGCTAACTCCGCTAAGAAGTACTGGCACTTCATCAAGGTTATGGGTCGTTCCGCTTCCCACGTTGCACTTGAGTGTGCACTTGAGACACAGCCCAACATCTGCCTTATCGGTGAAGAGGTTGCAGCGAAGAAGATGTCTCTTGCACAGATCACCAATTATATCGCTGATTCCGTAGAGAAGAGAGGCAATGCCGGCAAGAACTTCGGTGTTGCAATCATTCCTGAGGGTATCGTAGAGTTCGTTCCTGAGTTCTCCGCTTTGATTGCAGAGATCAACGAGCTTCTTGCAGGCAACAAGACCGAGGAGTTCAACGCTCTTCCGGATTGGGCTGCAAAGTATGACTTCATTAAGAAGGGTCTTAGCAAGGATGCTATGGCTGTATTCGATATTCTTCCGCAGGGCATTCAGCAGCAGCTCTTCCTTGAGAGAGATCCTCACGGTAACGTACAGGTATCCCTCATCGAGTCTGAGAAGCTCTTCTCCGAGATGGTTAAGAACGAGCTCGCTAAGAGAAAGGCAGCAGGCACCTACAAGGGTAAGTTCGGTGCACAGCATCACTTCTTCGGTTACGAAGGCCGTTGCGCATTCCCGAGCAACTTCGACGCTGACTACTGCTACTCCCTTGGTTACAATGCATTCATGCTCATCCAGTATGGCTACACCGGTTACCTTTCCAAGGTTTCCAACATCTCCAAGCCTGCTGAGGAGTGGGTTGCAGGCGGTATGCCGATCACCAAGATGATGAACATCGAGAGAAGAAACGGTGCTGATAAGCCGGTTATCAAGAAGGCTCTGGTTGAGCTTGATGGCAAGCCGTTCAAGTATTTCGAGGCTCATAGAGAAGAGTGGGCTGTAGAGACCTGCTTCACCTATCCGGGTGCTATTCAGTACTACGGACCGGCTGAGGTTTGTGATCTGACTACCAGAACCCTTGCTCTTGAGAAGGGCTGATAGAAAGGCTTTCAGATGACCTGATAGGTCTTTCTGACAATCTATGATTTTATTCCAACGGTTCGGCGTCTTGCTGAGCCGTTGGTTTTTTATGAGGGGGAGTCTGCGGCTTCGGTACCGAACACCTAAGGGCAGACGATTTCGCACGAGGCAGGAGCGGAAGATGTGATTTCGACTTCCGAGCCTTTCCTTTAGTTGCAAATATCCTCATCGGATGATATACTATCTGTATTCTACCGAATTGCGGAGGGGATTATTATGGATTCGTTATATATCGTAATGCCTGCCTATAACGAGGAGGCAAATATAGAGGGCGTTGTGCGCCAGTGGTATCCGATTCTTCAGGGAAAGGCGGACAATTCCCGTCTGGTGATTGCAGACAGCGGAAGCTCCGATCGCACCCACGAGGTTTTAGTTGAATTGCAGAAGGAATTTCCGCAGTTAGAGGTTCTTCCGGACACCAACCGTTACCACGGACCGAAGGTTATTGCGCTGTATGATCTTGCAATCAAGCGTGGAATCGATTATGTATTTCAGACTGATTCGGACGGACAGACCAACCCGGATGAGTTTGATGCGTTCTGGCAGATGCGCGGAGAATACGATGGTATCTTTGGTAACCGCACAGTAAGAGGAGACGGTAAGAGCAGGGCATTTGTCGAAAAGGTAGTATGCTTTTTGCTTCGGATGTATTTCGGCGTAAAGGTGCCGGATGCCAATGCACCGTTCCGTCTGATGAAATGCGATGTGGTTAAGAAGTATCTTTATAAGATGGAGGCGGATTATAATCTGCCGAACATTATGATGACGACCTACTATGCTTATTTTAAGGAGACGCAGGCATTTCGCCCGATTTCCTTTAAGCCGCGTACCGCAGGTACAAACTCTGTGAATCTGCGCAGAATTGTGAAGATTGGCTGGAAGGCCCTCGGGGATTTCCACCGCTTCAAGAAGGATATGAAGAAGAGTCGCAGAAAGCAGAATCGTTAGGAGAATATCGAAGCATGATTAAATCGGCAGTCACGAATCAGGAATATATCTGGCAGCAGGGCGAGTATGATTATCCTGCCGCTTACGGCTTTGTACCGAATATTCATACCTATCTTCATGAGGATGAGGAGGAGCGCCCCGGCATGATTGTTGTACCGGGCGGCGGCTACTGTATGGTTGTGAATGTGGAAGGAGAGCCGGTAGCGGAGACCTTCTATCAGATGGGGATGAATGTGGTGGTACTGACCTATACGACCGATATTACGATGTCGGTGCCGCTTATGGATCAGCCGCTTAAGGACCTGTCAAGAGCAATTCGCTATGTCCGTGCGAACGAAAAGCGCTTCCGTATCGAACCTAACCGTCTTGCCATATGCGGTTTCTCTGCGGGCGGACATCTGTGTGCGACACTTTGCACGCATTACGGGGATGTCACGGACTGTGATGCTTCCCTGAATGCGATCAGCAACCGACCGGACGGCGTGATCTTAAGCTATCCGGTAATCACTGCGGGCGAGTATACGCATATCTATTCGATTCGGGCACTTCTTGGCAATGAACCTTCTAAGGAGTTACTTGATTACTATTCCCTTGAGAAGCAGGCGCATAAGGAGATGCCGCCTTGCTTTATCTGGCAGACAGTGACCGATGATCTGGTGCCGATTGAGAACAGTATGCTTTTTGCGGAAGCCTGCAGAAGAAGCGGTGTACCCTACGCTTACTACGCATTTCCCGCCGGCGGTCACGGTCTTTCCGTTGCGAGCGATCGCATAAGACGCGGAGATTTCGGTGAGCCGTATACCTTTGATCAGGTGAACAGAGCCGTGGAAGCGGCGAAAAATCGTACGGCAATCAATGTTTCGGAGGCTCGGCGCAGAGAATTGATGCTTCAGTTCTTCGGTAATGAGGACGGGGAGCGAAAGGAACAGGCAGCACCCGCGAAGGACGAAGAGAAGCACGCGGCATATGTTCCGCCACGGTACGAGGATGCGGAGCAGTGGCCGGGGCTTGCGAAGGCTTGGCTTTGCAGAATCGGGATATTAAGGTGAGGCAGCGAATATATGGGACGCTATTATCAGATCAAAGAGAAGCTTGAAGAATGTAAGAAGGAATCGCTTCGGAACAGAAAGGTAAAGTATGTTGCGGTTGTATCCTGGGAGGAGTTTGAAAAGGACCAGGAGCTGTTCGACATGGTTTTCGACATTGAAATGGAACGGGAACGTCTGCCGGTGACGAAGATTCAGGTCAACTATGATTCCCTTACGGGCTCCTTCTGTATCCCGAGTCGTGTGGACCCGGATGCTGAGGGACATAATTTCTCATTTGCCATTGATGAGCGAGGAATCGTATTTATCAATGATGAGGGCAGTGCGCAGGCCAATATCGAGCGCATTATGGGTAAGATGCGGTGGAAGACGCCGTCTCTGGAAAGATTTATCTATGATTTTTTGGAAGGAATCGTCATCGGCGATTTGATGGAGCTCGAGAAATACGAGCAAGAGATGGAGCGGATGGAGGATCGTGTGATCAAAAACGATCTCGATGGAATTATGGAGCGACTTGTGGACATCCGCAGTGAGCTGCTTGATCTGAAGGCACATTATGAGCAGCTGATCGATGTGTCGCAGGAGCTTGAAGAGAACGAGCACCATTTCTTCGATACGAAGAATCTTCGTTTCTTCCGACTGTTCACGGAACGCGCCGAGCGTCTTCTTAATTTTGTAATATCTCTGAAGGAACATTCGATGCAGGTGCGCGATCTGTACCATTACCAGATGGAGGTCAATCGGAACCGCCATATGGAGTTTCTGACGATCCTTTCCTCGATTTTTATGCCGCTCACATTGATTACCAGCTGGTTCGGAATGAACTTTAAGTATATGTATGAGCTCGAGGAGCGTTGGGCATATCCTACGGTTATGGGCGTTTGCGTGCTCATTGTGGTAACGACGGTGATCATCCTGAAGCGAAAGAAATGGTTCTGACGGATGGATTGTTTTGTTCGGTATGTATTAACAAATAACCGATAGATGAAGTATTTGAAAGGAAGGATGTCATTTTTGATATTTTTCCTTTTTTTTACATTTCGGATATTTACACATCGTATGGAAAATGCTAACATAAGGCAAGAATACTTAAGGAGGATCAGAATATGACACAGGAAGCAATCGGTAAGTTTATTGCGAAGTGCAGAGAAGAGCAGAAGCTGACGCAGGGTGCTCTTGGGGACAAGCTCGGCGTAAACGGTAAGAAGGTTGCAGCATGGGAAGAAGGTCATGCTATGCCGAATATGGAGTTGTTCGAGCCCTTGTGCCGTGTATTGGATATCAATGTTTCCGAGCTGCTTGCAGCGAAGAAGCTTAAGGATGCAGACAAGGTTGAGCGTGGCGAGAAGGCGGCTTCCGCAGTATTTGCCGCTAAGTTCCAGGTTATGATCTTAAGCATTATTTCTATCGCACTGATTGTTGTCGGCGTTGTGATGGCGATTGTTCTTCCGACTTTTATGCCGCTTCCGGGCAACAAAGTTGTCGGATACATTGCCTGTGCTTTGGTAGCTGCATTTGGAATCGTGTTCCGCGTATTCCTTGGCAAGATTACGCAAAGACTCGAGAAGGAATGATAGCTGCTTCAGATGACTAAGCATCCCCCTTACATTTTGTAAGGGGGTTCTTTCTGTGAACCTTTGGGGACGGGGTTAGGGGCTCAATGAACCCTCGGGGACGGGGTTAAGGGCTCAAAAAAATATCGAAGGAATGAAGGCGTTATATTTTGGATAAGAATAAAAGACAAGGAATCTATTATATCATCGGCGCGGGCTTCTGCTTTGCCCTGATGACCTTCTTCGTTCGGAAATCCGGGGACCTTCCTCTTTTGCAGAAGGCATTCTTTCGAAACATTGTCGCAGTCGCTGTTGCATTTGCCTTACTTGCAAGAAGCAAAGAGCGGTTCAGCATTCAAAAAGGAAGCATCCCGGGACTCCTCGCGAGAAGTATGTTCGGAACGGTTGGTATCCTTTGCAATTTCTTCGCGGCGGATCACCTGAACATTGCGGATGCAAGCATGTTAAACAAGCTTTCGCCCTTCTTCGCTATCGCGATTTCCTATGTCATTCTGCGGGAACGTGCGAATGTGGTCGAATGGGCCGCAGTTGTACTGGCGATGGTTGGTGCCGTCTTTGTCATCAAACCGTCCTTTGAAATCACCTCGCTTTACGGCCTGATCGGAGCCCTCGGCGGCCTCGCTGCCGGCTTCGGCTATACGTTCATCCGTTATCTCGGAAGACGCGGGGAAAGGGGCCCGGTAATCGTACTTTGCTTTTCCCTTTTTTCATGCCTTGTAACGTTGCCGGCTCTGCTGTTTGATTATCATCAGATGAGCCTGATGCAGTTTCTGTTTCTCATGCTGACCGGCATCTCTGCGAGCGGTGGACAGCTATGTATCACGAAGGCTTACACGAAGGCAGCGGCGAAGGAGATTTCCGTTTTTGACTACTCGCAGGTCGTTTTTGCGGCAATCATCGGATTTGTGTTCCTCGACCAGGTTCCGGATATCTACAGCTGGATCGGATATGTGATCATTATCGGTACGGCAATCGGAAAATGGTGGTATATGATGCATCGTAAGGATGCATAACGATAGATAAAGAAAGCCGTCGGAGGCTGTGATGGGATGTTCGGGTGGTGCCGAAGTACACAGCACATAGAGACGGATTGATTGGGCGGCCAATGGCTGCCAATATGTTTTTGAAATGTATGATGGGTATCGTTTTTGAAAAATCGGAAACTGAACCGGTGTCTTAACGGCCATTGCCGCGGCACCCACGAAGGAGGATGATGAAATGAAGACGAAGAAGACATTGATAATAGACGAGAGAACTCCTCTGTTGTTGATTGCCGGCCCGATGTTTGCGGAAATGTTTCTGAATATCCTGCTGAATAATATCGACACCTTTATGTTGAGCCATTATTCGGAGCAGGCGGTTGGCGCTGTCGGAAACTGCAACACCATTATGTTTATGGTGATTCTGCTTTTTAACATTATCGCAACAGCGACCTCGGTTGTTGTAGCGCAGTATCTCGGCGCCAAACAATATGAAAAGATGAATACCATCTACACCCTGGCATTTTCCGTGAATCTGTTCTCGGGTGTAGTATTAAGCACGGCGCTTGTGCTGCTTCGCAACCCGATTCTTGCTCTGCTTTCGGTTCCGGAAAATATGCGCCCGCACGCATCGACCTATCTTGCAATCGTCGGCGGCGGTATGTTTCTGCAGGCATGCTACAATGTTATGCTGCAGATCCTTCGCTGCAACGGCTTTCCGAAGGTCGGCATGTATGTTTCGATTGCCATTAACCTGATCAATATCGCAGGCAACTACCTGTTTTTGTACGGACCGCTCAAGAAGCTTAATCTGGGCGTTGCCGGCGTTGCAATCTCTACGGTTACCGCAAGAGTGGTTGCTCTTACGATTGCATTGATCTTCTTCTATAAGATGCAGATTGGTAAGATCAGCCCGAAGCTTCTGTTCCCGTTCCCGGTATCGCTTCTGGTGAAAATGGTCAAGATCGGCCTTCCGTCAGCGGGAGAGAGTCTTTGCTACAACTTCTACCAGCTTGTTCTGCTGCGCTTCGTAAACGGAATGGGCGAGGACTCGGTGAATGCCCGAGTATACTGTAACTCCATCATATCCTTCACGATGTGCTTTTCGAATGCATGCGCCCAAGCGACGCAGATTATCGTCGGGCACCTGGTCGGCGCAGGCAAGGAGGAGGCAGCTTACAAACGTGTATTTTACACGCTTCGCGTATCACTTCCGATTACCATCGCCATCGGCCTTGCGAACTGGCAGCTGAGCGGATATACACTCAGAATCTTTACGGCAAATGAGACCGTCATCCGCTTCGGCTTCTACATTATGCTCGTGGATATCTTCATTGAAATTGGACGTTGCCTTAATATGACGATGGTTACGAGCCTGAAAGCTTCGGGAGATTATTTCTACCCGCTGATCATCGGAATCTGTATCATGTGGGGTGTCGGTGCAACGGTTGGCTTCACAATCGGTGTGGCACTTGGCGTTGGTGTAGTCGGTATTTTTATGGGCACGGCAACCGACGAACTGGTACGAGGATTTATCTTCATCAGACGATGGAGGAGTAAGAAATGGCTTGGAAAGGCCGTCATAGAAAGAAATGAAGAGCGCAGTGAGGAACGTGCAGCGGAAGCGTAATCTCACTGCCCGGGAAGGAGACAGATGGGAAGCCTCACAGAATATATCGGCAGACAGTTCGGGAACCCACACGGACCGGTGGGAGCGATCTGCTGCCTCGTTATGAATGTTATTAACCGCGCCATGTATCGAAAAACCGTTTCGCTCGTGCGTGTCACAAAAAGGCAATCGGTTCTTGATATCGGGTTCGGAAACGGATATCTTTTGAAAAAGCTGTATCAAAGCACCGGCGCAGAGTTGTACGGAATCGATATTTCCGAGGATATGGTAAGAAGTGCTTCTAGGAAGAATCGAACGGCGGATAAGGCCGGAAAGCTACACCTTCGTGTGGGAGATTGCTGTGCACTGCCGTATGAGGATGCCTGTTTTGATGCAGTTACCAGTGTGAATACGGTATATTTCTGGAGCGATACCGTAGAAGGACTGAAAGAGATTCGACGGACACTGAAACCGAGCGGCAGCTTTTACAACGCGGTATACACGCGAGAGTGGCTTGACAGAACCCATATGGCTCGAAAAGGATTTAAGAAATTCACCCCGGAGGAGCTTACGAAGCTTGGACAAAGTGCAGGCTTTTCAAGCATCGAGGTACGTCAGATTGTGAAGAACAAGAGCTATGTTGTGATTTACAAAAAGGAAGATGCCGATGGTCCGGCAACATGGCAGAATTAAGCTTTCGGAGGAACGAAATGGAAACCTGTTATTATGTTGTAATCTCAATCGACGGTGATTATGCGAATCTGAAGAGAACCGATATTGAGGTCGATGATGTAAAGCTTGTGGCAAGAGCACTTCTGCCGGATGGGATCGAAGAAGGCAGCAGACTGCGCTACGAGTGTTTGGAGTATGAATTGGCTTGATTGCACAATCCTGCACTGGCGTGGGATGAAGAAAGCCCCCGTTAGGGAAAATGTTCTATTGACAATAATATATATATGTATATATATTATGTTTGTGGGGTTATCTGGGGGAATTAATTGGGGAATGTACTGCTTTGAATTATTATACAGGGACATTGTCTTTGTGCGCAACCTCCTTATGATTACCACGAATAATCAATAGGAGGTTTTTTTATGAAAAAAAGAAGAGGGGTGGCTCTGTTGTTAATGGTATTACTTATTGTTTTATGCATGGGTAATGCATTTGCAGCTACAAATCGAATTGGGCTTGTGGTTTTCAATGATAACAGGACATTAGCCATTGGAGGGAACTGCATTCAAAACGGTAAGAATTCGAATATGAATGCGTATATTGCCGGAAGAGATATGGATATGGTTACCGATACCGATGCAAGAAACATGAACATAAAGTATATATATGAAGTATATAGTAATAGCGGAATCCTGTATAGCAGCAACGGTTATGTCTGGAAGAATCATAGTGCTTCAGAGTCTTATTCTAATTCAAATGCGTCGAAAACAAGGTTAGCTTTGAGCATTGATACGAATACCAATTATATTGAAAGCTACAGATGATTATTTTACCGGCTACAAGACTCTGGTATGTGGAAGGAGGGCTTATGAGGGCACAAAAGAGAATACTGTTTCGATATCCGGCACAGGATGTGCTTCTTTTGGGCACCTACATCATTGCTTGCACACTGATTATTGGCTTTTCGGTCTGCACTGAGAAGATGAGAATGCATAGGGAAGCTAAGCATCCCTATGCATCTCAGGCTAAGTTTTGTACACAAGGAATCATTGCCGGTCTGGACGAGGTGGTGATTGATGAGCTAATGCAATGCTCCTATGGAAACCTGTTCGCTAATGCAAAAGTATATGATACATATAATGAGGGCTATCATGCGGATGTTCTACTGAAGCAAAATGAACCTCTGAAGTATGCATTTCGCGAATTGTTGATAGAGCAGCAGGAATTCTATTCGGTAGAGAATGCCGTGCTGTTGGGGAGTGCTTGGAGAGGAAGAACCGAGATTAAAGACGGGTTAGAGTACCTGGTAATTGGCGATTTATATATGCGTGTGGTTGCTTATATCGAGAATTATTCGTTTTTGTCCGATGATATGAGTTTGATTGTATTATGGAAAACATTCACCGACGATGCCAAAAAGAAATTTTCCTTCGGACCGGAATATATTGAACTGGATTCGGTTCGCGTATACAGTGATTCGGTTGATTCAGCTTCTCAAAATAGATGGGCAGATTATTTCTATCAGATTCTTGTCAGGGCTGAAAAGAGAAAATATGCCAGACGAGAGGGAGATTGGGCAGATATACCGGTGGGACAATTTGAGATTCTGATTTTTGAAGACAATCAGTTAGCCTATGTTGATGCGTGGTATCAAAACTATCAACGCTTTGTATTTCCCTTTAGTATATTGTTCTCTGTAATTCTCTGTTGCTATGCTATGACGCATTGGTTAAAGAAGCGGAATTATGAATGTGCGGTTCGCATGGGCTTTGGATATACTAAGAAGCAAATCAGTGCGATGCTGGTGAAGACAATGGGAGTATATGTGTTTTTGTCGGTTGCCATTGCATTTGTTCCTGCTATGCTGGTGTTTGGTGCGGATGTCTCGTTGGTCTTTCATACGGATTCCTTGCTAAGGCTTATAGCGGGAATTCTGCTTCTTGTCTTGGTTTTTTCAGCCCGAATCCTATTTTGGAATAGAGATGTCCTTCGGGGGCTTGGGAGGGGATAAGATGGTATTGAGAAACGCATTGGATTTGATGACATACAATATACGAAAGAACCTCTTATTTATTCTCCTTCTGGCTATGGGAATCTTTTTTATGTCTTTTCTAGGTGTGATCTATTGCTCGCAGCGCCATACCTATGATGATTTGAACCAAGCTCTGCATGGTAAATTTAATCAACTGGGGTGGGTTATGGAAAAAACAGCGGACGGTATGAGCAAGGAGTTTAAACGGGAAATCCTTTTGCAAGAAAAATTGTATTATGCTTCTAAGTTTGATACACCGTATTATCCGGTTCCGGAAGACTTGCACCATATTTGGACTGACAAGAATACTGATTCGGAAGAAGTAGAGTTTCTTTATGCGGATCCGAGATTCTTGCGGGATACCGGAATTTGCTTATCCGATGGTGCTTCCTGGGAGGATATTGTACGAGTGACCGGGGCGGTTGAGGAACCCGAACAGACCACAGTATATCTTTTAGGTGGATCGGAGTATAAAGGGAGTGGTCTTGCGGAGGAATATTTGGTAGACGGCTTTGGAGAATCGGACAGAGCTGTAAGATATGTTATCCTTGGATATTTGAAACCGAACCAGAGGAGCATAGATGGGAGCGTGCGAGATTATTTTGATTCGCAGCTGGAATTGTCTGTCAATTTAGATAATCAAATAATAGTTCTTCGTTATCCCGATGAATACGACTGGAGCTATTTCTTTTTGGAAGAGGATGATTCTTTCATACGCGAGATATCGGAAGCGGCGTCTGCGAAGGGTATTTCGTATCGTGAGTTAGTGATTAAGAGGCTTTCATCACACTTCACGGCAGTCTTTGAGGATACGATTGCTATTCGGGCTTTTACGGTAAAATCGCTTTTCATGCTGGTACCGGCCTTCGTCCTTTTTGTAATCATCCTGTGTATAGAAGTTCATTATGCAGAACGTGAGCATCTTGCATTATTGATTGTGAACGGTTTTTATACCAGAACCATTATTTCTATTCTGCTTGTGAAGTATATTCTCGGTCTTGGAATCGCGGCTGCGATAGCAAGCATTCTGTTAGTTCGACTTCTGCCTCACTATTTTGTTGCAGAGTTAAGCAAGATTATGCGAGTGGCGTGGTCAGAGAAAGTTGTTCCGATGGTTGTCCTGTTTGCTTTGTCGGTAGTTTTGTTACAACTGCTTGTTTCCATTGTTGGGTTGCGGAAACACGATATTGGTGAAATGCTCCATTTTTCGGAGTAAGCTGAAGTGTTCGAGGGTTAGGTGTATGATAGAATTGATTAACATAACGAAACAGTATGGCGAAGGTCCGGGAAAGACGGAAGCGCTTCGGGGTATTAACCTTTCGATTGAGAAAGGGAGTTTTATCGCAATTATGGGGCCTTCCGGGTCTGGCAAATCCACGCTTTTAAATATCCTCGGGGGAATGACGGCGCCTTCGACGGGGCAATATCTGTTTATGAATGAAGATGTGGGAAAGATGTCGGGGCACGAGCTGGAGGTTTTCAGGCGGAAGCACATCGCATTTGTTTTTCAGAATTTTGCGCTGATGAATCGCTATACGGTTTTTGAAAATGTGGAAATGCCGCTTTTAGCGAGGAAGATTAAAAATAGAACCGAACTTGTCAATCATTGTCTTGAAGAAGTTGGAATGTTATCGCTATCTGGAAAGAATGTAAATGAGATATCCGGCGGGGAGAGACAACGCACAGCGATTGCCAGAGCCCTTGCGATGGATACAGACGTGTTGCTGGCAGATGAACCGACCGGTGCATTAGATAGAAATACCGGTAACGAAATAATGAGCCTTTTTGAAAAAATTCATAAAAACGGGAAGACAGTAATTCTGATTACGCATGATGAGCAAGTCGCGGCATGCGCCGAGCGAATTGTGAGAATTGAAAATGGATTACAGGTGAACTGATAAGAAAGGGGCTGTCGCATTAGCAAATAGTTTTTGCTGGGCGGATAGCCCTTTTTTGA
>JAKSPO010000021.1 GCA_024404675.1 Lachnospiraceae bacterium
CGTTAATTACTCCATCTCAATTGTACCCGGCGGCTTGCTGGTGAGGTCATAGAATACGCGATTCACTCCACGAACCTCTTTAATAATTCGATTCATAACCGTCTGAAGCGTATCAAACGGGATATTTGCTGCCTCTGCAGTCATAAAGTCGATGGTCTTGACTGCACGAAGCGCCGCTGCATAGTCATAGGTTCGTTCGTCACCCATAACACCGACAGAACGCATATTGGTAAGCGCTGCATAATACTGATCGGGCTTCCAGGGTGCTGGAACACCGTTCGCCTTTTCATAAGCCTCAAGCGTCTTATCCACTTCTTCACGATAGATGTAATCCGCATCCTGCACGATGGAAACCTTCTCCGCCGTTACCTCACCAATGATACGGATACCAAGTCCGGGACCGGGGAAGGGCTGACGCATAACTAACTGCTTGGGAATTCCAAGCTCCAGACCGGCCTTTCGCACTTCATCCTTGAACAGGTTACGAAGAGGCTCCACAATCTCCTTAAAGTCAACGAAATCAGGAAGACCTCCCACGTTATGGTGGGATTTAATCACAGCAGACTCACCGCCAAGCCCGGATTCAACCACATCGGGATAAATCGTTCCCTGGGCAAGAAAATCAACTGCACCGATTTTGTTCGCCTCTTCTTCAAAGACACGAATGAATTCTTCACCGATAATCTTACGCTTCCGCTCCGGCTCCGTAACGCCTGCAAGCTTGCCGTAAAATCTCTCCTGCGCATTGACCCGAACAAAATTCAGATCAAAGATTCCCTTGGAGCCAAATACTGCCTCAACCTCGTCGCCCTCATTCTTACGCAGAAGACCATGGTCAACAAATACACAGGTAAGCTGCTTTCCGACTGCTCTCGCAAGAAGACCTGCTGCCACGGAGGAATCTACACCACCGGAGAGTCCGAGAAGCACTTTGCCGTTTCCGATCTTCTCACGAAGGGCAAGCACCGTATTCTCTACGAAGGAATCCATCTTCCAGCTGCCGTCACAGCCGCAGATATTACGCACAAAATTGTAAATCATCTTCGTTCCTTCCGGTGTGTGAAGTACCTCCGGATGGAACTGAATGCCGTAAAGACCTCTCGTACGATCCTCGCAGGCAGCAACCGGACAATCCCTTGTCTGCGCGATAGAAGTAAAGCCTTCCGCCATTCTACTAATGTAGTCAAAGTGACTCATCCAACAGATTGTCTCTTCAGAAACACCTGCGAAAAGAGGTGATACCGCATTGACCTTTACCTCGGTCTTTCCATACTCCTGTACGGCTGCACGCTCTACCTTACCGCCAAGTACCTGCTGCATCAGCTGTGCACCGTAGCATAGACCAAGCACCGGAATTCCCAGCTCAAAGAGCTCCTTGTCATAAGTCGGAGCACCTTCCTCATAACAGCTGTTCGGGCCGCCGGTCAGAATGATACCCTTCAGATTCATCGCCTTGATGGCATCGATCTTCGTCCGATAGGAATAGATCTCACAATATACATTACACTCACGGACACGTCTTGCAACCAACTGATTATACTGTCCGCCAAAATCCAGAACCAATACCTTGTCCATATGTTATATCAACCTTTGCTGTTTAAACATTAATCTGTGCTGTAATACCAAGCGCCTCTTTGTTCGCATCGGTAATCGGCTTAACAACCTCAAGAAGGAATTTCTCTACCTGCTCAACGGAACGGCCGACATAGTTGGCAGGAATCATATATGCCTCAAGCTCCTCAAGCGTTACGTCAAATGCCTCGGACTCCGCAATCAGCTCAAGAAGATTGTTCTCAAGTCCCTTCTTCTTAACGGTTACTCCCGCCTCCATGGAAAGCTTACGAATCTCCTCATGAAGTTCCTGACGGTTTCCGCCCTTCTTAACGGCATCCATCATTATATTCTCGGTCGCCATGAACGGAAGCTCACTTCTCAGTCTCTTCTCGATAACCTTCTCGTTGACTACCAGACCGTCAGCCACGTTCAGGCACAGATCAAGAATACCGTCGATAGCAAGAAAGCCCTCGGAAATTGCAACACGCTTATTTGCGGAATCATCAAGCGTTCTCTCAAACCACTGTGTCGCGGAGGTGATGGCCGGATTCAAAGCATCTACCATGACATATCTCGACAGAGACGCGATACGCTCGGAGCGCATCGGATTACGCTTATAAGCCATCGCGGAGGAACCGATCTGGTTCTTCTCGAACGGCTCCTCAATCTCCTTCAGATGCTGAAGAAGACGAATATCGTTAGAGAATTTGTGTGCGCTTGCGGCGATGCCGGCAACCACATTCATTACTCTTGTATCAACCTTTCTGGAATACGTCTGACCGGATACCGGATAGCAGCCGTCAAAGCCCATCTTAGCAGCAATCATCGGATCAAGCGCATCAAGCTTCTGCTGATCGTTATTGAACAGTTCCTTGAAGGAAGCCTGTGTACCGGTCGTTCCCTTGCAGCCAAGAAGCTTCAGGGTCGAGATCACATAATCCACATCCGCAAGGTCCATACAGAATTCCTGGAGCCAAAGCGTTGCACGCTTACCGACGGTGGTCGGCTGTGCGGGCTGGAAATGGGTAAATGCCAATGTCGGCTGCGCCTTGTACTGATCTGCGAATTTTGCGAGCTTATCGATTACATTCACAAGCTTACGACGGACAAGCAGCAATGCATCACGCATTACGATAATATCCGTATTGTCGCCCACATAGCAGCTGGTTGCGCCGAGGTGAATAATACCTGCAGCCTTCGGACAAAGCAGACCGTATGCATAAACATGACTCATTACATCATGTCTTACAAGCTTCTCACGCTCCTTAGCAACATCATAATTGATATCCTCGATGTGACTCTTCATCTCATCGATCATTTCCTGTGTAATAACCGGCTTACCGTCCTGGGAGAGACCAAGCTCCATCTCCGTCTCGGCAAGTGCAATCCAGAGTCTTCTCCAGGTGGAAAATTTCTTGTCCTGGCTGAAGATGTACTGCATCTCCGCCGATGCGTAACGCTCGGAGAAGGGACTTATGTATCTGTTCGTATCACTCATAAAGGTACCTCTCATTTTCTTCAAATTTATCACGGACAACCCGAAGGAAATCCTTAAAAACGCATAAGGACCAGCCGGGCAAGGCACAGTCCTTATGATTTTTCATCCTATCAACTTACTGAAGCTTGCTTCCCGTAAGCTTCTCATAGCCCTCAAGGTAGATGGCAATCGTCTTGTCCACAACCTCTTTCGGAAGCGTCCAGTCATCATGGTCGTTAGCCTTGAGCCAGTCTCTTGCGAACTGCTTGTCATAGGAAGGCTGTCCATGACCTACCTCATAGCAATCAAGCGGCCAGAAGCGGGAGGAATCGGGAGTAAGCATCTCATCACCGATCACAATCTCACCGTTCTCGTCAAGACCGAACTCGAACTTGGTATCAGCAATGATGATACCCTTTGTAAGTGCGTAATCCGCACATTTTTTGTAAAGCGCAATCGTGTAATCACGAAGCTTGGTTGCATACTCTTCACCCTTACCCGGGAATCTCTTCTCAAGATATGCAATCGACTCCTCAAAGGAGATGTTCTCGTCGTGGTCACCAATCTCAGCCTTCGTGGAAGGCGTATAAATCGGCTCAGGGAGCTTCTCGGACTCCTTAAGACCCTCGGGAAGACGGATGCCGCATACACTGCCGCACTCCTGATAGCTCTTCCAGCCGGAGCCTGTGATATAGCCTCTTACGATACACTCCACAGGAAGCATGGTAAGCTTTTTAACAAGCATGCTGTTACCGTTGTAGCGCTCCTGTCTGAAGAACTCAGGCATGTCATTAACATCAACGGAAACCATGTGGTTTTTAATGATGTCGGAGGTATAGTCAAACCAGAACTTGGACATCTGCGTCAGAACGGTGCCCTTCTTGGTAACAATATTGTTCAGAATCACATCAAAGCAGCTGATACGGTCGGTAGCAACCAAAACAAGGTTCTCACCAACGTCGTAAATCTCTCTGACCTTACCTTCCTTTACGGGAAAATACTCTTTCATTTCCGCTACTCCTTTTGGATATATATTTGCGGCCGAAGCCGAAGCATCCGATTACGAACGCTGTCAATGCACTGAGGCGACAGTCTTATGCTCTTTCGATGTATGCGTCTCTCTCAGGTCCGACGGATACATAACGGATATGGCAGCCGATCATCTTCTCTACATACTCAACGTACTTCTGCGCATTGACCGGCAGATCCTCCCAACAACGAACGCCGCTGATGTCACACTTCCAACCATCCATATACTCCATCACGGGCTTGCAGTCATACAATGCAGCCGGGAACGGGAAATCATCGATGATTTCACCATTCTTCTCGTAATGTGCGCAGATCGGAAGACGATCCATATAGCTCATGACATCAAGCTTGGTAAGCGCGATATCGGTAGCACCCTGACACTCTACACCGTAACGGGTAGCAACCAGATCGATCGGTCCGACTCTTCTCGGACGGCCGGTCTTAGCACCGAACTCAAAGCCTGCCTTACGAAGCTCGTCTGCCTCTTCACCGAACCACTCGCATACGAAGGGGCCCTCGCCGACACAGGTGGAGTATGCCTTTACAACACCGATAACCTGGTCAACCTTTGCGAAGGGAAGTCCGGAACCAACCGGTGCATATGCAGCGATTGCATTCGAGGAGGTGGTGTAGGGATAGATACCGTAATCCAGATCACGAAGGGAACCGAGCTGTGCCTCGAAGAGGATGCTCTTGCCTTCCTTTACTGCCTTCTTAAGAACCTTTCCGGTATCACAGATGAACGGCTTGAACTTCTCGGCATAGGTCTCAACCCATGCAAGAATGTCCTCATACTTTACAGCCTCGGCACCGTATACACCGGTCAAGGTAAGGTTCTTCCACTCAAGAAGATCCTTAAGATGCTCACGAAGACGCTCCGGATAGAACAGCTCACCGGCCATAATCGTCTTCTTCTGGAATTTATCTGAATAGAACGGAGCGATACCCTGCTTTGTGGAGCCGTACTTCTTATCGGCAAGTCTTGCCTCCTCGAGACCGTCAAGCTCTCTGTGCCAAGGAAGCACCAGAGAAGCACGATCGCTGATCTTCAGGGAATCAGGGGTGATGGCAACACCCTGCTCCACTACAGTCTGCATCTCGTTCCAGAGATTCTCAAGGTCAAGGGCAACACCGTTACCGAGGATGTTTACAACACCCGGACGGAAGATACCGGACGGAAGAAGATGCAAAGCGAACTTTCCGTATTCATTTACAACGGTGTGACCGGCATTGCCGCCGCCCTGATAACGGATAACATAATCATACTTCTCCGTCAGCAGGTCAACCATACGGCCCTTGCCTTCGTCACCCCAGTTAATACCAACAATAGCGCAATTACTCATTTTTATTTCCTCCCAGGGAATAAAATTCTTTACCAAGATATACTATACTATATTTATGCAAAATAATACAACACAAAATGTGGTGATTTCTCATCTTTTTTTCGTGTAAAATGACTTAGCCGCCCCGGAAACCGTGAAAAGGGCTTCCGAAAAGAGGAAAATGCGCAAAAAAAGGCGCTACGACCTCTCTCTACGGGACGAGGAAAGCATCTCGCCCTCTTCTTTAGCATTTTCTATAATCCTCTGAAGCGCACGAAGCTTGTCCCCGTACTCTGCGGGAAAAAGCTGTGAAGAGAACCTCACCTCGGCAGCCGTATCAAAGGCAAAGGAATACCCCATCGTCTCGCCGTCACAGACAAATTCGTCCGTAAACCTCTTATTGTGCCATCGATCCATCCGATACTGTAGAAAGACCCGGGAAAGCTCCGTAAGCACCTCCGGCTTCACCGAATACTCCGTAATCTCTACCGGTGCGTCATACGTTTCCGCACGCTCAAGCTTAAGGCTTACCGAGCCGTCCTTATTAAGCCGCACCGCTTCCCGGTACGAGCTTCCGATCATATCGCCGCCCTGATGATAGGAATATTCCGTAAGCTTCGCATTTTTATACACATTTTTTCGAAAAAGCTTCTGAAAAAGCATCACCTTCTGCCTCCCGGTTTCTTCGCATTGCCGTATTTTCGCTGCAGCTTTTTGGAAAGCCTCTGCTTCGGCTTCTCCGCCGCAATATGTCTTGCCGCCTGCCGCTTCTCCGAAAGAAAGACATAATAGCCTTCCTCCTCGTACACCTTTACACCGCCGAACACGCTCGTAAGCTTATTCTTATACCAGTCAAGCCGCTTCGTGACCATCATGAGCCTGCCGCCTACAGACAGCTTCCGGAAGCTGTCCTCGATAAATGCCTTCGCCACCGAGAAATCCGTGTGATACGGAGGATTACTCAGTATGAGCGTGTAGTCATAGTCCGTAATCTCCTTTAGTCCGTCACTTTTAAGGACCGTTACGCCTGCCTTCTCACCGTCCGCCACGGAAAGGCCGTTTCGTAGCAGATTGGCCTTCGACAGCGCGACCGCATCCTCTAAGATGTCGCACATCCAAACCTGTGAAGCGCCAAGAAGCTTTGCCGCAAGCACGCCAACCACACCGTAGCCGCACCCAAGATCAATCACCTTGTCCCCTTCATGAAACTCCGTATGCGACAGCATCAGGCGGGTCCCCTTGTCGATTCCCTGCGGCGAAAAATAGTATTCACCCGTATCAAGTGTAAGCGTTCTGCCGCACACTTCCTCCGAAATAATCATCCGACACCTCCAAAACGGTCAGTACGTATCCAGAAAATGATGCGCCTTGCCGTCCTTATCCTTGTAGGCAATGACCGTGGATAGATTCACATTTTCCACACTGTTGAAAATATTACTCTCCACAAAGGGATTGGTCTCCTTAAGCTTTGCAATAATCCGCTTCGTCTCCATACGCTTCGAGGCAGAGGTTCCGTCCTCTCTGAGCGCAGCACAGCTTTCGGTAAAATGGCAGGCGCACCGCAGAAAATGCAGTGAATTGTACTCGCACCAGCGTATGATATCCGCTTCTCTTAAAAGATACAGCGGGCGGATCAGCTCCATTCCTTCGAAATTCGTACTGTGAAGCTTCGGCATCATCGTCTGCACCTGCGCGCCGTAAAGCATTCCCATCAGAATGGTTTCGATAACATCATCGTAGTGGTGTCCGAGTGCAATCTTATTGCATCCAAGCTCCTTAGCCTTACTGTAGAGATGTCCTCTTCGCATTCTTGCACAGAGGTAGCAAGGGGACTGCGTGATAGTATCGACCGTATCAAAAATTGACGAAGTAAAGATTGTAATCGGGATTCCAAGAAGGCGTGCATTGTCCTCGATGAGCCTTCGGTTCTCCTCGGTATAGCCCGGGTCCATTACAAGAAATTCCAGTTCAAAGTTACAGCGGCGATGCCTTTTGATCTCCTGAAAAAGCTTCGCCATCAGCATGGAATCCTTGCCGCCGGAGATGCAGACCGCGATCCGGTCCCCCTCCTCGACAAGCTTATAATTTTTAATCGCCTTTGCAAAGGGCGTAAAAAGCGATTTGTGAAAGCTCTTCCGAATACTTTCCTCCGCCATAGCTCTCCGCTCGTCCTCACTCATTTCAAGGAGCTCTCTTGTTTCATTGTCAGGCATGGGTCTTCTCCTCTCTTCGCGAAGTCAACCGGTTCAGGCACCGATTATAGAACCGAATCAGATTTCCGATTGCTACTGCCGCAATAATGCTTCCCTCCCGTACTCCCTTAAGGCCACCGAGGAAAACGATGCCTAGAACCGCGGACACGACAATGTAAAACACATCGAAAAATACCTTTACCGTTTCGTAGCGTCGTCCGGTCCGCGTACTGATCGCACGGTTCATCGCCTCGCCGGGAAGCATTGCGACGCCGCCCTTCAGCTGAAGCCATATGCCGAAGGCAAGAACGATACAGCTGATAAGCATGAACACAAGCTGCATCGGATAGCTTCCGACCTCAAGTCCCGCAATAAGACAGCAGGAGAAGTCGGTCAGGTATCCGTAGACAAATGCAAGCAGGGTCTGAATCACGATCTCAACCGGCTTGCAGCGTCTCCCGAGAAGAAGCACCTGCACAGTGATCTGCAGAACACTCAGAAGATTCAACCACCCGCCGAAGCTGAGAAGATCACTCATCAGGGAAACCGAATAAGGAACCGAGGCAACCGGTGATGTACCGAGCCCCGCCTTCGTAGAAAAAGCCACTCCCAGCGAGGCAATGAAAAGCCCCACCAGAAACAGCCCGTATTGTCTAACAAGCTTCATCCCATACACTCCAATCAGCCATTCCGTCTGTTACTTTTCTTATAACCGTAGCAGGCAACTATTCCGTGAATCAGGATACAGATTACCGTAAAGAAGCCAAGCACGGTAATGGCGAAGATGTAATACTCGATTCCGTTCAGACAGAGGAGATAACAGCGATCCGTCCGCTGCGGAATAAAATGGCCATTCACCACAAGATCAATAATCGTTAACCCGACAGTAACACCCGTAAGCAGATAGCCTACGAACCACTTAAGGCAGGCAAGCAATTCCGGTCGGTTCTTGCGAAAGCTCACCCAATACAGGATGAGAAACAACACGGGAAATGCGATGCACATACAGTAGCCTGCTCCACTGTCGCAATCAAACACAAATTCATCCAAAGCATCCGCAAGCGTCATCACAAGCCACGCAAGAAGACCCCATAAAAGACCATTTGCGAAATTCATCTTAAGAAGCTTCATATATCTCCTTTCCGTACCTGCTACGTTGTTACCGCAAGCTCATCGGCATTTCTTGTAATATTCTTCATCCATTTGTATCGCAGATAGTGAACGAATACAACGGGCATCTTGCCAAACTCGTCCATACTCATCACAAAATAAACAAGGAGCGGCGAGAGCTTAAACACAAATGCGGCAAGTGCCATCGCCGGAACGGCAACGCCCCACATATAAACCGTGTCAAGAATCATTCCGTAGCGGGTATCGCCGCCTCCGCGGAAGCAGCCGCAGATCAGACAGGTATTGATACCCTCTCCGATCATTCGCCAGGTTGTCATAATCATCAGCCAGCTCAGGTAATGAAGCGCTGTCTCTGTAAGCTTCGACGCATAAAAGAGAAGCATGAGCGGTCGAAGTAACAGGATGATGCCGCAGCCCGCGACGCTTACCGCGATGGTAAGAAAAAGCATCCGGCGTCCGTATATCTTCGCGCCCTCGATATCGTTTCGTCCGAGCACCTGGCTGATAACAATCGTCGTTGCATTGGCAAAGCCGCGACAGGCGATGGCGCCGACATTGACAACCATAACGGCTACTGCATTGGCCGCAACCATGTCATCGCCGATATGTCCGAGAATCGAGGCAAATACCGAAGCGGCAAGACTCCAGATGATATCGTTCGCTACCGCAGGAAGACCAATCTTTACAAAGTCTTTTCGAAGGACACCTTCTCTTTGGAACAGATGCTTGCGTCTGTAGCATACCCGGTCATTCTTCATAGAGTAAATGATGCACATAAGCATCTCAACAAAGCGGGCAACAACCGTTCCGAGCGCAACGCCGACAACGCCGAGCTTCGGAAGTCCGAACAGGCCAAAGATAAAGGTTGCGTTGAGACCCACATTTACCAGTAGAGAGACTACATAGGTGACGGACGGGAAGCCTACCATACCGACACTTCTGAGGGCACTGATATACACCTGAGAAACGCCCATGAAAAGGAAGGAGAACGACACCACCCGCAGATAGCGGACACCGAGCGCAATGGTCGGCTCGCTGTTTGTAAAAAGAATCATGATAAAGCGAGGGAATAAAAGAGACACCGCGAAGAAAAGAACCGAGCCGGCTACCGCAATTCGCGTCGCCATGCACATGATTCGCTCCACCGTATCACCGTCACCCTTGCCCCAGTATTGTGCACAAAGCACCGAGGTTCCCTCTGCCAGACCGAAATACAGGCAGAACAGGACGAAGGTATAGTTATTGGCAAGCGAAGAAGCATTCATCGCCTGCTGACTGACATAGCTTAACATAACCGTATCCGCCGAGCTGACAAGCGTGCTGATCAGGTTCTGCACCATAATCGGAATCGCAAGTCTTGTTGCAAAGGCAAGAAATCTCCGTCCGTTCATTCGATTAAAATCTGTCATAGTAACCTCACAGAGCCTGCCGGCGCAGGTTAATTCTATTCTGTCGCTTTTGCGACATCGTTAAAGGTATCACGGTCCATGGAGCCGTTCTGATGCGCAACAATCGTCGTGCAGACAGCATCACCGGTCACGTTGACCGCTGTACGAAGCATATCCAGGATACGGTCGATGCCCATGATCAGACCGATTGCCTCAACCGGAAGACCGACCGAGGTAAATACCATGGAAAGCGTAACCAATCCTACGGACGGGATGCCCGCGGTACCGACGGAGGCAAGCGTTGCCGTTGCGATAACGGTCAGGTAGCCTGTCATACCAAGATGAATTCCGTAAGCCTGTGCGGCGAAAACGACCGCAACGCCCTGCATAATAGACGTACCATCCATATTGATCGTTGCTCCAAGCGGAATGGTAAAGGAGGAAAGTCTCCGTGAAACACCCATTTTCTCCTCAAGTGTCTCAATGTTAAGCGGAATCGTCGCATTAGAGGTCGAGGTCGAAAAGGCAAATACCATAACCGGGAAGAATTTTTTAATAAACTTGATCGGATTCAGTCCGGTGAACAGCACCAGAAGAATCATATACATCACAAAGCACTGCACGAAAAGCGCAAGCACTACGCTTCCCATGTACTTAAGAAGCGGCAGGAAAGCGTCAAATCCGAGGTTCGAGAAGGTCTTTGCGATGAGAAAGAATACACCAATCGGTGCGAAGCTCATAACAAAGCCGGTCATCTCCATCATCAGGTCGTTGCACTGATTCATGAAATTGGAAATCAGCTCCGCGCGCTCTCCCATCTTTGCAAGAAGAATGCCGACAATCAGGGCGAAAACGATGACCTGCAGCATGATGCCATTTGCCATCGACTGAAAGGGATTCTCGGGAATAATATTGAGAAGCGTATCGGCAACGGAGGTCTTGTCCGCAACCGCTACGTTACCCGCCTCGATATCGTCGAGCTTTAAGCCGATGCCCGGTCTTATCAGGGAGGCAACGGAAATCGCCACACTGACCGCAAGCGCCGTTGTTGCCAGATAAAACACAATCGTTCTGCCGCCAACCTTACCGATTGCCTTCGTGTCGCCGATTGCGGAAGCGCCGCATACAAGCGAGCAGAATACAAGCGGTACGACAAGCATCTTCATCAGGCGGATGAAGCCGGAGCCAACCACCTGGAATATTCCGTCCACAAGCACTGTGTCTCTTACGTAGGACGAGGGGACGAACAGGTTCATAATAATGCCGACAACCATACCGCTAAGAAGGCCGATAAATATCTTCGTCGTGAGGCCGAGCTTCTTTCCATTCTTCATCGCTCGTCCTCCTTTCCTGCACGGGGTGCAAGCGATGCCACATAGCGGCTTAAATCATCCTTCCACTCGGGCATTTCGTAAAGGCCGGTCATCTTCATCATCAGATTCTCAAGATGCGTGGAGGACACAAGACCGTCCTCACGGCTGCGGCAAGCCTTCACAAGTGCCGTGTCGTAGCCGCGGAGCGCAAGAATCTCTCTTGCATACTCATAACGCGAGCAGGTTCCCTCCGAGGAAGCGTGGAATATGCCGTACTCCGCCTTATCAATGAGGGAAAGGATAAAGCCGGCAAGCTCCCTCGCGCTCGTCGGGGTACTTACGCGGTCAACCGGCGCCTCAAACGTAGTCCCTGTACTGCCCATGCGGTCAACAAACTCAAAATAGTCGTTCTTCGCAGTTCCGTAAACCCAGGAGCTTCGCACAATCAAATGCTTCGGGTTCAGCTCGCGCACATAATTCTCACCGGCAAGCTTAGACTTTCCGTAAACACTGACCGGCATCGGCGTATCGAATTCGGTCAGACGCTCGATTGTCTGCCCCTCGAAGACATCATCGGTCGAAAGCTGAATCAGCTTCGCATTGATTCTTCTCGACACCGTTGCCAGATTGCGCGCACCGAGTGCATTGACGCGAAATGCCTGCACCATGTTGTTCTCACAGAACTCTGCATCCGAGATGCTGGCGCAATTGATAATCACTGCCGGTCGATAAATATCCGCCGCCCGATCCACTGCTGCCATGTCCGTGATGTCCACATCGAGATCCGTGGTGACAAGCTTACATTCATAGTTTTCTTTGATACAATTCCGAAGCGCGGTTCCCATACGTCCTGCGGCTCCGGTAATCCAAATCGTTCTACCCTGCATCATGCAATACCTCCTTCAAAAGACGGTATTATTATACCATATGGAAACTGATTTGGAAAGAAAGAAAAGCGCTTCGATTCTCACGAAACGCTCTTTCGTCTATTCGCTCTGTTCCCAGCACATTCCGCCGGTTAGAATATTTCTGCCCCAGGTTACTTCCTGCCTGTTTCCCTTATAAAGCGTCGCCCGCGGGCTGTCCTTTCGGAACATGCAATTATCGGCAATCAGGCTTCCGGACCTGTGGTCGAGTACGGTCACATCATCCATTTTGTAGGTATAATTGTTGAAATAGCTGCAACCGATCAGGCGCGCATTTTCCGTGATCAGATACCCGGTCATTCCGGTGTCCGCATAGCAATCCGTCAGGAGCGCATCGTAGGAGCTCAGTACGTAATTGACTGAATCGATGAGCATCTCGGGAACTCATAAAGGCTGTGGTCGTAAAATGTGTGTTCCATATCAGCTCACCTTCATATTTCAGTCGTTATGCTGTTCTACTCGTGTAGTATATCCGTTGTTAAGGCGTCCTGATCGTTAAATTCGGTATTCAGTCCCATCGCTTCAACGATCGGCAGGTTCAGATCCTCCGGGAACTGCGGGAGGCGGTGTTCACTAAACATCTGCGGCTTCATCCTGAAGATACCGAAGGCACCATAGTAGTCCCAGCTCGTTCGAGATATGCCTCGTTCACTGAGAAGCGTTGTCACAATCCGATACCAGCCGGCACGCTCCTCCGGATCGGCGCATGCCGAAAAGCAGCCGAACTCACCGCAGTAGATCGGTGCATTTCTCTCCCGGCTGAAGGCCGCATACTGGTCGAAAAATTCCGCAACCGCTTCAACGGTGCCCTCCTTCGGATAGCGCTCGAAGCGGTCGATTTCAAGCTTCGTCGGGTTCTCGGGAAGTGCGGGCATACGCTCCTTTACATACGGGAAAGGTATATTTCTTATACGCTCCATATTGCACCACGTAGCGCCCTGGTGCGTGAAGGTGTGCGGGTCGTAAAAATGGAAGGTGTAGATGACCTTATCATCACGAAAATGCGGGAGCTCCTTCATAGCGCGGAAGCTGTTCCAATCCGCTCCGCCGACAACGATATAATGCTTTCGGTCAATCGTGCGGACAAGCTGATGGATCCGTTCGATAATCGCATTCCATACAGGAATCTCAATTCCGTGGGGCTCATTCATCAGTTCATAGATTACATATTCCGATGCATCCCTGTAGCGTTCTGCAAGCTGTGTCCACACCGGGGCAAGAATGTCCTCGACCGCCTCGGAGGTGAAGGATTCCGAACCGGTATTATTGTGGAAATCAAGAATCAGATGCATGCCAAGCTCGGTCGCCCAGCGTACGCAGTTATCGAGAATGCCGAGTATTTTCTCATGAATCCTGTAGCCATCCTCGGGGCTGCAGAAATTCTCGAAATGAATCGGCAGACGAACGACATCACAGCCGAGTCGTCTGACATTTTCAAAATCCTTTCTTGTAAACATCCCCTCGTCTACCTGATCTGCCTTCCTGAACTCAAGCCAGAAGGTAAAATTAACACCCTTTGTAAACGGTGCACTGATTGCCTGAAGCTTATCCATATGTATCCTCTCCTGTTCCTTAAAGCTCTGAAAGGTCCACCACGACATCCGCGTCGGTCAGTCGGATATCCACTGCCGGATTGGCCTTACGAAGGCTGTCAATCGTATCGTAGTTGCAAAGCCATTCCATCGCATTGGTAATAACCGCTATCCCCGGTCGGAATATGGCAAGTGCCTCCGGCTGGGCGGTATGATTCGTACCGTGATGCGGCGCCTTATAGACATCGATCCGACGGTTGATCCGCTTAGCGGTCTCGGTCGTCTGCCTGTTCGCAAGCGGATGTGCCGCTTCCTCATCCATCATGTCTCCGCCGAGAAATACGGTTCGCCCGTCCGCCTCAAAGAATACTGCGAGACTGTTCTGGTTCTCGCTGAAGGCATTCTGATGATAGGTCTCGGGAACCGATGCGTCCTCGAAAACACGCGCCACCGTATTGATGTTTCCGTAAAGCTGAAGCGTGTATCCGTCATAGTCGATTGTATTCGTCTCTTCAGCCATATAAAGCGTACTGTTTTTGCAAATGCAGTCGCGCATCTCATTGTAACGCTCTCTTTCCGCCTGCCGGTAGGCGTCGTCCGCAGGAGTGCCCCACGCTGTCAGCCGGTCATGGCCGCCGTACTCTCTGAAGTAGACCCGCTCCACCCGATACCGCGTAAGAAGCCTGCAGATATTACCGTAATGATCCCGGTGAAAATGTGTCAGAAGGAGAAGCGAAAGCGTCTCGACCCCAAGCCCGTCAAGGTAGTCCGTAAGCTGCTCGTACTGCTCCTCAAATCCGGTGTCGACAAGCGCGTATCTGCCGTGCGACTCTAAAAGAATCATATCACTCCAATGTGTTTTTAAGAAATGTAGTTTCATATCCTGTTCCTATGCTTTCTCCTTCATTTTCATAAGGTGTCTCCGCACCCCTCGCTTCTGTACGGCAGAAAAAGAAAAGCCGTCGGAGAACCGACGGCTCGATA
Source organism: Lachnospiraceae bacterium (assembly GCA_024404675.1). Classification (GTDB taxonomy): domain Bacteria; phylum Bacillota; class Clostridia; order Lachnospirales; family Lachnospiraceae; genus ISDg. The sequence continues at coordinate 14,849 of JAKSPO010000021.1, forward strand.
AACAATATAATTAAGCTTCCTGAGGAATAATCTCTTTCTTGTTGTAGCTTCCACAAGCCTTGCAAACTCTGTGAGGCATCATTAACGCACCGCACTTGCTGCACTTAACAAGATTCGGAGCGGTCATCTTCCAATTCGCTCTACGACTATCTCTTCTTGCTTTCGAATGTTTATTCTTCGGACAAATAGCACCCATGACTATTACACCTCCCTATTAGTCTATTCGCTCCAACCGTGTTGTCAGAACGCGCATAGTGAAATTATAGCGAATGAACTCTTGTTTGTCAACTACTTTTTCAAGCCATATCATCTTTTTTTCATCAGCCGACAAGTTTGCGGATCCATACCCGTTTCTGAATCAATATAAAGGCCACCACACATTTGACGATTTCCACCAGCTGACAGCACAGATAAAGCGGTACGATCGGCATATCGGTATACCGTGTGAGAACCGTGGCGAGCGGTATGACTACCAGCCAGGAGAAAGCACTATCGAACAAAAAGGTGATAAAGGTCTTGCCGCCGGAGCGGATTGTAAAGTACGACGCGTGCACAAAGCCGTAAATCGGACAGCAGCAGCCGGTTACAATCAGAAGTCTTGCGGCCAGGTCGCGAACCTCGGGCGTTACATTATAAAGCTTCGGGAATAACGGTGCCATTGTCGCAAGAACCCCACCGACAGCGATGGAAATCATCAGGGAAAAAGTGATCATCTTCCGTGCCGTATCTACTGCTTTCTCGTTCTCGCCGCGACCAAGAATCGGTCCGACCACGATTGAAATCGCCGTACCAAAGGACATAAATACGATATTGAAAAGGTTAAATACCGTACTGCTGATGTTCTGCGCTCCGACCACCTCGATGCCACGAAGGGAATAGCGCTGTCCGAGCACAGCCATTCCTGCAGACCAGAGTGCCTCATTCAATAAAAGCGGCATTCCCTTTTGTACGATATCCCGAAAAAGCTTTCCGGGGATGTAAAGGCTTCGGTAAGCCCCTTCGATAAATGGATACACGCGGTGCTTACAGTGCGTATAAATAACGACAATTGCAAGCTCAACGAATCTCGAAACGGTTGTTGCTAGTGCCGCACCGCGAATGCCCAGCTCCGGGAAGCCAAGATTACCGAAGATCAGAAGCCAGTTAAGACCAAGGTTGATCACTACCGCGAAGATTCCCGCAAGCATCGGGACAAAGGTCTGGTTCTGCTCACGAAGCGTTCCGGAATATGCCTGCGTCAGACCGAACGGAATCAGTCCGAAAAGCATCACCGTCATATAATCCCGCCCGCAGCGAAGCACGAGCGTCGGGTCGCCCTTGGTCGTGTCTCCCTGCAGATACAGGTTGATCAGGCCTTCCGAGCCCAGCCCGAACACAAGAATGCTGATGCCTGCAATCGCCAGCACGATCAGCACCTTAAAGCGAAAGCAGTGCCTGATGCCCTCGTGGTCCTTCTGCCCGTAAAACTGGGAGCTGAATATCCCCGGCCCCGAGACTGCGCCGAACACACACAGACTGAAGATAAAAAGCAGCTGATTGGCGATTGCAACACCGGACATCTGCTCTATGCCAAGCCTTCCGACCATCAGATTATCGAGCAGGTTCACAAAATTCGTGATGCCGTTCTGAATCATGATCGGGACGCCGATAGCAAGAACCATCCGGTAGAATTTACGGTCACCGAAATATTTCTTCCACATACATTTTCCTCAAAAATGCGGCACTATGCCGCAAATACAGATAAAAAGCCCCGACAGATTGCCGGGGCTTTCGAATAACTAAGTTACTTCCCGATTAGCAAAGTGCCACGGTCTCACGGCAGATTGCAAGCTCCTCATTGGTGGGGATTACAAGAAGCTTAACCTTGCTGTCTGCAGTGCTGATGATGATCTCCTCACCGCGAACAGCGTTCTTCTCGTCATCGATGGTTGCACCGAGGAAACCGAAGTGGCTGCATACAGCCTTACGAACTACACCGTCGTTCTCTCCTACGCCTGCGGTAAATGCGATTGCATCCACGCCGTTCATTGCTGCCGCATAGGAACCTACGTACTTCGCTACATGATAAGCAAAGCCCTCGATTGCATCCTTTGCATGCTCGTTGCCTGCCTCGGCAGCTGCGGAAAGATCACGGAAGTCAGAGGATACGCCGGACATACCAAGCACACCGGACTTCTTGTTCAGGACATTCATCACGCCCTCAAGGCTCAGATGCTCCTTGCCTGCGATATACTCCATAATAGCAGGATCGATGTCACCGCTTCTGGTACCCATAATAAGGCCCTCAAGAGGGGTAAGACCCATGGAGGTATCTACGGATTTGCCGTTCTTAACAGCGCTGATGGATGCACCGTTTCCGAGATGACATACGATAATCTTAGAGTTGTTCGGATCAAGGCCTGCAACGTCCATTACACGCTTGGAAACATAGCTGTGGCTTGTTCCATGGAAGCCGTAACGACGAACCTTGTATTTGTCATAATACTCATAGGGAAGGCCATAGAGATATGCCTCTCTGGGCATGGTCTGATGGAATGCGGTATCGAATACGGCAACCTCAGGTACACCGGGCATCAGCTTCATGCAGGCATCAATACCAATCAGGTTTGCGGGGTTGTGAAGCGGTGCAAGATCGCTGCACTCCTTGATGCCTTCGATAACAGCATCGTCAATGACAACGGAGGAGGTAAACTTCTCACCGCCGTGTACGACACGATGTCCAACCGCACCGATTTCGGAAAGATCCTTAATCACACCGTACGTAGGGTTCGTTAATGCAGCAAGTACATTCTGAATGGCAACCTCATGATTCGGAAGAGCATCCTCCAAAACAACCTTCTCGCCGCCTGCCGGGGTGTGCTTCAAACGACCGTCAATGCCGATACGCTCGCAAAGACCTACGGCAAGTGCCTGCTCGGTCTCGGAATCGATCAGCTGATACTTAAGGGAACTGCTTCCGCAGTTGATAACCAAAACTTTCATATTATCCTCCTGAAATAACGGCAGGCGACTGTATCACCGGTCGCCCGTCGAAATACTCTTTTCTTTTTAAGCCTAACGGCCGATTGCCTGAACAGCGGTAATTGCAACAACGCCTACGATATCCTCGGCACTGCAGCCGCGGGACAGATCGTTGATCGGTGCTGCGATACCCTGGGTAACGGGGCCGTATGCTTCAGCCTTTGCAAGTCTCTGCACAAGCTTGTAGCCGATATTACCTGCATCAAGATCGGGGAATACCAGTACATTAGCCTGTCCTGCAACACTGCTGCCGGGAGCCTTGGAGGCACCTACGGAAGGAACCATTGCTGCATCAGCCTGAAGCTCGCCGTCAAGAAGAATGTCGGGGCGAAGCTCCTTAGCGATTGCGGTAGCTGCAAGAACCTTATCAACGTCGGCATGCTTTGCGCTTCCCTTGGTGGAGTGGCTGAGCATTGCAACCTTAGCCTGCTTCTCAACAAGAAGCTCGAAGGACTCTGCGGAGCTGATTGCGATTGCAGCAAGCTTCTCGGGATCGGGATTCTGCTCAAGACCGGAATCTGCGAAGAGGAAGGTGCCGTCTGCACCGTACTCACAGTTCGGAACGATCATCATGAAGAAAGCGGAAACAAGCTTGGTGCCCGGCTTGGTCTTAATGATCTGAAGGGAAGGACGAAGGGTATTAGCGGTGGAATGACATGCACCGGATACAACGCCGTCTGCGGCACCCATCTTAACCATCATACATGCATAGTACATATAGTCGGTCGTAAGAAGGCGCTTAGCCTCCTCGGGGGTCATGCCCTTTGCCTGACGAAGTTCTACAAGCTTATCAATATATGCGGGAAGCTCTGCTGCGGTATTCGGATCGATCACCTTTGCACCGGCTACATCGAGGCCTGCGTTATTGGCTGCGCACTCCTCCGGGGTACCAAGAACGACTACATCAGCGATTCCCTCTTTCAAAATAATCTCAACTGCTTCCCATGTTCTTCTGTCCATGGACTCGGGCAAAACAATGGTCTTCTTCTCCTGCTTTGCTCTCTCTTTGATTCTGTCAATAAATCCCATGATTCATGACTCCTTTCGTATATTATCATGCCGATTACGGGCATATCTTACCGACATATAAGTATACTACTTTTTGCGGATTCATACAAGTGTAATTCTAAAAAAGCGGAACCGCCGTCGTTCTTTCGAAAAATACTTTCGAAAAAGTAAGTTCCCCGGCTATTTTCCTCTGTCTTCGCATATGTCCAAATTTTTGTGCACAGAAAAATGTCATATTTTTGCACCTGTATAAAAAAAATATGTAAAATCTGCTTTTTTTCGATTTTTTAACCGATAACTCCTTGACTTTTTCTTACCTATATAATATATATAACAGACAGGGTTTTATACGGGGATTAGTCTTCTTAATATTTGACAAGGTAATTGGGGCCGCGTGATGATAACGAGGAGAGAATCATGAGAAAGCTCACAAAGAAGGCACTTTCTGCAGCGATGGCTGTACTTTTAGTGTTCACTTCCACATTTGCCGGCAGTAAGGGAACTGCCCGTGCGGAAGAGCCGGAACGCGCAGAGATTGCAGTCGACACTGCGGATGCGCTTGCAGACGCACTGACCAATGCCGAGAATGCAGCGAACATCGTCCTTTCAACGAATATCACTGTGGAGCGCAATGAAGGTTTCGTCATTGCAGCGGATCGGGATATTACGCTTGATCTGAATGGACACGAACTAAAGCTCATAGCCCCCGAGAAAAGTAATACGTATCTTTTCGACGTCTATGGTACACTGACCGTCAATGACAGTACAGGCACCGGACGTCTGTTTTTGTCGTCTAAAGAAAGCGACAGCGGTACATCCAACGCATACGCAGTCCTGATTAATCACGGAAGCCTTACGATGAACAGCGGTACGATTGAGTGTGCACCGCTTGGGTCTCCGAATCGCACCTATGGCATCAGTAATCAGATTAACGGAAGCCTTACGATGAACGGCGGTTCCATTAAAACACCTTTCTTCGGCACCGGCATCAGTGTTTCCGTCGATTCCGAAACAGGTATCTGCAGCACAACGCTGCACGGCGGCTCCATTTCCGGCGGTGCTACCGGTATCTGGTTAGAAAGCAACGGTTATAAAAATACCTATGCAACCCTTTTGATCGACGGCGGAACATTTAACGGAAGCAACAATGCCCTGATGGTCAGCGGAAACAATCCCAAGTACTTCCGTGTAACCATCTGTGACCGCGTCAATACAGACGACGGCTCTGTGATTTCCACGCCTGTTTTCATGAACAATGTAATGTTCGGAAACACCACCAATCCCGACAATATCATCGTAAGCGGCGGTGATTTCTACGGTCTGTCCGGCTGCTACAGTCTGGTGAAGGGCTCCAAGTTCATCAGTGGCGGCAACTACTATAACGACACCAGTCAAAACTCCTCTAATTATCTCCTGCCTAACAAATATGTATATACCAACGTAAACGGCTACAGTGTTCGTGATGAGTCCTTCTTCCCCGTTTACGTTGACGTCACCTACTCCCTGAACAACGAGAAACAGAACAAGCGTTATGTCTTTGATGCAATTGCAAAGGCCTTCGACTTCTGCAGAAATATCGATAAGTCCGAAGGTCATGACATCACCGATTACCAGATTATCCTGAACAAGGATTGCGTAACCGATGAGCAGCTGATCGTGCCCGCCGGCAAGGCTTACACACTGAATCTTAACGGCAAAGTACTCTCCTCTACCGGCGCCGGTTATCAGTCTGTACTCCTTGTTGAGAACGGTGGTGCTCTTGTCATTAACGATACGACCGGCGGTCGCATCACCACCGGCTCTGCAGCACAGTATGCAGCGGTAATACTTACGAGCAAGGATAATTACGACGAAACCGCGACCGCTACCCTTACCGTAAACGGCGGTACCCTTGTCGGCCGTTACTATGCTATCGTCGGCAACGGCAACAGACACAATACAAATATTACCATAAACGGCGGTACGCTCACCGCTACCGAAGCGAACGATAATACTGCAATCTATCATCCCCAGAACGGAACCCTTACGGTAAATGGTGGTACCATCACCGGTGCTACCGGTATCTATATGAAGTCGGGTAAGCTTTCCATCACGGGCGGTACCATTACCGGTAACGGTACTGCAGTCGATTACAAGCCTACAGGTGACGGTGCGCAGATAACCGGTGATGCTTTAGTAATCGATAACTGCGGCTACCCGGGCGGCGCTCCCGTTCCTTCCGTAACCGGCGGTACCTTCGTAAGTACCAATGCCGCACCGATTGGTTCCTACACAAGCGCTTCGGTCGGCACGGTAATCGGCGGCTTCGTAGGTGCCGGTTCCTTCAATAAAGAGATTCCCAGAGCCCTCTGCCTCACCGGCATGGGTTGCTACCAGAACGGCGGAAACACCTACGGCATCATGCCGATCCGGTACGTTGCCGAGGTTGACGGCGAGCGTTACGAAGCATTTTCCGATGCCGTAACAAATGCTTCCGGCAAGACAATCAAGCTTCTTAATGATGTCGCAGGCTACACCATGAGCAGTCTTTCCGAAGTACTTACCGTTGATAAGAACGGTCATAACATCAGCATTTTCTGTGGCTTCACAGGCTATAAGCTTAACGAGCTGCTTGTTGACGACCTTTCCGTATTCAGTCTGGTACAGGATCCCTCCTCTGACCATTGGACTGTAAAGCTCAGCAAGGACGGCAAGGACATTTACTATGCAAATGTGACGGAAGCCTTCGCAGCCGCTAAGGAGTACACCTCCTGTGCGCTGACCCTTCTTAAGGACTGCACAACGACCACACAGCTCGTTGTTCCTAACGGTCTTACCCTTACGCTTAACTTAAACGGCAAGGAGCTTGTCTCCACCGGTGCAGGTTATCAGTCTGTACTTCTTGTGGAAAATGGCGGAAGCCTTACCATCAATGACACAGACGGCGGTCGCATCGTGTCCGGCAACGAGAATCAGTACGCGGCTGTAATCCTTACCGCAAAAGCGACCTACAACGAGAGTCTTTCCGCTTCCCTTACAGTGAACGGCGGTACCCTTGTCGGCTACTACTATGCGATCGTCGGCAACGGCAACAGACACAATACGGACATTACCATTAACGGCGGCAGCATTACTGCTCTGGCAGAGAATGACAACGTCGGTATTTACCACCCCCAGAATGGTACGCTTACGATTAATGGCGGTACGATCACCGGTGCAACCGGTATCTATATGAAATCCGGCACACTTACGATTAACGGCGGTACCATTACCGGTAACGGCACCGCAGCAGAATATGTAACAACAAAGGACGGTCTTTGGGTGACCGGCGACGCTTTGGTAATCGATAACTGCGGTTACCCCGGCGGTGCACCCGTTCCTACCGTAACAGGCGGTACCTTCATCAGCACCAATGCCGCACCGATTGCTTCCTACACAAGTGCTTCGGTTGACACTGTAATCGGTGGCTTCGTAAATGCCGGAACCTTCAATAAAGAGATTGCTCGTTTCCTTTGTGAGAAGGATCTCACAAGCACTCCGGATGGCAATGGTATGTATATCATCGCTCCCATCCCGTATGTTGCAATCGTAAACGGCGTCTATTATGAATTCTTCGAGGATGCTGCAGCTGCTTCCAAGAAAACTGCTGTCATCACGCTTCTTGCAGACATTGATGCCTATGCGCTTACAAGCAGCAGTGCTAAGCTTCTTATCAAGAAGAACGGCTTTCACATTAACATCACCTGCACTGCAGCGAACTACATGCTCAATGAGGTGACTGACGAGGACGGTATCACGACCTTCTCCTGTGTGCAGGATCCTTCCTCCGATTACTGGTGTGTTTACATTGCATTTGCCGACGGTTCCGTCAAATACTATAACAGTATCACTACTGCATCATCAGGCGTAAAGAACGGCTGTACCCTCTATCTGATGAAGGACGTAGTTACTACAAATCGCACAACCTTCGGAAACTTTTCCACCAAGAACGGTGATATAACCATCGATCTGAACGGCCATACACTCACCTTTGATCACTCTGCAGGCAAGTCAAGCTATGCACCGATTTACATTACATACAACAACCACGTTACCATCCGAAACGGTAACATCATTGTAATCAATGATGAGGCTATATCCGTAAAGGAAGGCTCCGTAACCTTGGCAGAGGATCTCACCATATCGTCAGATAAGGCCGCTGTAGTTGTATGGGGCACCAGCTCTGTTACAACCTCTGCCACTATCACGGTTGGCGATGATTTCGCAATCGCTGCTAACGGTTCTGCAGGTCAGGCCGCTGACATCACCATCCTCGGCGGAAGCATCAAGTCCGACTCGATTGCAATCTACCAGCCTTCCGCAGGTTCTCTTACCATCGAAGGCGGCACCATTACCGGTTCCACTCCGGTATACGTTAAGTCCGGTAAGCTTACTGTTACCGGCGGTGTACTTCATGCTACCGGTGAGAAGAAGCCTTACCAGTACTACGGAAACGGTGCTTACACAACCGGTGATGCTTTAGTAATCGATAACTGCGGTTACCCGGGCGGTACTCCCGTTCCTTCCGTAACAGGCGGCACCTTCATCAGTGATAACGCTTCTCCGATCGCTTCCTACGCAAACGAAGCAACCGACAAGGTGCTCGGCGGCTTTGTAAGTGGCGGTACCTTCAACAAGGAGATCGAGCGTTTCCTTTGTACAAAGGATCTCACAAGCACTCCGGATGGCAATGGTATGTACATCATCGCTCCCATCCCGTATGTTGCTTCCATTAACGGTGTCAGATACGAGTTCCTCTCCGATGCCGTTGCAGCAGTTCCCGCAGACGGTACGGAAACAACCATCGTACTTCTCAGAGATGCTGTCGGAAACGGTATCACGACAAATGCCGGTCAGAACATCGTCATCGACTTTAACGGCTTTACCTATAACGTAGATAAGACTGTAGGCTCTGCGGGTACGGAGACCAATGGCTTCCAGCTTCTTAAGGACAGTAAGGTTACACTTAAGAACGGTACCCTTACCTCTAACACCGCTAAGATTCTTATTCAGAACTACTCCGAGCTGACGGTTCTTGATATGAACCTTGACGGTACGAAGTCAAGTGCTTGCAACTACGTAGTTTCCAACAACAACGGCTCTCTTGATGTACTTGGTGATACAAGCATCACCGCTTCTCCCGGTAAGGTTGCATTTGACGTATGTGTAACAAGTAATTATCCGGACGGTGTCGTTGTTACCATCGATACAACCGGTACTGTTACCGGTGCCATCGAATACGATTTGTGGGGCACGAAGCCCGCAGTGAACAAGACCGGACTTATCATTAAGAACGGTAC
>JAKSPO010000022.1 GCA_024404675.1 Lachnospiraceae bacterium
CCCGGCTTGATCAGCTGATTCAGCCATTTTTCAGTTAAACCGGTCTCATCATTTTCAAAGTTTCTGGAAGCTTCCTCCAATGTGCGAAGCGTAGCCCAGGGTGGGGCTGCTGTTTCCTTATCATCGGAAAGGAATGGACCTTCCTGATTTGCCTTAAAGCGAATGCCGCCCATTCGGGTTTCATCATATACGCCGAGAAGGTAATCGCTGTCATAAAGCTTAGACGGCTTACGGCCTTCCTTTTCCGCAAGAATTCTTTCACGCTTATTCATAAGAACGCGTCCCCAGCGATCCGGAGAAGCATCTGCAAACAAGCCAAAAATGTTCTTGCCGGTCGGATACTGTCTTCCGGAATACGGCATAAGCTCCGGATCCAGAGTCAGAGTAAGACCTGTTTTTCTCAGCCAGTCTTTATCGTATTCAAATGAATAGGATTCTCCGCCTTTGATAACATTCACATATAGACTTCCCATAAGGACAGGCTGATCTGTACTGAAATCATCATAAACGAAGATTGTTTTCTGATTTACTGCCATTATTCAGACCTCCTCGGTGCACGTTTCTTTGTGATCAGATTGAGATCCTGCAGTTGTCTGCCCATCTCATCATCCTTAGCAACAAGAAGCATGTCTTTATCAAGATTATTTAATGCATGCAGGACGGCAGCGTAAATGCCCATAGCTACCGACGGATCTCCCTTTTCAACCTTCCAGAGAGAGGCTCGACTAATCCCGGCACGTTCAGCAACCAGTTCAACAGATAAACTCCGTCTGAGTCTTGCAAGCTTAATCTGTTCTCCCATGGTCTGCAGGATTTTTTCTGTTCCCGGTAGTATATTATACGCAGCTTTCCTCATTTCTAATCACCATCCTTTTAATGTTTATTATTATATACATATGCGGCGATTTTGTCAATGTTAGAAAGCATTACGAGTTCTGTGATTAGGTATGGATTTTTGGATTACAATTAAGATTTGCTAATTCAGGTCAAAAATGTGTCCCAAATTCCTAATTTCCCTAATAACCATCGTTGCATTATTGATTTTTCACCCGTTTTTTGTATCAAACCTGGCCTGAATTATTATGCTCATTACCTCATATAAGAGAATATCTGATTCAAAAAAAAGCGGAAACCCTTACAATCACTAGGGTTTCCGCTTTTCCGTCTCCAAGAGGATTTGAACCTCCGACCCCTCGCTTAGGAGGCGAGTGCTCTATCCAGCTGAGCTATGAAGACATATATACACGAATATAAGAATTATTTCTTGTTTTTGGACGGGCCGTAAACACAATCAGTCTTAGGAGAGCCTCGTTATATCCATTTAACTAAAGGTACCGGTTTCTAACGTGAATGCCACCAGCGGCGTATCACGTTCTCTATCATATTACATTCGCTGCAATCCGTCAAGCAGGGCAGGAAAATGTGCCTTCGCCGTGCCGGCGGATTGCATATTTATGCGACTGATAGTTATATTCTTAACTAGCGACCGAAGTCGATCTGGCCCTGCAGCCAGACGATGCCACGGAAGCGTCGCCCTTTCTCCGGGACACCGAGCAGGTTCTTTGCGTTGATACACAAATCAAAAACGATATGGTTGCAGTAAAGCTGCATCACATAAATCATCTCGCTTGTCTTCTGATTGATCCGCTCCTCGACCGACAGAATGATGCCGACGATTCTGTAAAGCTCGCTCTCCATTCCGTACGGAGCGAAGGAGGTGTCAACGATGGAGAATACATCCTCTTTCTTCATTCGGTCATTGACTGCCGAATATTCGTCGATCTCCTTGATCGCAAGATGGTCAATCGCTTCCTGGTCACCCTTCCTTGCTGCCGCAACCATCTTGGCATACTGCTTCGTCTCCTCGTTGGCTGTCATAACCTCATCGGCCGTCTTCAACGTGGGAAACAGAATTCTGCCTTCAGATGCAAGTGCTGCGATTTTGGTCGGACAGGAGAACGACTCCTCGCCGCTTCTATTGAACCGAAGATAATCCACCGCGTTCTGCAGATGGAAGATGAGCGATACGCCGATCCGGTAATCCTCACACAAGCCCCCATAGGAATCGTTGTCGCTCTTCTTTCCGATGAACACCTCTTCCGTACTCGTCACAACCCGCGGCTTCAGATACGGAAAATAATGATCCATGTGGAACACCTCCTGATCATCGAGCTGACCGCGAACGGTTACCCCCAAATACGGCGCAACATCGTAAGAATATTCGACGTATTGTGTCGTACTCATCGGCGAAAGAGAAATCATCGATTTTTTATTTGCATAACGGATTATCTCATTGACTAACTTTTCTTCATCTTCCTTGCTGTTAATCTGGCTAAATCCTACACTTTTTAAGTAACTGTGCATTGTTTCTACTTTCTATCTTTTTATAAATAACGCATTATTTAATAAAATAATTGCGTTTTGTTTCAGGCGCTTCGTGCAACTACACATTTGAGTGTCCTGATATCTTCTCTGAGCACACCCTTCCGATAAGGGATTCATCAGATAGACTGAATTGCATCCAAAGAACTTCTTGCCTCTTCCAGAACCTGTCTCTCTTCTTCGGAAAGAATGACGAAAGTGTTGCCCTTGATAACTTCCTTGACGTAAGTGTAGCAGCCCTCTCGGTTATGCATACTCGTCATAATGAAGCCGTCATTGTCATCATTCAACAGACAGAGGCTGTAGCTCAGCTTGCCACCCATTTCGGCAAATGCGTCGTAACGCTGGATTGCGATTTTCTTAAAGGATGTATCCCTCGCATCCTCAAGCAGCTTCACACGATCAATCGTATCATCGATTCGATCATTCAGCTTGTCAATCTGCTTAAATCTTGCAAGGATTCTCTCTTCCAAACTCTTGCCGTTGGTGCCTCGCATAAACTCCGTGTACTTGTCTCTCAGCTGGTGATATTTCATCAGCATTACCATATTAAAAAACAAGAGGCCAAGCAGCAGAAGCAATATTGCAAGGATAAGGTAATCGGAATTAACTCCTAAATCTTCAAACATGGTTTCCTCCCAATAATACAGAATTGTGTGTGAATCAGAGTCCCTGAACGCCCAGAAGATCCATCAAACGCTCAAATTCGTCGACCGAGTAATACGAGATTTCAATCTTTCCGCTTCCTTTATCTTTGCGATTGATGGAAACCTTCGTTCCAAGACAACGTTTCAGATTCTCTTCATAGCGCTTGTAAACCGCTTCCTCTGAAGGATTCGTTTGCTTCGGCTCCTTTGTGGGGGTCGGCACAAGAAGCTTCTTGACATAAGCTTCCGTATCTCTTGCGCTCATAGAATCTTTAACAATCTTCTCCGCAGCTTCATACTGCAGGTTCTCGTCATCGATTGCAAGAAGTGCTCTTGCATGACCGGCATAGAGCTTCCCGTCAATCAGCATCTGCTGTACCCGCTCGTCAAGCTTCAGAAGTCGGAGGGAATTCGTAACAGCCGCACGGCTCTTTCCTACGCGTTCTGCAACCTGCTCCTGCGTCAGCTTGTACTCCTTAATCAGTTTCTGATAAGCAACCGCTTCTTCAACAGCGTTCAGATTCTCGCGCTGCAAGTTCTCAATCAGGGCTACTTCATACAATTCCTGCGGATCATAGTTCTTAACAAGTACCGGAACCTCCTTGAGGCCGGCAAGTCTTGCTGCTCTCCAGCGCCTTTCTCCGGCGATAATCTCGTAAAGGTCACCGTTCTCACGAACGATAAGCGGCTGTATGATTCCGTGCAGTTTAATAGAAACTGCCAGTTCATTCAGCGTATCCTCATCAAAATGTGTACGCGGCTGACCGCGATTCGGCTCAATACTGGAGATTGGAAGCAATGTTTCACGTGAAACCTTTTCATCCTTCTTCTGTACTGTTTCTTTCATCTCATGGTCCAGGCGTTTGGAAATCAGTGAGTCCAAGCCCTTTCCAAGACCTTTTTTAGCTGCCATATAACCCTCCACTAATGGTTTCTACTATCGGAACAATTTCTTCTTACGATACTTAATTTTCTTGCCATCCTCAGTCATAATCTCGCGAGCAAGATTTCTATATGCCTCAGCGCCGGCAGAACGTGCATCATACTTGTTGATGGGTTCTCCGTAACTGGGTGCTTCGGAAAGTCTTACAGATCTCGGAATGACCGTTTTAAAGATGTGCTCATCCAAGGTTTCCTTAACATTCTGGATAACCTGCGCAGACAGTCTCGTTCTGCCATCGAACATGGTAAATACGATTCCGCCAAACTCGAGCTTCTCGTTCAGCCTGCTCTGTACCATCTGAACGGTTTCAAGAAGCTGAGAAAGGCCCTCGAGTGCGTAGAATTCACACTGTAACGGACAGATCATGGAATCTGCAGCACAAAGTCCGTTCAGAACAAGAACATTCAAGGACGGCGGACAGTCGATGATAATATAATCATATTCTTCAGCGACCGAGGAAAGCTGTTCCTTTAAGATATATTCTCTATTGTCAAATGTAAGGAGTTCTGCCTCCGCACCGGCAAGATCAACCGTAGACGGAATGATATCAAGTCCCTCGAATGCGGTATGTACAATTGCTTCTTGAATCGTACAACCACCAATTAAGAGCTGATAGGTGTTCATGCCCTCACGATTCTTCTCCACGCCAAGGCCACTTGTCGCATTGCCCTGCGGATCAATATCGATCAAAAGCACATTCATACTGAAATCAGCCAGGCAAGCGGCAAGATTAACCGATGTGGTAGTCTTTCCGACGCCGCCTTTCTGATTGGATATTGCAATTATTTTAGCCATAAATACCTCTGTAATATGTATGTAAACCGCATCATCCTTCATAAAAGAGAGGAGAATGCGGTCTTAAGACAATCTACATCCTGTGAAAAGTCTCTTCTATGGACGTATGAGAAAGTATAGCATACTATTTTCAAAAATTCTACAGAAAAGATTTCTTTTCAAAAAAATATCAATAATGTTTCACGTGAAACATTTACTTACTAAGAAGTGGTGCCTTCATCGGCTTGCCGCCCCCGCGAGGATACTTCGGAGAACAAGCAGCAACCTTATTCACAACAACAAGCTTTCTCGGAAGCTCCGATGTCGGAATCTGATAATCAAGAATACGTTCAATCTTGCCGCCAAGTGCTTTGATAGCAAATCGACTCTCATCAATTTCCTCTGCAGCACCCTCAGATTTATAGGGAAGAAAATACCCGCCAACCTTAACGAACGGAATACAAAGCTCAGAAAGGGAAGCCAATCTGGCAACTGCACGAGAGACGGCATAATCATAGCGTTCACGGTATTCTGCCTTGTTTGAAAATTCCTCAGCACGCCCATGAATACAAGATATTGTATTCAATCCGAGCTGATTAACAACATCTTGTAGAAAGACAATTCTTTTATTCAAAGAATCAAGCAAAGTCACTTCAATTTCAGGAAAGAAGATCTTAATCGGTATTCCGGGGAAGCCGGCACCCGTTCCGATATCAATCAGACGGATAGATCGGCTTACAGACTCTTCACCCGAGTCCTTCGACATAACCTTTCCGGAAGCATCAGAAGCCTTTTTAAGATATATCTTCGCAAAGCAAAGGCTATCAAGCCAGTGCTTCACAACAACATCCTCATACTCTGTGATGGAGGTGAGATTCATTACCTTATTCTTCTCAACCATCATCTCGTAATATTTATGAAGCTTATCAAGCTTATCCGCATCATAGGGAATCGACAGCTCCTGTAATCCGGCAATCAGCATTTCGTCATTATACATAGCTAACTCCTATCTCCGCGAAGTGTTCTTTCAAGCCATACTAAAAGCACGGAAATATCTGCAGGAGATACTCCGCCGATTCTTGATGCCTGGCCAACATTAACAGGACGAATCAGTTTAAGCTTCTGGCGTGCCTCAAGGCGAAGCGAGGGTACATTATCATAATCAAAATCAGCCGGAATCATGCGTTTTTCAAGCTTCTTAAAATGCTCAACCTGCTGCTTCTGTCTCTCAATATAACCCGCATAACGTACATCAATCACAACCTGCTCGATCACATCCATAGGTAGCGGCTTACGCTCCGGATCAAGCACCTGAAGCATTTCATAATCAAGCTCAGGTCTTCTCAGAAGATCAAGAAGTGATGTCGCAGTATGAATCTCCGAGGTTCCAAGGGAATCAAGCGTCTTACATACTGCTGCGGATGCGCCCAGAACAACACCTGCAAGTCTTGCCTTTTCCTCCTCGATAGCCTTCTTCTTAGCAAGAAATCTCTCGTAGCGCTCCTCTGAAATCAATCCAACCTCGTGGCCAATCTCTGTAAGGCGAAGGTCCGCATTGTCCTGGCGAAGAAGCAGACGATACTCCGCACGACTCGTCATCATACGATAGGGCTCGTGCATTTCCTTCGTCACCAGATCATCAATCAGAACGCCGATATAAGCCTGGGAACGGTCAAGTACGATCCCTTCCTTTCCGGCGATATAACGGGCAGCATTAATGCCTGCAATAATACCCTGCGCAGCCGCCTCTTCGTAACCGCTGCTACCGTTGGCCTGTCCGGCACTGAAGAAGCCGTGAATCTTACGACACTCAAGCGTCGGATACAGCTGAAGCGGATTGATGCAGTCGTATTCAATCGCATAGGCATTTCTCACAACCTTTGCATGCTCTAGGCCGCGAATCGAGCGGTACATTGCAATCTGCACCTCCTCCGGAAGGCTTGAAGACATTCCGGAAAGATACATTTCATTCGTATAATCGCCCTCGGGTTCGATAAATATCTGATGACGATCCTTGTCGGGGAATTTAACGACTTTATCTTCGATGGAAGGGCAATAGCGCGGTCCGGTTCCCTTGATATTGCCGGAGAAAAGCGGAGAGCGGTCGAGATTCTCACGGATGATTCTATGCGTCTCCTCGTTCGTATAAGCGAGGTAGCACACCTCCTGCTCGCGTGCGATGCTCTCAGGCGTATTCGTAAAGGAAAATGGAACGATTCTCTCGTCACCCTTCTGTTCCTCCATCACAGAGAAATCAATCGTTCTACGGTCAATTCTGGCGGGCGTACCGGTCTTAAATCGATACATCTCAATGCCTGCCGCAACGAGGGAATCGGTAAGATGTGTCGCACGCGGCGTACCGTTCGGTCCCGTATACGTACTTACCTCACCATAAATACAACGTGCGTTAAGATATACACCCGTACAGAGAACCGCAGCTTTACAAGGATAGATTCCGCCCGACACGATCTTCACGCCGGTTACCTTCTTCGTTCCGTCAGGAAGAGTATCATACAGAAGCTCTGAAACCTCTGCCTGCTTCAACGTAAGATGCGGCGTATTCTCCATCACCTTTCGCATACTGTTGCTGTATTTCTGCTTGTCGGCCTGCGCGCGAAGTGAATGCACCGCAGGTCCCTTCGAGCTATTGAGCATCTTACTCTGGATAAATGACTTGTCGATGTTAATACCCATCTCGCCGCCGAGCGCATCGATTTCGCACACAAGATGTCCCTTACTCGTACCACCGATATTCGGGTTGCAGGGCATCATGGCAATCGTATCCGTACTCACCATAAAACAGATTGTCTCGCAGCCAAGACGTGCGGCCGCAAGCGCTGCCTCACAGCCTGCATGGCCGGCACCGATAATCGCAATGTCATAAGAATCACAAAGAAACTCAGGTATATTCTCCATATCAATCACCTATCCGTTTATTTTCCGAGACAGAATTCACGGAAAATAGTATTAATCAAATCCTCGTCTACCTCTTCGCCAAGAATGCGCGAAAGGGCACCGTAGGCGCTCATCAAGTCAATAGAGAGGAAATCCTCAGGCATGTCCGCTTCAAGGCTTCTAAGGACGTTACAGAGGCTTTCACGGGCCTCTGTCAGGCATTCCTTCTGTCTTTCCGATGTGATAGCGACCTCATCGTCCGCCTGCAGCTCTCCTTTAAAAAACATCGAAGAGATTGCATTCTCAAGCTCAGTCATTCCGTACCCCTCCGTTGCGGAAACGGAGATGACCTCTGCCTCGCAGCCGCATCTTCCAAGAAGCGCCTTTACATCCTGCTCGCTTGTCACCCTTGTAAGGTCAGATTTATTCAGGATTGTAAGAAGCTTTCCCTCCCGATAAGTGCGAAGAATCTGCTCATCGCCCTCATCAAGCGGAGCGGAAGCATCCGCAACATATAAGATAAGATCTGCGGTATGCGCCTTTTCATGCGCTTTTGAAACGCCGATTTGTTCTACAGGATCACTCGTCTCACGAATACCGGCTGTGTCAACGACGATCAAGGTGATGCCGTTCATTCGGATTTCCTCCGAAAGTGTATCACGCGTCGTTCCGGCAATATTCGTTACGATTGCTCTGTCCTCGCCAAGCAGGGCATTCATAAGGGAGCTCTTACCGACATTGGGCTTACCGAGAATAACTGTCTGGATGCCTTCGCTAATCAATCGGCCGTTATCAGCCGAACGAATCAGCTTCGCAATCACCGAAAGATGCCTGTCAAGAAGCTCCTTCAGTTCCTCACGGAAACCATCCAAGGAGTAATATTCTGGCTGATCAAGTGTTGCTTCAATCGTTGCAACCTCATGTAACAGCTCCTCCCGTATCACGCCAAGCTTGTTCTTAACGCCGCCGCGAAGCTGGTGCATGGAATTCTTAACGGCAAGATCGTTCTTCGCCTCAATCATTCCCATTACAGCCTCAGCCTGCGAAAGATCAATTCGACCATTCAAAAAAGCACGCTTTGTAAATTCACCCGGTTCTGCCAGTCTGGCACCGCTTCTAAGAACCAGTGAAAGAATCTTCTTCGTTACCACGATACCGCCGTGGCAATCGATTTCCACCGTATCCTCTCTGGTAAATGTTCTCGGCGCTTGCATATATAGAAGCATAACCTCATCAACAGGCTTCTCATCCTCTGCGATATATCCGTAATGAACCGTGTGGCTTTGCCAGGTATCCATATCCGGACGGTGCAGCTTCTCCCTGTTTCCAATACGAAAAATCCCGGACGCAATCTGAAATGCCTCCGGTCCGCTAATACGAATAATACTGATACCTGCTGCGGTAAGACCCGTAGCAATCGCTGCAATCGTATCCTTAATCATGCTATGCTTCCTCAAAAAAAGAAGGGAGAAGGAAATCTCATTCCTCTCCCTTCTGTGAAAACAACTTAGTTGTTCTTGTTCTCGCTCTGCGCCTTCTCCTGCGCCTTAGCTTCCTTATATGCAGCGTAATCCTTCATATAATCCTGGCTGTAATCGCTGCTGTTGTCGTTGTAGCGAGGCTTCGGGGGACGACGGTTACCGTTGTTGTAACCACCCTTATTGCCATAGCCGCCACGACGGTTGTTGCCGTAACCGCCTCTGTTACCGTAGTTTCCGCGACCGTAGCTGCGTCCGCTGTCGAAGGAAACACCCTTCTTCATGGAAACGATAACCTTACGATAAGGCTCTTCACCCTCACTGTGGGTCTCTACGTATTTGTCATTCTGCAATGCAGCATGAATGATTCTTCTCTCGTAGGGATTCATCGGCTCAAGGGCTACGCTTCTTCTGGTCTTCTTAACCTTAGAAGCAATATTCTTCGCGAGATTCTCAAGGGTTTCCTTTCTTCTCTCACGATAGTTCTCGGTGTCAAGCTTGATCTTATAATACTGATTGCATGCACGGTTCACAACAAGGCTTGTAAGATACTGCAAAGCATCTAACGTCTGACCGCGCTTACCGATCAAAGCACCCATATCGTCACCGACAATATTGAGGTAAATGTTGCCTTCCTCTTCCTCAACGGTAGCGGTAATTTCAGCGGAAAGACCGAGTTCCTTCAGAACCTTGCACATGAAATCAATAGCAACCTCGGAAGGAGTCTCACCGCAAGCGGGTGTAATTGTGCTCATAGCAACCTCATTCACTGCCTCTGCAACAGCTTCGGAAATCTCGGACTGTGCCGGAGCTTCGGGAAGCGTAACAGCAATCTTGCAGCTCTTGAAGAGTCCAAGGAAACCACCCTTTTCCTCTTCGGTTACCGTATAAACCAGTTCGCTTACGTCGATACCAAGCTCTGCTGCTGCAGCTGCCTTGGCATCATCGATGCTTTTGCCGGAAAATTCTTTCACTGCCATATTTATTCCTCCTTGTCATCGTTCCTGTAAAGGTTTGCGATGGCTGAAATATTGGACTTGCCTTCGGCGGCGTTCTTCTTAAGTTCCTCCTTCTTGGCGTCGGAAACTTTCATAGCGGGACGCTTGTCATTGTCCGAAGACTTATTATCTTTGTCAACAGTAATGGTTTTCGTGCTCTTCTTTGCGATGGAAGAGGTCTCACTGCCCTGCGCAATGATGCCCATCTTCTTCTTGCGATCGTTCTCCTTTTCCTCATTGGCAGCTACAATATCATCAATGCTCAACTTATCAAGCTGCTTGTTGATGACAATCTGCTGAAGAATGGAAACCGCAGAGTTGATTACCCAGTACAGACCGATACCGATAGGGAAGAACAGACAGAAGATACCGGACATAATAGGCATTACCTTCATCATGGACTCCATGCTGCTACCCATTGCACTCGGATCGGTCTTCTTCTTTTCATCGCCGCTCTTCTGTACTGCCATGGAAAGCTTGGTCTGCAGATACTGAAGAAGCGCTGCCAGAATCGGAATGAGAATCATAATTGACTTCCAATTCGGCGTATCAAGAATGCTGTACTTATTGAAAAGGTTATTCACCTTCAGAAGTTCTTTCACATCCTGTCCGGCTACAGCCTTCTTGAATTCTTCGGATTTTGCAAGCTCATTCCAGTTCTTACGCTTGCTGTCCTCGATTTCCTCGCCGCTGTACTTGTCGGTGGTATAAAAGATCTTACCGCTTAAGAAGTCGTCCCAGGCAGTTGTGCTGAATACGGACATTGCATCAATAACCTGATTCTCGTTCCAATACTTAGAGTTTCTCGTCTTACGATCACGAATAGAGCCACCCTCTGCGGCAAGAAATTCCTTCAGAGCTACGGTATATGTATCCTTAAACTCATCCGATTGGGAAACCTCTTCCATGAAAGCTTCCGAAACCGGCTTATACATTTCCTTAACCTGAGGAACGTAAGCAGGAATCGCATAAATAACACGATACAATGCGAAAATGATGAAGAACATCAGAATAAGCGGCAGGCATCCTCCGAAAGGACTGGTGCCGTATTTTCTGTAAACAGCCTGCTGCTCCTCCGTCATACGCATCATCACGTCACGGTTGCTGCGATCGGCATTCTTGTATTTCTCCTGAATGGCCTGAATCTCAGGCTGCATCTTGGCGGAAACCTTTGCCGTTCTCTGCTGCTTGATCGTCAACGGAAGCGTGATCATCTTAATTACGATTGTGAACAAAACGATACACAACGCAATATTCGGGATCCCCATCACATCAACGAGTCGATAGATAAGATCAAGAATCTTACCCATAACAAAGGCAAACGGTCTTAAAATACCGGATACCTGTGACAGAAATATAAAATTCATTAATGGTCCTCCTAATTAAGGCACAGGGTCATATCCTCCCTTATGAAAAGGATGACATCGAAGTATCCTGCGCACGGCAAGATACGTTCCTTTAAATACCCCGTACTTTTCAATTGCTTCCATTGCATATTGGGAACATGTGGGTGTATAGATACAGGTGGACCTTCCCTTTAACCCGGACAGATATTTCTGATAGAAACGAATTAACGCTAAAAATATAAATTTCATAACACTATCCTGTGCGAATGCGCCAAATGAAGAATCGATTTCTCGATTTCATGATAGCTGCTGTCCTTCGCTGCTCCTCTGGCAATGACGACGATATCCAACCCGATGTTGAACGAATCGCCGTTAAGACGTAAGCATTCACGAATAAGCCGGCAAATGTGATGTCTTACGACACTATTTCCGACTTTCTTGCTTACGCTGATTCCTATTCTGTTGTAAGTGAGCTCATTGTTACGAACATACATAACAAGAAGCCTGTTTGCTTTGGAATTTCCAAACTTGTATGCATCTGAAAATTCCTTTCCTTTCTTCAAGGAAATAATTTTCATCTTCAAGGCCTCCATTTCAACGGTTATGCCTCAAATCAGACACAAGAAAAAAGGCTACATAACTGCAGCCTAAGCGGAAATCTTATGTCTACCCTTTGCTCTTCTTGCAGACAAAACTTTTCTTCCGTTTGCTGTAAGCATTCTCTGACGGAAACCATGAACACGTGCATGGCTCTTCTTCTTGGGCTGGAAAGTCATCTTCATAATAGCAGGTCCTCCTTTCACCATTCGATAAAATTGCATTGTCTATTATAGTGAATTGATTAAAAAAAGTCAATCACTAAAAATTATGGATAAATTACCTTAAAAATGTGGATAATTTTATCAACATATCAACATTTTCTGTGGATAACTTTTAGATAATCAGGTATTTCACAATCCTACTTGCTTAGAAAGACCTGGGTAAGTTGTTGATAATACGTTGATTACCGAGTAACCTGTTCCCGGATCTCATCGTTTCCAAATGCTCTATTTCTAAATTTGTCTTAAATACCATAAAAGGATAAAAATGCCTATTTTTTATAAAAAACAGCGTTATAAGCGAATTTAACGCGTTATATGCCTATAAAATATAATCGTACATCATATAGCCAAAATTGCTTGCTAAAAATGCGCAGATATATTATAATATATCTGATAATCAAAAGTGGATTACTTTTACCTTTTAGAATAAATATGTTGAGGAGTCGGAGGGACTTATGTATACGAAGCAGTTACTTGAGGAACATTGGGATGAAATTCTCGAATACATGGTTAAAAACTACAATATTTCCCAAGTATCATACCGTACCTGGCTGAAACCGCTCAAAATTTATGATTTGGATGATAATATCGTAACGCTCATTGTCGATGATACCGCTGTTCACCCGAATACAATCGTTTTCGTGAGAAACAATTACGGACTTTTCATCAAAACGGCAATTGAGGAGATTACACTCCAGAATTTTGAGGTTGAATTCGTTCTTCAGACGCAGATTCAGAAGCAGGAGGATGATCGAAGAAAGCGAGAGAATCTTCAGACAACCGGTGTCAGCCGTCTTCTGAACCCTTCTTATACATTCGATAATTTCGTCGTTGGCGAGAACAATAATATAGCACAGGCCGCAGCACTTGCCGTAGCCGAGCAGCCGGGTGATGTTTACAACCCTCTTTACATCTACGGAGGCCCCGGACTCGGAAAGACGCATCTGATGTATTCCATTGCAAACTACATCATAGAGCATAATCCGAATCTCAAAGTACTATATATTACGAGTGAGACCTTTACCAACGAATTGATCAAATCGATTCGAAGCGGTCAGAATAATGTCAAACCGCTTTCCGAATTCAGAAACAAATATCGAAGCAACGATGTTCTTCTGATTGACGATATTCAGTTTATTATAAATAAGGAAGCAACACAGGAAGAATTTTTCCACACCTTTAACGAGATGCGTGAATCCGGAAGACAGGTTATTATATCCTCCGATAAACATCCGAACAATCTCCAGCTTTTGGACGAAAGACTTCGCTCCCGTTTTGAATGGGGACTTACGGTTGATATTCAGCCCCCGTCCTTTGAAACACGTATGGCAATACTTAATAAGAAGGTTGAACAGAACCATCTGAATGTTTCTGACGATATCATCACATATATTGCCGAGAATGTAAGAAGCAGCGTCCGTAATCTCGAAGGAGCTCTTACAAAGGTTGTTGCGATGGGTAATCTGCAGAAACGTAAGATTACTATGGAGCTTGCCGAAGAAGCTTTGAAGGATTATATCTCTCCGGATGTCAAGAAGACCGTTACTCTTCCCTTCGTCATTGACGTAGTTGCGGAACACTACGGAATTACCTCAGAGCAGATTCTTTCCAAAAATAAGAGTAAGAACATTGCTTACCCGAGACAGATTGTAATGTACCTTTGCCATGAGTTCACTTCTCTGTCCCTTTTAGACATCGGTAAAGGAATCGGTAACCGTGATCATTCCACAGTACACTACGGCTATACGAAGGTTAAGTCTGATATTGAGACCGATAAGAATATTGCTGCAGCAATTGAAGTACTCAAAAAGAAGATTAATATCGAATAACCTGTGGATAACCTTTTGATAACAGTTTGATACTTTTTCTAATAGTTGACCGTTTTCACTAAGAAAGTAGCCTGATTTTGAAAAGAAATCTATAAACCACTAAGTTATCAAAAAAATCACATTTTTATGAGCATTGATTCCAAGCGCTTATCAAAGTGTGAAACCCTTGATTTATATAGTCTTGAAGCAGTTATCCACTTATCAACAGACCATATAATTATTACTATTTCTTTACTTACTATACTTTATGAAAACGCCTCCGGCGGCTTTCGGAACAGGAGCATACTATGAAAGTTATTTGTAACCAGGCAGAACTGATGAGTTCGCTTAACATCGCACTTCGTGCTGTTTCCTCCAAATCTTCCCTTCCGATTCTTGAGTGCTTTCTTTTGGAGGCAGAGGAAAGCGGATTAAAGATTACTACCAACGATATGGAGCTTGGTATCGAAACACGCATTTTGTGTCGTGTAGACAATCCGGGACGTATTGCGGTCAATGCAAAGATTTTCTCCGACATTATCCGTAAACTTCCGCAGGATATCGTTTTCATCGAGGTTGACAACAATTCTGTATTATATATCACCTGCGGAAAGGCTAAGTTTAAGATCAGCGGTGTTCCCGGTAATGATTTTCCGCCTCTTCCTCAGTTTGAGAAGGTGAATCCGGTTACGATTTCTCAGTTTACCTTAAAGGAGATGATTTCGAAGACCATCTTTGCAATCTCAACCAATGAGAACAATCCTATCATGACCGGTGAGAACTTTGATATCGCTGGACAAAACCTTCGTGTTACCGCGCTGGACGGACATCGTATCGGTATCAGAAATATTGAGATGAAGAAGGAATATGAGGAGTGCCATGCCATCATTCCCGGTAAGACGTTGAATGAAATCAGTAAGATTCTCAGCGGAAATATTGATGACGAGGTCAATATCTATTTTATGGACCGTCAGGTTATTTTCGAGTTTGAGCATACAATCGTACTCTCCCGCCTGATTGAAGGAAAGTATTATAACGTTAATCCTATGATCAATACGAATTATTCGACCAAGGTTGTTATCAACAAGCGTGAGCTGGCTGATTGTATTGACCGTGCGATTCTGCTGGTTAAGGAATCTGAGAAGCGCCCTGTTATTATCGATATTAAGGATGGTATGATTTCCCTTAATATGAACAGCTCTCTCGGAACGATGGACGAGGAAATCACGGCTATCAAGGAAGGTAATGATCTTACAATCGGTTTTAATCCGAAGTTTTTGATGGATGCGCTTCGCGCAGTTGAGGACGAGGAAATCACCCTTTATATGACTACAGCGAAACAGCCCTGCTTCATTCGTGATGCGAATGACAGCTACATTTATTTGATTCTTCCCGTTAACTTTGTCGGTAGATAGGAGAAGCTATGGAAAGTGTTCAGATCAGAGATGAATTTATCAAGCTCGGCCAGGCAATGAAGCTTGCCGGTCTTGTTGACAGCGGCGTAGAAGCAAAGGATGTTATTACCGACGGCCAGGTGACCGTCAATGGTGAAGTGGATGTTCGAAGAGGTCGCAAGCTTTATAACGGAGATATTGTGGAATATAACGGTCAGAAGTTTCAGATTTGTTCAAAGCAGTAGTACGGATACCAGATTCGTACGGGAGATTCTATGATTATAAAAAAGCTGCAACTGAATAATTTCAGAAACTATGAAAATCTCGATATATCCTTTAACGAAGGTGTAAATCTTCTGTACGGCAATAACGCACAGGGGAAGACCAATGTTTTGGAAGCTGTCTTTATGATTGCAACTACGAAGTCTATTCGCGGCAGCAAGGACAGGGATATGATTCGGTTCGATCAGGACGAGGCACATATCAGTGCCTTCGTGGAGCGAAACGAGATCACACATAAGATAGATATTCATCTGAAACGTAACAAAGCCAAAGGGCTTGCAATTGATGGAATTCCAATCAGAAGAAGTGCGGAGCTTTTAGGACTTTTGCATGCGGTTTCCTTTAGTCCCGACGATCTTTCCATGATGAAGAACGGGCCGGATGAAAGGCGCAGATTCCTTGATCTGGAGCTTTGTCAGATGGATAAGATATATTGTAGTAATCTGGCAAGCTATAATAAATCACTGATTCAGAGAAATGATCTTTTAAAGCAGCTTTCCTCCAATCCGTCTATGAAGGATACGATTGATGTGTGGAATGAGCAGCTGATTCATTACGGACAGTATCTGATTCGTGCAAGGAGAAGATTTATTGAGGAGCTCATTCCTATTGTTCAGGAAAAGCATGGCATATTGACCGGTGGCAGCGAAACATTAACGCTTCTTTATGAGCCAAACTGTAGTGAGGATGATTTTCGGGCAAAGCTTGAGAAGAATCTTGAGCGTGATATGATTTTGAAATTTACTTCGGCAGGTCCGCACAGAGATGACATTTCCCTTTATATCAACGATAAGAATGTCAAGGTGTTCGGCTCGCAGGGTCAGCAGCGTACCACTGCGCTAGCACTTAAGCTTGCGGAGATAGAACTGGTCAGAAGAAAGATTAAGGAAGCCCCGATTCTTCTTTTAGATGATGTATTGTCAGAGCTTGACAGAAATCGGCAGCTGCATCTTCTGAACGAGATGCAGGATGTGCAGACAATCGTAACCTGTACCGGTATGGAGGAATTTATCGAATGCCGACCGGAGGGCAATACGATTTATCGCGTAGGCGAGAACATGGTAACAAGGGTATAACCCATTTATCCGTATAGGGATATATATTTTTGGAGGTATTTATGAGTCAGGAGTACGGTGCTGATCAAATTCAGATTCTGGAAGGATTGGAAGCAGTCAGAAAGCGTCCGGGTATGTATATCGGAAGCACTTCCGAGCGTGGTCTTCATCATCTTGTTTATGAGATTGTGGATAATGCGGTCGATGAAGCTTTGGCGGGCGAATGTACCGAAATCAATGTTTCCATTAATGCAAACGGTTCCGTAACCGTTAAGGATAACGGCCGAGGCATTCCGGTTGAAATCAACGAGAAGAAGGGAATTTCAACGGTTGAGGTTGTATTTACCATTCTCCATGCCGGCGGTAAGTTCGGCGGCGGAGGATATAAGGTATCCGGCGGACTTCACGGTGTAGGTGCATCGGTTGTTAATGCTTTGTCGGAATGGCTTGAGGTTGTTGTATGTCGTGAAGGACACCAGTATTTTCAGCGTTACGAGCGCGGTAAGGTAATGGGTGCATTAAAGCAGATCGGCGAGTCCGATGTGACCGGTACTACCGTAACCTTCTATCCTGATGCACAGATTTTCGATGATATCGTATTTGATGCAAAGACCTTGAAGCATCGTCTGCGTGAGATGGCATTTCTTACAAAGGGTCTTAAGATCACATTGACCGATCTTCGTGAGGAGGAGCCTAAGATGCAGGTATTCCACTACGAGGGCGGTATCAAAGAATACGTTCAGTATCTGAATAAGGGCAATAATGCTCTTTACGAAGATATAATCTATTGCGAAGGTGCTGTCGGTGACGTAACCGTTGAAGTTGCTATGCAGCATAACGATGCTTATAACGACAACTGCTACAGCTTTGTTAATAATATTATTACGCCTGAGGGCGGTATGCATCTGATTGGTTTTCGTAACGCACTTACCAAGACAATCAATGCTTATGCCCGCAGCAATAAGATGATTAAGGACAATGATCCGAACCTTGAGGGTGAGGATATCCGTGAGGGTCTTACGACGATTATCAGTGTAAAGCTTCCCGAGCCCCAGTTTGAAGGGCAGACGAAGCAGAAGCTTGGTAACAGCGAGGCACGTACGGCTGTCGATAATATTGTCGGAAAGCAGCTTACCTATTATCTTGAGCAGAATCCTGCCGTTGCAAGAATCATTGTTGAAAAATCGGTTCTTTCCCAGCGTGCAAGAGATGCGGCAAGAAAGGCACGAGAGGCAACCCGTAAGTCCCCGCTTAAGGGCATGAGCCTTCCCGGAAAGCTTGCGGACTGTTCCGATAAGAATCCTAAGAACTGCGAAATCTTCATCGTAGAGGGAGACTCCGCAGGTGGTTCCGCTAAGACTGCAAGAACCCGTGCAACGCAGGCAATTCTCCCGCTCCGCGGTAAGATTCTGAATGTAGAAAAGGCAAGACTGGATCATGTACTTGATAATGCCGAGATTCGTGCGATGATTACCGCTTTCGGTACCGGCATTCACGAGGATTTCAATATTGAAAACCTTCGTTATGACAAGATCATCATCATGACCGATGCCGATGTCGACGGTGCACATATCAGTACGCTTCTACTTACCTTCCTTTACCGTTTTATGCCGGAGCTGATCAAACAGGGTCATGTATATCTTGCAATGCCGCCGCTTTACAAGGTTGAGCGTGGACAGAAGGTATGGTACGCATACAGCGATGATGAGCTGAATAAGATTATGCTCGAGATTGGTCGTGATTCCAGCAATAAGGTACAGCGATACAAAGGTCTTGGTGAGATGGATGCCGAGCAGCTTTGGGAGACGACCATGGATCCTGCAAGAAGAATTCTTCGTAAGGTTAACATGGATGAGGACAACCTGAGCGAACTGGATCTGACCTTTACGACCCTTATGGGCGACGAAGTCGAGCCTCGTAGATTGTTTATCGAGGAAAATGCGAAGTATGCCGAGAATCTTGACATTTAATAGAGTGAGGTAAATATGGACGACGAACAGATTGTATTGGACGATCATGTATTTGACAAAATAGATGATGTCGATTTGAAAAAAACAATGGAGAAATACTTCGTTGAGTATTCCATGTCGGTTATTGCCGCACGTGCACTCCCGGATGTCAGAGACGGTTTGAAGCCGGTACAGAGACGTATTCTCCATGCAATGAATGAATTGAACAACGGTCCGGACAAGCCTCATCGTAAGTGTGCCCGTATCGTCGGTGATACCATGGGTAAATACCATCCTCACGGCGACAGCTCCATCTATGGTGCATTGGTATGTCTTGCGCAGGACTGGAATACCCGTTATCCGCTTGTTGACGGACACGGAAACTTCGGTTCGGTCGATGGTGACGGTGCCGCAGCAATGCGATACACCGAGGCACGTCTTTCTAAGATTTCCGTAGAGATGCTTGCCGATATCAACAAAGACACCGTTGATATGATTCCGAACTTTGATGAAACCGAGAAGGAACCTACTATCCTGCCCGCTCGCTTCCCGAATCTTTTGGTAAACGGAACGACCGGTATTGCTGTAGGTATGGCAACCAATATCCCGCCGCACAACCTTCGCGAGGTCATTGCAGCCGTTAATCAGATCATTGATAATAAGATTGAAGGCAGAGATACCACAATCGAAGAGATTATGCAGATTGTTAAGGGACCTGACTTCCCGACCGGTGCTACAATTCTCGGAACCAAGGGAATTGAGGAGGCATATCGCACCGGACGCGGTAAGATTCGTGTTCGTGCGGTAACGGAAATCGAGCCGATGGACAACGGCAAGAACCGCATTATCGTAAGCCAGCTTCCTTATCTTGTAAATAAGGCACGTCTGATCGAGAAGATTGCCGACCTTCATAAGGATAAGAAGGTTGACGGTATTGTCGATATCCGCGATGAGTCTGACCGTCAGGGTATGCGTGTTGTAATCGAGCTTCGTAAGGATGCAAATCCGCAGGTTGTTTTGAATCATCTGTATAAGCATACGCAGCTGCAGGATACATTTGGCGTTATTATGCTTGCGCTTGTGAATAACGAGCCCAAGATTCTGAATATTTTGGATATGCTGCAGTACTATCTTCTGCACCAGGAAGAGGTAGTTACCCGCAGAACCAAGTACGATTTGAATAAGGCTGAGGAGCAGGCACATATCAGAGAGGCACTCCTTCGTGCACTTGACTTTATCGATGAGGTTATCAGCATCATCCGTTCCTCAAAATCCACTGCTGAGGCTAAGCAGAGATTGATGGAGCGTTTCGATTTTGACGATGTACAGGCACAGGCAATCGTTGATATGCGTCTGCGTCAGCTCGTTGGTTTGGAACGCGAGAAGCTGCAGGCAGATTATGATGCTTTGATGGCACAGATTAAGGAATTCCGTGAGATTCTTGCCGACGAGGGTAAGCTTCTTATGGTAATCCGTACCGAGATTTCTGCGATTGCAGACAAATACGGTGATGACCGCCGCACCTCTATCGGCTATGATGAGTTTGATATTTCCATGGAAGATCTGATTCCCGATGATCCGACGGTTATTGCAAGAACCAAGCTTGGATATATTAAGAGAATGCGTCTTGATGAGAATTTCCATACCCAGAACCGTGGCGGTAAGGGCATCAAGGGCATGCAGACGATCAATGACGATTATATCGAAGATCTGTTTATGACGACAAATCATCATTATCTTCTGTTCTTCACCAATACCGGACGTGTATACCGTATGAAGGCATACGAGATTCCGGAGGCATCCAGAACAGCGAGAGGAACGGCAATCGTAAACCTCCTTCAGCTGACCGGCGGCGAGAAGATTACTGCGGTAATTGCACTGAAGGAATTCGGCGACAACCGTTATCTCTTCATGGCAACGAAGAACGGTATCGTTAAGAAGACAAAGATGCAGGCCTATGCCAATATTCGTAAGACCGGAATCCAGGGAATGGTACTCCGTGATGACGATGAGCTGATTTCGGTTAATGCAACCGACAACAAGAAGGATGTAATCCTTGTATCTAAGAAGGGACAGTGCATCCGCTTTAACGAGAAGGATGTTCGTGCAACCGGACGAAGCTCGATGGGTGTATTCGGTATGCGTCTTGACGAGGAGGACAAGGTTGTCTCCATGCTTGTAACCGATGAGGGAACGGCTGCAATGTTCCTTTCCGAGAAAGGACTCGGAAAACGAACCGCAATCGAAGAATTTACTGCTCAGCATCGTGGCGGTAAGGGTGTACGCTGTTATAAGATCAATGAGCGCTCCGGCGACCTGGTCGGCGCACTGATGGTTAAGGAAGATGATGAGATTATCATTATTACCAACAACGGTACGCTGCTTCGTACGGAAGTGAACAAGATCAATCTGATCGGTCGTAACACAACCGGTGTTATCTGCATCAATGTTGACTCCGATAAGGAGTACCGTGTAGCAAGCTTCGCAATCGTCAAGGATGACGAGGAGAAGGAAATGGCCGAGATGGAGAGAAAGTATCTGGCAGAGGATGCCGAAGTTGACGCAGATCTTCCGGGCGAGGACGAGGAAGTTTTCGAGGATTCGGAAGAGGCAGAAGCTGAGGAGTAATTCCGATAATATTTGAAAGGACAAGGGCGGGCCTTTGCGGTTCGCCCTGTTTTTAATTATGAAGGCATTTATCTTTGATATGGATGGCGTAATCTTCGACTCGGAGCGGGCGGAGTACGGCATCTGGATGGAAATGGCAGAGGAGTATCAGCTTCCGGGCATGCAGGAGGTGTATTATCGCTGCATCGGTGTGAACAGAGAGGTCTGTAAGAGAACAATGCTCGAAGCGTACGGTGAAGACTTCCCGTTTGAGGAATACGCGAAGCTTTCTTCGAAGCGATATCAGGAAAGGTATGGCAACGGACGTCTGCCGATTAAGGAGGGTGCAAGGGAGTTACTCTCCTACCTCTCCCGCCGGGGCTACCCGATAGCGCTTGCTTCCTCAACAAGAACGGAAAAGGTGCAAAGCCAGCTGAAGGCGGCCGACCTGCTGCAATATTTTAATGTAGTAATCGGCGGGGATATGGTTTCGAAAAGCAAGCCTGATCCGGAAATCTTTCTGAAAGCTTCGGAGGAACTGTCGGTTGCGACGGAGCAATGTATCGTAATCGAAGATTCCTATAACGGAATCCGTGCGGCAGCGGCTGCGGGGATGCATCCGTATATGGTTCCGGACATGTTAAGTCCGAACGAAGAAATGATCAGCTTATGCGAGAAAATCGTCGGCTCGTTAACCGAAATGAAGGAATTTCTGATGAAGGAAGAACCGTAGCGCCAATCAAATGAAACGGGCAACACTATATATAGGAAATATAAAATCATTAACAACCCAATATGATGTGTGCTGAAGAATAAG
Organism: Lachnospiraceae bacterium; assembly: GCA_024404675.1. Lineage (GTDB taxonomy): Bacteria > Bacillota > Clostridia > Lachnospirales > Lachnospiraceae > ISDg. The sequence goes on from JAKSPO010000022.1 coordinate 22,197, forward strand.
CTCACAAAAGTGCGAAAACTAAGGAAAAATGTGTTGACATATTCTTCACATTTTGGTATATTTAATAGTGCGCCACCCAAATTTTTGCGTTATGGCGTATGAAAAAACTGCATATTTGACAGGGCTTTCAGCTAGGAGAAATACTCAAGAGGCTGAAGAGGCGCCCCTGCTAAGGGTGTAGGTCGCGCAAGCGGCGCGAGGGTTCAAATCCCTCTTTCTCCGTTGAACAAAAAAAGTTCAAAAAAAGTGTTGACAACTGAATAAGCTTGTGGTAATCTAAACGAGCTGTTGTTGAGAGCAACACACAGAACCTTGAAAACTGAATAGTGAAACAACCTTGAAGATTCGTTTGAATTAAACGAGTTTCCGGTCAGCAGATCGGAAGCGAACAAACACAAATGTAAATTTCAGG
>JAKSPO010000023.1 GCA_024404675.1 Lachnospiraceae bacterium
ATTTTATGAGCTTGCTCAACAGAAAGAAAAGACTCCTAAGTAAACGTTTTAAATTACTTAAGAGTCTTTTTGTATTACTGACGTTGGCGGTTCGAGTGATATAGTGGAAGGCAGGCATTTCAATTTGGAATGATTGATAGATATCTCCAGGCGAGATCTTTTTGGTATAGATAGAATACGGTTGAGCATGGTGGGAAGCTGATATTGCTGCTAATTAAGTTCTTATGGGGCAAGAGCGAACGGGAAGAAGTATTACTTGAATTGGTATCTATAAAAGGCCCCGCGCGGTTACGAACGACATCGGAACCCGTGAAGCGGGGCCTTTTTTTATTCTTCGATGGTTCAAGCGATAGATATGATTTAATGGAAACTCGAGTTGGAGAATCTTATATGGTGAATTATTAGCTGCCTGCTTTTTATAAATGAAGAAATTCGGTTGTTGACTATGTGTCGCGAAAAGTATATAATAATCGTGACAAGAAAGGAGGGAGCCAATGTCGGTAACTATGGAAATAAAAGATAGAATCAAGGAACTGATGCCTGGCGAGATTATAATGACATCGGATTTTGTCGATTTGTCCAGTATTACTACCGTCAGAAAGTGTCTTGGGAGATGTACTGATGATGGTATTCTTAGGCGAGTATTCGACGGTGTTTACGAGAAACCAAAGTATAGTGATTTGCTTAAAGATTACATACCGACAGATCCGGAAAAGGTTGCATACGCGCTTGCGAGAAATTATCACTGGACGATCGCACCCTCTGGAGATATTGCATTGAATAAACTAGGTCTGACAACACAAGTACCGGCGGTTTGGACGTATGTTAGTGACGGTCCGTACAGAGTTTTTGCATGGGGGAATATACGTATTCAGTTTAAACATAAAGCTAACAGAGAGATTTCCTTGCTTTCAAAACAGACGGTAATGGTAGTTGAGGCAATAAGAGCTCTTGGTAAGGAACGAATAACAGCAGGAGTAATAGCACAGTTACAGAAAAAGCTGTCGGATGATGATAAAGCTATTATTCTAGTTGAAGCGGCTCAGTGTAGTGAATGGATATACGAAACGATTAGAAAGGTATGCACTTCATAGATGAAGAAAATTGCAAGATTGTCAAACGAAGAGAGGCAAGAATTATTTCTGTCCACCGCAATCAAGATGGGAATGCGTCCGGAAGTGATAGAGAAAGATTTCTGGGTTTGTTTTATGTTGGATCATTTATTTCACGATTGTGAATATAAGAACGCCTTTGTGTTTAAAGGTGGGACAAGCTTGTCGAAGGCATATCATGTTATAAAGCGCTTTTCGGAAGATATTGATTTGATTTTGGACTGGCGAAAGATTATTACAGATGCATCGAACCCATGGGACGATCGATCAAGGACTAAGCAGGACAGTTATAATAAGCAGATTAATAAAGAAGCAGCTATGTTTTACCGAGACAGTCTGGTTCCAAAACTGAAGAAAGAATTATCTGACAAACTGGGGAATGGTGAATGGATTTTTGTTGATTCTGAAGATGAAATGGTTGTGAATTTTGTGTATCCACACATTTTCGAGACAGCGTACATTATTCCGGTAGTAAGATTGGAGATAGGACCGCTTGCTGAATGGATGCCATCACATGTCACTAACATTGTACCGTTTGTAGCCGAGCATTATGATTGGTTGTTCGAGCAAAAGAACACGGACGTTTTGACAATCGATGCGGAGAGAACTTTCTGGGAGAAGATTACTATTTTACATAAAATTGCAAACTTTCCAGAAGGAAAAACATTGCCGCACAGATATGCAAGGCATTTGTATGACGTATATTGTCTTGGCAATTCAGACATTAAAGAACTGGCATTTAAAAAGAATGAATTGCTGGAAAAGGATGTGGCCTTTAAGCTAAAATTTTATTATGCAAAAAGTGCGCATTATGAAACGGCCACACTCAAACACATCAGATTAATACCGGCTGCGGGAGTTATGCAAACTCTGAAGAATGATTATGCCGCGATGATTAATATGTTTTATGGAAATGCACCTGAATTTGACGAAATCATACAATATTTGCGTGTGCTGGAAGAGGAAATTCATAAACTTGAAGAGTGAGTTGAATATTAGGCACATGTGCAATTAAACGGGAGTGAACAATGCTGAATCTGAAGGAATATGTCAAAAAAATCGTGAAAATGACGTTAATGAACGATGTTGTTGTGAATGCTGCCATTGTGGATTGCGAGGACGATTTGCACCCGGATAGCGGAGCACGTGAACAGGTAATAGAAATATACGATATGGATGACAAGGACTTTGCGTTCTATTACGAAAGCGATATAAAAGCGATTGAAGTTGTTAAGTGACTGATTTGATTCATTGGAACTCGGACAGTGTAGCAATCAATAAATGAAGTCGCTGGACATTCGGTGTGAGACGAAAGATATGGAACTATTAACCAAGTTCTAATGCCCCATTCTATAAAAGAGGTTAATCGATATGAAAAATAAAAAAAGAATGATTCTAATAACCATTATTCTATGATTTTTATTTGAAGGCGCGCTGGGCTGTTATGAGTAAGCCGGAAAATACGACCCCCTTATTTTGACCTTTTGCAGAAGATTTCAATGGATGAGCCTATGGAAGATATCCTGGAAGAACTTAGGGCGGCGATGAAAGACCATAGCTATGAATTTTCCCTTGTCAGTAAAATGCGCCATACAAGAGATCCGAGACTTCCGATTTACGATAGTAAGGTAAGAGCGTATCTGTCAAAAGAGGAAGGCATATCCTTCTGGTGGCATCATACGGGAGCCCCGCGTGGAACCGGAGAGATGGAGAAGATTATGCACGATTGGAAGGCACTATGTGACTGGTATCAGGCATTTATGATGTCGGAAAGAGGCAAATCGTGGATCGAATGGTTCGATGCGTGCTTTCCAAACGACCGAGGAATTTTCAATGTGAAGAAGATTGATTTTATCATTTTTGCGACCGGTGAATAGAGCTGCATTTCTTGCAGTAGACAAAAGGTAAATGTGTGGAAGCCTCTCGACATGATTGAGGCAGTCCACATTTTCCGCCAAATGATGTTGTTAACTGTGAAGAAGCTTGCTATAATAGGGTGGAAATATGATAGAAAAGTCTATAGGATCTGGCAGAATAACGCCGGATATCCGGCAGATGAGAAGAGGAAAAGTAAGATGATCAAGAAGAATTTATTCGTATGTTTCATTGCTATTATTGTAAGCTGCATGCTTATGGCATGTGGAAATGGCGAAGTGGGTTCCGGCCCGAATAAGAACACTGAAAAGGAAAGCGGCGATAATAATTCATCAGACACCCCTACCGCGAAACCAACAGAAGCACCCAGCCCGACACCGACTCCCGAGCCGATAGTTATTGGTGATGAGATTGTTCTGGGGTCTTTTGACCAGGAGTTCTTCCACTGCGAGGGTGAGAAATATGGCGGCAATCCCAAGGATAAGAGCTATATCAATGATGGCGTTCGTGAGGAACTTGTATGGAAGGTTTTGAAGTTGTCCGAGGATGAAACCAAGGCAATGATTATTACAAGAGATGTCATCGCTTTCCGTGCTTATCATGATATACTGGCGGATATTACCTGGGAGGAGTGTTCTCTTCGTAAATGGTTGAATGAGGATTTTTATAATTCTGCTTTCACGGATGAGGAGAAAGCAGCCATCAAAGAGACATTGGTTGTAAACAACAATAAGAATGAGAAGTATGATACGGTAAGTGGCAATGATACAACTGATAGAATATATTGTCTTTCGATAGATGAGGCGATAGAATTCTATGGCGGAAAAGTTAATGACTACAACAATAAGCTGGTTGCAAAAGATATAAGCGGCGAAGCGAGTATGTGGTGGCTCAGAGGAAACGGCAGATTCCAGAAATGGGCGATTTGGGTATCGACAGCAGGATTGATTTCTGCAGGCGGCACACCGTGTGATGGAAGCGAGAAGGCTGAGTCCGGATTCAAGGTTGGTGTTCGACCTGTTATGTGGGTTGATGTTGCTGCGTTACATAAATAATCTATAGTGTGTATGAGTAAGGGAACAGATGCGTGTCATCTGTTCCTTTTTGGTCCCTTGGGGACGGGGTTAGGGGCTCATTTTCTGACCGTTTGCCAGGAATTGCGAATATTAATGATGCTTTTTGAATTCTATAATTCTCCCATGGACGAGTAATGATGCTACTTTTGGAATGCTACAGCAACAGAAGTGCAACCAATCGAATATTGAATTGACCTAAAAGAGGCTTGTCATTTTGCTGCAAACAGTAAAGTGACAGGCCTTTTCCCCTTCCCGGAAAGCTTCGTTCCGACATATTAATCCGCGATATTATCATAAGTTTTTGCACAGATTTTACCTGGCGCTATATACACTTTTTACATTTGTTCTGTAGAGTAGGAACAAAGAAATAGTAGAAGAACTGTGTGGATCTGGTTGATATGGCAATCTCCGGCGAAGGCATAAGATTGTTGCTTGATAATGAAGCGTAGGTCGGCGCCTCCGGTACCGTAAAAGCGCCGGGAATATTTCAGGCATTGTTGAAATTCTCATGTTGATATGCTATACTGAATACAGGCATTTTCCTAATGGGAGATGCTCCTGATTAAGGTTTAAAACGGCCGTAAAAGACCGCGCCTCTCCCCGTTTACCGACAGGAGAGGCATTTTGCGTCATAAGGAGAACAACCGGCATATAGCAGTTTGATGTAACGTCACATTTCAGAACAGGGGGAGGGACGGCAATGTTTTATATTACAGGTGATTGCCACAGAAGCTTTGATAAATTAGCACGGAAGAACCTTGAAGATTTGCCGTTTGAGATTGGCGCAGGTGATTATGTCATCACCCATTGTGCCGGCGGAAGGCTGCAGAGAGAGTTGAGGTGAAGCATAATGAAGATCAATAAAGAGCAGTGGAAATGGACAAGAGAGCCTAAGGATTTTTCTATTTCTGATGATAGGGTTGAGATAGTGACTAACTCGCATACCGATTTATGGCAGCGCACGTATTATCATTTTCGAAACGATAATGCGCCTGTGCTGCAGATGACAACAGAGGAGAGGTTCTTTTCATTTGTTGTGAAGACGGAGTTTGAAAGCAAGGCGCGGTTTGATCAATGCGGCGTTGTAATGTATCTGGACAGTGAGAACTGGCTCAAGGGTTCTGTTGAATATGAAAATGCTTTGTTTCAGCATCTTGGGAGCGTGGCGACCAACAACGGATATTCGGACTGGGCCACAACGGAAATCGATGCCGGTATAAAAACCATGTGGTACCGATTCAGCAGACGAGGCGATGATTATTGCATCGAATGCTCGGAGGATGGCAGTAGATTTAAGCAGATGAGAATTTGCCATATGTATAAGGCTGCTGATGAGATTCGGTTCGGCATATACGCCTGCAGCCCGGAAGCTTCCTCCTTTAAGGCAACCTTCACCAATATGGAAATAACGGAATGCAAATGGCCGGCGCATGACGGACAGGCCCCGGATGAAGAGGGATGAGATAGATTGAATGGACGCGAAAGCATGTGCTGATTATTGCGCCGGAAGACTTAGGGCTAACGGATGGATTGTTTCGAAATCATAGGTCCCCACGAAGGCTTTCGGGCGGTACCGGCAGTGGCGACATATGGAGAGCGGATATGGCAAATGATAAAATATACGGGATGCATTTTTCGAAGGTATTTCCGCTGCTTATCGCAAAAGCGGAACGTAAGGGCAGAACGAAAGAAGAAGTATATGAAATAACGGAATGGCTCACAGGCTATAACGGGGACAGCATAGATAATGCGTTGGCTTCGGAAATGACCTATGGTGAATTCTTTACAAATGCTCCGTCCTTGAATCCGGACAGAAGACTGATCAAGGGAGCAATCTGCGGGATAAAGGTCGAGGAAATCGAGGAGCCGCTGATGCAGGAAATCCGATATCTTGATAAGCTGGTGGACGAACTTGCAAAGGGTAAGCCTCTTGAGAAGATAAAAAGGCAGAAATGCCTGTAAAAAACAGGGATAAGGCGGTTGTTACGGAGCGTAACAGCGGTGTCACGGTTCGTTTCTTGCATGTTACGCCCCGGACACTATATGATGACCTTGCAAATAAAAATGCCCTATGCGGCGAGTAATTTTCAGGAGGTCACGACTATGACATTTGGTGAAAAATTAAAGGAAGCAAGAAAAGAAGCAGGAGTATCACAGGAGCAGCTGGCAGATAAGATGTGTGTATCCCGATCAGCCATTGCAAAATGGGAGACTGATAAGGGAATGCCGGATGTTAATAATCTGAAGGTAATGTCTCAGCTGCTTAATGTCAGTGTGGATTATCTTTTAGATGATGATGAGAAACTGAGCCTTAATGAGATCAGAGAAGCAATCAATCTTGAAGATTATGAAAAGACCGGTCAATGCAGAGACGAAAAGGATGCGGTCTGTGTTGCTAAGAACAAGTCTGCGGACAGGATTTATTCACTGATCAGAAATAAGAAGATGACCAAGTCCGAATGGATTATTGACCTTATTGTTCAGCCGGGTGTTGTGGAGACACTGGACAGATTTAAGGAGCAGGCCGGATTCTATCTGGTCGAAAAGGGAACAAAGCAGTATCTTGTAAAAGTAACAAAGGATTTTATTGTAACCAATGAGCTCGCCGAAAGGGTGGATCCGAAGGGATTTGTAATTGGCGATCATAAGTATAAAAAAGGGTGGCAGCTCGTTTAGGAGGTCGAATATGGGTTTGTTTGGATTCGGAAAGAACAAGGAGGCAGAGAAGCAGGCAGTTGCTGAAGCCTCGAGCGATGAACAGGAGATGCTTGACAGACTTTGCTCGCGTGCCGGCAATATTATTGCCATGCTTAAGTCGGTTCTTTCAGGCAAGAACGGAACAGACTTGTATATTGTTACCTTGTACGCCGCAGGGCTTGCGGGAATTGCATGCCACGAGGCGGTGAAGGCGGTCGGCGAACCGATGGTCGAGGTGGAGTGCGCCAATGGAAAGAAGTACTATATGGGCGATGCAGTGAACAGATATCTGCATGAGAACAAGTACAGTGTTACCGGATTTGCCTGTGCCATTACGAACATGCCGCAGTCTTCCGTGTTGGCGATCGTTGAAAGACAGGCGAACGCTATGGGGACGGAGCGGTATGTTGTCGCCGGCAATATGGATCCGGTCGATCTTTACAAACACATTAAGGGCTGCTGGGACGGAATTAAGGATAATATGACCCTTTCCTACTGCAAGAGGCCGGAGGAATGGCCGGTTCTGTACGGAATCGTCATGCAGAATGTTGTCAGAGAAGCCTTGAACCTGGCGCCGAAGGAAGCGATTTTCAACACGGCGGTTGATGTTGCCTGCGCCTTGTCGAAAATGGACCTGGAGTCCTTGTAAACAGGCGGTGTCGGTGGTCTCTTGGGGACGGGGTTAAGGGATCAGTGATCCCTTAACCCCGTCCCCAAGAGACCACTAAGAGACCCCAAAACAAACCGAAGGTAAACCTATGGGCAAAATAATGGAAGCGATTTTCTGTGTGTTCTACTTGATTTTCACCACCTGCGTGGGATTTCGAATTATGCGGAACAGTAACGGCCGAAGGCAGTTTCGGTTGTTCTGTGGGCAGATGTCAGTCCGATGATCGGCATGCTGATGCTCCCGAAAACCTGCATGTACATGTGGATGGTTGTGATGGGACTCAAAGAGGCCCGCGTGCAGAAGGAATCATAGGGATAATTGGTAAAGCTATATGATAAGCGATTCTACCATTGTAGAATAAATCCCGGAGCAGAACCAGAACGGACAGCATTGGCAGATTGATATGCTTTCATAATGTACCGAAAATGCCACATCGCATCTGATATCATCAGATCATGAAGAACAACCGAAGCATCCAATCGGAGTTCATAACAAAACCGAATAATTCCATATAGAGTACGCGAGGGACAAGCCCTGTGACCGTACAGCAACCTGCCGACCGGCAAGGTGCTAATGCTTGAACGATGGAGTAAATCTGGCACTCGTCGTATCGGCGAGTGCTTTTTTTAGAAAGGAAAATGCTTATGAATTTTATTGAGTACAAAGAAATGATGAAAGCCGTCCCCTTCACGGAGACGCTCACCTACGCCCCGGCACTTTACTGGCTGCATCCCGAGATACTCCCTATGGGAGTTGTTTCAATCGGAGATGAAAGCTCCGGAATCGTAAAAATCCCGCCCTATGTCGACAACCGCTATGGAAGAAGAGTTCCGGTCGTTGCTGTTCGCAGGGACGCATTCACAGGGCATACTGAAGTGACGGACATAGTGCTGCCGCCCACCCTCAAAACGATTCCCGCAGGCGCCTTTGAAGGCTGCAGTGAGCTTAGAAGAATCACGATTCCCAAAGCGGTTAACGCGATTGGCGAGGGGACATTTGCCGGCTGCGATAAGCTCGAGGATGTTTATTACGAGGGGACGATGGAGGAATGGAACCGGATTGATATCCTTCACAGGAAGCATGAAATCGAATTCGGGCCGCTGATTCCTGGTACTCCGGTGCAGGAAATCAGGGCGGAACGTATGCGACATGTGCCGGGAAATGAGGCGCTTTTTGCGTGCAACATACATTTTCGGTGCAACTGCTCCGATTGGGACAGGAATCCGGTGTTCCGGATTTCGGCAGCCGGAAAGGATGTTACGAACTTCTTTCGAACGATGTGACAGGCGAAGAAAAAAAGAAACGAGGTGCTATAGATGATACTTTTTGCGGAAAAGTGGGTTAGAAAGCCGAACTCTGAAGGGAAGGGATTCCTTCATGCGTGGGTAGAAAGCGGGGACACAGAATACCCGATTCTGTTTGAAACGAGGGGTGTTTCCGTCGATGCTGTTTCATTTGATGACGAGCAGGAGTGGGAGGTCGTTTTAGAATGCGCCGACAGGCCGAAGATTTATTCGGATGAGGCTTCCTTTTTGGAGTCCGAAGAGCAGTCTCCAATGGATATGGAATCCGCCATTCCGATAGGATTGTTATTGCTGAATGGAAAAGTTGGGAACGAGCCTTTCCCGGGCATCGTGTTAAGCGGCATCGTGGAGAGGATATACGATGATCCTTCGCAGTACGGCTTTGCGGACGGAGATCTGTTATATTCCGTCAGCTGCATGGAGCACGAATACCTTGCAGTCCTGAAAGCAGAGCATACTTCGGACGTTGTTATAAGCGAGGGGGATATCGTCTCCGGTGCGTACCTCGTTCAGGGACGGCTGAAGGCTTAGCAGGATGAAGGCTGGTGGCTGCTGCGAGAAAACCATTTATTGGGCCTAAAAAGCGACCAATTAAATGAGAAAGTGATAGTTTACTGCGGAATCAAATTGATTTTATGACGATTCTGGGTTATTGTATAAATTAGGATAGTTGCACATTTTTCATCATGAAAGAAAGGGAACAAATGGGATATTTGTCAATAACTTAGGTGACTGAAAAGTGGGCAAATTAAATACAGATATGTGTGCTTTGCGCTGAATGTAGAATAGAAGGTGCTTGTAAGGGGGCACTTTTTGGTCGATTTTAGGAGATGCAGAGAAGCCCAAGGACGAAAGAGTAAAATCCGGTAAGTATGTTAAAACGCGATAGAGAAGTGCCTCATAGTAATCGCTTGTAACGAAAATCTTGGAAAGGAATCGTAAGACAATGGCAGATTTGTTTGATGTGGTCAGTGATAGTTTTTTTAAGCCGCTATCCAGCCAGTTCAAATCGATATATATATCCTGTTTGAATATAATTTACGACACATATCGGACTGAGCTGTCTTATGGTGCTGATCGTGAAATATTAGTTGCTAAACTTACTGATTATTTTGAAGGACTTGGCAATTTGGAAATCCAATTTGAGGATGATCAGGAGACTTTGAAGGATTCCAGAACGAAGGCAGCAACTTTTTTGCGTAAACTCAAAGAATATGGATGGGTAGAATGAGAAGATTGTGGCAAAGGAAAAGAAAAAGTTAGAAAAAGATTTGCCGTAAACAAAGATATATTGTGAATATGTTCAATAGCCCGGAAATGCCTATATTACGGCACTTCTGGGCTGTAGTTTTTAATGGACACTCAGATGATAATGTATAAACACGGAAACAGAAAATCGTGCACCGAGAGGAGTGCCGAAGCACAAAAGCGTAGAAGGCAAAGACTGAATCATCGGAGGAGGATCATTATGAAACATATCGTTGTAGACCTTGAAATGAACAATATCAAGCGCGAATCCGAGGCGAGAAGAATCTGTTCCAGTGAGATTATAGAAATCGGAGCAGTGATGTTGGATGAATCGCTGCAGGAGATCGCGTCGTTCAGAACCTATGTCAAGCCCGAGTACAACGATGTGATTGTGCCGAACATTCGGGATCTGACCGGCATCACGAATGAGATGGTGGCCAATGCGCCGCACTTCAAGGAGGCGTTTAAGATGTTCGCCGGATGGGCGCTCGGAACCGGTGATGAGGTTATCTTCCACGCTTGGAGCGAGTCTGACTACCAGCAGCTGCAGAAGGAGATGATCCTTAAGGAATATGTGCTTACTGAGGAGGAGAAGGTCATCATGGAGCATAGGTGGAACGATTTTCAGAAGGAGTTTGACAAGCGCCTGGGATTTGACAGGCAGCTGTCGCTCAGCCTTGCGCTTGATATGGCAGGAATCGAGTTCTCGGGAAGAGAGCATGATGCACTTGATGACGCAAGGAATACGGCCGAGCTGCTGCAGGTAGTCAGAGACGAGGCACTTTTCGACAGAACCCTAAGAAAGATTGAAGAGGCTATGAAGCCTGTATCTCTGGGGAATACAATCGGCAGCATGTTTGATTTCTCGAAGCTTGTGTTCGAGTAAGCCACTGGTCCCTTGGGGACGGGGTTAAGGGATCATTTTCAGGTGGTCCCTTGGGGACGGGGTCAGGAGCTCATTTTATACCACAGATAGAATGACATGTCGGCGCGTATGTGTTATCCTTTCGCAGGAAGATGAATCGTGGGGGATTTGCAGGAATCCCGGAAAGGATATAAAATGTTACGCGTTGACTGTCTTAACTTTGTCCCGTGCAAGGCAACACTGATCAATAATGGTAAGTGGGGCTTTATCGGTATGCGCTCGGCAAAGGATAAGTCGGAACGAAACGATTGCAGAAAACGCGTTCGCAGGTAATCACGAGGCGAAAAGGCATTTTCCGAAGACCGCTTACTCTTTGATGGGCAAGCGGTCTTTTTTGCGTCGAAAAGCTTCGGCCCTGAAAGGAAGAAGATTTGCCGCGCGATACCTAAGCGGGCACGGCGGCTTGAAAGGACACGGTTCATTTTTTTGAAGTATCGGATTTAATGTTTGAAAGAGAGGAAAAAATATGGATGCAATTGAGATCAAAGGAAAGGTCAACACAGCCATTTGCTACGCGAAGGTAGTGGAGGAGGATGCAATTGAGCAGGTCAGGCGCATGTGCGATTATCCGATGACGGAGGGCTCAAAAATCAGAATTATGCCCGATGTGCATTCCGGAAAAGGGTGCACAATCGGCACCACGATGACGATTACGGACAAGGTTGTGCCCAATGTTGTCGGCGTCGATATCGGCTGCGGAATGTATACGGTCAGTCTTGGCAAGACAGATATCGATTTTGAAAAGGTGGATGAGGCGGCGCATTTTATTCCTTCGGGAATGAACACGTGGGACGGGAGAATCGAGAAATTCGATTTTTCGGGACTTCGCTGTTTCAGATACCTGAAGCAGATTCAAAGGCTTGGCAGGTCGCTCGGAACGCTTGGCGGCGGCAACCATTTTATTGAGATCGACGAAGCTGGGGACGGGACCAGATATCTGGTCATTCATTCCGGGTCGAGAAACCTTGGAAAGCAGGTGGCGGAGTATTATCAGCAGCTGGCGTGTGACCTTGACAAGGGAATCGGCGTTTATCTGGAAGCAAGGGAGGAGCTGATTCGAACCTACAAAGAGCAGGGGCGCAGATCGGAGATTCAGGAAGCACTCAAAAAACTCGAGTGGGTTCGGGAAGAGGGCGAGACAAATATGCCGAAGGACCTTTGCTTTTTGTCGGGGAAATATCTGGATGACTACCTGCATGATGTGAAAATCTGCCAGACATTTGCCGTAAGGTCGCGAGAGCTTATGGCGCAGATTATTCTGGAGCGGACAGGAATGACCGGTGGGGAAGCCTTCCACACAATTCATAACTATATCGATTTCGGAGGCGAAGAAATGGGCGGTGCGGCCGAGGACAGCGGAGTGCTGATTCTTCGGAAGGGCGCCATCTCCGCCAGGAAGGGTGAGAAGGTGCTGATTCCTATCAACATGCGAGACGGAAGCGTGCTGGCCATCGGCAAAGGAAACCCGGAATGGAACTACTCGGCTCCTCACGGCGCGGGAAGAATCATGTCGAGAACGCGGGCGAGAAATGAGCTCAGCTTAGAGGCATATCAGGAAGCAATGCAGGGAATCTATACGACGTCCGTGAGTGCGGATACTCTGGATGAGGCACCTATGGCGTACAAGCAGCTTGAGGACATCATTGATGTGATTCGAGAGTCCGTGGACGTGATTGATGTGATGAGGCCAATCTATAACTTTAAGGCCGCCGAGTGATCCCTTGCTGGTCCCTTGGGGACGGGGTTAGGGGCTCACCCCCAGGGACAAGTGAGCCCTTGGTGGTCCCTTGGGGACGGGGTTAGGGGCTCATTTCCCCCACACCGCATGCATTTGTCTATTGAGGTTTTCGGCGAATCATAGTAAAATATAGGCGTTGAAATTCAGTACCCGCCTGGGAGCAGGCGGTTAAAGGAGATAGAAACGATGGCATTTTGCAGACAGTGCGGCCGTAACCTGGCCGATGATGACGCGTTCTGCCCGCAGTGCGGACTGGGCAGGGGCGCGGCTCCGACGGGGGCAGCTCCGACGGGAACGACACCGACGGGAATGGTTCCGCAGTTTATGACCGGGAATCCGATGCTTCCCGAGAAGCCGAAGAAGAGTAAGGCTTGGTTAATCATCCTTCTGACTATTGTGTGTGCTGCAGCGGTCGGGCTCGGGATTTTCCTTCTGACGAGGGACGATGACGAGGACTCCTCCGGCAAGGAGCGCGACCACAGCTCCCGCAACGAGGACGGGAAGGACGATGATTCCAAGAACGATCCGGGCAAGGAGCCGGGCGACAATCCGGATAAGCCGGACGAACCTGCGGCCGAGCCGGTCGATTATTATAAGTATATCCGTGACGAGGTGCTTCCGAAGCGCGGGTACGCAAATCTTGAGGTGCTTAGCGACACATTTGTCGCCAACAAATACCAGGAGACCGGCGATTGGTACAAGAACGAGGGCATCCTGAGCGCGGTTCTCTGCGATATGAACAAGGACGGCGTGGAGGATTGCGTGCTGTTCTACGTTGACCTGATTCCGGATTCCAAGCTGAACGTACACGCGGTTTTCGCGCAGATTTACACGGTGCAGAACGGTGAAATTGTGCCGCTATGCGAGCCGGTAAATGTTGCCGGTGCCAACGGCGTGAGCCATGTCACGGCTTATGTCGGCGTCGTTGAGATTCGGGGGCAGAGCTACATCTATCGGCAGAGTTACGGCTACAGCTTTGTCGCTGCGGGCGGGCAGCAGGTTTCAATCTGCGATTATTTCTACGGAATTCATAACGACAAGCTTGAGCTGATCATGTACACGACCGAGAGCTCCTACGATTATCAGAATGAGCGGGAGCAATCCGGCGGCCTGAGTGTGCGCGTCTCCGGAAGCGAGTTTGAGAAGCAGGATTTCAGTGACGAAGAGTACCACACGAAGACGTTCGAGTATCTCGGTTTCACGGAGTACAACACCATGTCGTATACCTGCCCGACGCCCTATCATAAGAAGGCAAATGGGTGCCCCGACGAGCACATCGCCGAGACCCTGTGGGGGACTTCCGCGCTGAAGACCGCCTTCAAATGTTACAGCAGGGAGACTTACTTTAACACTTCCGGCTGGAAGGTGACGGTCGAGGTAACGCTAACTGACTACTCCGAATTGAAGAGCCACATCGACGCAGTTGTGGATTGAGTGAGCTATGGGTGAGCCTTGGGGACGGGGTTAGGAGCTCACAAATGTGAGCTCCTAACCCCGTCCCCAAGAGACCAGAAGGAGGAAATAACATGAGTATTAATTCTATTGATGCAGAGGACGATCAGTTCGCATACCGTTACGACACGCAGATGCTGATCGATCGTCGTGACGAGGACCTTGACGAGGATGCGATTGCAGACTACATCACCGAGCATTTTGAAGGCAACAGCTTGATTGCAGCAGGTGATGAGGACATGATTAAGGTCCATTTTCACACTAACGAGCCCTGGAAGCTTCTTGAGTATTGCAACTCCATCGGCGAAATCTACGACATCGTTATCGAGGACATGATCCGTCAGGCCAATGGCCAGCAGGGCTAAAACGAAGCGAGATTAAGGAAAGGCGCAGCGCATTTGCTGCGCTTTTTTCTTGCGCTGAAAATGGTCCCCTAACCCCGTCCCCAAGAGACCACCAGAAAATGGTCCCCTAACCCCGTCCCCAAGAGACCAAAAAGCACTTGCCATTTTCCGTAGCAGGCGCTATAATATGAATAACCTACCAATACAGTAGGTAATATATGCGGGCGTTTAGCATCGCGGCGAGGTTGACGAGTATGAATTCGAAAAATGCATTTGTTGAATACGATGAGGATAGAAGTGATTCCTGCCCGGAGGTGTTGGAGCTTAATATTATCAGCGGGGGCTGCCACCTGTACGGCTACATGTTGACGCCGGACAGACGCATAGAGGGGCCATACCCGACGGTGGTGATGTCGCACGGCTTTCCCGGTTACACGACGAACAACGATCTGGAGTTCGCGCTCATGCGCATGGGGTGCGTTGTGATTCATATGAACCATCGCGGGGCGTGGGGCAGCGAGGGCAACTATCTGTTCACGAACCTGAAGGACGACCTGATTGCTGTCACCAAATGGGCGCACAATCCCGCAATCGCCGAGCGCTATCAGATCGACCGCGAGAACATTTTCCTGGTCGGACACAGTATGGGCGGACAAAGCGTTCTGAATGCCGCTAAGGAACTTCCGTTTATCAAGGGCGTGGCTGCGATGGCAGCATACGATATCGGAGCAGCCTTCACCAACAGAATGGAGAAGGATCTGTTCCTGATGATTGAGACGGAGGGGCAGTGCCTGAAGATGACCTCCGCGAGCGATGTTTTTGAAAATGCATTGAATCACTGTGCAGAGTTAAGCATCACCGAAGGCTTCGAGGAACTTGTGAAAAGACGTGTTCTTCTGATTGAGGCATCGGAGGACACGGTGGCTCCGCCGGAGTTGATGCTTAATCCGCTTGAACGCCTGTTGCGGGAGTACGGCGGAGATGTGACCAAACGCACTATCAGAAGCAACCACAGCTTCGTTGGCCAGCGCATGAAGCTTGCAAGACTTGTCGGCGAGTGGATGGAGGATATCGTCCTCAACCGGCAATAAGAACGTGAAATGTCAATACGATAAATGCTATGAACGCACCCCGTGTGGTGCGTTCTTTTTTGCGCTGAAAATGGTCCCCTAACCCCGTCCCCAAGAGACCACCAGAAAATGATCCCCTAACCCCGTCCCCAAGAGACCAAAAAAGTACTTGACAACCTGTGTATAACTGTGTATACTGTGCATATAGCAAATAGATGTGGAGGTTATGAACCTATGGGCTTCATATGTGATGGAATTACCAAGAGCTATAAGGATTTCCGAATTGAAGATATTCGATTCGAGCTGCCGAAGGGCTATGTGCTCGGCGTGATCGGGCGAAACGGCTCCGGCAAGAGTACACTGTTAAATGCGTTGCTCGGCTTGTTCCCCGGGATGAGCGGAGACGCAGCAATCGACGGAATGTCGCTTAAGAATTCGCCGAAGGAGTACAAGGAGGGGCTTGCGTTTGTCCTAAATACGACCCCCTTTTCGATGCTTGATACACCGAAGCAGATCGGACTCAACTACGGCATATATTACAAGAGCTTCAGTATGGAAACATATTGCAGCCTTCTTAAAAAGTATGAGGTACCTGCGAACCGCTGGCTGTCCAGTCTTTCGGAGGGACAGCTTGTGAGGCAGCAGATCGCGTTCGCCCTGGCACACGATGCAAAGGTGTTAGTTCTCGACGAGCCGGCCGGCAATCTGGATGTGGCGTTCCGCGAGGAATTCTACCGGATGCTTCGGACAATCGTGGCGGACGGGGAGCGGACGGTTATCTGCTCGAGCCATCTGATGGAGGAGCTTGAACAGATTTCGGACTACATTCTCTATCTGAAGCGCGAGGGGGAGGTTTCGAGGGTGCGCTACTACGGTACGGCGGAGGAGCTTCGTGAACAGTACCGCATCATATCCTGCAGCGCGGAAGCGTTTGAGCGCTTGTCGCAGGCGGAGGTGGCTTCGGAAATCGTAGGAGGCAGGCTTCGTGAGGGACATTCCGAGGTGCTTGTTAAGAAGGAAGCGATTGAAAAGCTCGGCGCATATCTGACGAGCGAAGACCGTGAGAGCATCCGTTATGCGGATCTGAAGGAGATCATGTATTATCTGGAGAAAGGTAAGGTGACAGCATGAGAGACATCATTCGAAGACAGATGAACAACAACCTCTGCCATCCGTTATTCTTCGCATTCAAGCTTGCGCTGATGGCGGGAATCATATTCTTCGGCGGAACGATGGCGATTCCTTTCTCCGTTGTTCTTACGGCATTCAGTAACATTAACTTTGATACCAGAGCGGATTATATGATTCCGCTTACGATGAAGGAGCGGCTTGGCAGGCTTCGCCTCATGGTGATATATCGCACCCTTGTAGGAACGATCGTTATCGTTTCGGCAGTTCTGTGGGGCAGGTATACAACGATTTCCTTTCTCCAAGGAAGGGTGAAGGATTACAGTCTCTGGTACCTGATTCCGGTCGTTCTCTTCCTCTTCTGTCTGAATGCTTCTACAGTAGTAGAACAATGCGAAGGCGTGGAAGTGAAACACTTTGTGGCCTACAACGCGGACGGTTATAAAAAGCGCCGTTTCCTTTCCATCAGCGGCGTTACTTATTGGCTGGTCTATATTTATTACATTGCCCTTTTCGTAATGTTTATATCGATGGACGGATCCTCCGGGGACAGATTCTTAATGAAGGCCGGCGTGTTTATGATCGTCACATACGCCGTGGCCGTCTTATGTACAATCGTAAATATAGGACTTCTTCGCCGAATCTCAATCGGCGATTATCACGGAACCGAGACACCGAGCCTGATCGCAGACGCGACGGCGGGAATATAAGGGGGACAATATGAATATTACAATACAGACGAAAAGCGGTGTGCCGATCTATGAGCAGATCGGCAAAGCAATCAAGGCGGACATTCTCGAGGGTAAGCTTCGAAAGGATGAGCCGCTCCCGTCCATCCGAAGCCTTGCGGCGGATCTTCGGATCAGTGTCATCACAACCAAGCGTGCATACGAGGACCTTGAGAAGGAGGGAATGATCTATTCGGTTCCCGGCAAAGGCTTCTTCGTAGACAACCCCGACCGCGAGTATCTGGCCGAAAAGCGTAACATGTCCGTCGAGGAGGACCTGACGAAGGTCATCGAGGAAGCGAAAAATGCCGGACTCACGAAGGAACAGTTTATCAATATGCTTGAAATCATCTGGGAGGAATAGAGATGCTTACTGTGAATCATTTATACTCCAAAGCTGCGGAGTCGAAGGGGAATTTTCAGCTTCAGGACATCAACCTGGAGCTTTCGGAGGGACTAATCTATACGCTCCTTGGGCGAAATGGTTCCGGCAAATCCACGCTTCTTGAAGCAATCTACGGCATCCTCTCTAAGGAGCGCGGCGAGATTGTTTACGACGGCGCAGTGGTTAACAGAAAGACACTTTCTAAGTATCACCGGGAGGTTGCGCTTGTGGCAGGACAGCTTACGTGGTATGCGCCACATCTTAGTGTCAGAGATAACGTGGAGCTTCTAAAGGCGATGTACGATAGCTTCGACAGTGCACAGTTCTATGACTATCTGAAACGCTTTGACCTTCCTGCGACAGAGCTTGAGAAGACTTTCAGTCAGCTGAGCGCGGGACAGAGTATGCAGGTGCAGATCGCATTTGCCGCTGCAAGAAGCCCGAAAATCATGCTTTTGGACGAGCCCTTTGCGAACCTTGATCCGGTGGTGAAGATGGATATTATGGATGTGCTGCAGACATTGGTAGCTAAGAACAATATGAGTATTCTTGTGTCTACGCATCTGGTGGATGAAATTGATGAAGTGACCGATTATGTGGCGGTGCTTGACGGCGGCAGACTTACGCACTTCGGAAGCAGAACAGAGCTTCCTTGCGGCGAGGGATGCGGAAGCCTCAAGGCACTTCTGACGGGAGGTGAGCGGTAATGGATAACGCTTTTTTGAAGGCGGTGCATAAAGAGGGAGCGGTGGATCGAATCCATGGCATGACGGCGTATGCGGTACTTCTGTGCTATGCCTTGTGCGGTACGTCCTTCCTCGGCGGAGGCGCTCGTGACGGGGTGTTTAAGACCGGTCGATGGGTGATTGCACAGGTTATCCTGTGGATGGTTATCTTCACGCTTCGGCTAAGCTTCAGCTACCTTCGGATGAAGCGTCGTGCGGGCAGATCGGGGGGACCTCTTCTTGGGGCAGGATACGATACGCTTGCGGATATTACAAGAAGCGGTGCAATGCCTGAGCACTACTATAAAGGTGTGTTCCTTCGGATGCTTCCGTATATGCTCATCGCAGCAGGCGCATTCCTTGTGTCGGGCATATTTCGAAAGGATGCGACGGGGTATCTGCTTGGGGCGCTTTGCCTTTTAGTACCGACCGTGGTATATCTTCTCATAGTCTTTACGAACAATCTTCGCAGAACGACGCGTGGAATCCATCATATCGTAACGGTACCGCTTGCAGTCATAAGATTTCTCATCGGAGTGGCTGAAATCCTGCTTCTGATTCAGGTGTGCTGCACGGGAATGCTTATCGGATATGCATTCTTAAGCGGGCGCCCCTCGACGATCGGAACGCTTCGGTGCATCCGCACCTTCACGAACTTAGAGCACCTGGTGCCTTGCTTCGTCGTTCTTTCGGTCGGACTGGCCGTATGCCTCTACTTAACGGCCGAGCTGAAGCGGCTTGAGCTTCTGCTTGCCGGAATCGTGGCAGCTTGCCTTATCGTAGGCGGACTGATGCTTTACTCTCAGACGCGTGATTACGTCACCGTGACCGAGCAGGAGATCATCCTTACGACCGACGGTCACGACGAGTCGCTCGCCCTTACCGACATCCGGTCCTATCGCCCTGATACGGAACAGGCGACGCTTCAAGTCACCCTCACCGACAAGCGCACAATCAAGCTGATCGGCCCCAACACGGAGGCGGGCGGTGGCAACACAGAGTTTGAGGACGCCGGCTACTTCATCCGTCTCTGGACCGCCAGATTCGATGCCGCCGGTATCCCTGTGGAAAGCGGCAAATGAGCAATATCCCTGTGGGTGGGAGAATATAGATAGTATCATCCCGACTGCCCCTTCTTAGGAAGAGGTGGTCGGGATTTTTGTATGATTTCTTATGACTTTTGGGGCGGGGGAGAATTGGGTGGTGGCAGATATTCTTCCATACGGCTACGGCAAGGCGCCAATTGTGTCGACTTGAGTGGTGCTTGGGGGAGATATGCGGATAGAACTAAGCTTGCGGACTTAAAAAACATACTTGAATGACAAATAATCTTAAATTACCTTTCCTTTGAGTGAAGGGGGCACACATGATCGGAGTAATCTGATTGCGTTGTGCAAGTCGTGTCATTCACAGATACATGCGAAGCGTGGGGATTGCTGGCATGAACAGTAGGGGTGTCAAAATCTCTACAGACCTGTCGCTCTAAGAACGGCGGGTGGGTCTTTTGTGCGCAGTCGCAAAATTGAACATGGGGGTATAAACAGTTGACAAAATCGAGTAATGGATATATTATATAGGTATCAATTGATACCCTGAAGGAGACAAGTTGGCTGAAGAAACAAAAGCTCGAATTGAAAGTGAGTTAGAAGTAAAAGCGTATATTCAAGATTTGAAATTCGCATTAAATAATGGTGCACAGATTGATTTTCAGGCTAAGCGTGTTGTTGATGACAAACGTGACGAGAAATATACAAATCAATACACTGTAAATAAGTTATTTCCGGATGAAAATCCTGTAGATGCACTAAGAAGAGAATTATTAACGTTATCCGTGGAAGACTATATGCAGACAGTAAAGGATATTAGATTTCCGAAAAGAAGTGAAATGCGTGAGTTCGGAAAGGTCTATAACGGAACAGAAGATGTATATATTAAGATAAGGGTTGAACTGCTGGGACAGTATGGAAATACAACTACTTTTGTAATGTCATTTCATTTTGCAGAGAAGGCATTTACTCCAGAAATGTTCCCTTATAAGAAAAAATAGGAGGTGTTTTCATGGACATGAAGATCATTAAAAGTGAAAAGAGAATCTGCTCATGCTGTATGGAAGAACATGAAGTGAAAACCGTTCTTGTTATGGATCAGGCTACGTTTAAGAATAGCACAGTCGACTATGAGGCATCGTATTTCTTCTGCGAATTAGCAGAAGAACTCTACATGGATGAACAGCAGATGCAGGACAACGACATCAGATTAAAGGATGCATATAGAAA
>JAKSPO010000024.1 GCA_024404675.1 Lachnospiraceae bacterium
TGGATGTTATCATATCCTGCGGTAGAGTTGTTGATCCGCAAAGCTTAAATGGTTTGGCTGAAAATGTTAAGGCTTATAGAAATGTCAATCAGTTAGAGGTTTTATCCAAGGCGAACGTGTTCTTAACGCATAACGGAATGAATAGTACTTCGGAAAGTTTGTATATGGCGACTCCTATGGTATTATTTCCACAGACCAATGAGCAGAGAGCTGTGGCGAGAAGAGCGAAGGAGATGGGGGCTGGATTTGAATTAAAAGGTGAGAGCGTTACGGAAATTCATGACGCGGTAATGGAAGTGCTTAATAATGACAAATACGCAGATGCTGCAATGTCATGTAGTGATGATTTTAGAAGTGCTTTGGGACCAAAGGGAGCAGCGGACTTTATTGAAACTGCACCGCATCTTATGCCAGAGGAAGATAAAAAGAATATCCGCCGTGAAATCATTCCTGGAGTATTACAGCTTGTATTCTGGTGTGTCATGATAGCATTTATGTTTTCTTTCAAGGCACTTACGGGAAGTGACAAATGGTGGATTGTAGCAATTGTAGCAAATGTTATTTTTCCATTTTATAAGAAATTGGTTGATAGGATAGTATAAACGCATCAGGTGTAGTTTGCCACAATAAATAGAGATTAGCATGAGAAGGTGAAAGATATGAGCGATAAAATTAAAAACAAAAACGGAAAGATCATTTATTCACATATAGATAGTGAATATGAGCTTCGGTCTCATCCCTTTGAACCCTGTCTCTATATATACCGAGATGAACAGATGATAAAAGTGATTCATAATGCATTTGACGTTTATGAACTTCCATCGATATTTGAAGCTGGTGAGACTGTGAGGGCAATCAACGGACAAGATTTCGATGAGGAAGCTTTCTGCAAGGTTCTAATTGCTGCAATTAATGATACACGCTATGAAATGGACTGGCCTTTTGCAGCAGGGTTGGTAAGATGACAAAAGTGATGTTTTTTATGTTTTATCAATCTTTGGAAAACATTTTAATTAATTATAAAATGGACGTAGACATATGATGTCCGATTGCTTAAATACGACATTTACTCACTTTGTGTCGTTTATTTTAAGTATGTAAGGATGTAGTCTATCGGTGAAAGGAGTATGACTATGTTTTGGGATAAGGTATCGAGTGTATATGATCTGTTCGAGAATATTTATAATAAGCGTGTATATCAGTCTACGGGAGAGACTGTGGCAAAATACATAAAAAGCACCGACAGAGTGCTTGAGTGTGCTTGCGGGACAGGGGCCATCAGCATCTATATTGCTCCGAGATGCAGCAGATTATATGCAACGGATTACTCGGTCGGGATGTTAAAGCAGGCACGAAAGAAGCTTAAGAAGTTTGACAATGTTTCCTTTAAGCGGGTTGATATTACCGGTATCAAGGCGAGGGACGATTCCTTTGACGTGGTTGTAGCAGGCAATGTGATTCATCTCTTGTCAGATCCGCAGAGTGCGATGAAGGAGCTTACTCGCGTCTGCAGGAATGGCGGAAGGCTGATTATTCCGACATATATTAACGGCGACCGGGGAACCAACAAGCTGGCTGTGAGATTTTTGGAAAAGCTCGGAGCGAATTTCAAATGCCAGTTTGACGCAGAATCCTATGCGGAATTCTTTGCGAGAATGGGGTACGAGGATGTCACATATGAAGTGGTTCGGGGGAAAATGTCTTGTGACATTGCGATTATCGAGGTCAGGAAGAATTTAAATCAGTGTTTGCGGAGACATACATGTAAAAGATATTCAACTAGCCGTGAGTGGATGAATTAATGTAGTGCGCAGTAGGGGGGCTCCGGAGCAACAGACTAAACTGGATGGCGGTGTATTCGTTGTATCCTCTGGCGGAAAAAGAAATCGACAGTAAAAAGCGGAACGGAAGCTTATAGAATGTCATCGATGGAGAATGTAAAATGGGGGCCGATTAAAATGAACATTGTAAGAAGTTCCCTGAAATACGCGGTATTCTATGAAGGTGAGGAATGAAAGCATGAGTGTGCTTATTTAGATGGGTTTGAGACAACTCTTTGATATGAAGGAATTGAACTCTTGTCAGTTAATGGCAGGATTTGATGGGACAAATGGGGAAGTATATTTTGTGACTTTAGATGCTCTCCATACATATCTGTGATGGTGCCTCGCGTGAATTCTTGATGCGAGTTGTGAAGGACTTGACTACAACGAGATATAAGAATGTTTACGATTTCGCTGAAAAGAACGAAATAGTAAAACAAGATTGACAGACCCTTTTTTGTGTGTTACTCTTTGGTGGGGAAACACAAAAATCACTTCGACATAGTTGTGGACAAAGGGCGCAGTGATTTATTTTGCTACTTTTTATGGTTGAATTCATGCGAGGGAGTATAACGAAATGAAGAAAATTATTATGAAACTACGTGTAGTGCTAACAATAGCAATGTTAGTAGTGATGGGGGTATGTTTTCAAAATCAGGTTAGAAAAGCAAACGCCCAGTATCAAGGGAAACGTACATGGGACAGATACACCTGCAATCTGATTACATGTAAAAAGGACCATCATACCATTTATTTTACGGGCTATGGAGATGATACAACAGGCACCGTATACGCCGCACAGTTTACTGGGTATAATCGGCATTATCCTGTTGTGTTTACATATGGAAACACATGGACTGTTCAAACGCCAAACGCGGGTTATGCATATGGTAATTACACGATGGAGCAATCGGTGATTACACTTGGAAACTTAGGTGTGCTTGATATTAGATCGAAATCTGCTACCAAGTCTGTTGTGTTTTTTAAGAAATAGCGTAGAAAGTCGTTTATAAGGTGTTTCCCCTACTGGTGCTTGATTCCTTGGTATATGGTGTTGAAAGGGTATCGTAATATGATTTGTGTGGAAAAGCTTAACATTTCATTTGACAGAACAATATTGAAGGACGGTTCGATATCGGTTTATGAAAACGAGCTAACAGTTGTATTTGGGGATAGCGGTTGCGGAAAGACAAGTCTTCTGTATTGCCTTGGCCTATTCTCGCAGGACAAGTCTTTTGCGTATGCATTTGACGGTCGTAATATAGACTTGCGAGACGATGAGGAGATAGGTTTCAACAAAAAGAAGAAAATCGGATTCGTTTTTCAAGACAAGAATTTATTTGAAAATCTAACTATTTATGAGAATATTCGATTCAATTTGAAACTTGCAGAGTGTGAGGAGGATGACGAGACTATCGACTCTTGGCTTTCAAGTGTGGATTTGAAGGAGGCTAAGAATAAATACCCGCGTCAACTTTCCGGTGGAGAGCAGCAGCGTGCGGCCATTCTTTGTGCGATTGCAAAACAGCCACAGCTACTGGTGGTTGATGAACCTACCTCCTCTCTGGATAACACGAATGCCGATAAGGTTATCCGCATATTGCATTCCTATGCAGACTCTGGACATATGGTAATTGTTTCCTCCCATGACAATCGCATACGGGAGGCTTCCGACCGTATATATGAAATCAACGACGGCAAGGTTTCCCTGATTGAAGCGGGAAATGCTACACAAGTCGAGAGTGTTTACGAGGAACGAAGTGCAGGTTCTATGAAGGAGGGACGTTCTTCGGCTGCAATCAGGTATTACAATCGACGCAATATTGGCAAAAAAGGCGTCTCCAATATAGTGATGATTATTCTGTGCTCACTTGTTATCGCATTTGGTGGCTTATTAAGCAGCTTCGGTGAGTCGTATGTCAAATCACAGAATGAGTACTTGAACAGGATATCGGATAGAGAAATATTTGTTGTGAATATGACGGCGCCGCTTGACAGAATCTGTGATTGCGACGGGAATCTTTCTATGACGGATGAGGAGGTTGCCAAGCTGAGTGCGCTTCACCATGTTGTGGAATGCTATCCGTATTATGAATTCGTGTCATATGGATTTGATAAATTGGGCAAGCAATATATCAGTGGTGGGATTATCACGATTACCGCTGATAATGAGACAACGGTGAAGAGGTATGAGGGATCCGACAGCGATTCCTACAATCTAAGACCGTTCTATGGCGAAAAGGATATGTCAAAATCGGTCAAAACGGAGTATGCGAAGGTGGATGATGGGATTTATCTTAATGCATCTTTTGCACGAAATCTGGGGTTGAACGGCTCTGAAAAGAATGTCTCAATATCGGCCGGATTCTGTGTTCCTGTTGGCATCGAGACGGCAGAAATGAAGGTTGGCGGCGCTAGTCATAGCATAACGACAGATGCATATGTTTATGTATACTGCAGAAAGCAATTCACCGTAAATGGAATTCTTGACGACAGCATTCAGAACACGTATGCTTTGAATCCTGATAATTCCATGTATATGGGGTATGAGTGTTTCACAAATATTCTGGCGGAGGCATTGTCTGACTTCAGAGAAGGCGTGGCATACCCATGTGAACCGTTGCGGGCAAGTGCATATGTTGTTTATGTTGATGATTACAGCATGATTGACAATGTTAAGGAAAGTATTCAGCGCATCAATCCTGATTTCAGGGTGCAAAGTAATTATCAGGATGTTATTACGATGCAGGAGATGTTGCATAACACATCCGTAACGATGAAATTGGTATTTTGGGTGGTTCTGGCTTGCATATTTGTTATGATGAGCATCATTCAGATGAATCGAATTGTTGCCAGAAAATACGAGATTGCTTTGCTTCGGGCAGATGGATTAACCAACCGGGAGCTTCGTATGCTGACGGGCATAGAGGCAATTGAGTCAGCTCTGCTGATTATTGTTGCAAGTATTCTCTTTGCGTGGATATTATCCAGCATATTCTATCTTTCCAGTGGTGTTATTATATTTGAAATCAACCTACGTGTTTTGGGTGCAATAGTCCTTCTTAGTCTGCTGGCAACGTCAATACCGACGCTTCTTACGGTTGTATGCTTCCAACGATATCAGCCGGCAACAGTTATGCGAAACAAATGATCAAATTGACTGACGAGAGAGCTTTCGGGAAGGAGGCTCTCTTTTTGTTATTTCACATTTTCTCTTGACTTTATCGACTTAATGTGTTAGATAATGTAATAAATAAATGAGCAAAGACGCTGGAGTTTTCGGCGTCTTTTTGTTTTCTACGGAACAAAGGGGTTCGTCTATTGACGGGCCCCTTTTTCATATGCGGTGAGACGCCCCATGCTTTCCGCTTCTCACTGCAGCACTATAATACTATGATAACGGAGGATGCTTATGAGTAAGATCAGGATGACAACACCACTGGTAGAGATGGACGGAGATGAGATGACCAGAATCTTATGGCAGTATATCAAGGAGGAGCTGTTAGTTCCGTTCGTCGATCTGAAGACGGAATATTATGATCTGGGACTTGCTTGCAGAAACGAAACGGATGACCGCGTCACGGTTGACTCTGCACTCGCAACGATGAAATACGGTGTTGCGGTCAAATGTGCAACCATTACGCCTAACGCAGCCAGAATGACGGAATACAATCTGAAGGAGATGTGGAAGAGCCCGAACGGAACGATCAGAGCGATGCTTGACGGTACGGTATTCAGAGCACCAATCGTTGTAAAGGGCATCGAGCCTTGTGTCAAGAACTGGAAGCTGCCGATCACCCTGGCACGTCATGCATACGGCGATGTGTACAAAAATACAGAAATCAAGGTTCCGTGCGAAGGAACGGCAGAGCTTGTATTCCGGGCTAAGGACGGGACTGTAATCAGCGAGACCATCCATGAATTTGACGGACCTGGCATCATCCAGGGCATTCATAATACCGTCAAATCCATCGAAAGCTTCGCAAGAGCCTGCTTCAATTACGCACTTGACACGAAGCAGGATATCTGGTTTGCAACCAAGGATACGATTTCAAAGAAGTATGACCACACCTTTAAGGATATCATGCAGGAGATATTCGATGCAGAGTACAAAGCAAGATTCGACGAAGCAGGAATAGAGTACTTCTATACCTTGATTGATGATGCGGTTGCAAGAGTTATGAAGTCTAAGGGCGGATTTATCTGGGCATGCAAGAACTATGACGGAGATGTTATGTCGGATATGGTTTCAAGCGCATTCGGCTCTCTTGCCATGATGACATCGGTGCTGGTATCCCCGAGCGGCGTGTATGAATATGAGGCTGCACACGGAACGGTACAGAGACATTATTACAAGCATCTTGCGGGCGAGGAGACATCTACGAACTCGGTAGCAACCATATTTGCCTGGACGGGAGCGCTCAGAAAGAGAGGCGAACTCGATAAGCTTCCGGAGCTTCAGGATTTCGCCGACAAGCTTGAGCGTGCCACGCTTGCTACCATTGAGTCGGGCCGGATGACGAAGGACCTTGCACTCATTACGACGCTTGAGAAGGTGACGGTTCTGAACAGCCTTGCGTTCATTCAGGCAATTCGAAGCGAGCTGGAGGCTATGCTGTAACGCATAGTGCAGCTTAACGTGAGAACGGGATAGGTTAGATTACAGGATAAGAGGCTCGCCGGTAATTCGGCGAACCTCTTTGGCATATGGAGGGACAGCTCATGCGGGATGAGGTTTTGGAGAAGAGAGTAACTAAAAAGCGTGCGAGGCTTAAGCTGCCGGGTATCGGTATGCGAATCGTGAAATCATCGGTTGCGATATTGGTCTGCTATCTTGTCAATATGCTCCGCGGGGACCAGGGCATGGTATTTTATACGCAGCTGGCGGCGCTCTGGTGCATCCAGATGTATCGTTCCAACACGAAGCAGAATGCCTTGCAAAGGACAGTCGGAACGGTAATCGGCGCGGTGTATGGACTTCTTTACCTTCTAATCGCGCCGCTTTTTATAAAGGAGCAGTATATCGGGAGGGTGCTTAGCTGGGTGGTCATCTCGGTGATGATTGCACTGGTTTTGTATACGTCCGTACTTCTTAGGAGGCAGCAGGCGGCGTATTTTTCGTGTGTGGTATATCTGAGTATCGTCATAAACCATGTGCAGGACCTTGACCCGTACCGTTTTGTGCTGAATCGATTCTTAGATACGATGATCGGTATTGCGGTCGGAATTGTTGTAAATGATCTGCGGCTTTGCTTTCACCCCGACCGGAAGACGCTTTTCATATCCGGCCTTGACGGAATGCTTTTGGATGAGAATGAGATGTTAAACAGCTTCAGCAAGGTCGAGCTGAATCGTATGATTGATGATGGAATGCAATTTACCATCTCCACGATGCGTACGCCGGCTTCCATCATTGAGCCGATGAAGGATATTCGCTTAAAGCTTCCCGTTATCGCGATGAACGGTGCGGTATTGTATGATATGAACGAGCACTCCTACATCAAGGCGTATGTGATCTCGAAGGAGACTGCGCAGGTCGTGAGGAACCATATTCTTAAGGCCGGTTTATGCAGCTACGCAAATGTTCTGATCGACGACATGCTGGTGATCTATTATGACGATACGGACGATGCCGTCAACCGGGAGCTTGTTCGTAACCTCCGAACCTCCCCGTTTCGAAACTATGTAAGAAAGCCTCTGCCGGAGGATGAGGCGGTCGTGTACTTTATGCTTTTAGACGATAAGGAGCGTATCGATACGTTCTATCAGTCGCTGGTCATGGACGGCTATGCCGAGCGACTTCGCATCATTACCTATGATTCCACGGACTACCCGGGCTATGCCTATATCAAAATCTATAACCGTAACGCGACCAAGGAGAATATGATTGCGTATCTTAAGGAGCAGCTGTCGGTTGAGAAGGCTGTCACCTTCGGTACGATTCCCGCACGCTACGACGTGTATATCGATACCGAGGATGCAAACCGTGTCATCCGCGAGGTGAGAAAGAAATACGAGCCAATCTTTAAGTAAGCCGGGACCTTCCGAGCGGGGCAATGATTCTGGTCAGAAGGAAATAGTAAGTGTTTTTTGGATGGAAAATGTAAAATATTTTTACAATTTTCCGACGGCAAAGTGCGGAGAGGGGGGATGCTTGATTTTCGGGCACTTTTTGTGTATAATATCCACATAACCGATGAACGATTTGGGGGCGTTCAATCGTTATAGCGTACTAGTGAGGAGATAATTGATATGATTAAGAAAAATTTGGCAACTGTAGTTGCAATCGGCTTGGCTTTGACTATGACTTTCGGACCGCTTACGGCGAAGGCAGAAAGCGCGAATAAGGCTTCTGTCGGATCTGTTGCAGGTGATATTGACGCGGGCGCAGAGCCGACCGGTGTGGATGAAACGCAGGAGAAGAAGTCTGAGTATTATGATGAATTCACGGCGGATGCGCTTGATCAGGGCTGTGAAGTATATGCAACCCTTCCGTCGAGCTTTACCGTTAAGATTCCGAAGACCGTGATTCTGACCGGTGCAGCGAACGGCTCCGGCGCATATACCGTTGAGGTTTCCGGAGATATTGCCGGTGATGAGGTTATTACCGTTAAGCCCGATGATAGTGTAGCTATGCAGCAGAGCGGTAAGACTGATGTTACGGCAACGATTGCACAGACGAAGACGACCTGGACGGTTGCGGACGCCGGTCTGGTAGACGGCCTTAGCACAACCGGTACAATTACTGCTTCCGGATTGACTGCAGGACAGTGGAAGGGTTCCTTCAACTTTGATATCAGTCTTGCGAAGAACTAATTGGTTAAAAACTTAAAAAAGCGTTAGGAATGGAATCATTTTGGTTTCATTCCTAATTTTGTTGTAAAGCGATGGTGCCTCGCAGTATGCCGAGCTTAGTCGGCGGAGGGCGCAGTATTGTTTATTTTGAAAGTGTGTTGTGATGGGAGGTGGTTATTTGAAGACACCGATGTATATGAAGCAAATGTGCAGGCTTTTGGCAGTATTACTGGCCGTTTTTGCGATAGCGGTCAGACTGGGTGGGGGAACTGCATATTCATCGGATTCTGCCACAGCTATCTATTTTGTTGACCTTGTGCATGGAGATGACAGCAGTAACGACGGCCTGACGGATGCGGCGCCGGTGAAGACGCCTGCAAGAGCTGCAGAGCTTGCTAAGGCCGCCGGATATACGGATATCACCTTTGTACTAATGTCTGATGAGGGACAGCCGAATTATTATAATATTACGCCGGTTATAACGAATGCCGGCTACAAGAATTACAACCTCCGTTTTGTGGGCGCATATGAGGATACAGCCTACGAATCCAAGGTTTATATTCAATCCACTGCCACATTTCGATCGAATCTGTATTTTGATTATGTAACCTTCACCGGTATGACCGGTCCCTCGGCCGCTGTTACGGACGGCTTCTGGTATCTGAATGGTTACAATTTTTATGTGGATGCACACTGTAAAACCGATAACAGCAGCTGGGGCGCAGGCGAACTCGCGAACCATGGTATCGAGTTAAGCAACTGGCCGCGAACAACGATAGTTGCAGGTGTGAATGCAAACGGCAATTCGTATAATCTGCCGGAGGGAAGCGGTCACTCGGTTACCATTCTGTCGGGACGTTTCGGACGAGTTGTAGGCGTTAACAGAGGTAATAAATTCAACTCCGGTGTGGAAGGGCATCCGTTCGATGAGAATATTACGATTGGCGGTACCGCAGAGCTTGCGCTTGTTGTCGGTGCGTCCTCGGAACAGTATAAGGTATATTCGAATCCGAGAATCACCGTGAACGGCGGATACATATACCGTCTTGTAGGCTCGAACTTTGGCTTCCCGATTGCAAACTCCACAACCTTCCAGACTCATTACGGCGACACGCATATTACGGTAAATGGCGGCACGATTGAGCAGCTGGTCGGCTCCGCGATGGGACGTAATACGCCCTATGTAAGACATTACGGCGATACTTATATCAATATTAACGGCGGCACGATCGGCGAGGTACAGGGTGGCGGCGCGTTAGGAGATAACTACGGCAATATCATAATCAACATGACAGGTGGTAAGGTAACGCCTGTTCATAAATATCCGATTCAGTCCGGTGCACCGCTTTCTAACGGCAATATTTACGGTGGCGGCTCGGGTATCTCGGATCTGATGAACTGGTCCGATATTTCGTCCGGAAAGGTCACCTCAATCGGTAACACATTTGGTCATGTATCCATCAATATGACCGGAGGAACCGTACAGGGAACCATCTTCGGCGGCGGACACGGATACGATTACAAGACGCAGTACGGATCGGATGCTTTTTACAATATTGCTCAGGTCATGAACGGTACCGAGGTCAATGTATCCGGCAATGCCCATGTAGTCGGTGATGTTTACGGCGGCGGTGACGGCTTCGCGGTTTCCAACCTGATTGCAAAGGTTTATCCGGAGACCTCCGTGAGCATTAAGCCGAATGCGGTTATCATCGATGGAAATGTTTACGGCGGCGGAAACCACGGACTGGTTGACGGTAATACCGAGGTGCACATTTCCCAGGGTACGATTCTGAATAACGTATACGGTGCTGCGTCGAACAGCCCGGTAACCGGCAATGTTACAGTCAGTGTTGAGGAAAATACGCACATTCTCGGAAGTCTTTACGGCGGCGGCTCCAACGGCGTGGTCGGCGGAGACGTCAATATTCTCATTGATAAGAATGTTCAGATCGACGGCTCAATCTACGGCGGCGGTGAGAACCGTGACGTAAACGGTGAGGTTCTGATTCAGATTGGTGACAGCTCCATCATCGGTAATATCTACGGTGGCGGTAAGCACGGTAATATCGGAGAGGGCGCGACCATCGTAATCGGCAATAACACGACAGTTTCCGGAAGCATCCATGGCGGCGGTGAGAACGGAAATGTCGGAGGCGATACGACGATTCACATCAGTGAAGGCGCAATCATAGGCGATATTTACGGTGGTGGTGATAACGGAAGCGTAGACGGCAATACGATCATCACAATTGAAGAGAATACCACCGTTAACGGCAATATCTACGGCGGCGGTAAGGCAGGAACTATCGGAGGCGATACGAGCATTTCCATCGGCTCCGGTTCACATATTGACGGCTCAATCTTCGGCGGCGGTGACAGCGGTAATGTCGGTGGAGATATTTCGATTACCATTGACAAGAATACAGAGGTCGGAACGGTTATCGGCGGATGTAATTCGGGTGAAGTGGGTGGCAATACGAGCATTGTGGTTAACGGCCCCGTGCTGTTCACACCGACTATCGGCGAGATTGCGGTTGCCGGCGGCGGATTGAACGGTAAGACGGACGGAGATGTATCGATCTCCCTCAATGACGTTACAATCAATGGCGATGTATATGACGGCGGCGTAGGTGATTCCGCAATCGTAAACGGAAGCGTGACAATTGACATCAACCGGGTGAATATGGCTGACGACACGCTTTTCTACGTGGGCGGCGGCTCCGGCTCCGTATACGGCGATATCAATATTTCCAAGGATGACAGCGATATCACCTTTAAGGTGTCGGACGATAACAGTGAAAGACCGCTTGATTCCTTCGACGGCTGGAAGCTTGAGAACGAGGATATCAAGCGAATCGAGGTTCCCGGCAACGAATTTACATTGCCTCCCGGCTCGTACGATATGACGGTCAACTGGATCGAAACGGTAGTCACGCTTGTATTCCACAGAAACGGCCACGGCAGCGGCGAGATGACCGACCAGAAGATTATTGTCGGTGCGGATACCGCCATCAAGTCCAATGGCTTTGCTTCAAGATTTTACATGAAGGGCTGGGCGCTCAGCGGAAGCGCGGCTTCGATAACCTATCGAAACGGGCAGACACTTAGATTTTCCTACGATGATCTGAATGATATCAGACATGATGCGGAGCGTGGCTACATCATCGATCTGTATGCGGTCTGGGACGATCCTCGTAAGGAAGTCGTTGTAAAGATTCCGAAGGTTGTGATTCTTGACGGTGTGACGAAGGAGGGCGCGTACAGTGTCTGGGTGAAGGCGTCCACGAAGACGACGAACTGGACCGTATCGGTTAAGCCCGACAGCGAATTTGTCATGGAGTCGGATACGAAGGGAGCAGTTAACGCAACCGTAACCCAGCAG
The DNA here is from genome assembly GCA_024404675.1 of Lachnospiraceae bacterium. Lineage (GTDB taxonomy): Bacteria > Bacillota > Clostridia > Lachnospirales > Lachnospiraceae > ISDg. The sequence continues at coordinate 12,004 of JAKSPO010000024.1, forward strand.
ACCGATGCCTGGGATATCGGTGTGGACACCACCATTGAAGCAATCAATGCGGGCGTTACCACAACCGGTAAGATTAAGGCACCCGGAATGACTGCCGGTCAGTGGCACGGAACCTTCCGGTTCCGTATCGAGGTTATACTGGACGAGGATAAGTCCAATGATTCGCAATGAGATTCCGCAGAGGTTTAGTTTATGAATTACATTTTACATGAGTCCGGTATCGGGTGTGATAAGGATTTTGAGGTGAAAAACAGCAAGAAGGAGAAGGTTCGCATCGTCGGATTTTCGAAGAAGCTGTTTAAGGAGAAGGAGAAGGCTGCGTCCGAAAAGGCGCAGCAGACGAAGGACTACTCTTTAGCCTATCATGTGATCGGCACCACCTTCTTTAAGGAGGCTAAGGAGGACGACAAGGACATCCTGAAGATCAAAGAAGACCGATACGCGATCAGCAAGGGACGGCTTTCCTTCACTAAGGGGTATCTGAATGTCGGCAACAATGAGTACGTTCGTGTTGCCTTCCGTGTTCCGTTCATTATCTGGATTCTGATATTCGGATTACTGATTCTTGGAATTTGCCTGGGAATGCGTTCCTGCTCGAAGCCGGAGCGAACGGGCGAGCCGGAAACGCCTACGCCTACCATTGATCTTCCGATTGATGGCGATGACCACGGCGAGAAGGATCCGAATCAGCTTCCGCATGTGACGCCGAAGGAGGAATTCATCGAAATCACTGTATTTCCCGAGATTGTAGTGGATGATACGACGCCCAATATCCCGCTTTATAACAGTGAGAATAATACGGTGTTCTTCCGTTTTCAGGTATACGAGAACGATACGCTTCTGCATGAAACAGGACTGGTGCCTCCGGGGTACAGAGTGCAGTGGAACGCCAAGGAAGCACTCAGCGTAGGAGCACATGAGCTTAAGATAGTAATCGACTGTTACGATGTTGAGACGCGAGCAGCCTGCGACGGTGCCACGACACACTGCATTGTGACGGTGGAATAGGACAGTGTAAATCAGCCTGGGCACAGAGTATGTGTCCAGGAAAAAATATATACAGGGAGAGGTTTGGGATGAAGGTTTTAATGTTGAACGGAAGCCCGCGCGTAAACGGCAATACGGCGCTTGCCCTGGCGGAGATGAAGACTGTTTTCGAGGCGGAAGGAATCGAGGCAGAGATTATCAACCTTGGCAACAAGGATATAAGAGGCTGTGTTGCCTGCGGTAGCTGCGGTGCGAAGGGCAGATGTGCATTTGACGATATCGTTAACGAGATTGCAGGCAAATTCGAGGCTGCGGACGGATTGGTGCTCGGAAGCCCGGTATACTATGCTTCGGCCAATGCAACGCTGATTGCGGCACTGGACCGTCTGTTCTACAGCTCACATTTTGACAAGACCATGAAGGTCGGTGCGAGCGTTGTCTGCGCAAGACGCGGCGGCTGCTCCGCAACCTTTGATGAGTTGAATAAGTATTTTACCATTTCCAATATGCCGGTTGCATCGAGCCAGTACTGGAATTCCATCCACGGCGGCGCACCCGGACAGGCTATGTTCGATGAAGAGGGCAGACAGACTATGCGTGTGCTCGCAAGAAATATGGCATTTCTCATGAAGAGCATTGCGCTCGGTAAGGAGAAGTACGGCCTTCCGAAGAAGGAAGAGCATGCCTGGACGAATTTCATTCGATAGTTGGGACAGTTATGGTACAGGACGAAGAAAGACAACAGAAACAATATATCCGGATGACGACGGAACCGATCGGGCGGCTTCTTATGACATTATCGATACCGACTATCATCAGTATGATGGTAACGAATATCTATAATATCGTGGATACCGCCTTTGTTGGCACGCTCGGAACAAGTCAGAGCGGTGCGACAGGCGTTGTCTTCGGCTTTATGGCAATTCTGCAGGCGGTGGCCTTCATGTGCGGCCAGGGCGCAGGCAGTATTATGTCTCGAAAGCTTGGCGGAAAGGAACTGGAGGAGGCAACCAAATACACCTCAACCGGATTCTTTCTGTCCTTTACGCTCGGTGCAATTATGGCGGTATTAAGCTTTCTTTTTATGAAGCCGCTTCTTTCGATGCTTGGCAGTACGAAGACGATTGCACCTTATGCAAGAACCTATATTACGTATATACTTCTCTCGGCACCGTTCTTCACTTCAAGCTTTACCCTGAATAACCTTCTTCGTTACGAAGGAAAGGCCAAGCTCGGAACAGTGGGAATGATGACCGGAGCCGTTTTGAATATAAGTCTGGACGCAATATTGATGTTCGGACTGAAGCTTGGAATTGCGGGCGCGGGAATTGCTACGGCGGTTTCGCAGTGTGTGAGCTTCGGAATTCTGATCAGTATGTTCCTTCGCGGGAAGACACAGACTAAGATATCCCTTCGCTTTGTGGCACTTGATATCGAAACAGTATGGAACATCGTTGCAACAGGCTTTCCGAGCCTTTTACGGCAGGGACTTAATTCTGTTGCGACCATGCTTTTAAACCGGACAGCAGGCTTCTACGGTGATGAAGCCGTTTCCGCAATGAGTATCGTATCCCGTATCAGCTTCTTCCCGATGGCGGTTGCAATCGGGATCGGGCAGGGCTTCCAGCCGATCAGCAGCTTCAACTTCGGAGCGAAGAAGAAGGATCGTGTGCGGAAAGCCTTTTTCGGCGCATTGGTCGGCGCAGAGATTATGTTACTGATGATGTCGATACCGATCTACATCTATGCGGGTCCTCTGGTCGGAAGGCTTCGCGATGACAGCGAGGTAATAAGGCTCGGTATCCGTGCGCTTCGTCTGATGTGTATCGGACAGCTGTTCGTTCCGCTTTCCATGATGGTGGAGATGGGCTTTCAGAGTGCGGGAGAGAAGCTGCTTGCTTCCATCGGCTCCAGCCTTCGAAGCGGCGTCGTTTTTATCCCTGTGCTTCTTATATTTGCCGAGTTTCGCGGTATGGCGGGCATTCAGGAGGCACAGCCGGTTGCATTTGTCTGTACTTCCCTGATCTGTGTTGTTTTATGCAGAGAATATCTGAAACGTCTTGGGGATGAGAGGTAATCGGGTAAGGAAAAGTACGGTTTTGAGGGAGATTTTATAACAGAAAGGGATAATGAATTATGAAGACAGTTTGGAGACTACTTAGCGTAGCCATGGTGTTGGCAATGGTGCTCAGCCTTGCTGGTTGCGGCAAGAATGAGGAAGGACAGAAGGAGAAGAGCGGACCATTTGAAATGACACTTAATGGTGTGACTTACGATCTTTCGATGGATCTGCCGGAGCTTATCGGTAAGTTTGAAGAGAACGATGTTTTTGTTTGTCATAGTTCGACGTTTTACCAGCTTGGCAAGAGAGGCGTTTATAAGCAGTCGAGCGGATTCCGTCCAGATATGGAGAAGGCAAGAGTAGATGTTTGGGCAGAGCTTTTTATTAAAGAGGATCTCCCTGATGATCTGGAAGCTAATCGTAATATGTATTCCGAAACGCGTATTATCGTTTCTCCGGATAATGCTTGTTCGTATTCCGTCGGAAAGGCTATCGGTGGTGAGATGCGTGATCTTTCCGGGTACTTTAATCTGGATGAGGATACATACAATGAAACGATTAATGAAACGATTTATAAGCTGAATGCTGATGATACGGTAGCGGAAGCATTCAAAACATTGGATGCAACCTGTATGGCAGAGGGCTTTTGGTACAACTCCTTCTGGAGAAACGGATGCATCGCAGCAGTATATTTTGACAGGAAGCAGGTGGATCTCGGAAAGTATGCCGTGGAAGATGCAAAGGCTTTTATGGAAAGCCGTAAGAAAGTGGGATTAGCGCCCATGGGTGAGACTATCGGCAGACTTGTGCAGATTAACTACCAGTCTGGCAATACCATCGGTGTGCAGTACGAAGAACTGATTGATTGTCTTTCTACGGTACAGCTTATGAATCTGAAACGTGAGATGGCAGTTCTCAATGCAACCTACAAGGGCATTGAGAAGGCTAAGAAGGGTGAGATTCACACCGTTTATGTTGTGCGAGTAGATGAAGGAGGATCACTGCATATTCAGATGTATCGTAAGAATGGCAAGATTCTGGTATGTACACCTGAAGATGACGAGTGCCTATACACCTGGCAATAGATAAGCTTCGGTGTGTCGGGATGTTTTTGTGAAAGGGATTAGTGGATATGAGAAGAATGTGCAAAATGATTTGTGCCATTTTGGTACTGGTGCTTAGTATCAGCCTTGTCGGCTGCGGTGCGGAGGACAAAAAGAAAGGGAAGAAGGTTGCGCCCTTTGAAGTGACTTATGGTGGCACGACCTACGATCTTTCGATGGATCTGCCGGAGCTTATCGGTAAGTTTGAAGAGAACGATGTATATGTATATGATGTTCTAAGGTTTGAACGGTTGGGAAAGAATGGCGTTTATAAGAAGGCGAGTGGCATAGATTTTACGCAACCGGGATTAAGAGTAGGGGTGGCTTCAGAAACATATCTGGGAGAAGAGCTGACGGACGAGGTGGAAGCTAATCGCATTATGTATTCTGCATCGAGTCTTTCTTTTAAGGCGGATGAGAAGTATTCGTTCTCCTTTGGAAAGGATGTGAGCGGGGATATACGCAGTCTTTCCGGATACTTTAATCTGGATGAGAATACGTATGACGATACAGTTGCTAAGTTGTATTCCCTTGATACTGCTGACGAGGCACGCGAGACATTAGATAAAGCCTGTAAGGCAGAGGGCTTTCTGTACAGTCCCTTCTGGAGAAGAGGATGCATCGCGGCGGTGTATTTTGATGGAAAGCTGGTGGACCTCAGTAAGTATACAGTGGAAGATATCCCGGCTTTTGCTAAGAAGTGTCGGGAGGATAAAATCAATACCTGTGGTGAGGCGGTATCTACAATTGCTAGGCTCAGATATGCACAGGGAATCACCGAATGGGAAGTGGAGTGGGAGAAGATGCTTGATAGCCTTACGCAGGTAGAGTATAAGTGTCTGGAGCGAGAACTGACAATTGCCAATGCAGCCTATGAGGGAATTAAGAAGGCTAAGAAGGGCGAGATTCAATCCGTTTATGTTGTGCGTGTGGATACAAGCGGTGTGTTGCACATTGAGATGTATCGTAAGAACGGCAAGGTTCTGGTACTTACACCCGAAGACGAAGAGTACATAAAATCCTGGCGATAGATCGTTCATTATAAAGCAAAAATAGGGCCTTGTAATAACCCTGATGAATAAAGCGACCGAGCGCTTCAGAATCAATCTGAGGCACTCGGTCATTTTTGTATATATCTCTGCAGCTTTGGTACTGGATTCCGGAATTTTTGCTTTTCGTACCAAGTTCACGGCGTGCTTTTGGTACGAAACTTCCAAGATGGGCGATTCCGTACCAAATCGCCGAGATAGTTTTGGTACTGGATTCCGGAATTTTTGCTTTTCGTACCAAGTTAACGGCGTGCTTTTGGTACGAAACTTCTAAGATGGGCGATTTCGTACCAAATCGCCGAGATAGTTTTGGTACTGGATTCCGGAATTTTTGCTTTTCG
>JAKSPO010000025.1 GCA_024404675.1 Lachnospiraceae bacterium
TGCACCGTCTGCGGGAACATATCAACCATCTGCACGCGCTTCACCTCGTAGCCCGCGTCCTGAAGGGCGACAAGGTCCGTAGCGAGGGAGGTCGGCTTGCAGGAAATATAAAGCATGCTGTCTACGCCGTAGTCAATAATCTTACGGAGGGCCTTAGGATTGACACCCTCGCGCGGCGGATCAAGCACGATAAAGTCGGGCGTGTCGGTTACCTCGTCAAGCATCTTAAGAACATCGCCCGCAAGGAATTCGCAATTGGATAAGCCGTTTCGAACCGCATTCTCCCGTGCGGCCACAACGGCCTCTTCGATCAGCTCGATACCCACCACCTTCTTTGAAACCGGGGCGAGCAGCTGTCCGATTGTTCCGGTTCCGCTGTAAAGATCGAACACAACCTTGTCCTTCGTTTCGCCGACAAATGAGCGTGCGGTGCTGTACAAAACCTCCGCTCCGAGCGAGTTGGTCTGGAAGAAGGAGAACGGGCTGATTCGGAAATGTAACCCTAACAGTTCCTCTGTAAAGGAATCCGCTCCGTACAGAATCTCGGTCGAATCGTCGCGAATCGCGTCAGCCAGGGAGTCGTTGCAGGTGTGCAGGATGCCGACGATTCTTCCCGTAAGCGGAAGGGCACACAGTACCTCAACAAACGAGGAATAATCGCATTCTACTTGTGTAGTAGTGATGATGTCCACAAGGATATCTCCGGTCTTCTCCGCTCTTCTTACTAGCAGATGGCGGAAGTAACCCTGCTGAAGCATCCTGTGGTAGAAATCATATCCCGTAGACTTCGCCCACGCAAGAACGGTGCGCATGATGAGCCGCACATCCTCGTGAACCAGAGCGCAATCCGTTGTGGAAACGAGGTCAAACATACTGTTCTTTTTGTGAAGGCCAAGCACCATCGGTCCGCCCTTATATTCATCGCCGAAGGAAAATTCCATCTTGTTTCTGTAAGCATATGACTTGGGGCTTCCCTGAATCGGCAGAAACTCGCAGCTTTCCGAACGAATCACCGGAGCAAGAAGCTTACGAACATGCTCCTCCTTAAGAGCGAGCTGCTTCTCGTAAGGTAACGTCTGCATAAAGCAGCCGCCGCACTCCCCGAAGCTCGGACACATCGGTTTCTCGCTTTCATCCGAAGAGCGTCCGATAACCTCCTTCAGCTCTCCCTCCGCCTTCTCGGCACCGTTTTTCTTCAGCCTGAAACGAATCTCCTGTCCGGGCAGTACACCCTTGACGCCGATTTTCTTATCTTCCACACGCACAATTCCCTTGTTCGGGAAGTTCGTATATTCAACCACACCGGTCAAAATATCGCCTTTTTTCATAGCTCTCTCCTAAATATATCATTTATTCTTTACTTTCATTCTGTGGAGTGTTACAATGTGAATACGAAAATGCTAATAATCCCAGGGGGGCTTTCTATGGGCAAAGATATTCACACTGATGAGGTCACTCGCTTTTTCAATGCCGTTCTGACCTTGAAAACCGTCGATGAATGCTATGCATTCTTTGAGGATGTATGTACTATCAACGAGCTGCTTTCCATTTCGCAGCGTCTTGAGGTTGCACATATGCTGACGCAGAGCAAAACTTATCTTGACATTGCTGAGAAGACAGGTGCTTCCACCTCCACAATCAGCCGTGTAAATCGTTCCCTCGTCTATGGTAATGACGGATACAACACCGTATTTTCCCGGATGAAGGACAATGACAAATCGAACTGACAAAAGCAAGGTTCCCGAACAGGAACCTTGTTTTTTTGAATCATTTATTTCTGTTTTTCGTTCTTACGTTCCTCACGGGCATCCTTCTCGGCCTTCGCGCTTCCCTTCTTGCCCGTTCCGGGATTCGTCACCAGAAGATCATCGATAATCTGCTCAATCATCTGCTTCTTCAGGTATACATCAAAGCTGAGCATAGAGATAAAGCCGAAGATAGAGAGAAATTCCTTCTCATCCTTCCCCTTTACCTCCGAGAACATATGTCTTGAGAGGTCATACTTATGAATGACATCCTTCACAAGATCATTGCTGATATTGAGCTCCATGTCAAATATCTCACGGTAGATTTCATCCAGGTTGATTTCGGCATCCTCCCGGAAGAACATATCCTTCATCGGGCCAACGATATGCTGCACATCGTTGATGCTCAGAAAATGCTTCAGATAATAGATAAATACAAGCAAATACATATGATCCTTGCTGTACTTCTTCTTCACCGGACTCGGAAGCAGATCATTCTTTGTATAGTTGTTGATCATCGTCTTAGTCAACAGCTTATCATCGTCAAAACGCTTGGACTGCTCCAGATGCTCGTCCAAAAACTTCGTAACCTGATCCATGTAAAGGTCAATGTTCGGAATATCATTCGGCCCGATATAATTGGTCTCACGCAGGTTTCTTACAAGTTCCCGAAGATAATTCTTCCACTGTGTTTCCATAAGTCTGCTCCTCCCGACAATATCACACATTTTTTAATTCACATTATATAGAATCAAAAACCACATGTCAACCAAAACGCTTTGTCATTCTTCTGTTGAGTTATTCTTTTGGATATGGTATGATGAACATACATTCGATTTTTTGAAAGAGCGAACATCCCCGGTCCGCTTCAACACGGGAGGATTTTATGAATTATGACCAGAAACTCAATCCGCAGCAGCTTGAGGCCGTGCAGCACCTGAACGGTCCTCTTCTGATTCTCGCCGGCGCCGGTTCCGGCAAGACGCGTGTCATCACGCACCGGATTGCCTATATGATTGAAGAATACAATGTAAGTCCCTACAATATTCTCGCCATCACCTTCACAAATAAGGCTGCGAAGGAGATGCGGGAACGTGTCGACGCGCTCGTTGATTACGGTGCGGAGAACATCTGGGTATCCACCTTCCACTCCACCTGTGTCCGCATGTTAAGACGCTTCTCTGAGGCAATCGGCTACGATCGGAATTTTACGATTTACGACACCGATGATCAGAAGGCACTCATGCGTAATATCATCAAGAAGTTCAACATCGATCCGAAGAAATTCCGCGAGAAGTTCTTCCTAAGCCATATTTCCAATGCAAAGAATGATCTCATCACACCGGACCTCTATCGCCCGGTTGGTAAGACTGACCCGGAGACGGAGTTGATCAGTAAGGTGTATCACGAATACCAGGCACAGCTTCAGGCGAACAATGCGATGGATTTTGACGATTTACTTCTGAATACCGTAGAACTGTTCCGCCGCTCCAAGGAAGCCCTCACCTATTACCGGAATCGTTTCCGCTATATTCTTGTGGACGAGTATCAGGATACCAACAACGCTCAGTTTGAATTTATCCGCCTGCTCGCTCATTATGAAACCGACGAGGGCGATGTGGAGTGCAATCTCTGCGTGGTAGGTGACGACGACCAGTCCATCTACGGCTTCCGCGGTGCCAACATCCAGAATATTCTGAACTTTGAGAGTAACTACCCGAACGCGAAGGTCATCAAGCTCGAGCAGAATTACCGCTCCACGGAGACGATTCTTGAGGCAGCCAATGCAGTGATTAAGAACAACCGGCACACGAAGACCAAGCGCCTTTGGACAAAGGCCGGTTCTGGCACTCCAATCTCCTATACGGTCTTTCCGGATGAATACGCCGAAGCCCGCAGCGTTGCGGACGAGATCAAAGAACAGGTTGACTCCGGCCAGGCCTGCTACAATGATTTTGCCATTCTGTACCGCACCAATGCCCAGTCCCGTGTTTTCGAGGCAGAGCTTTCGAAGCGCCGGATTCCGAACAAGGTTGTCGGTACTATCAACTTCTATCAGCGTAAGGAAGTCAAGGACGTTCTTGCCTACCTGAAGACCATCGACAACGGTCAGGACAGTGTTGCGGTGCGACGCGTTTTAAACTATCCGAAGCGTGGAATCGGCGATACGACGATTGCCAACCTGCAGGCATTTGCCGATACGAATGACTGTAGCTTCTACGATGCACTCACCTATGCGGACAATATTCCGACAGTCAAGCGTGCCGCGTCGAAGATCCGGAGCTTTGTGGATATCATTACGGACTTCCGTCTGCGCCTTGCAGGCAATAATTACTCTCTGAAGACGCTTGTAAACGACCTGATCAACGAGCATGATTTTGAGAACGAGATTCGCCTTGAGGACCCGGATTCGCTGGACGAACGTCTTGCCAACCTGAGCGAACTTGTCAATAACATCAGCTACTACGAGGAGAACGCTGAAGAGACTCCTTCCCTCAGTGGCTTTCTTTCGGACGTCGCGCTCGTCTCGGACCTTGACAATGTCGAGACCACTCCGGACTACGTTGTGATGATGACCGTTCACAGCGCCAAGGGACTGGAGTTTGAGCAGGTATTTCTCGTTGGAATGGAGGAGAATCTGTTTCCCTCCGGCATGAGCACCGCCGACGATAACGAAAAAGGGGTCGAGGAGGAACGTCGACTCTGCTATGTTGCGATTACGCGTGCCAAGAAGCAGCTCTACATCTCACGCGCAAACCGCCGCATGCAGCACGGTGAGCTGCAGTGCAACCGGGAGTCACGCTTTTTAAAGGAGCTGAAGACCTCTGCCAGACATCTGCTGACCGAGAAGAAGCTTTCCGACAACAGCTTCTTTTCACAGAACGATTCCTTCCGAAGCCACGAGAGACGCTTCGATTCCGATGAGAGCTATTCCCGCCGCAAAGAGGACCGTATTGATTCCTTTATTTCGCGCGGTTCATCCGATAACTACCGCTCCGTAAACGGCTTCACGCTCGATGATTTCCTGACGCAGGCTGCTGCCAAGAAGCAGGAACCTAAGCCCTACGACAATCCCTACCGCGTGAAGACGGTTCCGGTTGCAAGAGCCGCCTCCGGTTCGGACAGCTCCGTTCTCGGCTACTCCGTCGGCGACAGTGTTAAGCATATCAGGTTCGGCGTCGGAACGGTTACGGCAATCGCAAAGGGCGCAAAGGATTTCGAAGTGACGGTTGATTTTCCTTCCGGAACCAAGAAAATGCTTGCCAGCTTTGCAAAACTTGTGAAAATCTAAGCACACACAAATTATTCACGATTTGTTCCCTTGCTTTTACTTTCTGATGTGCTATAATACTATTAACAGCAGAGTGTGCTGTATAAGCTGTCTGCATATTTCAAAAGAGGAGGAATTCATTATGAACGAGTGTTGCTGTTGTGAAGAGAAGGATAGCTGCTGTAAGGTAATTGGCGTGATTCTTGCCATCATCGGTATTGTTGCCGTAATCGCAGGTATTGCATACGCTGTATATCGTTACTGCACCCCGGATTATCTTGAAGAGTTCGATGACGAAGACTTCGATGATCTGGATGATGAGGAAGTTGAGAAGGAAGCTTGCGAAGAGGCTTGTGCCGAGGAAGCTCCTGCTGAGGACGTTCCTACTGAGGAATAATTCCTGAAACCAAAACCCGTGTGGGCGATGCTCACACGGGTTATTTTTTCGTTCTAAAAAGGACCGGCGGTTCATTCACGAACCGTCAGCCCTCTTCTTTTTAACTACATTGTGCTTCGGCATTGCCGCCGTTTATCTATCGAATCAGTTCTTCTTAACGGTGATGGTTACATCCTCGCCGTTCAGATTCCAATCCTTGGTATAGCCGTCTGCAAGTGTATCGTAGACAATTGCATCCGCAAGAACGGTCTGCTTGATGAATGCTTCATTTCTGCCGCAGATCTCAGCAATCTTAGCATTGCCCGCAAGCGAAAGTGTGATATGATCCATAACCTCGAAATCAGCTTCCTTACGCATCGTCTGTACCTTACTGATTACCTCACGCACATAGCCTTCCTCAATCAGCTCGGGAGTAAGCGTCGTATTCATAACGACCGTAACCTTACCATCAGAGTCGGATACGAAGCCTTCAACCTTCTTCGCCTCGATCAACAGATCCTCCTTAGCGATTGCCTCCTCTGCGCCGTCAACCGTCACGGTAACGGAACCGGTTGCGTTCAGCTCAGCCATAGCCTTTGCGGAATCCAATGCAAGAAGGGCTTCCTTTACGGCATTGATCTGCTTACCGAAACGCTTACCAAGTGTACGAAGCTGGGGCTTGAAGGTGTACCCGGTAAAGTCACTGACATCGTCACGGAACTCCACTTCCTTCACATTCAGTTCGTCCTCGATAATCTCTTTATAGAACTCGTTCAAGGCAACATCATTCTTAACGTACATATTAGCCATAGGCTGACGCTGCTTGATGTTAGAAGCATTACGGCAGGCACGACCGAGAACAACAATGTCGAGAACCTCTTCCATGTTCTTCTCAAGCTCTGCATCAATCCACTCCTCATTCACGGTCGGGAAATCGCAAAGGTGTACACTCTCCGGAGCATTTGCCTCAACGGAGCATACAAGGTTACGATAGATATCCTCACTCATGAAAGGAATCATCGGTGCTGCAGTCTTTGCGATGGTAACAAGCGCGGTATAAAGAGTCATGTAAGCATTGATCTTGTCCTGCTCCATACCCTTCGCCCAGAAACGCTCACGACCACGACGTACATACCAGTTACTCATCTCATCCACGAAGGAATCGAGTGCACGAGCAGCCTCGGGGATGCGATAGTTCCAAAGGTGATTGTCCACGTTCTTCACCGTCGTCATAAGACGGGACAGAAGCCAGCGGTCCATAACGGGAAGCTTATCATAGCAAAGCGTGTATTTACTTGCATCGAAGCTGTCGATATTTGCATACAGAACGAAAAATGCATAGGTGTTCCAGAGCGTACCCATGAACTTTCTCTGGCCCTCGGTTACAGCCTTATCATGGAAACGATTCGGAAGCCAGGGTGCACTGTTAATGTAGAAGTACCAGCGGATTGCATCAGCGCCGTGCGTCTTCAGTGCATCGAAAGGATCAACCGCATTGCCCTTACTCTTACTCATCTTCTGTCCGTTCTCATCCTGAACATGACCAAGAACGATAACATTCTCATAAGGAGACTTGTTGAAAAGGAGGGTGGATTCCGCCATCAGAGAGTGGAACCAGCCACGGGTCTGGTCAACTGCCTCGGAGATGAACTGTGCAGGGAACTGCTGCTCGAACAGCTCCTTATTCTCAAACGGATAGTGGTGCTGTGCGAAGGGCATTGCACCGGAGTCAAACCAGCAGTCCAAAACCTCCGGAACACGTTTCATCGTCTTGCCGCACTTCGGGCAAGGGAAGGTAACCGTATCGATGAAGGGACGATGCAGCTCAACCTTCGAAGCCTCCGGATTGCCGGAAAGCTCAGCAAGCTCCTTACGGCTTCCGATGCAGGCACGATTGCCGCACTCACACTCCCAGATATTCAGAGGAGTTCCCCAATAACGGTTACGGCTGATTGCCCAGTCCTGAATATTCTCAAGCCAGTTGCCGAAACGACCCTTACCGATAGAATCGGGAATCCAGTTAACGGTATTGTTGTTACGAATCAGATCATCACGTACTGCGGTCTCGCGGATATACCAGGACTCTCTTGCATAGTAGATAAGAGGGGTATCACAACGCCAGCAGTGCGGATACTCATGCTCGAACTTCGGTGCATCAAACAGAAGCTTTCTTGCGGAAAGATCCTTAATAACCTCAGGATCCGCACTGATTGCGCCACGGTCAATCTCATCCTTAGTAGGCTTGCAGCGCATACCGCCGAAAGGAGTAACGGAGAGCATAACGCCCTTCTCGTCAACCATCTGTACAAGCGGAAGGTCATAGTTACGACCAACATTGGCATCGTCCTCACCGAAGGCCGGTGCGATATGAACGATACCGGTACCATCGGACATCGTTACATAGCTATCGCAGGTAACGTAAAATGCCTTCTTGCCCTGCTTTGCAGCCTCATGTGCCGCACATTCATAAAGCGGCTCATACTCGCGTCTCTCAAGATCAATACCCTTATAGGTTTCCAGAACCTCGTAGCAAGGAACACCCTCTTCGGTAGAAAGCTGACCAAGCACCTTATCGGCAAGTGCCTCTGCAAGGTAATAGGTAAAGCCGTCAACAGCCTTAACCTTGATATAGGTATCGCTCGGGTTTACGCAAAGTGCAACGTTCGACGGAAGTGTCCAAGGGGTAGTCGTCCATGCAAGGAAGTAAGCGTCCTCTCCTACTGCCTTGAAGCGAACAACAGCGGAACGCTCCTTCACAGTCTTATAGCCCTGAGAAACCTCAGCAGAAGAAAGCGGGGTTCCGCAACGCGGGCAATACGGAACGATTTTAAAGCCCTTATAAAGAAGACCCTTGTCCCAGATCTGGCGAAGTGCCCACCACTCGGACTCGATATAATCATCATGATAGGTTACATAAGGATTGTCCATGTCAGCCCAGAAGCCAACGGTGCCGGAGAAATCCTCCCACATACCCTTGTACTTCCAAACGGACTCCTTACATTTGCCGATGAAGGGCTCGAGGCCGTATGCCTCAATCTGGTCCTTTCCGTTGATGCCGAGAAGCTTCTCAACCTCAATCTCAACCGGAAGGCCGTGGGTATCCCAGCCTGCCTTACGGGGTACCATATATCCCTTCATGGTACGGTATCTCGGAATCATATCCTTGATAACACGGGTCAGAACGTGACCGATGTGCGGCTTGCCGTTAGCAGTCGGCGGTCCGTCATAGAAGGTATAGGTCGGTCCCTCTTTACGGGAATCCATACTCTTTTGGAAGATGTCATTGTCCTGCCAGAACTTAAGCGTTTCCTTCTCGCGCTCAACAAAGTTCATATTGGCATCTACTTTCTTGTACATAGAAAACTCCTTTCAGCGATAAATATAAAAAGCCCTCCATCCAATAAGGACGAGGGCTAAATGTGCTCGAAACCACCTGATTGGCGTACGCTGCCTGCGCAGTTATACGTTGTCCGATAACGGCGGACGATCCGGTGTAAACTACTCGAAGCCTTTCGCTCACACGACTCGGGAGGGATATTCCTCTGCATACGCTCACACCGGGCTCTCACCGTCCCCGGCTCGCTTTGGATTCGTTACGCAGGCTACTGTCTCCGTCTTCGTCTTATTATATACTATTTACCAACATAATATAGACCATACGAGGCGATTATGTCAAGCAAATCCGAAAAAAAACAGACGCAGACGGCAAGTTCCTCCGAAAGGGAGGCCTTCTTTGAAGCATAAGATTGAACAACCTTATCGCTTGTATTGTCTGTCCATCTGCGTAAGCTTCTTACGATAACGGAAAAGGCTCATCACACCGGTAATTCCCCAGGTCAGACCGTTAGTGATCCAGATGCCCCATTTGCCGATGCTCGGAATGGAAGTAACAGGCTTTGCAAAGCCGACACGACACGCAAGCTCGGTGAAACCGTTAAGCACTGCGTAGCTGTTATCGCCGATACCGTTAAGCGTACCGCGGCAGATATATATCATACCAAGAAGCACGTAGAAGGTACTGGTAATCATAAGTCCCTTTGCACCGATGCCGATAGCGACCGGATCGTTGATGAAGATACCGATGATCTGGCGACCGAAAAGCTTCGGGATAACGAACATTACAGCCGAGAAGATGATAACGCTTCTTGCCGCAACGCGGAAGCCCTGCTTGATACGGTCCGTCTTGCCGGCGCCGAGGTTCTGTCCTGCATAAGTGGAAAGCGCAGTACCGATGGAATTGAAGGGCTGCTGGATGAGCTGCTCGATACGGGATACCGCAGTATTGGCTGCACCGACAACCTCGCCGAAGCCGTTAACAACCCACTGCAACGCGATACAGGAGATTGAAATCGTCGAAGACATGAATGCAATCGGAAGACCGATCGCGAAGGATCTCTTGATGATATCGATATCCGGACGCTGCTCCTCGCGGGCAATCCGGAAGTACGGGTTGCTTCTCATGGCAAATACCAGACAGCCGATTGTGGAGAAGAACTGGGAAATAACCGTTGCCCAGGCCACTCCCGCAACGCCCATGTCGAAGTATAAAACGAACAGGAAGTCAAGACCGATGTTCAGAACGCAGGATACTACCAAAAAGATTAACGGCGTCTTCGAATCACCGAGCGCACGAAGGAGCGCAGAGATGGTATTGTAGCCCACCACCGCAAGGCTGCAGCCGCAGGTAATACTCATATAGGTTACGGACATGTCAAGACATGCCTTCGGCGTGTCAAGAAGGGTAAGAACCGGTCTTGAAAGGAAGAAGCCAAGCGCACTCATAATAAGGCCGACACAGCCAACAACATATACACTGTTCGCAATCGACTTTCGCACTCTTCGCTCATCGCCCGCGCCGAAGAACTGCGCCGCTACAATACCGATACCGCTGCCGATACCGTTGCTGATCGAAAAGAAGAAGAAATTCACGGAGCCGGTTGCGCCGACTGCTGCCACTGCGTTATCGCCGACACATTTGCCGACAATAATACAGTCAACCATGTTATAAAGCTGCTGAAAGAGATTTCCGAGAAGCATCGGAAGGGCGAACCAGAGGATTAACTTGGTCGGGCTTCCGACTGTCATATTTACAATATTGGTTCTTTTATTCGTCATAATCATTACCTGTCTATCGATTTCAATTCACACTATGTCCATGTTCCTGTAACGTTATATCGCAGGAAAATTCTTTCTGCAATGTCACAAACGATATACCTGAGATGTTCTATTTTGTGCTTTCACAACTACGTACGGGAACTCCGCAAAAAAGCCCTCCCAACCGTTTCACCGGTCAGGAGGGCTCTTAAGTTATCCTGTCGATTGATGTGAGGCATTACGAAACAATGCGGTCAAGAAGCTTACCGAACAAGCGAATCAGTGTTGCGTTCACCAACGTAATAATGATGGTTCCGACTCCCACTCCGTTGAAGCCGCCCGTAAGAATCAGAGCAAATGCAAGCGATATGACAAGCATCACAATGTCGTTCCACTGCTTAACCTTGTCCTTATTGATGCGGTAACGCTCCGCAATCTCCGTCACAACCAGCTCATAAACCTGTAACGGAAGTGTCGTGCGGAAGAACATCGCAATCGCCGCGGCGGTAATAATCGTTCCTGCGGCAAATGCGGCGATTCTTGCGGGCATTCCCGCATATGCGCCGTTTCCACCAAGTATCGTAAGCCATCCATCGATTACGAAGCCGGAAATCAGTGCCGTAACAAAGGAAAGAAGATATCGAAAGCGAAATCGTCTGATAATCAGACAGGTAATGACAAGAAGAACTGCCTGCCAGACATACTCGGCAGTGCCCTGTGTGAACCACGAAAACGAATCTCTGAGCCACAGGTGCAGGATATACGGCGGCGCCGCAATCATGGAGAGCCCGAGATTGCCCTTCGTGCAAAGACTGATGCCGAGGGTACATAACACGATGCCGAGGCACCAGAAGAGGATGTTTTTCATCTGCTTACTTTTCATTCACGAATCCTTTCAAACCTTCTATTCTCAAGTCGATATATGATGTCGCACGCCTCTGCAAGGCTCTGGTGATGCGTCACCATGAGAATGGTCTTGCCGGCCTTCTTCTCACGGATAGACTGCAGAATCGCCGCCTCCGTCTCCATGTCTAAAGAAGCTGTTGCCTCATCCAGAACAAGAAGCTCAAAATCCTTATAAAGTGCACGCGCGAGGGCAAGCCTCTGCCGCTGTCCGCCCGATAGTCTGGTACCGTTACTGCCGATTACCGTGTCAAGGCCGTCGGGCATTGCCATCACATCCTCATAGAAAGAAGCATCCTTTAAGCATTCCACAATACGCGCCTCGTCAACTTCCCCGGGCGTCATAAAGGAGACATTGTCCCGAATCGTATAGCCGCTAAGAACAACCACCTGCGGAATATAACTGATCAAAGCGCCAAGCTCTACTGCGTAGCGTCCATTCACATCCTCCGTCTTCGTGATGTCTACATCATCGTACCAGATCTCTCCTGCCTGCGGCTTAAGAAGTCCGAGTAACAGATCAAGAAATGTCGTCTTACCGTTACCGGAGGAACCGATAACCGCCACCGCTTTGCCGTGCGGAATCTCAATCGAACCGTTCTCGATGACCGGCGGCTCATTCTCCTCATAGGCAAATGTGAGTCCCTCTACGCGAATCCCCTTCTGCAAGGTTGGATATCGCACAGGAATCTTCTCCCTGAGTGCCTCTTCCGCCTTCAAAACGGTGTACGCCTCGTAAGCCTCGTGGAAACGCGCATAGTTTGCCTCCGCAAAACGAATGCCGATCAGGTTATGCAGGATGCCGCTCGAGAGGGGCAGGAATTTGACCAAAACAGTGATGAAAACAATAATCGCAGAAAGCTGCGAGGTAATATCGATATGTAACACAAGAAGAATCGCCAGAACGAAGAAAACCGCCGCCTGCAGAATGTCCGCAGTAAGCAAAGTAATCATCTGCGAGAACATCGCAAAGCGCTTCTCCTCGGCGGCAAGCTTGTTGCTTACGCCGTCGTACTGCTTCCGAAGCACATCCTTGTTGCGATCGACCTTAACCTCTTTATAAGCGCCAAATGCATTGTAGATCATCTCATTGGTCTGAATCTCCAGAGCACGGACACGCTCACTGTAATCTCCGATTCGTATACGATTCAGAAGGTAAAGTACGGCAAATACGACCGCTACACAGCCAAGACTGACTGCGCCGATCAGCTTCATCGACCAGACAAGAACCACCGCATAACCAAGTGCGGTAAGGATGGCGGTCAGAAGCGATTTGGCGTAAAGAAGGATTCCCACCGACGCTGCCGCATCTCTTCGGATGCGCGCCAGGTTCTGCCCCTGCGTCCGCTTCTTATGCTCGGGAAGCGATTCCTTCTGCGACAGCTCGTACATCTTCACGGAAAGCTTCTGCACGCTGTCGTAGCGGAAGGAGTTGTCCATCCGGGCCAGCAAGAGATCAAAGCCGGTCTTTAATAGAAGCAGAAAGCCGATGCCAAGCACCTGCAGAAGCACCTTGTCGCTACTCTCCGCATCCGTCATGCGCGACAGAATCGGCAAGAGCATCGAGATGCTGAAGACATCGATGACAGGCACAAAAAGGCCCGCCAGCGAAAGCCTTCGCAGGCGGCTTCGATCAGAGCCTTCAATTGTATGAAACACATAACGAATCTTACTTAGCATATACCTTCGCCGTCCCACGGACGGGCTCCTTATGAAGTGATAGAAGACATCACGACGCACTACTCCATAGAAAGCGCCGCGAGGAAGCCCGTTAAGCCTCGCACAATGTCTGTATAAGTCGTATCAAAATCTCCGGTATACCAGGGATCGGCAATACTGCCTTCCTCCCCACACCAGGCAAGCAGCCTCGAAACCTTGCCCTCCGGATCACTGCCTACGATGCGAAGCGTGTTGCGCACATTCATCGCATCCATGCAGATAAGATAATCATACTCGGCATAGTCTCTTTTTGTCAACTGTCTGGCACGCTTTCCCTCACAGGAAATCCCCACGCTCGCAAGCTTCCGCTTCGCCGGCCCATACACCGGATTCCCGACGCCGTTCCATATCTCCTCGTCACTCGTCGCCGCCGACGCAATCTCAAATCTCTCCGCCAGCCCACGCTCCGCAACCATCGCCTTACAAATAAATTCCGCCATCGGCGAACGGCAGATGTTGCCGTGGCAGATAAAAAGCACGCGAATACTCATGTTTTTCCCTCCTAAAAAGCCTTATTTTGCCGTAATATGCCGTGTTTTGCCACTTTCAAAAATGTACAAAGTATTGTTACAATGCCACGTGACATTGATTTTTAGTACATATCTTGGCATATCGTGGCAAAATAAGGCAAATCGATACACTCATTCGTAGTAGAAACGTAGTCAAAATAAAGTGTGTTACTACTCCGATTTTGGTGGGTGCATTTGAAACCTTCGAACCCTTTTAGGTGGGGCATTTTTGCATCCAAGGGGTTCAAGTCTAAATAATCCTAGTTTCAAAAAAATATACATTATAACTTATTGTATTTATCACTTTTTCCTTTAGCTTTATCTACTGGATATTTCTCGTTATTCACCCTTATTTTTTCTTGAACAATTTCATCAATATCCAATCCACAAACATCTGCCATAAGAACACAATAGTTTATTACGTCTGCCAATTCTTCTTTAATTTTTTCCTGTTTATTATCATTCGACGTATCAGAACCACTCCACTGAAAAACCTCAAGTAATTCTGCTGCCTCCAACGAAATCGAAATAGCCAAATCTTTTGGATTATGAAATTGTTTCCAATCTCTGTCATCTCTAAATTTTAAAATCTGGTTAATTGTTTCTTGTGTCATTTATTTATCCTCTATTCTGCAATCTCATTTTTAAATAATCAGCAAGTTTTTTATCTGTGCAATACACGTAACAACCTTTCATACCCCTTGTCATCAAAGTTCGATATGTATTTTTAATTATTTCTTCTGCAACCAAACTTGCCTTCTCTGGATTTTCTTTAGCTAATCCCTTTATTCCCTTCATCGATTGATCTGTTTTTGCACGTTTTGAATAATCTGTAACTACTTTTCCATCCTTATACCGCAAATCATCACCAATGATTACACCTACATAGTCAAACTCCAATCCTTGAGAAGTATGTATGCAGCCCGCTTCGTGCACAGAATCTGGATTAATCGCAAATGCATCTCCTCCATCTAAATTCCAACTGATACCATATTCTCCTATTTTTATATCATGATAGTTGACATCATTACGTGTCTCTTTTGGCCAATTCCAACAGTACCCAGCCAGTATTCGAGCTCTGTTTCTTATATTATTCTTTTCTATCACAATATGTTCCATTTCCAGAGGCGAATCACATATACGAATGTCATAATCAATTCCTTCTAAATCATAGTTTGCGGTTTCTCTTATCTGCAAAACATCATCTAACCAAGCAAGATATCCATCTGAACCATTACATCTAAATTGTGATACAAGTTTCATTTTTATTACTTCTGAATGTTCTTTTCTCGCCCATTTTTCTATTTCATCAACACTACCAATGTCACTTGTAGTTACTCTTTGACTTTCATCAATAAAAAATACACTGCACCATGAAGCATGAATTATTTCCTTTATCTGATTCTCACCCATATTTTGAAACATTCCAGACTTTTCATTTAGCCTATGAGCTTCATCAGCTAAAATCGTTCCAACAGAGTTTATTGGTGCTTCTGTATAACAGCCAGAACCCTTAAACAGATTATCAACGCTGCTCTTTTTCATTGTTCCTTTTAATTTATATCCATAAACAGTTCTTGGTGCCGCATTTTTAGAAACATATTGAACAAACTGGTTTCTTTTTGTTAATTCAGCTAAAAGATTTATAGCAATAACTGTCTTTCCCGTACCTGGTCCACCTTCAACAATGATTGTTCTCTTTTGACATTCTTTTTGACATTTCATAGAGAGACTTAATATGTTTTCATAAACAACTTTTTGCTCATCCAACATAATAAATTCTTTGTTACCTTTCAGCATACTACTAATTGAATCCTGTAATTGCTTTGATGGTCTAATTTTTCCATGTTCAATTTTGACTAATGTATCCTCATTATCTCCAGTTGTGATATTATCTTTTATAAATTTTCTTAATAATTCTCTCTGTCCATATGTAAATGCAGGAGCATCAGTTAATATTTCTTCATATTGCATTGCATCCAAAGGATCATTTTCAGTTCTCGGATAGTTGTGAAGATATGCACACGGATGCAATTCTATTTCAGCATCTTGAACATACTCATTATAATCCTTTATAAGTGCCGCATATGACCACGCTTGGTAACTTGGATGTACCACTCGCCTGTTCGCACCGCCTGTATATGTTTCCACTATTGCATCTTGTCCCTCAACTGCCTGTAATATTTCCCATTGCTTTAGTTCTACTATAATGACATTTCCCTTGTTGTCTTTATTATATCCAGATATCAAAAAGTCAACCCTTTTTGAAGTTTGCGGAATATTATATTCTATTGCAACACCAACATCAGAAGGTATGTTGGAATCATTTAAAGTAATATACATTTCTTTTAAAGAATTTCTCCAAGAGTTCAACTCACTCAAACCAGTGCTACGATTCATTTTATTTTTTATAGCGTCATATAACTTAGTTTCCAAAACATCATTTTCTGTATCTGCCATAAAATCTGTTTTTAATCCATTATATATTAGCATTATTGTCTTCCTCCATAAGCCTACAGTTTATTAATCCAATCAATAATCCCATCCACAATCACTTGAATATCTTCATCAATCCAACGCTGTCTTGATCCTGATACTCTACGCAAATATTGTTTGTCTTTAAATGTATTTTCAACTCGTTTTACGATACTTTCGTAATCATTCTCGCGCATACCCTCATCATCAAAGATAAGCAGCCTTATTGCATCACGAATCTTTTTATCATCAACAATATCCTTCAGATAATACATATCAAAAATATCTTTATATCTTCTGCTATTTGAGCCAAATATTAATAGAGAACGAAGCTTTTCCGTAAATGATTGCTCTACTGTATTTTTTAACAAACTCGCGCCTGCCTCATCCATACAAACATCAAAACAATATTCATCCTGTTCAATTTCAAAATGCTTATGCACTCCAATATCTATCTTGCTACTGATTGCAGTCCCATTCTGGTCTTTTATCTTTACCTTAATGCTTTTTCCGTGATAATCCTGATGTTTGAGTTCTTCTATCTCACCATCTATAGAAATCTCTACGCCATCAATACAATTCATTTTATCTACAAACGATTTGATTGATTCATCTGCAAGCGAATAATGAATAAAATCCAAATCAATATCTCTGGTTGCTCTACGATTATTATTTGTAATACTTCGCATCACAACGCCGCCCTTAATGGTTACATTCCTATTAAGTGGTCCGTTAGCAATTGCCATAAGCACTATATCCTGACAAACCCTCGCTGACGCCAAATCACCCGCTAGCCCATCTTCCTGATAAACCTGCATCATCTTACGTAAATCCAATATTACATAACCTCCTCATCAAGTGCCTTTTTTATCATTTTGC
>JAKSPO010000026.1 GCA_024404675.1 Lachnospiraceae bacterium
TATGAAAAGTTTGCGAGAGATGAGTTTTCAGGAGTATGTGGACTACATGTTTGACCACACGGAGGTAGATGGGAGCGTGTTGCTTCCGGTTGAGGTGAACCTGCTAGGAGAGCAAGAGGCATCCATCTTCACGGTGCGATGGACGAGAAAGGATGTGGAAAAGGTCAAGTCCGAATTGACCAAACATATTCAGAACATCCGTGATATCGCAAGGCTTGGCGGAGGCACGAACAGTACACCTGAGGAGGCACGGAGGATACTAGAGGGGCGTCCGGAGCTCTACGTGTTCTGGCGGACCTACATCCGTGATATGCACATAGAGGTCGATGATAAGGTCGATGATACCGAGCGGGAAAGTGAAGCTTACCGGCAGGAACTCGTGAAGGAAGCGAAGCAGCGGCTTCCACAGGCACGTATCGGCGCATACGAACTGATCGCCCACTCGGCAAGATTATGCGACACGCTTTTGCGTCAGGCTCCGGAGAAGCTTGTTAACAACGAGATTAATCACCTGGCAATGGACTACGTCATGACCAGGTATGGTATCTCAGCCAGCGCAACCGGCGTTCGCGTGAATGGCTTGGAGGATTTGAACCGCCCGAAGAAGAGCGCGAGAAAGGGTGGAAGGAGTAACTCCAGAAAGAGTCTGCTTCCGCTTCTGGTCGCCGACATTATTCGGGAACGCACGAATCCGCTACGTCCGATGACCCAGGAGCGGCTTGGAGAGATTCTGGAAAGCTATCCCTATGATCTTCCGGTCGAGCGAAAGGCACTTGGACGCGTAGTGGAAACAATTGTCCAGGAGCGGATTGGAATTCAGAAATGTCACAAGGGAATCTACTATGAGAAGGGAGGCATCTGACGGGGATTGCGAAGAAAGAGAAGCTGGTTGTCATGTTAAGAACGGATAATCGGGTATATGCCGTCATTGACGGAGCGTATCATTCGAATCCAGGGCCAAATAGCGAGGAGATTGAGCGCTGTATTGACTGGCTTTACGATAATGGCCTTCATAAGGAGGAGATTGGGAAAGCGGTCAATGTGAGGCTTCACGCCAGAGCGCAATCGGTATACTCGTCTGCGAGTATGGATGTAACGGTGCCGAGCATCCGGCACTCCGTTACGTGCAAAAATCTCTCCATTTTTCGTTTAATTCGTGCCTTGGCGTAGGCTGACAACGGCGCCCGGGTTCGTTATCCTATCAGTAGAAACGCAGTTTGTTTCACACATAATACGAGAAAGGTGGAGAGAAAGATGAAATTTTTCAAATGTGATATCTGCGGCAATTTTGTTGAGATGGTGAAGGAGTCCGGCGTGTCGATGATGTGCTGCGGACAGAATATGACGGAGTTACTTCCGGGAACCTCCGACGGGGCGCATGAGAAGCACGTGCCTGTATACTCGGTAAATGGCAATACCGTGTCGATACAGGTTGGCTCGACGGAGCACCCGATGATGGAAGGGCATTTTATTGCATTTATCGCGGTGGAGACGGACCGGGGCGCCTATCGCATCACGAGAAAGCCGGGCGATGCGCCTAAGGCGGAGCTTACCTTGGCAGACGGGGAAATCGTGCTCGGCGTCTATGCATACTGCAACCTTCACGGCTTATGGAAGGCAGTGTAGAGAAGCCGATGAAGATAAAGGTTGCATTTTTCGATGCGAAGGAATATGACCGCGCATCGTTTGAAAAGTCCAACTCGGACGGGGAATTTGACATCCGATTTTTCGAAACCAGGCTCACGGAGACAACTGCGAAGCTTGCGGAGGGCTGTGATGCAGTCTGCGTATTTGTAAATGATATACTCAGCGCGGAGGTAATCGATCAGCTTATGGGCAATGGTATTAAGCTGATTGCTCTTCGGTGCGCAGGCTATAACAATGTAGATATTGAGTATGCCTATCGAAAGATACATATTGTCCGCGTGCCGGCGTACTCGCCTTATGCGGTTGCGGAGCATGCGATGGCTTTGTTGCTGACCTCTGTGAGGCGGATTCACAAAGCATTTATCCGCACGAAGGAGTTCAACTTCAGCCTGAACGGACTCACCGGCTTTGATCTTCACGGAAGGACAATCGGTGTCGTCGGGACCGGAAGGATTGGCCGTATTTTTATTGATATATGCCGTGGATTTGGAATGAATGTGATTGCTTACGACAAGTTTCCGGCTGGGGAGAGCGGTATTACTTATGTTCCGCTTGGTGAGCTTTTAGAAAAGAGCGACATCATATCGCTCCACTGCCCGCTCACGGAGGAGAACAGGCATATGGTAAATGCCGACACGATCGCCAGGATGAAGCAAGGCGTTGTACTAATCAATACATCAAGAGGCGCGTTGATTGACTCAGTGGCCCTTCTTGACGGAATCAAGGCTCGCAAAATAGGGGCGGCGTGCCTTGATGTGTATGAGGAGGAAAGCGACGTATTCTTCCATGATTTTTCGGAAAATATTGTCGATGACGATACACTTGCCAGACTGATTTCGATGCCGAATGTCATTGTTACTTCGCACCAGGCCTTCCTAACCGAGGAGGCGCTTTCGAATATTGCGGATACAACGCTATCAAACATTCGCGAGTATTTTCAGTATAACAGGTGCGGCAACGAAATCTGTTACAAATGCGAAAATTCCGCGAGCTGCTTGCAGAGTCATGTCGCAAAATGCTTCTGATCATTCCTATGGGAACGCAGACAATGGCGGTTCAGTATCAGCTGAGCCGCTTTTTTATGCATTTTCCGACCTGGCTTTACATAAATATCCGATTCCATATTTATTATTCTTCCGATTTGTGATAAATATGAGGAGAGGGATTCGCAAATCCTATTGGCAGCACTAACAGGAGGAATTCGCGCTTGCAATTGTTCGTACTGTATACGCAAAGGGCGGAGATTATTCGAAGGAAACATTCACTGCGTTTGCGAAAGCGTATGTGGAAGCACCGAACCCGTACCCGGGTGAAGCTAGGGAGAAGTGATTATTTATGAGAAAACGAATCTATTATTGCATTGCCACCTTGCTCCTTCTTCTGGCGGAAGTGCTGATCGCATTATATGTTCATGACGCATTTGTCCGGCCGTACGTAGGCGATGTCCTGGTGGTAATCCTGATATATACCTTTATAAGGATATTCCTTCCGGAGGGCGGCAAATGGCTGCCACTTTATATCTTTTTATTTGCAGCAGGGGTAGAAATCCTCCAGCTATTCCACCTCGTGGAGCGCCTGGGACTTGAGAACAACTCGCTTTTCAGGATTCTGATCGGTTCCGTATTCGACATAACGGACATCCTTTGCTACGCGGTCGGGGGCCTGCTTGTTGTGGCAGGAAGGTACCTTCACGGGAGATACGCAAAACGATTCCAATGAGGACACGGTTCGCATAAAGCATTGACAAGGGTTGCATATTCGGCTTGCCTGTAACAGCAGGTAAGCCTTTTTATGTTGGGATATCGGGGGATTATGCGTTTGGGCAGAAGGAGCGCGAGTGGGCGAATGCCTTTGCAGGGGAAGCGAAATGCGGAGTAGATATGTAAAAGACGCAGCTTATAAATGTTTCATTTGTCGCTTGCCGGGCGACCACAAGCTTCGATTTTTGGTGTATAGTCATATCATCACAGGGAACCGGACGGTTCGGGAAGAGAGGAAGCATATGGTCGGAGCTATTTTAGGAGATATTGCGGGAAGCAGATTTGAGTTCGATTGTGGTCCTTGGAGTAAGGATTTTGCGTTTGTGGCAGCAGATAGTCAATGGACGGACGACACCGTAATGATGATTGCGGTATGTGAGGCGCTTCTTAACGCCGGGATAGAGGCGGAGCCTTCTTTGATTCGTAAAGAATGCATTCGCTCCATGAAAAAGTGGGGACAGCGTTATCCGGATGCCGGATACGGCGCACGGTTCATATAGTGGGTTTTGAGCGATGAAGCAACACCCTATAACAGCCTGGGGAACGGTTCTGCGATGCGGGTAGCTTCGGTTGGCTGGCTGTATAACTCGATTGAGCGTACGCGTGAGGTCGTGCGCGCTACTGCCGAGGTGAGCCATAACCATCCGGAGGGTATCAAGGGGGCAGAATGCACTGCTGCCGTACAGTTTTTAGGTCGGACTGGACACAGCAAGGAAGAGATTAAGGCGTATGTTGTCCGTGAATTTGGCTATGATGTTACGCCGACGGTGGAGGAACTGCGCCCGCTTCACAGACATGATGAAACCTGCATGGATACGATGCCCAAGGCACTGAGCAGCTTCTTTGATGGCACTTCTTATGAGGATACCGTGAGAAATGCTGTCTCTCTTGGCGGTGATGCGGATACGATTGCGGCAATCGCCGGCGCGATGGCGGAATGCTTCTATGGGATCCCCGGTAGCATGAAAGAGCAGTGTATCTCGATGCTCCCGCAGGATATGTTACAGGTGTTAGACCGCTTTGCGCGTGTCCTTGGGGCGGAGGCACAGTAAGAATTAAGCTCTCTTAGAATTGCAGGTTTTGGAATATCGGTTTCTGTTGTGTAAGCTTCCGGTAAGTGATATAATGGCTTTTGGATGCGCATATGTTCAGGGATTTTCTGAAATATGGATTGAAACAGAGCGAGAAGGGTAGCTATAAGGAGGCAGCATGACCGAATGCTTCAAAGCGCTCATTGACAGAGTTCGCCGTATGGAGCCCTTTACGAATCGTTTCCTGAAGGATAAAAGATGCATGCTTGTTGCCTGCGCGGGCGGAACCGGCCGTGGTGCAATCGAGTGTCTGACGGATATGGAGAAGGCCCTGACACATATGAGTATGCGGGCCTTTGACAGAATTCCGGTTGTACGTTTCAACCGTGACTATATGCTCCCGGCACTTGAGGGAGCCGGCAAGCAGTATGTCCATTGCCTTGCAAACGGTTTTGATATGTACTATTAATTATTGGCACGCTGTTGATTGCCACACCGGAAGCGGGGAGTTCGGAAGGATTGTATGGAAAAGGGAAGATTGCGTAAATTGATTCTGCCGCTGGTATTTGAACAGCTGCTTGGTGTGAGCGTGGGAATGGCCGATACCTTTATGGTTTCTACCGGAGGAGAGGCGGCGATTTCCGGAGTATCGCTGGTAGATGGACTTAATCTTTTGGTTATGCAGATCATGGCGGCATTTTGCGCCGGCGGGGTGGTAATCATAAGTCAGTATATCGGGGAGCGAAGCGCCGACCGTATCAAGAGTGCGTGCAGGCACCTGGAGCTTCTGGTGGATACATTTTCCCTGCTTGTTATGACGCTGTTCCTTCTGGGCGGACGGCATATACTTCGGTTCCTGTTCGGCTCGATTGAAGCTGACGTTATGGAAGCGGCGGTAACATATCTGATGATTACTGCGGTTTCATTCGTCTTCTGGGGACTGTATTCCTCCGGAGCGGCGATTCTTCGTTGCTACGAAGACACCAAGACGGCGATGAAGGTCAGCATTGTGATGAACCTTTTGAATGTTTCTTTGAATGCTTATTTTGTCTTCGAGGCCAAGATGGGCGTCATGGGCGTTGCGATTGCAACCCTTATCAGCCGTGCGGTTGCAGGAATTGTTATGAAGGCGATTATGACGGTGCGGACGAGACGTGAGATCGGTAGCGCTGCTTCGGGGCTTTCGTTTGAAATGCTTCGAAGGATTCTCGCGATGGGCGTTCCGAGCGGTATTGAAAATGGTATGTTCCACGTTGGAAAGCTCGCCCTTGCAAGTGTTATCACGACACTCGGCACAACGGCGATTGCGGCCAATTCTATCGCTTATCAGGTAATCGAGTTCCCGAATATTGCGGGCAATACCATCGGCCTGGCGCTGGTTGTGATTGCGGGACAGGATATCGGTGCGCGTGACAGAGAGGCTGCGGTACGGGATACGAAGCACTTGATTGCGCTTGCGTATATCGGAGACTGGATGTGCAAGATTGCATTCTTCTTCCTGGCACCCTTCATTGTCGGGTTCTTCCGACTGACTCCGGAAGCAGCCAAAATGGCTGTGGTTGTTCTGCGGGCTTTCAGTATTGCATCATTGCTGATCTGGCCGCTTAGCTTTACGATGTCGCATGCGCTTCGCGGAGCGGGCGATGTTCGGTATGCGATGGTAGTCAGCATTCTCTCCATGTGGGTAGGACGTGTTATTGTCGGATATCTGCTGATTACGGTATTCCATCTTGGAATTCTTGGTGTCTGGATTGGAATGTTTGTAGATTGGTACGGCCGTGGCATCTGCTTCCTTGCCCGGTTCCGTTCGGGAAGATGGCTTGAGAAGCGTGCGGTGTAAGCGGGTTTGATGAACCCGACATCATGATGGCAAGGAATGGGGTGGCAGAATGTTTGAGATTATATTCAGCGGCGCGATTTTCGGCGCATGCGCATTAATGATGATGGGGATTGGCTTTACGCAAAGAAAGAGCCGCACCCCGGTTGGATTTTATACAGGCGAGAAGCCCTATAAGAAGGAGCAGATACGCGATGTGAAGGAATGGAATCAGAAGCATGGGATGATGTGGATCCTTTACGGCTGCTGCTTTATCGCAGTATGGCTCTGCGGTCTTCTTTTGGGAGACAGTGCATTGGTGATTGTTCCGATGGTTGTCGGCCTGGTTCTTCCGATTATTTTTATGATGCGATATCATGCCAAGCTGGTTGAGCAGTACGTCATTAAGGATGAGAAGTGATTGGGGCGGGGTGCTCGGCCGGACGTATAGAGAATCGGATGTATTATTTGCTGATGGCTCCTTCGGCTTATACCGGAGGAGTTGTTATTTTCTTTCAAAGTCGATGCGGGATTACGTATGGAGAGGTGTTTTATGAGAAGATTTTCAAATGAGAGATTGGCGGCAAGCGCTATGTTACTCTTTCTTTCCTTGTCCCTCTCTGCCTGTGGGGGAAGGAAGGTTGATCCTGACGAGTATATCACGCAGGAAGTAACGAAAGCACCGTCGATTTCCATAGGTCCGGAACAGAAGGAGGAGCACCGTCCGACGGCGACGGATTACTTCAAGGTTCCATATGTTTCTACATATTATTTCAACCCGAAGCCCTCTATCTATGATACGATTCAGATTCCAATCTATCTTACGGACAGTGAACAGTCGGAATATCTGCTGAATGATACCGAAGTGGTGCTTGATCTGATCTGGAAGCTGGACGGAGAGGTGAGAACCGAGACGGATGTGCCACTCGGGGATTATACATTAACGATAGGGCGGCTCGAAGAGGGAATGCATTCGTTGTCCCTGCAGGTTCTGGACAAGAGAACCGGAATGAGATCCCACGAGCTGTTCAATGAACTGTGGGTCATTGATCCGGCAAAGCATGAGATCACGGAAGCACAGACCTACTACATGACCGAAGCAGACCTTTCTTCGTATCGAATCAGCAACCAGAACAGCATGGACGCAGAGGATTGTATCAATACAAGAGATGGATTGAACCGGTTATTTGCCGAAAAGCAGGGCGAGGGGTATCGTAAGATTGTGCTTCTCCCAGGAACCTATCGGATCAATGGAGAGAAGACCGATGCAGCCTATGATAGTAAGCAGGTGTTCTATATTTCGATTCCGACGCGATTTACGGTCGATATGAACGGCAGCACCTTCAAGCTTGATACGATTACAAGTAAGCATCACGGATGCATCGTAAAAACGGACGATGCCTTTGATTCGCATCTTATTAACGGCACACTGGAGGGAGACCGCTTAGAAAGAATAGAACTGGGGTTAGAGTCTGCTGAGGCCAACCGCGACTGCCTCGGAGAACCGATCAACACGCTCCTTATTCAGGGCGGACGGTATTGCTCCGCAAGCAATCTGACGATCAGAAATACAACCGGGCACGCAGTCGGAAGCGGAGGCATATTCGGGCCGGAGTACACATTTATCTCCGAGGTCACCAAAACGGCGATTTTTAACGGCGAAGAGATAGAAAGTGACGTCTGCAGTACGAGTGCAATGATTGATTTGACGAAGATTATGGCCTGGAAGGAGTTTGACGGCTATATTTTCGTGGCGCATCTACTGGGGTATAAGGGAATTCAGGGCGACTCACCGATTGAATATATCTCCTTCTACGATGAAAACCAGAGATATATCGAGACGATTGTTGGTTACCAGTACAGAAAGATTAAGGTTCCGGAAGGTGCTACTTATCTCAGGGCAACCTTTCTGGGAGACATCGAAACGAAGGGGTATGAGCATACGATCACCGTTTATACCGAGCATCTCGGGGATTATACCGCCTATCAGGATATCGATTTCTATGACACGCGGACGACGGCGCTTGTGGCCTCCTGCGGAAGCAATATTTTGATTGAGAATTGCACCTTTACCCGCTGCGGCAGCAGTATCACACCGGTGGCGGTTGACTTTGAAGAAGGCGGCGAGGAGTGCCAGGACCTCTATTATCGAAACAATCATGTGTTAGAGAATGCCGAGACAACGACAGGAACTGTTGTCGATTGTGCGGGTTACAACCACGTATATGAGAATAATACGGGGCATCTGATTGAAATTAGAAACCGTGTGTCGGGCGGTGTAATCAGAAATACCGATGACGAAGACACCGACTTCATATGGTTCCTTGGAACGAAGAAGACGGGAAGCTATGGAAGAATCTATCGGAATAACTGTGGATATATTCATTTTTCGGATGAAAGTCTTAGTAAGGAGCTTAGGGACACAGCAGTTGATTTCAAGGTCAGGGATTGCACGATTCACTGCGGCGGTTACGGAGAGGGAATCTATGCTGTTGCGGACAAGGTAACCTTTGAGAAATGCGTATTTCCGAACCTTTTTGGTGAGAAGGCAAGCTTCAGAAGCTGCACGATTCAGCCTGCGGGCGAGCTCGGCGAGGGTCTTCGGTTTTATGATTGCACTTTTAAGCGACTTACAGGGGACGGAACGAAGCTGGAGTTTGAACTTCCGTATCTTGCGGACCGAGTATTTGAACGATGCCGTTTTGAAGGACGGACGATTCTTGGCAGCAGGGCGTATCGACTTGGCTTCCGGCTGGGGACCTTCCGAAACTGTGATTTTGATGATCTGCAGATCTATCTGCGAGCTGAGGAGAACAGCGCTCCGACCGTTTTTGAAAACTGTACGATCAGGGAGGCTTCGCGGGATTTGGTTTATGTTGGCGCATTGGCTGATGATATCGGTCCGGTGAATCTGCAGTTTAAGAATTGTGAGATTACGCAGAACGGTGATGCGAACCTGATTTATATCTACGCAAAGCCGAACGGAGGCAGTATTCTCTTCGAGGATTGCAGAATCACTAAGGACAAAGGCCAGCTGCTCGGGTTAGATGACGAGGAGCGTATCAAGGACAATGTTTCGGCAGAGATTATTTTTAACAATACGTCAATAGATGCAGCTATGCTGAAGGAAGCGAACAGGCGCGGAATGGGTGCAGTTCGGTTCTCAAGTCTGTTTTCTCAATAATCGTTGTATAAAATTTAGCAGAAAAAGTGATACAATCCGATCTTGGGCGGGCCTTCCCGGTGGCGAAGCGTGGGGCGTTAACGCCTGCGCCTTAAGGAATGCGTCCTGTTAGAATGTTTTTTGAAGAAAAAGGAGAGTAGTTTTATGGCATTGTTTACTGATAAGCTTGTGAGCAGTCTTGTGCAGATTGTTTTATTTACGGCAGTTCCCTTCCTCTGGTGGCTTGTTACTGCGAGAAAGAAGCAGAAGTTTGCGGAGTGGCTTGGGTTCAAGAAAGTCGGGGGAGGCCGGAAGACTGTTGCGTCGATGGTTATCTGCATGGTTGCCTTTCTGCTGCTTGGTGCTTTCACATTATATGTGGTGAAGGATGTTGAAACCGCAACCTCCGAATTCGTCGGACTTGGCGTAAGCGCGATTCCTGCAGTTTTGGTATATGCGATTCTGAACACCTCGCTTCCGGAGGAAATCCTCTTTCGAGGCTTTCTTCTGAAAAGACTTGCAAACAAGTTCGGCTTCGCGGCAGCCAACGCAGTGCAGGCAGTGATCTTCGGCTTGATGCATGGCGTGATGTTCTTCTCGCTTGTCGGAACGGTTCAGGCAATCGTTATTCTTCTTTTTACAACGGCGATAGCCTGGTTTATGGGCTACATTAACGAAAAGAAGGCCGAGGGATCTATTGTGCCGAGCTGGCTCATTCATGCAGTTTCTAACATTTTTTCCGGGCTTTGTGCCGCATTTTCCGTCTTTTAATCAGACTTGTCCCCTGCTGTAAACTCTTGAAAAACAAGGGATTCCCATGCCTCAAATATTTCGTTTTTGAGGTACAGGTAGTCTGTTGACAAGGGATACTGTATGTGCTATAATTTTTAACGCAAAACACAATATATAGTACACAATGTATTGACATATAAGGGGAAGGTAAGAGAGATGAAACTGATTAAGAGAAATGGGTCCGAAGCTTTATTTGATATCAGTAAGATAATTGTCGCCATCACGAAGGCCAATGAGTCCGTAAGTGAAGAGCTTCGTATGACCTCTAACCAGATTAAGCGTATCGCAGAGAATGTTACTAACAACTGCGAGAGCCTTGGTCGTGCGGCAAGTGTCGAGGAGATTCAGGATATTGTTGAGCAGCAGATTATGGCGCACGGCGCATATGAGGTTGCAAAGAGCTATATCCGTTACAGATATACAAGACAGCTGGTACGTCAGTCCAACACGACCGATGACAAGATTCTCTCTCTTATTGATTGCAACAACGAGGAGGTTAAGCAGGAGAACTCTAACAAGAATCCTGTTATTAACTCCACGCAGCGAGACTATATGGCCGGCGAGGTTTCGAAGGACCTTACTGCCCGTATGCTTCTCCCCAGAGATATTATCGATGCGCACAACGACGGTATCATCCATTTTCATGATATGGATTACTATGCGCAGAGAATGCACAACTGTGACCTCGTAAACCTTGAGGATATGCTGCAGAACGGAACCGTTATTACGGGAACGCTGATCGAGCGTCCGCACAGCTTCTCTACCGCCTGCAATATCGCAACGCAGATTATTGCACAGGTTGCTTCCAATCAGTACGGCGGCCAGTCGATCTCCCTTGCGCATCTTGCACCTTTTGTGCAGGTAAGCCGTGAGAAGATTCAGAAGGAAGTTGCCGAAGAGCTTTCCATTCTCGGAACGCCTGTCGACGATTCTGTTCGTGAGCAGATTGTAAAGCGCAGACTTCTTGATGAGATCAAATGCGGCGTTCAGACCATTCAGTATCAGGTTGTTACACTTATGACTACCAATGGTCAGGCACCGTTCGTAACCGTATTTATGTACCTTGGCGAGTGCCGCAGCGAAGCTGAGAAGGCAGACCTTGCACTTATCATCGAAGAGGTTCTGAAACAGCGTTACAAGGGCGTTAAGAATGAGTCCGGAGTTTGGGTAACGCCTGCATTCCCTAAGCTGATTTACGTTCTTGAGGAAGACAATATCCACGAGGATTCCAAATATTATCATCTGACCCAGCTCGCCGCCAAATGCACGGCGAAGCGAATGGTTCCGGATTACATCTCCGAGAAGAAGATGAAGGAGCTGAAGGAAGGCAACTGCTTCCCGGTTATGGGATGCCGCTCCAATCTCTCCCCATGGAAGGACGAGAACGGGAATTACAAGTTCTACGGTCGTTTCAATCAGGGCGTAGTTACCATCAACCTTCCCGATGTAGCACTTTCCTCCGGCGGCAATATGGAGAAGTTCTGGAAGATTTTCGACGAGCGTCTAGAGCTTTGCTATAAGGCGCTTATGTGCAGACATGATCGTCTCATGGGAACACCCTCCGATGTAGCCCCGATTCTCTGGCAGTACGGTGCAATCGCCCGTCTTCAGAAGGGTGAGACCATTGATAAGCTCCTTGTTGGCGGCTATTCCACCATTTCCCTTGGTTATGCAGGCCTTTATGAGTGCGTGAAATATATGACCGGTAAGTCGCATACCGACGAGTCCGCAACCCCGTTCGCGCTTGATGTAATGAAGCATATGAACGATGCCTGCAACAAATGGAAGCACGAGACCGGTATCGGCTTCGGTATCTACGGAACTCCTCTTGAGAGCACGACCTACAAGTTTGCAAAGTGCCTCCAGAAGCGTTTCGGCATGATTGAAGGCATTACCGATAAGGGTTATATTACCAACAGCTATCATATCCATGTTACGGAAGAGATCAATGCATTCGATAAGCTGAAGTTTGAAGCCAAGTTCCAGAATCTTTCGACCGGTGGTGCAATTTCCTACGTTGAGGTGCCGAATATGCAGGACAACCTTGAGGCTGTTATGCAGGTAATTCGGTTCATTTACGACAACATTATGTATGCAGAGCTGAACACCAAGAGCGACTATTGCCAGTGCTGCGGCTATGATGGTGAGATTGAGATTCACGAGCAGGATCACAAGCTTATCTGGGTTTGCCCGAAGTGCGGCAATACCGACCAGACGAAGATGAATGTTGCACGTCGTACCTGCGGCTATATCGGAACACAGTTCTGGAATCAGGGCAGAACGCAGGAAATCAAAGAGCGTGTATTGCACCTGTAAAGAGGTACCCTCATGTATTACGGAGTGATTAAAACCTGCGATATAGCAAATGGAGAGGGTGTCAGAACCACACTGTTTGTATCGGGGTGCACCAACCATTGTAAGGGCTGCTTTCAGCCGGACACCTGGGATTTCTGTTATGGACAGCCGTTTACGCAGGAGACTGCGAATGATATTATCAAGGAAACCACGCCGGATTATATCGCTGGGCTCACGCTTCTTGGCGGAGAACCCTTTGAGCCGGACAACCAGAGAGCACTTGTTCCGTTTTTAAGACGGTTCAAGGAAGCGCTCCCGCGAAAGAATATCTGGGGATACACCGGATTTGTCTATGAGCGAGATCTTCTGCCGGGCGGTCGGAAGTACACCGAGGTTACGGACGAGATGCTTTCAATGCTTGATGTATTGGTGGACGGACCGTTCGTGGAGGAGCAGAAGAACATCTCCCTTCGCTTCCGCGGTTCGGAGAATCAGCGAATCATCGACATGAAGGCAACCTTAGCCAACGGAAGCGTTGTCATCTGGGCCGGTGCGAACAATCGCGATGTGTTCAAGTAAATGATGCGGCATACGGCCGCGAAGCAACCTGAGATAAAACCTGAAGGCTTGGTCCTTTGGGTGGACAAGTAAATATTATCGTGAGCAATTAGGAGTAGTCCGAGAGGGCTACTCCTTTTCATTGTACGAAACACCGTATGCGCTAGAAACTCGGAATTGGAATGTGAGTTAAAAAGCGTTTTAATTCGCTTGCTTTTGCCTGTGAAATGCTATAAGATGTTATACAAGGGGGTTGAGGGAATAACACACAGGGAGTTCAGGTGAAGATTGCCCTTCTCTTCCGAAAAACAAACTGTTTTGGGGTGAAACATATGAAGAAAAAAATCATCCTAAGTATACTTGTATTGGCCTTGCTTGCCTTTGGTGTATACCGGGTTATTGTCGAAATTAAGATACACAAGACACCGACGGTGATCGAAGATTTGTGTTACAGTAAGCGCTATAAAAAGGATGGCCTGGTGTATGTGATGGAGAATGGTGTGTATATACCATACATTGCCATTGATACGAAGAATTATGGTAAGGATGCCGTGATTCTGATCCGTCAGACAGCGTGGCTTGAGGCGATGATGTATCGTGACGAGAACATCTATGGTGTTGGAGGGGCGTATTATCCGGGAAGTATCGTGGATAACTTCCTTGAAGGAGTTGTCTATAATGCGTACTCCGACGGGATGAAGGGAATCATTCGAAATGCCCCGGTCAAGGTACATACCATAGAGTTTGTTTCAAAGCATTTTAGTAAGTGCCCACCTAATCTGGAAACCATCTACCGTCATGTGTTTGCATTATCCTCGGCAGAGACAGGAATAAAAGGAAGCCCTATGAAGGGAGAAGATGAAGGGAAGCTGATTCCGGAAATCATTGAGAACTCTGATGTGTATTACACATGGTTGCGTTCGGAAGCCTTTGGAGGAGATGATACCCGGGCGGCAATGATGCGAGGCCCGGAAGGAGCATCCAGTCATATCCAAAACGACGATGAGAGTTATGTCCGGCCTGTATTTACAGTGAA
>JAKSPO010000027.1 GCA_024404675.1 Lachnospiraceae bacterium
CTTTTCAGCCATCATTCCTTATCCCTTGACATCAATACTACCGTTTCAACGTGCACGCTGCCGGGGAACTGGTCCACGGGCTGCACCTTCTCAAGGCGGTAGTCCTTCTCGCACAGAAGCCTAAGGTCACGGGCAAGCGTGGCGGGATCGCAGGATACGTACACGATTCGGCGAGGGTTCATACGAAGCATTGTCTCTAACAGAACACTGTCGCAGCCTTTTCGCGGCGGGTCGACAACGATGACATCCGCGCCGATGTCCGGACGTTCCTTAACAAGTCTCGGAAATACCTCCTCAGCCGCTCCCACGAAGAATTCCGCATTGGTTATGCCGTTCAGGGAAGCATTCTTCTTCGCATCGGCAATCGCCTCCGGAACGATTTCAACACCGTAGACTTTGCCGGCAGCCTTCGCAAGGAACAACGAAATCGTTCCGATTCCGCAATACAGATCCCATACCGTTTCCGTGCCGGTGAGCCCCGCGAAGCTAAGCGCCGTATCGTACAAAACCTTCGTTTGCACAGGATTGACCTGATAGAATGACATCGGAGAGATTTCGAAGCAGATATCTCCGATATAATCCTTGATATATGCCTTTCCATAGAGCGGAATCAAACGGTCTCCGAGAATAACGTTGGTCTGCTCCTTATTCACATTCAGGCAAAGCCCGACCACACCGGGCACCCTACACAAGGCTTCCCAAAGCATCCCTGCGTTCGGAAGCTTGTCGCCGTTAATGATGAGGCATACGATGATCTCTCCGGTGGCAAAGCCCTTACGAATCAGCACATGTCTAAGAAGTCCTTTACCGGTCTCCTCACAGTACGGCTTAACACCGCTTGTCTCAAGAAACCGTCTTACCACGGAAAGAATCTCCTCGTGCCCCTTCCAAAGCATACCGCACCCTTCGGTCGGAATGATTCTGTGGGAACGACCTGCATAAAAGCCAAGTACCGGCCTTCCGTCGCGTCCCTCACCGACCGGGAATTGTCCCTTATTCCGATATGCCGTCGGCTCATCCATTCCGATAATCGGCAGAATCTCCGCATCCGTGAAGCCGCCGATTCGTGTGATGCAATCCCGCACCTTCTTCTCCTTCAATCGAAGCTGCTCCTCATAGCTCATATAAGAAAGCTGACAGCCGCCGCACATAGATGCCACTTCGCACGCCGGTGTAACGCGTCCGGGCGCGAGCGTCAGCATTTCTTCTACCTTTGCAAATGCATATGTCTTCTTAGCCTTCAGAACACGCACCCTGCAGCGATCTCCCGGGATTGCATTCTTAACGAACAAGGTAATTCCGTTCACATGCCCGATTCCCTCTCCGGTATCGGTAATATCTTCAATCAAAACTTCCAAAATCTGATTCTTCTCAAACATAAAACTCCTTCAATCTGCCAATATGCAAAATGTGCCGCTCTTTCCGGGCGGCACATGCTAACCGCACTACTTCGACGTAGGGCGAATATTAGATTCGAACAATTTCTGATAACCAAGCCAGGTGCCAGGTGCAACCTCATTGGCCGCAAAAAGCTCCTTAAAGGTCTCCATCTTCGCATCCAGATTATCGGCCATGCTTAATGCCAGGGCCTCTGCAAGCGCCGGTTTCTTCGGAGAGCCGTATTCTAACTCACCGTGATGCGCAAGGATGCAATGCCGAAGCTCTGCTGCCAGACGATCCGGAAAATGTGGCACCTCCGCGATCTTCTTTCCTAAGAACTCCGCCCCAAGGAAGATATGTCCTAACAGGTTGCCGTCATCGGTGTAATCATTTTCCGGGAAGACGGAAATCTCCTCGAGCTTGCCGATATCATGAAAGATTGCCGCCGTAATCAGAAGGTCTCTGTTCAAAAGCGGGTAGCAGCTTGCATAAAAATCACAAAGCTTCGCAACGCCAAGCGTGTGCTCCAAAAGTCCGCCGATAAATGCATGATGGATCGCCTTTGCCGCAGAATGCTTCACAAAGCGCTTTGCAAGCTCCTTATCAGAGAAAACATTCACTAAAAGCGCCTGCAGATGCGGCTCCTTCACGGAGTCCATATAGCCCTTCAGTTCGCCATACATCTCCTTCAGGTCCCGCTTTGATACGGGAAGATAATCCGAAGCGTCATATTCTCCCTCTTCGGCCTTTCTCGCACGGCGGATATTCAGCTGCAGGTTGTTCTGAAAGGTTGTTATCTGCCCCTCAACCTTGATATAATCCATCGGCTCTATATTGCTGATTCCCGGACCCATGTCCCAGATCTTCGCGTCCAGAACACCCGATTTGTCCTGCAGCGACAGTGACATATAGCTCTTGCCGGTCTTGGCCTTCTGAATCTGGCACTGTTTGCAGAGATAGATTTCGGAGACAAGCTCTCCGTCACGCAGCTCGTTAATATAACGCATAGTATTCCTCTTTCTAATAGCTGATCTTCCAGCTCTTCTTCATTTCCTTACCGTTTCTGTAATACTGAACCTCGATTTCATCACCCTGTGCATGGTTTGTATAAAGTAAGAAGAACTCCTCCACAGAGGTAACCGGAACCCCATCTAACTTTGTCAGGATATCGCCCTTTCTGAACTGATGCTCCGCTGCAACAGACTCCTCCTTCACACTTTCGATGATGATTCCGTTCTGAATGGAAATCTGGCTAAGCGCCTCTTCACTGATATCCGCGAAAACAGCACCGAATCTCGGATATGCCGTATCATTGGCCATAAGCTGTAAAAGCGGGCTCAGCTTATCGATGCTCAACGCTTCGATGCAGCCGCACTGCTCGTGGAAACGATTGGAGATGAAGCCGACCATCTCGCCTTTTGCATTTACCAGGATACCGCTCTCGCCACGTCCGCCAAGCATATTGGTTTCCATAATTTCAAGCGAGAGATCGGTGATATAAACCTTCTCCGAACGGCTTGTCAGAATACCCATGTCAACGGACTTGCCGCGTCCGTTCGGGAAGCCGATAGCAATAACCACAGAACCAAGTGTCAGCTCGCCGGACTTGCCAAGCTTGATAACGCTGATCCAGTCGCGCTCCTGTACACGGAACTCTTTATAGTTAACAGCCAACAGAAGCAAATCTGCCTCTTCAGACTTTGCAAGCACTCTTGCTTCCACCGTCTTGCCGCCGGAAAATGCAGCGTATATCTTGTCATGCTCGAAGGACTCATAGCCCTCGTATGCAGTCAGAATCAGATATTCGCTTCCGTTGTCACCAACGATGACACCGCTCATTTCGGCCGTACTGCTCGTAATATCGGCAAAAACGGGATCCACGATATTCTTCTCATAAATGACCCGAACCATGCTCGGCTCTAATGCAGTCGACGCATCGCGCACACCCTTCATAATCTGCTCATAGCTCTGGAAAGCCTTATCGTCTATGATTGGCGTATCACCGCCCAGATTGCCGGGGCCTGTCGGCGAAGGGTTGAACTCAATCGGTTTCTTCTCGTCCTTACTGAAGAAGCGCTGGATCACATAATCCGAAATCTCATAGGAGCTTCTTGCAATAATACCGAACAGAACGCCAAGCATGATGATGACAAGAATCGAGCGAAGGATTCTGTAACGCTTCTGCCATTTTCTCTGCGGTACGCGTTCCTCCTTGATAAAGCCGTAATTCTCCTCGGTCTCCACCTTCTTGTTCTGTTCGTTGTCCGTCGATTTTATATCTTTTCGATTATTCATAAACCGCTCCTAACTGTCTGCTCTTTGCAGACTGAAGACAAATTCCGTACCGGCACCTTCCGTACTGATTACCTTGATGTTCTCGTTGTGTGCAGCGATAATCTGCTTGGTAATCGAAAGACCGAGGCCGGTGCCTCGCTTGTCCTTACCTCGTGAGAGGTCGGTTTTGTAAAACCGCTCCCAGATCTTACCGATGGATTCCTTCGGAATACCGATTCCGGTGTCCTTCACGGAAATCAGTGCCTTGTCCTTCTTCTCTGCTACCACGATGGTCACGGTGCTGTCCGGATGGCTGAACTTGATTGCATTATCGACAAGGTTATGTACTACCTGCTGAATCTTACCCTTATCGGCATACACGAAGAATTCGTTCTCGGGAAATACGAGACGAATCTTCATATTCTTCTGCGAGCATTTGCCCTCGAAGGTCGCCGAGGACTGCTTTAACATTTTAATAATATCAAATCTTTCGTAAATGAGCCGAACGCCCTTGTTCTCGAAATTACTGAGGTCGAGAAGATCATTGGTCAGGTTCGAAAGACGCTCTGTCTCAAAAAGGATGATGTTCAGATATTTTCCCTGAATCTCGTAAGGGATGGTTCCGTCCTTCATCGCCTCCGCATAGCCCTTGATAGAGGTAAGCGGGGAACGGAAATCGTGGCTGATGTTTGCTACGAAGTTCTTCTGATACTCAACAAGATTGGCGTGCTGCTCGGCAAGCATATGCGCCGAGTTGGCCACTGCGCGGTACTCGTCCCGACCGATAATCTCAGGCTCTGCACGGAAATTACCGTCGGTATAGGCAATCAGGGTCTTGTTAATCTGCATCAGATTGTTCGTATGATAAACCGCGAAAAGGAAGAATACGAGCAGAAGTAACAGAAGACCGACACCTGCAACAAGGTCGAGACGTCTGAAGAACGCATCCACCTCTTCGGCCGCCTTCTCCATTGATTCCACCATGACGATATAGCCCTTCTTGTGGATTCCCTCCTGTACAGGCTCCACAGCACAAAGCGACATCGAACTCGTCAGTCCCTCCACATATACATCCTGCATATAAAGTGACTCTAAAAGCCCCGGCGCCTTCTCGTTCAGGTTCAGGCTCTCCTTTGTGAGCGTTGTATTGCCTGTTGCGGCAATCATCTGCCCCTCCGCACCGACGATCCACACATCGGCATCTAGCATCGTGCGCACCGCTTTCATCTGTAACATAAAGGCCTGTAACGTGAATTCCGAAAGCTTATATTCCTCCAGATATTCGTCCGCAATAATGACGCATTCCTTGTACAGACGCTGCTTATGCTTATTCAAATTGTCCTTCCGATAGATCGGGCGTACGATCAGATTGATCGTTAATAAAATCAACGCCGCTACAATCAGATATACAATGGCATATTTATGCCAGACCTTCTGTTTCATGTGTCACTCCCAAAGAATCCTTTACAGCTGGTTTCTAAGCTCAAACTTATAGCCGATACCCCAGACGGTACCGAGCCTCCACTCCTCGTGGTCTCTGAGCTTCTCACGAAGACGCTTGATATGCACGTCAACGGTACGGGTATCCCCCACATATTCATAGCCCCAGATTCGATCAAGGAGCTGCTCACGGGTAAATACCTGGTTCGGATGAGAAGCCAGATAGAACAGGAGCTCGAACTCCTTCGGCGGCATCTCAAGCTTATGTCCCATATAGGTTACCGCATAATTCGTCTGATTAATGATGAGATCGGTGTAAGCAACATACTCACCCTGCATTGCCGCAGCGGTATGCGTGTTGTCATGCGCGGGCTCAGCCTGTGCGGCGCTACTCGTCTCACGAACACGGCGCAGTACAGCCTTTACACGAGCCACCAGCTCCTTAGAATCAAACGGCTTCATCATGTAATCGTCCGCACCTAACTCAAGTCCGAGCACCTTATCAAAAATCTCGCCCTTTGCGGACAGCATAATAATCGGGGTGTTCGAGGTCTTACGAATCTCACGGCATACCTCATAGCCGTCAATACCGGGAAGCATCAGGTCGAGAAGCACCAGATTCGGCTCGTACTCGGCAAATTGTCTGACCGCTTCCTCGCCGTCGCCGACGATGCGGGTATCAAAGAATTCCTTAGTCAGGTAGAGTGCTATCAGCTCTGCGATATTGTTATCATCGTCAACGATCAGTATCTTCTGTCTCTCAACCATCTTCTGTCTCCCATTTCTTTCTATTCTTTAAACTCCACTTCAGTCGAACCGTAGTCCGGGGAAAGTGTCAGTGCCTTCACGTATTTGGTCTTTTTGCAATGACTGTGCACTGCCTGTCTAACCGCACCGGTTCCCCGGCCGTGAATGATTGTAACCTTTGCAAGATGCGCAAGATAAGCGTCATCGAGGTATTTGTCGAGCTCGGCAATCGCCTCATCCACACGCTTTCCGACAAGGTTCAGCTCCGGGCTTATCGTCATCGCCTTCGCTCCCATACCGGTCGGTGTGTAGGCTTTCTTCTTCGTCTCGGTCTTTGGCTCCTCCAGAATCGCAAGATCGGATATATTGACCTTTGTGGTCATGATTCCCATCGTTACGAAGCAGTCTCCCTTTGCATTCGGCAGGCTGTGGATGGTACCCTTCATGTTCATGCTGAGCACCAGCACGGAATCGCCGATATGGAAATCCGTTGCCTTATGACCGCCCTTTCTGACCTTCGCCGCTTCTGTCTTCGGTGTCACGCCGGACAGCTTCTCTCTTGTCTTTCTGCGCTCTTCCTCCAGCTCTGCGATATTACCGCTTCGCTGTCCAAGCTTATTGATCTTACGAATGGTTTCATCCGCAAAATCCTTGGCATCCTGAAGAATCGAGCCGGCCTCAGCCTTTGCATCTGCAAGCATGCGCTCTCTGCGCTCCTCGATGCTCTTACTCTTCTTCTCCCACTCTGCCTTATATTCACCGGCCGCTCTTCTGTCGGCACGGGCCGAAGCGAGCTCTTCCTCGAGCTTTCTTCTGGTATCCTCAAGCTCTGCGATCATATCCTCAAAGCTCTTATCACGAATGCCGATGAAGGAATCCGCCTCCTCAATGATCGTATCGGAAAGTCCGAGACGCTTTGAGATGGCAAATGCGTTGCTCTTGCCGGGAATACCAAGAAGCAGGCGGTAGGTCGGCCGCAGGGATTCCACGTCAAATTCACAGCAGGCATTCATAACGCCCTCAGTTGTCATGGCAAAAACCTTCAGCTCCGCGTAATGCGTCGTTGCCATCGTTCGAATATCAAAGCGATGCAGGTGCGAAAGAATCGCCATTGCAAGCGCGGCGCCCTCAGTCGGGTCGGTTCCCGCACCAAGCTCATCGAACAGAACAAGCGAATCCTCCTGTACCGCCTCAAGAATCTTCACGGTATTGGTCATATGGGACGAGAAGGTCGACAGAGACTGCTCGATGCTCTGCTCATCACCGATATCTGCATAAACCTCAGGGAATATTCCGAGTACGGTTCCTGATTTGGCCGGAATGTGAAGTCCCGCCTGCCCCATCAGGGTAAAGAGTCCCACCGTTTTCAAGGAAACGGTCTTACCGCCGGTATTCGGTCCGGTAATCACAATCATCGAATAGGTATTCCCGAAGGAAATATCGATCGGCACAACCTTCTTCGGATCAATCAAGGGATGACG
The DNA here is from genome assembly GCA_024404675.1 of Lachnospiraceae bacterium. Taxonomy (GTDB): domain Bacteria; phylum Bacillota; class Clostridia; order Lachnospirales; family Lachnospiraceae; genus ISDg. Next base: position 7,323 of record JAKSPO010000027.1, read on the forward strand.
TCCCTTGATAATCTTTATGGTTCTGTCCTCGGAGAAATCCGGTCTGGTCGCCTTCATCTCCCGCGCAAGACATGCTCTTGCAAAGATAAAATCAAGCTCTGTAACCGCATCGCGGTTATATCGTAAGCTTTCTACATTCGGCGCTAACATCTCGCTGAGCATTGCAAGAACCTTCTGAATCTCCTCAGCCTCAAGAATCTCCAGCTCACGAAGCTCGTTATTCAGCTTCACGATTTCAATCGGCTCGATGAATGAGGTCGAACCCGAGGCCGACTGGTCATGAATCATTCCGGAAATCTGGTTCTTATACTCGCTCTTGTACGGCAGGCAATACCGGCCGTCACGCATGGTAATCAAGGCATCCTGAATCATTCCCGCCTGGGAATCCTTGGCAAGAATCGTTCCGAGACGCTCATGAATCTTATCGTTGGTTGCCTTTATCTTTCGGCGCACGCTCTTAAGTCCGGCACTTGCATCATCGGCAATCTCATCCTCCGCAACGATGCAACGATTAATCTCGTGTGCCTCCGTCTTCATCTCCTCTAAAAGCTCAAATCGCTCCGTAAGAGAGTCGGACGGCAGTTCCTCGCCCCGACCACCATAGCAGCCAAAGGCCTTGGCTCTTGCGACGGCCGAAAGCAAAGACCCGATTCTCAGAAGTTCGGGAATCTGTAGGCATCCGCCGCGCTCAAGTCTGAGAAGCGAATCACCGATATCCGGAATGCCGCTAAAGGACAGAGAGCCCTTTGCAAACAGTCTCGAAAGTGCATCGGCGGTCTCCTGCTGGAGCTGCTCCGCTTCCTCCTTCGTATCCACCGGAGTCAAAGCCGCACAGCGTCTTCGACCAAGGTCCGAGCCGGCAAAATGCACAAGCATCTCCCGAACCTTATAAAACTCCAGCGTTTTTAGTGCTTTCTCATTCATAATAACTCCATCATTATTCCACGGAGGACCACCTGAGCCGATGCAGCTCCCCCTCTCTGCGCATTCCCTCGAAATCATTCTGACGAAGTGCTTCATAAAGGATGATTGCTGCGGAATTGCTCAGATTCAGTGAACGCATGTCACCGATCATCGGAATCCGTATGCAGGTATCCTCGTGGTCCACAAGAATCTCCTCCGGGATGCCGGCACTCTCCTTGCCGAACATGATATAGCAGTCCGGTTCAAAGCTAGCCTGGGTGTAGACTGTCTTCGACTTGGTCGTCGCATAATACACCTTTGCCCCCGGATTCTTTAAAAGAAAATCCTCGTAGCTTTTATAAATCTTTACATCCAACTGTTTCCAGTAATCCATGCCCGCACGGCGCAAATGCTTCTCATCCAGCGAAAAGCCGAGCGGCTCGATCAGATGCAACTGTGCGCCGGTTGCGGCGCAGGTACGTCCGATATTGCCCGTGTTGGCAGGGATTTCCGGTTCCAGTAAAACAATATTAATCATATTTAGCGCTTTCCCTGCTCCTCGCGAAGATGCTCAACAAAGATGCGAAGTCTGTCCAGTGCAAGCTTCAGCTTCTCGTGAGAGTAAGCATAGGAGATACGAAGGAAGCCCTCTCCGCAGTCACCGAAGGCGGTTCCCGGAACGATAGCAACCTTCTGCTCCTCAAGCAATTTGGTTGCGAAGGCGTCACTGGTCATACCGAACTCGGCAACATTCGGGAATACGTAAAATGCGCCGAAGGGCTCAAAGGTAGGAAGTCCCATATCGCGCAGCTCATGCAGTACAAAACGACGGCGCTTATCGTAGGAGTCGCGCATCATAGCAACATCCTCATCACCGTTTTTCAAAGCATCCACAGCGGCATACTGGCTCATAGTCGGTGCGCACATAATTGCGAACTGATGAATCTTGGTCATCTGCTGAATGATTTCCTTCGGACCGCATGCGTAACCGAGCCTCCAACCGGTCATTGCGTGACCCTTAGAGAAACCGTTGATTACGATGGTACGCTCGCGCATTCCCGGGAGAGAAGCGATGGAAACATGCTTCTGGTCATAGGTCAGCTCACTGTAGATTTCGTCGGATACAACGAAAATATCCTTCTCCACGCATACAGCGGCAATCTCCTTTAAGTTCTCCTCCGTCAGAATTGCGCCGGTAGGATTGTTCGGGAATGGAAGCACGAGAAGCTTCGTCTTATCGGTAATTGCCTCCCGAAGATCCTTCGCGGTAAGACGGAACTCGTCCTCCTCCTTCAGTCGAATCGTCACCGGAACACCCTGGGTCAGGATAACGCAGGGCTCATAGGAAACGTAGCTAGGCTGCGGGATGATAACCTCTTCCCCGGGGCATACCATTGCACGAATGGCAAGATCAATTGCCTCACTTCCGCCGACGGTAACCAGTGTCTCATTCTTCGCATCATAGCGAATATGATACTTACGATCGAGGAAGCGGCAGATCTCGGTTCTAAGCTCCATCAGGCCTGCATTACTTGTATAATGCGTCTTAGCCTTCTCAAGGGAATAGATACCCTCCTCACGGATGTGATACGGGGTCGGGAAGTCAGGCTCACCGACACCGAGGGATATCGCGTCCTTCATCTCACTTACAATATCGAAAAATTTACGAATGCCGGAGGGCTTAATTGCCACAACAGCAGGATTTAACGGGTCTCTCATGGTGTAACAAGCATCCTTTCATCTTCAGATTTGTTGACAAGGGTAAGGCCGTGCTCCTTGTATTTTTTCAGAACAAAATGCGTAGCGGTCGACAGAATGGAATCCATCGTTGCAAGCTTCTCGGATACAAATTCCGCGATGCTCTTCAGACTGGAGCCGCGAAGCATAACGGTAAGATCAAAGCCGCCGCTCATCAGATATACAGCCTCAACCTCCTCAAACTGATAAATTCTCTCCGCAATATCATCGAAGCCCTTGCCTCTCTGCGGGGTCACACGAACCTCAATCATTGCGGTAACCTGATGACGATCGGTCTTGTCCCAGTCAATCAACGTGGGATAACCGCAAATCACAAGCTCCTCCTCCATACGACGGATTTCGGCTTCCACTGCCTTCTCATCCTCGTTCAGCATAATGGCGAGCTCCGCCGCCGTAAGCTTAGCATTCTGGTCTAAGCTTTCCAAAATCTTCATATCCAAATTCATAACCAAATCCTCCATTTACTATTATATTCCACGAAAGGGCTCCAGATAACGGACCTCATCGCCGTTATGCAGCTCCCTTGCATTTGCTTCCTGCAGGTGTCCGATCACAGCCGCTTCCGCGCCGGCCTCATAAAGTGCCGTAAGCAGTCGCTCGGGTTCCGCTGTGATAAAGAACACACATCCGTTCGCACCAATCCGGTAAGGGTCAATATCCAGTTCCTCGCATATCTCAATCGACTTCTGCGAGATCGGAATCGACGGCAGATCAATTCGCATGCCTAATCGAAGCCTCTCGCCCATCCCGTACAGTCCGGCATAAACACCGCCGTCGCTGCACGCATAAGCGTATACCGCGCCGCTTCGCGCTGCTACCTCACAGTAGCCTCTTGCATCAAGTGTATCCATAAGACTCGGAATATCCTTAAGAAAATGCTGCGGATATTTCGCCAGGAGACGTTCTCGATGCTCTTCATAGCTTAAAAGCGTCTCCTCCGCTCCGGCAAGACCACACATGACTACGGAATATTCCGCTTCCGGGTATTCCGCCAAGGTATCTTCGCCGGCATGTCCGTAGGCTGTCACATGTGCCGTGACCTCAGACGTATCCGCTCGAACAATCTCCACGTCGGACAGCTCCGCCACCTCATAGGCTGCGCGCATGAACGGTCTTAGCTGCGCTTCCGGTATCTCTCTCGGGACCATCAGCAGAAGGGTACAAGCTTCTACTGTGCGCCCGCGTACCGCAAGCGCGTTCATGGCTCGATACACCGCAAGCATCGTTATGCGCGGATCGCGACCGGTCATCGTTCCCGACGCCATCGATATGCTTCTGTCCTGCGCCGCCGCAAGCTTAACACATTCCGCAACACTCATACCGTCCCTGCGGCCGGAATACGGTCTTGCAAGATATTTTGCATTTCCGATACGTGCTGCCAGGCGTTCTGCTTCCGCTGCGCCGACTCTGCCCTTTCCCATTGTGCACCTCCGTTTGATTATGGCATCCATTTCCTGCTTTCCGAAAAAGGATACAGAACCCCATAATCACTTTATTATACCACAAAGGCGTGCAAAGTATCAAGTTTAAGATTTGCAAGAGAACCTTGACAAAAATCCCCGTAGCATTGATAATAAATGCAAATTCATATTGGGAGGAGTATCCAATGCAAAGAAGAAAAAACCAAGGCTCTGCTCAGGTCGTTATCGTTATCCTGATTCTGCTTGCCGCTATTGGCGGAACCGTATTCCTTATTATGTCTTCCATCAACAAGCGCTACCAGGCGGGCAGCTATTCCAACAATGTCTACGAAAGCAAATGGGCGAATGTTTCCATTAAACTGCCGGAGGGCTATCAGAAGCTTTCCGATCCGACCGGCACACTGAACGGTATGGATGCGCATATGTTCCGCTCCAATACCTCTGTTATCATCATCGCAACCCAGGAACAGAAGAATACCAATCTCGAAAAGGAGATGCAGAGTCTCTCCCGTTCCTTCTCGACAACCGCTGTCAAGGGTGCACAGATTGTCGGCCAGCCGGTGAAAACCGTTAAGATTGCCGGTGAGAAGTATTCCTGCCTTACCTTCGATGTAATCCAGGGACTTAACAAGGTTGCTATGAGCCTTTATGCAAGAGAGGTCCACAACAACGGCTTTATTATGATTATGATGGTTTCCGGTTCTCAAAAGGAGATCGAAAACTTCATCAACAACAATATCAGCAAGTATAAATAAGCCGCCGCGGTCTTAACCGCGAAGTGATTTTCCAAAGAAAAAAA
>JAKSPO010000028.1 GCA_024404675.1 Lachnospiraceae bacterium
AACGAGACGACCGAAGTCGTCTCGTAAAAAGTCTAACTTTGAGGGGTCACCTCAGTGCAATGGTTCTTTTTTTAATTGCAAATACATTTATGTCTCGAGGGGAATGCGTTTTTCTACTAATCTCTTCGAAATAAATCCCTCGTATACACCTTCCCCTTTACATCATCCAAACAGGAATCGTAGCGGTTGGCGATGATGGCCTGGCTTTTCTTTTTGAATTTCTTTAAGTCGTTTACTACAAGAGAGCCGAAGAAGGTTTCGCCATCCTTCAGAGTGGGCTCGTAGATGATGACGGATGCACCTTTTGCCTTAATCCGTTTCATAACGCCCTGAATAGAAGATTGGCGGAAGTTATCAGAATTGCTCTTCATGGTAAGTCGATACACACCGATTGTGCAATCCTTTTCCTGACTGGGAGTATACTCGCCACGGTTATTGTAATCGTAATACCCCGCCATACTCAGCACCTGATCTGCGATGAAATCCTTTCGCGTGCGGTTGCTTTCCACGATGGCGGTGATCATGTTCTGCGGAACATCGTTGAAGTTGGCAAGGAGCTGCTTCGTGTCCTTCGGGAGGCAGTAGCCGCCGTAGCCGAAGCTCGGGTTGTTGTAGTGGCTGCCGATTCGAGGATCGAGGCAGACACCATTGATGATGTCCTGTGTGGAGAGCCCCTTTGTTTCGGCATAGGTATCAAGCTCATTGAAGTACGACACGCGAAGCGCGAGATAGGTGTTGGCGAAGAGCTTTACCGCCTCTGCTTCTGTGAAGCCCATGAACAGTGTTTCGATGTCAGTTTTGATAGCGCCCTGTTTTAAGAGAGCGGCAAATGTATGCGCCTTCTCGGATGACGCCTCATCGCAGGAAACGATGATTCTTGACGGGTAGAGATTGTCATAAAGCGCCTTGGATTCACGAAGAAATTCCGGGCTGAAGATGATGTTATCGGTATTGTAGCGTGCTCGTACGGAGGCAGTATAGCCTACCGGAATGGTTGACTTTATAATCATAGTGGCCGAAGGATTCACGCGAAGCACCTGCTCGATGACCGATTCAACCGCGGAGCAGTCGAAGAAATTACGCTTGCTGTCATAATTGGTCGGTGCTGCGATTACAACGAAGTCGGCGTGCCTGTAGGCCTCGTCACCGTCTAGTGTGGCGGTCAGGTCAAGTTCCTTCTCGGCAAGGTATTTTTCGATATACTCGTCCTGAATCGGAGACTTTCGCTTGTTGATCAGCTCGACCTTTTCAGGAATGATATCAACCGCCGTTACATGATTATGCTGCGCAAGAAGCGTTGCGATGGAAAGGCCGACATAACCGGTTCCGGCAACAGCAATATTGTATTTGGGGAGTGCAGGAGCGGTCTTCGTGCAGGGAACCTCCTCAAAAAGATCAACAACTTCAAAATCAAGTACCTCGGCAAGCGCTTCAAGCTGCTCGAGCGTAGGAATATAGTCGCCACTTTCTAACCGGCTGATCATGCCGCGATTGATTCCGGTCAGCTCGGAAAGCTGAGCCTGAGTAAGCTTCATGCCCTTTCTTGCGGCAGCAACGGTGGAAGCGAGCTTCTGATAGGATATTTTACGCATAAATTCCTCTTTGTGTCGTTTATAATGACATATGTGCGTTGGATGGCACATTTGCCTGTTGATAGAATATCAAAAATGCGGGAGAATGTCAATCAAAGCGATATTTTCCGTATCACTTGGCACTCTATGTTAGGCAGATGCCTATGCTTATAGCAACAATCACCGCAATCCTCCCTGACAAAAAAGAATCACGCTGATAAGAATACCCCCACTCAAAAAAATCCCCTGCCCGAACCGTGGAAGATTGTTTCCATAGTCCGGGTAGGGGTTCGTTTTTCTATGCATTTACTCCCTATACTTCAGAACCAGTCCAATCAGCAACGCGACGGTGCCGATGATGAAGGCGATCAGACCGAGTCCGATGTTGAGGCTGACGGAGGGGCCGTAGGTAGAATTGAATTTGGACACTTCGGTCATAAGCTCGTTGTAACTGACGAACAGCTGGTAGAAGTCGTGACACATCACCCAGATAAGCAGAAAGATGAAGATTTTGCTTTCTGACCAGAGGGCAAGCAGGTAGAACACAATTGTCAGAACCACGCCAATGACGTTGTAGATATTTTCCACCATACGAAATTCAACTGAAACGTGATAGTTGTCAGCTTCGACTCCCCAGAACTTTAAGAACAGGGAAATAATCAGCAGAAGACTTCCCACCACACCGCAGGTCTTCGGGGATAGAATCTCCACCTCGGTATAACTTTTTTGGTAACCATAACTTCTCATATAGCATTTCTCCATTTTATTATATAGCTGCGATGCTTCCCATCGTTAATCTCACAATATTCTTCCCCCACCGAGTACGATATCGCCGTCATAAAGAACGACTGCCTGACCGGGTGTGATGGCGCGCTGCGGCTCGTCGAAGATGACCCGGACAGTGCCGTCAGGCTGCGGGTAGACTGTGCAGGGCTGCTCTTGCTGACGGTAGCGGATCTTTGCCCTGCAGCGGAACGAATCGGTGGGAGCGGTGCCGCTTATCCAGTGGAATTCGTTCGCGGTAAGGGTGTCCGAATAGAGTGAGGCGTCGTCACAAAGCGTGACAGTGCCGGCGGCAACATCGATGCGTTTTACATAAAGCGGTGTCCCGAAGGCGATGCCGAGCCCCTTTCTCTGCCCAATCGTGTAGCGGACACAGCCGCGATGCTTGCCAAGCACATTTCCTGCCTCATCGAGGAAGTCGCCGGCAGGGTAGGAGCGGCCGGTGTAGCGCTCGAGGAAGGCCGCATAATCCCCATCCGGAACGAAGCAGATGTCCTGGCTGTCGGGCTTGGCGGCGTTCACAAAGCTATGCATCTCGGCAAGGGCACGCACCTCGGTCTTGGTCATAGTGCCAAGCGGGAAGCGGGTATGACGAAGCTGCTCCTGTGTCATGGAATATAAGACATAGCTTTGATCCTTGGTAGAATCAACCGCCTTCTTCAGATAGAATATACCATCTCTTTCCTCGATTCGGGCATAGTGGCCGGTTACTACATAATCATAATCAAGCATCTTCGCACGCTCGAAGAGCTTATCAAACTTCATATAGCGATTGCAGTCGATGCACGGATTGGGCGTGATTCCCTGTTCGTAGGACGAAACGAAGCGGCCGATAACCTTCTCGCGAAAATCCTCCTTCAGGTTGAACACATAGTAAGGAATCCCGAGCCTTGCGGCCACGCTGCGGGCATCCTCGACATCGTCAAGGCTGCAGCAGGTATGACCGTTAGAAGTGTCGGAAACCTCGCTATCGTAAAGCTTCATCGTACAGCCGATGCACTGATAGCCCTCGTCGACCATCAGCTTGGCAGCGAGAGAGGAATCGACCCCTCCGCTCATTGCAATCAGCGCTTTGTTGTTCATATTACTCATAAAAGTCCAATTCCTGCCGGAGAGTCTATATTAAGAGCTTCGGCATATTATCTTTCTAAGCCCCTAAGGGCATTCTGACGAATCCGTATCGACCTTATAGAAGACCGCACCACATAACTGCGCAAAGTGGCGGTACAGAATGCGGGGCCCGATACTACTCAAACCGGAACCATTTGAAATCAAACTTACAGCCCGGAAGGAATATGAAGTTGATCCGCTGTCCGCCGGTCAGTGATTCCATCGGGAATTCAAGCGTCAGCATGTCTTCGGAGTAAGGGAATTCCACAATCCGGTTCACATTGCCCTGTCCGCCGTGGAAGCGAACGTGGATCGTGTTGGTCGGAACGTGGGAGCGGCCGCACATCACAAGCTTTGTAAAGCCCTGTGAGCCGAAGTCCATATCGCGGAATTCGATGTCGACATTGTTACCGATATCATACACGCCGTCCTCCGCAACACGGAACGCATCGCCGCTTAACTCGCTGTATTCGTTCGCGCAGAGCGTTCCGTAGGCCTTCTGAAAGCGGGTAAATGTGAAACCGCCGACGGAAAGACCGGTATGGAACTGCAGACTGATCGACTGCAGGCCTTTAAGCCTTCTTGAAAGCTTGAAGGTATTGCTCTGGTAATGGTTATACCAGCTCGGGGAGCGGTAGGTGTCCTTCAGTAAAAGCTCACCTTCTCCGGGCGTACCGAGCCACACCTCAACCGGAAGCTCCGTATCAAAGGAGAAGATCGGAATCGTAATCTCATCGGAACCGAAATCGCCGAAATTCACGCGGTCAAAGCGAAGCCAGGTCGTCTCATGCTTCAAAAAGGAGCCGCCCTGGAAGGAGAGAAGCGGTGTACGGTTACTCTCTGAGTATTTGCACGCACATACAGGCTTATAAGGGTCAAATGTGGCGGAGCCAAGCCCAACGTTTCGGAACGGAAGGACCGATACAACATCCGGGTGCGGCTTGCCATTTCCGACGAAGCAGTACAGGTAGTAGAAGTCCTCGTCTCCGAGCGCGGTAATCGTTGCAGTGAGGCCGTCCTCGTCGATGGATACCTCTACGGCATTACTGTCGACACCATCTAATGTCATCGCACGGAAGGTCACGTCGTTGAATGTAGCATTCAAAGGATAGAGCGTGGCCCGAACGCGTGCGGTAGGAGTAGTTTCATTCAGGCAATAGGCTGCCCGCTTGCTGGAGTCGTCTCCTTCGGAAGCATCGAACGGGAGCGAATCGAGAAGCGTAAGCTCTGCCTTACGAACCGGAACCTCCTTCGGTAGAGGCGTAGTGAAGTTCACCTGAGAGCTGCAGCTATGCGGGTCTGCATATGCAGGAGTAGCCTTAAGGGCAACAGTCTTCGCGGGAAGGCCCTCGGAGTGAAGCGTTACGGTAATATCGCCCGCGTCCTTCGTGGATGCGATAATTGCAAGCATACGGCCGGAGAAGAGTCTTCGGCTTGTTCCCTTGTATTCATCCCAGTCTGTGCTGTCGCCGTTATCAAGGCCTACAAGGCGGCCTGCGCCGGTTACGGTAACCTCGACGCGGTTTCTGGCATTTGCCACAAAATGCCCTTCGTTATCAGCGGTAGCAATACTGAGAAATGAAAGCGAACGTCCGTCTGCGGGAAGCTCCGTTCGGTCTAATGAGACGGTAAGCTCTGCGGGGTCGCCGAAGCTTGACTGCTCGTCGGTTGCTACGATAGAACCGTTCTCGTCATAGGCTACTGCGCGGAGTGTGCCGGGCGTGTAAGGAAGCTGCCATTTGCCGCCGAATTCCTTACCGTTTTCGGGATCGATATCACGTGTGCCAAGCGACTCACCGTTTATAAAGAGCTCGACACGGGGGCAGTTCGAGTAGGCGAGTACATCGATAATCTGCCCGGGGTTAAAGTCCCAGTAGGGCAGAAGATGCACCATCGGGTATTCCTTATGATCAAGCCAGCCGGCCTGATAGATATAATAGTTGTCCTTTTCAAAGCCTGCGGTATCCACCTGGCCGAAGAAGGAGTTCTTACTGAAGTACGGGGTCGGCTCGCCGATATAATCCCAGCCGGTCCAGATGAACTGTCCTGCGCAGAATTCAGCGTCGCGATCCTTTGCGATTACGTCGTAAGCGGTCCTAGCGCCCCAGTTGGTGGAGCAGTTGTTAAGGGAAGAGCATTGGCCGTCCTCGAAGGTAAGAAGCCTTACATCCTGCGGAAAATGATAGATGCCTCTGCTTTGCACGGTCGAGCTTGTCTCACTGCCGTAGATGTTCCAGTGCGGGTATCGTTCGTGATGCTCCTTATAGAGGTGCTCCTGATAGTTGTAGCCGGAAAGCTCCAGCTCCTCCGCGCAGCGCTGCGCACCCTCCCAGGCGATGTAGTTCGAGCCGATGGTAGTGAAGGCGTTATGCCACGGGTCATGCATGCGGACCTCATCGCGGAGCAGCTTTGTATACATAAGGCCCTCCGGATGATGCGTATCGTAGATCTCGTTGCCTATACTCCAGAGGATGACGCTCGGATGGTTGCGGTCGCGGCGAACCCAGCTTGCTACATCCCTTGCCTGATACTCCGGGAAGAAGTTGCCGTAATCCTTGTCGGTCTTCGGACGCGCCCACATATCAAAGGCCTCGGAGTCGATGAGCATACCCATTTCATCGGCGAGCTCCATCAGCTCTACGGCAGGCATATTGTGTGAAGTACGGATCGCATTGATTCCCATACGCTTAAGTGACAGAAACTGTCTCCGAATCGCATCCTTGTAGACCTCCGCGCCGAGGGACCCGAGATCATGATGCATGCAGGCGCCGTGAAGCTTAACATGACGACCGTTCAGGAAGAAGCCGCGGTTCGGCTCGAAGGAAATGGTACGAAAGCCGATATGCTCACTGACCGAATCAATGACGTCTCCGCCAATCAGCAGCTCGGTCGTCAGGGTATAGAGATAAGGGGAACTAATATCCCAACGTTGTACATTTGTAAGTGAGAAGCACTGCTCCTCGCAGAGTACCTCGTCACAGAGGGTAACGTCCTTACTAAGCGATGCGACCGGATTGCCCGCTGCATCGGTAACGGTATGGCGAAGCATGGCAGCAGTAGTGCCCGTTATGTAAGGGCGGTATACGGCCTCCGCGGACACCCTTAAGGTAAAGTCGTCGGTTCCCGGAACCTCTGCAGCGGAAGCATAGGTGCCGTCAGCTACAAGATACGCCTCATCCTTTTCAATCAGCCAGACATTACGGTAGATTCCCGCGCCCGAATACCAGCGGGTGTTGGGGCTAAGATACGTTACCGTAACCACAAGCTCGTTCTCGCCGTCCTTAAGGTACGGTGTCAGTTCGATCTCGAAGGTGGAATAGCCGTATGGCTGAAAATGAATCTCCTCGCCGTTCAGATAGTAGCGGGAGTTCATATAAACGCCCTCGAAGCGGAGAAATACATGCTTTCCCGCCGAAGGACGCATAAAGGTCTTACGGTAGCAGCCGATGCTGTCCTCATACAGATTCTTCACCTGATAGATCATCCAGTCATGCGGAAGGTCCACAGGCTGAAAGGGACTAAGCTGATGAGCGTCCGAGCCCGTCAGGAGTTCGGAAACGGTGGCGTCCGGCGAGTATTTGCCGAATACCCATTGATCATTGAATAGTGTTCTCATGGCACTCCTTTCGTGAAGGCACGGATACGTTCGCGGCCTTCCGAATTTATATATTACGCAAGGATAAATTATAGCAGATTTCGCCCCGAAATACAACGGCAGCAACATTTTCCACAAGAAAAAGTTCCGTAAGCGCCTTCTTTTCGGTATTTTCCTTCTTGTATTTCCATTTCGGAAAATGTAAACTTACAATTGTTCGCTATCAATAAGCTAAGGAGAGGTGTATCATGAAGGTTTTTCAGCCTAAGATTACCACGGCCCTTAAGGGCTATAAGAAGGAGCAGATCGTTAAGGATATTGTTGCGGGTATTATCGTAGCAATCATCGCGCTGCCGCTTTCCATCGCACTCGCCATTGCGTCGGGCGTAGGTCCCGAGCAGGGTCTTTATACCGCTATCGTAGCCGGCTTTATCATTGCCGCACTCGGTGGCAGCAGAGTTAACATTTCAGGACCTACCGCCGCCTTCGCAACAATCGTTGCAGGTATCGTAGCGCAGTATCATATGTCTGGTCTGGCACTTGCCACCGTTATGGCAGGTATCCTCCTCATACTGATGGGTCTTTTTAAGTTCGGTTCCCTGATCAAGTACATTCCCTACACGATTACGACCGGCTTCACCGCAGGTATTGCGGTTACCATCGCTATCGGTCAGGTGAAGGATTTCCTCGGACTTACCTATCCGGCAGGAACCGAGAATATCGAAACCATTGACAAAGTGCTCAACATCGGAAACAATATCGGTTCCTGGAACTATGTTGCTTTTCTTGTAGGTCTCGGCGCACTGGCAATCCAGATCATATGGCCGAAGATCAACAAGAAGATTCCCGGCTCTTTGGTTGCCGTAATCGTCGGTGTTCTGGTTGTTAAGCTTGCTGGTCTTAAGGTCAATACAATCGGTGATCTTTACACCATTTCAAGAAGCCTGCCGAAGTTCACGGCGCCGACATTGTCCTTTACCTTGGTGAAGGAGCTCCTGCCGAGCGCATTTACCATTGCAATTCTTGCGGCAATTGAGTCGCTTCTTTCCTGTGTCGTTTCCGACGGTATGATCGGAAGCCACCACAATTCCAACACCGAGCTGATTGCACAGGGTACCGGTAACATTGCCTCCGCACTGTTCGGTGGTATTCCCGCAACCGGCGCAATCGCACGTACCGCAGCCAATGTAAAGAATGGCGGACGTTCCCCGATTGCCGGTATGGTTCATGCGGTAACGCTTCTTCTGATCCTTGTTGTGCTGATGCCTTACGCAGCCCTGATTCCGATGCCTGTAATCGCATCGATTCTTTTCATGGTTGCCTACAATATGAGTGAGTGGAGACATTTCCGCGATATCGTGAAGACCGCACCGAAGAGCGACATCCTTGTTCTGTTCGTAACGTTCTTCCTTACCGTTGCTTTCGACCTTGTTGTTGCTATCGAGGTTGGTATGGTAATGGCAGCATTCCTCTTCATGAAACGTATGAGCGACGTTACCGAGGTACGTAACTGGACCTACATCGCTGAGGATGAGCAGCAGAGCGCCGATGAGCTGCACGGCCTGAAGGCTGTACCGAAGGGCGTAAGCGTTTATGAGATCAACGGACCGATGTTCTTCGCTGTTGCAGACAAATTCGTAGACATTCCGCTTCGTGAGAAGGATAAGGTCGTTATCATCCGTATGAGAAACGTACCTGCGATGGATACGACCGCTATGCGTAACCTTACGAACGTATATCAGGCCTTCAAGAAGGCAGGCATCGCGATGCTTCTGTCTCACGTAAACGAGCAGCCGAGAGGCGTTATGAAGAAGTCCGGCTTTGAAAAGCTGGTTGGCGAGGAGAATTTCCTTCCGAATATCGATGCAGCACTGGAAAAGGCTGCAGAGATGGTAAGGGAATAACTGATTCGCTACTTGACAACTTGCGGAAGAATGCCTATACTGTTGTTAAATCGTTGAAGGAGAAGAGTAAGTCCCAAGCTCCGCCAGAGAAAGGCACCGCGTAAGCGAGCTGGAAGTGCCGAAGGAAGCAAGGAACCGAAGACCACCTCCCGAGAGGCCCCAATCCGGCCCGGTGATTCCGTTACCGTCACAATGAAGTGGGCTTTCTTACGAAAGTCAAATAGGGTGGAACCGCGAAGCTTATTCGTCCCTGTTGATACTTACCGGTATCAGCAGGGATTTTTTATTTGTGAAGCTTGCTGATGCCAGAGGAACATGTATGAACGAAAAGGAGAGAAAGACATGAAGATTACTTTGAAGGACGGCTCTTTTAAAGAGTATGCGCAGCCGATGCGTATCATCGACATTGCGGCAGACCTCAGCGAAGGTCTTGCAAGAATGGCTTGTGTCGGCGAGGTCAACGGTGCAGTTAAGGATCTGCGTACCGTAATCGATTCCGATTGTGAGCTGAACATTTTAACCTTTAACGATGAGGCAGGTAAGGCTGCTTATCGTCATACGACCTCCCATGTACTGGCTGAGGCAGTGAAGAGACTTTACCCCGATGCAAAATGCGCAATCGGCCCGTCGATCGATACCGGCTTCTATTACGATTTTGATATGGAACCGCTTGATCGTGCCGCTTTGGATGCCATCGAGGCAGAGATGAAGAAGATTATCAAGGAGGGCAAGGAGCTTACCCGTTTCGAGCTTCCGAGAGCCGAGGCAATCGCACTGATGGAGAAGCACGAGGAGCCTTATAAGGTGGAGCTGATCAATGATTTGCCTGAGGATGCAGTCATTTCCTTCTATCAGCAGGGTGACTATATTGACCTTTGTGCGGGCCCGCACCTGATGAGCACGAAGCCGATTAAGGCTTTCAAGCTGATTTCCTCCTCCGGTGCTTACTGGAGAGGTAGCGAGAAGAACAAGATGCTTACCAGAATTTACGGTACCGCTTATACCAAGAATGCCGATCTGGATGCTTATCTTGCACACCTTGAGGATATTAAGAAGCGCGATCACAATAAGCTTGGTCGTGAGATGAAGCTTTTCCTGACTGCTGATGTTATCGGCCAGGGACTGCCGCTTTTCACTCCTAAGGGAACCAAGATGATCATGACGCTCCAGAGATGGATTGAGGACCTTGAGGACAACGAGTGGGGCTACATTCGTACCAGAACTCCTTTGATGGCTAAGTCCGATCTGTATAAGATTTCCGGTCACTGGGATCACTATATGGACGGTATGTTCATCCTCAATAAGGATGCTGAGGCCGGCAAGGAGGTTATGGCACTTCGTCCGATGACCTGTCCCTTCCAGTACTATGTATACATGAACGAGCAGCGTTCCTATCGTGACCTTCCGTACCGTATGTCCGAGACCTCGACCTTGTTCCGTAACGAGGATTCCGGCGAGATGCACGGACTTACCCGTGTACGTCAGTTTACGATTACCGAGGGACATATCGTACTTCGTCCCGACCAGGCAGAGGAAGAGCTTACCCGCTGCGTAGAGCTTGCTAACTATGTTATGACAACGCTCGGCGTACAGGACGATGTAACCTATCGTCTTTCCAAGTGGGATCCGAACAACCGTGAGAAGTATATCGGTGATGAGGAATATTGGAACAGTACCCAGGATTATCTCCGTCAGGTTATGATCAAGAACGGTATCAAGTTCACCGAGGCTGACGATGAGGCAGCATTCTACGGCCCGAAGATCGATATCCAGGCTAAGAACGTATACGGCAAGGAAGATACGATGGTTACAATCCAGCTTGACTGTGCAAGCGCTGAGAAGTTCGGTATGTACTATATCGACAGCGACGGCAGCAAGGCACTTCCCTGGATCATCCATAGAACCTCTATGGGCTGCTTCGAGAGAACGCTTGCATGGCTTATCGAGCACTATGCAGGTCAGTTCCCGACCTGGCTCTGTCCTGAGCAGGTTCGTGTCCTTCCGATTTCCGAGAAGTACAACGATTATGCTGAGCAGGTATGCAAGGAGCTGAAGAAGAACCGTATCCTTGCTACGACCGACCTCAGAGACGAGAAGATCGGCTATAAGATTCGTGAGGCACGTCTCGACAGACTTCCTTACATGCTTGTTGTAGGTGCCAAGGAGGAAGAGGAGAGGGTTGTATCCGTAAGAAGCCGTTTCCTCGGCGACGAAGGCCAGAAGCCGCTTTCCGAGTTTATCGATGCTATCCGCAAGGAAATCGATACCAAGGAGATCCGCAAGATCGAGGTAGAAGAGAACAAGTAATTGATAAGCGGTAGCCGGCAGAAAGCCGGAAGCTGACTGAAAGCCGGAAGGTAAACTTGTAGAAGTATGGGGCATCGACGTGAGTCGGTGCCCTTTTTGCGTGCACGGGCGAGGGAGGTGCACGCGGCAGGAATTGCTTGTGGCGTGGGCGCTATACGTGGCAGGAACTGCTTGTGGCGGTTTTTGAGCTACCGGGGACAGGTTGCGGACGGATTTTGGTACTGAATTCAGGAAATTCAGTCTTTAGTACCACATTTTCGGCCGGGGGATGGTACTGAATTCCATGGAAGCTGGTTTTAGTACCACTCGCCAGGCCAAGCGGTGGTACTGAATTCCATAGAAGCTGGTTTTAGTACCACTCTCCGGGAAGAATCGTGGTACTGGATTCCATAGAAGCTGGTTTTAGTACCACGGACCGAGAAGAATCGTGGTACTGAATTCCATGGAAGCTAATTTTAGTACCACTCTCCGGGA
>JAKSPO010000029.1 GCA_024404675.1 Lachnospiraceae bacterium
GGATAAATTCGGGCTCGTTGCTGTTCTTTTTCTTTACGAGCTCCAGTACGTCATCTACGTATGCCATTTGAAAATCCTCCTTAGAAAATATCATATTAGGATAACGGCCGCACGTCCTTTCGGACACAAAACGACCAGGCGGAAAGCCGCCTGGTCAAATTATAGAACAAATGATTTCAGATTGCAAGTGGTTTTGTATACAATTATACAAACTTATTTTACTCACTCATACGAACTCACTTGCTCACCATATTCGATAGCAGGTCGCATCAGAGACTCGTCTTCCTTCACCTTATCGGCATAGCTCACCTTAAGCACCCATGCCATCAGAAAGACTATCAGGCAACCGCCCAAAACAGCTCCAAGTGCAGAAAAGATTCTCTTGCATTTTCTGCCTCGATACAATTCCCACGCACAACAACCGGCTCCTATCAGAAGAACCGTAATAAGTCTGGTACGATTTAACTCTGCGTTTGCGAAAAAGTTTCTTTTGAAATAAATATCATATACAATATCCGCTAACACAACTCTCCTCAATACAGCGACTGTCAACGCCAGCTGTACCGTGAATCGGATCCAGCGGCATCGTACGCTTCCGCCGCTTCGTTCCGCGGGACGCTTCAAAGCAGCTATCACCCCAAGGAATAATATCACGACAGCAAGAAGGCCTGTCGCAACCAACATCCCCCTTCGATAGATTGGATCTTCCAGTCTGATTCCCATATCCTCATATATGGAACCGGGGAAAGAAGCATCATATGAGAAAAGGAGTTCCAACACAAAATGTTCTCCATACCCTACAATCTTATCAAAATAGTAACAGAGCATCCCCCAGTGAAACCCTAGAACGATAATCGACATTGCGATTCCGTAAAGCACCAGCTCTAACATTCCGGTTACAGCGGAGACAACCAGTAGCCCCACCCCTATTCCCAAGATAAAAAAACTGAACAGCAGGCCATATTTTGTCAGGAGAAAGGATTTATTGACAAAACCTTTGGATGCATATCTTCCAAGAACGAAATCTGTAGTAATTCCAATCAACGAAAATTCAAGAAAGAATACGACTAACATTGTCAGATTTGACGCAAGGTCAGCACTTCTTTTCACCGGGAGTGCCATCATCACATCTGCCGCATTTTTTTCCATATTATGTTTAAAAAGAAGCGCCAGGAACACAATTGGCAGGAAAAGGCAAAGTAACGCCTCCAACTTAAAATCATTCTCAAAGGAAAGCTTTATCCTATCCAATTCTTCGGGTAGTGCTGCCATCTTACTAACAAAGAAAGTTAATGTTCCTAACAATACGGCAGCAATCGCGACTACCAGAAAATAGGAATGATATCGTTGAAACAGATCTTTAAATCTTCTTCTACTGAATATTCTCTTCATGATACTCCTCCCTCAACTGCGAAATCCATTGCAGAATATCCGACTGAGTAACCATCAGGTACCATCGATTTGCCATATCTTCGGATATATTCCCCTCGTTATCCAGTTTAACATACACCATCACACTGTCTTCAATAGTACCTTTGCCATCGCAATTTCGAAACAGCATTTCAAAAAAGGCCGTCGTAAGTTCCTCACTTACCGGATAATCGGTCCCTTCCTCATCCATCCATACATACAGTGCCGTGTCCTTTTTTTGTATGGAACAATCAAGGTTTATGCCCTCACTTGTTGCACCACGACATATGATAGTTAATCTAGTCTGTGCCGTCATAGCATTCTTATCCCCGTTAAGATACAATGTCAGACATTCCTTCACTTTACTTCCAAAACGCTCCTCGGCGATAGACATCAGATAAGCGATACTTTTGGGCTGCTTCTCGCTTAGACGCAGAAAACGGTTATCTGATAATCCAGGTACCGGGTAGATTCTACTGCCGCCGACACCGTTCAGAAGGACATCCACACCCGTAACGGCATGCCGCCTGTCAAGACGAATACGATTCATTTTACGATGTTCTTCTCCGGAAAGGATCTCATAAAAGGTCCTCTCCTCTTCTTTTGTAAAACCCGAGTAAAAGTAGCCGTAATCGATTTCCTCCTCATACACATTGGACGTTTCATTTTTCGTGTATTCCAGTATTCTGCTCAAATCTTCAACACGCAAATAGAATCGGTAAGCGGTTGTCCCCTTCTTGGTTAAAAGCATTCCGTAGTACGGGATTCGGTCTGCCGTCTTCTGCCCATTCTGATTTCCTTTGAGTGTTTCCTTGATTCGATCATAAACAAGTGAGATTGCGTCCCTGTTCACTGTTGTTCTTTCCCGACTCACATAGAAGCTGATTCTTGACCCAGCTACGCCCTGTTGCAGAGAAATTGCCACGACATCTTCCTTCTCGGGCAGAATGAGTTTTTCCTGCCGCACGAGAACCGCAACCACAAAAAGAATCAGCGCCGCCATCAGACCGATAAAAGCGTATCGAAGCGTATGCAAAAACCGCTTTCTTCCCAAAAGGTTCCATATGAGAAAATGAACCAGCGGAAGTGCCGCCAAAGCACATATCACAGATAATATCGGTACTTCTTCTGCCGAGCTCATAAAACTCAGAGTCAATGCGGCAGCAATCAGATCAGCCACAACATAAACCAATTTCGCTACCCGATAGTTAGCGGTTTCATTCTCCAGATAGTCAACCGAGTACCACCGATTCACGCCCCATCCGACAAGCAGGAATAAAACAGTTCCAACCAACAGCCAGAGAATCACGCCCACGTGGAATGCATCAGCCTCCATCGTCCATACCAGAAGTTCCAAAACACCGGACAGAAAAGGATCCCTGTCACTATAGTCTACCCAGTTAATCTGTATAAGATTAGATGAGTTATACAAAAATATATTGAAGACAGGAACGGTAAATAAAAGGAGTGAAACACCGACAACACTCCAGAAGATGAACATAACTACCGAGTGACTCAACTCCCTGCACATAACGAGAAATGCGGCGAGGAACAGCCCTACCAGAAGAAAGAACACATAAGACCGGAGATACTCACCCCATGTGTCTGTATATTGCCTTCCGTATAATTTAAATGGATTGCTTCCACGATTTTTCAAATATAAACAAGCAAATACAACATAAGTCTGCTCTAACAGGAATTTGTACAAGGTAATCAGCAATACATTAGCACCACTTATACAAACAGAAGTGAAAAATCTTTCCTTCAAAGATACCGGCAATGCATTCATGGTTGCCGCAGCCCGCTTGTTGCGATGATAACTACTAGTCAGCCACTCCGAAAGAAAGATAGAAACAGGATAAATGAGTAGCAATAGACCTCCCATGAAAAATGTTCCAAACAGGAGAAGGGAACTATCATCCTCCAGTGTTTCAGAAAACTTATAGTCTGACCGTAAGGAATCAAAAAACGTAACCAGATTGATCAGAAACGGAATCGCAACCATAGTAAGCCACATCAGTCGGATTACACGCGTCTGGCGCATACCCTCTCGGTATGCCCTTTTACTGAACGGAACTTTCATGCTTCTCCTCCTTACTTTCCAGATCAAAGGAATATCCCAATGCCTCCATTTCATAGGTGAACAATTCTTCAAGCGTCATGGGCAAAACATCCACGTACAGCGGCTCCAAAACTTGAAAAGACTCCTGTATGTCCTTCTCGCCCGCATCAAAGATTGCCGTATTAACACGTCCCTCCTGTTTAAAGGATTGAAAGGAAACTGCAAGCTTTTCCTCCATTTCCTCCCGGGTGAGGTTTTTAGAAAGAGCAAATTGCACCTTTACCTGAGATGCCTTGACAGACTCAACATCATAGTCATAAACGAGTCCGCCCTTATGCAGTAATGCCAGGTGATCGCAAGTATTCTCCAACTCACGCAGGGAATGGCTGGTAATTACCGCCGTTACATTACGTTCACAGATATCCTCATAAATAATCGACTTAACAACCTCACGCATAACAGGATCAAGGCCGTCAAGGGTCTCATCGAAGAAATAATAGTCAGGTCTGCAAGAAAGCGCAAGCACGGTCGCAGCTTGTCTTTGCATACCCTTACTGAAGCCAGAAAGCTTTCTCTTCGGGTCTAATCTAAGCTGTTCAACAAGCTCCTGATATCGCTCCATAGAGAATGTCGGATAATAATTCTGATAGAATCTAGCCATACGATTCATACTCGCGCCAGGAAGAAAATAAAGTTCATCCGGAACAAAAACCAACTTCTCCTTAACCGACACATTATCCCAGATCGGCTCACCGTCATAAGTGACTCCGCCAGCATTAGGCTTATATACCCCGGCCATAATTCGTAAAAGCGTACTCTTTCCTGCACCGTTGCTTCCAACCAATCCGAATATTTTCCCCTTGGGAATTTCAAAACTCACCTTGCTGAGTGCCTCGAAATCCTCAAATCTCTTCACAACCTCTGTCACCTTAATCATTTCCGAAACCTCCTTCTTCTCTATAAATTCTCCTCACCATATCCACAAGCTGCTCTTCCGTATAGTCTGCTTGCTTCAGATGAATCAATGCCTCACGAAGCATATCCTCGTCCTTCGCA
Organism: Lachnospiraceae bacterium; assembly: GCA_024404675.1. Lineage (GTDB taxonomy): Bacteria > Bacillota > Clostridia > Lachnospirales > Lachnospiraceae > ISDg. The sequence goes on from JAKSPO010000029.1 coordinate 4,529, forward strand.
ACATCACCCTTTAAAATTGCTGCACCCTCTGGTGAAACAAATCTACCGACACCGGGAACCGAATAGGTGATATTACTCCGTTCCAATTCAAGGTATGCCTTCTGGACAGTATTGGGATTGATGCCAAGTGTCACCGAAAGCGATCTGACGGATGGTATCAAACTGTCCGGTTCCATTATTCCGAGAATGATATCTCTCTTGAATCCCTCCACAAGCTGTTCATATACCGGAACACGACTTTGTTTATCAATCGAAATCATGTGATCCCCCTTCCTCATAGGTGTACTATCACTGTTAGTACACTTAATATACACCGATTTTTGTCTCCGTGTCAACACCTTTTCCACATTTCCCCAAAATTAAAACGACTCTCGGGTATAAGGAGGATCCCTCAACCCGAAAGCCGTTTTGTAATCTATTTATATGCGCATTCACAATGTGCCCTAAGGGCGAATATTAAAGCATCAGACGATAAATATTCTGAACATCCTTTTCCTCAAGGCTGACAAAACCGCCCACTCTTCCGCTTCCGTTTCCGTCGCCGTAGCAGCAGGTATGTGCAAGGTATTCGATATCCTTCTCCTGTGCGCCGAGCTCCTCAAAGTTCTTCGGCATACCGATGGAGATGAGGAACTTCTGAAGTGCCTCGATACCTGCAAGTGCGGTAGCCTCAACATCACCATTATTCTTAATGCCCCATACGCGCTCTGCAATCTGTGCGAAGCGAGCGGGATCGTGCTTCATATTGTAACGGAATACAGCGGGCATAACGACTGCAAGACCTGCACCGTGTGCGCAGTCATACAGTGCGGAAAGCTCGTGCTCAATCTCGTGGCTGGTCCAGTCCTGAGAACGGCCTACGCCGCAGGAGTTGTTGTGTGCCATCATGCCGGCCCACATAATATTGGCACGTGCCTGGTAATCGTTCGGATCAGCAATGACCTTGGGAGTTTCCTCAACCATAGCCATAATCAGAGCCTCGATCATACGGTCGGTCGTCTGAACATCCTTACTGTTTGTGAGGTATCTCTCGTAAAGGTGTGCGATGATATCCGATGCGCCGCATGCGGTCTGGTAAGCGGGCAGTGTGCAGGTAAGCTCCGGGTTAAGAATCGAGAATCTCGGACGATATGCCTCACCGCTTGCACCACGCTTGATCATGCCCTCTTCCTTCGTAATAACGGAGTCCGGGGAGCCCTCAGAGCCTGCTGCTGCGATGGTAAGAACGGTTGCAACCGGAAGTGCCTTCGTAACAGGCTTGCCCTCGTAGAAATCCCAGAAATCGCCATCATACAGAACGCCGGCTGCAATTGCCTTAGCGGAGTCGATGGTGCTGCCGCCGCCGACTGCAAGAATGAAATCTACACCCTCCTTACGGCAGAGCGCAATACCCTCATATACAAGTCCGCTTCTCGGATTCGGCTTAACACCGCCAAGCTCAACCCATGCAATCTCTGCTGCATCAAGGGATTTCTTCACACGCTCCAGAAGACCGGAACGAACAACAGAACCACCGCCGAAATGAAGCAGAACCTTAGAACCGCCAAAGCGCTTTACAAGCTCACCGGCGCGCTCCTCGGAATTCTTTCCGAAGGCAAAATACGTAGGTGCGTAAAAACTAAAATTATCCATAACTGTCTCCTTTTCACATAGTCTGTATCTTTTTGGGCATGAGCGCATCATGCCATTTTCAGTCAGAAGCCCTTCTTTGCCTGCTCCATCGCAGCAATCACCTTGTCGGTAAATGCATCGAACTCCGGATCCTCAACCTGGCACTCCTTATGGCTCAATACATAAGCAAGTGTTCTGCGGATGCCGTCCTCGAAATGAATTGACGGGCGGAATTCCGGCACTGCATTTTTCACCTTTGTATTGTTGAATACTACCGAGTTTGATTTGTCTCCGATAAGACTTCCGAGGAAATCATACTGCGGACCAACCTCAGCCAGAAAATACGAGGATACATAATAAGGCTTCAGCGTAACGCCGAGAACCTTGGCAACCGTCTGATAGATCTGATTCCAGGTAAGAGACTCGTCATTCGTAATCTGGAAAGCCTCACCGATTGCATGCGGGTTGCCCATAAGGCCTGCAAAACCTACTGCAAAATCCTCGTTGAAGGTCATCGTCCAGAGTGAGGTTCCGTCGCCGTGAATGATAACCGGCTTACCCTCAAGCATTCGCTTAATCACGGAATAGCTGCCCTTGCTGCCGTGTACGCCAAGCGGTACGGAACGCTTATCATAGGTGTGGCTCGGACGGATGATTGTTACCGGGAAGCCCTCCTCACGATAAAGCTTCATCAGAAGATCTTCGCAGGCAATCTTGTTACGGGAATACTCCCAGTAAGGATTCACCAGTGCGGTTCCCTCCGTAATACGATAATCTGCAGGCAGCTTTGCGTAAGCCGATGCAGAGCTGATATACATAAACTGATCGGTGATTCCCTTGAAGATGCGATAATCTCTCTCAAGCTGTGCCGGAACAAATCCGATGAAATCGCATACGGAATCAAAATGCTTTCCGGCAAGTGCAGCCTTGACTGCTTCCTCATCGTTAATATCCGCGGTAAGCTCCGAAACCCCTTCAGGAAGCTCACCCTTACGGTTACCACGGTTCAGCACGGTCAGATGCCACTCGGGCTTCGTTGCCAGAAGCTCGGTAATCGCCATACTGATGGTACCGGTTCCGCCGATAAACAATGCTTCTTTCTTCATCCTTCTCTCCTTTCGAGGCGTCATACTAACGCCGCCTATAAATCATACCACAGATGCTATGCCGGTAACATAGATTATATCATCATTGTACCTGTATTTTTTTGGTCTCTTGGGGACGGGGTTAGGGGCTCATTTTTGACAGCAGTAGAGCCCGAATGGTCTCTTGGGGACGGGGTTAAGGGCTCAAAAAAAGAGCAGCAAGCTCTGAGGTGACCCCTCAAAGTTAGACTTTTTACGAGACGACTTCGGTCGTCTCGT
>JAKSPO010000003.1 GCA_024404675.1 Lachnospiraceae bacterium
GGTTCTGAGACTTTCGAGATACGATTTGATAACAAAATGATAACACTTGCTAAAAATGTATTGCTGAAAGGCATTACAAGTGGTTAGCAGGTATGGTTTCAGATGAGACTATAAAAGGTCTTACCTATCTAATGAAAATTAGAGGGTAACAAGGTAAAAAAATTGGCCAATTCATATGGATGGAAATCGAAAAGTTACATCCGGAAACAAAAGTATGGGACACCTGTACGCCTTACTTTGATAAAAGAAATATTCACTTTTACATTAATTGCTGTGGGTTTCATGCAGTAGAGTTATATAATAAGCATCATCCGGATCCGAATTTTCCAGAGGATGCTGATGATGAAATGTTTGATGGGATGTTTAGATTTCAAAAAAGAATGGTCAATTGAATTCTTATTTTCTTAACAATAACAAACCATATTTTCATAAATAAAGGGGGAGATAATGAATGGAACCTATGGAAAATAAAAAGAATCATCTGCCTATATTAGGCATAGGACCTATACTATGTTTTCCTATGGCTATTATAGCTACAGTAGCTATAATTATGTCTGTAAAAGGGTTTATTCCTTTTACTATAGAAAATAAGTTTGTAAAGTGTATTTTTATTGTATTAGGAATTGTACTTATCATTGAAGGATTACTTTGTTTCTTTGGGGCTGATTTTGGTGGTGGTTTAGTAAATGATATAAAGAATAATCAGCTTAAAACAAATGGTTCATATGCATTTGTAAGAAATCCATGCTACGCAGTTTTCTTTCTTGGAAGTACTGGTGCGATTCTTATAGCGCATAACCCAGTATTATTTGTTTTGCCGATTTTGTATTGGTTAGAGATGACGATTGTTCTTAAGAATACAGAAGAAAAATGGCTTAAGGAATTATATGGTCAGGAATATATAGATTATTGTAAAAGGGTAAATCGATGTATCCCTTGGTTTCCAAAGAAGTGATGCTGAAAATCCCAGCTTGTCGAGCTGATGTTAGTCAATGAAATTGAAACTTAATCGAACAACGCTACAAGCCTAACCTCGTAAGCAAAGCTTACTCGGTCACGGGCTGGCGCCCTAACGGCTGTAGTAATGATAGATATAAAATGCGTTTGATTATTTTTGAAAGTGAGGGCCTGTAAATGGTGGCATTTTTACGATTGAGAAATATCTAATGGCATGAAACTTCTGAAATAGTTTCGTGCCTGTTTGTGTACTCAAAACTATTTTAAAGGAGAAAATTTATGATATTTCAGGACAATGTTATTAAATAGTATTTGAAAAATGTATATTTTATCACCGGAACACCATGTGGTGGAAAGACCACTATTTCCAGGGCTTTAGCACAAAAATATGGATTAGAACTGTTTGATATTGATGAAAGGTTTGATGAACATCAAAGGATTTCTGACCCTGCGCATCAGCCTGCAATGAATAAGCGGTTTAGTAGTGCAGATGAGTTTTTTGGAAGAAGCGTTGAGGAATATAAGGATTGGTTGCTTACTAATACAAGAGAACAGTTGGATTTTGTGTTGCTTGATTTGATTCGCGTGTCTGCTGATAAAAGGGTATTATGTGATTGTCATTTAACTGTAGAACAGGCTCTTATGTTCTCTGAACCTTCAAGAGTAGTTTTCCTAATAAGGGATCCATCAAATCTTGTAGATGAATACCGTGAAAGATGGGATCATCAGGGTTTTAATCAGTATATAAACTCTGCATCAGATGTGGAAAGTGCAAAGAAAACTGTAAGCAGGACGTTATACGAAATAAATATAGAACGCATAGAAGAAATAAAGAATAGCCAATTCTTTTGGTTAGAGAGAACGGATGCCAGTACGGTTGAGGACACACTTTGTCGAGTAGAAAGGCATTTGGGACTAATCAAATCTTAAAAGTGATAACTTGAAACTTAATCGAGTAACGCTACAAGCCTTAACCGCAAGATCTGACGGTCTTGCGGTTAAGTCTTGTAGCTTGACGCGAAAATTCCAATTTCCGGTATAGAAAGGGAGAAAAGCCACGATGGATTTTGGAGAAAGAATAGAAAGCCAAGGGATAAATGTACGATCACTTTCAGTAATGGGGGGGGATTTTATGAATGCAGGAATGATAATGGGATTAGTGATTATATCGATTGTGGCAGCAATAATGGTTATTATCGGCATTTCTCAATTTAGTAAAAAAGAAAATCCGGTAGGATTTTATAATGTTATTGACCCGCCAAAGAAGGAAGAAATTTCTAATGTAATACATTGGAATAAGAAACACGGTGTGATTTGGATTGTTTATGGAATATGTATAGAACTTGGGTTCTGGTTAGGCTATATCATGCCGACCGAGGTGTTGGAAATGGTATTTATGATGGGAGGAGTTATTATCCCTTTGCCATTTATGGTTTTAAGACATCGTGCCTTAGAGAAAGAGTATAAACTTAATTAAGTTCAGATTTTTGGAATTAATCAAATTGTAATTGACCGAGCTCTTTTAGAGCGAGGGATTACAATTGAACAAGAGTTTATTTGAATGGCAAAGATTCTTTGCGCGGGCAAAATGCCTATGTCAAAGCGCAGTTGCTTGCTGAAATAAGCATCTCCCAATAGAATTGGAACTGTAAGGAGGAACCGAAAAATGAAGTTGGGTCAGACAATTGTCGAAATCAGAAAAGAACATGGACTTACACAGGAAGATATGGCAAAAGAGTTCAATGTGACGAGACAGACAGTTTCAAATTGGGAGAATGAGAAAAGCTATCCTGATTTATTTACTTTGGTGAAAATCAGTGATACTTATCATTATTCTCTGGACAGGATGTTAAAGGAGGATATTGACATGACAGAGGCAATGAACAGAAGTATTCAGTTAGGAAATGAAGCAAAGGAAAACAGCAGACGTAATTTTTACATCGGACTGATAGGCTGTGCAGCTTGTCTTTCGATGGCAGTGATTAGTTTTATTGAAAGTCAAGGAACCTTAGCGGTTGTCATTTGGATTGCAGCAATGCTGATTAATTTGTTATCAGTGATTAGCAGTATGAAAATCAGAAAGCAATCAGGGCAGCCGGTGAAGCCTCTCAGTGCAGAGGATGCAGCTATGGCAAAGCAGTTAATTGATAAGGGAATGAAAACGGAAGCCATCAAACTTGTCAGGAAAGGTACAGGACTTGGCCTTGTTGAAGCAAAGACTTTGGTCGATGAATTGCAGAATCAGTAAGAGCGAATATTTAGAAATTAGCACCGGAGAATGCTATGGGGCAGTATAATCGTATTGCAGGTACAATTTGAGGGCTGCACAGCCCATAAATGAGCGAGTTACCGGCAGGGACAAGTATTCTTGTCCCTGTTTTTATGTATCGCAGGTACATTATCCACTGCTATGCAGAATCGCCGACGCACAAAATGCGAAGAATGTGTAAGTGGTATGGAGTTTTTCGCGGGAGTGATAGATTATTGGCTTTAATATAGACAATATTGTCTATATAAGAAAGAATTTTGGTTCTGTATAATGAATTAGGCTAAAATGGGCAGGGTGTTTATCTGCCACAGGAGCGGAGGGTAATATGAAAGAAAGAAGATTTGTCAGACGAGTATTAAGCTTTGCACTTTGTCTTGCAATGTGCGTAACGCTTATGCCTGCGACAGTGTCAGCAGCAACTGCAGTCCCAATCACAAGCATTGAGATTACGGTACCGACGCCGGTAGCAAATCATACTGCCGGAGAGAACATTGCTAAGATTACTGCAAGTAACTTGAATTGTGACTTATCTGCAACATGGTATAGTGTGAGCGATGAGCGCTATATGCTGGATACCGAGACATTTAGGAACGGACAGCAATATAATCTGAAAATAGAACTTACAGCTATGTCGAGTTCGAGATACACATATTACTATCCGGTTACAAAAAGTTTAACTGGCTACAAAACATCCACCAAGGTATCCATCAACGGTAGCTCGGCAACTGTTGTGGTCGATAGCAGCTCACTGTTAGGTACTACAGGTGCGCAGAAGCTGAATGCCTTAAGCGGCGACTTTACTGCAAAGCAGCCGGTTACCGTCAACGCCATCAATATCATCGGTCTTCAGAAACCCATTGCCGGGCAGAAGGTCAGTGACAATCTGGCAGATCTTTACCTTACGAATGAGTGCTACTCCGACATTAATCGGTTGATCTGGTTTGATATCACAACCGGTAATGACTTGCTTGATACGGATACCTTTGTTGCAGGTCATAGATATTATCTGCTTGCCGTGGTTACGCCAAAGTATGGAACAAACTATACCGGTAGCCTGACCTGTCGATTTAATCGTGACAGCAGCCTGGGTGGTGGTTCTGTTGCACCTGCCAATATAAACGGTATTGGTACTGCGGTACAATTTCAATCAGCTGCTTTCACCGCAGCGTCTGCTCCGGGCAACAGTACGCTTAACATTCACTGGGGCTCCGGCGATAACGGCAAGATTCTGTACTGGAATCCGGTCGCAGGTGCGGTGAAATATTCTGTAGATGTTGTTATTACAGGACTTGGTGGCGGTGGCTTCTGCTTCCCCGGAGAAGAATCCTACGATGCTACTTTTATAATCAGAAAGACCGGAACATATACCACTCACGTAAAGGCTTTGGACAGCAGCGGGGACGTTATCGTCGAAAGTGACGGCCCTGCCAAGTATTTTGAGATGCTTCCACTTGATACGCCTACCAATATCCTGGTCGATAATACGCTTGGTGTGATTACATGGGATAGTGTAGCGAATGCTACCGGATATACGGTCACCCTGAAAACAGAAGGCGGAACGCTTTCCGGCTCAGAGAGTACGAATATCAATTCGATTCAGCTTGGTAAATTGAATATGAACGCCGGCGAGAAATACTATGTGGAAATCAAAGCTGACGATACGACATATCGGTACGGAGAAAGTGCTAATGGCAAAAGCGAAGTATTTACCTATACGCCGACGCTGACGGTTACGAATATTCGCTGGGGTACCGGTGCAAATGCTAAAACGATTTATTGGGATCCGGTGCCTGGCGCTACCAGATACATCGTGGGTGTCCGCATCGAAGGTAAAAGTAGCGGTGCATGGGTGGACGGTAGTCTTTCCTCCTTCGATGCTACAAGCGACATCAGCAGGACCGGAACTTACACTCCCTATGTTACGGCCTATAAAGGAGAGGTCAGATTGACCGGAGACATAGCCGGCCAGACCAAATATTTTACCGTGACACCCCTTGCTGTTCCTCAGAATATTCAGGTGGATCTGGACCGGCGCAAGGTTACATGGAACGCGGTGCCGAATGCAAATTACTATAGTGTTATGCTGATTGAGCATTATTCCACAGTTGACAAGTCGGATATTGAACATGTGGACCGTGGGAATATTGTGGATGAAGCCCGGATCTCTGATACCAACAGCATCAGCTTCGATGAATTCCCTTCCCTGCGAAGCGGTGTTCATCTTGCCCCCAATATGTTTTTTGTGATTTATGCAGAGGACCGCACCGGTACTTACGGTGACAGTGAATGGGGCGTCGGCGATGACTTCCATTATGTAACTCGTTATGCAGTTAATGCCAGTGTGAATGGTAGCGGCGGCAGCGTCTCTGTTCAGACACAGCAGAAGCAGCCCAATGACAGTATATCTACCATTGATTCGATTTATGTGGACGAAGGACTTAATGCGTATATTACCACGAGCTGCCAGACGGGTTATGTTGTTTCCTCTGTTAAGATAAACGGAACCGAAGTGACCGCTTATAGTCAGTTGAATCCGAGCGACAGACGATATACCGTTAATAATGTTCAGAAAAATCAGAACGTGGTGGTAACATTCTCAACCTGTGTTCATAGCTGGGGAACAGGCTCTGTTACAAAGCCCGCGACCTGCGGTGCCACGGGTGTGAGGACCTATACCTGCACTAACTGCGGCGAAACGAAGACCGAGACCATTCCGTCTACGGGTGCGCATAGCTATAATGCGGGTGTGATCACAACCGAGCCGACCTGTGCGGATAACGGTGTAAAGACCTATACCTGCTCTGTCTGTGGCAATGTCAGAACAGAGCTCCTTGCCAGAACCCAGAACCACACCTATGGTGCATACACTACCTTACGAGAAGCAACCTGTACCACTGTGGGTATCGAAAGACGCGAATGCACCGTCTGTCATATCACGGACGAACGCAACATTCCCATGCTGGCGCACACCCCTGTTTCATCCGGTAACGGCGCGGAAGCTACTTGTACGACTGCGGGTAAGGAAAGTGATACCCAGTGCAGTATGTGCGGTACAAAGCTCATAATCGGCGATGAAATCCCTTCCCTTGGTCATGCCTACGGCGAGTGGATCGGTTACAGTCCGACCCATCATATCCGCATCTGTGCCAATGACCCTAACCACATCGAAGCTGATTATCATTTTATTCAGAAAGGCAAATGCTTGAACTGCGGCTACGAAATCGGGACTCTCTCCATCGCGGGGCAGCCTGTTTCGGCTGAGTGCGGAGAGGAAGTAGAGGTCTTCTTGGATGTGAATGACACGCCGGGATTTATCTCAGGTGCTGTTACGATCAGCTGGGATAGCGCTGCTATGACACTGACCCGGATTGACTATGAATTAATGAATGGTAATACGCCTGCGGCCATTACACAGGGCAGCATGAAGATTTATTTTGGCGATGAAAATGCCACTGAGAACTGTAGCGATGTCGGCACATTGCTGAAGCTTGTCTTCAATGTGGCAGAGCATAACGCTTCCGGCAATCAGACGATAACGGTAAGCGCGGATAGCGAGGATTTCCACAGAGCCGGAATAGATGCCGTGTCCGTGAGTACCAGACCTGTAACGGTGACCGTAACCTGTGTGGACCACCCCTGGGATGAGGGCACGGTGATAAAGGCTGCTAGCTGTATAGAAGATGGTGAGATGACCTACACCTGTACCTGCTGTGGTGCAACAAGGAATGAAATAATCACGAAGCTCGGACACAGTATCGTGACGGATGAGGCTGTGGAAGCCACCTGTACCGAAACCGGTTTGACTGAGGGCAGCCATTGCTCGCGTTGCGGCAGCATATTTGCAGGCCAGAACGTTGTTCCGGCCAAGGGACATAGTATCGTAGAGGACTCGTATGTATTCCCCACCTGTACCGAAACCGGTCTTGAAATAGGTTTCCACTGCTCTGTCTGCGGCACTATTACACGTGTCCAGGAGGTAATCCCCGCGAAAGGGCATCATGTAGTCACTGACTATGCTGTTTCACCTGCTTGTACCGAAGCCGGGCTGACCGAGGGCAAGCATTGCGATATCTGCGGTGAAGTACTGATTGCGCAGACAGCTGTGCCCGCTTTGGGACATTGCTATGGAACCGATGATTCTGAGAAATGTACAGTTTGCGGCGCATATAAAGATTTTGTAGGAGCGAAGCTGGGAGGTTACTCTTTATCCTTATCCGATAATATCGGTGTCAACTTCTATATGGAGCTTGCGGAGTCGGTATCAGCAGACAGCAACGCAAAATTTGTAATGCAGCTTCCTGACGGCACTGATAAGGAAGTTCTTGTGAGTGCTGCAAAGAAGGCTGAAGTGAATGGCGAGACCTACTATGTATTTGACTGTCATGTGGCTGCGAAGGAAATGACCGGTGTGATCTGTGCGCATATTGTGCTTGGTGACGGAACCGAAGGAACCCGATATGAATTCACTGTGCAGGATTATGCGAAGTATATTTTAGACCATCCTTCTCGGTTTGAGCGTGCAGTACCGGTGGTAAAAGCAATGCTTAACTACGGCGCAAGTGCACAGGAGTATTTCGAGTACGATACAGGAAGCTTAGCGAATGAAATCTTAAGTGAAGCCGATAAGAAGGCAGCAGAAACACCGGACCTTTCAGCATACAGGTATGTGAGTTCCGCTGCTACAGAGAGGGCCGCATATATCGGAACATCTCTGATATTGGAGTCAGAGGTTGGATTCAGATGCTACTTTGAGTCTTCAAACGGTCTGTCGATCAGCAATGTCAACATAAAATGTAATGGTGTAAGTATTCCGTATTCCAGATATAAGTTTGGTGAGAAAGACGGCTGGAAATATATTGAGGTAACAGGTATCACGCCTGCTGAATACGATGCAAGGTTTACTGTGAGAGCGTGGGATGTTACAGTGGAGAACGTAAGTGTTTACGGTTATATGGCTAATGCGTTTGAAAGCGCAGGCGACAACAGTAAACTGACCGCGGTACTGAAGAGCCTGTATGCATATGGGAAAGCGTCGGCTGGTTACGCAAGATAGTTTTGTTATTATAGGGGCTTTGAAAACATAGTCCATAAAGAGGAAGGACCAAGGGTTCAGGTAACTGAGCCGGAGGTCCTTCTTTTTTGTAAATAACAGTATAGGCGGTGGCATTCGGGCAGCTAAAACCGGTTGACAGAGTTGATAAAAAGATGTATATTGTATATATCGGATATATACAATCAATGCACGCTTATATCCGCAATAATGAGCAAAGCAGGTGGGATAACATGGATTACGAAAATGCTATTGAAATCAGTGGATTGGTTAAAAAATATGACGGGTTCACTTTGGGACCGATATCTTTCAGCCTTCCTAAGGGAAGTATTATGGGCTTCATCGGACAAAACGGTGCCGGGAAGTCAACAACTATTCGTTCACTTCTTGGAATTATCAATTACGATGAGGGCGAGCTCAGGCTTCTTGGAAAGGACATTAAGAACGATAAGGCGGATATAAGAGAAGATATCGCTGCGGTATTTGACGAATTGCCTTTTAATGATACTTTGACGGCCGCATCACTTGAGAAGATTTTTAAGGGAGTATTTAAAAACTGGGACAGTGACAGGTTCTATCATTATCTTGAACGTTTTGAACTTCCTAAGAAGAAAAAGTGCGGCAGGTTTTCAAAAGGCATGAAGATGAAGCTTCAGATTGCGGTTGCACTTTCGCATAAGGCTAAGCTCCTTATTATGGATGAAGCCACAAGCGGTCTTGATCCGGTAGTCAGAAACGAGATCCTTGATATCTTCTATGAGTATCTGAAGGACGGAGAGGCCAGTATTCTGATGTCTTCCCATATCACCTCGGACCTTGATAAGATTGCAGACCAGGTAACCTTTATCGACCATGGCAAGGTGTTCCTTACAGGTGAGAAGGACCTTATACTGGATGAGCACGCAATGATCAAATGCAGCAAAAAGGATTACTTTGAAATCGAGCCGGCAGATTTCATCAGCGCCAGAGTGACTGATTTTGGTGTCGATATTCTGGTGCCGGATCGTGCAGCAGCCGAGAAAAAATATCCCGGCTTATTGATTGAAAAGGTTTCGTTAGAGGATGTAATGCTTTTTTATGTAAACAAAGACAAAAAGGAGTGGTCATAGTGAAGGGGTTAATGCTGCGAGAAGTTAAGCTTGCCAGAAAGAACATGATATACGTGTTCTCTATCCTGGCGGTGATGCTCCTTGTTCATATTATGTTTCTGTTAAGCTACCGGTTTGGCAATCTGTCTCACGACTTAACCGAGGAGCAGCTTAGTTTTAAAAACAGTATCGATGCGCTGTATTATTTTGAACTTATGCTGCTGCTTCTGGGGTCGGCAAGCTATATCGGGACAATATTTAACGATGTAAAAAGCAAATGGATGACTTATTCGGTTACACTTCCCGGTGGAATTTTAAGAGGCGTTAAGGTAAAATATGTATGTGTGCTTGTCTCCAATATGATCGCTGCATGCGTGGGTACTATAAGTACGTTAGTAATATCCAATGTTAAAGGAGAGCCGCTTTCGGCTGAAAAATGGACCTGGTTTGCGCTGGTTGCGGCAATATGGCTTGTTCTTGAAAGTATTACGCTGGTGCTTGCATATGCAACCGGAAGTCAGGACAGGACAGCACTTATCTGGTTCCTTGGCGGAGCTGTCATATATACCGGCATAGCCTTGTTCGCGGAGACTTTGGACAAAAAGCCGGAGCTTATGCTTAAGCTTATGAAGCTAAGAACGCTTATCAAGGACTATATTGTTCTTCTGTGCCTTGCGGCGGTGATGCTTTACGCCTTAAGCTACCTCGCGTCAGCCGGAATAATGGGCAGAAAGGAGAAGTAATATGCCTGCTTTGATTAAAAGAGAAATGTTAGAAAAAAAGGTAATAATGTCCGCCGCTTCTGGTGTATTTGCCCTTGCAGTCGCTCCCTTTATAGTACTGAATGAGAGCAGCGGGGACGGTATGATTCTGTCAATTCTCGGATTGCTTTTTTTACCTATGGCCTATTTGCTGTCGGGCTCTCTTCAGAGTTCACTTCTGGAAGATGAAAGAAAAGTCAGCGCCTATTTCTGGTGCTCGACCCCGAAGGGAATGGAAGGAGTAGTTGCGGCGAAATACTGGATCGTCTTTTTGTTCAGCTTCTGTGTTACGGCACTTGTCGTTGTGATCGAGAAAACAATTGCTGCGTTTGGTAAGGGAAGCAGTAAGCTGGCTGTTATTGCCATCATTCTAATGATTATTCAGCTTTTCCTGAGAAGCCTGGAGATGCCTTTCGTCTTCGCCTTTGGTTCAAAATACGGAAACTATGTAAAAATGATCGCCTTGGGGATGATGGTTTTGCTTGCCCTGGCCTATTTCCTTTTTGGAAGATTACCTGATGATTTTTCTTTTGAACACATATTGGCTTTCATAATGAAACTGATCTATACTGAAGGGTTTGTTAAAAAAGCAAAGTATGTTATTGGCTTATTACTGGGCCTTGTGGTGTTTCTGTTTTATCTTTCTTATCGAATCTCCTGTAAGGTATACTGGAGAGGCGTGGAAGAGTATGAAAACTGATTCGAAAGTACTTGGAAAAGGATGATGCAATGGATATAATAATCAGCAATTCTTCGAAGGATCCGATCTACCTTCAGATAGTGAACCAGATAAAAGCGATGATATTAAACGGAACGCTTCCCGTTGGTGAGCCACTGCCTTCTATGAGAATTCTGGCTCAGCAGCTGCGCATCAGCGTCATTACAACCAAAAGAGCTTACGAAGAATTGGAGCGCGAGGGGTATATTGAAAGCTATACGGGAAAGGGAAGCTTTGTAAAGGCCCAGAATGCGGAGCTGCTCAAAGAAATGCATCTTCGCCAGATCGAAGAGCTGTTTTCAAAGGCTAAGGAAATCGCTACGCTTGGGAATATATCAGCTGAGGAGCTTGAAGAAATGTTCAGGAATATGTAGGCTTATGCTGTGATTGTTTTTTAATATGCTACGAAATAACTATAATATTATGGGGGGTATTTTGTTATGAGATTTGATTTGAGCACTATACTGGTGCTGGCATTTTTATTCTTTGTTGGAAGTCTGCTTGGATGGATCATTGAAGTGATATACCGTAGATTCTTCTCGGGCAACAACCCGGAGAGAAAGTGGATTAACCCGGGATTTCTGATCGGACCGTATATTCCGCTTTACGGTTTTTCGTTAGTGATATTGTTTGTGTTCTCCTGGATACCGGTTAATTATATTCCCGGTATATTGGCGCGTAAGCTTGTTTTATTTGCGCTTATGGCGTTGGCAGTTACGGCCCTTGAGTATGTGGGGGGACTGATTTTTATTAAGAGAATGAATATAAAGCTATGGGATTATTCAAAAGAGTGGGGAAATATAAAAGGTATAATATGCCCGAAGTTTTCACTTTACTGGATGATATTGAGTGCGGTTTATTATTTTCTTATTCATCCCAAAGTAATCGAATCATTATACTGGCTCGCGGATCATCTGACCTTTTCTTTTTTTGTCGGCTTCTTCTATGGAGTGTTTCTGATTGATTTTGTATACTCAATGCAGGTACTGGTTAAAATCAGAAGATTTGCAAGAGAGAATCAGATTGAACTCAGGCTGGAAGAGTTTAAGGAATACCTGATCAGAAAAAAGGTGAATATGAAAATTCGCGTCGGCTTTATGATTTCACTCAGACCGACCAATAAAGATTTTGCTGAGGATATTAAAGAGTTCATTGCAAATCATTTTGAAAAGCGGTAGCATGGGCATGTTATGTCCCGGTCAACAGACTGTATTAACGGAATATGTGCGATGAAGCAAAAAAGCATGCAGACGGCATTCCACAGGATATCGTTAACGTTGTTCTGACAATATTGGGCGATGAGGCCGGATATAAATGGCTTCATACGCCGCCTGGCAGATTTGAAGGAAGAAAAGTAAGTCAGAAACTGAAGGAGGGAAGCAGCATGTTATCGAAAAGGGATACGACGGGCAGCCGATATCTGGCCGCAAGCTTTCTTCTGGGCGGAGTACTGCATGTGCTTCTCAGAAATGTGGATTTTACGGACTGCTTCAGCCAGATCTTCTACGGCTGCGTCGTTCTATTGTGGAGCGTGAGCATCAGCGAGAGAATCATCGGCCGCAGAGTACGACATATTCTGTACGGAATCGTGTTCTTCATGGAACTGTATTTTGTGCTGCAGATCTGCAAATACAGGCTCTTTTTCAACAATAGAACCGTCTGGGCGTATTACTATATACCGATGCTGATGATTCCGATTCTGTTTTACAGACTCTCGTTATGCATGAATCGCAGCGAAGAGGAGAAGCCGGACGGGCGATGGCTTCCGGCAGCGCTTCCGGGTTCGTTTCTTGTGCTTATGATCCTTACAAACAACCTGCACATGCTTTTTCTCAGAATTGACGGGGAAGGCGACGAGTTAAGAATTGCAAATGCGAGCGCATTATATTACTGCTATTGGGTATATGTCATAATCGTGCTTGCGGCGGCAACCGTAATTCTGTTCGGCAAATGCCGTATTTCCGTTTCGAAAAGCAGAATCCGGATACTGGCGCTTACCTATGCAGCGTGCGTGTGCGTGCTTCCGTTACATGCGGCAGGATTTACCCCTGCAATCAACGGAGTGGAGCTTTGGAACATTGGCGAGCTTTTTGTGTTTGTCATGATCTGTATTCTGGAGGTGTGTATAAAGACCGGGCTGATTCCGGCCAACAGCAGCTACCGAAGCTTCTTCCGTCAGATGGATATTCCTGCGGTCATAAAGAATCATAAGGGCGACGTCGTGTATGCCTCCGAGGGCGCCGCAGACTTCGCCGCGCACTCAGCGGATGAGCAGATTCGGACCGAAGCGATTGCCGGCGGAAGTGTGAGCTACATGGTTGATCTGGCGTCGGTGCATGCCCTTGATAAAGAGATTGAGGATGTCACGGAGCAGATTACCGTGCGGAATAATTATCTGAAGACGCAGAACAGCCTGCAGGAAGAAAGGGCCGGGGTCGATGCGCGAAACAGGGTGTACGATCGCATCGCCGGAATTGTCTCCGGGCAGCTTGCGAGGATTGATGCGCTTCTTTCGGAGAATGAATCGGACACGGTTGAACGCTTCAGAAGAATCGCGGTATACAATGTCTATATAAAGCGAAGAAGCAATCTGGAGCTACTTAAAGAGAGTGAAGAGTGCTTCCCGGTTTCGGAGCTTGTAACTGCGATTGCGGAGTCGGTGGAATATATCAGGCTGAACGATGTTGAGGTGAGCTTTATGCCATTTGCCGAGGGTAACTGTTCGGCCGCCGCTCAGATACTGGCCTATGAGCTTTTTGAAGTGCTTGCGGAGGTCATCCCGGAACAGAAGGGGATGATGTCTGTGATACTGAAAGCAAAGGACGGAGGCCTTTCCCAACGTATTATCGCCAATCATGTTAAGCTTCCGATTGATGAAGCCTGGAAACGGGAGGAGCTTGCAGCCTTAGGAGGACAGCTTTGCATTACAGAGAACGGCGAGGATACAATTCTTGCCTTAAGCTTTGAGAAGGGTGGTGCGCAATGATAACATTTGCCGAAATTCCGCCCTTTATGCAGGGGCTGGTTGGTCTGATTGTTGTTCTTCTGTTCTTTGCTACGGTGGTGAATGCTGTTTTGGAGGTGTCGCACCGGCATTATACTTATGTGTGCAGCCTGGCTGTGATTGCACTTGTGTTATATTGCCTGTTTCAATGTATATGCGATATATGCTCGCATATGAACACCTTATATGAGTTCCTGAATCGTATGGAGGATTCCCTTGGGAAGACACCGGTATGGGTACCGGCGGTTATGCTGCTTGGTATAGCTGCGGCGGAGGTGTACATATTCCGGCGTAATGTGAGCTGGCGAAAGGACAATATCACACCGTCCTCCATCAGGGAAGCAATCGATAATCTGCCGGCAGGAATATGCTGCTATGAACCAACCGGTCAGGTTATGATGAAAAATAACACGATGGAATACATAAGCCGCTCCTGCACCGGGGAGTCGCTTCTGAACGCGTTGGCATTCAGAAATGCAATCGCTTCGGAACCCGAACGGACGGAGGGAGAAGCAATCCGGGTTTTGGTGGACAAGCGGGTTTTCTCCGTATCGGACAAGCCCTTTTCGGGCAACGGCTCTGAGCTTCGTATCATGACGGCTACCGATATCACTGCACAGTATGAGCATACCGAGAGGCTCAGAGCGAAGCAGGAGCTTGTCGTTCGGCTGAATCGGGAGCTCAGCGAATACGGCAAGCAGATTGTGTCTTCGATTACGGCGAGAGAGGTGCTGAACGCAAAGGTTAAGCTGCACGATGAACTTGGTGCGAACCTGCTTGCTGTGAAGCGATACATTCTGCAGGGCGGTACGGATGAGGAGCGAACGGCCATTGAGAATATACTTCGCAAGAATCTCCGGTATCTGAAGAATGAGACTGTTGTGAAGGAAAAGGATGAATATGCTGTCATTCTTGATACCGCAGCGAAGCTAGACATGAAGATTCGGGTGATCGGATCGCTTACGGAGACAGAACCGTTTCGGCACGTGATCGTTACGGGAATTCACGAGTGTCTGACGAATACAATCAGGCATGCGGGCGGGGACGAACTGACGGTGGTTCTTACAACGGATGCGGATAAGGTAACCGCTACATTTACGAATAACGGCAGAGCTCCGGAACAGAAGATTACCGAGCGCGGAGGGCTTGCTTTACTGAGAGCTCTCGCCGGGGAGTGCGGCGGAACGATTCGGATTCAGTCGGAGCCGCGCTTTGAACTGACCATAGTATTACCGAAGGAGGATGATAGCCATGGCATATAATGTGTTGGTAGTCGATGACCAGACAATGCCGCGCCAGCTGTTCGAAAATATCATAAACAATTCGGCTCGTTATGAACTTGCCGCCAGTGTCGATTCGGCTTCCGTCGCGGATGTGTATTGTGCCGGGATGCGGATCGACATGATTCTGATGGACGTGGTAATGTCCGGCGGAATCAATGGCATTGAGGCTGCGGCGAGAATCAAGGCCTCCTATCCGGACATCAGAATACTGGTTGTAACCTCTATGCCGGACGGAACCTTTCTCGATAAGGCGAGAGCTGCCGGAGTGGATTCCTTTTGGTATAAGGAGGTTCAGGACGCACCGCTTCTTGAAATAATGGACAGAACGATGGCAGGAGAGCAGGTTTACCCGGATCATGCGCCGATTGCTGCGGTAGGGCTTGCGAAAAGCACGGACTTTACCGGACGTGAGCTGGAGGTACTTCGCTATGTGGCAGCAGGGTATTCGGATAAGGAAATTGCGCAGCTGCTGGTGATTGGCTACGGAACTGTTCGTGTTCATCTGAACAATCTGCTGCAGAAGACCGGCTGCAACAATCGCACAGAACTGGCCATACTGGCGGCGAAAACCGGAATTGTGGTGCCGGAAATATGAAAGTGCATATAGGCAATGTTGCCGATATACAGCGGAAGGTTCTTGTACTATGATGCAATTTTCAGAATCATTATGTTGAGAATCAGTTTGTAAGGAGACACGAGGAGGAAGTGGTTGACGAAACTTTCGGTTCCGCTGTCGATTTCAGTGGTGCTTATGATGGCATTGATGATGCCCGGGATCGCACTGGCGGAAGAGGAAGACGAAGAGGTTTATTTCATTACGATGCCTGATGGTGGAGTCGCGGAAGACGATGATTATTTTACGTTCTATTATGAATTGAGCGATGAGAACTGTTTGATTGATCTGTATTCGTGGGATTATAACCATTAGTGTACCGACTGCTACAGATAATAAACTCTGGGGGAAAGACAATTTTTCCGAGAAAATGAATTCTCTCGCAAAGGAATTTGAGAAAGCCGGAAAGGCGGATGAAATGCTTATCCACCTTTGCAAGGAGCATAGAGATTGTTTGGGTTACGAACCCGGCAGGATGAGTTTATAAAATTTTTATTGTATTATTGGGGATTATATTATATAATACCTTTCGTATGGTAGAAATAGATACGAGCGAAACAAAATGGCTTACCATGCAAATATTTTGTATGATTCGTTTTCTTTCGAATCATGGTTGATTGAGTTAAAAGCTCAAATTTTATAAGTTGAATTATTTTAAATTGCAGTAGTGCAGCTTGTGAAACGGTCAATTGAGTATTAAAAGCTAAAATATTTGCTATATAGACTCCCGCCATTTGTTTTCTGAATCTTCGTATCAGGTATTCTGTCATTATGAACCGAGAATTGCATGATAGGAATGATTAGCAGGTATGCACGATGTATACCTGCTTTTTTGTATGAAAATATTGCGGGGCAGGGCGTTAGGAAGCAGAGATTAAGCATAGAAGGAGTTTGGATGATGGATCAGAACAGAGCACCGATATATGAGGCCCTGGAACGGTTTCGGAAGATGCGAATCGTACCGTTTGATGTGCCGGGACATAAAAGAGGCCGCGGCAACCCGGAGCTTGTACAGCTTTTGGGGCAGCAGTGTGTAGGAATTGATATTAATTCCATGAAGCCGCTCGACAATCTGTGTCACCCGGTTTCGGTTATTCAGGAGGCGGAGGAGCTGGCTGCGGATGCATTTGGCGCATATCATGCATTTCTTATGGTAGGCGGCACGACAAGCGCGGTGCAGACGATGATTCTTTCCTGCTGTAAGCAGGGCGACAAGATTATCCTTCCGAGAAATGTGCACAGAAGTGCGATCAATGCACTGGTGCTTTGCGGTGCGGTACCGGTTTATGTGAATCCGAAGACCGACCACGAGCTCGGTATCTCCCTTGGTATGGAAATTGAGGATGTGAAAAGCGCGATTGAAGGGAATCCCGATGCGAAGGCAATTCTGGTGAACAACCCGACCTATTACGGCGTCTGCTCGGCCTTAGAGGAGATTGTAAGACTCGGACACGAGCATGGCATGAAGGTTCTGGTGGATGAGGCGCACGGCACGCATTTTTACTTCGGCAGAAATATGCCGATTACGGCGATGAAGGCGGGAGCCGATATGGCAAGCGTAAGCATGCATAAGTCCGGCGGAAGCCTGACCCAGAGCTCGTTCCTTCTGATCGGCGAGAATATGAATAAGGGCTATGTGCGCCAGATTATTAATCTTACACAGACTACAAGTGCTTCCTACCTGCTTCTGTCATCGCTTGACATCTCCAGACGAAATCTTGCCCTTCGCGGTGAGGAGGCCTTTGAAAAGGTGGAGTACCTTGCAAGCTATGCGCGTAACGAGATCAACCGTATCGGTGGCTACTATGCGTACGGACCGGAGCTGATTAACAAGAACAGCATCTATGATTTCGATGTAACGAAGCTTAGCATTCACACCCTGGATATCGGTCTTGCCGGCATCGAGGTATATGACATATTACGGGATGAGTACGATATCCAGATTGAGTTCGGAGACCTTGGAAATATTCTTGCATATATATCCGTAGGAGACAGAAAGCAGGACATCGAAAGGCTGGTAACCGCGCTTGCGGATATCAAGCGCAGATATGCCAAGGACAAGACCGGACTTATGTCCAATGAATATATCAACCCGAAGGTTATCCTGTCCCCGCAGGAATCCTTCTATGCAGACAAGGAATCCCTTCCCATCCGTGAGACGGTGAACAGAGTCTGCAGTGAATTTGTCATGTGCTACCCGCCGGGAATTCCGATTCTTGCACCGGGCGAGCTGATTACCGGGGACATCATAGACTACATCATCTATGCAAAGGAAAAGGGCTGCTCCATAACGGGTCCTGAGGATGCAAATATCAATTATCTGAATGTCATCAAGGAGGAAGGCTGATGGATCTTTGGTTTAATGACGAGCATACGGATTCCGTAAAGCTGTCGATTAAGGTGGAAAAGCAGGTATTCAGTGCACAGTCCGAGGAGCAGCGAATCGACGTCTTAGAAACAAGGGAATTCGGAAAGATTCTGGCAGTTGACGGCGATATCATGCTGACGCAGAAGGACGAATTCATCTACCACGAGCTTTTGGTGCATGTGCCGATGGCTGTAAACCCCTCGATCAAGGAGGTCCTTGTTATCGGCGGAGGAGACGGCGGCGTTGTAAGAGAGCTTGTAAAATACGATTCAATCGAGATTATCGATGTGGTTGAGATTGATCCGCTTTTAGTGGAGGTGTGCAGCAAGTACCTTCCGGAGATGGCCAATTCGCTGAATGACCCGAGAGTGCATATGTATCACGAGGACGGCGTAAGATTCATCCGTTCCCTGAACGATGAGTACGACCTGATTATCATCGACTCCCCGAATCCCTACGGCGCGGGAGAGGGCCTTTTTACACGGGAATTTTACGGACTTTGCTATAAGGCGCTTCACGAGGACGGCATCATGATCAACCAGCATGAGAGCCCTTTTTATACCGATGAAGCATACATGGTACAGAGAATGCATGAGCGTATCATCCGCTCCTTCCCGATCGTTAAGGTATATCAGGGATTTATCCCTTCCTATCCGTCCGGGCACTGGCTGTTCGGTTTCGCAAGCAAGCGATTCCACCCGCTCAATGACATTCAGGATAACAGATGGAACATGCTCGGAATCGAGACAAGATATTATGCAACAAGACTTCATAAGGGAATTTTCGCCCTTCCGGTTTATGTAGAGAGGTTATTGAAAGATGCTGAATAAGAATGTTTTCACTTTCATCGGCTGTGACTGCGAATACGAGGACGCGAAGATCGTTCTGTTCGGCGCACCGTTTGATTCGACCACATCGTACCGTCCGGGCACAAGATTTGCAAGCGCAGTGATGCGAAACGAATCCTACGGCCTTGAAACCTACAGTCCGTATCAGGACAAGGATATGGAGGATTACGGCTACTATTTTGACAGCGGCGATCTGGAGCTTTCCATGGGAAGCAGTGAGCTTGCCTTACAGGATATCACGAATAGAACGGCCGAGATTCTTGCGGACGGAAAGCTTCCGTTTATGATCGGCGGAGAGCATCTGGTAACGTTAGGGAGCTTCCGGGCGGTATACGAAAAGTACCCGGATGTTCACATCATCCATTTTGATGCACATACCGATCTTCGTGAGGAGTATCTTGGCGTGAAGCTTTCGCATGCGTGCGTGATAAAGCGCTGCTACGATCTCGTCGGAGACGGAAGGATTCACCAGTTCGGCATTCGAAGCGGTATGCGCGAGGAGTTCGCATTTGCCGCAAAGCATACTGATATGCATAAATTCAGTTTCGAGGGACTGGAAGCGGTAGCGGATAGTCTGGCAGGGGAAAATGTGTATTTCACCATCGATCTGGATGTGCTTGACCCGTCGTATTTTCCGGGAACAGGTACACCGGAGTTCGGAGGCGTAAGCTTTCCAGAGCTTTTAAAGGCGATGCATACGGTGATTGATCGCTGTAACATTGTCGGTATGGATGTGAACGAGTTAAGCCCGCATCTGGACCCCACGGGGGCGTCCACAGCGGCTGCCTGCAAGGTTGTAAGAGAAGCATTATTGGAATTATCGAAAGGAGATTGTTAGATGAGCAGAGTTTTGGTGATTGGATGCGGCGGTGTCGCACAGGTTGCAATTCAGAAGTGTTGTCAGGTGGATGAGGTATTTACGGAGCTGTGTATCGCTTCCCGTACCGTATCGAAGTGCGAAGCGTTGAAGGAGAAGCTTGCCGGCAAAACAAAGACGGTGATCACGACCGCGAAGGTTGATGCGGATAACAAGGATGAGGTGGTTGCGCTCATTAAGGCTTACAAGCCCGATCTTGTGATGAATATTGCGCTTCCGTATCAGGATCTTACGATTATGGATGCCTGCCTTGAGGCCGGCGTGAACTATATGGATACCGCCAATTATGAGCCGGAGGATACCGATGATCCTACATGGAGAGCGATTTATGAGAAGCGCTGCGAGGAGAAGGGCTTCAGTGCGTATTTTGATTACAGCTGGCAGTGGGCGTACAGAGAGCGCTTTGAAAAGGCGGGACTTACCGCTCTTCTTGGCTGCGGCTTTGACCCCGGTGTGACGCAGGCATATTGCGCTTATGCACAAAAGCACGAGTTTGACACCATTGATACAATCGATATTCTTGACTGTAACGGCGGTGACCACGGCTACAAGTTTGCGACGAATTTCAATCCCGAGGTAAATCTTCGCGAGGTCAGCGCACCCGGAAGTTACATCGAGAACGGCCGATGGGTGGAGATTCCTGCCATGAGTATCAAGCGTGAGTATGATTTTGACGGCGTAGGAAGAAAGGATATGTATCTTCTTCATCATGAGGAGATCGAATCCCTGAACGAAAATATCCCGGGCGTGAAGAAAATCAGATTCTTTATGACATTTGGACAGAGCTATCTGGATCATATGAGATGTCTTGAGGATGTAGGTATGCTTTCCACAAGCCCGATTATGTTCGAGGGAAAGGAGATCGTTCCCATCAAGTTTCTGAAGGCATTGCTTCCGGACCCGGCATCCCTTGGACCAAGAACCGTCGGCAAGACCAATATCGGCTGCATCTTCACCGGCAAGAAGAACGGAGAGGAGAAGACATACTATATCTACAACATCTGTGACCATCAGGAATGCTATAAGGAGCTTGGCAGTCAGGCGATTTCCTATACGACGGGTGTTCCGGCGATGTGCGGTGCACTGATGCTTTTAACCGGACAGTGGAATAAGCCCGGCGTATATACGGTTGAGGAGTTTGATCCGGATCCGTTCCTGGCAGCGCTTGATCGATACGGCCTTCCGAAGAAGGAAAGTCATGCTCCGGTATTGGTAGATTAGTATGAGGAAAGAAGAATTAAATACGCCCTGTTTTATCGTTCAGAAGGAGAGGCTGATCCACAACCTCGAGATTTTGCGTTCTGTAAAGGAGCAGACCGGCTGTAAGATTCTTCTGGCGCAGAAGGCATTTTCCATGTACAGTCTCTATCCGTTGATCGGAAGCTATGTTGACGGATGTACGGCGAGCGGCTTATATGAGGCAAAGCTTGGAAGAGAAGAGATGAACAAGGAAAATCACGTCTTTTCGCCGGCCTACAGAGAGGATGAAATCGACGAGATTATCGAGCTTTGCGACGATATCGTATTCAATTCCTTTAAGCAGCTTGGAAAATACAAGGATAGAGTCAAGGCGCGCGGGAAGTCGGTCGGTCTCAGGATCAATCCGGAGTGCTCGACGCAGGAGGGACACGCCATTTATGATCCGTGTGCGCCCGGCAGCAGGCTCGGTGTCACGCTTGAGAACTTCGGCGAGTCGATGCTTTCGGGAGTGGACGGCTTGCACTTTCATACATTGTGTGAACAGAACGCGGATGCGCTTAAGCTGACGCTTGCGGCAGTGGAAGAGCGGTTTGGGAAGTATATGCATGGCATGAAATGGATTAACTTCGGCGGCGGGCACCATATTACAAGAGAGGACTATGATGTGTCTACACTTGTAGAATGTATAAAACACGTGAAAGAAACGTATGACGTAGAGGTCTATCTCGAGCCCGGCGAGGCATTCGTTTTGAATGCGGGAACGCTTCTTACGACAGTGCTTGAAACGAACCGAAACGGAATCGACCTGGCGATTCTTGACACCTCGGCTGCGTGCCATATGCCGGATGTGTTAGAGATGCCGTACCGGCCGCCTCTTAAGGATAGCGGCGAGCCCGGAGAGAAGAAGTATACCTACAGACTCGGTGGGCCGACGTGCCTTGCCGGGGATATCATCGGGGATTACTCCTTTGACCACGCGCTTACCGAAGGGGAGCGGCTGGAGTTTACCGACATGGCGCTTTATACGATGGTAAAGACGAACACCTTCAACGGCATGCGGCTACCGGATATTGTAGTGGAAGAGGCAGACGGCGAGTGCATTCTGCACAAAACCTTCGGGTACGAGGCGTTTAAATCGAGACTATAGGCGAATGGTCTCTTGGGGACGGGGTTAAGGGCTCATTTTTGCGCGCAAAAATGAGCCCTTAACCCCGTCCCCAAGAGACCACCAACGGAAGGAACCAGGCATGATCATCAGGATATTGATGATATCGATTACAGAAGCCTGCAGTGACCGATAAGGCCTGACGGGGTCAGCATTCGCAGCCAATAATGATGCCGCCTCGTTCGCCGTAGTAGCTGCAAAGTGCGCCGGCGGGATAGACCTGTATGTCGGCGTCCGGGTAGAGTGCACGGACTTTGTCGCTGAGCTGAAGCGCAAGAGCCTCATTCTCGATGTGACAGATGCGAAGCTTTCCGCCGTGGAAGCCTGCCTCCTTTATGTCGGTGAAGACGCGCTCCAACGAGCTCTTTTCGCCGCGGCATTTGTGCATCGGCTTGATATCGCCGTCTTCGCTTGCCGTTCCGGTGATGCGGATGTTCAGCTTTTCGATAAGCAGAGCGATTGCTTTGTTGACGCGTCCGTTCTGGGCGAAATTGTGCAGCGATTTGAATGCAAAGAAGAGCCTTGTGGAGGCGATATAGCTGCCGATTTCCGAAGAAATCTCTTCAAAGCTTCTGCCGGTAAGGCGCCATTCGATAATCTTTTCGACTATGAGTCGCATCTCGGGTCCGGTCGTCAGTGTATCCACGATACAGATCTTAGCCTCCGGGTGCGCCTCAAGATACATATCTCTTGCAACACAGGCACTGTTGTAGGTGCCGGACAGGTGGCTGGTCATCGTGACGACATAGATCTCGTCGCCGCCGTCAAATGCATTGAGCCAGCTCTCTGCGGAAGGGCAGGCAGTGTACGAGCGGCCGGAAAAGCTGAGCAGATAATCGAGCATCTCGTGCACATCGAGCTCGGGCGTGTCGATGAATTCTCTGTCCGCCGTGTAGATTTTAAGCGGTGCGACTGCCAGATCGGTGTCCTGGTAGCGGAAGTTGTCACAAGAGGAATCGGTTACGAATTTTATCATGATAGGCTCCTTATTTACGGTGATGTAGTCAGATTTAATCTCTGACGTGGTTTTTAATACTACATCCTATTGTAATTGATGACGAATTGATATACAATTTACAAAAGACGGGTTTTTGTTCATTTTACGAAGGAGATATGTTTGTATGAAGCTTGAAGCAGAAAGATCAGGAAAAAAGTCGGAGTTCACAAGGCGCTGCATCGGTGAAGCCGTGATCAAGCTCCTTGACCGTACGGAGCTCGAGAATCTTAGAATCTCTGAGATCGCTCGTGTGGCGGGCGTATCGCGAACAACCTTCTACCAGTACTACACAACTCCTTATTCGGTATTGGTCGATTATCTGAATATAATCGTATCGGAGTATCTCGCAGCGAACGAAGCGCAGGAACTTAGCGGCACATATTTTAACAGGGAGCATATTATCTTCTCGTTTCGGTATTTTGACCGTTACGCGGAGTTCTTCCATACACTCGTGGTCAACAGGCTTCATTCGATTGCTTTTTCGGCAATCAACGATTTTATGACGAGACATGTCCGGGCCGAGAAGCCTGTGTCGGTGTATCGGCTGTATGCCTATGCGGGGGCGCTTCTGAACAGCTTTCTTCAGTGGATCGAAGACGGTCGAAGAGAAAGTGTCGAAGACATCGCAGAGGCGTTGCAGGTATTCGTCCTGTAGCGCAGGGCTTGCTTTACGACAGAGGTAACAGAATCAACGACTGGATCGGAAAGGAGCAGATATGTTCAGAGAAATGCGAAGAATGAAACAGGCCCTGACGCCTGAAGAAATCGAAGAGGTGCTTACAAAGGAGACAAGAGGAGTTCTTTCCATGTACGGAACGGACGGCTACCCTTACGGGATTCCGATGAATCATTATTACGATGCGGAGAGCCGAAGTCTTTACTTTCACGGCTCCGGAATCGGTCACAAGGCGGAGGCAATCAGAAAGGACCCGAAGGTATCCTATTGCGTCTTCGGGCAGGAATTCTGTAAGGAGGGCGACTGGGCCAGATACGTTAAGAGCGTTGTCGTATTCGGAAGTGTCGAGCTGATCGAGGACAGCGAGGAAATCGCCAAATGGAGCCGCAGGCTCTGCTCGAAGTTTCCGTGCCCGGCCGATTATGCCGAGGAAGAACTTCGGACGAACGGAAACAGGGTTCGCTTCTTTGCAATCAGAATAGAGCATGCTACGGGAAAGCTTGTGCACGAGGCCTGATTTTAAGGGGCTATTCCTGTAAATTGGGACAGAAAGGAATGCCGTTAACGGTATTCCTTTTTTTAGGGGTGTCAAATATATCTTTTTGTGTTATACTGTATCGTGAAGAGATATAGGGGTGATTGGAGGAAGCAATATGTCCGTTCTTTCGAAGGTCAGAATCAGGCTGACTTCGTTTCAGATTATTATTCTTGGTTTTGCCGGCGTGATCCTTCTCGGAGCTTTGTTGTTGATGCTTCCTGTAGCATCAAGAGCAGGAGAAGTGACGCCCTTTGGCAAGACGATTTTCACGGCGACCTCGGCGGTATGTGTTACCGGACTTGTGGTGGTCGATACGGCAACACACTGGTCGTATTTCGGGCAGGCAATCATACTGCTACTGATTCAGATTGGCGGCCTCGGAGTTATATCCGTTGCATCCTTTCTTTCGATGCTTGCAGGCAAAAAGATCAGCCTGATGCAGCGTCAGACGATGCAGAATGCGATTTCCGCACCGCAGGTGGGCGGTATCGTGAAGCTGACACGGTTCATTTTCCTCGCATCGTTTTCCATCGAAGGCATCGGCGCACTGTTACTGCTGCCTGTCTTCGTTTCGGAGTTCGGCGCGAAGGGTATCTGGATGTCGGTGTTCCATTCGATTTCGGCGTTCTGCAATGCGGGCTTTGATCTGATGGGAGGAATATCCGGGAAGTTCAGCTCATTAACCTCCTTTGCAAGTAACGGCTATGTGACCGCGGTGATCTGCCTTCTGATTATTCTTGGCGGTATCGGTTTTCTTACCTGGAGCGACGTTATTACAAAGAAGCATCGCTTCAAGGAATATAAGCTGCAGAGCAAGGTGATTCTTGTTACTTCGCTTGTACTGATCGTCGTTCCCGCTGTTTTCTTCTTCTTCGTTGATTACGGGACGGAGGCGATGGGAACAAGAGTAAGCCTTTCAATCTTCCAGGCGGTGTCCCCGAGAACCGCGGGCTTTAATACAGCCGATCTGACAGCGCTTACGGATGCCGGAAAGGTGCTTGTTATGGTACTCATGCTGATCGGCGGTTCCCCCGGCTCGACGGCGGGCGGTATGAAGACAACGACCGTGGCGATACTTTTCACCAATGTGCTGTCGGTATTTCGCAAGCGGCAGAATGCCGGCTGCTTCGGACGAAGAGTTGATGATTCCGTAGTGAAAAATGCGGCAACGCTTCTCTTTATGTATCTTACACTCGCAATCACGGCTGCAATCATTATCAGCGTCGCAGAGGGGCTCCCGATGCAGACCTGCATGTTCGAAACATTTTCCGCAGTAGGCACGGTCGGCCTTACCCTTGGTATCACCTCGGGTCTTTCACTTGTTTCGCAGATTGTCCTGATCATCCTGATGTTCTTCGGACGTATCGGCGGACTGACGATTATTTATGCGACATTTTCACAGAATGACATGGTAACATCGAAATATCCTATGGAAAATATAACAGTTGGTTAAGGAGGAACAGATGAAATCGGTATTATTGATCGGTCTTGGCAATTTTGGTATGCTGATCGCGAAGCAGATTCGCGAGCTTGGGCATCAGGTTATGGCGGTAGATGTTGACGAGGAGAGAGTCAACGCAGCGTTACCGTACGTGACCAATGCGTTAATCGGGGACAGCACGAATCCGACCTTTCTTGAGTCACTTGGCATCAGCGATTACGACGTGTGCATCGAAACCATCGAGAGTGACTTTCAGAATTCGCTTGAGACGACTTCTCTTTTAAAAGAGCTTGGCGCGAAACTGGTCGTATCGAGAGCGAACAGAGAGGTACAGGCAAAGTTTCTTCTCAGAAACGGCGCTGACGAGATTGTTAATCCGGAGGAGCAGATCGCAAAATGGACGGCAATTCGTTATACTTCCGATCACATTCTTGACTACATCGAGCTGGATGAAAGTCATGCTATCTTCGAGGTGACGATTCCCGAAGCCTGGCTTGGGAAGAGCGTTCATCAGATCGACATCCGTAAGAAATACGGTATCAATGTTATGGCGATTAAGGAGAATGGTAAGATGGATCTGACCATTACGCCGGAGGATATCTTCAAGGAGGGGCAGACCCTTCTGGTGCTCGGAGAGCATAAGGCAATTCAGCGGTGCTTCCGTCTGTAAAGCTAAGAACGTGAGGAGGATGCGAGGGCATATTCCTCACGTTTTTTTGACACATGCCTTTTGCGTAAGACTGCATGGATATGTTTTCTGTCATTTCGCTGACGTAAGCTCGGCAAATAGGGCGTTCTACCGCTGTAGAGTGCGGATGCCTGCGGCAATGCATGGGCTGCCTGGCAGCACCCGGTTCAAAACAGGCTGCGGCCGGTTGGCGGTGGAACCAAACAGGTATTTATCGAAAACACCTTGACCGAGAAGAAAAGATTTGATATCTTAAAACTTGACAATCAGCTTTGCTTTGATTCCGGCACGCTGACGCCTGTTCTGAAGACGCTTGAGAAGAGGGGCTACCTCACCCGTACCGGATCGAAGGAGGACGAACGCGTCCTGAACGTGGAGATCACGGCGGCGGGGATGGAGCTTCGGAATCGTGCGATTGACGTGCCTGAGAAAATCGGCGGCTGCGTGCAGCTTTCCATTGAGGTGGTTACGGCACTTTATACCCTCCTTCGTAAGCTGATGAAGCAGTTTGAAGAGGAATGAATATGAAAATACGGCAGGAGCCTGGTTCTCCTGCCGCTTTTGGCATGAAAGGGGAAAGTGTACAATCATGCGCTTTTGTGTTGTTGTGTAGTTGTGTATTAAACCAGGGAAGGCTCGGCCTTTTGCAAGGGGAGCTTGGTCGATTTGGTTTCCGGAAGCACGAGGCTGTCCATCGCCTCACATAAGGAGAAGGAGCCGGTCATAAAGTATCTGAGAGAACGGAAGGCCTTCAGTGCCGGATAATCGCTTGTGACACAGCCGGTAACGTCTGCGTACTGGCATTTGGTGCTATGCGCAAGTGCCTCGAGCTCGAGATTGAATTTGGCCGGCTGAATCTTGTATTCGTTTTCGCAGACCGAAACAAGTACGATTTTTATGTGCTTGTCAATCGAGCGGATCATCTCGATAATGCTTTTATATTCAGCCATCATCTCAGGAATGTTTTTGAAGCCGCGCTCGAGGTCGGTCTCGCCAAGCTGCAGAAGAACACGGTCGGGGCAAAGCTCACGAACATTCAGCTCGATGATATCCTTCGCGGAAGCAATGGTCAGATCCTCGAGGCTTCTGTTATACAAATCCTTGTTTACGGTATAGATCTGTTTGAATTCGCCGGTCGGCATGGCAGCCATAAAGGATGAACCGATCAGAAGCGTGCCGTTTCCGTTGGCGATTTTATTGAGAGAGTGAAATCTCTTGATTTCGTTTGCGAATACATTTTCCATAATGGGATCCTCCGATTATTGTTGTAGGGGCGCAGGGCCGTTAAGCAGTGAGAAGGGACTCGGTTTCGCGTGCCTTCTTCTCATCGAGCAGGCGGTTTCTGAGGTAGATGATGATTCCAATCGTAACCATCAGTATATTTACAATATAGAAGAACATTACATACCAGTGTACCGTTTCGTACCACGGTGCCGGTGCGTGGCTCTTGATCATCGCAAGCTTGCCTGCCAGTGCGAAGATGTAGCCGAGCCAGATGAAGGAGTAGAAGAGAAGGCTTGTACCCTTGGCGGTTCTTGCCTTCCAGGCCTTAACGATGTTGAGCGGCCAGGATAAGCCGAAGAGTATGACCATCATCATTTCCATAACGCTGATAAAAGTGTCCATTTTTAAATCTCCTTTTGCGTATTTGTTTTTTCAATCGCCATCATATACCGTTTTGCGGATTTGAAAAGCTTACGTAAGATTTGAAAGGGAAAATGCTGTTTGCACATTTTTTTTACTTTCAAAAGCCCTGTCACTATTTTCATAAGTCGGTTCTCTATGTATAATCAGTCTTGAAGAAAGGCAATACGGTTGGAAGAAGGATTTTCATGAAGAAAAACGTAAAATCAATCAATAAGCTGCAGCGGAAAGTGTTTAAGACGATGCTTGCACTGATCATTACGATGACAGTCTGCATCACCGCAATCAGCCTTTATGTCAATATCCGGGATGAGAAGCGGAGTCTCGATTCGAACCTGCAGAATATCGCGGAGGCGCTTGCACAGTCGCCGCTTGTTGTAAAGAATCTGACAGCAAAGTCCGGCAGTGAAGCAATGAAGGCCGGGCTTGATACTCTGAAAAGCTCTCTTTCCAATATCGACGTCATCTCCGTTGTCAACAACGACGGAATCCGTTGCTACCATACCAATATGCAGCTGATCGGCACCGTATACGACGGAACGGTACCTGATTTTGAGAAGCACAACGCTTTCTATGTAACGAGCGACCTCGGTCCCTCCGGCTACCAGCGAAGAGCCTATGCGCAGATCGTCGATGAGACGGGTAAGCAGGTTGGCTTCGTGCTTGCGGTCATCCTCAATAAGAACGTCCATAATATTATAAGAAAGACGATTCTGATCTATCTGATTTCGGCGGTGGCGATCCTTTCCATTGCGTTGTTCCTTTCAAGAAAGCTTTCCATATATATAAAAAATCAGCTGCGCGGCTACGAGCCCGACACATTTTCCTCTATGTTCAACATTCGAGACGGAATCTTAGAGGCACTAGAGGAGGGAATTGTCGCGGTGGGACTTCGGGGCGACGTTGTGTTCGCCAATCGCGCGGCGCTTGTGATGCTCGGCGTTTCGGACAGCGCATCTGACGGCGCCGGGACAGATGGCGATACGGAGCCCTTTTTGGAAGCGGAGGCAGCCGAAGAATCGGCGCTTGTTCCCGCTAGACATCGAAAAGCGGTGCGACGCCTTCTTTCGGAGGAGAGACTTTCCGAGGTGCTGACCCGCGGTGAGAAGCTTACGAATATTACAATTCATCTGGATAACGGAAACGAGATTCTTCTGAACGGCATCCCGGTTGAGGAGAAGGGCAGAGTCACGGGCGCGCTTTTAATCCTTGTGGACCGCACGGAATATACGCGGATGATGGAGGATCTGTCCGGCTCGAAATACCTTGTGGAGTCGATGCGGGCCAACAATCACGATTTTACGAACAAGCTTCATGTCATTCTCGGTCTGATTCAGATGAAGCGTCTGACGGAGGCTTCTGAATATATCACGAACATTACGTCAATCCAGCAGGGCGTCATCCATAACATCATGGTGGATATCGACGATCCGTCCGTTGCGGCGCTTCTGATCGGCAAATACGCACGCGCCGTGGAACTGAACATCAGATTTTCCGTGAAAACGGGCAGCTGCTACCGAAGGGATGATATCTCCATTCTGCAGGGCGACCTGGTGACAATCATCGGGAACCTTCTTGAAAATGCGATGGATTCCCTGAACACAAAGGACAGCTTTGTGAAGGAGCTTTCCATCGGCATCAACACGACACCCGGTGCGCTGATAATCACCGTGGACGACACCGGCTGCGGTATGACGCCGGAGGTACGGGAGCACATCTTCGAGAATCATTTTTCGACGAAGGAAGGGAGTCGAGGCACAGGTCTTTACATCGTCAGCCGGCTGGTGGAGAAATATAACGGCGTGATTGAGGTGGAGTCCGAGCCGGACGAGGGAACCTCCTTTGTGGTGAGGATTACTGCGGACAATGGTCGGTAGGCGATTTTGAAGCGGAAGAGACCGTAGCGGTTTTTGAGCGAAGAGGCGAAGGGAGAGGTACTTATGTACAAGGTATTAATTGTGGAAGATGACCCGA
The DNA here is from genome assembly GCA_024404675.1 of Lachnospiraceae bacterium. Lineage (GTDB taxonomy): Bacteria > Bacillota > Clostridia > Lachnospirales > Lachnospiraceae > ISDg. Next base: position 30,160 of record JAKSPO010000003.1, read on the forward strand.
TGGTTGCAGCAATCAATAAGCAGTATGTGATGCAAAACAGCGATTTCACTGTGATTGATGTATGCAACGACGGAATGGCGGCATACCGGTATCTGAAGTCGGTTCCGGTGGATCTTGTCATATTGGATGTTTATATGCCCCGTATGAACGGGCTTCAGCTTCTGCATAAGCTTCGGGAGGACAAGCTTTCGGTGATGGTCATTATGGTTACCGCGGCAAATAACCTTGGCGCGATTGAGGAGGCTTTGTCGCTCGGCGTGGTGGATTACCTCGTGAAACCCTTCTCGGATTACCGCTTTCAGCAGGCGCTCGAGACCTTCAAGAATCGACGCTATGTGCTCGAGGGCAACAGCTCCTTTAACCAGAATGCAATCGATGCCGTCCTGAACGGTGCGGGGATAGAAAGTGTCGGCGACTACCCGAAGGGAATCCAGCCGCAGACAATCCACAAGATTGTGGAATATATGAAGAATCGACCGGAACTGCAGTTTACGAGCGAGGAGATCTCCGATGAAATCGGGCTGTCCCGTGTCACGGTGAGACGCTATATGACGTATCTGTGTGACCAGAAGATTATCGTGTCACGTATGAATTACGAAACCGGTGGCAGACCTTGCATGCTGTATCGCTGGAATAAACAGTAACCTTATTCCGTGGATAAATGTATGAAATGGGCTATGAAGAATGACTTGTCATTTTTCATGGCCTTTTTTGTGCTGGGCACCGTTTAGGAGACTGGTTCCCAGGCTGCCTTAGTGGCTGGCGCTCAAGCTACCTAGACGGTCTGGTACGAAACCGCATAGACGGTCTGGTACCAGATTGGGAATCCTGGAATTCAGTACCAAACGAGAGCAGGGAATTTGGTACGGGAAGTCGAAATCCTGGTGTTTAGTACCAAACGAGCGGTGAAACGGTCAACCTAAGGCGGTGAACTGTCTAATCCTGCGCGCGAGTGGTAAATCGCGCCCTCTGGGCTTCCCGCAAGTGCGCAAAACCGGTTCCAAAGCTTGATTTGCGGGTTCATTTGCAGTTGATTGCTACATTTGACAATAATTTTTTTCGCATTGATGATATTTTTTCTTTTTTGCTTATTGAAAGAATACGAGTTTTCAGTTAAAATAAAGTAGTCGGCTTATGACCAAAAGTCAAAAGGTCGATTTCCTAAGATGATTCGTTGAATATACTGAGAAAGGAAGAACACGCCCATGAGCAAAATCACAATTGTTGGTGTCGGAAGTGTAGGTGCGACCATTGCCTATACACTCACGCACAAATCTATCGCATCCGAAATTGTTCTGATCGATATTAACAAGGAGAAGGTTGCCGGCGAGGTGATGGATATTAAGCAGGGCACCTGCTTCAGAAGCCCGATTTCCGTTACCGGCGGCGAGTACGAGGATGCTGCAGGTTCTGATATCGTCATCATTACCTCCGGTATGGCACGTAAGCCCGGCCAGACCAGACTTGAACTGACACAGACCAATGTCAACATTATCAAGTCCATCACGCCGAATCTTGTTAAGGCTGCTCCGAATGCGCTTTATATTATCGTAAGCAATCCGGTTGATATTCTCACCTATGTTTTCACCAAGATTTCCGGTCTTCCGGAGAACCAGATTCTCGGATCCGGTACTATGCTTGATACCGCCCGCCTCAGATGCGGTCTTTCCGAGCATTTCAATATCGCGCAGAACAACATTCACGCATATGTATTCGGTGAGCACGGCGACACATCCTTCGTACCGTGGACCGGCGCTTATATTTCCGGCTTGAGTGTTGACGAGTATTACAAGTATCTGCTTTCTCAGGGTACCGATATAGAGCCTCTCGATAAGGAGAAGATGGAAGAGTACGTTCGTAAGTCCGGCGGCCAGATCATCGCAAACAAGGGTGCTACCTTCTATGCGGTTGCAACTGCTGTTGTAAAGCTCTGCGAGCTCATTACCGCTTCCTCTGATTCCGTAACGACTGTTTCCTCCATGATGCACGGCGAGTACGGCATCGAGGATGTATGTATCAGCACACTTACCGTAATCGGACCGAACGGTGTCAAGGGCAAGGCTCCGCTTCGCATGAACGAGAGCGAGGTTATGAAGCTTCGCGCAAGTGCTGACGCGCTGAAGGCAATTATTGCCCAGCTTGAATTGTAGTAGCAAGATTTATTGAAAGGATAACATAGAATTATGAAGTACAGTTATTATCCGGGATGTACATTAAAGAACAAGGCCCAGGCACTTGACATGTATGCCAGAGCCTCCGCTTCTGTCCTTGGCTTCGAGCTTGAAGAGGTTTCGGAGTGGCAGTGTTGCGGCGGTGTATATCCTTTGGGCAGCGATGAAATCGCTACAAAGCTTTCATCTGTACGTGTTCTGAACGAGGCCAAGAAGAAGGACCAGGCGCTCGTAACGCTTTGCTCCGCATGTCATCATGTTATCAAGCGTGTCAATGATGATATGAAGAATGTGCCCGACATCTACCAGAAGGCGAACAGATACCTCCAGCTCGAAGAAGATTACCGCGGCGAGACCAACGTATATCACTTCCTCGAGGTACTTCGCGACCAGATCGGCTTTGATAAGCTGAAGGAAAAGGTTGTGAAGCCTTTGACCGGCAAGAAGATCGGCGCCTACTACGGCTGCCTGCTTCTCAGACCGAGCTCCATCCTTGCATTTGACAACCCCGAGAATCCGAAGATCCTCGAGGATTTCATCCGTGCAATCGGAGCAGAACCGGTGATTTATCCCTACAGAAACGAGTGCTGTGGCGGCTATATTTCACTGAAGGAGAAGGACATGTCCAAGAATATGTGTGAGAAGATCACACAGAGCGCAGAGGGCTTCGGTGCCGATATGCTCATCACGGCATGCCCGCTTTGCATGTACAATCTGAACAAGACCGAGAGCAAGAAGATCCCTGTATACTACTTCACAGAGCTTCTCGCCGAGGCACTTGGACTTAAGGAAGACTAGGAAAGGGGCAGCATAAGATGAAGAGTGAGAAGAAACAGGCCGAGAAGATCAAAGAGATCAGCGGCGTTAATCCCCTGAAGTGCATGAAGTGCGGCAAATGTTCCGCAACCTGTCCTTCCTTTGCCGAGATGGATATCAAGCCTCATCAGTTCGTTTCCTACGTTCAGAACGAGGAGATCGAAGAGCTGACGAAGTCTGTATCTCTGTGGAAGTGCTTGTCCTGCTTTGCATGTGTCGAGCGTTGCCCGAGAGATGTTAAGCCCGGAAAGATTATTGACGCGGTAAGACAGCTTGTTGAGCGTGAGAAGGACGGAGATTATCTGTCTCCGAATGAGATTCCGGAGCTCCTTGATCCGGAGATCCCTCAGCAGCTTTTGGTTTCTGCGTTCAGAAGATACAGGAGGTAAAAGGCATTGCAGAGAATAGGTGTATTTGTCTGTCATTGCGGTTCGAATATTGCTGCAACGGTAGATGTTAAAAAAGTTGTTGAAATGGCTATGTGCGAGCCCGGCGTTGTACATGCTGAGGATTACCCTTATATGTGTTCCGAAGCAGGTCAGGCCAAGATCCAGGCAGCCATTAAAGAGAAGAACCTCGGCGGCGTTGTAGTTTGCTCCTGCTCCCCGAGAATGCATGAGAATACGTTCAGAAAGGCTGCTGAAAAGGCCGGCCTGAACCCTTACATGGTTGAAATCGCCAACATTCGTGAGCACTGTTCCTGGATTCACAAGAACATGGAAGAGGCTACCGAGAAGGCTGTTATTCTTATGAAGGCAGCTGTTGCGAAGGTTAACCTTAACACGCCTCTTCAGGCAGGCGAGAGCAGAGTTACCAAGCGTGCCCTTGTTATCGGTGGTGGTATCGCAGGTATCCAGACCGCTCTTGATATTGCCGAGGCAGGTTATCCCGTTGATATCGTTGAGAAGACCCCGAGTATCGGCGGACGTATGTCCCAGCTCGACAAGACCTTCCCGACCCTCGACTGTTCCGCTTGTATTCTTACCCCTAAGATGGTAGAAGCAAACGCACATCCGAATATCAACATCTATACCTACAGTGAGGTTGAGAAGGTTTCCGGCTTCGTAGGTGACTTCACGGTTGATATCCGTAAGAAGGCAAGAAGCGTAGATATGAGCAAGTGTACCGGTTGCGGTGTATGTCAGGAGAAGTGCCCGAACAAGAAGACACCGAACGAGTTCAACCGCGGCCTCAACAACCGTAGCGCGATCTACACTCCCTTCGCACAGGCTATTCCGAATGTTCCTGTTATCGACAGAGAGCATTGTACGAAATTCCTGACCGGCAAATGTGGTATCTGTGCCAAGGTTTGTCAGGCAGGTGCTGTTGATTATGAGCAGCAGGATGAGATCATCACCGAGAAGTACGGCGCAATCGTTGTTGCTACCGGCTTCAACATGATTAATCTTGATAAGTATGATGAGTATGCTTACAGCCAGAGCAAGGATGTTATCACCTCTCTTGAGCTCGAGCGTATTATGAACGCAGCAGGACCCACTAAGGGTCACCTTGAGCGTCTTTCCGACGGTAAGGCACCGAAGGAGATGGTATTCATTCAGTGTGTAGGCAGCCGTTGTGCAGACAAGCGCGGTAAGAGCTACTGCTCCAAGATCTGCTGTATGTATACCGCTAAGCACGCAATGCTTATCCGTGATAAGTATCCGGATGTAAATGTAACCGTATTCTATATTGATGTACGTACTCCCGGTAAGAACTTCGATGAGTTCTACAGAAGAGCAGTTGAAGAGTACGGCGTAAACTACATTAAGGGTCAGGTCGGCAAGGTTATTCCTCAGCCCGACGGAAAGCTTCTTGTACAGGGCTCCGACCTTCTTAGCAACAAGCAGATCCTTAAGGAAGCTGACATGGTTGTCCTTGCGGCAGCTATTGAGCCCGAACCCGGTGTAAGAAATATCGCTACCATGCTTACCGCAAGTATCGATACGAACGACTTCCTTACCGAGGCTCATGCAAAGCTTCGTCCGGTAGAGTCTCCTACCGCCGGAATTTTCCTTTCCGGTGTATGTCAGGGACCGAAGGATATTCCCGAGACCGTATCTCAGGCAGGTGCTGCTGCAGTTAAGGCTATCGGCCTCCTTGCAAAGGATAAGCTGACAACCAACCCTTGTACTGCAAAGGCTGACGAGCTGATGTGTAACGGATGCTCTCAGTGTGCTAATGTATGTCCTTACGGTGCAATTTCCTACGAGACCAAGCTGATCAACGATCACGGTGTTCGTGAGGATCGTAGAGTTGCAGTTGTTAACTCCGCATTGTGCCAGGGCTGTGGTGCTTGTACCGTAACCTGTCCTTCCGGAGCAATGGATCTTCAGGGATTCTCAAACAGACAGATTCTTGCGGAGGTTGATGCAATATGTCGATAAATAATAATTCCGAATTTAAGCCGAAGATTGTTGCTTTCTGCTGCAACTGGTGCAGCTATGCAGGTGCAGACCTTGCGGGAAGCAGCCGTCTTACCTATCCTGCAGATGTTAAGATCATTCGCGTTCCCTGCTCCTGCCGAGTAAACCCGATGTTTATTCTGAGAGCATTCGAGAAGGGCGCAGACGGTGTCATCCTTTGCGGATGTCATCCGGGAGACTGCCACTACACCTCCGGTAACTTCTATGCCAGAAGAAGAATGACGCTTCTGTTCTCCATGCTTGATTATATCGGCGTTGAGAACGGCAGAACCAGAGTTGAGTGGGTTTCCGCAGCTGAGGGCGTTAAGTTCTCCGCAACGATGAATTCCTTCGTTGAGAAGATTTATTCCCTTGGTAAAAATGTCAGACTGGAGGATTTGAGATGCAAGAACTGATTACTAGAGCAAAGGAACTGCTTGCTGACGGTACGGTTGCACGCGTTCTCGGCTGGAAGGCCGGTGACCTTGAATACAATCCGCAGCCTGCTTTCTTCACAAATGAGAAAGAGCTCGAGGAGTTCGTTTATAACGGCTTCTGCGGTGCAAACCTGAGCAAGTATATGATTGAGGCATCCAAGCTTGAGGGCAAGACTCTGATCTGCCTGAAGCCTTGCGATTCCTACAGCTTCCAGCAGCTTATGAAGGAGCATAGAATCGACCGTGAGAAGGCTTACATCATCGGTGTAGGCTGTAAGGGTAAGCTTGATATCGACAGAATCAAGGCTAACGGTCTCAAGGGTGTTACCGGTGTAACCGGTGCCGAGCTCACAGATGACTGCGAGGAGCTTTGTGTAACAACACTGTATGGCGACAAGAAGATTCCCTATGCCGACGGCATGCTTGAGCGTTGCAGCGTCTGCAAGGGTAAGGAGCATATGATCTGTGACGAGCAGATCGGCGAGTCCAAGGACACGAAGACCGGCGAGCGTTTCGCTAAGGTTGCTGCTGTCGAGGAGATGAGTTCTGCAGAGAAGTTTGCTTTCTTCCAGAAGGAGCTTAGCAAATGTATCCGTTGTAATGCCTGCAGAAACGTATGTCCGGCTTGCAGCTGCCGTAAGTGTGTATTCGACAGCACCAAGTTTGACAGTGCACAGAAGGCAAATGTTGACTCCTTCGAGGAGAAGATGTTCCACATCATCCGTGCTTTCCACGTAGCCGGCAGATGTACCGACTGCGGTGAGTGCAGCAGAGTATGTCCTCAGGGCATTCCGCTTCATCTGTTCAACCGTAAATTCATTAAGGATATCAATGAGCTGTATGGTGAATACCAGGCAGGAGCTGACATTGAGGCAAAGGCACCGCTTACCAGCTATGTATTTGAGGATGTTGAGCCTTCTGTTGTGGCAGAAAGGAGCAAGTCATGAAGAAGATAGCAAAAGAAGCATTGCCTATGCTTTATAAGAAGATTGCCGAAGCTAAGGAACTGATTATTCCCGTAAAGGTTTGCGGTCAGACCAACTACAAGGTCTGGACCGAGGACGCTGAGGTAGATCTTGACACCTTGAAGACTGTGAAGTCCGCAAAGGATGCCTTCTTCCCGCAGAGCGAGACGCTCTACACGGTTAAGAAGGAGGACAAGAAGCTTCATATTGAGCCGGAAGCTTTGAAGAACCAGGAATTTGTCGTATTCGGTATGAAGGCCTGTGATGTACAGGGTGTTGCCGTACTCGATAAGGTATTCCTTGTTGATCCGGTTGACAGCTTCTATGCAGCAAGAAGAGAGCACGGTATCATCGTTTCCATGGCTTGCCATGAGCCCGAGGAGACCTGCTTCTGTAAGGCATTTGGCCTTGATGCAGCTGCTCCGGCAGGCGACGTTGTAACCTGGATGGTTGGCGACGAGCTTTACTGGAATCCTGTTACCAAGAAGGGTGAGGATCTGACCGCTATGGTGGCTGAGCTTCTTACCGATGCCGATGAGAAGGCTGTTGAGGCTGAGAAGGAGAGCATCAAGAAGATCGTTGAGAAGCTTCCCTACTCGAATCTCTCCCTGGAGGGATGGAACGGAAGCGTTTTGGATGAGAAGTTCAATTCTCCGATCTGGGAGACTCTTTTCAAGCCCTGTCTTGCATGCGGTACCTGTACCTTCGTATGCCCGACCTGTCAGTGCTATGACATTAAGGACTACGATACCGGTCACGGTGTACAGAGATATCGTTGCTGGGATTCCTGCATGTACTCCGATTTCACGATGATGGCACACGGTAACAACCGTAACAGCCAGATGCAGCGTTTCCGTCAGAGATTCATGCATAAGCTTGTATACTTCCCGGCTAACAACGACGGTATGTATTCCTGCGTAGGCTGCGGCCGTTGCGTAGAGAAGTGCCCGTCTTCCCTGAATATCGTTAAAGTTATCAAAGCATTTGAAAAGAAGGAGGAAAAGTAAGATGAGTGAATGTACTTGTCATGAGAATTATACTCTTGATACTTTGATTCCTAAGGTTGGTATTATTACCGACATTCGTCAGGAAACTCCGGATGTTAAGACCTTCCGTGTAAACGCACCCGAGGGCGGAAAGCTTTTCGAGCATATGCCCGGCCAGTGTGCAATGGTATGCGTACCCGGCGTAAGCGAGGGTATGTTCTCCATCACCTCTTCTCCTACGAACAAGGAGTATCAGGAGTTCAGTATTAAGAAGTGCGGTATGTTGACCGACATGCTTCACAGCCTTCAGGTCGGTGATGAGATCACCGTTCGCGGACCTTACGGAAATCATTTCCCGGTTGAGGATAAGCTGAAGGGTAAGGACCTCCTGTTCATCGCAGGTGGTATCGGTCTTGCACCGCTTCGTTCCGTTATCAACTATGTTCTTGATAACCGTGCGGACTACGGCAAGGTAGATATCGTATACGGATCCCGTTCTGCAGACGATCTTGTTCAGCTGAAGGAGATTCAGGAGAAATGGATGAAGGCCGAGGGTGTAAATGTATATCTTACCATCGACCGTGAGCAGGAAGGCTGGGACGGCCATGTAGGCTTCGTTCCGAACTATGTTAAGGAAATTGGTTTCAGCACCGACAAGACAGCTCTTTTGTGCGGACCGCCGATCATGATCAAGTTTGTATTGGCCGGACTTCAGGAATTGGGCTTCTCCAAGGAGCAGGTTTATACGACACTTGAGCTTCGTATGAAGTGCGGTATCGGTAAGTGCGGTCGTTGCAACATCGGTTCCAAGTATGTATGCAAGGACGGTCCTGTATTCCGCTGTGATGAGATCGACGAGATGCCTAACGAATATTGATAACAGAAAGAGGTTTCTTATGGAAAATATGGTAAATGTTTACTTTTTTGGTAAAAAATATACGGTTCCGGCTGAGATGACCATTATGACTGCTATGGAATATGCAGGCTACGAACTGAAGAGAGGTTGCGGCTGCCGTCACGGTTTCTGCGGTGCCTGCGCAACCATTTACAGAATCAAGGGCAAGAACGAGCTTAAGACTTGTCTTGCTTGTTCTACGCAGGTACAGGAGGGAATGTACATCGCAAGCATTCCGTTCTTCCCGACCGACAAGAGAACCTATGAGATCAAGGATCTGAAGCCCAACCAGCAGGTTATGATGGAGCTTTATCCTGAGATTTACAGCTGTATCGGATGTAATGCTTGTACCAAGGCTTGTACGCAGAGCCTGAATGTTATGCAGTACATCGCATACGCACAGAGAGGCGATTTCGAGAAGTGTGCGGAAGAGTCCTTCGACTGCGTAAGCTGCGGATGCTGTTCCGTACGTTGTCCTGCAGGTATTTCCCATCCGATGGTTGGTCTTCTTGCAAGACGTCTTAACGGTAAGTATGTTGCTCCCGAGGCTGAGCATCTTACAAAGCGTGTAGCTGAGATCAACAACGGTGAATTCGATTCTATGATTGAGCAGATCATGCAGAAGCCCATCACAGAGATGAAGGAACTTTACAATAACAGAGAGATTGAGAAATAGGAGGTATAGACGATGTACGCACCGTATCCCGAAAATATGATGGAATCCATCAAAAAGGTTGAGGCTACCAGAGCCGAGCGTATGGCTACAGAGCCCAGACGTCTTACTGCTGATGAGAAGGACGCGCTTCTTAACGAGTTCCATCCCGATCGTAAGCCCGATGCATTTGCTGAAATCAAGATTGGACCGAACAAGGGTCAGAAGGCTCCGCTTGAGCTCGCTAAAATGCTTCATTCCACAAGCCGTATTCTTAACGAGAAGATCGACCTTAGTAAGATCGATTACGATGTAGACGTTCTTGTTATCGGTGGCGGCGGAGCCGGTTCTTCCTGTGCTATCGAGGCACACAATGCCGGTGCAAATGTTATGATTGTTACCAAGCTTCGTATTGGTGATGCAAATACCATGATGGCTGAGGGTGGTATCCAGGCAGCCGATAAGGAGAACGATTCTCCCGTACAGCATTATCTTGACTGCTTCGGCGGCGGACACTTCGATGCTAAGCCTGAGCTTGTTAAGCGTCTTGTTATGGAAGCTCCCGATGCTATTAAGTGGCTCAACGAGCTCGGTGTAGAGTTCGATAAGTCCGAGGACGGCAGAATGGTTACCACACACGGCGGCGGTACCTCCAGAAAGAGAATGCATGCTGCAAAGGACTACTCCGGTGCAGAGATCATGCGTACCATCAGAGATGAGGTTCTGAACCTTGGTATTCCGGTAGTTGAGTTCACCTCCGTAGTAGAGCTTATTAAGGACGATAAGGGCCAGGTAGCAGGTGCTGTTCTTCTTAACATGGAGACCGGTGATTTCGCTGTTGCAAGAGCTAAGACTGTTGTAATCGCTACCGGTGGTGCAGGAAGAATGCATTACCAGGGCTTCCCTACCTCCAACCATTACGGCGCAACCGCAGACGGTCTGGTACTTGGTTATCGTGCTGGTGCATCCCTTCGTAACCAGGATTCCATCCAGTATCATCCGACCGGAGCTATCTATCCTTCTCAGATTCTTGGTGCACTCGTTACCGAGAAGGTTCGTTCCGTTGGTGCTCAGCTTGTAAACGTAAACGGTGAAGCTTACATTCATCCTCTTGAGACTCGTGACGTTAACGCTTCCGGCGTTATCCGTGAGTGTAAGGAAGGTCGTGGTGTAGAGGTTCCCGGCGGCGCACAGGGTGTATGGCTTGATACTCCTATGATCGAGATCCTCGGCGGTGAGGGAACGATCGAGAAGAGAATTCCTGCTATGTTCCGTATGTACATGAACTACGGTATCGATATGAGAAAGGTTCCGATCGTTATTTATCCTACCCTTCATTATCAGAACGGTGGTCTTGAGATCGATGGCGACGGTTTCACCTCTATCCCGAACCTCCTTGTAGCAGGTGAGGCAGCAGGTGGTATCCACGGTACCAACAGACTGATGGGTAACTCCCTTCTTGATGTAATCGTATTCGGTAGAAATGCAGGTAAGCAGGCTGCTAAGAAGTATAAGTCTGTTACACTTGGAAATATGAATCTTGATCACGTACAGAGCTACGATGCTGAGCTTGTAAAGGCTGGCTGCAAGACTGATGAGGTTTCTCCTCTTCTTCTTCCTAAGTACGCTCGTCACGAGAGATAAGTAATGTACACTAAGGGTCAAGGGCGATTTTTCGCCTTTGACCTTTATGAGCGTTTTAAAGATGGTATATACCGGTATTGGGGATTGCCCGGCATCGTCCGGCAATCAATAATGTAGTTGTGTATTATATCAGGGTGAGATGTTGGGGCATCTTATCAACCGTTTTTAGAAAGGTCGTATAAAAAAATGTCACTTTTTGGTGGAGTTATTCCTATCAGTTCAATCACATTTCTGATGTTCTGTCTTCTTGCGATTGCAGCTGTCGGTTATGCTTTCGGTCGTATCACGATCAAGGGCGTAAACCTTGGAACGGCAGGTGTATTCATTATCGCAATTCTGTTCGGCTGCTTCTTCTACGGAAGTCTTGAGAGCGAGCTTGCTCTTAAGAGCGGCGGCAATTATACAACCAACGCTTTGAAGGTTGTTGAAAGCTTTGGTCTGATTCTTTTCGTTACTTCTGTTGGTTTCATTGCCGGTCCTAAGTTCTTCAGTAACATGAAGAAGAATTTCAAGTCCTATGTTCTTCTTGGTATTATCATCATCGTAATGGCAGGTGTATCCGCTGTCGGTTGTATCTACATCGGAAGAGCAATCGAGGGTACCGGTGAGTCCGACAGACTTACCGCAATGATCGTAGGTCTTCTTTCCGGTTCACTTACCTCTACGCCTGCATTCTCTGCAGCAAAGGCTACCGTTGATCCGGCCCTTGAGGATGTTGTATCCGTAGGACACGGTATCGCATATCTCTTCGGTGTAGTCGGTGTAGTTCTGTTCGTACAGCTGATTCCGAAGTTCATGAAGGCTAACATGGCTGAGGAGAGAGCAAAGCTTGTAGCTGCTTCTGACGGTGAGGAGAAGGAGAAGAGCAAGACGAAGCTGATTGACCTTGATCCGTTTGGCATCTGTGCATTTGCATTTGCCGCTATTATCGGTATCTTCGTTGGTGCGATTAAGGTTCCGCTTTCTGCAAAGGGCCTTGACGGCACCACCTTTGCTCTGACGACTACCGGTGGTTGCCTGATGGTAGCTTTGGTATTCGGTCATTTCTCGAAGATCGGCAAGATTAACCTCATGCCTGAAGAGTCTACTCTGAAGGTATTCCGTGAGCTTGGACTGATGCTTTTCCTGATTGGCGCTGGTATCCCCGGCGGTGCACACTTCGTTGAGTACTTCGACGTAATGTATTTCGTATACGGTGTGATCATGACTGTTGTTCCGATGGTAATCGGCTTCCTGTTTGCAAAGTATGTTCTGAAGCTCAGCCTTCTCAACAACCTCGGTTCCATCACCGGTGGTATGACCTCCACCCCTGCACTCGGAACCCTGATCAATACTGCAGGCACCGAGGATGTTGCGGCAGCTTATGCAGCAACCTATCCGATTGCTTTGATCGCAGTTGTACTGGTTTCCCAGTTCCTGATCATTCTGTTCTAAGAGATGAAATGATAACTAAGGCGGGTCCTTTCGAAAGAGAGGGCCTGCTTTTTCTATGCCGGAAAGTTGGCCGGGAAGAGGCAGAATCAAAAGATTATACTTGCAAGAATCCGCGAATCCTTTTATAATATTAGGGAAAGTGTCTGGCAGGGTATGTCAGCATATGACAAGGATCTTATTTTTACGGAGGAATATAAAATGCGTGAAGTAAACGTAAGCGTGCTTACCGATACAGTGGAAAAGCTTTGTATCGAAGCAAACTATCATCTTCCCGAGGATGTTAAGTGCGCAATCAAGAATTGCCGTGCATGCGAGGACGGCGAGATTGCAAAGGGTGTTCTTGACAACATCATTGAGAACTTTGACATCGCGGATGCGGAGAATGTACCGATCTGTCAGGATACCGGTATGGCTTGTGTATTCTTGGAAATCGGACAGGATGTTCATCTTGTAGGCGGCGATCTGACCGATGCAATCAACGAGGGTGTACGTCGTGGTTACACGAACGGTTATCTTCGTAAGTCGGTTGTAAAGGATCCCGTACGTCGTGGCAACACCGGCGACAATACGCCCGCGATGATTTATACCGAGATCGTTCCCGGCGAGCAGATCAAGGTTACCGTAGGCCCGAAGGGCTTCGGTTCCGAGAATATGAGCCAGATCAGAATGTTCAAGCCCTCCCACGGTATTGAGGGTATTAAGAACTTCATTCTTGAAGCAGTTGAGACCGCAGGTCCGAACCCTTGCCCTCCGATGGTAGTCGGTGTCGGCATCGGCGGAACCTTCGATAAGGCAGCGCTTCTTGCTAAGAAGGCTTTGATGCGTCCTTTGGATTCCCAGAATCCGGATCCTTACTATGCAGATCTTGAGAAGGAGATGCTTGAGAAGATCAACAAGCTCGGCATCGGACCGCAGGGCTTTGGCGGTAAGACCACAGCCATCGGCCTCAATATCGAGACATTGCCTACGCATATTGCAGGTATGCCTTGTGCTATTAACATCAATTGTCACGTTACAAGACATAAGTCGGAGGTAATCTAATATGGCAGCTAGAAAAATCACATTACCCCTCACAGAGGAGTTGGCAAAGACCCTTCATGCAGGTGATGAGGTACTGGTAAGCGGTACCATTTATACTTCCCGTGACGCAGGTCACAAGCGTATGTGCGAGTCCCTTGCTAAGGGCGAGCCGATCCCGTTTGATCCGAAGGATGCAACGATTTACTATGTGGGACCGACTCCGGCAATGCCCGGCAAGGTAATCGGTTCCGCAGGCCCGACCACCAGCGGCCGTATGGATGCATATGCACCGACAATGATGTCCGTAGGCGCAAGAGGCATGATCGGTAAGGGCGCAAGACTTCCTGAGGTTATCGACGCTATGAAGAAGTATAGCGGCGTATACTTTGGTGCAATCGGTGGTGCAGGCGCACTTCTTGCTAAGTGCATCAAGTCTGCAGAGCTTATCGCTTTCGAGGATCTCGGTGCAGAGGCTCTCAGAAAGCTTTACGTAGAGGATATGCCGCTCGTTGTCATCATTGACTCCGAGGGTAACAACCTTTATGAGATTGGCAGACAGAACTATCTCGATAGCGTAAACAAATAATCAGACCTTCAGAGGCAGTCGTCCACGGGCGGCTGCCTTTTTGTATTCTGAAGGCGGAAAATGTAAGATAGTCTTGCATTTTCCGAAAGCTAAGAAGGTAGAGACGGAGAATGGAGTGAGGTGTTTCTGTAAGGCTCGTTTTATGGTAGGATAGAAGTAGATTTTATGACGAGGGGGTTAAGGGATGGAACTTATTTTATTATGCGCGGGACGAATCGGACTTGCCTGTCTGTGCGGTATCGTCATCGGCTTTGAGCGAACAACAAGATTGAAGGATGCGGGCATCAGAACGCACTGCATCATTGCAATTGCGGCCTCACTTTTTATGATTATATCGAAGTATGGCTTCAGTGATATCTATGTGGACGGCGGATACCTGTACGGAATCGGTAATGTCGATGCGGCGCGTGTTGCGGCGCAGGTCGTAACCGGTATCGGTTTTCTGGGCGCTGGCGTCATATTCCGTGACGGCGATACGCTGAAGGGCTTAAGCACCGCAGCGGGTGTTCTGGCGACCGCGGGCATCGGTATGGCAATCGGCGCCGGTATGTGGGAGATTGGACTTGTGGCAACGGCGATGGTTGTATTGATTCAGCTTCTCTTCCACGTATTCAGTCTTGGCTTCGATGCGTACTCCGATAAGGGTGTGACCGTCGAGTTTACGGAGGACAAGGAGGTTTCTAAATATATCGAGTCGCTTGAAAAAGCGAAGAGTGTACGCGTGAAATCCATCTCCGTTACGAAGGCAGCCGGCGAGACGCAGTGTAGCCTTCATCTGATCTACAAATACAAGGCTAATATCGCTGAGATTATCGAAACGCTTTCGGGCTTTGCTTCGGTACACTCGGTGAGTCTGAAATAGTATATTGGCGCGAAACGGGAGCGGTTATCTGCTCTCGTTTTTGATGGGGAAAGACATACGGAAGAAAGATATGCAATGTAGTTTCCTAGCCTTTTCCGTCAGGCGATTGAAGAATCCTTAGAAAAAGTGTATAATGAACACAGTTTCAGATATATAAGGAGGCAAGGGATACTATGAAAAGACTGATTGAAAGACAGATACTGACCGGTGAGCGAGCTCTTTTTCACGAAAAGGAGCTTAACATAAAGGATTCTATTTTCGAGGACGGCGAGTCCCCGCTTAAGGAGAGCAGTGACATCGAGCTCGACGGCTGCTCCTTCCGCTACAAGTATCCGCTTTGGTACGCGAATAACATTACCGTGCAGAACGGCAAATGGTTCGAGATGGCAAGAGCGGGCGTATGGTACACCAATAACATCACCGTCGAGAATGCGATGATTCAGGCACCGAAGAACTTCAGACGCTGCAAGGGTGTGACCCTTCGCAATGTTGATTTCTTCCATGCTGCGGAGACCTTCTGGAACTGTGATGAGGTAACGCTTGAGAACGTAACCGCAAAGGGCGATTATTTTGCGATGGGTTCAAACAATATGAAGATCTGTAACTTCAAGCTTGATGGAAACTATTCCTTCGACGGCTGCAAGAACCTTGAGATTCATAATGCAACCATGCTCTCAAAGGATGCCTTCTGGAATACGGAGAATGTGACCGTTTACGATTCTTACATCTGTGGCGAGTACCTTGGCTGGAATGCGAAGAATCTTACCCTGATCAACTGTACCATCGAGAGTCTGCAGGGTATGTGCTATATTGAGAATCTTGTCATGAAGAACTGTAAGCTTCTGAATACGACGCTGTCCTTCGAGTATTGCTCTGATATCGACGCAACCATTATCGGTGGCATCGACAGCGTGAAGAACCCGATTTCCGGTCGTATTGAGGCAGATTACATCAACGAGCTGATTCTTGAAGAGGATAAGGTTGATGTCACGAAGACCGAGATTGTTATAAGAAACGCATAAGTTCGGGCCGCGTTTTCGGCAGAGGGGGATTGGTATGAGCATTTTCGATGAAGAGATTGATAGAAGAAACACAGGCTCCTATAAGTGGGATGTTGCAAAGGATGTGCTTCCCATGTGGGTAGCGGATATGGATTTTAAGGCAGCACCCGGCATTCAGGAGGCGCTCAGTAAGCGCATTGCGCACGGAATCTACGGTTATGCGACGCCTACCGAGGAATGGGCAGAGGCCTATATGGATTGGTGGGGGACGCGCCATCAGCTTCCGATGGAGAAGGACTGGCTCATCTTCACGACCGGCATCGTGCCTGCGATTTCTTCGATTGTCAGAAAGCTTACGACACCCGCCGAGAAGGTGATCGTGATGACACCTACCTACAATATCTTTTTTAACTCAATAGAGAATAACGGTCGATATCCGTTAGAGTGTCCGCTTCATTATGAGGACGGTGTGTACAGCATCGATTTCAAGCTTCTTGAGAAGCTTTGTAAGGATCCGCAGTGCTCGCTTCTGATCCTTTGTAATCCACAGAATCCGACCGGCAATATCTGGAGCCGCGAGGAGCTTTCGGAGCTTGGACGGATCTGCTATGAAAACCATGTTGTCGTTGTTTCGGATGAGATTCATTGCGACATCACCTTGCCCGGAAAGGATTATGTCCCGTTTCTTTCTGTTTCGGAGCAGTGCAGGGAGAACTGCGTGATGTGTATCGCACCGACGAAGACCTTCAATATTGCGGGCTTACAGACTGCTGCGGTATGCATTCCGAATCCGGTGCTTCGGCATAAGGTATGGAGAGGGCTTAACACCGATGAGGTGGCGGAGGGCAATGCATTTGCCTATGATGTAGCGATTGCGGCATTTCGCACCGGCGGCGAGTGGCTTTCGGAGCTAAGAGAATATGTTGCGGGCAACCGTGCATATGCGGAGCAGTATATCAAGTACGAGATTCCGCTTCTGAAAGCGGTACACGGTGAGGCAACGTATCTACTGTGGATTGACTGCAGTAAGATAACTTCGGATTCGTGGGAGCTCGCAGGCGAGATTCTTAAACTGACCGGACTTTTTGTGTCGGAGGGCTGTGAATATCACGGTAACGGAAGGTATTTCCTTCGTATGAATCTGGCTTGTCCGAGAAGCCGTGTGATGGATGGAATGAAGCGTCTTAAGGAAGCGGTTCTGAAGCTTTCCGAGGCATAAAATAAGGCTTTCCGGCGTGTGCGGAGTGGGCTTGCAGATTGACATTTGCCTATAGCAATGCTATACTTTTCGGCGGAGAAATATTTCTCCGCCGATTTTAGTTGGTTCCCCGGTTCGCCGGGCTTCCGAAGCATAAATGGAGGTTTTGAGATGAAGAATTATTTTGATTTGACAGGTCAGGTTGCTGTTGTTACCGGTTGCTCTACCGGACTTGGTGTACAGATGGCGAAGGCACTTGCTAACCAGGGTGCGAATATTGTATGTCTTGCACGTCGTAAGAATCTTGTGGATGAGGTTGCTGCGGAGATTTCCGCAACGTACGGCGTTAAGGCAATCGGCGTATCCTGCGATATTACGGATACCGAGCGCGTAGAGGCAGCAGTGAAGGAGGTTATGGATACCTTCGGTCGTATTGACATTCTGATTAACAATGCAGGTACCGGTGCAGTGGCTCCCGCGGAGCAGATTACCGATGAGCAGTTTGCCAATGAGATGAACATCGACCTGTTCGGCTCCTTTAAGGTTGCAAGAGCGGTTGCAAACCAGGCAATGCTTCCCGCAGGCTACGGTCGTATCATCAATATCGCTTCCATGTATGGTATGGTCGGCAACAAGATTGCACCGGCATCTCCCTATCATGCAGCAAAGGGCGGCGTAGTAAACCTTACCCGTGCACTTGCCTGTGAGTGGGGCGAGAAGGGCATCACTGTTAATGCAATCTGCCCGGGTTATTTTGAGACACCGCTTACGAAGGAGACGCTTGAGTCCGAGTTCTTCCAGAATTATGCACATACGATGATTCCGTTGTCCCGCTATGGTAAGGAGGGCGAGTTAGATACGGCTGCAATCTTCCTTTCCTCCGCGCTCAGCTCTTATGTAAACGGCGTAATTCTTCCGGTTGACGGAGGTTATACCTCTTTGTAGGAGCTTTGCTATGAGAAAGAAGATTATAATTTCTAGTATCTGCCTGGCGGTTGCATTGCTTGTGGCAATTGTCGTTATATACAGTAACCAGCAGATGACGGTAAGCATAACCGTGGACAGAACGGAGATGACGGTAGGAACGCAGTCCGGACTCGGCATTCACGCACAGGCACACGGCCGGTTCGTGGAGCGTACGGTGGAGCTTACGCCGAAGGTGGATGGCGAGGTCGATTTCAACAAGGTCGGCACCTATACCGTTACCATTACCGCAAATTATAAGAAGTTTAAGAAGACGGAAACCGTTACCTACACGGTGAAGGACGACATCGCACCGTGGATTACGCTTCTTACCGTTGACGATTATTATACCCTTCCCGGACACCAGTATGTGGAAGAGGGCTTTTTTGCAATGGATAACTACGACGGCGATCTTACCGACAAGGTCGTTCGTACCGAGGCTGAGGACAAGGTGACCTATACCGTTTCCGACGCCGCCGGTAACAGCTACAAGGTCGAGCGTATCATCATCTATTCCGACCCGGTTCCGCCTGTGATTACCCTCATTGGTGAGAAGGAGATCACGCAGGAGCGCCGCGATCCGTATGTTGACCAGGGCGCAACGGCAATGGACAATTTCGACGGAGATCTGACGGATCATATTGTTGTGGAGGACGATGTAGACACAACGAAGATCGGTGATTATAGCGTCAAATACTCGGTATTTGACGATTTCGGAAACCACGGTACCGAGACACGTCTTGTGCATATTATTGAGCGTACGAGACCGCTCGGAGAAGAGGCTGAGGCCGAGGGAAAGGTCGTATATCTTACCTTTGACGACGGCCCTTCAAACTACACCAAAAAGTTGCTTAACGTTTTGGACAAATACGATGTCAAGGCCACATTTTTCGTATGTAACGGTTCGGAAGAGCTGATTCGCGAGGAAGCAAGAAGAGGACATACGGTTGCGGTGCATTCCTACACGCACAACTATAATATCTACCGTTCTCTTGAAACCTTCCATGAGGATTTCTTCAAGATGGAAGAGAAGATCTTCAATCTGACGGGCGTTCATACGATGCTGTTCCGTTTCCCGGGCGGAAGCTCGAATACGGTCAGCAGACAGTACTGCAAGGGCATTATGACCGTTATCGCGGAGGATATGACCGCAAGAGGCTACCATTATTTCGACTGGAATGTTCTGAGCGGTGATGCGAACAGCACGCCGATTACGACCGAGGAGGTCTATAAAAACGTTATCAACGGAATCTCTAGGAATAAGGTTTCGGTAGTATTGCAGCACGACCGTGTTGGCTACAGTGTGGATGCGGTCGAGGATATCATCAAATGGGGTCTTGCCCACGGCTATAAGTTCCTGCCGTTAGACGAAACGAGCTATGAAGCACACCAGAGAATTGCCAATTAAAGAGAAGGTCCTAGAGATCTGTCGCCGGCTGAATACGTATTATTCGACGGAGCTTACCTGCTATCTGAGACATGAGGATGCGTGGCAGCTTTTAGTGGCGACCATTCTCAGTGCGCAGTGCACCGATGCCCGCGTGAATCTGGTTACGCCGGAGCTGTTTCGGCGCTATCCGACGCCCGAGGCACTTGGCAATGCAGCGCTTTCCGATGTGGAGGACTGCATCCGCACGACCGGCTTTTATCACAATAAAGCAAAGAACATCATCGCCTGCTCAAGAGAAATCGCGGAGCGCTACGATGGAGTAGTCCCTTCAGATATTGAGGCGCTGACGAAGCTACCGGGTGTCGGTCGAAAGACGGCCAATGTGATTCGCGGCAATATCTATCACGAGCCGAGTATCGTGGTTGATACGCATGTGAAGAGAATCTCGAGAAAGCTTGGGCTTACAAAGTCCGAGGATCCGGTACAGATTGAGAAGGACCTGATGCGCCTTGTTCCGAAGGAACAGTGGATTCTTTGGAATATCCAGATTATCGCACACGGCCGCGGAATCTGTCCCGCGAGAAAGCCGGACTGCGCAAACTGTTTTCTTTCGGATCTGTGTAAGAAACAGGCATAACCCTATAACGGAAAATGATGGAATCCCTTCGGAGAAATCCGAGGGGATTTTGTTGTTTTTAACGGGGATATATGGTATAATATCTCTGTATGTGCAGGAGGGAGGAACGACAATGCATTGGAATGTTTCCTTGTTCGGCATCTGCCGGATGACAGTGTACATTCTTCTGGGAATTCTGTTGATTCGCTATGGACGGTTTGTGGACATGGCGGCGACCGGAACCGGCTTCTACCGAGTCTGGATTCTGATGGGAATCGTGCTTTTTATGCTGGCGGCCTGTGTTCCGTTTCGGGTCTGGCACAGACTTCCGAAGGGACTTAAGATCGGAACGCTGTCGGTACTTGCTTTAGGACTGATTGTATTTCTTTCGGTTGAGATAATGATTTTAAGGCATTTTCACGATGATGCCGGCGAGGTCGATTATCTGTTGGTTCTCGGGGCGCAGGTGTATGAGGATAGACCTAGTCTTGTGCTCAAGTACCGGCTTGACAGGGCGGTTACTTACCTTAGCGAGCATCCGAATACAATCTGTATTGTAACCGGCGGGCAAGGGGTGAATGAGCCGCATGCGGAGGCTGTCGGGATGTATCGATACCTTACGGAGCAGGGGATTGACGGGAGCCGGATTCTTTTAGAGACCGAGTCCACCAATACGACGACCAACATGGAATACAGCATGAAACTGATTCCCGATAAGAATGCGCGGATCGGCATTTTATCGAACAATTTTCATATCTTTCGCGCAGTGCGATTAGCGAGAAAGCAGGGGATGACGCAGGCGGTCGGCATTGCGGCACCCTCGAAGAAGGAATATCTGCCGACCAACATGCTGCGGGAATTCTGCGGCGTACTGAAGGATTTTTTATTGGGTAATATGTAAGGGTTAGGTCTGAATAGACGATGGGAAAGGAGTTTATGACGATGGATGAAGAGATGAATGAGCTCAAGACGGATGCGGTGAATCTGTCTTACAAATGTCCGAACTGTGCGATGCCGCTTCGCTTCGACAACGAGATGAAGCGTTTCGTCTGCGAATACTGTGACGGCTCGTTTCTGTTACACGAGATCAAGGATGCAGCCGACGGTGCGGAGGGCTACAACTGGGATGCGAACAAGGAAGAAATCAAGGATGAGAAGCTAGAGGGAACGGTATCTTATGTCTGCAAATTCTGCGGCGCCGAGATCGTGACCGATGCAATCACCACTGCGACCAAGTGCCCGTATTGCAGCAACGTTTTGCTTGTTACGGAGAGCCTTACCGGTATGCTTCGTCCGAACAAGATTATTCCCTTTGAGATCAATCGCGATAAGCTCCGCGAGCTGTTCAATGACTTCGCGAAATCGAAGGCATTTGTCCCGAAGAGCTTTATCAATAACCCCGTGCTTACGGATATTATGGGCGTGTATGAGCCCTTCTGGCTGTATGATTCCGGCGTTTCGGGAAGCATCTCCTACAACGCCACCAAGGTTCGCAGCTGGAGCGACTCGACCTATGATTATACAGAGACCAAATACTATAATGTTACGGTTGATGGTCGACTTCGTTATGTCAATGTGCCTGCCGACGGCAGCAAGCGTCTGGACGACAATACGATGGACTCTATCGAGCCCTTTGATTATTCGAAGATGATTGATTTCGAGCCGGGATATCTGTCCGGTTACCTTGCCGAGCGTTTCGATGTATCGGCCGACGATAACCTTGAGCGTTCCAAGCTTCGTATGTGGAACAGTACCGAGGCGAAGTTCCGCGGCAATGTAAGCGGTTATAACTCCGTGAGCAAGACCTCCTCGAACCTTCGCCAGTATGACCGCGACGTGCATTATGCCCTGTTCCCGGTCTATGTGTTCTCGATTGACTATCTCGGCAAGAAGTACGATTATGCCGTAAACGGCCAGACCGGCAAGATTGTCGGCGAGCTGCCATTTTCCAAAAAGCTGTATCGCATCTGGAAATGGAAGCGCATCGGTATTGTTGCGGCAATCATCTATGCCATCGGATTTTTACTTGGTTAGGAGGGGAGAGAGATGAAGAAGCTATTACGCGTTTTTTGGATGCTGCTTTTCATGCTGGTGCTCCTTACCAGTATGGCAGCAGCCGAGGAGAATGAGGATACTACACCTGTAGAAGAGAAGACTAAGGCATCTCTTTCCGAGGATGGAAACTATTACATTTTCGGCAGAATGATCGACCTTACCGAATCGATGACGGCGGAGGAACGGATGGAAGTCAATCACTACATCATCCAGTTCATCGAATCCACAGAGTGTGATATTACCCTTTATATGATCAAAAGTGTCGAGAGCTTCGGCTACGCTTCCGTGGACGAGTTTGCAGACAATTACTATTACAGCGAGACCTATCCCTACGGCTACGGCGAGGGCGGTGACTGTGTCTTCTTCGTTTATGAGCAGGAGAAGAACGAGCTTAGCATGGTTTACTTCGGTGATATCCCGAGAATCAGTACCTGGGCCGTTATGAAGGCCAAATGGTACTTTAATTACTACCTGCGAAGCAATGACGCTTATGACGGTGCAATCGGTGTAATCGACCGTATCTGGAGAGATCTGGAGGAGTACCATCCCTACACCGAGCCGGTTTCGAACAAGATGTCCGCAACCTGGTTCGTTCCGTTCCATGATGAGAAGATTGACCGCCTGCTTGATTTCAGCAGACTGATTCCCGACGAGGATACGGATAGCGTTAAGGCAAGACTTGCGGAGCTTCGCCGCAAATACGGTGTGGACGTAATCGTTCTGACGGCACCCGACAGCGACGGCTTAGATGCGGAGGCCTTTAACGATGATTTCTACGACTACGGCGGCTTTGGTGTCGGCGAGGAGCGTACCGGTATCATTCTGTTCGTCAGAATGGGTCCGACCTCCGCAGACCGCTTCTACACCATATCCACCTGCGGCTACGCAATCGACTATTTCGAAAAGGATGATATCGAGCACATCTACGACGAGATGCTTCCGGATTTCCGTAACGGCAGATATGACCGCGGTATCATGCTCTGCCTCGATCTGATCGAGAAGCAGCTTAAGCATGTGATTGAGCCCGAGGAGTTCGCAGGCGTTCTGAAAGAGGATATCAAGAAAAGACCGAATGCGGACCGAGTAGTCGATCTTGCAGACGTGCTTTCCGATTCTCAGATTGATAAGCTTGAGACGCGCATCGAGAAGATTCGCGACAAATTCCATACCGACGTTCTCGTTCTGACCGCAGACGATCTTGACGGCTACGCTCCGGAGGATTATCTCCGTTACTACTACAAGTACAGGGGCTACGGCGAGGGCGATACCCGTTCCGGTGTGGCAATTCTGATCACAAAGGATCGTGCGGACAGAGGCACGATTCAGGCATACGGCAAAGCCGCCAAGCTTTTTGACGAGAAGGCGCTTAACAGACTCAGCTCGATAGTGTACGGCTCGCTTACCTCTAAGAGAGATTACGGCAGTGCGATGGACACCTTCGTAAGAAAGGTTGGCTTCTTCGCACAGTGGAAGCATTTTCCGATGCAGACCAGTACGTTTGTGGTATTCCTTGTCATCGTTTGGCTTATCGTTACGACGATGGCTAAGGTGAAGAAGGCTTCTAACAAGACAATCAGCCGTGCGCTTTCCGCAGGGCAGTATGTGGAGCCCGGTTCGTATGTCGTCAACTCTGTGAATGAAGTATTTCTGAATTCGAAGGTGACGAAGCAGAGAAGACCAGAGCCTTCGTCCTCTGGCGGAAGCAGCCGAGGCGGTGGCGGCGGAACGCATCACAGCAGCAGCGGCACCTCCCACGGCGGTGGCGGCGGCAGACACTTTTAATACTGACGGGAAGCAGCCCTCGGCAGCTTCCCGCTCATATACCTTAAGGAGTTTTTATGATATTGTCCTTCGGCAACATAGCGGCATCGATCGTTTCCTTCCTTGGAGACTGGTACATTCCGGTGAATACCGTCTTCGGGTGGATTGTACTGTTTCTTGCCTGCTTTAATGTGCATCGTGCGGTGTTTTTTGTGCTGGGCTTTTTCTGCACGAGGCATTTTCCGCCAGCGAAGCAGTATCATAAATATGCGGTTCTGATTCCTGCGAGAAATGAGGCAACGGTTATCGCGAATCTCCTACAAAGCATTGCCAAGCAGGATTATCCGAAGGAATACCTGACGGTTTTCGTGGTGGCGGACAACTGTACGGATGATACGGCGGCAATCGCAAGAGCGAACGGCGCTGTCTGCTATGAGCATCAGAATCCGAACGAGCGGACGAAGGGCTACGGCCTTAAGTATCTGTTCGAGCAGATTGAAAAGGATTACGGCATTGAAAGCTTTGAGGGCTATTTCATCTTCGATGCCGATAACCTTTTAAACCGCGATTACATCTCGCGGATGAATGACTCCTTCGATGCGGGAGAGAAGATTATTACCTCGTATCGGAATTCCAAGAATTTTGACGAGAACTGGGTGGCGGCTTCTTATGCCTTGCACTGGATTCGTTCGAGCAGAACGAGACACCGTGCCCGTTCCGTGCTTCGCCTTGCGACCAACCTGCAGGGTACCGGCTTTCTGTTTGCCAACGAGCTTGTAAAGGATGGCTGGAAATATGTGTCGCTTACGGAAGACCGGGCTTTTACGGCCGATGCCGTAGCGCACGGCTATGAGATTTCCTACAACGATGCGGCGGTTTTCTACGACGAACAGCCGACGAGCGTAAGGATTGCGTTCAGACAGCGTATCCGTTGGTCGAAGGGACATCTGCAGGCATTTGTGGAGACCGGCTGGTATCTGTTTCTGAATATTTTTGTGGGCAATGTATTTCGAAAGCGCGAGGAGCGAAAGAAGATGCCTGTGGGGAAGCGGATCGTGGAAGGCGTCAGACACCGCTTTGCCGCCTACGATACCTTATCCCAGCTGATTCCCGGCGCGCTGATCAAGGCAATCGGCTTCGTGATCGTAACCTTCATATTCATGTCCTGCCATTGCTATAAGGTCGGCACAGAGATCGCGCTGTTCGGCGGCAAGGACTGGATATCCATTGTAGTCCGGTTTCTGACCGGTAAGGAGCTGCGGGTCGTAATCGATCCCGGTATGGAGGCAGTTCTTGGGAATGCGATGCTTTCGCTTTTCGTATTCTGGCTGTCCCGCGTGCAGATTGACCTGGCGAACATCTTCCAGGGCATCTATCTGTTCTTCACCGACCGGAAGCGTATCAAGCCGATGCCGCTCTATAAAAAGGCCTGGTATGTTCTGACCTGGGTTACCTTTGATATGTTCTATCGTTATTCGATGTATCTGGCGCTTTTCATGCATGTGACCTGGAAGCAGATCCCGCATACAAGCACCGTTACGATTGAGGATTTGGAGGAAAGCACACAGCTTTCAAAGGAAGCATGATGAACCGAATGAAGAAGCTTTGGAGGGACCAATCGATCTTGTTTCTTTCGATCCCGTATCTTTTTATGATGCTCGGTCTTGGGATTCGTCTGTCCGTAGTGCACTATTTCCGCGGAGAGATGGTTGCACCGCACATCCTGTTTTCGGCCGGCTGGATTACCTGCTTTTTGGTTATCGCAGCCGTACTGCCGCGCCTTTACGGTCGAATCGTGTACGGACTTCTTACGAGTGCGTCCATCGTGTTTTGTATCGGTAATATCATATCGCTTGGCTATACCGGCTATTGCATCAGCTTCAATCTGATTCAGATGGCGGGCGAGGGCAAGGGGTATCTTCTCGATATCGCGTTAAATGCCGGGCTTCCGGTATATCTGCTTCTTTTCGTAACCATTCTTACGATGGTTCTCGGAATCGTCAGATTCCCGAAGGAGCGACTTAAGGGGCGCACCTGTCTTACGGTGCTTCTTGGCTGGGCAGTGCTTCACACATGCATTCCTTTTCTGTACGGACCGTTGAAGAGCTCTCTTCACTGGGATGCCTGGCGCAATCCGCGAAACGTATATGCAGAGTTCAACGATAAGAACAAGAGCCTTAAGGTGAGTGGTCTCTGGGAATATACCTTTCGTGATTTCTACATCACCTTTTTAAAGCCGGAGGAGAAGCAGACGGCGGAGGAGAGTGCATTTTTACAGCAGGTATTTGCCGATGAAAGCGAGGCGTCCCCGAACGCTTACACCGGGATGTTCCGCGGAAGAAATGTGATCTTTCTGCAGCTCGAGGGTATCGACTCGTGGCTTCTTACAAAGGAGACGATGCCGAATCTGTTCGCGCTTCGGGAGCAGTCGATAGACTTTACCGACCACTATTCGTTTTATAACGGCGGCGGGTCGACCTTTAACTCGGAATTTGCCGTTAATACCGGTTATATCACACCATTTTCCTACGCAAAGAATGCATACCTTTTCAATAACAATGCGTTTCCGTATTCCATGCCGCGCATGTTCGGCGCGCTCGGCTATTCGGTCAACGCCTTTCATATGAACAGCGGAAGCTTCTATTCAAGGGAGATCAACTACAGCGCCTGGGGCTACGAGGCTTATCACGGACTGCGCGATGAGGTTTCGTACGAGCCCGTGTTGTATGAGCTTGACCGGACGCTTCTTACGGAGCCTTCGTACCGAAAGCTTCTGTTTCGAACGGACTGCCCGACGGTTTCGTATCTGATTACGTATACGCCGCACACGCCGTTTACGACGAACGACGGTGTCGGAGCATATCTTGCAAAGGAGCGCTTCGGGAAGGCAGTGAGCTTATCCGAGGAGGAGACAGCGAAGCTTTTTGCTTCGGAAACGGACCGGATGATAGGCCTTCTTATGGAGGGGCTTCGGGACAGCGGGCTTTATGAGAAAACCGTACTCGTTGTCTATGCGGATCACTACCTTTATACACTTGAGGATAAGTCGATTCTTGATCGGTATAAAACGACCGGCAATAACCTGATTAACCAAACGCCCTTCTTCATCTGGAGCGGGGATACCTCGTATGTTGCGGTGACGAAGGCCAATTCCCAGATTGATATTCTTCCGACGGTGCTGAACCTGTTCGGAATATCGTATTGTCCTTTGCACTACGTCGGCAGTGACATCCTAAGCCCTGATTACGAGGGCTATGTGGTCTTCCCAGATTCCTCCGTTTATAACGGTGAGGTTTATGTGGAGAACGGACGGGTGACACAGGTCGGTGCGGATGGGTCGACCGACGTCGATGCGCTTTGCAAGAAGGTCAACCGTATGATTCGAAAGAACGACCTGGTGCTTCGTTTTGACTATTTCCGGACGAAAGGATATTGACGAACGAAACGACGATTTGTTAAAATTTTCTCAGTGAGGATGAGAACGTGACGATAGAGATTAACGGCTACAAAATCAATTATAAAATTACCGGCGAGAGTGAGCGGACGCTTGTGATACTGCAGGGCTGGGGAACCAAGCTCGAGGTATATGATTCAATCGCAAATTATGTGAAGGACGGCTACCGTGTGGTACAGTTTGATATGCCGGGCTTCGGCGGAAGCGACGAGCCACGGGAGAGCTGGGATGTTGACGGTTATGTCGATTTCTTCATCGATTTTATGAAGGCGCTTGGCATTATGCATGCAACGCTTCTTGGGCATTCCTACGGCGGACGTGTTATCATAAAGCTTGCGAACCGGGAGAATCTGCCATTTACCATCAATAATATCATTCTGGTGGATGCGGCGGGCATCAAGGCTAAGCTAACCGGAAAGCAGAAGCGCAAGGTGCGCCGTTATAAGATTCTGAAGAAGATTGTCAGCTGGAAGCCGATTCACGCGATGTTCCCTGAGCTGATTGACGACTGGAAA
This sequence comes from Lachnospiraceae bacterium, assembly GCA_024404675.1. Taxonomy (GTDB): domain Bacteria; phylum Bacillota; class Clostridia; order Lachnospirales; family Lachnospiraceae; genus ISDg. The sequence goes on from JAKSPO010000003.1 coordinate 57,983, forward strand.
TCAAGACAGGGCTCGGCCGATTACAGAAATGCTTCGCCGCGAATGAAGGAGTGTATGGTAAAGGCCATCAATGAAGACCTGACGGAGCTTCTTCCGGGGATTCGGCAGGAGGTGCTTCTCATCTGGGGAGATGCCGACACGGCGACGCCGCTTTCCGACGGAAAGCTGATGGAGAAGCTGATACCGAACAACGGACTGGTTGTTCTATCCCCGGCAGGGCATTTCAGCTTTTTGGAGCAGCCGACAGTATTTCGCAATGTCATTCGCTCGTACCTTGGGGTTAAGTAGATTTTTGGATAAAGGCGGATTTTTATGATGTTACTAAGGACAATCGCAATCGCTGTGATTTCGCTTCTTGCGTGGGTTCTTACCATGCGCTACAACCTGCATATGCTGCAGCTGAACGGCTATAAGCTTATGGAGCATCTGCACTGGCTTCGGAAGAATGCGGGCAGACAGTGGGTTTTGATTCCGGGAATGTTACTCGGCATTGTGAGGCTTTTTGTTAAGAGCCTTCCGCTTGATATCGCCTTGCTTGTTTATCTTGCATTTGTCGCGCTTATCTATAACCTGCTTCGCGTATCGAAGGCGAAGAAGAAGCTTGTCTATACAGCCCGCGTGAAGCGTATGCTTGTGATGCATGTGCTTCTTTCGGCAGCGGTTCCCGCACTTATATGGCTGCTTCTCGGCCTTGATTTTGTAAGCGGCGGACTGATGCTTACGGTGAGCCTGCAGTGGATTCTTATCGTGCTTACCGGCTTTGTGATGAAGCCTGCCGAGAAGCTGGTCGGCAGATATTATATCAACGATGCGAAGAAGAAGCTTCGTGCAGTTCCGAATCTGAAGATTGTCGGCGTTACCGGAAGCTACGGTAAGACGAGTGTAAAGTTTTATCTGAAGACACTTCTTTCCGCACGTTACGATGTGCTTGTAACGCCGGAAAGCTTCAATACACCGATGGGTGTGGTTCGTACCATTCGCGAGGGACTTAAGAGCTCACACGAGGTATTTGTCTGCGAGATGGGTGCAAGACATGTCGGCGATATTAATGAAATCTGTGATATTGTTCATCCTGCGCACGGCATCATCACTTCAATCGGACCGCAGCACCTTGAGACCTTCTTCAACATGGAGAATATCGAGAATACCAAGTTCGAGCTTGCGGATGCTTTGCCGGAGGGCGGAATGCTCTTTTTGAACGGGGACAACGAGTATGTGATGCATAAGGCAGGACAATATCCCGGTGCGATTTTGTATCACGCAGGCGAGGGAACCGGCTATTCTACGAAGGATGTCAAGGTTTCGTCTCTTGGTACGGAGTTCACCGTCACCGCACCGGACGGCACGGAGGAGACCTTCTCTATGCGGCTTGTGGGCGGTCATAATATCATCAATGTTGTCGGTGCGATTGCGGTTGCACATCAGCTCGGAATCAGTCTTTCGGAGCTTCGCATTCCGGTACGTCGTCTCGAGCCTGTACCGCACCGTATGCAGCTTGTGGAGCGTGGCGCGGTGACCATCATCGATGATGCGTACAACTCGAATCCTGTCGGCAGTAAGGCGGCTGTTGAGACGCTTAAGATGTTCGACGGTGTGAAGATACTGATCACACCCGGTATGGTGGAGCTTGGCGATAAGGAAGAGGAATATAACCGTGCATTTGGCGGCTATGCTGCGGAATGCTGCGATTACATATGTCTGGTAGGTAGAAGACGTGCGGAGCCGATTGCGGCAGGCGTACGTGAGAAGGGGTTCCCGGAGCAGAAGCTCCGCATATTCGACCGACTGGAGGAGGCTGTGAACTATGCTTACTCCATCAGCGAGGCGGGACACAAATACATTCTTCTTGAGAATGATCTGCCGGATAATTATTAATTGGGAGGACGTATATGAAGACAAGAGTTGCCATGATGTATGGCGGTAAGAGTGTTGAGCATGAGGTTTCGGTTATTTCCGGAATTCAGGCACTGATGAATATGGATACGGAGCGCTACGAGGTAACGCCTGTATATCTTACGAAGAACAACGAGATGTATATCGGTGAGGACATCGGCAAGATGGAAGCCTACAAGGACATTCCCACGCTTCTTTCGCGTTCGCAGCGCGTGATTATGGTCAATGAGGGCGGCAAGGTATTTCTCCAGCCGATTCCGCAGAAGCTGTTCGGCGGTAAGAAGCCTGTAGAGATCGATATCGCATTTCCCGTTGTGCACGGTACCAATGTCGAGGACGGCACGCTGCAGGGCTATCTGAAGACGATCGGCATCCCGTTCGTCGGCTGTGACGTTACCGCTTCGGCAGTAGGTATGGACAAGTACATTATGAAGACAATCTTAAAGGAGAGCGGCGTGCCGCTGCTCGATGGTAAGCTTTACTACCTTTCCGATTATGCAGAGCTTGATAAGATGCTTGATTCCATCGAGAAGCAGTTCGGCTACCCGGTAATCGTTAAGCCGGTCAATCTTGGCTCCAGTGTCGGCATCAGCGTGGCGAAGGATCGTGAGGCACTGACCCGCTCGATGGATGATGCGTTCCGTTATGCAACCAAGGTGCTTGTGGAGCATGCAATTTCCAAGCTTCGCGAGATCAACTGCTCGGTACTCGGTGACGAGAACGAAGCAGAAGCCTCAGAAATCGAAGAACCGATGCATACCGAGGACATTCTCAGCTATGAGGACAAATACGTCTCTAACGCCAAAGGAAGCGGTCAGAAGGGTATGGCAAGTGTCGCAAGAAAGATTCCCGCAGACCTTCCGGCGGATAAGCGTGAGGAAGTCAGAGCACTTGCCGTCAAAGCGTTCAAGGCACTTGGCTGTAACGGTGTGTCCCGTATCGACTTCATGATTGATGAAGAGAACGGTAAGTTATATTTCAATGAGATCAATACCATTCCCGGTTCCTTGTCCTTCTATCTGTGGGAGCCGCTGGGAGTGCCTTATAAGGAGCTTCTCAATCGCATGATCAAGCTTGCGATGAAGCGTGTCAGAGAAGAGCAGGCACTCACATTTACCTTTGATACCAATATTCTGAACACTGCATCCTTCGGAGGAAGTAAGGGGGTAAAATAAGATGTTTTCCTTTTTACAAAGTAAGACCCAAAGTGAGCTTGAGCAGATCGTAACGAGACTTCATCTGAATGCCTCGAACAATTATCGTGATGCGACGAAGGAGGATCTGGCGGAGCTGGAGAAGCGCTTCGGAGAGCTTGAGGCGGCAGGGAAGCTGAATGAAAAGCAGAAGATGTACTACCGTAGTAGAATAATTGAATATACTGCGAAGCTGAAGAATTTTTCTCACAACTCCCAGAAGGTCAGCAAATACTCTGAGAAGATTTAGCTTTGGCGGAAATGAGGACTGAACAGCGATGAAATATGTCTTGATACTTGCTCTGTTCTTCGCGATTTGCGCATATCTGTTGCTGATCGTTAAGCGTTTTGTGTCCCTTTTTGTGAAGCCGGAGGAGGGAAAGCTTCGGAAGGCATTGTTCGTATTTCTGTGCCTTGCGGTGATTGTTGCGCTGGTTGCGTTCATTCCCGCATCACTGCCGTTTTTTATGTATGAGGCATTGATTTCTCTATGCTGCGAGCCGTTCTATGTTCTTTTCTCGAAGAAGCGGCATTCCGCTTTATTAAAAAAGAGTGCGGCGGTTCCGGTCATAGGAAGCCTTATAATCACAATCATCGGTTTCTTTATGATGACCAGCTTTGTCAAAACAGAATATACGGTTACGACCGATAAGCTTGCAGGCGGTGAGCAGATCAGACTTCTTTTTATTGCAGATTTGCATTATGGGAATGCAATGCATGGAAAGCATATCAAGAAGCTTGTGGAGGTCTGGAACACAGAGCACTACGACGCCGTCATTATCGGCGGAGATCTTGTGGATGAGAGTAGTTCGGCTGCGGAGATTCGTGAGGTGATCAGTGCACTCGGAAAGCTTCAGACCGAGTACGGCGTATTCTTCATCTATGGCAATCATGAAAGTATCGGTGGTATGACCGACGAAGGCGGAAGGAAGGGAAAGGTTAGTAGCGAAGAGCTTCTGGCGCTTTTTCAGGATGCGGGGATTGCGGTACTGTCCGACGAAACCGCTTTGGTGGGCGAGCGAATCAAGCTCTACGGCCGTCGGGACAGCAGCATGCAAAGAGAGAAGCTTGAGAATCTGGTATGGCTTTCTGACCCGCAGAAATATGTGCTGATAGCGGATCATCAGCCGACCGACTTCCACGCAGCGGCAGCCTGCGGTGCCGATATGATCGTATCGGGACATACACATGCCGGACAGTTCTGGCCCATCGGCCTGATACACGAGCCGCTTGGATTCAATGACCTGGTATACGGTAAGCGTCAATTCGGCAGCATGACCGCAATCGTAAGCTCCGGACTATCCGGCTGGTACGCTCCGGTTCGCACCGAAGGGCGATCGGAATATGTTGTAATTACAATTAAAGGGCAGTGAGATTTATAAGCCTGGTGATAAAAAGGACGCTCCGAACATCGGGGCGTCCTTTTATGTGTACCATTTTAGTAAAGAGATATAATCCCCAGACTACTGCAAACGGAGCGTCAGATATCATATACCTTCGTCAGCTCGCTACTGATGTGGTCGAGATCCGGATACAGGAAGCTTTCTGTGATGCCGAACACGCGAAGGCTTTCCAGAAAATACTGCTTTCTATCGTGCGGAATGATGATCTTGTAAAGCATCTCTTCGCTGCAGATATCCTCAAGCCTGCGAAGAGAGTTGTGAACGGTAAAGCAGGCCTGCTGCGAATACATACGCAGATGACTGTCGGTAGAGTAGCAGGCAAGGATCTTGTTCTCAAGAACCGGATTATGATGCAGGTGCTTAAAGGCCGGAAGGAGCATCTCCTGTGCAGTGTCTGCATCAATCGGGTAAATGCAGTCGCCAAAGCCCTCCATCTGATTCAAAAGATTCGGCGCCAGTACCCAGACGCAGGCATCGGTGTCGGGATACTGCTGATAGGTTTCGGTTGCGAAAAATACTGCAATCAGCGGCGACTTGGACCAATCAAGCATACGGGTCGGCAGACCGTGATGCTGCATTAAAGCTACCCATTCGGAGTAGTTGTGCTTCTCTGGCGGATTCTTGAAAATCTGCTTGGCACGAATATAAAAATCGTTGGTAATGAAACGTTCAATCGCAAGGCGTTTCTCGCTTCGCTGAATGGAAGGAACGAGCGTGAGAGCGGAGTTCTCCTCACCACGGTACCAAAGCCCCTGCTTATGCCTTGCGGCCAGTGCCTTCAGAAACTGCAGCAGCTCATCAATCGTACTGATATCAATCGTAATCATAGTGCACCTCCCCTGTGCGATTCCTGTCCATATATTATACCTTTTTCGAGGGCAGAAGTAAAGTTGGCGGTGCATTATTTTACAAAAAACACCCCATGGCTAGCCACGGGGTGTTGTGCATTCTAATTCAGATACACGGTTATCTTGGGAATTAGTCCTCGATAACGGGAGTAACTACAGTGATGTGCGGGTTAGCACCGTTGTACCAGTAGAGGAAGCCCTCAAGGTTGATCTTGTCGCCAGCCTTCAAAGACTCAACATACTTGTAAACCTCGGTGTCCTGACCGCGGAGGTAAGACTCAACGGTGAAGGTGTAGGTCTGGCCGTCCTTGCTAACCTTGAAGTAAAGGTCATCACCGCGGCTGCCGGAACCGTCATGCTTGTAGGTAGCTGCGCTCTCAACGGTCATTTCCTTGAAAGCAACGTATCTGTTCTGGTTCTCGATAAGAGAAGCATCAGCAAGAATAGCGGTTACATCAACAACGGGAGCGATATAGGAACCGTCAACAAACTCGAAGGTTGCATCTGCAGCGATCTCGTTCTCGCCAGCCCAGGTAGCTCTGTAACCCTTAACCTTAATCTTGGTTCCGGGAACAAGCTTCTTGCAATCCTCTTCGGAGCAAGCCATGTTGTAGATGAAGTAAGCACCGTCGAAATCAGCAGCGTAAACGGAAACCTTGTTGTCCCACCAACCCTGATGATCCTGAACATAACACTCAATAGTAACATCATCGTCATCAGCTGCTGCAACATACTCAGCGTAGGTCATAACACCCTCGCTCTTAGCATTTACATTGCCGATTACGGTGCAGGAGGTGATGTGCGGGTTAGCACCGTTGTACCAGTAGAGGAAGCCCTCGAGATCAACGATGTCGCCAGCCTTCAAAGCCTCAACAGCCTTGTAAACCTCGGTGTCCTTGCCGCAGAGATAAGACTCAACGGTAAATGTGTAAACCTTTCCGTCCTTAGAAACCTTGAAGTAAAGGTCGTCGCCCTGAGAACCGGAGTTGTCATACTTATAAGTGGAAGCACGCTCAACGGTGAGTCCCTTGAAGCTTACGAACTGGTTCTGCTTGTTAACAAGCTCATCAGTACCGAGAATTGCGGTTACATCAGTAGCTGCTGCAATGTAGGAACCCTCTTCGAACTCGAAGGTAGCACCCTCAGCAACTTCGATCTCGCCTGCCCACTGAGCTCTGAAACCGGTAACCTTGATCTTGGTGCCGGGAACAAGCTTAGCAGCATCCTCTTCGGAACAAGCCATGTTGTAGATGAAGTAAGCGCCGTCCTTATCAGCTGCATATACGGAAATCTTGTTGTCCCACCAGGACTGATGATTCTGTACATAGCACTCGATAACAACTTCGTCGTCTACAGCTGCTGCAACATACTCAGCGTAGGTCATAACACCCTCGCCCTTAACATCAACATCGGGAGTAGGGGTAGGCGCTTCCGTAGGGGTTGCGGTAGGCGTCGCCGTTGCAGTAGGAGTGGGTGTAGGCTCCTCTTTCTTCTTCTTCGTACAAGCGGTGAAGAGACAGAGAGAAAGCACAAGCACCATTAAAGTGGCAAAAAACTTTTTCATAGTCATTCTCCTTTGTTTATAGTGTATTGTTTAAAACAATGACCTAACTCATTATACAGTGAAAAAATGAAATTTCAATAGGTTATCTTATCGACTTAAGGCTTCTTTTCGCTTATTCCATACAAAAATGACGATTAAAACAAGCCAGGTAACGCAAAGAGCGGTAAGAAGAAGCACGGAGGTGGTCGGCAGCTTACCGAATTCCTTGCGTGCAATTGCGCCGCCTGCGGAAGCATCCGATTCGGTCACCGTAATCTGATCAAGGTGCTTTAAGGCAGCGGTATCTTTGAAAAGCTGCTCTAAGAAAGCATCGTCGACGGTCTTCTTACGACGAACGGAACGAGTCACATTTTCTATCAGCTCGCCGGCAGCCTCACGAACGGAAGCGGAGCCTGCGAAGACGGGCGTTACGAAGGTGTGATCGATGTTATTGAGGAAAAGCTTGGAGGCCTGAATCTTGACCTTATAATGAAGGTCGTTGTCCGTACCCTCGGCTGCGAGATAGCTCTGATACTCGGCAGTCGTCTGCGCCTTCGTGGTAACCGGAATGTAGCCCTCGGTCTGTGAGTAGGAGATCTGTACTTCGTTGGTCAGAAGATACTGCATGAAGAGCCAGGACGCCATAACCTCGCCCTCGTCCTCCTTATTGAAGATACAAAGGGACGGACCCTGCGAAATCATATAAGGCTCGGCAGTGTCAAACTGCGGAATCGGACGGATGACGGTTTCGAACTTACGGATATCGTCGGAGCAGATATCGGAGTTCGGTGCGTCGGTACCCATCCAGGTAGCACCGGCCGTTGAGTCAATGGCGAAGATACACTGTCCGGCATTCAGGTAGTTACCCGGATAGCTGGAAATCTTAAAGGTGGAAAATGCCTTCGACTTCGCATGCGGTGCGATGGAATACAAAAGCTCCTTTGTGACATCGTTGAAGAGAAGTACATTGCCGTTTGCATCGGAGTAATCGGCATGCTTCTGCTTAAGCATCGAAATCATCATATTATCGGTCGACTTGTAAATAAAGGGAATTAACGTCGTCTGGCCGTTTACCACATAGGTACCGTCGGCATTCTGCTTCATGGCCGCCTCGGAAACCTCCCAGATGTAATCCCAGGTCACAATCTCGGGAATCTCGTAGCCAAGCTTATCGACAAGATCCTTGTTGATATAAAGTGCCTCCGTGGAACGCATATAAGGGAGGGCGTAATAAGAAGCGCCGATTTTACATTCCTCAAGAAACTTCGGAACGATTTCTTCCTTCGCAGGACCGTCGAAGAGAAGCTTTTCGCCGCCGAGACCGTAGCCCTTGTCGGCAATCAGGCCATCCAGATTTACGACTACGTTGTTACCCTTCATATAAGTAGCAATGTGGTCCGGATAGGAGATACACACATTTGGCGTTGTATCGGTTGCGATATTCGTGATAACGTCCTGATAAATCAGTGCGTAATCGGTGTAGGTCTTAAGGTTGATGTGGATGTTCGGGTAGATTGCCTCGAAATCACTGATCGCCTTTTTGTAAATATTGGACTGCGTGATGTTGGTATCGTTTTTGGCCCAGAAGGTGATGTTATATTCCTTCGTGGCATCGAACTCCATCGGAACGTTGAACTCCTCACGGTTCTGCGCCTTACGGCCGTGACAGCCGGTCAGGGAACCGAAGGAAAGAAGGGCAACAAGAAGGAGCAGAAGCACCTTTTTCACAGTATGTCTCATCCCTTGGTACCTCCTCTCGAAACGCCCTCCATAATCTTATTACGGAACAGAAGGAACAGGATGACAAGCGGAACGGAGATGACAACAACGGCCGCCATCATGGCAGGGATGTTGTCTCGACCGAAGCCGTTCTGGCGAATCTCCTGAATACCGTTGGAAACAAGATAATAGTTCTTGTCGTCGGTAATCAGTCGCGGCCATACATAGGAGTTCCAGCACTCGATAACCTTCAGAATGGTGATGGTAACGAGCGTGGGCTTGGAAATCGGAAGCATTACGCGGAGCAGGTATTTGAAGTCGGAGGTGCCGTCCACCTTTGCTGCTTTGTAAAGCTCCTCGGGGATTTGTTCAAAATTCTCCTTTAAAAGATAGATGTAAAATACCGAGGTAATCGACGGAAGAATAAGGCCGAGGAAGGTATTTCGCATATTCCAGGAGGTGATGGTAACGTAGTTTGTGATGACAACGAGCTCGTTCGGAATCATCATCAGACTGAGGAACAGGGAGAACACGATATTTCTTCCGGGGAAGCTCATGCGGGCGAAGGCAAATGCCGCGAGCACGATGACAACCATCATCGCAAGCGTTGTTACGGCCGTGAAGAAGAAGGTGTTCAGAAAATATCTGGCAAGCGGCACGGCGGTAAATGCCTCCGTGTAGTTTGCAAGTGTCGGCTCGAGCGTGAAGAACTTAGGCGTTACCTCGGCGTTGTAGGCGCCCTGGGTCTTTAAGGAGGTAAGGATCATCCAGTAGAACGGGAACAAAACGGCAAGGGCGCACACGATCAGGAAGGTATAAAGCAATACATTCTTGATCACGCGGATGCGGCGCGCACTCGCAGCCTCGGAAACCAGTACACTGTAGCGGTCCTCTGTTGCATCGTTTACAGGGGTGTTAGAAGCTGTCATGGTCTTTCCTCCTTTCTTAATAATGAACGTTCTTCTTGCTTGCCATCAGATTGATACAGGTGATGGTAAACACGACTGCGAACAGAATCAGTGCTGCTGCGGAAGCAAAGGACGGATAGCCGCCGCTGTTACCGTAGAGCATGTCGTAAACATAACCAACCATGGTGTTCATGCCGGCCGCGTTCAGGTCGGTACCGAACAGTGCGACCTCATCGCTGTAGGCCTTGAAGGCTCCGATGAAGCCGGTAATGATCAGATAGAAGATCATCGGAGAGATCATCGGCAGAGTGATGCGGAAGAAGATTCTTGCCGGTCTTGTGCCGTCAACGCGTGCGGCTTTGTAATAATCCTCCTTTACAGACGCAAGTGCGCTTGTCAGGATGAGAATCTTGAAAGGAAGCACGATCCAGATTGTATAAAGACACATTACGAACATTTTCGCCCAATACGGTCCGTCGATGAAATCCACCGCCTCGCCGCCGAAGGCCTTGATCAGAAGATTGACCATACCGTCGGAATACTCGGTCTTTTTGAATAATACCATGAAAACGAGTCCGACCGCCAGCGTATTGGTAACATACGGCAGGAAATAAATGGTCTGAAACATGTTTCGAAGCGGCTTGATCGAGCTGAGCGCAAGGCTTATGAGAAGTGCGAGCGCCGTGGAGAACGGTACGGTAATAATAACGATGATGAACGTGTTTTTGAGCGCCTGCACGAAGTAGGTGTCGTGCAGAACGTAGCGGAAATTGTAAAGACCCGTTCCCACCTTGGTCTGCGTGACGAAGCTGAAGCCCTCCTCGAAGGAGTAGACGACAACATCGATCAGCGGATAGACCATGAACACGCCAAGAAATAAGATGGCGGGAAGCAGATAGAGCCAGCCCTTGTATTTGTTCTGTTTCATAGTGCCTCCTTAGCGAACCTCGAAGTCAATGGTCTCTTCGGTTTCGGCATCGAATAAGTATACCTTCTTCGGCTTCAACGTAAAATGCACCTTGTCCGAGGAGGTGTCTGCGACATCCTCGGAAGGAATGATGGAGCGGATCGTAGCACCGGTGTATGCCGCATGCTTTGATACAACGCTCGTGTCGCGGCCCATGACCTCTACGCGAACGAGATCGCAGGTCAGCACATTTGCCTCCTTGCCGGAAGCAAGCACGAAGCCCTCGGGGCGAATGCCGACATAAACCTTGCGGTTCTCGGTACTCTTGATATTGAGAACGGCCTCCTCGCCGATGAAGACCTTGCCGTCTCTCATCTCGCCGTTAAAAACGTTGATTGGCGGAGTGCCGAGGAATTTGGCTACGAAGAGGTTGACGGGGCTATCGTATACCTCCTGGGGCTTGCCGATCTGGTGAATGGCGCCGTCCTTCATTACGACGATCATATCGCTGATGCTCATCGCCTCTTCCTGGTCATGCGTAACGAAAATGGTCGTAATACCGGTGCTCTTCTGGATACGGGAGAGCTCCTCACGGGTCTGCAGACGAAGTCTTGCGTCGAGGTTCGAAAGCGGCTCGTCTAAAAGGAGCACGCTCGGGGTCTTTACCAGCGCACGGGCGATTGCCACACGCTGCTGCTGGCCGCCGGAAAGCTCGCTCGGCTTTCTTTCAAGCAGCTGGTCGATCTGTACAAGCTTTGCAGCCTCAACAGCCTTGTCATGCATCTGCTCCTTGGTAAGCTTATCCTTGCCGCGCAGGTTGCCGAGCGGGAAGGTGATGTTCTGCTCAACCGTCAGATGCGGGTAGAGCGCATAGTTCTGGAATACAAGACCTACGCCGCGGTTCTCGGGGGCGAGCACGGTTACATCGAGGTCTCCGAAGAAGATGCGTCCGGCAGAAGGGGTCTCTAATCCGCTGATCAGATTGAGCGTCGTGCTCTTTCCGCAGCCGGAGGGACCGAGCAGTCCGATCAGCTTGCCGTCCGGGATTTCAAAGGTGACATCGTCAACGGCGATGACGTCTTCTTTGATTTTCTTATTTCTGTTAGGGAATCTTTTGGTAAGATGGTCCAATACTATTTTCATAATGCACCTCTTTCAGCGTATTTTTATCTACTTTAGATTATATTATCGAAAAATGCAAAAGTCAATTGACGGAATACAACGAAATGTCTGCTTGTATGTGAAAAAAGCGGCGGGGAACGGGGCAGCGGAAAATGAGCCCATAACCCCGTCCCCAAGGGACCATTCGGTGTGCTTTTCTCTTTACATTTATGTGGGTTTCGGCTATTATAGAAACGATAAGGAGTGAAAAGCTATGACGGAAAGTGAGAAGCGGGAGGCCGAGCGAAAAAAGGCCGAGAAGAAGGAGAGAAGACTGTTGCGAAGACATCGTCGTGTGTTCGCTTTTCTGCGTGTTCTTCTAGGTGGCTTCTTCCGCCGCAAATTCAATTATTCCTACGATTCGCTCGCAGAGCTTAAGGGTCCTTATCTCTTGCTTGCAAACCACAATATGGAGCTCGATCCCGCGCTTGTCGGAATCGCAGCGAAGCATCAGCTGTATTTCGTCGCAAGCGAGCATATTACCAGAAAGGGAATCGGCGGTTGGATTCTGAAGACGTTCTTCCGCCCGATTATTCATACAAAAGGAAAGACCGGTGCCCGTTCCGTAATGGAAATCATCAAAACGCTCAAGCGTGGCAGCAGCGTCTGCCTGTTCGCAGAGGGCAACCGTTCCTTTAACGGTGTAACGGGAGATATTCTTCCGGCAACCGGAAAGCTTGCAAGAGCGGCAGGAGCCTCCCTTGTGACCTTCCGACTCGAGGGCGGTTATCTGACACAGCCGCGGTTCAGTCTGTCACTTCGAAAGGGTAAGATCTTCGGACGGCTCGTGCATGTCTATACGCCTGAGGAGCTGAAGGCAATGAGTGAGGAGGAGATGAATGCCGCAATCGTTCGTGACCTTCACGAGGACGCGTATGAGACCGAGGCACGCGAGAAGGTTTCGTTCCGCGGCAGAAATCTGACCGAGGGCATTGAAAGTACGCTGTTTTATTGTCCGTCCTGCGGGGCATTTTCCACACTGAAAAGCACGAAGGATGCGGTACAGTGCAGCTGCGGCTTTCGGGCGGTATACGGCGAATACGGTGAGCTTACCTGCTCGGACGGCGTGACGAGGAATATGCGCGACTGGGACCATGAGATGCACGAGGAGTTACGAAGAAGAGTGCTTGACGGAAGCTTCGAGGGCTTTACGGATGAGATTTCGGTGCGTCTGATCGGTGCAGACCACAAGGCCGGCGCAGCGCATAAGGGAATCCTTCAAGCATCGCTTGACGGAATCAGCTTTGACGGAACAAAGCTTACTTATGATGACATTGCGGGCGTTGCGATATTCTCCCGAAACTTTATGAATATTATCGTAGGTGCCGAGGAACGACAGTATGATGTGCGCGGTGAGCTGAACTTCTGCGCATTGAAATATATGTATTTATGGAAAATGATGAAAGAGGAGTTACAGTATGACCACAGTTGATTATTCTGCATCCAACCTTGCCTTATGGAACGCCGTCATTCAGATGGGTATCATAGCGGCAACCATCCTGACGGCCAATCTGTTAAGAAGACGCTTCGGAATCATCCGAAAGAGTATGATGCCGACAGCCGTACTCGGCGGATTGTTGCTTCTTCTGGTGAAGATTATCTTAGAGAAGGGCTTCGGACTTAGCTTCCTTGACGGAATCCTTTTAGAGAAGCTTACCTATCACGGTATCGCAATCGGATTCATTGCGATGTCCTTACGTATTCCCGAGAAGGCGGAGGAGCAGGCGGTCAATCGTGTCGGCCTTCGCTCCGGTGCGGGAATTGTCAGCTGCTATATGATTCAGGGTATCTGCGGCTTGGGCATTTCCCTGTTTTTGGCATATACCTTTATGCCGAACCTTTTCAAGGCTTCCGGAATCCTTTTGCCGCTTGGCTACGGTCAGGGTCCGGGACAGGCGAACAACACCGGCAGCGTGTACCAGAATGACTGGGGCTTCGTGGGCGGTCGTTCCTTCGGCCTTGCAATCGCAGCGGCAGGTTATCTTTCTGCCTGCATCGTCGGCGTTATCTATCTGAACTATCTTCTTAAGAAGGGCAAGATTCAGAAAGTTAATCAGGACATCGTCGATGGCTCGGTAACGGTTGACAACTTCCAGGACCGTGACGAGATGCCGATTGCGGAATCGCTCGACAGACTTTCGATGCAGTTCGCGCTTGTCATCGTTGTATATCTGCTTACCTTCCTTGCAACCTGGGGCATTACCTCGGGAATCAGTGCAATCAGTGAGGGACTCGGTAAGACGTTAAATGGCCTTCTGTGGGGCTTCAACTTTATGATTGGTTCCGGTCTTGCCATTGCCGCACGTGTTATTCTTCGTAACCTGAAGAAATATAAGGTCATGGAGAAGCAGTATCAGAACAATTACCTTCTGTCACGTATCTCCGGACTTGCATTTGACGTAATGATCATTGCAGGTATCGCCTCTATCAATATCGAGGATCTGAAGGGACTCTGGCTTCCGTTCGTGCTGATGGCTCTTGCAGGTGCGTTTATGACACTTCTTAATCTGAAGTTCATATGCCGCCGAATCTATCCGACCTACTATTATGAGGGTCTGATGTCGATGTACGGTATGATGACGGGCACCATAAGCTCCGGCGTTCTGTTGCTTCGCGAGGTTGACCCGCAGCTTGAGACACCGGCAGCCAACAACCTGATTATCGGCTCGAGCTTTGCAATCCTTATGGGTGCGCCGCTTCTGGTGCTTGTCGGAATGGCGCCGAAGTCGACGATGATGACCTGGATTACCTGGGCAGTTATGGGCGCATATTATGTAGTATTGATGCTGATTGCCTGCGGCGGCTCCGCGAAAAAAGCCAAGACAGAATAAGTTTACAGAGGAACAGTAGTGATGAAACAGGTGAAGAAGAGAGTATTTCATATCATCCAGATCGGAACGGTAGATGACCTGCCGAGCCGTTCCTTTGATATTTTCATTGTATGCGTGATTTTCCTGAACCTGTTTGCGACCTTTTTTGCTACATTTTCCATCTCGGAAGGCGCAAGAACTGCGGTCAATATTGTGGAGTGGGTGACGGTAATTATCTTCACCATAGAGTTTCTGCTTCGCATATGGACGGCGGAGTATCTGTATCCGAATCGCCGTGGGGTAGTGGCTAAGCTAAGATTTTTAATATCCTTCTACGGACTGGTGGATCTTCTTACGATTCTGCCTGCGTACCTGCCGCTTGTATTCCCTTCGGGTGCGGTTGCCTTTCGAATGTTTCGTGTCATCCGAATCTTCCGACTTTTCAAAATCAACGCCAAATACGACGCCTTCAATATTATCACCGACGTACTGAAGGTGAAGAGAAGACAGCTCTTTTCCTCGATGATTATGATTTTCATTCTGATGGCTGCGGCATCCCTTTGCATGTACGGTCTTGAGCATGAGGCGCAGCCGGAGGTGTTTCGAAACGCATTTTCCGGTATCTGGTGGTCGGCATCAACGATTCTTACCATCGGCTACGGAGATATCGCACCGGTGACGACGGTAGGAAGAATTATGTCGATGATGATATCCTTCTTAGGAGTCGGTATGGTTGCCATCCCCACCGGTATTATCAGCGCAGGTTTCGTCGAGCAGTACCAGAAGATCAGAGACCTTGAGATGGAATCGGAGGAGAAGGAGCTTCGTTTCGTGGTTTCTAAAATCGTAAAGGAGCACAAATGGTGCGGCAGGAAGGTGCGTGACATCGTATTTCCGCCCCAGATTCTTCTTGCAGTTGTTGTCCGCGGCGAGGAAGAGCTTGTTCCGAACGGTGATCTGACGCTTGAAAAGGGGGATCTTCTGATTCTGACAGCAGGGCGTTATGTTGAAAGTAAATCTCTGAATCTTCGGGAACTTTCCGTCAAGGAGGAACATCCCTTTGTTGGGCATGAGATTCGCGATCTGGATATCTCGCGACTCGATCTGATTGTTGCAATTGAGCGGAAGGGGAAGGTTCTCATTCCGAACGGCAGCACGGTTATCGAGAACGGAGATCGTCTGGTAATCTACTCCAGAAAGAAAGCATAGAATTGTTATGGAAGATACGGAATTTATCAAGAAAAGATTTGTGGAGCTGGCTGACCGATGCTACCGGGAGAACCGATATACCTTTACTGATTTTCTCGGACTCGGGGAGCTGGCTTCCTTTTATGAGACGGAGCGAAGTCTGCCGATTCCTTATACCCTGTATGGGGGAATCGAGACTGCGGAGCGTGTGATTCTACGGTTCGGCAGTGAGGAAATGCTTGGCTATGAGGAGGCTTTTCCGATTGCCCTTGTTGAGATCAAACCGCTTCTTTCAAAGTTTGCGGATGAACTGACCCACAGAGATATTCTTGGGGCGCTGATGAGCCTTGGAATCGAGAGAGAGGTACTCGGGGACATCTATCTGAAGGATAATGTAGCTTACGTGGCATGCCTTTCTACAATGGTAGAATATATTGCGAGGGAGCTAACGAGCGTAAAGCATACGAGCGTGACCTGTCGGGTGCTTACGGCATTCCCCGAGGGACTTGCGGGAGAAGCGGAGGAGCTTAGCATAGGCGTTGCTTCGGAGCGGATTGACGGCATCATCGCGAAGGCATTCAACCTTTCGAGAAATGATGTGAATGAGCTGTTTCGCCAGAAGAAGATATTCCTGAACGGAAGACTTTGCGAGAACAACAGCCGCATGCTGAAAAAGGACGAGACGGTGACCGTGCGGGGCTACGGAAGGCTTATCTTCCGAGAGATTACCGGCATGAGCCGAAAGGGCAAGCTTTATGCACGAGTGGACTGCCTCGGAAGAGCGGGACGCAAGTGAGCGGCACTTCGTGAACTGTGAGTGAGGAAAGAAGGAACGGTAACAGAAAAGGGCTATGAAGATGTGCTTGCATGTTCATAGCCCTTTTGGGTATGGAATCGCTTATTTAGGAAGGTTAGTACCAAAACTGCAGAAGACTTAACTCTTCGTGTCGGTTCGAAGAATCAGGCGAAGGGTTGCATTTCGCATGGAGGAGTCTGCGCCGAAGAAAAGCTCGGGAAGACCAGCTACGAAAACTGCACCGGATGGAGTAAGACCGCTTTGCAGGGCAGCTTCACGAAGCCTTGCAAAAAGGGAAGAAGAGTCGTTATAATCGCAGCGGCATACAAGCTGGAAGGCGGTACAGCCGGGCAGCTCAAACACATCCCGGTGTCTGCTTCCGGGGGCGGGGATCAGGCAGCGCATCATATGACTCTGCCCGTCAAAGCGACCATTGTGTGTTCTTCCGAGGTCGGTGGGGTGCAGAAGCATCGGCAGCTCGTTAGAGCCGTGCAGACGCTCCGAGACAAAGCGGTCGTAAGACGAAAGCGCAAAGCTTCTTAAATTCTCCGGAGTATGTAAAAGCTGTTTCTGCTGCACATAATACGTGCAGGCAGGCAGCTCGATGCGGCGCACGCGGATCGTGTTCGGTGCGGAGATCCTGCTTGTCAGATCCTCAAGCTCACGAAGAAGTGCTTCCTGCTCCGCACGTCTTGCTTCTAATGCGCGGCGAAATCTCGCCGGCTGGTCCTTGATGCCCGTAAGCTCTTTTTTGGTAAAGCCTAACGACTGCAGATGCAGAATATGTAGAATCTCGGCGAGGTTCTCAACAGAATAATACCGGTAGCCGCTTTGCGGGTCGGTGTATGCCGGAAGGACAAGACCCTCCTTTTCTAAACGAAGGATTGTAGAGCGGCTTACGTTGCAGGCATTGGCCGCATAATTGACGGAATAAAGCTCTGCGTTGGTTACGGGTTCGTTCACGGGACACCTCCTTGATAAATCGTTCAGGTATGAACAGGTTATATCTTAGCATTTGTGGGAGCGCGTGTCAAGAAAGACGAAAAAGGGGTGGGAAGATGCCGGAAAATAAAGCGAAAAGCAGGCATTTTCCGACTGCAGCGCTGTTGACTTGTTCATAGGTGGACATGTTAAAAATATGAGTAATCGGTCTGCGCGACGAAGGCCTCGATTGATGCGGGCAGGAGACGGCAGAAACGAAAATCAGAAGGAGAATGGTGTATGGCAAACTATTATCAGAAAGAAATTGAAACCGCTTCGAGAGAAGAGATTATTGCAATCCAGAACGAGAAGCTTGTAAAGCAGGTTAAGCATGTATATGACAATGTTGCATATTACAGAAACCTGATGGACGAAAAGGGTGTGAAGCCCGAGGATATCAAGTCAATCGACGATATTCATAAGCTTCCCTTCCTTACAAAGAACGACCTTCGTGATGCATATCCCTACGGTCTTCTCGGTACCGACCTTGATAACTGTGTACGTATTCAGTCCACCTCCGGTACGACCGGCAGACGTGTGGTTGCATTTTACACACAGGCCGATATCGATCTGTGGGAGGAGTGCTGCGCAAGAGCTATCGTTGCAGTTGGCGGAGATAAGTCCGATGTATGTCAGGTATGTTACGGCTACGGCCTTTTCACCGGTGGCCCCGGTCTGAACGGCGGCTCCCATAAGGTTGGCTGTCTGACCCTTCCGATGTCCTCCGGTAATACCGAGAGACAGATTCAGTTTATGATGGATCTGAATGCGACCATCATCTGCTGTACTCCTTCCTACGCCGCATATATCGGCGAGACGCTTGCTGAGAAAGGCTATAAGCCCGAGGACAACAAGCTGAAGGCAGGTATCTTCGGTGCAGAGCCCTGGACTGAGGAGATGAGAAGAAGCATTGAGAAGAGCCTCGGCATTAAGGCTTATGATATCTATGGCCTGACCGAGATTAGCGGCCCCGGCGTTTCCTTCGAGTGTGAGGAGCAGACCGGTATGCACATTAACGAGGACCATTTCCTGGCTGAGATCATCAATCCCGATACCGGAGAGGTTCTTCCGGACGGAACCGTTGGTGAGCTTGTATTTACCTGTCTTGACAAGGAAGCATTCCCGCTTCTTCGTTACAGAACGAGAGACCTTTGCGTTCTGAACAGAAAGAAGTGCTCCTGTGGTAGAACCCACGTGAAGATGAGCAAGCCTCTTGGTCGTAGCGATGACATGCTGATCATCCGTGGCGTTAACGTATTCCCGAGCCAGATTGAGACCGTTCTTCTGAACGAGGGCTACGATCCGAACTACCAGATTGAGGTTGACAGAAAGAATAACACCGATACCCTCGATGTATATGTAGAGCTTTCGAACGAGATGTTCTCCGATAAGGTAGCTGACATTCAGGCAAAGGAAGCTGCTCTGGCAGCAGCAATGCGTACGATGCTTGGTATCGGACCGAAGATGCATCTTGTTGCACCGAAGACAATTACACGTAGTGAGGGTAAGGCAGTACGAGTAATTGACAGAAGAAAGCTTCACGACTAAGTTTCACAAAACAAGTTCATAATTAAAGGGGGAAATTATTATGGCACTTACACAGTTGTCGGTTTTTGTTGAGAACAAGACCGGAAACCTTGCAGAAATTGTTAAGATTATCGCAGATGCGGGAATCAATCTTCGCGCACTCAGTCTTGCGGAGACCAGTGAATTTGGTATTCTTCGTTTGATTACCTCCGATTCCGATAAGGCCGAGAAGGTACTTAAGGAGCGTGTGATCGTTAAGAAGACGGATGTTATCGCCGCTAAGTTAGATGACCAGACAGGCGGTCTTTATACCGTCCTGAACATTCTTGACAAGGCTGCCATCGGCATCGAGTACATTTATGCATTTACCGCACCGCATCAGGGCGCTTATACCGTCCTTCGCGTAGATAACTGTGCGGCGGCAGAGATGCTGCTGAATCAGAATGGCATTGAAACGCTTAAGGATTCCGATATCAGCGCAGTGCTTGATTGAATGAAGCCAGTCTTTCTGTAAAAGAAGACTTATAGAAGAATCCGTACAGAAGAGAGCCAACGGCCTGGTTTAAAAACTGAGCCTTTGGCTCTTTCTTATTTTGCGAAAATGTAGTATAATATCTGTGCACAAGCTTCACCTCGTGTAAGGGGAAGCCTCGTACGGTGGAGTCGGAAGGGAGGCAAGCTATGAATCCGGTTGCAGATGCGTTGGTTTTGATCGTGCTTATCGTTCTTGTTGTGCTTGCAGTCCGCAAGCTTAGGCGGGACCGATGCGCCGGAAAGCATGCCTGCGGTGGCAACTGCAATGCTTGCCCGATGAACCCTCGGGGACGGGGTTAGGGGCTCAAAAAAGTGAACCTTCGGGGACGGGGTCAAGGGCTCAAAAAGGGCTCGGAAAGCGGCATCGACGGGATTTTATGCAAAAGCACATCCTTTTTACGGAAAATGTGTACTTTTCTGCATTTTCCGAAGACAGTGATACAGGTTATAATCAAAGGAGTTGAAAATAGATATGAAGAAGCTGGTTTTGCTTATGTTGGCGGTTCTTCTTCTCGGAACGCTTACCGCCTGTGGAAACGGCGGGAAGGAGAATGAGCGCAAGACAATCGTTACTACCATATTCCCGGTTTATGATTGGACGCGCGTGATTCTCGGAGACAACCCGGGCGGTTTTACGCTTAAGCTACTTGTGGAGAACGGTGTCGATCTGCACAGCTACCAGCCGACGGCCGATGACATTATGACAATTGGCGGCAGCGGTATGTTTCTGTATGTCGGCGGAGAGTCGGACGATTGGGTGAAGAATGTGCTTCGTACGACCAAGGATGCGAAGCGCCGTGAGGTATGCCTGATGGATGTACTCGGAGATGCCCTCAAGGCAGAAGAACTGGTGGAAGGCATGCAGGGCGAAGCGGAAGAGGATGCAACGGATGAGCATATCTGGCTGTCCCTTCGCAACGCGGAGGCACTTTGCAGAGTAATCGGCGAAGAGCTTGCGGCGATGGATCCGGACCACGCGGAGACGTATCGAAAGAACGCGGCAGATTATATTGAAAAGCTTGCGGCGCTCGACCGGGAGTACGCAAAGACGGTTTCGGAAGGCAAGCGTAGGACGCTTCTGTTCGGGGACCGCTTTCCGTTTCGGTATCTGGTTGAGGATTACGGACTTAGTTATTACGCCGCATTTTCCGGCTGCTCGGCAGAGACGGAGGCAAGCTTCGACACCATTTCGTTTCTTGCGGGGAAGATGGATGAGCTGTCCCTTCCGTGCATTCTGGTGCTTGACGGCAGCAATCGAAAGCTCGCACAGACAGTGATTCAGAACACCCGCGCCGGCAATCAGGACATCGTTGAGATGAATTCGATTCAGTCCGTGAAGCGTTCGGATATCGACAAAGGCACTACATATCTTTCAATTATGCAACAGAATCTGGCAGCCCTCAGTGAGGCGCTGCGATAGCCGCGACCCGGACCAGCGGACGGCTTAATATTCAAGGAGGAATGAGTAATGGAGAAAAGATTTGAAAATCGCTGCAGTGATGTTCGCATCAGGCTTGTTGACAAGGAGCAGAAGGCACTTGCCGGCAAGGAGGTGCGCCTGCATCTTACCAACCACGAGTTTCTGTTCGGTTGCGGTGCGTTCGACACTTTGAACATCGGCGAGACCGGCCCCTTTGCAAACAGAGAATTTGAGGCACACGGCCGCAAGATTAACCGCGCATATTTCCAGGAGAGAGTCGATCTTTGGACGAAGCTTTTCAACTACGGAACCTTACCCTTTTACTGGGGACAGTATGAGCCGCAGGAGGGTAATGTTATGGAGGCCAACCGTATGGAGGCAGCCAAATACCTTCGCGCACACGGCGCAACCCCGAAGGGCCATCCGCTTTGCTGGCATACCGTATGTGCAAACTGGCTGATGGAGTACGATAACAAGACAATCATGGAGAAGCAGCTTGCCCGTATCGAGCGTGACGTAACAGCCTTTAAGGGTATCATCGATATCTGGGATGTTATTAACGAGACGGTCATCATGCCTGTTTTCGACAAATACGACAACGCCATCACCAGAATCTGTAACGAGTACGGCAGAATGACGCTAATCAAGGAAGTATTTGCCGCTGCCAGATCCGCGAACCCGGATGCGGTTCTTCTGATCAATGACTTCAACCTTTCCCCGGCATACCAGAAGGTTATCGAGGAGTGTCTTGATGCAGGCGTTACCATCGATGCAATCGGTATCCAGACCCACCAGCATCAGGGCTACAAGGGACTTCCCTGGCTTGAGGATGTGCTTGCACGCTTCTCGCAGTACGGTATCCCGCTTCATTTCACCGAGAATACACTCGTATCCGGCAAGATCATGCCGGCACATATCGTAGACCTGAACGATTACCAGGTTGACGAGTGGCCGTCAACGCCCGAGGGCGAGGAGAGACAGGCACGCGAGTGGAAGGAAATGTATGAGACCCTGTTCGCGCATCCTTCCGTAGAGGCAATTACCGGCTGGGATTTCGCAGACGGCGCATGGCTGCACGCACCGAGCGGACTCATCCGTCTTGACAACTCCGTAAAGCCTTCCTACGAGACCTTGAAGAAGCTCGTTCACGAGGACTGGACCACCGATGTTACGCTGACCGCAGATGCAGAGGGCTATGTAACGTTGCACGGTTTCCGCGGTGACTACGAGGCAGTGCTTGACGGCCGCAAGGCAGAGTTCAAGCTCGCAAAGGACACAAAGGAAATTACGGTTACCCTGTAAGAATAAGAACGTGGGAGAGAAGCTATGGATAAGCCGATTATCAAAAATGAGCAGGTTGATACCTTGTATGACGCCAAATACCTGAAGCTTTACGACCTCCGCTACATGGAGGGAAAGCATTATTTCGACTGTACAAGAAGGGACGCCTCGGCAATTGTTGCCGTAAAGAGCGACGAGGAGTTTCGTTCGATGCTTCCGGACGCTGTGACAATTGCTGTCGTTCTGCACCTGCCGGATGAGGAGCCGAAGCTGCTTCTTTCCTACGAATACCGATATCCGGTCGGCCGGTTTCTGTTAAGTCCGGTTGCCGGACTTCTTGATCCGGAGGATGCCGAAACGGACGATCCGCTTCGTACCGGCGCAATCCGGGAGATCTTCGAAGAAACCGGAGTCCGTATGGCCGAGACGGATACGCTGACTGTTTTGAATCCGTGCGCATTCTCTTCGCCCGGCATGACGGACGAAAGCAATGCCTTTCTGCGTGCTGATATTACCGTGGAGAATACAGAGATGTTAAGCCAGAGCGGCGCAGTCGGCTCTGAACTTTTTAATGGTTTTGAGCTTGTGACGAAGGAAGAAGCAAGGAAGCTGTTTCGGACCGGTCGTGACCGGTTCGGGAACACATTTTCCCTTGCAACCTGGGTAATTCTGGCAGATTTTGTCATGGAGTCATAAGAGGTGGAGTGAGCGTTGATCTACGATAAGGACATCAGAGAACCGCTTTTTGATTTTTTGGAAGAGGTTTACGGAAAAGTACGTGTCATTGAAGAGAAGACAATCGGCAAATCAAGAGCCGACGTGTTCCTCGTTTTAGAGGACGGTATCTGCGGTGTGGAGATCAAAAGCGATGCCGACACCTATGCACGGCTTTCTAAGCAGGTAAAGGACTACGACCGTTTCTTTGATATGAATTATGTGGTGGTCGGCACAAGCCACGCGATGCATATTGAGGAGCATGTGCCAAAGCACTGGGGCATCATCACCGTTGAGGATGCGCCGGAGGGGCTTGATTTTTATATTCTGAGAGAGCCGAAGCGGGAGACGAAGACAAGCTGGGAGCGTAAGCTTGGGCTTTTGTGGCGTCCGGAGCTTGCGGCGATGCTAGAGCATTTTTCGTTGCCGAAGTACCGGGATAAGAGCAAGGCCTTCGTTGTAGCGAACCTTGTCGGACGCATCGGAGACAAGCTTCCCGAGGAAAAGCTTCAGGAAGAATTCGTGCGGCTACTGTTCGAACGGGACTACTCAACGATTGAACAGGTGATTGCCGAATATAAGGAAAGTATTCGTAAGACTACAGGAGTAGAACATACAAAGAAGAGAACTGCAAGGCGTCGGAGAAGGCGCATTGTAAGAAAGAAGCTCTAAGGCTTCAGGGCCGTTTTGTACGGCAGTAGACGATAAGTTCGGCGTTATGCCTTACTTTTTAAAATGTTTTGGAGGTTGAGAAAATGGCAGAGAAAGAAATCAATGCAAGAAGTCCCTGGCCACTTGATACGACGATCAGCTTCGATCGCGTACTCGGTGAGGTAGGGCGTGAAGGAATGCAGGGCTTTGAAATCCTTCCCGACGGAAGGGTGCACGTAAGAGTCGTTGCAAAGAATGCGAAGGAGGTTGTTCTGGACCGCTTCGGTACGATTTATCCGCTTGAGAAGGTGGACGATGAGGGTGGCTTTGAGGGCACGCTCGATATGGGAACGGGCTTTCTGTATTTCTTCTTGAAGTATGATGGTAACGACGTGATGAATCCGAGTCTGCCGATCGGCTACGGCTGCTGCAGACCGATGCATTTCTTCGATATTCCGGTTCCCGGTGAGGAGTGGGACCGTTTAGAGGGCGTTCCGCACGGTGCTGTTTCGAGACATTATGTGCCTTCTACGGTGACCGGTAAGCACGAAATCTGTCTTGTTTACACCCCGCCGAAGTATGATCCTGCGAAGAAGTATCCGGTACTTTATCTGCAGCACGGCTACGGCGAGAACGAAACCGGCTGGGTATATCAGGGTCATGTCGGCCGCATCGCAGACAACCTGATCGCAGCAGGCGAGATGGCAGAGATGATCATCGTTATGGGTAACGGTATGACCCAGTCCGAGAAGGCTGACGGTATGCGCCGTATGCTGTTCCCTGATGTTTTAGTAGAGGATTTCATTCCTTATATCGAATCACATTATAATGTTTATACCGACAAATGGAACCGCGCGATGGCAGGTCTTTCGATGGGAAGCTATCAGACAAGCATCACGACGCTTACCCATCCTGAGCTGTTCGGCTATGCAGGTCTTTTCAGTGGTTTCCTGCGTGCACCCTGGCCGACACCCGATGAGGAGCCGCACCTTGCAATTATAAAGGATAAGGAGCGCTTCAATCGTGAGTTCAAGGTATTCTACCGTGCAATGGGTACCGAGGATCAGTATTTTAATAGCTTTGCAGCCGATGACGAGTACCTTTCCGATAAGGGTGTGAATATGATTCGCGAAACCTTCCCGGGCTACCATGAGTGGACGGTATGGAGACGCTGCATTCACAGCTTCCTTCCCAGAATTTTCCGTTAAGACAGAGGTGTTATTATGCCGGCAGAACAATATTTCAAATTCATGTCACCCGTCGACGGTCTGATGCTCGACGCCATGAAGGTCATCCCCGAGGGAGAGCCGAAGGCAGTCGTACAGATTGTTCACGGGATGTGCGAATACAAGGAGCGTTACCGCGAGTTCATGCATTATCTTGCCGGACTCGGATACCTGTGTGTGATTCATGACCACAGAGGACACGGGCACAGCGTCGAGAATCCGGACGAGCTCGGATACCTGTATGCAGGCGGCTTTGAGGGCCTTGTGGAGGATACGCACTGCCTTACAATGCTTATAAAGGAGGAGCTTCCCGAGGGGACGCCTTACTACATGCTTGGCCACAGTATGGGCTCGATGGTGGCAAGATGCTATCTGAAGAAATACGACACGGAGCTTGATAAGCTCGTGCTGAGCGGTTCACCTTCCAAGCCTGCAGGCTCTTCGATGGGCGGTATTCTGACAGCGCTGGTCGGCAAATGTAAGGGCGTTAAGGCGCATTCCGCATTGCTTGACTATATCGCAGTCGGCTCCACCTATGAGAAGCGCTACAAAAAGGAGGGGCTTCCGCATGCATGGGTATGCTCGGATCGCAACCTGGTCGAGCGCTATAATATGGACAAGTATTGCAACTACACATTTACCGTAAACGGTTACGATGCGTTAATTCGTCTGACGAACGAAACCTATTCCGCAAAGGGCTGGGAGATGGGAAAGCCGGAGCTTCCGATTCTATTCTGCTCGGGCGACGGAGATCCCTGCATGATCGGACCGAAGCAGTACGGCCGTTCCATTCGCTTTTTAAAGGAGCGTGGCTACTACCGTGTTCGCGGTAAGCTTTACAAAGATATGCGTCACGAGGTGTTAAATGAGCCGGGACGCAGACGTGTCTATAAGGATATTGCTACATTCTTTGCGGAATGCTTTGATTAGAACACGCTATTTCTATGATGAAAATCACATAAACCGAGAGGACCTCCTCTCGGTTTATCTGCTTTATGGAAGAATCCGACAGAGAACGGGTTTTACTTGGGAGGAACAGATATGGAACAGTTTATTTTGGCACTGGATGCCGGGACGACAAGCAACCGTGCGATTCTATTCAACCGTGCGGGAGAGCCCGTCAATGTTTCGCAGAAGGAGTTTACGCAGTATTATCCGAATGCCGGATGGGTAGAGCATGATCCGATGGAAATCTGGTCTACCATGCTCGGCGTTTCGGTGGAATGTATGCAAAGGGCAGGGGTAAAGGCAGAGCAGATTGCAGGTATCGGTATCACAAACCAGCGGGAGACGACCATCGTCTGGGATCGAAATACCGGTACGCCGGTATATCCTGCGATTGTATGGCAATGCCGAAGAACGGCCGAAATGTGTGACAGCCTTATGCCGCATAAGGAGCTGATCCGGGAGAAGACCGGACTGATTCTAGATCCGTATTTCTCCGCAACGAAGGTGGCATGGATTCTTTCGAATGTTCCCGGTGCAAAAGAACGGGCTGAGGCAGGGGAGCTTCTGTTCGGTACGGTGGAAACCTGGCTTATATGGAAGCTGACCGGCGGTAGACTTCATATTACGGACTATTCCAATGCCTCCCGAACGATGCTTTTTAACATTCATACACTCGACTGGGACGAGGAGATTCTGAAGCTTCTTTCCATTCCGAGAAAGATGCTTCCCAAGGTGCGAAGTAACAGCGAGGTGTACGGTGAGACCGATGCAGCGCTTTTCGGTGCACCGATTAAGCTTAGCGGAGCGGCGGGAGACCAGCAGTCAGCGCTTTTCGGCCAGAAATGCTTCCGCGCAGGTGAAGGCAAGAACACCTACGGCACCGGCTGCTTTCTTCTGATGAATACCGGTGAGAAGCCGGTTTCCTCCGGACGTGGATTGGTGACGACCATCGCCTGGTGTGTGGATAATCGGGTGACATACGCGCTTGAGGGCTCGGTGTTCGTTGGCGGCGCAGCAATTCAGTGGCTCAGAGACGAGCTTGGACTTATTCGAAGCGCGCAGGAATCCGAGGAGCTTGCACTTCGTGTGAACGACACGAACGGCTGTTACGTTGTGCCGGCATTTACCGGCCTCGGCGCACCTTACTGGAATCCCTATGCGCGCGGTACGATCGTCGGGCTGACGCGTGGGGTCAATGCCTGTCATATCGTGCGGGCAACGCTTGACGGTATCGCCTATCAGGTCGGAGACGTTCTCGCTGCGATGGCTGAGGAGGTCGGAGAGATTCAGGCGCTTTATGTGGACGGCGGCGCGAGCAGCAACAATTATCTGATGCAGACGCAGGCGGACATCAGCGGCATCTCGGTCATTCGACCGGCATGCGTCGAGACGACCGCGCTCGGAGCAGCGTTCCTTGCGGGACTTGCGGTCGGATTCTATCCAGACATGGATACCCTGCGGGAGAGTGACTGCGAAAAGCAGTGCTTCCTTCCCAAGCTTTCAGAGAAAGAGCGGGCGGAGCGACTGCGCGGCTGGAAGCAGGCAATCGCTCAGACCGATATCACAAGATAAATGTATTTTTGCTGTATAATGCAAATTGGGGTTCGGGGGAAACCTGAAGAGTTTTGGAAAGGGAGATTCGCACAGTGGGGTGCGAAGGCGGATTTGTATGAGAATGATGTATAAGAGTTCGTTTGGCAGACGGATCAGCGCATTTTGGCTGGCCCTTTTGTTGTGTCTCGTAGGGCTGACAGGATGCGGGAAGAAGGCGCCCGACGGCCCGAAGAACGAGATTACGGCTACGCCGACAGAGGCGGTTCCGACCGCAACGCCGACTCCGACGCCGGAGCCTTGGACCGCGTATGAGAAGATCGGGCAGCGCGAGCTGTACCGTGTGCCGGTAAAAGAGCTTTCGGGACGGGGTGAGATTTTTAATCCTTCCGTTGCGGGGGATTATCTGGCTATGCAGGTCTGGGTCAATGACGGAGAGGTCAAAGGACCGGAATGGGCGCAGCTGGTGCTGTTGCAGCCTGCCAAATCGGGAGAGAGCATCTCGGTTCTGCCCGATTATCCGGTAAATGCGGTTTATGCTTTTGCGGACGGAACGGTGCTCACGGTGGAAACGCTGAGTGGCAAAGTCCGCGTTTACGACGCTTCGCTTACCGAGCAGAAAAGCTTCACACCGTTTGATTTTACAGAGGCAGTCGTGCTTGGCTGCACGAAGGACGGAATGCTCTGGGTCGGTGACAACGAGAAGGGTCGGATCGGCATCTGCGACCGAAACGGAGAGAACACAAGGGTAATCGAGCTCGGCGCAGGCCGGAGGGTTTATACAGACCTTGGCAGCAGCAACGGGACGAGATATCTGCGCGGTTTCAACAACGACGAGGAGTCGACCGACACGATTTTCGGAATCAATGAGCAGACCGGTGAGGTCTCGATTCTGGACGAACATACAATCAATTTATTGACCGGCAAAGTCAATCAAATTTATTCCGTAGAGGTCGGTCTGCTTCGGCATATTTCGAATGAAACGTGGTTCCTCCGCCGCTTGGGCGCGGACGGGCACTGGATTGCTTTTCCGAAGGGCTATTCGTACGAGGGCATCGATTTGTGCGCGGGTGACAGGCTTGCCGTACAGGGATTTGTTCGTGGCCTGACGGACGATGACGGGAAATCGGAGCCGCGCGGATGCCGTATCATAGACTTGCGGCAGAAGAAGGTTTTGGGCAGGATTTCCTCGCTCGAAATCGGGGGCGCGTCGTATTTTACAGTGATCGGGCTGCCGGAGCGCGACCTGGCGTATATCGCGGCCGGATCGACGGAGGAAGGCTTCGAACTGTTGCTGTGGGATTTGTCACAAGAGGAAAATGAGACGCTTGCCGGCTTCTGCGACCTGACGGAGGATTCCCCCGAGAAATGCCTCGCGCAGATGTGGGAGGATTTCAAGGAGTACGGGGTCGAGTACAATCCGAGCGAGATGAAGATGCTGGCCGCCGGGGACCGAATTGCCGTTCTGCAGCAAATTGATTTCGCCAATGTGATTATGAGCGGGCTGAAGGCCAATCCGGACGAGTTCCAAAAGGGTGAGGACGGTGTGGCGCTTCACATTGAGAACATCCGCGGACATGAACGCGGGCATTCAAAGTTCAATCCGCATGTGATGACTGTGCTTAACGCGAAGGAATACGGCGAGGATAAGGTGCAAGCATTTTACAATCTTGTCGACGCGATGCGCGCAGGCGAGACGTGGTACGATGCGGCTGACCGGATGGCTTACAATTGGAGTGTCGGACTCTTTGCGACGTGGTTCTATCCGGTCGCTTCGGGGTGCATCAAGACCTCTTACGACTACCGCGACAAGGACGTTTATGTTGACGGAAGAGGTCGTGTTCCTTATACCGTTTCCATTGAGGAAGCGCAGAAACTGATTGGTGAATTTGATCAGATGGTGTGCGACATTCTGGACGACTGCATCGCCGACGATTACACGAACTTCGAAAAAGCGCTTGCGCTTTATGAATTCATGACGCAGTATTGCACTTACGATTATTACACATACGCGCACATTAACGACCTGGAAGTTACCGGGAAAGGGCACATCTACCGCTGCTTTACCGAGCGGACAGGCATTTGTTGGGCGCTCTCCGGCATGTACGATTACCTGCTGATGCAGTGCGGCGTGAACGTTGAGGAAGTGGAGGGCTTTTCCCCGGAACTTGACGAGTCGCACGCCTGGTCCTGCATCGTGTTGGACGGGCAGGGCTACTATGTCGACGTCACCTGGGGGCTTGCGTCGGACACAATGCCGAAGCTTGCGTATTTCTGCTTTTCCGATGATGTCAGGGACAGCCGTGACGGTTTCCCGCTTAATCAGCAGAAGATTGTCGGCTACGAAGACCTGAGCCTTCGCACCTGCCCCGCGCAGGCTACTGACACTCGCTTTGCGCCCCTCTGGGACGGCCGCTATGTCGGCATGGATCGCACCGCGAAGAAGGTCATCTACCTCGACAACACGGGCGTGCTGAGAAGCTTCGCGTATGGGGAGTGAGTAGGGGGCTGCATTGAGGAAGCCGCTAGCTACCGGGCTTGTCCGTGGTACTCAATCTTGCTTATCTGTGTTTGGAGACCACGGATATTTTCGTTTTTGATACCAGATCTGAAAGATGACAACCACGGATACTATGACAAGCTTCATAGAAAATTGGTGGTGTGGTACCATCGAGAAGATAACCGGCTGATGGATGCCATTTTCAGGAATTCGTGTGGTATTAAGCAAGATAACAGGTTGTAAGAGTGCTCTTGTTTATTGACAAAGAAGGCAGTCTGGGGTATAGTCACCCATAGGAAAATGCTTACCGAAAAGGAGGTCGTCTATGAATCTTAAGGAATTGCCGATTGGAAAATCAGCGACCGTTACGGCAGTTGGCGGAGAGGGCGCACTCAGGCAGCATCTGCTTGATATGGGCATCATCCCGCAGGCAGTCGTTACGATGGTTAAGCATGCGCCGATGGGAGACCCTGTCGAAATCAGAATCCATAGCTATGAATTGACACTTCGACTTGCCGATGCCGCGCAGATTGAGATTGATTCGGTCCGCGATGCGGCGGAGCGTAAGAAGAGCGTAGAGCGTAAGCCTGCGATGGAGCACCCCGGCCTCGGTGAGGGCGGACGATACCATACGGAGGGCGAGACGACTGCGCTTCCTGAGACGACGCTTCTGACATTTGCCCTTGCAGGCAACCAGAACTGCGGTAAGACGACACTTTTTAATCAATTGACCGGCTCTAACCAGCACGTCGGAAACTTTCCGGGGGTAACTGTTGACCGGAAGGACGGACAGATTAAGAATAACGAGCGAACGCTTGTGACGGACCTGCCCGGAATCTACTCGATGTCACCATACACGAGTGAGGAGCTGGTGACGCGCCGGTTTATCTTAGAGGATCGGCCGAAGGGAATTATCAATATTGTGGACACCACCAATCTGGAGCGTAACCTGTATCTGACGATGCAGCTGATGGAGCTCGAGATTCCGATGGTGCTTGCATTAAATATGATGGATGAGGTACGGGAGAACGGCGGAGCGGTTCGCGTGAACGATATGGA
This sequence comes from Lachnospiraceae bacterium, assembly GCA_024404675.1. Classification (GTDB taxonomy): domain Bacteria; phylum Bacillota; class Clostridia; order Lachnospirales; family Lachnospiraceae; genus ISDg. The sequence continues at coordinate 88,744 of JAKSPO010000003.1, forward strand.
GAACCTGCTCGGCATTCCGGTTGTACCGATTTCCGCATCGAAGAATGAAGGTATCGAGGAGCTTGTCGACCACGCGCTTCATGTGGCACGCTACCAGGAGAAGCCGGAGGGAGCTTCCAGAATCGACTTCTGTGATGCAGAGGAAGAGGGCGGTGCGGTACATCGTTGCCTTCACAGTATCAGACATCTTATCGAGGACCATGCAAGAGCAGCAGGTATTCCGATCCGCTTCGCGGCAAGCAAGCTTGCGGAGGGCGATGAGCAGATCATGGAGCTACTTAAGCTTGATGAGAATGAGAAGGAAACGCTGGAACATATTGTTACGCAGATGGAAGCGGAGCGCGGCTTAGACCGTGCGGCGGCTATGGCCGATATGCGTTTCCGGTTTATCAATAAGGTCTGTGCCGAGACGATGATTAAGCCGAGCGAAAGTAAGGAGCATGTGAGAAGCGAGCGTATCGACCGAGTGCTGACAGGCAGATTTACGGCGATTCCGGCATTTGTCCTGATCATGGGAATGGTATTCTGGCTTTCCTTTAATGTGATCGGTGCATTCTTCCAGAATCTTTTGGAAAAGGGTATCGAAGTCCTTAGTGACCTGACGATGCAGGGACTTTCTGTGTGGGGCGTGAATCCGATATTCAGGGACCTGATTGCGAACGGAATCTTCGCCGGTGTCGGCAGCGTCCTGTCGTTTCTTCCGATTATCGTGACGCTGTTCTTCTTCCTTTCGCTTTTAGAGGACAGTGGATATATGGCCCGTGTTGCATTCTTCATGGATAAGCTTCTTCGTAAGATCGGACTGTCCGGACGAAGCATTGTTCCGATGCTAATCGGCTTTGGTTGCACCGTTCCCGCAGTGATGTCCTCAAGAACGCTTCCTTCGGAGCGGGACAGAAAGATGACGATTCTTCTGACACCCTTTATGAGCTGTTCGGCAAAGGCGCCGATTTATGCCTTCTTCTCGCTAGCGTTCTTCCCGAAATATGCGGCGCTTGTTACCATCGCCCTTTATGTCGGAAGTATATTGGTCGGCATCCTGGTGGCTTCATTACTCCGCCTTACGATGTTTCGCGGAGAAGCGGTTCCTTTTGTAATGGAGCTTCCGAATTACCGTATGCCGAGCCCGAAAAGTGTCGGACGTCTTCTTTGGGACAAGGCGAAGGACTTCTTAAGCAGGGCATTTACCGTTATCTTTATCGCAACGATTGTGATCTGGTTCCTGCAAAGCTTTGACTATCGATTGAATTATATCGGCGGAACGAGCGAAAGTACGGGAATCCTCGCGATTCTTTCCGGCCTGATTGCACCGATCTTTAAGCCGCTCGGCTTCGGCAACTGGCAGTGCTCCACAGCTCTGTTCACCGGATTCATCGCAAAGGAAAGTGTGGTCTCCACCTTACAGGTGCTTTTTGGCAGCAGTGTTGCTACAGTGATTACGCCGCTTGCGGCAGCGTCGCTTCTTACCTTCTGCCTGTTGTATACGCCCTGCGTTGCAGCGATTGCGGCGGTGAAGCGTGAGCTTGGCACCAGATGGGCGCTCGGAATGATCGTCTTCCAATGTGTTATTGCATGGATTGCCGCATTCCTTGTATATACGGTCGGTGGCTTGTTCTGAGCCGGGAATGGTTTTTCCTTGTAATCGTCATTATTTTTGTCATTTCTGCAGTTTATGAAAACGGTCGTGGGATGCGAACCCCGAAGTGTTTGCATTTTGCGGCCGTATTCTGTTATAGTGAAGATGTAGTGGTTCGTGGGGACGAGCCGGGGGTGTTTTTAGATATATTTGGGAGGTATATCATGAATAAGGGAAACGGTAAGGGGAAGGACAGTGACTGGAGCAACAGCTCACTGGACCATAAGAGGTTAAAGCACTTTCAGGCAGAGGTTTTTGGTGTAGGGGAAGTGGAGGAGGATGATTTCGCCGAAATTATCAGCAAGCGAAATTCCGTAGCGGCACGCTTTGCGTCCTGCTTTCTGCTTCTTATCTTCGGTGTTATGCTTGTGCTTGATGTTAGCGGAGGTCGCTTTGACCACATTGAGGTCTATGTATGCCGCGGCGTGGTGATGGTGATGTCTCTTCATATGATTTTTGCGCCGCCGCATATTAACCGATACTCGGGACTTCGCATGCGGTATTCCTTTCTTGTCTTTTACCTGACGCTGATTCTTTACTCGACAGTGCTTGTGATCTACCGGGATGTGCTCCTTGAGGCGGAAGGCCTGTCGGTTGCAAGGTACGGTGTACCCGCAGCGACCTTCCTTGTGCTGATACCGGTGCTTGCACCGCTTCCTTTTCGAAGCGATAATTATATATTGCTTGCCGTGCTGGTGGCAACGACCTTCCTGCCGTTGATTCCCGCATGGGGCGGCGCTTATTACAACCTGCTTGACAGCTGTATCATTCGCTGCGGCGGTGTTATCGGATATCTGTATCTGAGTAGAACCAACCATAAATACGCGGAAGCCTCCAACGCGATGCGCGATCTGAGCCGTGAGCTGATGCGTATCAACTACATGGATACGACGACCGGACTGTTGAACAAGAAGGCGATGCAGGCATATTGGAACTATCTGTGCCAGACAGAGCCGGCATCGGTCGGTGTGCTGCACGGAGATCTCGATGGATTTGCCGCTTATAATGAGCATTTTGGGCATGCGAAGGGCGATAAGGCACTTCGTGAGCTTGCTGCCAATATGTATCGCTATTTTAAGGAGAAGGAGCTGTATCTGTTCCGCTGTAATGGAGACGAGTTTGCGGCATTAATCCCGAATGCGAGTGTTGAGGATATTCGTGAGATGGGAGAGCTGATGCGCAGGGCAACGCTTGAGACGGCGCTGATGATTCCCGGAGGAGAGCCGGAGCAGATTACGATTACGGTCGGTTGTGCCAGTGAGCCGATGCGGGACGGTCATAATCCGGACTTCTTTACACGTGCGGATCGTGAGCTTTTCGAGGGTAAGAAGCAGAAGAATATAGTACTGTTCCGAAGCGGATACTAGGAACGGATAAGGATATACCATGGAAATCAAAGAAATTGCTCGAATAGAGAATAGTTTTGTAGACAAATTCGGTATTCCGAGACAAAGCGGGCTTGCGGACAAAGTCAAGGCCCGCATTGTTTTTGCGCCGGAATACAGAAATCCGGATGCCCTGCGCGGTATCGAAGGATATTCACACCTGTGGCTCCTTTGGGAATTCACGGAAGCGAAGAAGGAGGGCGCGCAGTGGAGCCCGACGGTTCGACCGCCGCGGCTTGGCGGCAATACGAGAGTGGGTGTGTTCGCAACAAGAAGTCCCTTCCGCCCGAACTCGATCGGACTGTCGTCCGTGAGACTTCTTTCCGTTGATTATGACTGTGCAGACGGGCCGGTACTTTATGTAACCGGAGCGGACCTTCTATCGGGAACGCCGATTTATGATATCAAGCCGTACCTGCCGTATACCGATTGCCATACGGATGCAGTCGGCGGCTTCGCGGACCGCTTCGTCGACTACCGCCTTACAGTTTCCATTCCGGAAGATGTGAGGGCACTTGCGGCGAAATGTGGCGTAACGGAAGCACTTCTTGAGGAAATCTCGGAGGTCCTTTCGACCGACCCGCGTCCGGCGTATCAGAAGGATCCGGACCGCATCTACAGGATGTCCTATGCGGATTATGAGGTCTGCTTCTCGGTTTCCGAGGACTGCATCCAGGTCTCAAACATCCTGCTGCGCTCATCCTGAGCATGCGTCTGATGCTCGCGAAGCTGACGGGATTCACTGCGGTAGGCAGTCGGCGTACAGCCGAAGTTGCTTTTGAACTGGCGGTTGAAGTTACTTAAATTGTCAAAGCCGCATTCGAAGGCAATCTCTGCTACGGTAAGGTCCGTGGACTGCAGAAGAATACTGCTCTGGTGCAGGCGATACTGTAAAAGGTGTGCAACCGGCGAGACATGCAGATGCTCCCGGAAAAGGTAGCTGAAGCGGCTTACACTCAGACTGACCTTCTCGGCCATCTCTTCGATGGTGATGGGGTATTTGTAATTCTGATAGATATATTCAAGTGCAGGCGCCAGTCTTGTATAGGTCTGGGAGGGCTTTGAATTCATATCGGCATGCAGGAAAAGCTCCGACCAGATGGAATACAGTATGCTACGGATGAAAAGGTCCGAGCGGTCGTAGGGTACAAGCTTATACTGTCTTGAGCTGGCGACGAGCTCGATGACATGGCGCTGCCAGCTGAGCTCATGCGTCATATGGGAAAGGAAGCGCACCTCACCGCGTTCTACGGGTGCGACATAGGTATCATACAGGGCACCTGAGCGCCCGACGCTTATGACCTCGGGGCGAAATACAAGTGCAAGAAAGCTGCAGGTTTTCGAACCGGCCTTATAACAGGCATGCAGTGCATAGGGCTCGATGTAGGCAACCTCCCCTTCGGCAAGATGGAACGTCCGGTCGTTGATGCGCACCATAACATCACCGCCGACGGCAAGCAAAAGCTCCGCCTCCTCATGCCAGTGAAGATAGAGCATCAGCTGGTCCTCGGACTCCACATCGGTCTCGTGAACGGCGAACGGATAGCGGCTGTTTCCGTGTACTACGGTGTCTTTAAGCTGTAACGGTAAGTCCATAATTGATACCTCCGATTCCATCGAATATTGTAAATTACGGTAAGATTGTATCATATTTTGATAAGATTGCAATAGATAAATCAACCTTTTTAGCAATATAATACACATTGTAAACAAGATACTTCATTATTCCCTTCGCGTAATATGTTTGAGAAAGACAGAACACCTTCGGACCATCCCACCGAAGGTTTTTGTCTTTTTTGGCATAAAGTGCAGTTGTTTGGATGAGTGTTCAAAAAAACAGTGCAAAAAAAGCGTTTCTTCGTGGAATTTTCCTCTTGCATTTCCCGGTGGTTCTGTGATATATTTAATCAGACCTTGCAATGAAGCAATGCATTTTGGAGGATGAACATGAATTACATGATGTCACAAAACTGCATAGAGGAACTTAAGAAAGCGAATAAGGGTATTATTTTTATTTGACGGAGTAGTATTTTCTATTCCGTCATTTTTTGTATAATCGGCCGCATAAGCCGAAGCTCCGAAAAGGTAGTTTTCGTACGGAGCACCTTGACAAGTTACGAAGAAGATTGCAATAAATGAGGAGGGTATTGATATGCCAAAGAGAGAAGACATTAACAAAGTACTGATTATCGGTTCCGGCCCGATTATCATCGGTCAGGCATGTGAGTTCGACTATTCCGGAACACAGGCCTGCAAAGCACTCCGTAAGCTCGGTTACGAAATCGTCCTGGTGAACAGCAACCCGGCAACGATTATGACTGACCCGGAAACTGCTGATGTAACCTACATCGAGCCGCTTAACGTGGATCGTCTGGAGAAGATTATTGCAAAGGAAAGACCCGATGCGCTTCTGCCGAACCTCGGCGGACAGTCCGGCCTTAACCTCTGCAGTGAGCTTGCAAATGCAGGCGTTTTGGACAAATACAACGTAAAGGTTATCGGTGTGCAGGTTGACGCCATTGAGCGTGGTGAGGACCGTATCGAGTTCAAGAATACCATGAATGAGCTCGGCATCGAGATGGCAAGAAGTGAGGTTGCCTACTCTGTAGAAGAGGCACTCCAGATTGCTGAGAAGCTTAATTACCCCGTAGTTCTTCGTCCCGCATACACCATGGGTGGTGCCGGCGGCGGTCTTGTATACAACAAGGAAGAGCTTAAGACCGTATGTGCAAGAGGTCTTCAGGCAAGCCTTGTAGGTCAGGTGCTTGTTGAGGAGTCCATCCTTGGCTGGGAAGAGCTTGAGCTCGAGGTTGTACGTGACAGCGAGGGCAACATGATCACCGTATGCTTCATCGAGAATATCGATCCTCTCGGCATTCATACCGGCGATTCCTTCTGCTCCGCACCGATGCTTACCATCTCTGAGGAGTGTCAGAAGAGACTCCAGGAGCAGGCATATAAGATTGTAGATAAGGTACAGGTTATCGGCGGTACGAACGTACAGTTCGCTCACGACCCGGTAAGCGATCGTATCATCGTTATCGAGATTAACCCGAGAACGTCCCGTTCTTCCGCACTTGCAAGTAAGGCAACCGGCTTCCCGATTGCACTTGTTTCCGCAATGCTCGCAACCGGACTTACCCTTAAGGATATTCCCTGCGGCAAATACGGCACGCTCGATCAGTACACCCCCGACGGCGATTATGTCGTAATCAAGTTCGCAAGATGGGCTTTTGAAAAGTTCAAGGGTGTAGAGGATAAGCTTGGTACCCAGATGCGTGCCGTTGGTGAGGTAATGAGCATCGGTAAGACCTACAAGGAAGCTTTCCAGAAGGCAATCAGAAGCCTTGAGACCGGTCGTTACGGCCTTGGTCACGCAAAGGATTTCGATACCCTTTCTAAAGAAGAGCTTCTCAGAAGACTTGCTACCCCGTCCAGTGAGCGTCATTTCCTTATGTACGAGGCTATTCGTAAGGGCGCTACCACCCAGGAGATTTTCGATATTACCAAGGTTAAGCACTGGTTCATCGACCAGATGAGAGAGCTTGTTGAGGAAGAGGAGATGCTTCTTACCATGAAGGGAAGCGTACCGGCTGACGAGATTCTCATCAAGGCTAAGAAGGACGGCTTCTCCGACAAATACCTTGCTAAGCTCCTTGAAATCAAGGAGGACGATATCCGCAACCGTCGTCTTGCTATCGGCCTTACCGAGGCATGGGAAGGCGTTCACGTAAGCGGTACGCAGGACAGCTGCTACTATTACTCCAGCTACAACATCGAGAAGGATGAGAGTCCTTCCTCCGATAACCGTAAGATCATGATTCTCGGCGGCGGCCCGAACCGTATCGGTCAGGGTATCGAGTTCGACTACTGCTGCGTACATGCTGCAAAGGCACTGAAGAAGCTCGGCTTCGAGACGATCATCGTTAACTGTAACCCCGAGACCGTATCGACCGACTATGATACCTCCGATAAGCTCTACTTTGAGCCGCTTACCCTTGAGGATGTTCTTTCCATCTACAACAAGGAGAAGCCTCTCGGCGTTATCGCACAGTTCGGCGGTCAGACTCCTCTGAACCTTGCCGCAGACCTTAAGAAGAACGGCGTTAACATTCTCGGAACCACTCCTGAGGTAATTGCTCTTGCCGAGGACCGTGACCTGTTCCGCGATATGATGAAGAAGCTTGACATTCCGATGCCCGAGTCCGGTATGGCAGTTACCGTAGACGAGGCCGTTGAGATTGCGAATAAGATTGGCTACCCGGTAATGGTTCGTCCTTCCTTCGTACTTGGCGGACGTGGTATGGAAGTTGTTTATGACGATGAGCAGATGAAGCAGTATATGGCTGCAGCAATCGGCGTAACTCCCGACAGACCGATTCTTATCGACCGTTTCCTGAACCATGCAACCGAGTGTGAGGCTGATGCGATTGCAGACGGCACACATGCATTTGTTCCTGCTGTTATGGAGCACATCGAGCTTGCCGGTATTCACTCCGGTGACTCCGCATGTATCCTTCCTTCCGTACATATTTCCGATGAGAACCTTGCAACCATCAAGGAGTACACCAGAAAGATTGCCGAGGAGATGCATGTTAAGGGTCTTATGAATATGCAGTACGCAATCGAGAACGGCAAGGTATTCGTTATCGAGGCAAATCCCCGTGCGAGCCGTACCGTACCGCTTGTTTCCAAGGTTTGTAACATCCGTATGGTACCGATTGCAACCGATATTATCACTTCCGAGCTGACCGGCAGACCTTCACCCGTTCCGGAGCTTCATGAGATGACCATCCCGAACTACGGTGTTAAGGAAGCTGCTTTCCCGTTCAATATGTTCCCTGAGGTTGACCCGACTCTCGGACCGGAGATGCGTTCCACCGGTGAGGTACTCGGACTTTCCCCGTCCTACGGCGAGGCATTCTTCAAGGCACAGGAGGCAATCCAGTCCAAGCTTCCGACCGAGGGTAATGTTCTTCTTTCCGTTAAGAACATCGATAAGGCAGAGGTTGTTGCTGTAGCGAAGTCCCTTGCAGGCGACGGCTTCAAGCTTTATGCTACCGGCGGTACCTATGACACGATTACCGAGGCAGGTATTCCCGCAGAGAAGGTTCTCAAGCTCTATGAGGGTCGCCCGAACTGCTACGATATGATTACAAACGGCCAGATTCAGCTCGTAATCAACTCCCCGATCGGTAAGGATAGCATCAATGACGACAGCTACCTCCGTAAGGCAGCGATCAAGGCAAAGATTCCGTATGTAACCACCATGGCAGCAGCCAAGGCAACGGCAGACGGTATTCACTATGTGAAGTCTCATCCCGAGCAGGAAGTGAAGTCTCTTCAGGAGATTCATGCAGCAATTCACTAATATTGCAAGGCTTGCTTCAGACAGCCGGTTCCGAAAGGAATCGGCTGTCTTTGTGTGTCTTGCATCGATTTCCGATTCGTTTGCAGGTTGACGATTCCACACATTTTCGGTATGATGAAGAGAGTAAAATACCCGACAGGAGCGTGCGATGAGAAGAAATGTGATATCCCTGATGCTGTTAGTCTGTCTTGTTGCGTGCCTTACTGTGGGATGCGCGCAAGAAAACGGAACGAGCGGACCGGCACCGCTTACGCCGATTCCGATTCCGACTAACGGAGGACAGAACCCTATGAATGATGCAAAAAACCCTACGCCCACGCCTTTTATGCCGATCAGAGAGCGTGTGACGTATCCGATGACAAGAGATAATGTTAAGGTACTCGGACGTACCTGTATGATCGACGAAGTGCGCTGGTGCGGCTTCTCGGGAAGCGGCGTGGAGTTTTTCTTCGCCGGAACGGAATGCTCCGTTAACCTGCGGGGCGACGATATGACGGAAAGCACCGGGCATAATGCCCGCGTCGCAATCTATGTGGACGGTGTGCGGCAGCAGGACATTATGATCAATGAAAATGATGTGACAGACCGCACCGTGGAGATCATTAAGAGTGATATCGATACGATTGCGACAATCAGGATCGTAAAGCTTTCGGAGGTATCGGATTCTACTTTCGGTATCGTTTCCGTTGATGCTGTCGGTATGATTTCTCCGCTCGTTGCAACAGAGAAGAAGATTGAATTTATCGGGGACTCCATCACCTGCGGCTATGGGGTGGACGGCGTACTCGGTGAGGATGTATATCAGACCTCGAACGAAGACTGTACGAAGGCGTATGCTTATAAGACCGCCGAGCTTCTCGGAATGGATTACAGCCTTGTCAGCATGAGCGGCTACGGTATCGTTTCCGGATATACCGGTGACGGTGTGAAGAATCCCGGGCAGACGCTTCCGCAGTACTATAAGACGCTCGGCAACTGCTACGGGCATTTTGCGGGAACCGTTGCACCGTCTTCGGTGGCGTGGGATTTCAGTGAATTTGTTCCGGATTATGTTGTAATCAATCTTGGTACGAACGATTTCAGCTATTGCGGTGCGGACGAAGAGCGAAGAAGAGAATATATCGAGGGCTACAAGGAGTTTCTGAAGGTCGTAAGAGAATGTAACCCCTACGCGAAAATCGTCTGCGTACTTGGTATTATGGGAACCGACCTCTGCGGCAGTATGGAAACGGCGGTAGCAGAATACTCCACGGAGAACGGAGACAATTATATTACCACGATGCGTTTTGCCGAGCAGAATCAGGCGCTTGACGGCATTGCGGTTGACTGGCATCCGAGCGATAAGACACATACGAAGGCCGCGAAGAAGCTGGCATTATTCCTGAAGGAGCAGTAGGATTTCAGGGGATTGCCGCAGGTTTTAAAAGGAACCGCGGACAAGGAGGATATTATGGATTTGAAGAAGCTTTTGAGCACGGTGGATCATACACTGCTTAAACAGACAGCGACCTGGGAGGAGATTCGCAGCATCGTAGATGACGGAATCCGATATCAGACTGCTTCGGTCTGCATTCCGCCGTCCTTTGTAAAAAGGGCAGCAGAGTATGCAAAGGGACAGGTCAATATCTGCACCGTCATCGGCTTTCCGAACGGGTATTCCACTACGGAAACCAAATGCTTTGAGACGGTCAATGCCATCGAAAACGGTGCTACCGAGATCGATATGGTAATCAATCTCGGTTTGGTAAAGGAGAGAAATTACCGCGCACTGAGCGATGAAATCGATGCGCTTTCGAAGCTTTGCCACGAGCGCGGAGCAATCCTTAAGGTCATCATCGAGACCTGCCTTCTTTCGGAGGAGGAAAAGATTGCGATGTGCCATATTGTATCCGCAAGTGAGGCGGATTATATCAAGACGTCAACCGGCTTTTCCACGGCAGGCGCAACCTTTGCGGATGTAGAGCTGATGCGCCGCTTCTGCAGTCCCGATCAGAAGATTAAGGCTGCGGGCGGAATCTCTTCATTGGAGGATGCAGAGCATTTTCTTTCGTTGGGGGCATCCCGCCTTGGCACAAGTCGTGTCGTAAAGCTTGTAAAAGAATCAGAACAATAAAGGGGGAACGAAACTATGGCTAATTATCCGACACCACACATTAATGCAACACCTGAGGATTTTGCGAAGACCGTGCTGATGCCCGGGGATCCGCTCCGTGCAAAATTCATCGCAGAAACCTTTCTGACTGACGCGAAGCTTGTCAACAATGTACGCGGCGTGCAGGGCTACACCGGCACCTGGAAGGGCAAGAGAGTAAGCGTTATGGCGAGCGGCATGGGCATGCCTTCCATCGGCATCTACAGCCACGAGCTTTACAATTTCTTCGGCGTGGAGAATATCATCCGCGTCGGTTCGGCAGGCGCATACAATAAGGACGTGCATGTGCGGGATATCGTTATCGCGCAGGGTGCAAGCTATGATTCGAACTATGTGGAGCAGTTCCATCTGCCGGGAACATTTTCCGCAATCTCAGATTATACGCTTCTTCGCACCGCAGTTGCACAGGCTGAGGAGAAGAAGCTTCGTTACCACGTCGGAAACATTCATTCAAGCGATATCTTCTACGGCGATCTGGAGAATGTGCCGGATATGGTGAAGCCGATTCAGGCATGGAGCAAGATGGGCGTTCTGGCCGTTGAGATGGAGGCTGCGGCGCTTTATATGAATGCGGCCCGCGCCGGGAAGAGAGCACTTGCCATCTGCACCATTTCCGACAGTCTGGTGACCGGAGAGGCAACGACGGCAGAGGAGCGGCAGAGCTCCTTTACGGAGATGATCACACTCGCACTTGACACGGCCGCTGCCATGGAAGCGTGAGGAAAAGCGGCTATATGTAAGGGCGCATTTTTAGTAAACAGATGTAACGAATGAACGGAACGCGGGAAGCGTTCCGTTTTTTTGTATGGCGAACATTGCCCTATGCCTTATTACGAAGGCGGCAGGGCGCGCCGTATGCAAAAAAGCTTACCATTTAGCGGCATTTTCCGAACTCAAAGATTGACTTTTGACGGATATAAGAATATACTTATATGGTTATAAGATGCGGATTCGTTGGCATTTTCCGTTTTATAAACGGAACGGCGATCGGCACAGTGATTTCGGAGGTTTGCTATGGAGAAGATTATTTTGACCGGAGACCGTCCTACGGGAAGATTGCATATCGGACATTACGTAGGTTCTCTGAAGCGCAGAGTAGAGCTTCAGAATTCCGGAGAATTTGATAAGATATATATTATGATTGCGGATGCACAGGCACTTACCGACAACTTCGACAATCCGGAGAAGGTGCGCCAGAACATCATGCAGGTTGCGCTTGATTACCTTGCGGTAGGTCTTGACCCCGAGAAGGTTACGATCTTCATTCAGTCGCAGGTTCCCGAGCTTACCGAGCTTTCGTTCTATTACATGAACCTTGTTACGGTATCCCGTCTGCAGCGCAACCCTACGGTTAAGAACGAAATCGTAATGCGTAATTTCGAGACAAGCATTCCGGTAGGCTTTTTCACCTATCCGATCAGCCAGGCATCCGATATTACCGCGTTCAAGGCAACTACGGTGCCTGTCGGCGAGGATCAGCTTCCGATGATTGAGCAGGCAAGAGAAATCGTCAGAAAGTTCAACCAGACCTATCAGAAGGACGTTCTGGTTGAGCCGGAGGCAGTTATTCCGTCGAACGAGATCTGTAAGCGTCTGCCCGGTACCGACGGTAGTGCGAAGATGAGCAAATCGCTTGGTAACTGCATCTATCTTGCGGACACCGCGGAAGAGCTTCGTACCAAGGTTATGAGCATGTATACCGACCCGAACCACATCAAGGTTACCGATCCGGGTTCTCTTGAGGGCAACGCTGTATTTACCTACCTCGATGCGTTCTGCAGACCGGAGCATTTCGCGCAGTTCTGGCCGGAGTACGAGTCCTTGGATGCATTGAAGGAGCATTATCAGAGAGGCGGTCTCGGCGATGTTAAGGTGAAGAAATTCCTGTATGCCATCATGGATTCCGAGCTTGCGCCGATTCGTGAGAGAAGACTTGCGTGGGAGAAGCGTATTCCCGAGATCATTGAGATTCTTCGTAAGGGCTCTGCTGAGGCAGAGCGCGTAGCTGCGCAGACGCTTAGCGAAGTAAAGCAGGCGATGAAGATCGATTATTTTAACGATGAGGAGTGGCTTCGCGAGCAGATGCAGTAATCTGCCGTAAGCCTTGGTTATATTCGGAGAAGATTCCTAAGGAGGGGGACTTATGGAAGACAAGCGAGAGCCGTATTTTATTGACAACGAGACGCGTGTAAACCGGATTCTGATCAGGGTTGTCGGATGTTTCTGTCTGTGCTGCCCGTTAATCATCCTTGCACGGATTTTCTTCGATTATTCCGCACTTGGCTACGCAGATGTGATCGTACTCGGCGCAGGCGCGTTGGCTGTATGGATCGTGTGTCGGCTCTTACTGAAGCATGATCCGCAGAACGAGGTAATCAAATACATCCTTTTGATTGCCATCCATCTGGGAATCTGTTATTCCGGAACGAAGATAGAAATTAATATGTATATGGCGTATGCGATTGTTCCCGCGCTTTCCTGCCTGTATTTCAGCAAATGGGTGATGGTGCGTATCGGTGAGATCGGATACTGCATGATGCTAATGTCTCTCGGACTTCGCTCCGCAGTAGAGGCAGCCTATGACAGCAAGAACCAGTACACCTCCTTTGAATGGTTTGGTGTATACGGTTTTCGTATGACAATCGAATATCTTGTGATGTTTATCATCCTTCTGATTCTGGTTGCCAAGATTGAGGACACCATCCTGTCCACGCAGACGAAGACCAAGCAGATGAAGAAGATGCAGAACCAGCTGATTACCGGCTTTGCAAACTTCCTGGAGTCTAAGGATGAGAACACCGGCTTCCATATCCGTCGAACCGCCGATTATACACGAATGATCGCTGAGGAGCTGGTTCGTACGGGGCAGCACCGTAACGAGCTGACGCATAAGGCTATCGATGATCTGATTATTGCGGCACCGTTACATGATGCCGGTAAGGTTTACATTCCGGATTCCATCCTGCAGAAGTCCGCTTCACTTTCCGCAGAGGAATATGCCATCATCAAGTCCCATACCGTAGAGGGCGGCCGCCTGGTAGAAAGTAACCTTTCGAACCTGACCGACCGTGAGCTGTATACCTGCATTAAGGACGTAGCGCTTTGCCATCATGAGTGGTGGGACGGAAGCGGTTATCCGCACGGCTATCGCGGAGAGATGATTCCGCTTTCCGCACGAATCGTTGCCGCCGCAGATACGCTAGATGCGTTACTCAGTCAGCGAAGCTACAAGCCGAGTATGGATATCGGACAGGTTATGGACGTGTTCCGAAAGGAAAAGGGGACACATTTCGAGCCTTGCATCGCGCAGGCGGTTCTGAGCCTGCAGGGTGAGATTAAGAGATATATTGAGCGAGAAGATTCAAAGCTTAAGAATATGAATAGTGGTGAAACGGAAGAGTTCACCTGACGGAGGTTAAGATGAATTATATCGGGTTTGACAATGCGAAGTATCTGGAGATGCAGTCCGCACACATTAAGGAGCGAATTGCACAGTTCGGCGGAAAGCTGTACCTCGAGTTCGGCGGAAAGCTTTTCGATGATTTCCATGCATCAAGAGTTCTTCCGGGATTTCAGCCGGACAGTAAGATCAATATGCTTACCCAGCTGAAGGATGATGCGGAGATTGTGATTGCCATCAATGTAAATGACATCATCAAGCAGAAGGTCCGCGGCGATCTGAGTATCACCTATGATCTGGATGTGCTTCGTCTCATTGATGCTTTCCGTGGCTACGGCCTTTATGTCGGAAGTGTTGTTCTGACACAGTTTGTTGAGCATGAGATGGTACTGACCTATCAGGCAAAGCTTGAGGCACTCGGTCTTAAGGTATATCGTGCTTACAAGATTGAGGGCTATCCGTCCAATGTATCTAAGATTGTAAGCGACGAAGGCTACGGCCGTAATGATTACATTGAAACAACCCGTTCCCTTATCGTGGTTACCGCACCGGGTCCCGGCAGCGGTAAGATGGCAACCTGCCTGTCTCAGCTTTATCATGAGCACAAGAGAGGTATCCGCGCCGGTTATGCGAAGTTCGAGACCTTCCCGATCTGGAACATTCCGCTGAAGCATCCGGTGAACCTTGCTTATGAGGCAGCAACTGCCGATCTGAATGACGTTAACATGATCGATCCCTTCCATCTGGAGGCTTACGGCGTTACTACGGTTAACTACAACCGTGACGTTGAGATTTTCCCTGTATTGAATGCCATGTTTGAGAGAATCTTCGGCGGCTCTCCGTACAAGTCCCCGACGGATATGGGCGTTAATATGGCAGGTAACTGCATCATTGACGATGAGGCAACCAAGGCTGCATCCCGTCAGGAGATTATCCGCCGTTATTATACAACCCTCTGTGAGTGCAGAAAGAACCGTGCCAAGGAGGATGCGGTTTACAAGATTGAGCTTCTGATGGAGCAGGCTGGTCTTAGTAAGGAGGACCGTTCCGTTGTTCCCGCAGCGCTTGCAAGAGCGGAGGAGACCGGAGCACCTGCGGTTGCAATTGAGCTGAATGACGGTACGATCATTACCGGTAAGACGAGCGCACTTCTCGGTGCAAGCTCCGCAGCACTTCTGAACGCGTTAAAGCATATGGCAGGCATTGCGGATGAGGTTCGCCTGTTGCCGCCGTCCATCTTAGAGCCGATTCAGGATCTGAAGGTCAACCACCTTGGTAATCATAACCCGAGACTGCATACCGATGAGACACTGCTTGCACTTTCTATCGTAGCAAGCACCGATCCGGTTGCAGAGGAGGCAATGAAGCAGCTTGAGAACCTGAAGAACTGCGAGGTTCACAGCAGTGTTATCCTTTCCGGTGTTGATGAGGGTGTATTCAGAAAGCTTGGTACACATCTTACCTGCGAACCGATTTACGAAACCAAGAAGTTATACCATAAATAGAAACAGGAGGCCAGACTATGAGCGCCAACATTATCATTCCCGAGGGCTATCAGTCCCCGCTTGGCATGAAGGAAACCCAGATCGCAATCAAGAAGGTCAAGGATTTCTTTCAGAGAGAGCTTGCAACCCAGTTGAATCTGTATCGTGTATCCGCACCGCTTTTCGTTCCGAACGATTCCGGTCTGAATGACAATCTGAACGGCGTAGAGCGTCCGGTTTCATTTGACGTGAAGAATACCGGAGAGGTAATGGAGATAGTTCATTCCCTCGCAAAATGGAAGCGTATGGCACTCGGCAAATACGGCTTCCACGTTGGAGAAGGTCTCTACACCGACATGAATGCAGTACGCCGTGATGAGGATACCGACAATATCCATTCCATCTTCGTTGACCAGTGGGACTGGGAGAAGATCATCGAGAAGAAGGACCGTAACGAGAAGACCCTTCGCTCGGTTGTTAAATCTGTTTACGAGGCACTTCGTGTTACCGAAAAATACGTTGCAAACCAGTACGATTACGTAACCTGTGTTCTTCCGGAGGAGATTACCTTCGTTACCACGCAGGAGCTTGAGGACCGTTACCCCGACAAGAGCCCGAAGGAGAGAGAATATCTCGCTGCGAAGGAGTACGGCGCAATGTTTATGATGAAGATCGGCGACCTTCTGAAATCCGGTCAGAAGCATGACGGCCGTGCACCGGACTACGATGACTGGGCGCTGAACGGTGATATTATCGTATATTATCCGACACTGGATATTTCCCTCGAGCTGTCCTCGATGGGTATCCGTGTTGATGAGGATTCCCTGAAGGAGCAGTTAAAGAAGGCAGGCTGTGAGGAGCGTATGAACCTTCCTTTCCAGAAGGCACTTCTTGAGCAGAAGCTTCCCTATACCATCGGCGGCGGAATCGGCCAGTCGAGA
Organism: Lachnospiraceae bacterium; assembly: GCA_024404675.1. Lineage (GTDB taxonomy): Bacteria > Bacillota > Clostridia > Lachnospirales > Lachnospiraceae > ISDg. Next base: position 105,113 of record JAKSPO010000003.1, read on the forward strand.
ATCTGTATGTTCTATCTTCGTAAGGTTCATATTGGCGAGGTACAGTCCTCCGTATGGCCCGAGGATGTCAGAAAATGCGCGGAAGAAAGAGGCGTTCAGTTACTCTGATGAATCATAGAAACGATTTTGCAGAGGGCATTCGGAATGGTATTCCGATTGCCCTCGGTTATTTTTTTGTATCCTTTGCCTTTGGCATCACCGGCTCAGGCTTCGGACTTCGCTGGTGGGAGACGGTGCTCATATCGATGCTCAATCTGACGAGTGCCGGGCAGTTCGCCGGGGTGAAGGTCATTGCTGCGATGGGAGGCTATACGGAGCTTGCCCTGACACAGCTTGTAATCAATCTTCGGTATTCCCTGATGGGGATTTCGCTTTCCCAGAATACCGACGAAAGCTTCGGAACCGCAGGCCGTGCCGCGCTTGGCTTCGGCATTACGGACGAAATCTATGCGGTTGCGGTCAATCGTGAGACACCGGTGACGAAGCTTTATTTTCTTGGACTGATGACCCTTCCGTACATCGGCTGGTCGGGCGGTACGCTTGCCGGAGCAATCTTTGGGAATGTAGTGCCGGCGATGCTTTCCGAGGCGATGGGGCTTGCACTCTATGGAATGTTCATCGCAATCGTTGTGCCGAAGGCCAAGGAGAGCAGAAGTACGCTTCTGATCGTTCTTCTGTCCATAGCCATCAGCTGTGCGATTTATTATATCCCGGTCCTTTCGAAGCATATTTCGGTAGGCTTCGCAGTTATCCTCTGTGCAATTCTTGCATCCATAGCCGGCGCTATTTTGTTCCCGATTGCCGACGAGGGAGAGGAGGCGAAGTCATGACACCGCATTTTATCCCGTATCTTCTTACGATGTCCGTCGTGACCTATCTGGTTCGTGCGGTTCCTTTTGTAGCCTTTCGTAAGAAGGTGAATAATCGGTTCTTCCGTTCGTTTTTATATTACATTCCGTACACAGTTCTTGCGGCGATGACCTTCCCGGCCATCCTTTATGCGACAAGCTCCTGTATACCCGCCATTGCGGGCACGGCTGTCGCGTTGGTGCTTGCATACCGCGGCAGAGGACTGGTGACGGTATCCCTTTCTGCTTGCGGAACGGCACTTGTTGTAGAGTTCCTCCGCACCCTGATTTTATAACGCCTGTGAAACAGGCCGCTTAGGAGGCAATTATGAAAAAATGTATCTGTATCCTGCTGATGCTTACGATGCTTTCCGTCCTTTTCAGCTGTGGAAAGAAAAGCGATAGCAGTGAAATGACCGTAACACCTACGGAATCGGCAACACCTACGGAATCGGCAACACCTACCGTATCGATAGCGCCAAGTGTAGAGGTTACCGCGACGCCGACCCCGACCGAGGCATTAAGTGCCGAAGAGAAGTGGTATGGGGAGATTCTTGATCGTTCCCTGATGAATCTTGGAAACAATTACCGCCTCAGAAAAGTTATTGAGAAGGCACAGACCGGTGAGGATGTCTACATCGGTTTCATCGGCGGCTCCATCACCGAGGGTGAGGGCGCTTCCTACAAATACTGTTACGCAAGCCAGACCTTTGAGAACTTTAAAAAGGCATACGGCGTCGGTAACGGGGATAACATTCATATGATTAACGCCGGTGTATCCGGTACCCCTTCAACGCTCGGTGTTATTCGTTACGAGCGTGACCTGATCGAGAAGAACGATGGTCATAAGCCGGATCTTCTGATCATTGAATTCGCAGTTAACGATGCCGACGATCCGACGAACGGCGCAACATATGAGGGCCTGATCCGCCGTACCCTGTATGCGGACAACAGCCCCGCAGTCGTACTTCTCTTCAGTGTATTCCAGTCGAGATGGAACCTGCAGGACCGTTTTCAGATGATGGGCAGATATTACCAGCTTCCGATGGTCAGCATCAAGGATGCGATTGTTCCGTGTCTTATAGACGGCTCCATTACCGATGCGAAGTTCTTCAATGACGCCTACCACCCGAAGATGTACGGACATACCATTATGGCAGACTGCCTCGGTCATCTGTTTGAGGAGATGCTTGCAGCCGAGCCTGCGAAGGAGGATGCTCCGGTTCGGGAGGATCCCTTTAAGAGCAGTAGCTTCGACAATGTGCATATGTTAACTGCGAAGAGTACGATTGTGTCGGCAGGAAGCTTTACCGAAACCGACAAGGCAATCGGTACGACACGATACGATAACCAGGGAACCTTCCCGGACAACTGGAAGCATACCGCAGAGAGCGGAACGAAGCCGCTTTCCTTCACGGTTACTGCTAAGAGTATTCTTCTTACCTACAAAAAGAGCAACAAGGATAGCTTCGGTAAGATTGATGTCTACGTGGACGGTAAGAAGGTTACTACGATTGACGGCTATGATAAGGGCGGCTGGAATCAGCCCTACACGGCAGTGATCCTTAACGAAAAGGAGATCGGTACGCACAAGGTTGAGGTGCGGATGGCTCCCGGAAGTGAGAAGAAGGATTTTACGATCATGGCATTTGGCTACGGCGACTGATATTTGGATATAAGAATAGCTCCGTTTCAGTAAGGCCCCGAAAGGAGGCCCTGGTGGAACGGAGCTTTTTTATTAAATCGAAACTGCGGGTTAGCTAATCAGAGGTTAGTCTAACAAAACGGTGGTAACGCTTGCCGGCGGCAGGAGAAGTACGTTGCTTTCGGGAAGTGCACCGAGGTCGTTATACATCATATCTGCGGTGAATTTGTCGCTGAAGACGGAGCGGATTACCTTCGAGCTTCCGGTATAACCGGGCGTCGTCAGATTCACATACTGCTCGGTAGCACCGTTATTGATGAGGACGGTGACAAGTCGCTTGCCGTCGGGACTTTGGAAGGTGCTAAGGCGCACATCCGTCTTCTCCTCGTCAGTGAGGTGGTTAAGTGTGCTTTCCACACGGACATAGCCCGGACGGATATATTCGGAGAAATGCCTTAAAGCGTAATAATCGCCGGTAACAAGGTAGCCGTCCTTATTGATCCACTCGCCCATGCCGCGCGCGATGCAGATCAGATTGTTGGTCTCGAGGTTGTCGCCGTATTTGCTCATCCAGACACCGCCCCAGAAGATATAGGCGTTTGCATCCTCGTAGACGAGAGAGTTATTGATGATGTTGGCGGTCTGCAGTGTCGTGCCGCGGTAGAACTCGGTCTGCCATGCGTGGAAATCATGCTTTTTCGCAAAATCCCGGATGCCCTTCAGATTCTGGTTGAAGGAATCATAGCCGCAGTAGTCCGGCTTGTCGCTTGAATTGCCGCCGAGATACAGGTGATGTCCGAGTGCAAAGATGCTTTCCGGTGCTTCGTCAAGAATATCCGAAACATAAGCCATCAGGGAGCTGTAGACGCAGGTCATCGTCTCGGGAGCAATCATCTTCGGAACCTCGTCACCGAACTCCTCGACAAGTGCCTTGTAGCAGGCGAGAAATGCCTTGGCGTAGCTCGCCTTCGTATCATTTTCGCGCATGCCGAACTCACAGCCGTCGTAGCTTGCGACAAAGTCGCACTCGTTCTGGATGCTGAGAACGTCGACGGGAATTCCTGCCTCGCGGTAAGCCTTTACGCTATCGACCCACCAGCGGGCAAATGCCTCATAATCGTAGGTGCCGTCCTCCTTCCTACGGAGGGTACCGCCGCCGTTGATGGAATTGTTTGATTTCAGATCCGCCGTCGGAGACCAGCTGGTATATAAAACGGTCACATCCTCACCACGCTTCTCCGCGCGCTCCTTCGCAGCATTGTAAAAGGCAACGTTACAGGCGATGGAGTTATCAAAGGTCTTCGGATAGCCGTATTCGTTTTTGAATCGAAGAATCGTAAGTCCTGCGTCCTTGAATAAAAGGTCGTAGACCGTGTCTCGATGCAGATGCTCGGTGGCCTGCTCGGCGTACCACGTAAAGCCTGCGCCGAAGCCGTCGATAACCTGATGCCTGTCAGCCAGGTTGACGGAGAAGGAAAATGACGGCGTCGGTTCCACCGGTGTCGGCGTGAGCGTCGGGGTGGGGTCGTCTGAGGACGGTACGGGTGACTTGGCTCCGCAGGCACATAAAAGTGTACATAGCGAAGCAAGCAGTAAGAATCGTAATTTCATGGATGACTCCTTTTTATGATTTATTAGCATTATTTTACCCTCTTTTGACGGAAAATTCCATAACCTTTTGCATTTTCCGAAAGAGATTCTTTCCGATTCTTTATGGTTGAAAAATGTGTCGAAATCGTCTAAAATAAAAAGGTAATGTAAAGAGTGGGAGCGGTGCGCCTTCGGCACCGTGGTGACGGCTATGAATATGAACGATTTTATGTCCGGAAGGGCAATGGATGCGTATGAGTTCTTCGGGGCGCATCCAACGGGCAGGGGAACGGTGTTCCGTGTATATGCGCCCGGAGCAGCCGGCGTTACCGTGATGGGTGACTGGACCGGCTGGCAGGAGATTGCGATGGAACGCGAGCAGGGTGGCGTCTTTTCGAAGTGGGAGGAGTATGCCTATCCCGGCCATATCTATAAATATGTTATTTACGGGCGTGACGGAAGCCGCACGGAGAAGTGTGATCCTTACGGCTTTTTCATGGAGCGAAGACCGCATTCCGGCTCGGTAATCACAGAGCTTCGTTCGTACCGCTTTGAGGACTGGGAATGGATGAATTCCCGCACCACTGGTTACGATAGCCCTGTCAATATTTATGAGGTGCATGCGGGCTCCTGGAAGCGTGCCTCCGACGAAGAGGACGGCTTTTTTACTTACACGGAGCTTGCGGACCGGCTGATACCTTATGTGCAGGAGATGGGCTACACGCATGTGGAATTTATGCCGCTTTCCGAGCACCCGTGCGACGCCTCCTGGGGTTACCAGAATACAGGCTTTTACGCACCGACCTCCCGTTACGGAAGCCCGGACGAGCTTCGTGCGGTGATTGAGCGCTTTCATAAGGCAGGTATCGGTGTGATTCTTGATATCGTGCCGTCGCATTTTGCGGTGGACAATTACGGACTTGGTCGCTTTGACGGAACGCCGCTTTACGAATACAGCTCGCCCGATGTCGCGAACAGCGAGTGGGGCACCTACAATTTTGATTATTCAAAGGGCGCGGTCAGGAGCTTTATGCAGTCCTGCGCGAACTACTGGCTCAAGGAATTTCACTTCGACGGGCTTCGCTTTGATGCAGTCAGCAGACTGATCTTCTGGCAGGGCAACGAGCAGCGCGGCGTGAATACGAATTCCCTAGGCTTTTTGAAATATATGAATGAAAGTCTGAAGCGACTGCATCCGACCTGTATGCTGATCGCGGAGGATTCTACCGCTTATCCGGGCGTTACTAAGGCAGTCTGGGCAGGCGGCCTCGGCTTTGATTATAAGTGGGACCTCGGCTGGATGCACGACACGCTTTCTTATATGCAGACAGGTGCCTGGCTTCGCGGAAGTATGTACCATAAGCTTACATTTTCCATGATGTACTTCTTCTCGGAGCGATATATGCTTCCGTTCTCGCACGACGAGGTTGTGCACGGCAAGGCGACGATTCTGCAGCGGATGAACGGGGATTACGAGGACAAATTCCCGCAGGCCCGCCTTCTTTACCTGTATATGACGGTACATCCTGGCAAGAAGCTGAACTTTATGGGCAACGAATTCGGCCAGCTCAGAGAGTGGGACGAGGCAAGAGAGCAGGATTGGCTTCTTCTGAAATATCCGAAGCATGATGCCTTCCGAACATATATCCGTGAGCTGAACCTGCTTTCCCTTACGAATGATGCGTTCCACAGAGACTACCCCGGGGACGGCTTTATGTGGCGCGACTGCAGCTCTGAGAAAGAGTGCCTGTATGCGATTGAACGGCGCGGCGAGAAGAATCGGATTCTTGCGGTGATGAACTTCTCGGGCGTTACCGAGCTATACCGTCTGCCGCTTTACGCTGAGAAGGTCGAGCTTCTTCTTGATTCCGACCGAAACTGCTACGGCGGAGGCAGCGAGAAGACGGAATTTACGGCAAATGATCATGAAATCACTATAAAAATGCCCGCTTACACAGGAATGATATTCCTGCTTACGAATGCGGAGAATAAGGAGTAAAAATTGAGTACAACCAATGTAAAAGGACCTGTAGCACCGAAGGACCCGACGACCAAGCGCCCGAAGATCTATTTTATGCTTGATGACCTGATTACGACAGCGAATGCCGAGGACGGCAGACCGAAGGAGATCCGTTTCTTAGAGGGACGTATCGCCGGCAATGTATCCCTGATCTGTCCCGAGCTTCCTGCTGACATCGCGGGCTCGATTCAGAAGAGCGCCGATTTTGTTCGCCTTGTGCACAGCATCGGTGTAATCATGGAGCCGGTGAGCGATGAAGACCGCGACGAGCCGATGACCGTAATGCTTCAGCACTACGGCAAGACTGACCGTTACAATTCCGGTACAAAGATGACGATGGATGTGCTTTGTGACGGAGCGGAGCGAGTATTTTCCGTAGAGGAATTCGGAATCAGTGATGAGGATGATATCCTCGGAACACTGTTTTTATTCTCCGATAATGTAAAGCTTAAAGCAAAGGGAACGATTATATTCTATCTGCAGGACGGCTATACCGTGCCCGAGCCGCAGCTTGATCCGCCGATTGACTGGGAGAGCGAGGCTTACAAGCATTTGCTGGAGCGCTCGCTGATGTCCATGGGCAATACGACAAGACTTCGTCGTGCCATCGAGAAGGCTGCGAACGGAGAGGATGTCACGATTGCATTCATCGGTGGCTCCATCACCCAGGGTGCGGGTGCTAAGCCGATTGAGTCGATGAGCTATGCGTATCGGATCTATGACCATTTCAGAAACACCTATGCGGAGGATCCCGAGAAGGTTCACCTTGTAAAGGTTGGTCTCGGCGGCACCAGCTCCGAGCTCGGACTGCTTCGCTATGAGAAGGATGTTCTGCGAGGCGGTACGGTTTCGCCGGATATTCTGATTATCGAATTTGCTGTTAATGATGCCGGAGACGAGACGCAGGGTATCTGCTTTGAGAGCCTTGCTGCGAAGGCCTTCTGCCGCCAGAACGGACCGGCGGTAATCCTTCTGTTTGCTGTATTTATGAATGACTGGAATCTGCAGGACAGACTGTCTCCGATCGGTTACCATTATGAATATCCGATGGTAAGCGTTCTGAATGCGGTTACGCCGCAGTTTGCACAGGATGCGGAGGGACATGTACTTTCGAAGCGCCAGTATTTCTATGACTGCTTCCATCCGACCAACGACGGTCACCGCGTGATGGCGGACTGCGTGAATTACCTGATTGAGCAGTCGCTTGCCCATGTCAGTGATGAGGTATATTATCCGGAGGATGCATGCCTCGGAAGAGTCTATGAGGATGTTGTTACGGTCTACCCGGATACGCTTTCCGAGTTCGGCGGCATCACGCTTTCGGTCGGTGATTTTACGGACAATGATACCGATCTGCAGCAGGCCGAGAAGGACGAGGAGCACCGCGGCACACCGTTCTTTGCGGGTTCCTGGAGCCGTGCATGCGCTTCCTGCGAGCCGTTTACGGTGAAGCTGCACTGCGCAAGCCTGTTCTTCATCTTCAAGGACAGCGGCGATCCGGCCTTCGGTCCCTGCGATGTAGTGGTTGACGGACAGGTCAGCTATGAGTACAACCCGCTTGCAATCGGCTGGAATCATTGCAAGGCTATGATTGCGGTGCCTCACGGACCGGCAACGGATCATACCGTAAGCATCGTACCGAAGAGTGCGGACAAGAGATTTTCGATTATTGCATTTGCCTATACAAAGGAATAGAGGCAGAGATAATTTGCGGCACAGGCCGACAGCTTGATAAAAGGAGGTGAGTTACGTGGATGACGGAACCGGAAGCGCGAAACCGGGAGGCTCGTGTTCGTGCTTTACAACAATATGGTTAATGCGTGTTCGGGTAACTCAGAGCTTCCGAACGCGCCGAGGCGACTGAACACGGCTCCGTGGTTTCGCAGTCCGATTAGATGCAATATCATAATCAGGAGGATGAAACAATGGAGAACGAGGTGTTTGCCCTTGAGCGGGCAAAGGCTCTGCTCGACGAGAAGAAATACGCCGAGCTTAGAAAGATGCTGACGGAGGTTCCGGCAGCGGATATCGGGGAGATGTTCGAAGAGATCCCCAAAAACCAGTTTGCAATTTTGTACCGTATTCTGCCGAAGGAGCTGGCTGCCGATGTGTTCGTCGAGCTGGATCCCGATTTTCAGCAGATTCTGATTGAATCCTTCAGTGACCGCGAGCTCCGCGAGGTGCTTGACGAGCTGTATATGGATGATACGGTTGACCTGATTGAGGAGATGCCGGCTACGGTCGTGAAGCGTATTCTTGCGAACTCCACGCCGGAGGATCGAAAGACGGTCAATGAGCTTTTGAAATATCCCGAGGATTCCGCAGGAAGCATTATGACGACCGAGTTTGTCCGCCTGAAGGAGGACATGACGGTGCAGGAGGCTTTCCAGCTGATCCGAAAGGTTGCTATCGATAAGGAGACAATCTATACCTGTTATGTGACGGACAACCGCAGTCATCTGATTGGTATGGTTACCGTCAAATACCTGCTCCTGTCCGATTATGAGGCGAAGATTCGCGATATCATGCAGGACAATGTCATCAGCGTGAAGACGCTTGACGATAAGGAGGAGGTAGCTGCAACCATCAGTAAGTACGACGTGCTCGCACTTCCCGTTGTCGATGAGGAATATCGACTTGTCGGTATCGTAACCGTCGACGATGCAATTGATGTCATGCAGGATGAGGCGGAAGAGGACTTCGCAAAGATGAACGCTATGGCGCCCGTAGAAACGCCGTATCTTCGTACCTCGGTATTTTCCCTATGGCGAAGCCGAATCATATGGCTTCTTCTATTGATGGTATCGGCTACATTTACCGGTATGATTATCTCGTCCTTTGAGGACGCTTTGAAGGTACAGGTTGTACTGACCGCCTTCATTCCGATGCTGATGGACACCGGCGGAAACTCCGGTTCGCAGGCTTCGGTTACGGTCATCCGTGCTCTTTCGCTCGGAGAGATTGCCTTTGAAAATATTCTGAAGGTTATCTGGAAGGAGCTGCGCGTTGCCCTTTTGTGCGGCGCTTCGCTTGCCGTTGTGACTTTCGGTAAGATATTCCTTGTTGATAAGATGCTGATGCATCGCGAGATTACGATTCCTGTTGCACTCGTTGTATGTATCACGCTCTGTATCACGGTGCTTTGTGCCAAGTTCCTCGGCTGTACCTTGCCGATGATTGCGGCAAAGCTCGGTTTCGACCCGGCTGTTATGGCGAGTCCGTTCATCACAACGATTGTTGACGCGGTTTCGCTTCTCGTATATTTTGCATTTGCTATGATCTTATTGAAAATCTAGCACCCCAGGAGGTATCCCTTGGAAGACAAGTTTGCTTTAGCAAGAAAACGATTGGTTATGATTCTGGCATTGAGTATCGTTGTGGTACCGGTGATTGAGCTGGCGCTCTTCTTCTGCGTCGAGCGTCCCGGCGGCACGACCTGGAGTGAGTACGGCTATGCCAAATTTGCCTTTCCGTTGATTTTAAGTGTTCTGATGTTCATCACGCTGATTATTGTGCTGAGCAATCCGAACATCAAAGGCATTGTGAAGAATTATTGCTGCATGTTCGCATTTATCTTTATGTGTGCGGTACTTGTTACGTCACACAACGAGTACCCGGTGCTTCTTACAATCTTTGTGATTCCGGTGCTTTTCTCGGTTATCTTTGAAGACAAATCCCTGTGTAGCGTCACGCATATCGTAAGCCAGATGGGTGTCCTGCAGATGACGGTCACCTCGAAGCTTTTTGCAATCAAGCCGCAGGTGCATATGAGTGCGCAGGAGTTAGCCTCCAGGCTAACAAAGCATGTAGGGGAAAGCTACCGATCTTCGATTGAGCCGGAGACATTACTTGAGTGGAGCGAGAACGTAAGAGTCAATTCCTTATGGCTTAATATTCTTCTTGCAATTGCTTTGGTTGCAATCGCGAGAATCTTTGCCTATGCGATGCTTTTGCATCTGCAGCAGAAGGACAGTATGCTACAGTCGCATGAGAAGGACAATATGGCACTGGAGAAGCAGCTGCTTCGTGACCAGATGACCGGTCTTTACAACCATACGGCATTTTACGAATTCCTGGATCGTTGCGTAAAGATGAAGGGCGATGCGCCTTTGACGCTTGCGGTTGTGGATATCGACGATTTCAAAAAGGTTAATGATACCTACGGTCACGATAATGGTGATGAGGTCATTCTGACACTCTCAAATGTGCTTCTGTCGCACTGCGGAAGTGACAATTATGTATGTCGTTTCGGCGGCGAGGAGTTTGCGGTAATCTTCCCGAACTCCAGAGAGAAGGATGCGCGTAAGATTATGACCGGCGTTCTGGAGGAGTTCCGTGAGATTCGCTATGACTGGCACAGCGGAACCATTTCCTTCAGCTGCGGCGTATTTCAGTGCAGCCCCTACCGTATGAATGCGGAAGAGTTCTTCCAGATTACCGATAAGCTTCTGTATAAGGCGAAGCAGAACGGCAAAAACCAGATTTGTGGAGGCCAGTAGATTTGAAGAAAAGTTATGTTTTAGGATGCCTTATCCTGTTATTTGGCCTGTTGACCTGCGGCTGTGGCAAGAAGGCCGGGAATGATGCAACCCCGACACCGATGCAGCAGACATTTCACCCCTGTGGCGGTTCAGTAATCATCGCAGAGTACAAGGGACTTCCGTATGCTGTTGAGACGGTAAATATTTCGGATGAGGATGTGGAGAAGCAGATTGCGCAGTTTCTGAAGCAGATTCCGAACTATGTGAGAGACGATTCGAAGACCGGTAAGGCAGTAGCCTCCGGAGATATCGTTAATATTGATTTCGTCGGCTACGATAACGGTGTCGCATTTGAAGGCGGTGCTTCTAAGGGTTACGATCTCGGCATCGGCTCCGGCAGCTTCATCGAGGGTTTCGAGGACGGCGTGATTGGCATGAAGGTCGGTGAGAAGAAGATCATCAGCGCAACTTTTCCGAACCCTTATCAGAACAACACAGCGCTTTCCGGAAAGACTGTTTCCTTCGAGGTTACCGTTAATTACTATGTCAAGCAGCTCTATGAGGTGACGGATGAGTATGTAGAGAAGAACTCCCGCCAGCTGAAGACGAAAGACGAGTTCTATGCATTTGTCCGCGAGAATCTTGAGAAGGATGCGAAGGCGGAAGTGGAGGAAGCGGCCAAGCTTAAGCTTCTTAATGCCGTAGTTTCTGCCTCCGAATTCAAAGCAATCGACGAGTATGATGTGAATTTCTATGCTGCGCAGCTCATGGCACCGTATGAGGGCTATGCGAAGCAGTATCAGATGGATGTGGAAAGCTTTTTGAAGCAATTCACCCCTTATTCGAGCTATGACGAGCTACTTACGGAGAGTAAGGCGCGGGCGAAGGAGTCTGTGAAGCAGTTTATGGTTTTGCAGCAGATTGCCGATAAGGAGAATATTACCGTTACCGAGGAGGAGTATGTTGCCTATGTGCAGGGGATTGCCGACAGAGGTCAGTACGGCACCGTTGCCAATGTGGAATCCTACTTCGGACGTGATTACCTGATGTACAACAAGAAGATGGAGAAGACACTCGACTATCTGGTTGAGGTTTCCGCAAAATAGCTTTTGGATAGTAGAGTTTGAACAATGCTGCAACGCCTGCAGCATTGTTTTTTATCGACATAGGGTCTGGAAAGGAACGCTTATGCTTCGTATTACGATTTTCAATGAATATGTGCATGAACAGGAATGGGACTGATAGCGCTGCATTCCGCGCATTTCAGTAAGATGATGAAGCTGCTTCTCGGCACGACGATGAGCCTTTCCTGGCGGGAGAATGACAGCGAGAAGCTTTGGTGTATTGCACCGACGCATCCGATTGCGGCCGGGGTACCGATGTTGGTGACAATTCCGCACGAGGAAATGTACGGAGAGTTTTTCGACATTCCGAAGCCGGACGAGGTGGTGTTTTTTGGAACATTTTCCGACGGAGAGGTATTTCGCAGCGGCTGTACCTTCACAAGAGGCTACGGGAAGATTTTCTCTTTTCAGCCCAGGCACGAGGAGTATCCGATTTATTATATGCCGGAGGTTCGCCGGATTCTGAAAAACGCAGCAGACTTCTGTAAGCCGGCCGTTCGGTTGCGAGCAGAGCCGGATTGCCGACAGATTGTAAGAGAATAAGTCCGGACCTGAGTGCGGAGCAGCTTGCGGACATGCTTATGAAAGCCGGTATCACCGGGATTGAGATGGACCTTGCGGATTATGACCGCGACGGCGATAGGATTCTCGGACCGCTCATGCAGGCGGGAATGCGCGTAAGCGGAATCTACGGGTTCCACCATTTCGGAGAAGGAGAAACCCATGCGGAGAGCTTTCGTCATGTGGATGTCGCTAAGAAGCTTGGCGCAACGGCAATTATGCCAATCCCCGGTTTTCTTTCTGAGGAAGAGGCTTCGGAACTGAATGCAATCACCGATGATTTGGAGAAAGCGGCAGCTTGGCTTTCCTCGAATCCGAAGACCAAGGCGATGGCGGCAGGTGACCGTGAGATGGTTCGCTATGCAAGGGAAGTCTATCCGGAGCTTCTGGTTGTAATGTAGGATTTTGATCTGAATACCTCGCCATTTGCCACACTTGCGGGGCTTAACTGGCTGATGAAGGAGGTGCCGGAGCTTGGCTTTGCTATGGATACCGGCAACTTTGTTTATAGCGATGAGGACGCCCTGGCGGGCTATGCAGCTTTGCACGACCGCGTCGTTCATATTCATTGTAAGGACCGCGGCGAGGAGGCAGAGGTTCTTGCCCGTGGCAACCGTTTCAACCGTGGGCTCGCAGCAGTGCCGGTCGGGGATGGATACATGCCGGTCGAGGCAGTTGTCAAGGATGCGCTTTCCGGTGGCTACCGTGGCTGGTTTGCAATTGAGCACTTCGGTGCGAAGGATTCCCTTTCATATATGCTTCGCTCGGCTGCGTATCTCAGATCACTTGCCGCAAAATACGAAAGATAAAAAGTGCTAGGACGGTCAGAATAGAGAAGGGCAGCCGGTGGGCTGCCCTTTTTCATCTTTATAAATCGTTAAAAATAATACCTTGTCGTATTAGATATTTTAAGTCTTCTGAGCGGTGCAATAAACGTTCTAGACAGGGCTTTTGCCAATCCTCAACAGCATTTTGTAAAAGTAAAGATTTTATAGTACCGGCAATAAGTTTGGCACCTTCCGAACCATATTTATGATGTAGGAGAAAATGTTCTATATAATCACAATAGACGAGTCTGTCTGCAGATTGATATGTGATGGGATGCAAAGAGGCAAATTCTGGTGTAGACAGTAGTTCGGCTTTGTTCTCATCTATGTGGTGACAAAGCAATCCGTCGTAAGTTTTGGAGTAATTTCCCTTTTTTGCCCAACATATATAGAGCTCATCCTTTTCGTAGTACCAGTAGGTAAAAGCGTCGAAAATGGAATGCTGGTCTCCGGCGGAAACTGTGTAGTGACCATCTATTATCGGATATTTCTTTCTTCCCACCAAGACGTTATTCTTTCTTTTTATTGCGTAGCAATCAGCGATTTCCTCATAACGTCTATCGCCCTTTCGTATTATTTGAAAGTAGTCACCTTTTGCTGGTCCGTATTTGTCTATAAGGTAATTAACATATTCCTGATATGACATATCAAGAGTATCGATGAAAGGGATTTTTTGAGCTTCGATTTTCTTTTTAAGTAAAACTCTTTTGGCCTGTTCATTCTTTGTATCTTTGGTTATGGCTGAATAAAACACGCTAACTGGCAGCCCAAGATATTTAAGAGCGGTTGCCTCATCGATCGCATCAAATAACCCATTATGTGTTTCTTGATAAGTAGAACACCCTGGGAAACAGCGAAATATATATGCAAACTTGTAGCCTTTTCTTAGTTTGCCTGTTGGTGATATAAGATCATCAATTGAATACTGAAAGGTGTCACCCCCACATCCTTTGCAAAACCAATGTCCCTTGCGGTCTTTCCAATGATCAGTATATTGATCTGAGAGGAGAGAATCAGTAATGACATCTTCATCTATATTGGTATTCAAGGTACAATTGGCCATGACCGATATCATATCAACCCAGATATAATCAGAGAGTTCGAGTAGGTGCCTTTTATCAAAGTGGGCATTGTATGCAAACAATATTTGACAGTTATGAATCCCCATTAGTTGACGAAGTTCCTCTAGACAAGTATCCATGGAGGTGATTTTTTCTTGGATCGAATCAATAAAGACCTGCGCTTCTTTGTAAATGAAAGGAGGATTACAGTCAGATAAATGTAGCATATGTGCAAACATGCCGGGCGATTGATAATATGGATCAATTAACCAGTACCTTGCATCAACAAAATCATAGTTTTTTTCAGTATCTACAATAACAATTCCAACAGACATTACCTCATCGCTGAAAGTGGTTTCCACATCAATAATTCCAATTTTATGGGCATTGGCAATGAAATTATCTATGGTTAAAGAACATCCGTTAACTTGCTTGGGACGCCCCAAACGTTTTACACGTGCGGGCATTTCAGAGTCATTTTTCTTTGAAAAAGAAGATTGATTCGGCTTTTTACAGTTTCTACAGCGAAAAGGGGTCTGCGTTAGATTTGCTTCGGAGTATGGCGTATTTTGCCAAGACAAACCGCAGACAGGGCACTTCCAATATACCTTTTCAAGGCACTTGGGTGGAACTTCAGATGGTTGCAAAGTGTTTTTATCATAATCCCAATAGGTAAGAATCTCTTCGCGATTATTATCTATACACCATTCTTTAAAATTTCTCATTTTAAGACTCTCCTTATGCGCTTAAAATAGCATTCATTGTAATAGCATCAAATCTTTATTCCCGCTCGCTTCCTTCGGCGATACGCAGGCGATACTGCTTCGGGGTCACATCCTTCCATTTTTTGAAGATCTTGATGAGGTGGCTGCAGTCGGAGAAGCCGGTCTCCTGGCTGATGTAGTTCAGGTCATAATCGGTGAAGAGAAGCAGATCCTCAGCCTTGCTGACACGAATGAATTCGATGTATTCCTTGCAGCTTCGGCCGTAGCGCTGCTTGAAGCTCCGCGCAAAATACGAATAGGACATTCCGCAGCGGTCCGCAAGTGCCTGCGCGCGAAGCGGCTCGTTTGCGTGCTCGTCGATATATTCGGTGATGGAATCGATGGCGGCCTCGCCACTCGGACTGCCCTTGGCGGTGATAGTTGCACCGCCGGCTCGCCAGATTCGAAGAAGAGTGACCAAAAGGCTGCAAAGTCCCGCATGCACCACCAGATCGTACCCGTAATTTCGAGCTTCCAGTTCGCTGATACAAGCGGCAAATGTCTGCCGAAACGTTCCGCCCTGCAGAAGCTCCGCACTGACAAAGGGGGAGATATCCCGGTTCGTTCGCACATCGTCCATCAGGACGCGAAGCTTGGGCGTATAAAGGGAGGAGATGTTCAGGCGGCTCACATCGAATTTCAGAACGCCGTAGCGGTAATCCGCAGACATAGGGGTGATAGTATGAATCTGCTTCGGGTGAAATACGGCGCAGTCGCCCCTGTGAAGAATCGCCCGGTGGTTGTCACATTCGACAGAAAGCTCGCCGCCTTCTACATAGATCAGCTCGATATAGTAATGCCAATGCGGTCGTGTTGGGGTATTCTGATTGCGACTGTCGACCCAGAACGCCTCGTAAGGGGTACTCAGGGTGTCTATGTTTTCAAAAAGTCGTGCCATACTTCCTCCGAATAATAGATTTGTACGATTTTTTACATAAGTTATTATAGCAGATACTATCCGAAGATGCTATAACAAATGTATGGGTGCTGCAAGAAACGCATCCATTTGCCGCAAAGCACAGAATGCTTGCGGGTGTCATATTTTCACAAAAATCGCAGATGCGATGGAGAAGGAGCGTAACAGATATGATTATTGGTGAGAATCTTCCGAATATGCCCTGGCAGGATAGACCCGAGGGCTGCAAGGATGTTGTATGGCGTTATTCCGAGAATCCGATTATTGACCGTCATGCCATTCCGTCCGCAAATAGTGTTTTTAACAGTGCCGTAGTAGCAAAGGATGGCGCATATGTCGGTATATTCCGAAGCGACGACCGTTGCATGGAGCAGCATCTGTTCCTTGGAAAGAGTAATGATGCGATTCATTGGGACATCGAGCCCGATCCGCTCCCGCTTTACAATGAGAAGGAGGAGCAGGTCGGTGTGGCAACCGGTTATGACCCGCGTGTATGCTTTTTGGAGGACCGCTACTATGTAACCTGGTGCACCCAGTTCGAGGGCTATCACGGTCCGACCATCGGTGTTGCTTACTCCTATGATTTTAAGAAATTCTATCAGCTGCAGAGTGCATTCCTTCCGTACAATCGTAACGGCGTTCTGTTCCCGAAGAAGATTAACGGCAAATTCATGATGTTCTCCCGTCCGTCCGATAACGGTCATACACCCTTCGGCGATATGTTTCTTTCCGAGAGCCCGGATATGGAGCATTGGGGCTACCATCACCATGTTATGAATCCGACCGGCTGGTGCTGGACGAAGGTCGGTGCAGGCCCGATTCCGATCGAACTCGACGAGGGCTGGCTTCTTATCTTCCACGGCGTAGGCACCACCTGTAACGGCATGATCTATTCCATCGGTGCGGCCATTCTTGATAAGGACGAGCCCTGGAAGGTGAAGTATCGCTGCAAGCCTTACATTCTCCATCCGGAGACTAGCTATGAGTGTGTCGGCGATGTTCCGAATGTGTGCTTCCCGTGCGCAACGCTTACGGATGCGGCAACCGGTCGTATCGCCATCTACTACGGTGCAGCGGATACCGTAGTTGCACTTGCCTTCACCCAGGTGGATGAGCTTGTAAAGTACATTAAGGATAACGCAATGTAATTGTTCTGAAAGGAAAGAGGAGCGTGGCTAATCACGCTCCTTTTCGTATCTTAGCAAGACGAGAGGTAAATCCTATTGACATCGGACGTAAAATGTGCTATGATACACGAAAGCTCGGGAATGACCGGGCAGAGAAATACGTCTTTACAGCTTCGAGGAAAGCATCTTCGTCGCTTTAAAAGGAGGAATATTACTATGAGTGAAGAGAAGAAACCTGTCCGCTATCGGGAACCCTCCGATGCCGGCAAGGTCATTATTCCGGCAGTGGTTACACTTGTTGTCGGATTGGTCATTTTTTATTTTGCGCTGCCGGCAATCAATCTGTTTAGTCCCGGCTTCTGGGGCTTTCTGATTGTATTGACCGGTGTGTATCTGTTCACAGCGATTTGCTGCAGCTCACACGACGGCCGTTTTGAGTCAAAGGATGCCGGAAGGAGCGTGCGGATCCCGTTCTATGTGATCATCGCGTTAATCGTTCTTTATATTCTTGGCGGGGTGTCCTCAGTTAAGCTTTTCAATGCAAAGCGCTACGCAGGACTTATCGATGTCAAGACCGCAGTGTTTGAAGAGGATATGCCCGAGACGACCAATGTGAATAACATCGCACTGATGGATACCGCATCGGCCTCCATCATCGGTAACCGTACTCTCGGTTCTCTGTCGCAGGTCGTATCGCAGTTCGAAATCGGTGCCAATTATTCCCAGATAAACTATCTGAATACACCGAAGAAGGTGGCAAATCTTGAGTACGCCGATTTCTTCAAATGGATGCAGAACCGTTCAAGCGGTATCCCCGGCTTTGTTATGGTCGACCCGCTTAACAACTCTGCGGAGTATGTGCAGTTAAGTAAGACGATGAAATATGTCGACAGTGCTTACTTTGGTAAGGACCTTCGCAGAAAGCTTCGTTTCTCTTACCCGACCAAGATATTCCACGAGATTTATTTTGAGATTGATGAAGCGGGCAATCCCTACTACATCGTATCCTGCAAGAGTCCGAACGCAGGCCTGTTCGGTGCGATGGACATCAGCGAGGTTATTATCTTCAATCCGTGCGACGGAACCTCGTCCCTTTACGATGTGAAGGATGTTCCGAGCTGGGTGGATATCGTTTATGACGGTAACCTTGCTTCCGACAAATACAACTGGTACGGCACACTTTCCGGCGGCTTTTTCAACAGCATCATCGGTAATAAGAACTGTAAGCGTGCCACCAACGACTACGGCTATGTAGTGCTCGGCGACGACGTCTGGTATTTTACCGGCGTTACGAGTGTGAACAAGGATGAGAGTAACATCGGTTTCATTCTGACCAATGCAAGAACCGGCGAATACAAGTTCTACCCGGTAATCGGTGCGGAGGAATATTCTGCGATGAATGCCGCGCAGGGTGAGGTGCAGGAGAAGGGCTACAAGGCCTCCTTCCCGTCCCTTGTGAATATCGGCGGTCAGGCAACCTATATTATGGTTTTAAAGGACAGCGGCGGACTTGTGAAGCTTTATGCACTGGTAAATGTCGAGAAATACTCGATGGTTGCAACCGGCACCACGCAGCAGGAGGCGATGGCAGCCTACAAGAAGGTGCTTGAGAAGAACGGTATCGGTAGCGGAGAGGCTCCGGAGGAGCTGCCGCAGTATAAGATTACCGTTTCTGAGGTTCGGATGATCTCTGTGGACGGCGTCCCGACCGTATACGTAAGCGCCGAGGACGGCAATGTTTATAAGGGCAATCTGAATACGGATGAGAGTCTTGTACTGGTCCGCGTCGGTGATAAGCTTACCGTTACGGCTGAGGATTCTGATATCGCAGGCATCCGCCTGATTCGTACCTGGAGTCGTTAAGCCCTGAGAAGTAGAATACGAAGGAGCATGGAAGATGAGAAGTCTGAGGTGACCCCTCAAAGTTAGACTTTTTACGAGACGACTTCGGTCGTCTCGT
>JAKSPO010000030.1 GCA_024404675.1 Lachnospiraceae bacterium
GCGTCCGTATCATCGCTGCACCATATCTGCGGACAATAGTAAAGCATACCTGCGTCAAACCGTCCGCCGCCGCCGCTGCAGCCCTCAAAAAGCACGTCAGGAAAAGCTGTTGTCAGCCGTTCAAGCAGCTCATAAAGTCCGAGAACGTATCTGTGGGGCATTTCGCCTTGATTTTCCGCCGAAAGGCAAGGCGTGTACCAATCGCAGATACTGCGGTTCATATCCCATTTTATATAGGAAATATCCGCATTTTTCAGAATGTCACTAATTGCGCCGAAAAGATAGTCCCTGACCTCGGGATTTGTCATATCAAGCACCAGCTGATAACGGCTTCTCACAGGATTCCTTGACGGGATTTTTATTGCCCAATCGGGGTGAGTGCGGTAAAGCTCGCTGTCCTCGGAAATCATTTCGGGTTCAAACCAAAGACCGAATTTCATTCCGAGAGATTTGATTTTTTCCGCAAGCTTTCCAAGACCGCCGTTCAGCTTTTCTTCATTTACAAACCAGTCCCCAAGTCCCGAGCAGTCGTCATCTCTCTTACCGAACCAGCCGTCATCAAGCACCAGCATATCAACGCCGAGAGATGCCGCCTGTTCAGCTATTTTCAGTATCTTTTCCTCGTTGAAATCGAAATAGGTAGCCTCCCAATTGTTGATAAGAACGGGGCGCTCCGCAAGCTTATATTTTCCTCTGCAAACGTGTTCTCTTATGACCTTGTGGAAATTATGGGACAGCTTTTCCATACCATTTGCGCTGTATGACATTATCACTTCGGGTGTATCGAAAATATCCGACGCTTTCAGCTCCCAGCGGAAAAGCTCGGGATTTATGCCCATAACAAGGCGAACCTGCTCCTGCTGATCAAGCTCGATCTGCGTTTTAAAGCTGCCGCTGTATGCAAGTATGGCACCTATGCAGCTGCCCGATGTTTCTGTGCAGTCGGAGGAACAAAGCAGCACAGAGGGATTCTGATGATGACTTGATGTTCCCCGCTTGCTTGAGCTTTCCTGTATTCCATGAATAAGCTCGGAACGCTCTGCAACACGTTCCATTGTATGTCTGCCGTGAAAATGCACCCATTCCCATTTCCCGTGGGGGATGTCAAGGCAAAGACTTGCTGCCTTTGTAAGGATAACAGGCTGTGTGCCGTTATTGGCAACAGAAACACATCTTGTGATAATATCAAGCTTCGGAAGAACGCCATAACGAAGAGTAACTTCAATATCCGAATATTTATCCTTTAAGATAATTTCCAGAGTTTCCGCTTCGCTTTCATCTGCATAAACAGCGGGAAGTCCATTTATTGCGTATTTGCCTTTGATAATGCGATAGCCCTTGTATCGAAGATCAAGGGCACAGCTGCCGTCTTGATGAACAGCCGCCGCTGCCGTTATGCGGTAATCTCCCACGCCCTCGCAGGCATATTCAAGGGGCAATGTGTCAAGGGAATATGTACGGTCATCTCCCGCATCATAGATATTCCCCGAAAAGCCCACATCGGGATAGCTTTGCAGATATTCCATATCGCAGCCTGTTTTTCCGCCGTACCATAGATGCTTCAAAACGCCGTGTTTATCGGCTTTCATCTGATATTCCGTGTTGTCGGTTATAAGCTGAAAAAGTCCTGTTTTTTCATTAACAATAATTGCCATAGTTCATCCCTCTATCTTAAATTCGTAGGTGGTAAGATTTGCGGTAAGCGTAATTTTATCCGAACCGTGCTTTCTAATGATAACAAGCCTGTCGTCGTCCGCATTTACTTCAATATTTCCGTCAAGGGAGAATGCGGGGTGAGTGTTTCTAAACTCCATAAGCTCTTTGAGCTTTTTCACAACGGGTCTTGACTGCTCATTTTCCACGTCCTCTGCGGTGTAGTAATGACGGTTGATGTCACGACCGTTTTTGGTGCGCTCCATAAGCTCGATGTCATTTTCTCCTGCTAACATTCCCACATAATACACCTGAGGAATGCCCGGTGCAAAGAACTGAATTGCTCTTGCAAGAAGATATGCGCTGTCGTTATTGCCGAGTGCAGAATAATAAGTGGTATTCACCTGATAAATATCAAGGTTGTTGTAGGCTTCTGAGCTGTATATCATCTTAACATTTGCGCCCTTTGAATACATCTGATCCTTGACCTTTTCTATCTCCTCATCAGGAAGAAGATCCTTTACGTCAACAATGCCTATGCCGTCGTGAGTGTCAAGGGTGGTAAACTGCTTCATAGGGCATTTTAAGAGCCATTCTTTGAGATATTTTCCCGTATGATTGTATAGCGCATGAAGCGTCAGAACAGGCAGAGCAAAATCATATATCCAGAATCCCTTGTCTGCAATTTTCATAGGGATAGTGTAATGCTCGTGAATTTCGGGAAGAATTTCCGCACCGCCCTCGGAAGCAAGCTTTTCAATATCGTAAAGCAGCTCCCAAATGTCGGGTTCAATGAAAAAGCAGCTTGTATCGGGCTTCTTTACAGCATATGCAAAGGCGTCCAGACGTATCACCGAAGCCCCTCTGCGGCACATTTCACGGATAGTATCGGTGATGAATTTCTTTGTGGTTTCCGTGGTAACATCAAGGTCTATCTGCTCTTCGCAGAAGGTACACCATACCTTTTCGGTAGTGCCGTCCGCAAACTGCGCTTCAATGTAAGGTGCACGGGGCTTGCGCTTGTAAATAAGGTCTGTCTGATGCTGTGTAGGCTC
>JAKSPO010000031.1 GCA_024404675.1 Lachnospiraceae bacterium
GAAGTGTGCCGTCAGGAGGTACAACAAAAGCACGAATCGAAACGCATGTACAACGTT
The DNA here is from genome assembly GCA_024404675.1 of Lachnospiraceae bacterium. Taxonomy (GTDB): domain Bacteria; phylum Bacillota; class Clostridia; order Lachnospirales; family Lachnospiraceae; genus ISDg. The sequence continues at coordinate 58 of JAKSPO010000031.1, forward strand.
GACGCCAAAATGATGGCGTTCCTAAATGACGTGCTGAGTTGGTACGGGTGTCCGACAGATTATGTTGAAATGTGCGATGAAGAAAACTTGTCTCTTTCGGAAAGGCTATCGGTTACGCTTGCCATCCGTGAGAAGAAGGTCGATTTCGGCTATATCCACGGCGTGAACATCGAAAAGAACATCCGGGATATTTATCGGGAAGTTGTGGTTTCGGAATAGAAAAGAAGCGCTCTGCATCAAAGGAAGATTATTATCTCCTGTTGACTTTCGTGCTAATAAGGAGTATGATATTAGCACAAAGGTGGTGATGCATAATGAAAACATGTGAATCGATCGTTGACCAATCAGGGATTCTGCTGACAAGAGATGCCATGGAAGCGGGTATATCGAAACCGGTCTTGTATCGGTTTATCCGCGAGAATGGTTTTGAACAGGTCGCGCACGGGGTGTATGCTTCCCAGGAAGCATGGGAGGACCGAAACTATACTCTTTCGCTGCGCTGTCCGCAAGGGGTTCTATCACATGATGAAGCTTTGTACCATTACGGCTTGATTGACCGGGAGCCGTTGTGGCAGACGATAACAATCTATACCGGATACGGAACATCGAGATTGGTTTCTGACGGCATCAAGGTATTCACAGTGAAGAAGGAACTGCTGAATGTCGGAAGAGAGATGGTGAGGACGGTTCATGGGCATATGGTTCCGATGTATGACCGGGAGAGAACCATATGTGATCTTTTGCGTTCCCGCAATTATTTCGAAATACAGGATTTCCAGACTGCCCTGAAGGCGTATGCCCGCAGCAGAGAGAAGAACCTCAACAAACTAACGGAATATGCGGAATTATTCCACGTTGACAGGTTGATACATGAATATATGGGGGTGTTGCTGTAACGATGCTTGCAAAAGAACAGGTAAAAGGAAAGATAAAGAATATCGCAAAGAACAATAAGGCTGACGCCCGGATTCTGCTCCGGATGTATATGATGGAACGCTTTCTGGAGCGGGTGGCAGTGTCCTCCCATTCAGATGGTTTTATCATCAAGGGCGGAATCCTGGTCACATCCATGGTCGGAGTTTCCATGCGTTCAACGATGGATATTGATACAACAATCCGAGGGATTAATCTGACGGAAGAAGATGTGCTGCCGATTATCCGGGAGATCTGCGGGATTGATCTGGACGACGGCGTTACATTTGCCATCAGAGAGGTTTCCGGGATCATGGATGAAATGGAGTATCCGGGATTACGGCTGGCGGTCGATGCGTATCTCGGAGATATGGTTACTCCGATCAAGGTTGATATCTCCACAGGTGACGTGATTACACCGCGAGCGGTTGAATATGATTATAAGCTGATGTTGGAGAACCGATCCATTAAGCTGTGGTCGTACAACCTGGAAACGATTCTGGCGGAGAAGCTGCAGACCGTTCTCGCCCGCGGAACGTTAAACACGAGGATGCGTGACTTTTATGATGTCTATGCGCTGATGCTCCGATTTGACGGACAGATTGACAATCGAATCCTGAAGCAGGCATTTGATGCCACCTGCAGGAAGCGGGGAACGGAAGGGCTTTTGAAGGATGCAAGAAGTATTCTTTCGCGTATCGCAGGGGATACGAACATGAACTCCTTATGGAGTTCTTATCGAAGAAAGTATGTGTATGCGTCGGAGTTATCTTTTGAGGGAACCATCAACAGGATTGAACAGTTGGTGAACAGAATCGTAATGTAACCCGCAATAGAGCCGGTGCCGGAATAACAAGGCATCGGCTATTTT
>JAKSPO010000032.1 GCA_024404675.1 Lachnospiraceae bacterium
TGTGGGGCACGAAGCCCGCAGTGAACAAGACCGGACTTATCATTAAGAACGGTACCTTTGATATCACCTGGGCTGTGGAAGATGCTCTTACCGAGGAGGCGAAGGAGAACTTCGTAGTATCCGGCGGTAAGTTCACGACTATGGTTCCTGCAGATTACATCGTTGACTTCTTCATCGCAGAGGAGCAGGACGGCTATTTTGCAGTCGTTCCGGATAGAGTCGCACAGATCGGTGACAAGACCTACTCTACTCTTACCGATGCGATTGCCGCAGTACCTGCGGACGGTACGCTTACGACAATTACCCTTCTTAAGGATTTCGTCGGTCAGGGTATTGTTACGAAGGCTGGTCAAAACATCGTCATCGACTTTAACAGCTTTACCTATAACGTTGATAAGACGGTTGGTTCTGCGGGTACGGAGACCAACGGCTTCCAGCTTCTTAAGGGCAGTAAGGTTACACTGAAGAACGGTACCCTTACTTCTAATACCGCTAAGATTCTCATTCAGAACTACTCCGAGCTGACGGTTCTTGATATGAACCTTGACGGTACGAAGTCAAGTGCTTGCAACTACGTAGTTTCCAACAACAACGGCTCTCTTGATGTACTTGGTGATACAAGCATCACCGCTTCTCCCGGTAAGGTTGCATTTGACGTATGTGTAACAAGTAATTATCCGGACGGTGTCGTTGTTACCATCGATACAACCGGTACTGTTACCGGTGCAATCGAATATGATTTGTGGGGCACGAAGCCCACTGAGAACAAGACCGGACTTATCATTAAGAACGGTACTTTCGATATCACCTGGGCTGTAGAAGAGGTACTTACTGAGGAGGCGAAGGAAAGCTTCGACATCTCCGGCGGTAAGTTCTCGGTAGATGTTCCGAACGAATATCTGGCTGAGGGCCTTGCAACTACCCTTAATACAAGCAGTACATACTTCGAGCTTGTTCCTGCTGTCGCCATGGTTGACGGTATCACCTATGCTTCCTTTGCGGATGCAGCTTCTGCTGCAGGCAATAAGAAGGTGATTACTCTTCTTTCGGACATTGATTCCCATACCTTTGCCAGCAGCAGTGCTAAGCTTTTTATCAAGAAGAACGGCTTTCACATTAACATCACCTGCACTGCAGCGAACTACATGCTCAATGAGGTGACTGACGAGGACGGTATCACGACCTTCTCCTGTGTGCAGGATCCTTCCTCTGAAAACTGGGTTGCTAAGGTTACCAAGGCAAATGGCCTCGTTACCTACTATACTTCCTTATCCGGTGCCTGCTCCGCAGCTGTGGACGGTTCCGAAGTTCTTCTTCTTAAGGATATCGAATCAGCCACCCGTTGCACTTTAGGTTCTATCAAGAAGGGCGACCATATCACCCTTGACCTTGGCGGTCATACATTAACCAATACACAGAGCAGTGACTTCACCTGCATCTATCTCCGCAACAAGGCAAATGTAACGGTCAAGAACGGTCACATCATCGCTACCCGTGATGATGCATTCTATGTTCCTGCCGATGGCTCCCTTGTTCTTTCGGATGACGTTACCGTTGAAGTCGGCGGGAACTTCTCCGCAGTTCTGGTTATTGGTACCGGTGCCCTGATCTCCTCTGCCACTATCACGGTTGGCGATAATTTCGCAATCGCTGCTAACGGTTCTGCAGGTCAGGCAGCTGACATCACCATCCTCGGCGGAAGCATCAAGTCCGACTCGATTGCAATCTACC
>JAKSPO010000033.1 GCA_024404675.1 Lachnospiraceae bacterium
AGGAGCAACGCTTCCGGTCATCGCATTTTTTCTGCTTGGAATTTATGGCGGAAATATGTTAATGCTTATAGGCTCTATTATTCTTGGTGTGGGTCATATTGGGATACACTTACAGCATCGCCGGGAAGTTTATGGCCCAAAGAAAAAGAAGAAGCTTCCTGCACGCATAATATTCGGTATCCTAAAGGGTATCGGCATCCTGCTTCTCGTAGCAGTGATCGGCTTCTTTGCCTTCGCGATAACAGGACGCAATATCAGACAGATCAAGCGAGCCATTATTTACCGTAACGGTGTGAATGATCAGATCTATGTTCAGCTTGACGGCAGCGAGGGATATATCAATGTTTTCGGCGCTTCCGAGTCTAATCCTGTGATAATTTCCCTGCATGGCGGTCCCGGATCTCCGTCGTCATTTGTTGATTACGAGTGGCAGGATTATCTGGCGGATGATTACACGATCGTCTCATGGGATGAGACGGGATGCGGACGATCGTATTATCGTAATGCTGATACGGATCCGGATAACTCTTCGCTGACATTTGATCAGCAGCTTGCGGATCTCGATGCACTGGTGGATTATTGCTGTGACAGATTCGGTCAGGATCAGGTGATTATTCTCGGTCATTCATACGGCTCCATACTTGGTACGTCTTATGTTATGGCTCATCCTGAGAAGGTTGCGGCTTATATTGGTGTAGGTCAGATTGTAAATGATACGGACTGGTACAGCGAGACTTATTCATATGAGGATGCTCTTCGTATCGCACGGGAACGGGGAGATGATACTTCCGATATGGAAGCCGCCTATGAGGCATTCAGATCCGATTTTTCGTTAGATCATTTGACAGTCCTTCGTAAATATACTTCTGTTTATCATCCGCAGACCGATATGACGTCTACTATGGCGGTTATCTTTTCACCCGTTTTGGGCGTTGATGATGCAAGATGGTATCTGCTGGAGATGAAAGCCTTGATGGGCGATACACGCTTTTCTGAACTGATGGAGCCGATTGATGTGAACTTAAATCTGTACGAGGTCGGTGAGTATCCGGTTCCGGTTCTGTTCCTGTCCGGATCCTGCGATTGGGTATGTCCTGCTGAACTGGTTGAAAAATATGCAGATGAGTACGGTATTCAATATGTTGCGATGGATGGCTGCGGTCACGCTCCCCAGAGTCAGCATCCGGATCAGTTTGCCTACATAATCAGGGAGTTTCTGCTTGACGTTGATTGAAGATTAATCCGACAAGGATA
>JAKSPO010000034.1 GCA_024404675.1 Lachnospiraceae bacterium
CCTTTGCCTTCGCTTCTGCCTCTGCAGCCTTTCTGCGGGCTTCTTCCTCGGCCTTTAACTTTGCTTCTCTTTCCTTTGCCTCCATTGCTTCCTTTACCTTAGGCAGTACAGGAGGAACCGTTGTGCCTGGCAATGGAGGAGGTACTGTCCCCGGAAGTGGAGGAGGACACATATTCTTTTGATCCATAGTATTTATAGAATTTAGGTTAATTTATATCATTTTTACTCATCCGAGGAAATGGAAGTGGTAGGTGCTGCACTTTGTGCGGAAGGTGCCAGCCTCCCAATCTATGGTTCTTATAATCGTGGATTGATACGAACCACATGGGTACTCTATGACTAGAGGTAAACCCTCGGCAAAGGCACGAGTTACGCCACTCTTAGACTGTCCCACCGTCATGTACTCGTTAAGCACGCCTACCTGCTTGTTCCATATCTTCACACCAAGCGTAGTCATCCTTGAGCTATTTTAGCTCGTCAATCTTGCCAAGCCCTGATACCATACGAGAGTTGACTCGTCAATAGCACCGATAGGGTTTATCTGCAGGAGTTTCCCCAACCTTAGCAGCTGGATCCGCGTCACTCGTTCTTCATGCCAGGACATCCGTAAAAGGCGGCACCACCAATATGCACGGTGTCGGGAATCGTGATGTCCGTCAAGCTTGTGCATCCTGCGAAAGCCGACCACCCAATCTCTGTTACAGAATCGGGAATCGTGATGCTTGTCAAGCTTGTGCAATCTTCGAAAGCGCAAGAGCAAATCTCCGTCACGGAAGTGGGGATTGTAATGCTTGTCAAAGCGGTGCACCTGCGGAAAGTGCCGGATCCTATTCTGGTCACAGAATCGGGAATCGTGATGCTTGTCAAGCTTGTGCAATCTTCGAAAGCGTCGTCTTCTATTCTGGTTACAGAATCGGGAATCGTAACACTCGTCAGGGATGTGCATTTATAGAAGGCATCAGCAATATAGTCCACAGAACGAGGAATCGTAATGCTTGTCAAAGCGGTGCACTTGTAGAAAGCGTGAGAGGCAATCTCCGTTACAGAATCGGGAATCGTGATGCTCGTCAAGCTTGTGCATTCTTCGAAAGCGT
>JAKSPO010000004.1 GCA_024404675.1 Lachnospiraceae bacterium
AAATACCGACCTCCAATCGTTAGAATTTTGGTCTAACTTTTGGGGGTCGGTACACTCTGCTGCCCTTTTTCAAATCCATTTTAAACCAGTCTATTACAGTGCCTCATCCGAAGCTGCTGCCTCGCCGTCTGCCGTATTCTCAGCCTGCGGTGCATCCTGCTCGAAGCTACTGCCGACGCCACCGGACATACTGATCTGCTCAATCTCGCGATCATCAAGCGAAAGAGAAATTCCGTTGCCCCAAGGAGTTGCTGCTCTCTGTGCCATAAGGGCAGCCTCCTGCTTGCTGGGCTTCTTCGCTCTCATAACACCAAAGAAGAACAGAATCAAAGCAAGCGCAAGGAAAATACCTGCGATAATCAGCTGTATCATCGCACTCTTCGTTGTCTTCAGCTCAACATAGTAAAGAATCATTGCGTCCATCAGCTCCTCGCTGTTGGTGCCGGAAGCCTTAATAAACTTCTCAAGATTCTTCTTAATCTCACCTTCAACCTTAATCAGGCGACCCTGATAAGTGATTTCCTTCGTAAGCGCCTCAGACTTTCCTTCAATAAAGTTCCAGGTGCTGTCATACATTGCCTTGTAGGAAGGGAACATCGCAGCATTTACCTTAATTCCGATATACTTCGTCATATTATCCTCGGTGGTCGGAACCAGATACCAGCGGAAGGTCTCCTTGTCGTCTCTTGTCTCATAGCAGTAATAGTCGATTACCATTCTCGTCTTGCCGTGAACCATCTTACGGGGCTCAAAATCCTTCTCCGTAAGCTCAGCAACATCCGGGGAATTCTTCAAAGCCATAACGTCCTTGAAGGCAGGAATTCCCAGAAGCACCGAAAGAATAAGGAACATAATCACACCCATAACAGCTTTGTTTCTGTTTTCTCTCATTTATTACTCCATTCCCGTGCCAATACACGTTCTGATCTATGCCCGATGCGAAATCGGCACACACGCGTACTATTATATCCGTCTCCCTCCCGATATGCAATAAAAAAAGGAAAATGCGTTGCATTTTTTTCGCATTATTGCTATAATCTTAACAAATGTTTGCGACCATAAAATGTAGAAAGAGGTTCCTAAAGATGAAAAAACTGGTAAGCTTTATCGGCAGCGTGGTAGTAGTTCTTCTTGGTGCCTATGCTGTTATTCGTGTAATCAATCGCAAGAAATTCAGCGAGGAGATCGCTGAGGAGCATGACGAGGAGGATATCTTCGAGGAGGATCCCGAAATCATCGGCGAGAATCCCGTATTCGTTTCCGACACGACCGGCGACGGCAATGTGGACACCTTCATGATGGACACAACCGGCGACGGCAAGATTGATACCGTTCTTCTCGACACCACCGGTGACGGCGAGGTCGATACCGTTCTGACCGACACCACCGGCGACGGTGAGCTGGATACGATTTTCACCGATTTCTGATCGGACATCGTATACTGATTGTAAATGAAAGATGCCTGCAAATGACCGTTCGCGGTTTCATCTGCAGGCATTTTGTTTTGTTATTTCTAAAAAAGGAATCTTGCCGTGTCACACCCCGGTCAGGTCTCTGATTACCTCGCCGGCGAGCAGCAGTCCCATCACGGAGGGCACATAAGAAATACTTCCCGGCACCGCCTTTCCGTTCTCAAAAACACCGCTTTGGCGGGGCGACTCCTTGGAGTACACCACCTTCACCTTACGGATTCCTCTTTCCTTCAATTCCTTCCGCATCACTCTTGCAAGCGGGCACACAGAGGTCTTCTCGATATCCGTCACCTCAAATGCTCCCGCGTCAAGCTTGTTGCCGGCGCCCATCGCGCAGATGACCGGCACGCCGGCCTTCCTTGCGCATTCGACAAGTGCGATCTTGCCGGAAACCGTGTCAATGGCATCCACTACATAATCAAACTCTTCGAACGGAAAATCAGCCGTGTTGTCCGGCAGAAAGAAGGTATGGTAAAGGTTTACCCGGATGTCCGGATTGATCTCTGCCACCCGTTCCTTAGCCACATCCGTCTTCGGTCTGCCGATTGTCTTATGGGTAGCAAGAATCTGACGATTCAGGTTGCTTTCACTGAATATGTCACGATCCACGAGGTCTAACGTACCAACACCGGCGCGGGCTAGTGCCTCCACTACATATCCGCCAACACCACCTAGGCCGAACACCGCCACTCTGCTATTCGCTAGCTTCTCCACCTGGGGCTTGCCAATCAGCCATTCCGTTCTCTGAAACTGTTCCTTGTTCGTATCCATCTCGCAATCCTTTCTATGTCAGTTCAAACGAAAGGGGCTGTACAAAACAGCCCCTCGTCATTCAATCGAAATATTAATCCAGATCAAACAGCTCGTCGTTCTGATACTTGACACTGTTCTTCTTTCGAATCTCCTCAAGACGCTCGCGAAGCTTGTTGCGACGCTCCTCGTCAGCCGAAACCGAAGCACCCTCTGCAAGCTCAGGTTCTTCATCCATCGGAAGTCCCGGTTCTTCATCCATCGGAAGCTCCGGCTCGTCGTCCATGGGAAGCTCCGGCTCATCCATCATCGGAAGCTCAGGCTCGTCGTCCATGGGAAGCTCAGGCTCATCGTCCATCGGAAGTTCCGGCTCATCCATCATCGGAAGTTCAGGCTCTTCGTCCATCGGAAGCTCCGGCTCGTCGTCCATCGGAAGTTCCGGCTCATCCATCATCGGAAGCTTCACATCCACGGGAAGATCCGGCTCCTCTTCCGGAAGCTCAAAATCCACATCCATCGGAAGCTCCGGCTCCTCATCCAAAGCGCCTGCGGGAAGAACGATATCGTCGTCATCGTCATCATCCCCAAGCCAGGAAGCCGTATCCTTCTTCTTACCGAAGGAAGGCATCTTGTAGCTACCCTTGTTCAGATAATCATCACCCTCATCCGGCTCTTCTTCAATCATAGAATCAAAACCAAAACCGTGGAAGGTCGGAAGTACAAAGTCTTCAAGCACTTCTCTCTCGGTTGAAACAGTTTCCTCTTCTTCTGAGTCTCTCACATAACCTGTTCCAATCGGAGGGATCTCGTCCTCATGCGCCATAGCCTCACCATCGCTGCTTTCAGGCATCTCTTCCTCGTAAGAAGCTGTAATCTCGTTATCCACAGGCAACTCCGGCTCATACAAAGCAGCTGCCTCTTCCTCCATAGCCGCAGGCTCCAAAGCCTCTTCCATAGAAGGAGCCTCCTCGGTATCCTCCTGCTCAGCAATGGTACTGAAGAAATGGAAGGCCGTAGCACGATTGTCCTTCGGTGCCTCCTCGTCCTCTTCGACATCAGCTGCCGGAGTAAGGTAGGTATCCTCGTCTGCCATCGGGTTCTCCCCTGCGAAGGATGCGTAGAAGGGATTGAAGAACTGGTTGGCTTCCTGCGGTGCAGATGCCTCTTCCTGCGGTGCAGGTGCCTCTTCCTCTTCCTCATCCTCCGGCGCCGGTTCTGCACCCTTAGCCTGCAACGCGCTCAGCACATCATCGGACATCACAGCAATCGGCTCCTCATATGCGGGTGCCGCAGTATTTCCAAACATCGAGGAAAGCAGCTCCTCGTTATAATTCGGGAACACCTGATCCGGAAGCTCTTCATTCTCTACAGGATATCTTGTATCGGGGAAATCCTCGTCGTTATTATCCTCCGCCAGAGCTACATCCTCAACATATGCATCGAAATTGTTCGGCACCTCATCAAGCAAAATACTCTCAACCGCCTCATTCTGCGGTGCCTCCGGAGCGCTTACCGGCTCATAAGGATATGCGTTCTCCTCCTTAAGGCTTTCCTCAAACTCTTCGGAAAATGTGCCGTCTGCCATTGCTTCTTCGATACGTTCGCGAGCAATTCTGTCAATCTCTTCCTGCTCCCTTGCAGCTTCCTCCGCTGCAAATCTTGCTGCCTCTTCGGCTTCTCTTCTTGCGGCTTCTTCTGCTGCAAGTCTTGCTGCTTCCTCAGCTGCAAGTCTCGCTGCTTCCTCGGCGGCAAGTCTCGCTGCCTCTTCAGCCTCTCTTCTTGCTGCTTCCTCTGCCGCAAGTCTCGCTGCCTCCTCGGCTTCTCTTCTTGCTGCTTCCTCTGCCGCAAGTTTCGCTGCAAGCTGTGCTGCCTGTGCAGCTTCCTCCGCTGCTCTCGCCTCTTCCTCCGCGCGACGCGCCTCTTCGATTGCCGCAAGCTCCTCGCTGATTCGTACGGCCTCAGCCTCAGCAGCGGCCGGTGATGCGATATTAACCGGGGTTTCCATCGTTTCCTCAGAAGCGGTCAATGCCTGACGCTCCGCACGCATCCCGAGCGCCTTTACACTATTCGAAAGCTCCGCTGTAGTAGCAAGCAGCTTTCCATACATTTCTGTCATTCGCGCATAGGTTTCGGTGAGACTTGCGATGCTCTTCTCATCCTCCTCAAGGCGGTTCGCAAGAACCTCCTCCCAGTTGCTTTCCTCGTGAACAACCTTACGCTCGGTCACGATTGTTTTCATGTAATACTCTTTATAGGTTACGCTGTTGCCAAATACGCAGAACATACCAAGTCCGACTGCAATCAGCATAATACCGCAGATGGAGTTGTACTGCACATCGATGACATTTGTCAGAAGCAGTACACCGCCAAGCATCATCAGAAAGCTTACAACCATACCGACAACCGAGAACACACGAATCACATTTCTATGCTCAAGCTTCTGATCGCGGTCATAAACAATCTCTTCCTTCAAGGATTTCTGCAATCTTGAGCCGCTGATCGGAACAGTCAGAACAGGCTCCGGATTGACAACCTCCTCCGTCGCAACGCGCTCCGGCTTCGGCTGTACCTTCTCAGCGCTTTCCTTCTTCAAATCGTGGAACGAAGGCGTCTTCTGTGTCTTCTCGCCGGAAGTGCTTTCCTTCTCGGACTCTTTATCAATTGAATTATAAAGCTTCTTCATCGCTGCAAACGGGTCCTCCGTACTGCTGCCGTTATCGGCACTCTTCGTATTCTTCCCATCCTTCGACTTATTCTCGCCCACCTCCGCAACATACTGTCTCGTAGTTGCAAACAGTGTAAGAAGAATCGCGCCGAGGAAGGTAATCTCATGAATGATAAAGCTTACATTCCAGGTATCCGGCTTGTCGCCGCCCTTGGTATAGCAGGCAAGGGATTCAAACCCGCTTCTGAGCTTACCGATTGCACTGACAAAGCCCGGCAGAGCAAGCAGCACATTCAGTAATATGATCACGCCAATCACTAAAACAGCAATCCATTTGGACGTATCGCTCTCTCCGCTTGCCGCTATCCAGAATATCCATCCGACGATGAACAGAAATGTCAGGAATATCCAGTAGCGTCCGTCAACCATAGAAGAAAGCACGAATCCCAGGCAATAGACACCGATCGGAATCAGCATTCCAAGCAAAGATTTACGGGAAAATGCGAACAGATAAACCACCAGTCCGATTACGCCGAGTGTCTGTATGAGCCACCCGAAATTCGCTAATGCCTCACCACCGAATATTGTATAAGTGCCGAACGCCGTGCTTGTCGGACCGATCTCAAATACAAAGAACATCATAAGAGCCGATACGACTGCCAGGAGTCCCGCAACATAAGGCAGCGTTGAATCCTGCCGAATCTGCAGCTTTGATTTAATCATAAAATATACCTCCACATAGGTATAGATATAGTAGTATAGTCATTGTACCACATCCCGCGCCTACTTTCTACAAAAATCCGAAAAATCAGCGCATTTTTTTAAGTGCGGTCGCGATGACGGAATCCCTTCCGAAAAACCGCTTACGAAGCGAAAAATGCGTCCGCTGTTCGCCACTTATGGATAAATCAAGCCGAAAATGGGATAACATAATCTATGTAAAAATAGAGAACTCTTTGTTATACTCAACGTAATTTCCAACAAGAAAGGCGTTAATATGAAGATCCATATCGACCAGGTCGGTTATAAGCCAGGTTCACAGAAATATGCAATGATTTCTTCGGATGAACCGTTTTCGACCACTGTTACTCTTGAGAATATTGATGATTCTACTTCTGTAGAACTTACTGTTTCCAATGCCGGCAAGGACCCCTATTCCGGGGATTATCTGTTGACGGTTGATTTCAGTCAGGTGCAGACCAAGGGGCGTTACCGTCTCCTCTGCAAGGATTGTGAGCCCTCACCGGTTTTCGAGATCGGCGATCACGTATATGCGAATGCGACAAGAGATCTGTTCCGCATGTTTTATTTTATGCGCTGCGGATGCTCTCTTCTTGAGAAGCATGCAGGCGTTTACAAGCATTCCTGCTGTCATAGCGGTCGTGTCCTTCGCTACACGGACGGTGTGATGCTCCCGCCGATTATCGGTGGCTGGCACGATGCCGGCGACTACGGACGCTACACCTCTCCCGGTGCGGTAGCAGCGGCACATCTGATGTACGCTTACGAGCTCTTCCCCACCAAATGCCCGTCCCTTTCGATTCCCGAAAGCGGCAACGGTACTCCCGATGTTCTGAACGAGTGCCGCTATGAGTTAGAGTGGCTTTTGAAGATGCAATTTGAAGACGGCAGTGCTTCGCACAAGCTGACCAGTGAGCGTCATGCCGGCTTTATGATGCCTGAAGAGGACAAGAGCCAGTTTGTTCTTTATATGACCTCCACGATGGCTACCGCGGATTTTGCTGCGGTTATGGCACTCGGTGCAAGACTTTTCCGCCGCTTTGATGCTTCGTTTGCAGACAGAATGCAGTCCGCCGCACTCCGTGCGAGAGATTACCTTTATAGCCATCCCGAGATGATTGGCTTTACCAATCCTCCCGGTTGCGGAACCGGCGGCTACGGCGACCGTTCCGACACCGACGAGCGTATGTGGGCATTTGCCGAAATCTATCGACTCACAAAGGATGCACGCGACCTTGAGATGCTTACAAGTCTTGCCTCTGTCGAAAGCGGTAAGACTTGTCTTGGCTGGGGTCAGGTTGGAGGTCTTGCAGGTCTTTGCATTCTCTTCGCTCCGACCGACACCTTCCCCGAAGAGCTCTGTCTCTCCTTCCGAAGAGCATTTCTCGTGCAGGCCGACCGTCTCCGCACCATCGCACGCTCGAACAGCTTTCGTCTTGCGATGCCGCTTGACGCCTTCGGTTGGGGCAGCAATATGGTCGTAATGGATCACGCCGCGACTCTGATTGTAGCGACACTTCTCTCCGGCAAGGCAGAATATGCTTCGCTTGCTGAGGACAATGTGCATTACCTTCTCGGACGCAATCCGCTCGATCGAAGCTACATAACCGGTCACGGTTCCAACCCCTTCAAAAACCCGCACAACCGTCCGACCGCCAGTGACGGAATCGATGAGCCCTTCCCCGGACTCGTTTCCGGAGGTCCCAATGCACACCTCATGGATGCAGCCTGCCGTGAACTGATTGCGGAGGGCACACCGCCGCTTCGCTGTCATGCGGACGTAGTCGGTTCGTATTCTACGAACGAGATCGCAATCTACTGGAATTCCATTACAGCATTGGTCTTCGCTTATTTTTCATAAAAGCGTCATAAACAAAAAGGTTAGGTAAATGAAATGACCGAGTGGCTCAGATTAATTCTGAAACACTCGGTCACTTTATTCATCAGGGAATTTCACTGCCCCTTTTCATTCTTATCTATTCTACGCCTCGTAATCGTAACCCATCTTGATTGCCTTCGCATTCAGTTCCTTCAGGTCCTGATGACGGGCACTTACGATCTTATCAATAATCTTCTCTACATGCTCGGTGGAGATCAGACCGGTCTCCTTGATCATCTTGCCGACAAGAATCATGTTGGCAAGGGTGGGCATACCGTTGTCAGCAGCCATCTTGGTTGCCGGTACGGCAAATGCCTGAACGTCGGTACGATTAACCTTACGATCAATCAAAGAGCAGTCATAGAAAATCTTACCGCCGGGAACAACTGCGCTCTCATACTTATCAAGAGAAGGAAGATTCATTACAACCAGAATGTCCGGCTTCTCTACGATTGGAGAACCGATCACCTCATCGCTGAATACAACGGAACAGCTTGCGGTACCTCCACGCATCTCGGGACCGTAGGACGGAAGCCAGCTGACCTGCTTATCGGAGATCAGTCCTTCGTAAGCAAGGAATTTGCCGGAGAACAGAATACCCTGTCCACCGAAGCCTGCAAATAAAATGCCGGTCTGTGCCATATTACTTGTCCTCCTTTTCTGCGTACTTATCCTTGTATACACCAAGAGGATAGTAAGGAAGCATATTCTCCTGAAGCCACTCAAGCGACTTCTCGGGAGTCATACCCCAGTTGGTCGGACAGGTGGATACAACCTCGATCAACGAGAAGCCCTTGCCCTCCATCTGATACTGGAATGCCTTCTTGATTGCCTTCTTTGCAGCGTTAACATGCTTAACATTATCAACGGTAACACGCTCAAGGTAGGTCGGACCCTCCAGCTCGGAAAGCATCTCACAGATGCGAACCGGATAACCTACGGTCTTTACATCACGGCCGTAAGGAGAGGTCTGCGTAACCTGTCCCGGAAGGGAGGTCGGAGCCATCTGGCCGCCGGTCATACCATAAATAGCGTTGTTTACGAAAATGATGGTAATGTTCTCATTTCTCGTTGCACTGTGTACGGTCTCTGCGGTACCGATGGAAGCGAGGTCACCGTCACCCTGGTAGGTGAATACGATGTTGTTCGGATCGCTTCTCTTTACGCCGGTTGCAACTGCCGGAGCACGGCCGTGTGCAGCCTGAACCATATCACATTTGAAATAATTATAAGTAAATACGGAACAGCCAACGGATGCAACACCGATGGTTCTGCCCTCGATCTGAAGCTCGTCAAGAACCTCTGCCACAAGACGATGGATGATACCATGCGTACAGCCCGGGCAATAATGGAACTGATTGTCGGTCAGGGAATGCGGCTTCTTAAATACTACTTCACCCATTACTGCTCACCTCCTACGTTAAATGCATCCTCAATTACGGAAAGCACATGCTCCGGAGTCGGGATACAGCCACCGGTACGATTGCACTTAAGAACCGGCTTCAGACAACGGGTAGCAAGCTCGACATCCTCGAACATCTGACCCATATTCATCTCAACGGTAACAAATGCCTTAACCTTATCGGCTGCGGCACGAAGCACCTTCTTCGGGAACGGCCAGAGCGTGATCGGACGAATCATACCAACCTTCAGGCCCTTAGCTCTTGCAGCCATGATTGCGTTCTTGCTGACACGAGAGGAGATACCGAATGCAACTACGCAAACCTCTGCATCCTCCATCTCGTACTCTTCCCACATCGGCTCCTGCTCTTCCATCGCCTCATATCTCTTGAAGCGATCGATGTTCCACTGCTCAAGCTCCTCAGGAAGCATGGAAAGGGAGTTGATTACATTGTGCTCTCTCTCCATCTTAGTGCCGGTAAGTGCCCAGCTCTTGTCGTGCTCCTCAACGGTGATGTTGTCAAGCACAACCGGCTCCATCATCTGACCGAGCGTACCATCTGCAAGAAGCATTGCGGGAACGCGATACTTTTCTGCAACATTGAAAGCATGTGCGGTAAGACTAACCATCTCCTGTACGCTTGCCGGAGCAACTACGAACAGATGATAGTCACCGTGTCCGCCGCCCTTAACAGCCTGGAAATAGTCGGACTGGGACGGCTGAATACCGCCGAGACCCGGGCCGCCACGCTGAACATTTACGATCAGTGCCGGAAGATCACAGCCGGCCATGTAGCTGATACCCTCAGCCTTCAGGGAAACTCCCGGAGAGCTGGAGGAGGTCATAACTCTCTTACCGGTGGATGCTACACCGATACACATATTAATAGCGGCAACCTCACTCTCTGCCTGGAGGAAGGTGCCTCCGATCTTCGGCATACGCTTTGCCATGTATGCGGCAACCTCTGTCTGGGGGGTAATCGGATAACCGAAATAGAAATTGCAGCCTGCCATAATTGCAGCCTCGGCAATTGCTTCATTACCCTTCATTAAAACCTTGTCTGCCATGTTCTTAACCCCTTTCTACCGTGATAACGCAATCCGGGCACATCGTTGCGCAGAATGCACATGCGATACACTTGGACTCGTCCGTCATCTCTGCCGGGTGATGACCCTTGGCATTGATGAGCTTGTCCGACATCTTAAGGATCTTCTTGGGGCAGGCGGAAACACAAAGTCCGCAGCCCTTACAAAGGTCCGTATTAAATGTTACTTTGTTCATAAAATACCTCCTAAAGTACTTAATTATTCCAAAGTCGCTTGTTCTGAAGGTGTAACGGCATTACGTTGGGAATTACTCTTGCAACCTCCTCCGCAATGTCCTCCTTAACGGTTGTCATCCGAAGACACAACCCTGTTGCAGCGGCGATTTCTCGTGCATAGGCATCGGAAGCAATTACGTCCTCCGGTGTGGTATCCCTGCCGAGATTGGAATTGTTCACGATACCCGTGAACGGAATCCCGCCTGCCGCCTCCATCTCACGCATCACCTCGAGTGTACTCTGCAGATCACGCGTAAGCGGACGATACTGATTGATTACGAGGAGCATCTCATAATTATTCTCCTCAAGAATGAACGGCGTATAGCGTCCGAGTGCCAGCGCACCTCTGTCATCACCGCCGATATCGATTACAAAATACCGCTCCTTGTTGTCCACAAGAGAATACATATCCTGCGGAAGTGCCGGAACATCTACGTTCGAGTTCGCGTATTCCGAGCTGATAAGCGGTACACCCGCAGCCTCAAGCTCGTCCTCGCTGTCCTTCGTACGATAGTATGGATTCACGATATCCAGATCGGCAATTGCGACGTCATAACCGCTTCGCTTCATATCAATCGCCACATTTACCGCAATATTGGTCTTTCCGCTGCCGTAATGGCCGGCGAAAAGAACTAAGCGCTTATAGTTCTTCATTCGTCCATATCCTTATAAATATAAACCCAAATTCAGGAAAATGCAACACACTTACAGTTTATTTCTCTGAATCTTACCACTGATGGTCTTCGGAAGCTCATCCATGAATACAACAAGACGAGGATACTTGTAAGGTGCGGTATGCTTCTTAACGTATTCCTGAATCTCCTTCTTCAGCTCCTCGGTTCCCTCGGTTCCCTTAACTAAAACGATGGAAGCCTTAACAATCTGTCCGCGAACCGGGTCCGGAGCAGCACTTACGCCGCACTCAAGAACATACGGAAGCTCCATGATAACGCTCTCGATTTCGAACGGTCCGATACGATAACCGGAGGACTTGATAACATCGTCCTTACGGCCGACATACCAGTAGAAACCGTCCTCATCCTTCCAGGCAACGTCGCCGGTGTGATAGATGTCGTTATGCCATGCCTCTGCGGTAAGATCAGGATCCTCCCAGTAGCCGTTGTAAAGGCCTGCAGGTGCCTTGCCGTCGGTGTAAATACAGATCTCTCCGTTCTCACCGATTGCCACAGGCTTATCGTCATCACCGAGAATCTCAACACGATACTGCGGTGTAGGCTTACCCATGGAACCAAGCTTGTGATCCTCACCAACAAGGTTACCGATAACAAGTGTCGTCTCAGTCTGACCGAAGCCCTCCATAACGGAAAGGCCGGTGTTCTCCTTAAATACCTTGTAAACCTCAGGGTTAAGTGCCTCACCTGCAGTCGTTGCATGCTCAATCGAGGAAAGATCGTATTTGCTGATATCCTCCTTGATTAACATACGATACATGGTCGGCGGTGCACAGAAGGTCGTGATGTGGTACTGTGCAAACAACGGAAGCAGATCAGAAGCCTTGAAACGATCGAAATCGTATACGAAGGTCGGACCCTCGGCAAGCCACTGTCCGTAAAGCTTACCCCAGAGTGCTTTACCCCAACCGGTATCGGAGATAGTGAAATGGATACCGTCCGGATTTACTCTGTGCCAGTATTTCGCCGTTACATAGTGACCGAGTGCGTATTTATAGCTGTGAAGCGCAAGCTTCGGATATCCGGTAGTACCGGAGGTGAAGAAAGCGATCATGTTGTCGGAACCGCAGGGAGCATCAGCCGGACGCTCGTATTTGTCGGAGTACATAACAAACTCTGCGTCAAAGTCACGGAAGCCCTCTCTCGGACCGCCGGTGATCATCATATGCTGCAGGTGCTCGCACTTTGCTGCTGCAAGCATAGCCTGGTTTGCGGTATCACCGTCGGAGGTGATAACAAGCGCCTTCACTCTTGCCTTGTTGAAACGATAATCGAAGTCATGCTCAAGGAGCTGGTTGGTAGCAGGAATTGCAATTGCGCCGATCTTGTGGCAGGCAAGAATGCTTACCCAGAACTGCCAGTGTCTCTTGAGAACAAGCATTACACGGTCGCCGCGCTCGATTCCAAGTGCACGGAAGTAGTTTGCGCACTGGTTGGAGAGCTTGGAAAGATCCTTGAAGGTGAACCATCTCTCGTACTTATTGACATCAAGATGAATCATTGCCATCTTGTCGGGAGATCTTCTTGCCATCTCGTCAACACAGTCAAATGCAAAGTTGAACTCCTCTTCATGCTCAAAGCGAATGCTCTTCAGACGGCCGTTCTCATCCTCATCGCACTTGATGAACTTGTCTGCGATGCCGGCCTTCTTAACGGAGCGGCCGTTCACAAGGGTCTCAAGAACCTCCTGCTCGGGCTGAGCCGCACCGGGAAGAACTACAGCAAGGAAAGTGCAGTCCTGCTCATTGATGGCGATCATACCGTGAGGGGTATTACTGTTATAAAGGATGGAATCGCCCTCCTGCAAAATCTCAGTATGCTCACCTACCTGAACCTTCAGACAGCCCTTCAGGACATAGTCAAATTCCTGTCCGCTGTGCGTATCAAGGTGAATTGCCTCTCTCTGCGCCTCATCGGAATAACGATAGGTTACAAAATAAGGCTCTGCGAGCTTATTCTTAAAATTCTGTGCAAGGCTCTTAATAAGGATACCCTCTTCCTTCGCGGTAACCTGCCCCTTGCCCTTTCTTGTTACGCAGTAGGTTGTAAGCTTAGCGCTGGTACCCTCAATCAATGCGGTAAGATCAAGGTCAAATGCCTTGGCGCACTTGTGAAGGAAGGAGAACGGGAAATCCTTTTCGCCGGCCTCATACTGCATATACTCGTTTGTGGATACTTCGGTCATCTTAGCGACTTCCTTTGCGGAAAGGCCCTTGATCACACGCATTTCCTTGATACGAGCTGCGATTTCTTTTGCCTGATTTTCTGCTTCGTACATTGCTGCCTCCTAATAATATGAATTCCGATGGAAATGATTGCGACCACTTTCAGGAATAAAAAAAGCTCGTCTCAATCTCTTGAGACGAGCTGCTATTGCATACCCGCGGTACCACTCAATTTGTGCTTTCGCACCACTCAGGGACTCCATCAAGTCCTTCGCCTTTACGCGGCGACTACGTAAGCTCCTACTATCCTTTCGGTGTTCAGACCTTCAGCTCGGAAGGGATAGGCTGATTCGCTTTGCACTATCGGTTCGCACCAACCACCGATTCTCTGAAAATGCAGCCGCGAGGCCGTCTTCGTCATAGCCTTTAAACTATTCAGTTGTAAAAGTTAGTCAAATTATAGTATTGCCCCTGACAATTGTCAATACCTTTTTCAAAATAATTCAAAAAGCTGAGACATCTACTTTTTTCTGAGTAAAATAGCAAGAATCGCACCGACTCCCACACCGGCTACCGCAACGATACCAATCAGTAGCCCGGTCGGAATTCCCTTCTCGGGCTCAACTTCCTTGGCCACCACACGATCAACCTTACCGCTCGTGGTCGGCTTGTTCTCCGGCTTCTCTTCGCCTATCGAAGGAGTAATATTCTCCTTTTCGGGTCTCGGTCCGTATGCGGGAAGTGTCTCGGCTGCACCCATCAGACCGCATGCAATACACTCCTCATGTCGTGAACCGGCTTCCGTTTCAGTCGGCTCAACATCAATGACCCAACGGTAGCTATGCTCCATCTTTGCGTCCTTTGCGCCGCATGCACACTCCTTCCAGTGCACCGACTCATCCTTCTTCAGGTAAGCAAAATCATGCTCATGATCTGCCATTTTAGAGGGGGCAGGCAATTTCACATAACCGTAACAGCCCCAATCAAACTCACTGTAGGAAGGCCAGAAACATTCAACCTCCTGACCATTCAGAAAAACCTTTCGGTTATCTGCCGGGGCAAGCTTCCGACCATCCTCCATCATAAGGCAGATACAGAGATAATATTCCTTCTCCTGATTGATCGTATCATCCGTACCGGTCACACCATACATCGTACCATCCTGATAACGGTACGTAAGTCCCGAGTTCATCGCATCCACATAGTAGTCCTTCTCGCCTGCTTCTGCCTTGATAAGCTTCTGCATCGCAAAGTGCACATCCTGCTCCGGGATACCGTCAATATAATTATAAAGGCTGTCAAAATCCAGACGAATCCGAATCGTATCGACCTCGCCCTCGTCAGCCAATGCCGCCCCGCAAAATGCCAAAAGCAGAATCATTGAAAGAATAACTGTTACAAAATGTTTCTTCATATAGCGACCTCCTACAATACATCAATATTTACCCAACTAAAAAAATGTCTCTGAAAGAATCATATTCCTAATTCCGGCCTGTGTCAACGAAATCATTGCACCAGGGCGCGTCCTTGCTCGCTGACGCCGGTTTCAAACGATCAGGCAGAACTCACCATATAAAAATCCCCTGCTGCCAAAGACAACAGGGGATTTTTGATTCTGCAGTTGATGGGACTTGAACCCACACCCACGTAAGTGGACATGAACCTGAATCATGCGCGTATGCCAATTCCGCCACAACTGCAAGCAATGGTTATAATATCAGTTTTCTTGCCATGTGTCAACTATTTTCTTCTTTCGAACCCGAAACACTTATTTCTTCACAAGAAGTCCTTCGATTGCGGTTCCGGCAAGTGCGTTGTCAATGCCGAAATACGAAAGAATCGTCTGGGCAATGTCGGCAAAGCTCTCCCTGGTTCCGTAATTACCCGCATTTACCGCCTTACCGTATGCAACAAGCGGGATATATTCGCGGGAATGATCCGTGGATAGGGTTGCCGGATCACAGCCATGATCGGCGGTAACCATCAGGATATCCTCCTCACGGAGCCTCGAAAGAAGCTCGGGAAGCTTCTCATCAAAATAGGTAAGTGCCTTTGCATATCCGGGCACATCGTTTCTGTGACCGTACTGCATATCAAAGTCAACCAGATTCGTAAAGCACAATCCCTCGAAATCCTTGTCCATCTCTTTAAGCGTACATTCGATGCCCTCGGCATTGTTCTGCGTTCTCACATATTCGGTAATACCGCTTTCGGCAAATATATCGATAATCTTTCCTACCGAGTGCACCGCATAGCCTGCCTCAGACAGAACATTTAACATTGTCTTCGGCGGCACAAGCGAGAAGTCATGGCGGAGCGCTGTTCTTGTATAGGGCCACTCGCCCGTAAAGGGTCTTGCGATCACACGGCCGACGCCCCACGCGCCCTGACATATTTCTCTTGCAATTCTGCAATATTCATAAAGCTTTTCAACCGAAACGATACTGTCATGCGCCGCAATCTGCAGTACGCTGTCCGCCGAGGTATATACAATCAGATTCCCAGTCGCCAGATGCTCGCGGCCGTAATCCTTGATTACCTCCGTTCCGGAATAAGGCTTATTGCAGAGAATTCCTCTGCCGGTCCGCTTCGAAAGCTCCGTAATCAGCTCCTCCGGAAAGCCCTCCGGGAAGGTCGGCATCGGAGCAGCACTTACCACACCGCATATCTCCCAGTGGCCGGTCGTTGTATCCTTGCCCATGGAACGCTCCGAAAGGCGGCATACTCCACCCTGAAAATGCTCCAAGGCTGTAGTTCCCAGCCCATCGGCACACACATTTCCCTTCACGCCATCAATATGAAACAGGCCAAGCTTTTCCATGTTCGGCATATGAAAATGCTCATCACTCGCGGCGCTTCGAAGCGTAAAGCTTCCGGCATCTCCAAAGCTCGCTGCATCCGGAAGCTCTCCGATACCACAGCTGTCAAGTACGATCAAAAACACTCTTTTCACAAATACACCCCCTCATCTGTAAATCACCCCAAAGAACCTAATCAATATAGGTATAGAACAGTCCCGTATTATCGAGTTCGTTACGGAATCTGCTGAGCGATATCGTCATCTGTCTTCCCTGCGCCGGATTGATGCCGACCACAAGGTTTGCGGAGTATCCGGTTATCATAAACCATTCCCCCTGGAATATGGTCGCTACGATGTGACCGTCCGAGACAAAGTTCAACATCTCCATGACGGTAATACCGGTCAGGTCGACCATCGTACCCGGCACATTGTCCGTAATCCAGTCAAGCATCGCCTTTTCGTCAAGGTCACACTCCGCAGCCGTCAGAACAGCGCCCTTAAAGCTTAAAAACATCTGAAGAATCGCTTCCCGCTCGGACACGAGCTCGTCGCAATATACAGGAAGCACATTTCTGATATCACGGAAGTTTGCACGCATGCCTCGCATCCATACAACCTCGCCCTTCTCGTTGAAGACGCCGCCGTAGTTCGCATTTGCCTTCGAGATGCACTCCGCAAGATCGTACGAGGTCGCGATGACCTCACCAAAGGCTTCCACATAGAACTGTGGCTTTGTACGCTCACCAAGACGCACGGGAATACGTCCGCTTCCCTGCGTGGACTGAATCTGGATGACCTCCGGCAGCTTCGTTAGCTTAAAGGAGGTCGGCAGGTTCAGATAATATTCACGGCGCATCGGTTCCGTGTTTCTGTAGCTGAGCGCCACCTGCTTCTTCGGCGCCTCACTGCTCTTAAGAATATTATAGGTTCCGACCTCAGCATAGATCGGTCTTGTATACGTTGTTCCGCCGCTTCCGACACCGGAAATCGTTCTTTCCTTACGGTTGATATCAATCGCGATACCGTTATTCTCGATTACGGCATCCAGAAAATATTCCGATTCGTTCTCACGCTGATAGCTCTTAACCTCTTCTCCCTCTAACGTTTCGATGCGGATTTTATACATCGGAACATGGGATTTGCCGTTATCCTTAAAGGTCACATCCGCCTTGTGTGCATCACCGTAGATCAGGTCACCGTCAATGGAGCCGATGAACAGAAGGAGATTGCCCTCTGCCGCCTCCTTATAGGTAGTGGAGTTACTTTCAAAATCGTAAAAGCACACTCTTGTATTCTCTGTATTGTCCCGCTCCTGATAGATTAACTGCGAGCCGACAAAATAGTAGGGCGACAGCAGCTCCTCAATCAGCACCGACTGGTCATGTAACGAGGTACGATAGCGGTACAGTGTTCCGTAAAGCGTAAAGAAGAACTCGCCGACACGGTTCATATAGCAGACGCCGCCGAACTCCTCCTTAAGGATGTCATAAGGCACGGTCACCGGTACGAACATCAGCTCCTCGACACGCTCCTCCTCCGCATAATACCGGTAGTAAAGGATTCCGACACGTCCCTCGTATTCACCGCGCACGATGTAGCCGTAGAAGACGAAATCGGCGTCGCCGTTGTCCGAGATTGAGATCAGCTTGAAGTCGTGGTCACTGTTATGGTAACGCTCGTTATCGCCGCCCTCACGGTCGAAGGAGAACAGCGGGATGAGCACATTCTTGTCCATGTCGTACTCCCAAAGGTCTCCGTCGCGGACAAATGTCATATACTTATTATTCTTGCTGAGAAGATAATTCAGATCCTTCTCGCCCGTGATGCCGAGCTTGATCTGATTCTGGCTCATATTGAAATAAATCGGCTCGAAAACGACCTCCATCTTCCGCTCGAAGGAATACAGATAATTCGTCTTCTGCTCCGCACGGAAACGGTAGTGCTCTACGCAGCTGTAGGTTTCCAGACCGTCGTTCGAATACGCCTGTACATAGAACTCCTTCTCTGCTGCCACATAGGTCGTTGTGTATTCAACAAAGGTAGGCACATAGGTGTCAATCTCCGTTGGCGACATCTGGCCGTAGCCGACGGAATCCACGGAATCACGGTGGGTAATACGGCTGAAATCGGCACCGGTGTAGCTTTCCTCCGACTCCAGGTATTTTTCGATTTCGGTCTTATGCTCATCATCCAGAATCGACTTGTGGAAATACTCCAAAAACTCCACCTCACGCTTCGGGCTGCCGTAGGTGGGCAGAAACAGTCTTGTGTAATAATAAGCAGTCTTTCCTTCACCGGTCGTTAACGTAACACGCATGGTGTACTCCGTATCGGTCGCATAATTCGCCTGCAAAAAGACCTGTCCGACCAGACGGCCGTCAGCGGTATGCTTCAAAGACATCAGGTCAATATTGTCTAATACAAGACCGGTCGAAACCTCAGAAACCGTGCAGGTGAGCTTTCGAACATTGCTTTCCTTCTGGTCAATCAGAATCTCAAAGGTCTTCTCGCTCGGAGACACCGGCGTGATGCTCGTACGCATCTTGCCCTCCTGCGGAATGAAGGTAAGGCCTAATGTTCGATTAATCTCTGCATCCTGGGTACGGAAGGAAACAACCGGAAGCGTCGCATCCATCGAGTTGACGGTTCGGAATTCATTCACATACACATGGTTATCGATTGTGCCGTAGAATATAAGAAATGCAACCAGGAATACCCCGAGGATAATCAGGCCGCTATATTGTCCGTAACGTAATTTCATATGTTCCCCTTCGTGTCGAATATCCGTCTTTATATAGACCACACCATTATCATTATAAGCTTTTTGCCGTTTTTTGCAATTCTTTTCACCATTTCTGCAAAATTGTGGTACAATGCCTATAAAAGAAATAAACCCATGGAGGTATTCCAATGAACGACGATTGTATTTTCTGTAAAATCGCTGCCGGTATCATCCCTTCCGCTACCGTTTACGAGGACGATGATTTCCGTGCAATTCTTGATATCGCTCCCGCACACAAGGGACATACCATCATTCTTCCGAAGAAGCATGCTGCCAACCTGTTTGAGTTAGATGCCGATTCCGCAGCCAAGGTATTCCCGGTTGCGAAGAAGGTCGCTGCCGCTGTGAAGAAGGCGACCGGCTGTGACGGTGTGAACATTTTGCAGAACAACGGCACCGCTGCCGGACAGACCGTATTCCATCTGCATGTACATGTCATTCCTCGCTTTGAGGGTGACGGAATTCTTCCCGTATGGCCGCAGGGTGCTTACGCAGACGGCGAGGCCGCTACACTTGCCGAGGCAATTCGTAAGGAGCTGTAAGCCCGCTTATCCACTAAACATTGTTTTGTGATCATCTATCTAAGATGCAAAAGGCGATACACCCACCGCGGATGTATCGCCTGTTTTTTACTATTTAGCGAGCTCACATAAAAGCTTTACAATCATTTCCGTCGCGTCGCTTGTCTCGCTCTTACGCATATTGTCAACAAAGCTGTCACGCTCCTGATAGAGCTTCTTAACAGCTGCAAGAAGACTCTCCTCCGTGATTTCCGACTCCTGCATAACCATGCTGAAGCCCTGCTTTTCAAAGGAAGCTGCATTCAGTATCTGGTCTCCGCGGCTCGCCTCAGCGGAAAGCGGAATCAGAAGATTCGGCTTCCGAAGTGCCAGAAGCTCGCAAATCGCATTAGCACCGGCACGGCTTATAACGATGTCCGCAGCCGCAAAAAGGTCCTTCATCTCCTTGTCGCAATAAGCAATCTGAACATAACCCTCGATGCCATTATAGCTCTCATCAACCTTTCCCTTGCCGCACAGATGTACCACACAGAAATCTTCAAGAAGCGCAGGCAGAATCTTACGAACTGCTTCGTTCACTCTGACCGCTCCCGTGCTGCCGCCGACAACAAGCAGTAAAGGCTTCTCGCTTGTAAAGCCTACGAAGCTTCGCCCGGCCTCCGAAGAGCCGGTGAACAGCTCCTTACGAATCGGTGTTCCGGTATGAATACCCTTTGTCCCAAGCCCGGAAAGAGTCTCCGGAAAGTTACAGCAGATCCTCGTCGCATAGCGCATGCCGATACGATTGGCAAGTCCTGGCGTCATATCCGATTCATGGCTGACTACCGGAACCTTGCATTTGGCTGCGGCACGAACGACGGGAACCGTTACAAAGCCACCCTTTGAAAAGCACACATCCGGCTTGATCTGCTTCATCAGCTTCTTCGCCTCCGCGCAGCCCTTCAGCACGCGAAACGGATCGGTGAAATTCTTAAGGGAGAAGTAACGTCTCAGCTTGCCCGAAGAGATTCCGTAATAAGGGATTCCGAGATTCTCGATCAGCTGCTTCTCGATGCCTTCTTTAGAGCCGATATAGTGTACCTCGAAGCCCTCTTCTTTAAGACGGTCCAAAAGTGCAATATTCGGCGTAACATGTCCGGCAGTTCCGCCGCCGGTGAGTACGATCTTCTTCATATTAAAGCTCCTGTGCCAGTGCCTTAGCAAGCTGATCCGGGCAAGAGGTTGCCTTGTAGCCGCAGCGAATTCCCTGAAGTCTTTCGATTACCTCGGAAATCTCCATGCCCTCTACAAGCTTGCCGATACCCTGCAGGTTGCCGTTGCAACCGCCGACGTAAGCTACGTTACGAACGAGCTTTTTGCCGCCCTCCTCAACGATATCGTAATGAATTTCTCTGGAACAGGTACCCTGTGTTGCGTAAACCATTTTCTTATCCTCCGTATATAATTCTTTTATCGGGCGGCATAAACCGCCGCATAATGCTTCCTCAGGCAATTGCCTTCAATAATCCAAGCGTCAGCTGCACCATATGCTCGATGGCCTTCTTCTCAAAGGTCGTGTAATCCATCGTTGCGGAATCATCCGCCTTATCGGAGATTGCGCGAAGAATCAGAAACGGAATACCGTTCAGGTAAGCCGCCTGCGCAATCGCTGCGCCCTCCATCTCCGTACACATACCGCCGAAGGTCTCGCTGATCCACTTCTTCTTGTCTTTATCGGCTACAAACTGATCACCGCTCACTACGCGGCCGCTGAATACGGAAATATCCGGATTCACGCTCTTACATACTTCCATAGCCTTGGTCGCAAGTGCTTCGTCAGCGGGAAATGTGGAAACCTCCTGCTGCGGAATCACACCGGGCGCATACCCGAAATATACCGCATCCATATCATGCTGCAACGCATCCTTAGAGATGACGATGTCGCCGATATTGATGTCGGCGCAAAGAGAGCCTGCGATGCCGGTATTCCAGATCATGGAAACCTGAAAGCAGTCGCAAAGAATCTGCGCACACATGGCTGCATTAACCTTTCCGATTCCGGAACGAACAAGTGTTACCGGTACACCCGAAAGGGTACCGCTGTAAAATGTCATCCCCGCAATCGTCTTCGAAGCTTCAATCACCATGGCCTCTCGAAGCTTCTCCACCTCAACCTCCATGGCTCCTATAATACCAATCATACCTCTTCCTCCCTGTATCCGTTCGGGTTTTTGGACTGCCAGTTCCAGGTGTCGCGGCACATATCCGTAAGCGTCAGCTCGGCCTTCCAGCCAAGAAGCTTCTCGGCCTTATCCGCACAGGCATAGCTTACCGGCAGATCGCCCGCGCGTCTTGGTGCAATCTCGTAAGGAATAGGAATCCCCGTAGCCTCTTCAAAGGCATGAATCATCTCAAGTACACTGTATCCGTTGCCGGTTCCGAGATTGATAATCTCGCAGCCCTTATGCTCTGCTGCATAACGAGCGGCAGCCACATGTCCCTTTGCAAGGTCAACAACATGAATGTAGTCACGAATGCATGTACCGTCAGGCGTCGGATAATCGTTTCCGAACAGGTTCAGATGATCACGGCGTCCTACCGCAACCTGTGCGATGAACGGGAACAGATTGTTCGGAATTCCCTTCGGATCCTCTCCGATTCGGCCGCTCTTATGCGCACCGACCGGGTTAAAATACCGAAGCAGTACGACCGAAAGCTTATCATCCGCGGCAACCGCATCGGTAAGAATCTGCTCAATCATCCATTTGGTCCAGCCGTAAGGGCAATTCACACTCTTCTTCGGCGCCGCCTCGCTTAGCGGAAGGCTATCCGGCTCTCCGTAAACCGTTGCAGAGGAACTGAAGATGAACCGATTGCAGTCGTATTCCTTCATCACCTCAAGAAGTGTAAGCGTCGAATCCAGATTATTTCGATAATACATCACAGGCTTCTCTACCGACTCGCCCACAGCCTTCATTCCGGCAAAATGCACCACGGTATCGATGGACTGCTCGGCAAATACTCTGCGCATTGCCTCCTTGTCCGCAACATCCGCCTCGTAAAGGGCGATCTTCCTGCCTGTGATTTCCTCCACACGACGAATTGCCTCCGGGTCGCTGTTGTAAAAATTATCTACGACAACAACCTCCATGCCGGCCTCAATCATCTCAATCGCCGTATGCGAGCCGATGTAACCGGCTCCTCCTGCAAGCAAAACAGCCATTGTATTCCTCCTTAATTCTGCTCCCCATACTTTTCAAGCTCTCTATGTGCCAAAAAGACGCGACAATCGTATTCCCGCATCTTAGCGGAGAACAGCTCCGCGAAGCACACCGAACGATGTTTTCCACCCGTACAGCCAAATGCTACCACAAGCTCGTTCTTTCCTTCTTTTCGATAGTACGGAAGGAGAAAACGGATCATATCGGTGATCTTATCAAACAGGCATTTGCTCTCCGAAAAGCTCATAACATATTCCTGTACACAGGCCTCGCGCCCGGTATGTGCCTTCAGCTCCTCGATATAATACGGGTTCGGCAGACAACGCACATCGTATACCATATCCGCATCGGCGGGAATGCCCTCCTTGAAGCCAAAGGACATCACACGAAGGGACATTGAATCCTTCTCAGGCCGCTCGCTGACGATACTTACAATCTCTTCTCTTAGCTGCATCGGCTTTAACACCGAGGTATCCACGATGAAATCCGCACGATTCCTTGTTGCCTTCAAAAAGTCACGTTCCAGTGCGACCGCCTGCTCCAAAGAAAGCGTTCCGTCGTCATCCATAAGCGGATGGCGCCTTCTCGTAAATTTGTATCGATTGATCAGTGTCTGCGTATTTGCGTCAAGAAACAGGATTTTGTACGGATATTTCTTGCGCGACAACTCCTCCATCGCCTGGTAGAAATCATCAAACATATCCTTGCCGCGAATGTCTACGACCGTAGCAATCTTCTTCTCGCGGTTACTTTCCGACATGCCGTACAAATCGGCAAAGCTTACAAGGAACTTCGGAGGCAGATTGTCCACACAGTAATAGCCCTGGTCCTCCAGCGCATTGGTTGCAATTGATTTTCCTGCACCGGAAAGTCCAGTAACAACAATCAGTGCCATATTCTCCTCCTTCCGATTGCTGTAAGGTACCGCTCTACGGTACTTAGCATCATTACAAAAACCACCGCCCGCAGACAGCAGGCTGCACATACGAAGCGGTGGTTTATCTGGTCATTTATTTGTATTTGCTTGCCAACTGAATTCTTACCAGAGAACGTCTCAATGCGAGCTCGTCACGGATCGTCTGCTCCATAGCAAGCTTTCTCTCGGCACGGATCTTTGCTTCCTCGGCACGGTGGATATCAATCTCCTCCGGCCATTCGCAAGCCTCCGAAAGAACGGTGATCTCATTCGGCATAATTGTTGCAAAGCCATCGAGAAGCGTTGCCTCACGGACCTTGCCGTCAACCGTGATCCGAAGAACACCGGGGGTTACGACGGCTGTCAGCGGAATATGGTTCGGATATACACCGAGCTCTCCCTCCGTCGTTGTAAATTCCACAAACTCAGCCTCTCCCTCGAAGAAGATTCGAGTCGGGGAATAAACCTTTAATTTTAAGTGCTTATCGTCCACGCCTTATCACTCCGCTTTGGTCTGGTCTGCTCTTACCTTAGCAAGAACGTCATCAATGCTTCCGCAGTTCAGGAAGTAGCTCTCCGGGATATCGTCATGCTTACCGTCAAGAATTTCCTTAAAGCCCTGAATCGTGTCGCTGAGCGATACATATACACCGGGAAGACCGGTGAACTGCTCTGCTACATGGAACGGCTGAGAAAGGAAACGCTGTACCTTACGGGCACGGCTTACAAGCATTTTCTCACCCTCAGACAACTCATCCATACCAAGAATTGCGATGATATCCTGAAGCTCCTTATATCTCTGAAGAATCTCCTGAACACCTCTGGCAACCTTGTAATGATCCTCACCAACGATTCTCGGATCAAGAATTCTGGAAGTGGACTCAAGCGGGTCTACTGCCGGATAGATACCGAGCTCTACGATGGAACGGGAAAGTACGGTCGTTGCATCAAGATGTGCGAAGGTTGTTGCCGGAGCCGGGTCAGTCAGGTCATCCGCAGGAACGTATACCGCCTGTACGGAGGTAATGGAACCGTTCTTTGTGGAAGTGATTCGCTCCTGCAAAGCACCCATCTCGGTCTGCAGGGTAGGCTGATAACCTACTGCACTGGGCATACGTCCGAGAAGTGCGGAAACCTCAGAACCAGCCTGGGTGAAACGGAAAATGTTATCGATGAAAAGGAGCACGTCCTTACCACCCTTATCACGGAAGTACTCTGCCATGGTAAGTCCGGAAAGACCTACTCGCATACGTGCCCCCGGGGGCTCATTCATCTGTCCGAAAATCATGGTTGTCTTGTTGATTACACCGGACTCGATCATCTCGTAATACAGATCGTTACCCTCACGGGTACGCTCGCCTACACCGGTGAATACGGAATATCCACCGTGCTCGGTAGCAATATTGGTAATCAACTCCTGAATCAATACGGTCTTGCCTACGCCGGCACCACCGAACAGACCGATCTTACCACCCTTTTGGTAAGGGCAGAGAAGGTCAACGACCTTAATACCGGTCTCCAGGATTTCGGTCTCCGTAGACTGCTCGGAGAATGCCGGAGCAGGTCTGTGAATCGGATAATACTCAACACCGGTCGGTGCTTCCTTCTCGTCAATCGGCTGACCGAGTACGTTGAACATACGCCCAAGTGTATTCTCGCCTACCGGAACCATAATCGGCTGACCGGTTGCTTCCGCATCCATACCGCGTACAAGGCCATCGGTAGGACCCATAGCGATACAGCGTACGGTATCGTCACCCAAATGCTGGGCAACCTCGACGATCAGCTCTTCCCCGTTCTTACGACGAATCTTAATTGCGTCATAAATCTCGGGAAGATTGCCGTCATCGAATTTGATATCCAGAACGGCACTGATAATCTGTGTTATCTTTCCTATATTTGTAGCCAAATCAGTATCCTCCACTGCATTTATTCGTTAAGCGCATTGGCACCGGAGATAATCTCCGTGATTTCCTGTGTAATCGATCCCTGACGGGCACGATTATACTGTAGCGTCAGATTTGCAATCATCTCTTCCGCATTGTTCGTGGCATTGTCCATCGCCTGCATACGAGCACCGTTCTCACTCGCAAGTGATTCAATGAGTGCACCGTAGATCTCACCGCTGATGTACTTCGGAATGATTTCCTTAAGTGCCTCCTCGGGCTCCGGCTCGAAATTCATCAAAGCCTCTCCGCTTTCCTCCGAAGCCCCGCTCGGGTCCTCTGTCGGAAGAAGTCGAAGCATCGTCGGAACCTGGCTTACGGAGTTACGGAAAATAGTGAAAACAATATAGATTTCATTGATCTCACCATTCTCGAAAGCATCCATCACGTCACGACTGATATCCGATGCGTCGCTGTACAGCGGGCTGTTCATCACCTCGGAATAATCCTTTCGGATCTCGTAGCCCTTACGCTCTAACGCTTCACGTGCCTTTCGGCCGACCGCATAGATATACATGTCTTCCTTGGGCACGGAGCTGTTCGTAACCATCTTCACAATGTTTGCATTGTAACCGCCCGCAAGACCGCGGTTGGAGCTGATTACGATGAACGCCTTCTTTCCACCCTCCTGACGCTTGATGTAGCGCTCCTTGACTTCGGCGGTAGACCGCGCGAAGATAGCAGAAATCGTCTGATAGAGGTGGTTGAAATACGGCTTGCTTTCCTCCGCTCTTCCCTTTGCCTTCTGCAGCTTGACGGTAGATACAAGCTTCATCGCTTTGGTGATCTGCCCGGTACTCTGGATACTGCCCTTACGCCTTTTAATATCTCTCATTGAGGCCATAGTGTAGTTCCTCTCCTATTTATCAAGCTTTGATAAAATCTTCCTTGCATTCCTTGATGGCCTTAACAAGAAGCTCCTCCATCTCAGGGGTAATAACCTTCTCGTTACGGATAGACTCCTCAACCTCGGAATATTTGGAATAGATCGTGTTCAAAAGTTCTGTCTCGAATTCCTGAATTCTTGCAACCGGAATATCAAGAAGGTACTTCTTCGTTGCTGCATAGATGATGATAACCTGCTCGGTTACGCTCATCGGCTTGTACTGCGGCTGCTTAAGAATCTCCTTGATTCTCTCACCCTGTGCAAGCTTCTCCTTCGTGTCGGCATCCAGATCGGAACCGAACTGAGAGAATGCAGCCAGCTCACGGTACTGTGCGAGCTCGATACGGATCGGGCCTGCAATCTTCTTCATTGCCTTAATCTGTGCCGCACCACCTACACGGGATACGGAAAGACCCGCATTAACTGCCGGACGGAAACCGGAGTTGAACATCTCGGTCTCAAGATAAATCTGACCGTCAGTAATGGAAATTACGTTGGTCGGAATATAAGCGGATACATCGCCTGCCTGCGTCTCGATAATCGGAAGTGCGGTAAGAGAACCGCCGCCGAGCTTATCGGAAAGTCTTGCAGCACGCTCGAGAAGACGGCTGTGCAGGTAGAATACGTCACCGGGATATGCCTCACGCCCCGGAGGTCTCTTAAGAAGCAGGGACAGTGTACGGTAAGCGGTAGCATGCTTGGACAGATCGTCATAAACGATCAGAACGTCCTTGCCGCTCTCCATCCATTCCTCACCGATTGCGCAGCCTGCATAGGGCGCAATATACTGAAGAGGTGCCAGCTCACTTGCCGTAGCCGCTACTACGGTCGTATATTCCATAGCACCATACTCATTCAGTGTCTTTACAATGCCTGCAACGGTCGAAGCCTTCTGACCGATGGCAACATAAATACAGTTAACATTCTGACCCTTCTGGTTAATGATCGTATCAATGGCGATAGCCGTCTTACCGGTCTGACGGTCACCGATGATCAGCTCACGCTGTCCTCTTCCGATCGGAACCATGGAATCGATTGCTTTAATACCGGTCTGCAGAGGCGTATCAACGCTCTTACGGCTGATAACACCGCTTGCAACACGCTCAACCTGACGGAATGCGGTCGCATTGATCGGTCCTTTGCCGTCAATCGGCTGTCCAAGTGCATTCACTACTCGACCAAGCATGCAGTCGCCTACGGGTACCTCAACTACGCGGCCGGTGGTCTTAACGACATCACCCTCGCGGATTGCAGAAGAGTCACCAAGCAAAACGGCACCTACATTGTCCTGCTCAAGGTTCATAACCATTCCGTAAACCTCGCCGGGGAACTCGAGAAGCTCACCCTGCATTGCGTTCTCCAGACCGTGCACACGGGCGATACCGTCTGCTACCTGGATTACGGTTCCGACATCGGTTACGACAAGCTTTGCACTGTATCTTTTAATCTGTTCTCTGATAACAGAACTGATTTCTTCAGGCTTTAAACTCAAAGCTTTGTACCTTCCTTCTTGTTTATTCTGCGGATAACTGCTGCAGTTCCTTCTGCAGTACATTAAGCTGTGTGCGAACGCTCGAATCAAGGACACGGTCCCCGATCTGAATCGTAATACCGCCAATCAGCTTCTTATCCACCTCATAATGCATTTCAAATGACTTATATTTTGTAGTCTTAATCAGGCGTTCAACCAAACGCGCCTTCTGCGCCTCGCTAATCGGAAGTGCGGATACTACATGGCAAATTCCGACGCCGCGATACTCCTTCACCTCTGCTACAAAATCCTGTAAAGAGGTAAGAATCTCTTTCTGGCGACCGTTTCTGACCATAAGAATCAGGAAGCCGACCATATCGTTACTTACCTTATCACGGAAGCAATCCTCGGTAATTCTGACCTTCTCCTCCATACTGATTCTGGGGTGGTCATAAAGCTTGCCGAGCTCGGGATTATCATTCATTGCCGTAATAACGGTTCCCGCCTCTTCCATAAGCCGGTCGATTTCCTGCTGCTCCACGGCAAGTTCGAAGAGCGCATGCCCGTAAGTGCTTGCGATTACTCCTGCTGCCATGTTGCTTCACCCATTTCCTTTATGACATCGTCAACAATCGACGCCTGCTTGTCTGCATCCATTTTGTCCGAAATAAAGCGACCTGCCATCTCGCCTGCAACAGCGATGATCTCCTGCTTGATTTCGTCCTTTGCCTTGCTCTTCTCTAACGCGATCTCTGTCTTGGTACGAGCCAGAATACGAGCCGACTCCTCGTTAGCTGCTTCAATAATGGCTGCTTCTCTGTGCTTTGCTCTCTTCTTGGTGTCCGAAAGAATTGCATTGACCTCTTCGTCCGCATTCTTCAGACGGGCATCATATTCCTTCTTGAAGGCGAGTGCCTCCTCCTTCTCCTTTTGCGCATCATCAATCGACTTCTCGATCAGCTCCTGACGCTTCTTCATCAGCTCACGCGCCGGATTGAATACCAGATAGGAAAGGAGAAAGAACAGGAAGAATACCGCACAGGCTACAATGATTGCATCGAAGGCAAGCTGCCAGTCAAGGGCAAAGATTTTGTCTTTCAGATCCGGCGTTGTGCCCTCAGCGAGAAACACAAGTCCGGTGGACAATAAATTGCTCACAATCATTCCTCCGTTACTCTACCCTTTGAATTATTTCGTATAAGGATTTGCGAAAATAAGGATAATGGCTACAACGAGAGAGTACAAACCGGTAGTCTCCGCAACAGCCTGTCCGAGAAGCATGGTAGTCATTACGGAACCTCTTGCTCCGGGATTACGACCTACAGCGGAAGCACCCTGACCTGCGGCATAACCCTGGCCCATACCAGGACCCATACCGGCGATCATACCGATTCCGGCACCGAGACATGCCATACCTTCAACGAAAAACTTGTTAAACTCACCACTCATTTTGATATCCTCCTAAATGATTTTTGAAAATGATTTTTGTGACCCTTACGGGTCCTTTCGGCGCATCAGTCATCGAAGTTCTTAGAGATAAATACCATCGTCAGCATACAGAATACGAATGCCTGAATGGCTCCCGAGAACAGATCGAAATAGATGTGCAGTACACCCGGCCAGAACAGAAGCATAAACTTCGGCAACAGGCCGTATATCAACGCCATAATAATGGTACCGCTCAAAATGTTACCGAACAGACGCAGCGACATGGAAACCGGCGTTGCGAGCTCACCGATGATATTGATCGGTGTCAACGGAATCGGATGGAACAACTCGGTAAGATGTTTCATCTTCTGGTAACGGAATCCGTTAATGTGGATCAGGAAAAACGTAATCAACGCAAGACCAAGCGTGATACCGTAATCCGCTGTCGGCGGACGAAGTCCGAAAACACCGACGGTATTGGACAGAACAAGGAAAATCATCAGCGTTCCGATGTAATTACAGAACCCGAAGAAATGCTTGTCACCCATGTTCGACCGGGTGATACTGTCGATTGCTTCCACAACCAGCTCAATCACATTCATCGCTTTGCCGGGCTTCTTCGCCGGATCCGCTTTTTTAATCACACGATTGGCAAGGATCGCCAGAATCGTGATCACGGAAACGATAATAATGATCGAAATATGTGTGTTGGTCAGCCAGAAGGTTTTTCCGAACAGCTCGAAGTGGTAGTATCCGTTAATTCCCAAATCAAGACTGTTATCCATTATCCTTCACCTCCTTTTTAAACAAACGGCGCTTCAGCCGGCGAAGCCAGGGCTGAAAATAAGCCGAAGGTTTCAATGTAAATGATGCCAGTATGGTACCTGCTCCCATGGCGATTCCACCTAAGAACATCGTCAGTGCCAATACGGCAAATGTGGCAAAATACCGGATTGCAACATGCTTTCTCGCATAGCTTACTGCGCCCTTTGCATCAAGCATCACGCAAACCGATACGCTCTCATATATCTTTTGCACTAAAAAAAGTGCAAGCACGCAGCCAATTACAACACCGACCGCATACCGCCAATGCGGCTTTACGAAAAATGTAAGAAAAAGACATAGCGCCGACAGAAGAACAATTCCGAAGCGCAGGTCCCGTAGTGTTTCCTCCGCCTCTAAAAGCTCAGCCTTCTCACGCTCGCTGCCGACCGGAATGATATCCACCACCTCATCGGGGTCCTCATCCATCTGCTGCTCCGCCTTCTCGGCATCGGTCTCCGCATCAATCTCCTGCGGACTCCGATACTCCTCCGGCTCGTCCTTAAACATCTCTCTGAGCATTCCGGCAAGACCGGGATATTTGTTTCTCATCTCGTATTCCTGCCTTCCGCCTGCTCCTTCTCCGCTTTCCATTTTCGGAACTCGGCCTCTGCTTCACTGATATGTGCCACAACCGGCTCCTCGGGCTTTTCGTCACGCGTATACTTACGCACTAACATCCAGACATTCCGGTAGCCGACGGCAATTCCGAAAAACATCAGAAATACAAAGCCGGCACTTCCGAAGCCCAAAAACCGATCGAGTAAATACCCTGCGATCGTACAAAGCGCAATCGGCGTCATCATACCGATACCAATCTGCGTGATCAGGTACAGTGTCGAAGTCGGACCGTCCTTCCTTTGCTTACGCTTCTTCATTCTTAGCCTTAGTTCTCTTCGATCTGACGAATACGATTGACATGACGCTCCTCGCCGGAGAACTCGGTAGCAAGGAACTTATCAACGATCATCATAGCAAGGCCGGGGCCTACAACACGACCGCCCATTGCCAAAACGTTAGCGTCGTTATGGAGTCTCGTTGCCTCAGCACTGAATACATCGTGGCAAAGCGCACAGCGAATGCCGGGAACCTTGTTGGCTGCGATGGAAATACCGATACCGGTACCACAGATGAGAATTCCCTTATCTGCTTTGCCGCCGGCAACAGCCTTGGCAACCTTCTTCGCATAGAACGGGTAATCCGTCGGAACCGGAGAATCGGTACCGAAATCGCGAAGCTCGAAGCCCTTTCCCTTCAGATGCTCCTTAACCTCCTGCATCAATGCATAGCCGCCGTGATCACAACCCAATGCAACTATCATATATAACACCTTCCCTTCTTAAAATTCAAACATATTATCAAGACTGTCGGCACTGTCCTTCTGCGCCGCCAGAATCTCTGCCGCACGCTTTAACATGGCCTCCATCTCTTCGTAACACAATTCATAATCCGCAAGCGTTCCGCCGTAAGGATTCAAAAGCGCCATCGTCTCTCCGACAAACTCCGTGAGCGTGGCAGCTTCAACATACGGATACCGGTTTCGGAACCGCTCCTTGTCAACATCGGAAAATGTCAGCACGAGCGTCGCATCCGTAAACTCCTCTTCACGAAGCGGCGTACTCTGCTTTGACACAAGCGCCACCCCATGCTTAGAAAGCGTCAGCTCCGTCTTCGGATTACAGGGCATCGGCATCAGCACAACAAGCCCGCGTGATGCGACATAAATCTGACGCCCCTCATAAATATGGACGAAAATGCTCTCTGCCATCAGGCTCAGGCTCGTGTTGTCTCTGCAGACAAATAAAACCTTATCGTATTTCATAGACGTCCTCTTTTAAACGGTTTCAATGTGATAGCCGGCCGCCTTCACGAGACGATTCATAACAGCCTGCCCCACGCCTTCCGTGTTGAAGCATTCGCCGAATATGTAATCGGCTCCCATGCGGTCAAATTCGCGAAGCGTATCGAACAGTCTCGCAGCGATTCCCGCCTCGTCCTCACGATCGCCAACCGAATATACATTGTAGCCCTCGTAGCTGTCCTTTGTCTCCTCGGATGCAAGGATTGCAACGCAGCAGCCCTGATTTACTTTCTCCAAAGCGTGTGCGCGGACCGCCTCTACAACATCGGAAAGTGCACCCTCGAAAATCGTCAGCTCCCCTTTCGGTGCGTAGTGACGGTATTTCATTCCGGGAGCCTTCGCAACAATCGTGTCGTTTCGCTCTCGCTTTAAGACTGCCGGATCGTAAAGGACATCCGGAAGAATCTCCTTCACATCCTCAATCGAAATATAACCCGGACGAAGAATCATCGGCTTTTCGCCGGTCAGATCAATAATCGTCGATTCCAGCCCTATTGCGGAGGAACCTCCGTCAAGAATCATCGGAATGCGACCGTTCAGATCCTCATAGACATGCTGCGCCTTCGTCGTGCTCGGTCTGCCTGAGGCATTCGCACTCGGTGCGGCGATATACAGGCCGCTTACTCGAATTAACATCGCTGCGATCGGATCGCTCGGCATACGGATTGCAACCGTATCAAGCCCGCCGGTCGTTTCCTTTGGAACAATGTCCTGCTTCTTTAAAATCAATGTCATCGGGCCGGGCCAGAACCGCTTTGCAAGGAGCATCGCACTTTCGGGAATATCTCTTGCCAGCACCGGAAGTGCTGCCGTATCGGCGATGTGTACGATAAGCGGATTGTCGGAGGGACGTCCCTTCGCCGCATAAATCTTCGCAGAAGCCCCCGGATCCAGTGCATTACCGCCCAGTCCGTATACCGTCTCAGTCGGAAAAGCAACGAGCTCGCCTGCACGAAGAAGCGCAGCCGCCTCCATAAGCTGCTCCTCCGTAAGACTATCTCTGCAAAGCTCAACCATACGGGTCACCATCACCAACGCCTCCTTCGGTCAACTTCTCCCCGCTTCGACGGCATTTTTAAGACCATCGATAGGCATAATCCCATACATTGTCTATCATATCATACAATGTCAAAAAAATACACCCTGAAAATTATTTTTTTCAGGGTGCTTTCAACAAAATAAATTATCGGGTCAATCAGCCGAGCTTCGTACCGCATTTGTTGCAGAAAAGCATGCCGCTTGCAAGCGGATTTCCGCAGTTCGGGCAGAAGCCTGCTGCCGGTGCCTGGGAACCGTTTCTTCCGAGCAATGCGTTAACCTTAGCCTGTGCTTCGGCAGCTCTTGCAGCACGAATCTGTGCAGCCTCAGCCTGCTTTCTCTCACGTTCAGCGGCTCTCTGTGCCTCTTCCTCGGCAATCTTACGCTGAATCTCCTCCAGCTGAGTGTTGCATGCCGTGATATTGGCTCTAGTTTCAAGGATTGCAGCGTACTGCTCCATAATCTCATCATCAAAGGTCATACCCTCATCAAGCTTACGAAGAAGCAGAACGCCGAGAGTATACTGATATCCGGAGATCTTTCCGCTCTCCAGTTTGATCTGTGTGTTAAGCTGGTTGATTTCAGCATTATAAGGTCCGAATAAAGCCATTACGCGCCTCCCTAGATATTAATCCCAGTTACGATCGGGCATATAATAGTAATCCTTATGAGAGCCTACATACTTGTATGCGGGACGAATGATCTTACCGTTATTGATGATTTCCTCAAGACGGTGTGCAGACCATCCGCTGATACGGGAAATAGCGAAAATAGGTGTGTAAAGCTCTTCCGGAATTCCAAGCATATCATACACAAATCCGCTGTAAAAGTCAACATTTGCGCAGAGCGGCTTGAACAGATGACGGTTCTCCGCTATGACTTCCTTTGCGATTCTTTCTACGTCGAAATAGAGCTGAAGCTCCTCGGTGCGACCCTTCTCTTCTGCAAGCTGTGTTGCGAAGTCTCGAAGGATTACCTGACGGGGATCGGAAAGCGTATATACCGCATGGCCGATACCGTATACCAAGCCGGTACGGTCAAATGCCTGCTTGTTAACAAGCTTCTTGATATATTCACGAAGCTGTGCCTCATCCTTCCAATCGGTTACATTTGCCTTAAGGTCCTCAAACATCTTGCGAACCTTCAGGTTTGCGCCGCCGTGACGGAAGCCCTTCAGGGAAGCGATTGCTGCTGCCATTGCGGAATAGGTATCCGTGCCTGCTGAAGTAACCACATGTGTTGTGAAGGTGGAGTTATTACCGCCGCCGTGCTCTGCGTGAAGCACAAGACAGATATCCAGTACCTTTGCCTCAAGCTCGGTGAATTTGCCGTCCGGACGAAGCATTGCAAGAATATTCTCCGCTGTGGAGTACTCCGGGTTCGGGTTACGGATGATTAGCGGCTCGTCCATTCTGAAGTGCAGGTAGGACCAGTATGCGTAGGTGGAAATAACCGGAAGCTTTGCAATCAGGTTGATGGACTGCTTCAGAACATTGTCCACATCGATCT
Organism: Lachnospiraceae bacterium; assembly: GCA_024404675.1. GTDB lineage: Bacteria > Bacillota > Clostridia > Lachnospirales > Lachnospiraceae > ISDg. The sequence continues at coordinate 34,268 of JAKSPO010000004.1, forward strand.
CATCTGCGTTGTCATCATAGGAATAAAGGGTAAGAACAGCCTTTTGCAGACCGTTCATGATGTTCTGGTCGGTAGCCTTCATGATAACGTCACGTACGAATTTATTGGAAAGCGTCTGGAAGGACGTAATCAGCTTAATAAATTTGGTCAGCTGCTCATCAGTAGGAAGTTCACCGAACAGAAGCAGATAGGTAGCCTCCTCGAACGCAAAACGGCGTCCCTTAAAGCCCTTCACCATCTCCTGTACATCGTAGCCCTGATAGTAAAGCTTTCCTTCGGCGGGAACCTTCTTACCGTCAATCTGCTTGTAACCGTTTACATCGCTGACTTCGGTAAGTCCGGTCAATACACCGGCACCGCTGCTGTCACGAAGACCTCTTTTTACGTCATACTCCACATACAGATTCTGGTCGATAACACCGGACTTCATGCATTCGTGAAGCAGGGCTTCAAAATCTTTCTCCAAATTCTCTTCAAGCTCCATCATATTGCTCATGGCTAAAACCTCCTTTTCATGGCGCTTACAGTGCGGAAAATACCCGCCGCACCGTTTGTATACGATTGTATACACTTATACAATTTCTGTGGTGCTGTTATCTTACAACATAAAAACAAGAATATCAAGCCTTTTTTCACAATTCTACTGAATTCTAAAGAAAACCGGGCGAATCCTTAAGAAAACCGGTGCCGGGCTTTAGCTCGAGGTTGCCTGCGACATGCATCTTCCCTGCACATTTGCCTGCCACCTTTGCCCGCCACGTTTGTACCACATATCTGTGCCTCCGGAGTCACAGCTTCTCCGCCGGAAAATGAACCCTCGACCCCGTCCCCAAGAGCTCAGTTTTCGGCAAAATGAACCCTCGACCCCGTCCCCAAGAGACCAAATTGGGCAAAAAAACAGAGCATGCCTCGCATGCTCTTTCAATCCCGGAAAGGGTAATTCTATTTGTAAAGGTTTCGCCACTCCAGATCGCCGTTGTTCATGCCCTTTAAAAGCATCTCGGCCGTAGCGATATTCGTTGCAAGCGGAATACTATATTCGTCACAAAGCGGTACAACATAATTGAACTGTACATCGTAGTTGATTGTCTTGTCCGCATTTCTCAAGAAGATAACCATATCAATCTGGTTCTGCTCAATCATCATCGCAAGCTGCTGCTCGCCGCCAAGACTGCCCGCAAGGAACTTATGCACATGCAGGTTCGTCGCCTCCTCAATCATACGTCCGGTAACACCCGTAGAATACAATTCGTGCTTGCCGAGTATACCCTTGTATGCGATACAAAGGTTCTGCATTAATGTCTTTCTTGTATCATCTGCTATCAATCCGATAATCATACCTAGGTTCCCTCTTTATTACACGCTGAATACAGACCTGACACCCCAAAATCTCATTAACAATATATCACATTCGCAATAGGCAGTCAATAAATACATCGTTTTTTCAAAATGGACAAAGCCACCCCGAAAAAATGCAAGAAAATTATGTCATTTGTCCATTGATTTTTTATTAAATAAAAAATAGAATCTAAACAATGGCGAAAATTACGAAATTCGATTTCATCGCATTAAGCTCTCAAAGCTTCTTATAACGAATCGTGTCGGGGTTTCCCCCTCGGAACCAAATACATTTTTGGAGGCGTTTCATGGAAAACGGAAATGTTGTATTTTTTGAGCTGGCCATTATCATTGCCAGCGCTAAGCTTTTCGGTATGTTAGTAAGACGGATTCGCATTCCGCAGGTTGTCGGCGAGATTCTCGCCGGTCTTCTGATCGGACCGTCCGTACTCAAAATCGTCAATGCTTCAGACTTTCTCGCGACCATGGCGGAGATTGGTGTCATTCTACTTATGTTCTCTGCAGGTCTTGAAACGAATCTCCACGACCTGACAAAGTCCGGCCTTAAGGCCACCCTGATTGCCTGCTTCGGTGTTGCTGTACCGATGGCCGGCGGTACGTTTCTTTACATGATCTACTACGGAATCTCTTTCAGCGATCCGCAGTTTCTGAACGCAATTCTGATTGGTTGCATCATGACAGCAACCAGTGTCGGTATCACCGTCGAGTCTCTACGAGAGATGGGTTACCTGCAAGGAAAGGTCGGTACGACCATCTTAAGTGCGGCAATTATCGATGACGTTATCGGTATCGTCGTTCTTACCTTCGTTCTCGGCTTAAAGGACAAGTCCATCAGTCCTATCACAACCGTAAGAAACACGGTACTGTTCTTCGTCTGGGTATTCCTGTTCGGTTATATCGTATACCGCGGCTTTAAGTGGTACGATTCCAAGCATCCGCACACAAGACGTATCCCGATTGCCGGACTTGCCATCTGTCTTTTCATGGCATACTGTGCCGAAGAGTTCTTCGGTATCGCAGATATTACCGGTGCATTTGCCGCCGGCATCATTCTTTGCAATGTGCGTGACTCCAAGTACATCGCCGAGAAGATGGATATCAACTCTTACATGCTGTTCGGGCCGGTATTCTTCGCAAGTATCGGAATCAAGACAAGCATCAGTGTGGAAGAGATCCTCCCGTTGTTCGGCTTTGCAATCTGCTTTGTAATCGTTGCGCTTCTGACGAAGATTATCGGCTGCGGCCTGATTTCGAAATGCCTGCACTTCACCTGGTCCGAATCTCTTAAAATCGGTGTCGGCATGATGACACGAGGCGAGGTTGCCCTCATCATTTCACAGAAGGGTCTTGCTGTCGGATTGATCGAGCCGAAGTATTTTACAGCAGTAATTATGCTGATTCTCTGCTCCTCGATCATAACGCCCATTCTTTTGAAATTCCTTTATACCAAATACCCGGAGAAGACTCCCGCACAGGCTTAAGGGGGGAACCGATGAAACAGCTTCTTTCCTTTCTGACCATTATTATGGCGGCGCTTCTTCTCAAATATGTGCCTGCCTCTGCTTCAGACACGCCCGACGCGGCACCTTCCCCGAAGGAAATCTATACCGTTTCGGATATGCTTTCCATCGCCGATGACCCGTCCGGTTCATATATTCTGATGGCTGACCTTGACATGAAGGGTGTCGCCTGGCCGGCGATCACATTTACCGGAAGCTTCGATGGCAATCAGCATCTGATTCTGAATCTGGACACAGCTGCTGTTTCCGAAGAGACGCGTGTTACCTACGACGGAAACCGCAAAATCTACGATACACATTTCTGCGGCCTATTCGCCATTCTTGAGCATGCAACAGTAGAAAATGTACGTCTTTTGAATATCGATCTGAATCACACCTTCACAGGTGATTGTTTTCTCGGCGGTATCGCCGGTTACGCCTCCGAAAGTAATATCCGCAACTGTGAAATCACCGGACGAATCCGTCTCGATATTACCGGTCATATGATTGGTGTCGGCGGTATCCTCGGCTACGGAAACGGTACCGTACAGAATTGCCGCACCGAGCTGACACTTGTTAACATCGATCTCGATAAAAGCTATCGGGACGAGCAGTTCCTCGGTGGTGTCTGTGCTGCCGGTTATCCTGACATTGAAGGCTGTGAGATCAATCTGTCAGGCTTCATCTCCGACCATGGCTACGTACACAGCGGCGGACTCGTCGGCATGTATATCATCTATCCGAAACGCTTTGAGCGAGACGGATATATTAAGAATAATACTGTCGACGGCTTCATCACCTTCTTTGAGGACAATACCAATCGCCGTGCCTATTGTGAAGCCCGCTGCGGAGAGATTATGGACTGGAAGTTCAAAGATAGCGGAAATGTCTATCATTTTAAGCGTGACGAGCGTTACACCTATACAGTCAATCTCCTGCCCCATAGCTGTGAGACCCCCGTATATGACGAGGTCGTTCTGCCGCCCACCTGTAAGGACTACGGCTACACCTATTACACCTGTAAGGCCTGCGGCTATTCCTATAAGGACGCTTATGTTCTTCCGTGCGATCATCAGCCTGGCGAAGAACCCACATCAATGGTTTTGGCAACTACGGATGCCGAGGGCTATGCTCTTTACGAATGTATCTACTGTCAGACAGAGCTTCGCATAGTCCTTCCACAGTTGATTCCCTCGCCGACGCCCGTACCGACCATTGCTCCAACGCCGACTACGGCTCCGACAGCTGTACCCACAAGTGCCGCTAGGGATTCTTCTGGGAACAATCGGCAATGGATGCTTCTCTCTATAGGCTTACTGCTTCTTTTCGTCATTCTTCTCGTTCGGGTCATCCTTCGTCAGCGTAGAATGCATAAGCAGGCAGCAGACCTTAGAAACCGCTAACCAAGGAAATAATATAACCCCGCCATACAGCAGGCTTCTTCATTCTCGAAGTATTGCCTGCGGCAAATGGCGGGGTTTTCTTTATTAATACCGAAAGATATGTTTTAATACTGCTCCGAAGGTGTCCACGGAAGACGCTTTCTAATACTGCTCTAAAAGGCTCCACACATCCGAAGACTCTAAGCCAAGCTTCCAACCAGCATATCCTGCAAGATGGTTCGCAGGAATCAGCTTCACCTTGTACTCAAGCGAGGTAACATCCTCAATCCAGTACTGGTAACGCTCGTTCTTCTTCGTCGTATACTCACCGTAATACTGCTTCAGTTCATCATCCCAGACAAGCTTTGCGCCGCCCTTGACAGCCCGCTCGCGGATTGTATCCATGCCGCCGCTCTCTAACGTCAGCTTACCCTCGCTATCCGTCTTCCACTCTCTGGTGAATAGCGGGATACCAAGAACAATCTTCTCAGCGGGAACAATCTTCAACGCATTATTGACCGAAGCTTCTACCCAAGGATAAGAAGCTACAGAGCCTGCGCCGGAGCCCTTGTAGTGCTCGTCGTATGCCATGAAGATAACATAATCAACTACATCTGCCTGGTCCGAAAGCTGATACTGCGACTTGCCGGCATTCGGCACAAAGTTATCCACGGAAAGAACCAGTCCGTTCTCATGGCAGAGCAGATAAAGCTCTCGAATGAACTGTATATAATGCGGTCCGGAATCCTTCGTAATAAACTCAAAGTCAAGATTGATACCGTCAGCGCCTACACGAACGACCTCGTTCACCAGATTGTTCTCCAGTGCGATTCTTGATTCCGTGTTCGAAAGCACATCATAGCCCTTTACATCGCTTGCAAAGTCACTGCAAAGTGCCCATACCTGAATACCGCGCTTATGCGCCTCGTCGACATAGGAGGCATTGGCAAAACTTGTAATCGCACCGCTTGTATCCTTAAAGTCAAACCACGTCGGCGCAATGACATTGATTCCCTTCGTATTCGCAAGCGCCGCACGCAGCTCGTCGCCACCCTGCTTTGCCCACATCTGATGCCACATCATATGAACGTGCTGCAAAGTAGAAGAACCCGGATACTGCTTCAGGCTTGCATGTACCATCGTCTCGCTCTTCGTTCCGAGATCCTTCTCGATAACAAAGCCGGTATGTCCGTCAAGCGTCGAAACCGGCATAAAGCCGTTCTCCGCATTGCCAATCTTAATCACAGTCTCGCCGGTCTTCAGATCATCAACAATTGCCTTCTGTACGGATGCACCGATACGGAGTGCCGTTTCCTTCGTCGTTTCATAGGAAGGATACTTTACGCCGTTAGCAAAAAGAACGACGCGGGAGGGATCCTCCATGATTCTTGTGCTGACATCGGAATATTTCAGAAACAGATCCGCAGAAACATACAGCCTGCCGTCGATGATGCGAAGCATCGGCACCTGATCCTCTGTGCTGACACCTGCCTCCAGATGTCTTGTATTATTCGGATAATAGTACAGAAGCTTCGAAGGCGTCGTAATAATCATCTGCTCTTCCGTCTTATTATAATAGAAACGGGTGTCCAGGCTCTTAACGACCGCATACGGAATGTAAATCATCCCGTCAGCCTTAACCGAACGATCTTCATTCACCACACCGTTAATCACTGTCAGGTACAGATCCTCCGACAGATTATAGTGCTCCGTGAGATTCGCCCTCTCCTCCGATGCTTTCAATTCGTTATTGTCACCCTTCACGCCCTGGTCAAACTCACATGCGCCGAGGCTTAAGATTAACATACAATATATCAATAGAATAATTGTCTTCTTCATTCGTTCCCTCCGGTTGTCGAAATCGCAATTCCACTATACCACATAATACCCGGAAAGAAAAGTGAAAGAATCGTGTTCTTGCAAGGAGAGAAGCGGCCGGCTTTTGTGTACGATTGCTGTGTCCTTTCGATTGATAGCCCTTCTCCCCTGCAGAAGCTGTCGCCGATGCCGATACAATCGCATGCCCCAACCACCTGCACGCGAAGGATTCCGTTTCAGATAAGTGTACACCCCGCAGTATATTAATTCCCACCTTCCCGGAACCGTTTTTTATTAACGTTTCTGCTTCAAAAACCCGCGACATCGTCATTGTAGTACACTCCCCTGCCGATATCTATCGGCATATGTAACGAAAAATACGAAAGCATTTCCGCAGGATGACGACAGCCGCATCGCATTTCGATAAATTCAGCCATCATTTTTCACAAAAAGTTCATTGACTTTGGTGCATATTTCCCTTATACTTCAAGTACTAAAAATGCTATAATGTTTTTAGTATCAAGACCTGTTTGGAAAGGAGTCGGGCATATGAAGATTGAAAAGATTAACGAAAACCAGATTCGCTGCACATTGAATCCTCAGGATTTGCAGGAGCGTCACCTGAAGCTTAGCGAGTTCGCCTACGGCTCCGGCAAAGCAAAAGAACTGTTCAATGACATGATGGAGAAGGCTTCCGAGGAATATGATTTCGAAGTGGACAACTCTCCTCTTATGATAGAGGCAATTCCCACTTCTGCGGAGTCTTTGATTCTGATTATTACAAAGGTAGATAACCCGGATGAACTCGATACCCGTTTCTCCACCTTCACCCCTTATGAGAAGCATGAGGAGGAAGCCGAGGACGAGGATGACAAGCTGATTAACAGCGTAAACCTTCCAACCTCCGCACCGGAGCTCGGACCGCTTGGCGCTACTGTTTTAGAGACCATCAAGAAGGGTCTCGAAGAGCTTGCAAGCAAGGTACACAGCAAGTCCGAAGCCGAGGCCGCAGGTGTGATTCTTGCGGAGGCCAAGGCATTTCGCTTCCGTACCTTTGATAATCTGGTTGCCTTTGCAAAGTCTGTCGTAAGCTTTTTCGACGGCACTGTACTTTTGTACCGTGTTCCGAAGGATCGCGAGTATCTGCTTTGTATTGTACTCGGTGATTCCTCCCCGAAGGATTTCAACCGCGCCTGCAATATCGCCTGCGAATACGCCGAGATGCTTCCGAAGACCAATCTGCTTTTCTATAAGGAACATTACCCTTGTCTTATGGAGCAGGATGTCATTGCCCGTTTGGCTGAATTCTAATATCACGCCAAGGCGTGAATGATATAAGGCACGGAGGGAATATGGAGAAACGACCTGTTTTAAACAACAAGCTCTATTTATATCTGACAGAATTTTTCGCCGGTATGTCCGTTATGGCGGTTGAACTTGGCGCAAGCCGTTTGCTTGCGCCATATTTTAGTTCATCACAAATTGTCTGGACAATCATTATCGGTACCATTATGATTGCGATGGCTCTCGGCAACATTTACGGCGGCCGCAGTGCAGACAAGAATCCGAATCCGGACAGACTGTATGCGCGCATCCTGGTTGCAGCAATCTGGATTGCCGCAATTCCGGTTGTCGGAAAGTATATCATCTTAGCAATTTCCGCGTTGCTGATTCTTTCCATCAACAACAACTTTCTGATCATCGCGGGCTTTGTTGCCTGCTTCGTTATCTTTGTATTTCCGCTGTTCCTGCTCGGAACCGTAACCCCGTCACTTGTTAAGTACTCGGTTGACAGCCTTTCCGACAGCGGACGAACCGTCGGAAACCTGAACGCGTTCAATACGATCGGAAGCATTATCGGAACATTTGTCCCGACCTTCGTAAGCATCCCTTCCGTCGGTACCTCCTGGACCTTTTTGATTTTCGCAGGAATTCTCCTGCTGCTCGCTCTGGTATATTTCCTGAGCGGCCGTGTCAGGCTCAGCCAAATAAAGAAAGTCCCCGTCGCAGTCATCCTGTTCGTGCTCGCTTGTATCTTTGGGCACAACGACAGCTTTGCCTTCTGGGACAAAGGACTTACCTACGAAGGCGAGTCCATCTATAACTATCTGCAGGTTTCGGACGATGGCGAAAGCGTGGCGCTTTCCACGAATGTTCTCTTCGGCGTGCAGTCCGTATATGTCAAGGAGCGCAAGCTTACCGGCATGTATTATGACTACGCGATGGCCGCTCCGCTGATGGCCGGCATTAACGAAAAGGATAAGCTTGATGTGCTCATTCTCGGAATGGGAACCGGTACCTTCGCAACACAGTGTAACCGGTATTTCTCCGGCATGAACATCGAAGGTGTTGAAATCGACCAGAAGATTACCGACCTTGCGATTCAGTACTTTAACCTTTCTCCCGACATTCCCGTCACAACCTATGACGGACGCGCTTATCTGAATGCGGTAGACCGTAAGTATGATGTAATCATGGTAGATGCCTACCAGGATATTACCATTCCCTTCCAGATGTCCTCTGTTGAGTTCTTCCGTCTGGTCAAAGACCACCTGCGTGAGGACGGTGTTATGGTCGTCAATATGAATATGATGGGCGGCGGTGCCGATAGCATCAACGAGTACCTCTCCGACACCATTGCGAATGTCTTCCCCGAGGTTTATATCGTCGATGTTCCGCACGCAACGAACGCGGAGCTGTTCGCTTCCCGTAACACTGCGCTGCTTGAGCAGTTTGCCAGAAACACCTCTCTCGAGCAGGACCCCGAGATCAAGGATCTGATGGCAGATGTCAGCGAGAATCTGACGCACTACGTTGGCGGCAGTCATATTATGACCGACGACAAGGCTCCGGTAGAGGTTCTTGGTATGAAGATGATTGACCAGCTCATCAGTGACGAGCTGGAGTATTACAGAGGTGAGTTTGAAACCTACAAAAAGATATTCCGTGAGGAAGGCTTCAAGGGTCTGATGAACGCCCTGCAGTAACAGAAACAACGCCCTGCCGAATCACCCCCTCGCAGAATCGCCCCTCTTAAGTAACAGGTACGCATAAAATTAAGCCGAAGAACAGGTTTACTGCTCTTCGGCTCTTTTGATTCGTCTTATATTACAAGGTCTCTCTGTACTCCGTCGGTGTCATGCCGGTTACTTCCTTGAACTGTCTCATAAAATAAAACTCGTTCTGATAACCGCACAGCTTCGCAATCTCACGAAGCGAGAACTTGGTTGATGCAAGTCTCAGCTTTGCGCTGTTAACACGAGCCGAGATAACATCGGTAGAAATCGGAATATTGAACATCTTCTTGTACATATGCTGCAGGCCGGAACGGCTTACGCCAAGCTCTGCTGCCATCTCGTCAACAGAACCGACCTCCTCGGGCTTCGCATAGATTCTCATACGAAGATTGTTAAGCTCGGAGAACTTACCCTTCGGGAAGCCGAGCATACTGTTGTCCTCCTTCTTCGTCTGACGCACAAGCATCAAAAACAGAATTCTAAGCAAATCTGCCTCGATATAATTATGAACGTTATCTGCAAGATAATGCTCATAATTAATAACATTGCAAAGAGACTCAAGCTCTGTCATGACCGAAAGCGGAACTGCCTTATCAAACTCAATGCCGATATCCTTCAGCCACTCCACATCGCCGCTCTGCGTCGAAAAATTCACCCAGTTCACAACCATATTGCCGCGAGACGGCGAGAAGCGAACCGGTGTCGAAGGCTGCAGAAGCACATAGGACGGCTTCTTGATCTCAATCTTCTCACCATTGATCTCGAACAGTGCGCGCGTCTTTACAATAACGAGCAGCCAATAACCCATTCCGCGCTGACGATTCTCTTCAAATTCCTTACCGTGTGAATAATCAATTCCAATGTAATTAATTAGCATAGTGATTTCCCCAATCCAATACGTTTCAAAAATTATGCATTTGCTGCATTCTTAAGATAATTGTTAATCTTCTCTACAACCTCATCAACATCGATGCCGTGAACCATGCAAGCCTGCTCCAGGGACTCACCCTGTGCGGACGGGCAACCAACACAGTGCATGCCCTCACCCATAAGAATCTCAACAATATTGAAATCGGTCATAATGATCTCGCCGATCTTCATATCCTTTGTAATCATGCTTGAAACCTCCGCATTAATTTGATATTTTCAAGGGTAAAATCCCGGCAAATGCCCAAAAATTCGGATATATAATACCCTTTGCACTATATTATATAACTGAACGATTCTGTAGTCAATATCAAGCAAATAATAAAAATCAAAAGGCACACATTTTTCATAATCAGGGCATTTTCCCCCGCTCCGTCGAAAAACACGTCACAAATCTTACACAAATATTTTTCTTGCAATCGCGGTTAATATGAAATATAATGTCAATGGACGAAGTACCTCGTCAAGTATTTTGTTAGGAGGATTTATACTATGGCATATGTTATTGGCGACGCTTGTGTTGCTTGTGGAGCTTGTGCAGACGCTTGCCCGGTTAGCGCTATCAGCGAGGGTGAGGGAAAGTACGTTATCGATGCTGACGCATGCTTGGACTGTGGTTCTTGTGAGGCTCAGTGCCCGATGTCTGCTATTTCCGAAGGCTAATATATAAGTGATCAGAACCCAACAGCCGCTTTTAAGTAAGCGGCTGTTTTTTGTCCCCATCTGCAAAAAACGCGCCGTCCCTTAAGCCGGAACGGCGCGTTTCGTTTCTATTCTTTACTTCTGTTTCTTTCCAGATTCACAAACTTGGTGAGATTTGCCTGGAAGCCAAGTTCAACGGTACCAATCGGACCGTTACGCTGCTTACCGATAATTACCTCGGTGATGCCGGCCTTCGGCGAGTCCTTATGATAATATTCATCGCGATACAAAAACATAACCACGTCGGCATCCTGCTCGATTGCTCCGGAATCTCGAAGGTCCGAAAGAATCGGACGCTTATCGTCACGGGATTCAACATTTCGCGAAAGCTGTGACAGGGCGATAACCGGGCAGTTAATCTCTCGTGCCAGTGCCTTCAAGGAACGGCTGATTTCCGAAACCTCCTGCTGACGGGACTCCGCACGCTTACTGCTTCCTGTCATCAGCTGCAGGTAGTCGATGATGACTAAGCGCAGTCCGTGCTCAAGCTTCATCTTACGACATTTCGAGCGAAGCTCCGTAATCGAAATACCGGGCGTATCGTCAATCATCAGTGTGGAATCTCCAAGGATTCGCGCACTCGTTACAAGCTCGTTCCAGTCATTGTCCTCCAGGTTACCGGTTCTGATCTTCTGCGCATCCACGTGAGAATGCATGGAAAGCAGACGGTTTACCAGCTGGACATTGTTCATCTCGAGACTGAAGATTGCTGTCGGAACCTTGTCCTTAACTGCAATCTGGTCTGCCAGATTCAAAACAAATGCCGTCTTACCCATGGAAGGTCGTGCCGCAATCAGTATCAGATCCGACGGTTGCAGACCTGCGGTCTTATAATCCAGATCGATAAAGCCGGTCGGAATACCCGTAACCGAGCCCTTATTCTTATATGCCGATTCCACATTCTGAATCGCCTTGACTACGACCTCGCTGATTGGCGTAATCGTACCGCTCTCCCGCTCCTGAAACAGTGCGAAAAGATCCTTCTCGGCACGCTGAAAGAGCTCGTTCGTCTCCTCCTTATCAAGGTACGCATTGCCAGTCAGCCCCTCGGCCACCTTGATAAAGCGACGAAGCTTGGACTTCTCCTTGACAATCTCCGCGTAATGCTTGATATTCGCAGAGGTCGGCACCGCACCGAGCAGATTACTGATATATTCAATGGAGCAAAGCTCCTCGGGCATCTCCTTTAAGCGAAGGCGGTCCTGCACGGTTACAAGGTCTGCCTCAACGCCCTGCTGAAACAGCTCGCAAAGCGTTTCAAAGTAAAGCCCCATATTCTTTTCATAGAAATCCTCGGGGGTCAGTATCTCCGAAGCGGTCTGGATAGCCTCCCGCTCCATAATCATGGAACCGATTACCGAGTGCTCTGCCTCTATGCTGTGCGGCGGAACCCTTTTGATCAAATTCTCATCCATGATTAGTTTCCTTCCACCTTAACCGAAAGCTCTGCGGTAACCTGGGGATGAAGCTTAACTGCTGCGGAAAATGTTCCCTCGTTTCGAATCGGATTCGCAATCGAAATCTTCTTCTTATCAACATCTAATCCAAGCTGCTCCTTCATCGCCTCGGCAATCTCCTTTACGGAAACGGAACCGAAGACACGGCCGTTCTCACCGGTCTTAATCTTAAGTGAAACCGAGCTTCCGTCAATCTTAGCACCAAGTGCCTGTGCTGCCTCTAACTGCTCCTTCTCAAGCTTTGCCTGCGCAGCCTTCTGCAGCTTCAAATCGTTCAGATTCTTCGCATTGGCTTCAAGGCCGAGCTTCTTGGGAATGATAAAGTTTCTTGCGTAACCGTCGCTCACCTTTACTACCTCGCCCTTCTTCCCGAGCGCCTTAACATCCTGTAAAAGAATAATATCCATTATAACTCTCCTCCTCTGATCATTGCATTCAAAACTGCCTTCACCTGGCGAATTGCCTCAGTGGTATCTTCACCCGGGAACTGCGCGCCGGCAACCGTCATATGTCCGCCGCCGCCAACCTTTTCCATAATCACCTGTACGTTTACCTCGTCAACCGAACGGGCGCTTACATAAACCTTGTCTTTATAAGGCGTGAAGACAAATGACGCCTTGATGTCGCTGATCTCCATCAGATCGTTGGCAATCTGCGCACCGAGAATCGTCGGGGACTCCACACCATCCACCTTACAAACCGCAAGCGCATAGGAATCCATGAAAATCTCTGTTCCCGCGATGGTTCTTGCCTTCTCGAGATACTCGTTCATATCCATACGGAAAGCCTTACGGATTCTTGTGATATCCGCGCCGTTACGACGAAGGAAGGCTGCCGCCTCGAACGTTCTGACACCGGTCTTTGTAAGGAAATTGTTCGTGTCGATCATAATGCCGGCATACATTGCTTCTGCGTCAAGCGACTTGATGCGAAGCCCGTCGCCGATATACTGTAAAATCTCCGCGACCAGCTCACACGCTGAGGAAGCATACGGCTCGATATAAGAAAGCTGTGCATTCTCAATGGAATCCGTCGTCAGTCTGTGGTGGTCAAGCACGATGATATCATGCATCTGCTCCACAAGCTCCGGACACTCGGTGATGCTCGGACGGTTTACATCCACGATAACAAGCAAATCATCCGCCTGCGCCAGCTCCTGTGCCTTCAGGTTACTGATGAACATATCCTCTTCGTAATCAGTGGCGTTGAAGAACTGGGAGATTAACGGTCGTACCGAGCTTCCCACCTCGTTGATAACGATGTGCGCCTTTTTGCCAAGATGCTTGGCGATACGGTACACACCGACCGCAGCTCCGAAGGAATCGACGTCAATATTGTTATGACCCATGATAAATACAACATCGCGGGCCTCCATCATCTCACGAAGCGCATGCGCCTTAACGCGGGCCTTAACACGGGTGCTCTTCTCGACGGATTCGCTCTTACCGCCGAAATATGTGATATTGTCGGCATCCTTAACAACCGCCTGGTCGCCGCCTCGGCCGAGTGCGAGATCGATTGCAGCACGGGCATATTCATAATTCGCTGCATAGCTCGGTGCATTGACACCAAGACCGATACTTACCGTGATAGCGGAATCGGCCGTTCCGAGCTTTACGGAACGTACCTCCTCAAGAATCGGGAACTTCTTCTCCGTGAGCTCCGGCAGATACCGGTTCTGGAATACGAAGAAATATTTGTCCTTCTCAATCTTTTTGATGAGCGCATTGATGCCCACCATATATTTGTTAATCTTCTGGTCCACCAGTGCGGTGAGCAGGGAACGCTTCACCTCATCCACAGACTCCAGAACCTCATCATAGTTATCGATATACAGAAGACCGCAGATCTGGCGATTGTCGTAGTTCTCCTGCTTTAACATACGAATCTCGGTCTCATCGAAGAGATATACAGCTACGGGATGATCCACACGAACACCCTTTGCATCGTAAATATTCTGCGAAACCAGGTCCTCCGCGAGCTCCTCCGAGCTGATTAGCTTCATATTCATCCGATAATTCTTCTCGCCGATTTCCACATGATAGAAGCGCTCGTCCTTGCCCTGCTTCGGAAGGGAAAATGCCTTGACATCCGGCACAAGCTCACGAATGTTGTAGCCGTGGAAGGACTTTCTGCTGATCTCATGGAAAGCATTGTTGCTCCAGATTACGGTACCCTCGGAATTAAGAAGTGCATAGGGAAGCTTCAGCTCTAAAAGCATCGCCCGCTGCACGCCGTTAAAATCTAACGCAAAGTTCGTATAGTCACGCAAAATACTCTTCTTATGATACAAAAACAGAATCACTGCCAGCGCATAATACACAATCGTTACAAACAGGCAGAGGCTTCCGGCTCTCTCGTTGATGAAAAATGCCGCAATCGTCATCACAAAAAGCAGCAAGCCAAGCAGAAACGGCCATAGCAGATAGATAGCGACCCTTTCTTTACCGAATTTCATTCTCGCGACCTCCTTTACCGAACAGTATGAAAGGATATTCAATCCTTCAAAAGGCTATATATCGTTTATTCTATCATATTTTTTTCTAAAAGAAAAGAGCAAGTGTGAGGTGGATGCTTTTTCCCTGATAACCCTTGCGGGATGGGGAGCAGATGCAAAAGGGCAGCCCCAAGGGACTGCCCGTGAAAGAACGTATTTGAATCATTTGCCAAGAATATGCTCTGCGTTGTCCGTAAGCATCAGCTGAAGCTCTCTGTCGGTAAGCCCAAGGCTTCTGAGTCTTTCTAGCTCAGACTTAGGGCTCCACATCGGATAATCGGATCCGAACAGGAACCGCTCCGCACCATAGATGCGAATCAGCTCGCGGGAACGCTCCGCACCCATAAACATAATGGAGCTGCTGCAATCAAAGTAGCAGTTGGTATCAAGCAGATACTCCTTCGCAAGATCGAAAACCGACCAGCCGCCGTAGTGCGCAGCAATCAAAGTAAGCTTCGGAAAAGCATCCAGAACCTTTCTGATACGGTCCGGGTTGTCATAATCGTAACGATAGTCTCCGCAATGCACCAGCATCGGAATACGTCCCTGAATATAGTCGTAAACCTCGAACATGCGAGGGTCATCCACACAGAAGCGCTGGGAATCGGGATGAATCTTCAGGCCCTTAAGACCCAGAGAAATCATACGCTCAAGCTCTTCACATTTGTTCTCATAATCGGCATGAATGGTTCCGAAGCCGACGATGCGGTCCGGATGTGCCTGCATTGAATCCGCGATGAAATTATTTACCGTTTCGACCTGCTTTGCACCGGTTGCCACCGAATGAACGATGAAACGGTCGATTCCGCCATCGTCTCCAATCTCAAGAAGGCGATTCACCGTTCCGGACTCATTCATCACAAGTCCGTAGAAATTACCGACACCCTCTGTCGCTCTTGCGGCAAGCTTATCCGGATAAATATGTGCGTGAAAATCGTAAATCATAGCAAAAAATCCCCTTTACTCATTGTCTGCGCAGATGTTTTTGCGAAGGGCTTCCTTCGCAAGAACAAGGCACCCGAGAATTCCCTGGTTATCTAAGCAGCCGGACGGCGATATGTAGCTTTCCATATCCTTAAGCTCGTCCGTTACCAGATAGCCGCCGAGCAACTCCGTGACTCTTCTTCTGATAAGCGGAAACAGTGCCTTCTCGTGCATCAGACCACCGCCCATTATAATTTTTTTTGGAGATACCGTCAAGATATAATTCACAAGTGCCTGCGCCAGATAATCCGCTTCGCTCTCCAGATAATCACTGTTATCGGAAAGTTCAGATGCCGGTACGCCGTAGCAGGCTTTCACAGCCGTTCCGCTTGCCATTCCCTCTGCGCAGCATTCATGATACGGGCATACGCTCCTTCGACTGTCTCCGGCTCTTCGAATCAGCCGCACATGCCCCGCCTCCGGGTGAAGCATTCCGTGAACCGGCTGCCCGTTCAGCACGATGCCCGCGCCGATACCCGTTCCGACCGTCAGATACAAAACATCGCTAAGTCCCTTTGCCGCGCCGAAAGCAATCTCACCGAGGCAGGCACCGTTTACATCGGTGTCAAGCCCGATCGGAAGCCCGAATGTCGAAAGCTCCGCAAGAATATCATAGTATTTCCAGCTTTCCTTCGTTGTCTCAAGGATATGGCCGTACATCGGCGAATCCTTTTTAAGAGAAACCGGTCCGAAGGTCGATACGCCAAATGCGGCGATTTCCTTCCCGCAAAACCACTCCTTAACCGCCTTCATCGTCTCCTCCGGCATCCCGGTCGGAAGCTGCATCCGCTCTACAATCGTACCGTCCTCCTCGATTACCGCGCAGACAATCTTCGTTCCACCGGTTTCCACTGCTCCGTATCTCATAAGTACTCCTTTCGGTTTTCACCCGCAATGTAAAAGGGACTGTCCCAGAGACAGCCCCGTAATGTGCATCTATCTGGCTGTCTGAATCTGTTCAAACAGCTTATTGTATTCGGCAAGAAGCTCAGGATGCGAGCGCAGATAAGCATTTGCCCAAATAGCAACCAAAACCACAACAAGCATGAAAAGAAGGCATGCCTTCGCAAAGGAACGGCGTTCCTCCGTCGCATTCGCGCCAAACGCACTGATCAATGCGATAACAAGAAATGCGATCCAGCCGTAAGGCGGAATCAACAGAAGCAGAAGTAAACCAAACCATCTGGCCGTTGAAAAAGGCTTAACGGGCGAGCCCATCGCAAATTCGGCGTCAGCCTTAGCCGGCTCCTCCGAAGGCTTCTCGGGAAGCTCAACCTTGCCCTCGCGAAGCGATGCGCCGCAATAATAGCAGAAATTCGCTCCCTCTATCGGGTTCTGTCTGCCGCAAACCTTACACTCATCCATATCCTACTCTCCTCCGTTGCCGCTAACGCAGCATATTCCGTTCTTTTTGATTGTACCATATTTGTTTCCATATGAGAAGATACCAACGTAAAATTCACAAAAGGGTAACAGTTTCCTTCCTAAAGTAAAGGGCTTTGGCTTGTTTTTCTTCATAAAAGGGTGTAAAATAGCATTTGTATCTAAAAAAGAAAGGATTCGATTCTTATGAGTAACCCGATGCTCCGTAAGGACGGTTTAAGTATTATTATTGTGGGAGGCGGCAAGATCGGCGGCTCCTTGGTAGAACAGCTCTACAAGGAAGGCCACGACATTACCGTCATTGATACCGATGCAAGGATCATTCAGTCCCTGACCGAATCCTATGACGTAATGGGCATTGTCGGAAACGGTGCCAGCTACACGGTACAGATGGAGGCCGGTGTCAACAAGGCCGATCTGATCGTTGCCGTAACCAATTCCGATGAGCTGAATCTGCTCTGCTGTACCGTTGCGAAAATGGTCGGTAACTGCGCAGCCATCAGCCGTGTACGTACCCCCGATTACAACGCCGAGATTCCGTACCTTCGCGAGAAATTAGGTCTTGCGATGGTCATCAATCCCGAGTTCGAGACCGCGAACGAAATTTCAAAGATTCTCTCTCTTTCCTCTGCGCTTGAGATCAACTCCTTTGCGCACGGTCAGGCGGAGCTTATTAAATTTAAGATTCCGGACGGCAATATGCTTGACGGTAAGACGATTGCGGAAATTGGTCGTTCCATTATCGCAAGCATGGTCATCTGCGTTGTGGAGCGCGGCGAACAGGTATATATTCCTTCCGGTAATTTTGCTTTAAAAAGCGGAGATATCCTCTCCTTCATTGCTTCCCGTAAGGCTGCCAAGTCTTTCCTTTCCCAGATTGGAATCCCTTCCCATCAGGTGAAGGATACGATGATCATCGGCGGCGGCAAAGCCGCTTACTATCTTGCGACGCTCCTTTTACATCAGGGCATCTCCGTCAAGATTATCGAAAGCGACCGGAAGCGCTGCGAGGAGCTTAGCATTCTCCTTCCGAAGGCAACCATCATCAACGGTGACGGTACGGACGAAGAGCTTCTGATTGAGGAAGGTATTCGCCGGACCGAATCGTTCATCCCGCTTACCGGAAGTGACGAGGCCAATATTCTTCTCACGCTGAATGCACAGAAGATTTCCGGTGCGAAGGTTATCACAAAAATCAATCATTTGAATTATAAAAGCGTTGTCGGCAGCCTTGAGCTCGGCAGTGTCATCTATCCGAGATACATCTGCTCCGAGGCAATCGTTGCCTATGTCCGTGCAAAGAAGGAGTCCCGCAACAGTAACATCGAGACGCTTTATCATCTTGCGGATCACCGCGTTGAGGCGCTCGAGTTCGAGGTGTCCGAATCCTCCAATGTTACGGGAACGCCGCTGTTCCAGCTTTCATTAAAGCAGAATCTGCTGATTGCCTGCATCAACCGCGGCGGCAAGATTATTATCCCTTCCGGTCAGGATACCATCGAGGTCGGGGACGAGGTTACCGTTGTTACCACGCATTCCGGCTTCCGGGATCTGCAGGACATTCTGGCATAAGCCTGCGTTCTGTACGGAAACGCATTTCTATAATGCTTTGGAGGTTTGTCAATGAATCGTGCCATGATTCGAAACATCCTCGGCTCTGTTCTTGAGATTGAGGCTGTTCTTCTTCTGATTCCGGTCATTACCGCGCTTTGCTATGGGGAAAATGCCGGCTGGTATTACCTTGCCACTGCCGCACTCTGCTTCCTCGTCGGCTTCCTTTTTAAGCTTCGTAAGGCGACCGATACGGTCTTCTATCTGAAGGAAGGCTGCGTGATAACCGGTCTCAGCTGGATATTGATGTCTGCGTTCGGCTGTCTTCCGCTTTGGGTAAGCGGCGAGATTCCGCGCTTTGAGGATGCTTTGTTTGAAACTATTTCCGGCTTTACCACAACGGGTGCTTCCATTCTTCCCGCAGTAGAAGATCTGACGCACGCCGCACTGATGTGGCGAAGCCTGACACACTGGATCGGCGGTATGGGCGTTCTTGTATTCCTGCTTGCCATTATGCCGTCAAGCGGTAGCTCCCATATGAATATCATGCGTGCGGAAAGCCCGGGGCCTTCTGTCGGCAAGCTTGTGCCGAAGGTTCGCCAGACCGCTGCCATACTGTATCTCATCTATTTCGCGATGACGCTTCTTGAAATTGTGCTTCTTCTGTTCGGCGGCATGAACGCCTTTGAAGCAATCAACTCCGCTCTTGCGACTGCGGGAACCGGTGGCTTCGGTTTCAGAAACGACAGTATGGGAAGCTTCTCCCCTTATCTGCAGTGGGTCATTGCCGTTTTCATGATTCTATTCGGCATCAACTTCAACGTATATTACCTGATTCTGTTCGGTCAGATCAAGCGTGCACTCCGCTGTGAGGAGCTTCGTGTGTACCTGCTCATCATTGCAGGTTCCGTTGCAATCGTATTTTTTAACATCATCAATATGTTCAGCAATGCAGCCGATGCCCTGCGGCACTCCGTATTTACCATCGGCTCGCTGATCTCCTCGACAGGCTTCGCCACCGTCGATTTCGACCTGTGGCCGTCCGCTGCGAAGACGGTGCTGGTCGGCTGTATGTTCGTCGGCGCCTGTGCGGGCAGTACCGGCGGCGGTATCAAAATGTCCCGTATTATCATTGCAGTCAAGACGGTTGTCAAGGAGCTGAACGCTTATGTGCATCCGAAGGCAGTTCGTAAGATTCAGTTTGAGGAAAAGCCGGTCGAGCATGAGGTCGTACGTGCGGTCAACGTATATATCATCACCTTCTTCGTACTGTTCGTATCCTCGCTTTTGATCATCTCCTTCGACGGCAAGGACCTGGTTACCAACTTTACCGCAGTCGTTGCAACCATCAACAACATCGGACCCGGCCTGAATCTCGTCGGTCCCACCGCCAACTTCGGACATTTCAGCATTCTCTCGAAGATTGTGCTGATGTTCAATATGCTTGCGGGACGACTTGAGCTGTTCCCGATTCTTCTGTTGTTCCATCCCGGTATCATCAAGGAATTTTTCAAGAAAAGCCGTGTCGGCTGATTGCTTTGCCTGACAGCGTATCATTATTTCACCAAAAACGCCGGACAGCATCCGGCGTTTTTTAAAGGGGAACGTTTTGGAAAGACTTATTTTTCATATCGATGTAAACAGTGCATTTCTCTCCTGGACCTCCGTGAAACGGCTTCGGAATGGGGAGTCCGACCTTCGCCTTGTACCTGCCGTCATCGGCGGTGATGCACAGACGCGAAGTGGCATCGTTCTCGCAAAATCAATTCCCGCCAAGCAGTTCGGAATCGAAACGGCGGAGCCACTCTCCATGGCACTTAGAAA
Source organism: Lachnospiraceae bacterium (assembly GCA_024404675.1). GTDB lineage: Bacteria > Bacillota > Clostridia > Lachnospirales > Lachnospiraceae > ISDg. The sequence continues at coordinate 54,668 of JAKSPO010000004.1, forward strand.
ATGCCCCACCCTCGCCATCGTCCCGCCCGAGTTCACCTGGTACAGACAGTGCTCTAAGGCCTTCAAGGATATCTGCAGAGAATATGCTCCCGTCGTCGAGGAATACTCTATCGACGAGGTCTTTCTCGATATGACAGGCACCGGCAAGATCTATCCGGACCCGATCAAAACCGCTTACGAAATCAAGGACCGGATTCGCGACACCCTCGGCTTCACGGTCAATGTCGGTATCGGCCCGAACAAGCTTCTGGCGAAGATGGCCGGAGACTTCGAAAAGCCTGACAAAGTCCATACACTTTTCACGGACGAGATTCCTGCGAAGATGTGGCCGCTTCCCGTAAGAGACCTTCTGTATTGCGGCCGTTCCACCTCGGAGCATCTGAATACAGGCGGCATCTATACCATCGGCGACCTCGCAGGTACTGACCTTACCACACTCAAAAAGCTGATGGGCGACAAGGCCGGCGAAGCGCTCCATCGTTCCGCGAATGGTATCGACGAAAGTGTCGTTTCGGATGTGTACGGTGACGCCAAGAGCTACAGCATCGCTACAACCGAGGATGAAGACATCACCTCATTTGCCCGTGCGGATGAGATTCTTCTCGAGCTTGTGGATACGGTTTCGAAGCGCCTTCGAAGTGATGAGATGTACACGACCTGCATCGCAGTAACCGTCCGCTATCTCGACTTTAAGACGCGCTCGCACCAGAGAAGACTTGAGGATGCGACGAATATTTCCCGTGAAATCTACGAAACCGGACGGCGGCTTCTTCGAGAGCTTTGGGACGGTCACACCCCGCTACGTCTGCTCGGCATCGCGTTAAATGATGTCACAAAGGACGACAACTCCCAGCTTTCCCTTTTTGAAGACAATAACCAGCAGCGTGAGAAGCATCAGCTGATGGACCGCACGATGGACAGTATCCTGAACCGGTTCGGAAAGGGCAGCTTAAAAAGAGGCAGCTCCATAAAAAAGCAATAAAAGGACCAACGGCTCTGTGATTCACTCACCGAGCCATTGGCCCAAATCATTTACTTAGCAGGTTCTATTTCTAAGCCGCACCGGGCAGATTAACCGTCGATCGAAATGAATCTCTTCTCTTCAATCTCAGGCTTCGGTTCCTTCTTGGCCACCGTAATCTTCAAGACACCGTTGTCGAACTTCGCCTGAATATCCTCCTCGGTAACCTCCTTACCTACATAGAAGCTACGGTTGCAGGAACCGTAGTAGCGCTCTCTGCAGATGTACTTACCATCCGGCGCCTTCTCCTCGTCCTTCACCTCGTTGTTCGCATGAACGATCAGGTATCCCTTCTTCAGTTCCGCCTTCACATTCTCTTTCGCATAGCCGGGAAGCTCCATCGCAAGTTCAAATGCCTTCTCGGTCTCCTTCACATCGGTCTTCATCAGGCCGTTCACCGGGAAGCCCACGCGCTGCATCGGCTTCAAAGCTTTGGAAGCTCTGTCGGTTCCGAACACATCCTCAAAGAAATCATCAAATAAGCTATCATTAAAAATACCGGGCATAAACATAAGTCATATCCTCCTTGAATATTAAAATTGGATTCCGGAATGATTCCCACTCGAACCATGTTCGTTATCATTCCCTCGTTCTGACTATGTTATACCACTTGTTAGCACTCGTGTCAAGTGAGTGCTAACATTTTCACATTTTCTTCACATTCTTCTTTTTGCGCCCCTGTAAAAGCTTTACAATTCCGTCATAAGCCTTCTCCCGGACAGGTCTTGCATCCTTGATAAGAAGCTCTGCATACATCGCTGCCTCTTCCTCCGAACGTCCGAGCATCGTTCCAAGCATGGTAAGGTAAAGCTTCTCAAGTGCCTCATACTCCCATTCGCTACATTGCTTGAGATAATCGGGAATCGCACCGACTGCGACCCGGATCCGAAGCTTTGCTTCACGCTCCTCCGAAGCACTAAGGAGCTTCGCTAGATACGCCTCGGCAATTGTACGTGTTTCGTGGAGTGCAAGCCCTTCCCGGTAGATTCCGAGCAGATTCTCATAAAGTGCTCCGCCCTGAAGGATCATATCTAAAAAGGCCAACGCCCCGAAGAACGAATCCTTCTTCGCCGATAGCTTCACCGCCTCCTCATAATTCTTCTCAAATAAAACGGACAGAAGCTCAGAAAGAATCTCCTGCTTTCCGGAGAAATTGCTGTAGAACTTACCGGTCGTGCAGCCGGCCTCCGCCGCAAGCATTTTCATAGAGGTCGCCTCATAGCCGTCACGCAAAAAGGCGCGTGCGCTTACCAGAAACAGTGCCTCCCTGGTCTCCTGCTCCTGCTCGGGTGTTCTTGCCTTGGACATGGCTCTCCTCCTCAAAGATATTTATTTTATGTAAAGACATTTTTCGGAAAATGTAGTATAATCATCTCGGTGGTTCCAAAGTCGTCCCTTCGTTACGCCTAGAACCACTTAATCCCCAAAGGAGATTTTACTGACATGATTTATGTTCTGACTGCACTTGTTGGATATCTGGTCGGCTCCTTCAGCACCGCAAAGCTGATTGGCCGCATAAAAGGAAAGGATATTTCCGCCGGCGGAACAGGCAACCTCGGTGCCTCCAACACTACCATTCTCCTTGGCTGGAAATGCGGCGTTCTTGTCGGCGCTGTCGATATTCTGAAGGGATTCTTTACGATTCTACTGACACTGCTTCTCTCGGATTTCAATATCCCGCTCGGCCTTTGTGCAGGTGTTGCGTGCATACTCGGGCATATCTTTCCGTTCTATCTTCAGTTTAAGGGCGGCAAAGGCTTTGCCACACTCATCGGTGTGATCTTCGGCTTTGACTGGAAGTTCGGTCTTCTGGTCGTGCTTTTCATCTTTCTGATCACCTGGATCACGGATTATATCGCCCTAGCTACCTGTACGACCGCTGTGCTCTTCCCGATTCGTGTATATTTATCCACCAAAAGCCTGATTGCTTTAAGCATCGTTCTTCCGGTCATGCTCGTTGTCATCCTGAAGCACCGTTTAAACTTCCGCCGTATCTTCATCACCCGTTCGGGCGAAACCGGCCTTTCACAGCTCATTCACAGAAAGCACTAACGAAGCTTAGCGCGGTACATAAGGATTGCTGCGGCAATTGCCGCATTCAGCGATTCTGCCTGTCCCTCCATCGGGATTCGTACGCGCACATCCGAAAGCTCGGTCGCGGCATCACTAAGACCATTTCCCTCATTACCAATCATAATTCCATAGCGTTCTCCGTAAACAGGCTCGTCATAAGGTACCGAGCCTTTTAGGTGTGCCGCAAAAAGGCGAACGCCCTCATCCTTCAACGCACGAAGCGTCTCGCAGAAGTCATCCACATACAAAAAAGGTACCCGGAATATCGCGCCCATCGTCGCACGTACAACCTTCGGGCCGTATGCATCCACCGAATCCGACGATAGAATGATACCGCCGATTCCCGCTGCCTCTGCGGTGCGAAGCATCGTTCCAAGGTTCCCGGGGTCCTGTAGCGTCTCCAGAAGAAGCAGTCCCTTCCCGGAAGAAAGCATGTCAGAAAGTGTACGCTTCGGCATCCGCACGATGCAAAGCACGCCTTGCGGTGTTACCGTTTCCGCTACGGCGCCGAAAGCCTCATCCGTAACCTCCTCATAAGGACACACGGAAAGAAGTGCCTGCTCCTCGCCGGATAGCCCCGAGAGCCCCTTCTGCGACCAATAGGCCTTCACCAAAAGCTCCGGTGCCTGCGTCGCAATCTCAAAAAACATCTTCTTTCCTTCACAGACGAAGACGCCGTCCTCTTCCCTCGCACTTTTCTTCTTAAGAAGCAGAGATATGTATTTCAACTGGCTGTTGTTCTTCGCGGTAATCATGTTAACACTCCATCTGTCGCCCAAATCCTGACCGTTTTCGGTCAATGCGACCATACATTTCTATTATAAGCGAAAAGGCTTTGCAAATCAATCTGTCGTTTTTGGGCATTTTTTCGCAGATTTTTACATACGAGGGGATTTACGGGCGGAAAAATTTTTGAATTATTAATTTTTTTATATTATAATAGGGAAGATGTTTGCTGTGTCTGAGGGTTCATTATACGCGAAAGGGAGAATATTATGCAGCTTACCGATTTACTTATTTATGACAACATAACCATTCAGTGCCACGATAATCCGGACGCGGATGCGCTGGCCTCCGGCTTTGCTCTGCACACATATTTTAAAGAGCAGGGGAAGACGATTCGCTTCATCTACGGCGGGCGGAATCAGATTGCAAAATCAAGCCTTCTTCTGATGAAGGAGTATCTGAACATACCCGTGGAGTATTGTAACGACAAGGAGGCTTCGTTTCCGGGGCTTCTGCTGACAGTTGACTGCTGCCACGGCGAGGGTAATGTGACCGATTTTCACGCCGAACAATATGCGGTCATCGATCACCATCAGTGCGAGACAGGCATTGCACTTGCGGAAGTCATGCCAACGCTCGGCAGCTGCTCAACCCTTTGCTGGTCCATGATGCGTGATGTGGGATTTGATTTCACGGGACGCACGGAGCTTGCTACCGCACTTTACTACGGATTGATGACCGATACCGGCAATTTCGCCGAGCTGCATCATCCCTTAGACCGAGATATGCAGGACAGCCTCGTCATCAATCGTCCGTTAGTCAATCAGTTTTATAACTCGAACATCTCCATCAGGGATATGGAGATTGCCGGCAGAGCAATGCTCGATTATCAGTTCTACGAGGACTACAATATCGGTTTGTTCCATGCCGAAGAATGTGACCCGAACCTGCTTGGTCTGATCAGTGACCTGACGCTTCAGGTGGACCGTTTCAGCACCGACCTTGTTTACAACGAGGTACCCGGCGGCTATAAGCTTTCCGTGCGAAGCTGCACAAAGTACGTGCATGCCAACGAGCTCGCCACATTTCTCGTCGGTACCATCGGTTCCGGCGGCGGACATATCAACAAAGCCGGCGGCTTTATCTCTGCTTCCAAATTCGCAGCGGAATATCCCGACATGACGATTTCCGAATACCTGTGCGAGCGGGTGAAGACTTATTTCACACTAACGAAGATTATCGATGTCAAGAACTACGAACCGGACACAAGCGGCACGAAGCTTTACAAAAAGCTTCCGATTCCCTTAGGCTTTGTGAATCCGTTAGACATCCTTCCGCTTGGAAGCCGCTTTATGATCCGTACCTTAGAGGGCGACCTCGATATGACAGTCGATGGCACCTTCTATATTATGATTGGACTGAAGGGCGAGGTATATCCGCAGAAGATTGAGAAATTTAAGAGTGCCTACACCGTACTGGATGAGCCGTATCAGCTCGAAACCGAGTACTATCCTGTGCTTCGCAGTCATTCGGACGGTCGCATCTTCAAGCTCGAGCGTTATGCCCGCACCTGTCGTTCCGCCGGCGGCGCACAGATTCTTGCAAAGCCGCTCGACTGTATTCTTAAGCTGTTCACCGAGTGGGATCCCGACAGCTATTACCTCGGAAAGCCCGGGGATTATCTTGCCTGCCGGGAAAGTGATCCGAAGGATATCTATATCATCGAGAAGGATATATTCGCAAAAACCTACACACTTGTTGAGGAGGGGGAAGTATGAGTCTGAATAACGTCAAATACGATGCATTTATCAGTTACCGCCATTCCGAGAAGGATAAAGCGGTCGCTATGCAGCTGCAGCGTAAGCTTGAGTCCTTTCGACTTCCGAAGGGGGTAACCTCAAAAAGCGGCAAGACACGTATCGAGCGCGTATTTCGCGACCAGGACGAGCTGCCGCTTTCCAGTAATCTTGCCGATCCGATTACCGAAGCACTCAGAAATTCCGAATATCTGATCGTCATCTGCTCTCCGCGCCTGCCGCAATCCGAATGGTGCTTGAAGGAGATTGAAACCTTTAAGGAAATGCACGGCCTTGACCATATTCTGGCCGTTTTAATCGAAGGCGAGCCCGAGGACTCCTTCCCCGAGCCGTTACTTCACAGCACGGTACAGGTACTTGACGAAAGAGGAAATGTATCGCTTCGTACCGTCAATGTGGAGCCGCTTGCTGCCGATGTTCGTAGCAAGTCGCGCTCTGAACTCAAAAAAGCAATCGATGACGCTGTCCTTCGTATCAGTGCGCCCATATTCGGCCTGAACTACGATGATCTGAAGCAGCGTGAGCGTGAGCGTCGCATCCGCCGTATGATGACCTTCTGGGGCTCTGTCGGTGCCGCTGTTACACTCTTCGCAATCGTAAGCTCCGTTCTCCTTGTGAAGATCACCAGACAGAACAACATGATTGCAGAGCAGTACGACGAGATCAACAAGCAGAACGAGGACATCTTACAAAAGCAACAAGAAATTCTATACCAAAGCTACGAAATCAATCAGCAGAAAGAAACACTCGAGGAGCTCTATCAGAAGGCGGCCGTGGAAAATGCCAACCTGATGGCCGGTGTTTCCGCAGGACTACTTTCCGACGGACGCCGTATGGACGCCATCTATGCAATTCGCAGTGTGCTTCCCGAGACAAGGGCGAATTCCGAAACCTATTCCCCCGCTGCGCATCTTGCATTAAGTGAGGCGCTTCATCCTTACAGCTACGGTCGTGATCTGTTGCCCACAGCAACACTCGATGTGGAGGGCGGAATCTCCGAATATTCCTCTTCCCCGTCGCTTCAGTATGTTGCGGTACTGAACAAATTCCACGCACTTTCCGTATTCAATACCGACACAGGCGAAAGTCTTGCACTTCCGACGTTTCTGACCGATACCTACTGGAATGCTGTCTGCTTCGTTTCCGACAACGACCTGCTTCTGGTAGGCACACAGGGACTTTGCCTGTATCGTCTCAATTCCACTTCGGTCACTACGCTTGACAGCCGCTCTCCGGAAGAAATATATTATGACGGTTCTTCCGACAAATACCTGTTAGTATTCCATAACAGCCTCGAGGTGCGAAGCGTTTCCGACCACTCCATCGTAATGCCCTTCAACTTTCCCGGTACGTCCGGACGCTTTGACGGCACTATCACTCCGGACGTGAGCGATGACAACCGTTACCTTTCATTCGCCTGCAAGAGCGCACTTGGTGAAGAGGATTCGGCGTATGCCATTGTTCTCGATACCGTGCAGAAGCAGGTTGCTTACATGAAGGAGTTCCACAATCTGACGATAGGCGCTCTTCCCATCAGCTCCGGCAGACTTTACTTCAACTGGTACACCAAATTTACAATTACGTCCCAGTTTGTATCCCACATAGAATGTATCGATCTCGAAAGCGGACAACAGCTTTTCGCCATCGAAAATGATATTTTGACACATAGCACCTATCTTGATGAGGCTAACCGCATCATGACAATGGTCGGAAGCAATGAGGTGCGAAGTTATAATATGGATACGGGCGAACGTCTCGGACATATCACCCTGCCGTCTTCTGTTTTAGAATGCTTCCATCCGCTCAAGGAACCGTATCTTTACATATTCTGTAAGGATGGGTCAGTGTTACTTTACAACTGCTGTACTTACGCAGCGATATTTTATACGGAGTATATCTTCGCCTTCCTACCCGGAAAATCGATGCAAGCGGTTGATTTCTCTATCAACAAGGCAGTGATTCAGTTCCAGAACGAAGATTATTTTTCGGTATATCGTCGCGTAGCGAACAACGAGCGGGAGCGTCTGTGCGATCTTCCCGATGTATCCGGATTGCTCGTCTACTCGACCGACGGCGCGCGAGTGCTACGCCTCTCCCCTGCAGAAGACCGGACCTATCTTTATAATTTAATTACCGGAACGTCCCTCCTGCTAGATGATGCATATTCAGAGTACTATTTTGTAGAGAACCTGGAAGAGTACTTGATTGCAGTTGGTCCGGACGGACTCTATCGTATAGACGCCGCGACCGGCGAAACGCTTGATTATCTCTCGAATCCTGACAATTCCAATGGCTTCTGGCGTCCTGCAAGCCCCGGCAACAGATATTTCTGGTACCAGTCCAATGGTTCCTATATGCTGTACGATGTCGAGACTCTGTCTCTGAGCCATACAACCAGCGATAATCCTATCGGGTTACAGATTTCTGATGCAGATAATCTCTTCGCAGTGCTCACCGATAATTCCGTGGACCTTCATATGTTCAATTCTCTCGATGAGGCCTACGGCTCGATTCCGTTGTCTCGCCACCTTGTCGATCACCTGCTATTCAGCTCCGATGGAAAATACCTGTTCATTGCTTTCACCGGCGGCTACGTGGAGGTCTACGATGTCAGTACCTTACAGCTTGCGAAACGTATCTATAATCTGACTGTTTCCAAGACAACAACCGTTTACTACTACGAGAATGCAAAGATTTATGTCATGTCCGATCACGACAATCTGTATGTTCTCACAGATTCGCTTGATGTCATTACTAAGGTTTCCGACGGCTTCCACTACAGAAGCATTGATAACAGCTTCTACATCATCACTGGCAACTATGCATTCCGCCTGCCTTATTATTCCTACGAGGCACTCATCCAGAAGGCAGATAACGCGTTGCAGAACTACAAGGTTTCCTCCTACTACGAAAGAAAGCTCGGTATCGATTAACCCGCGCCGAGACCATAAATACAAAAGGAATTCTCCCCCCGTAACCGGTGAAAGAATTCCTTTTTATTATGCCTTTTCAATTGTTTTGAAGGGGTCGCCGACGGTTCAGCTCTCTTCCTCATTTGCCAGCTTCGCAGCCTGATCGGCCGTCGTCAGCGCATCGAGAATCTCCTGAATATCACCGTTCATAATCTTATCTAACTTATAAAGCGTCAGACCGATACGATGGTCGGTCACACGGCTCTGCGGGAAGTTGTAGGTACGGATCTTCTCGGAACGGTCTCCGGTACCGATCTGGCTTCTTCTTGCGGCAGCCTCTGCCTCATGTGCCTTCTGAATCTCCAAATCGTACAGCTTGGAACGAAGCAGGGCAAATGCCTTGTCCTTGTTCTGCAGCTGCGATTTCTCGGTCTGAGAGTAAACTACAATACCGGTAGGATAGTGTGTAAGTCGTACAGCAGAGTCGGTCGTGTTGACACACTGTCCACCGTTACCGGAGGCACGCATAACATCAATACGAATATCCTTCTCATCGATCTGAATATCAACCTCCTCAGCCTCCGGCATAACAGCCACGGAAGCGGTCGAGGTGTGAATACGTCCGCCGGATTCAGTCTCCGGAACACGCTGTACACGATGTACGCCGCTTTCAAACTTCAATACGGAATAAGCGCCCTGTCCATGAACCATGAACTGCACCTCCTTCATGCCGCCGATTCCGGTCTCATCGATGTTCACGAGCTCGTATTTCCAACGTCTGGACTCGATATAATGAATATACATACGATAGAGCTCTGCTGCGAACAAAGCCGCCTCATCGCCGCCTGCGCCCGCACGAATCTCAACTACAACATCCTTCTCGTCAAGCGGATCCTTCGGAAGCAGAAGAATCTTCATCTCCTGCTCAAGCTTTGCCACCTCTTCCTTCGCGGCGGAAAGCTCCTCCTTAAGCATCTCACGCATATCCTCGTCGCTCTCGGAAGCAAGCATCTCCTCACTGTCTGCAATCGTCTCCTTCGCCTTCTTATAAGCGGTATACGCATCCACCAACGGCTGCATATCGCTCTGCTCCTTCATCAGCTTACGGAAACGTGCCTGGTCACTTGCGACCATCGGATCGGCAAGCTCAAGCTGCATCTCTTCAAATCTCTTTAACAAATCTTCCAGTTTATCAAACATAAATCTATCTCCTTTGCAGTTATGGCTTCATCATTTCTTCTAACAGCTAATGAATCCGTCGCTACAAATGTCCCAAAACGACACGATCGTTGCCGGCATAATCCTTGATGACACATACATCGGCAAAGCCGGCTGCTCTGAACAAATCGGGTACTGTAATACCCTGATCAAAACCTATCTCCACGATTAAGTACCCTCCTTCCTTACCGGATGCGGGAGCCCGCAGAAACCTTCTGCTCTCCGCTGTCAGTATCCGATAAAAATCAAGTCCGTCCTCACCTCCGAACAGGGCGATTCTTGGCTCGTAATCCTTTACCTCCGGCATAAGCCCTTCCATCTGCTCTGTCGGGATATACGGCGGATTGGAAACGATCACATCGTAGGTTCCCGTCACCGCCTGAAACATATTACTCAATATGAAATCAACCGTTGCGTCATTGCTTGTTGCGTTGTCCTTAGCAACCGTAAGCGCTTCCTTAGAGATATCCACTCCGGTAACGCTTTTAGGTGCCGAAAGCTTAGAAAGACTGATTGCAATACAGCCTGTACCGGTACACATGTCAAGGACATCTGCCCCTTTACAAAGAGGAATCGCCTTCTCAACCAAAACCTCGGTATCGCTTCTCGGACACAGCGTATCCGTTGTCACGTGAAACGGAAGTCCCATAAATATCTGCGTGCCAATGATCTGCTGCAACGGTTCACGCCCCGCACGACGACCGACAAGCTCAGCATATGCCTCCGCTTCTCTTTCGGTAATGCGCTCATTGCCGCGCATCAGCCAATCGCCGACAGTCATCCCCGTCACATGGAAGAGGAGCTGCTTCGCATCATATTCCGCATCCGGAACCCTTGCATTCTTCAGTTGATTTGTCGCCTGCTTCAAGGCTTCCCGATACGTCATTATCCTTCACTCCGTCAATAAATGCCTGCCAATCGAAAACTGCCTCGACAGACGCAATCGCACACTCTAGCATCGAATCATCCGGCTCCTTGGTCGTGAGCGCCTGCATCCACATGCCGGGACGGCTCAGGATATCCACAAGCTTGTTGTTCGAACGACCCGCCAGCTTCAGAAACTCATAGCTGATGCCCGCAACAAAGGGTAACAGAAGAATTCTCACGCCGAAGCGGACGAGAACCTTCACAATGCCCGAATCTCCGCTGTAAATCGTAAAGCAGTTCACTACGGAAAATACGAGGATACTGATGATCATAACAAGAATCATAAAGCTCGTACCGCAGCGCTTATGCTCCTTCGAGGACGCTCTTGCGTTCGCAACGGTAAGCGGAAGTCCGTGCTCAATACAGTTGATCGTCTTATGCTCCGCACCATGATAGCGGTACACACGCTGAATGTCAGGCATCAGCGAGATGCCTCCGACATATCCGATGAAAATCGCCATACGGACGATTCCCTCTATCACACTTGTAAAGACAGGATTATCGATTCCTGTCAAAGCCTTGATTCCTTCTGTTGCCAAAACCGGCAGAAAGAAGAACAGACCGATTGTCAGCACCAAAGACAGTGCCACCGTACAAAAGATCATAAAGCTTGACATAGATTCCTGCTTCGGTTCTTCCTTCGTCGCGTTATCTGTAGACTTCTCTACAGGCTCAGTCTCTGCCTTTCCTGCACCTACGGGCGAAGCGTTCACCGCTTCAGCCTTCTTTGAAGCCTCAGCCTTCTTCGCCTTGTCCGTATCATCCTCAATGAAATCCGCGGAATAGGTCAACGTCTTAATACCGATTACCATCGATTCAATCAGGTTCACCGTTCCGCGAATGAACGGCCATGCGAGGAATTTGATCTTCTCGGAAATGCTGTGCGTTTCTTTTATATCAATAACGATCTCTCCGTCCGGCTTCCGACACGCAACCGCATACTTGTTCTTGTTACGCATCATAACGCCTTCCATCACGGCTTGTCCGCCGATACCGGAATTCTTCATTCGCTCAAACCTCCAGATAGAAAAAGGAGTTGAGATAACGGGTACCTCAACTCTTTAATTTCGTCTTATTTTGTTACCCTATCGGGAAATCTGATTAGAAGCCGTACTTCTTGTTGAACTTCTCAATAGCACCACGAGCCTGAGCAGCCTTCTTCTGGCCGGTATAGAAAGCATGGCACTTGGAGCAGATTTCTACGTGGATCTCAGACTTGGTAGAACCCGTTACAAACTCATTACCGCAGTTGCAGGTAACCTTTGTCTGGTAGTACTTAGGCTGAATTGCTTCCTTCATAACATTCACCTCTCTAAATAGTAATATTGATACAGTCGGCCGGCCGAAACCAGTCGACCTAACACGCAAAATGTCTGTGCCCTTATAAGGACAGCGCACTCATTATAACATAGCATTATTCGGAATGCAATACCCATTATTAGATTTTTTCGAAGCGAACTCCCTGATTAATTGAACAACTTCGTACGCTTCAGCTGGGTGATGAACTCGGCATTTGACCTGGTATGCGTGAACATTCCGACGATCTGCTCGGTAGCCTCCTCCGCTCTCGCGCCACCGAAGGCACGTCGCATGATGAAGTTGGCTTCCTGCTCTACCGGTGACAAAAGCAGGTCATCCCTTCTGGTGCTCGACTTCGTCAGATCGATTGCCGGGAACACTCTTCGCTCGGAAAGTGCCCGGTTCAGCGTAAGCTCCATATTACCGGTTCCCTTGAATTCCTCAAATACGACGTCATCCATACGGCTTCCCGTATCTACAAGCGCAGTTGCAAGAATCGTGAGACTTCCGCCCTCCTTCATGCATCTTGCCGCACCGAAGAAGCGCTTCGGCATAAACAATGCTGCCGGATCAAGACCACCCGAAAGGGTACGCCCGCTCGACTGACATGTCAGGTTGTAGGCTCTTGCAAGTCTCGTGATACTGTCTAAAAGGATTACGACATCCTTACCGTACTCCACCAGGCGCTTCGCATGCTCGACAGTCATCTCGGAAACACGCTTGTGCTGCTCTGGTGACTCGTCAAATGTGGAATAGATAATCTCAACATTGTCTCCCTTGATGCATTCCTTCATATCCGTAACCTCCTCAGGACGTTCGTCGATCAGAAGGATGATCATATGAAGCTTCGGGTTGTTCTTTTGCATCGCATGCGCGATGTCCTTTAACAGTGTCGTTTTGCCGGCCTTCGGCGGCGAAACAATCATACCTCTTTGACCTTTGCCGATTGGAGACAATAGGTCTACGATTCGTACCGATGTCGGTCCGCCTTCGGTCTCTAACCTAAGACGCTCGTGCGGGAAGATCGGTGTCAGCTTCTCGAAACGCTTTCTCTGCATCGAAAACTCCGGTCGCTCCCCGTTAATCTTCGTCACATAAAGCAGTGCCACGAATTTCTCCGCAGGGGATTTCACCTTCAAGTTACCGCAGATGATATCACCCGTCGTCAGATTGTATTTTTTAATAATGGCAGGCGATACATAGATATCGTCCGGGCTCGGCAGGTAATTCTCGTTTCGAATAAAGCCAAATGACTGCTCCGGTGCAATCTCCAGAATGCCCGATTTCGAAATGCCGCTGTCAAGCGAGTTGGCGTCCGGGCCGGTACTTCCCATAGACCCGTACCTGGCGCCGCTTCGATCCTCTGCGGTATGTGCTCCCATATTGTCCCGGTAACTGTCACGCTGCTGCGTGTTATCGCGGCCATAGCCCTGCTGATTATTGTTGTCACGACCGTAACTCTGTTGACTATTGTTGTCACGTCCGAAACTATTATCGCGGGTGTAGCTGTTGTCACGACTATAGCTCTGCTGATTACCGTTATCGCGGGTGTAACTGTTGTCACGGTTATAACTATCTCTCTGTGCGCGCTCCTCGTTGTTCCGTCCCTGCTGGGCATATCCCGAGATTCGATTATCACGATTGTTCTGCGCATCGTTTCCTCGACGGTTATCCTGCGTGGAGTATCTGGAAGGATTGCCTACCACACGGCGCACAATCGTCTGTCCCTGATTCGGATAGCTTCCGCTCCGGTCGGTTCGCTCACTTACTCTCTCCGTGCGAGCTACATTGGTCTCTACACGGGGGGCAGTCTCAGAAGACTCCCGCTTCGTTTCAACAGGCTTATTCGAAGACTGCTCCTGGGAAGCTGCTTCGGTCTTCGTCACTTCCTCTTTCGCGCTGTATTGTTCGAGAATCTCAATCAATTCTCCCTTTTTCTTGGTGCTGCAGCCGGAAATACCAAGGTCCTTTGCCATTTTCCTCAAATCGACAAGGGACATTGCATTCAAATCAGCCATATAACCTCCTGTGTTCTCGGCTCGCTTATTCTTAACGCATAAAAATGCCACCAGGCACTCCTTCTGCATCGTCTCTATAAAATTGTACTCATTCGGATTGCAGGTAAAATGAATAGAAGGGCTAAATCCCTTGATCAATGAATTCTATAGATGCCGCGGATAAGCGGTCAAAATGATAAAATAATACTGCGGGACAGGAGCCCCTGCCCCGCAGCGTATAAGCTTTTAAACGCGATGATTATTCGTCCTCGCCGTCAGCAAAATCAAGTTCATCCTCGAAATCAGCATCCAGGAAGGAATCATCATCAAACTCCTCAGAATACTCTTCCTCGAAGGCTGCATCGTCGAATACATCCTCGGTATCCATCTTGATAAGATCATCCTCTGAATCCAGAGTAGGTCTGAACTCATCCTCGTAACCTTCCTCGTTATCAAGAATCTCGTTGTCCGTATCAAGACGGATATTACGATACTTCTTCATACCGGTTCCGGCAGGGATCAGCTTACCAAGAATAACGTTCTCCTTGAGACCGATAAGAGGATCGATACGTCCCTTAATGGCAGCATCCGTAAGAACCTTGGTGGTCTCCTGGAAGGATGCAGCGGAAAGGAAGGAGTTGGTTGCAAGGGAAGCCTTGGTAATACCAAGCATTACCTGCGTTCCTACTGCAGGACGCTTTCCTTCTGCAACAAGCTGCTCATTTACCTCTTCGAAATCAAGTGTATCTACGCTGGTTCCCGGAAGGAATTCGGAATCACCCTTCTCCTCAACGCGAACCTTCTTCAGCATCTGACGAACGATAACTTCGATATGCTTATCGTTAATTTCTACACCCTGCAGACGATATACTCTCTGAACTTCCTTGGTCATGTAATCCTGTACGTCACGTACGCCCTTGATCTTAAGGAGATCGTGAGGATTTACAGAACCTACGGTCAGGGAATCACCTGCTTCGAGCATCTGGCCATCATTGATCTTCAGAACGGAACCGTAAGGAATCAGATATGCTCTGCTCTCACCGGTCTCGCTGTTGGTAACGATAACCTCTCTCTTCTTCTTCGTGTCACTTACAGTAGCACGTCCGGCAAATTCGGAGATGATTGCAAGACCCTTCGGCTTTCTTGCCTCGAAAAGCTCTTCAACTCGAGGAAGACCCTGCGTAATATCATCACCTGCCACACCACCGGTATGGAAGGTTCTCATCGTAAGCTGTGTACCGGGCTCACCGATAGACTGTGCTGCAATAATACCGATTGCTTCACCGACCTGAACTGCCTCACCGGTTGCCATGTTTGCGCCATAGCACTTGGAACATACACCAAAGTGGGACTTACAGGTAAGGACAGTACGAATCTTAACCTCTGCCTCAGGATTAGGCTTGTATGCACCCTTCTCCTCATCGTAGTAGGTGTAACCCTTAATGCCCATAATACGTGCGGCACGCTTAGGAGTGATCATATGGTTCTTACGAACGATCAGATCGCCGTTGTCATCATAGTAATCCTCAGCAGCGGTTCTGCCGGTAATTCTATCCTTAAGGCTTTCGATTTCTTCCTTGCCATCCATAAAGGCTCTGATAACCATTCCGGGAATCTCGGCTCTGCCCTCGGCACAGTCAATCTCACGAATGATCAGATCCTGCGATACGTCTACAAGACGACGGGTAAGGTAACCGGAGTCTGCGGTACGAAGTGCGGTATCGGAAAGACCCTTACGAGCACCGTGTGCGGAGATGAAGTACTCGAGTACGTCAAGACCCTCACGGAAGTTAGCCTTAATCGGCAACTCAATTGTCTTACCGGATGTATCAGCCATCAAACCACGCATACCTGCGAGCTGCTTGATCTGCTTATCGGAACCTCGTGCACCGGAGTCCGCCATCATCTTAATGTTGTTATATCTGTCAAGACCGCCAAGAAGCTTCTTAGTAAGCTCATTATCGGCTGCCTTCCAGGTATCGATAACCGCACGATAACGCTCGTTGTCGGTCATCAAACCTGCGCGGTATGCTTCTGCAATCTCTTCGATGTATGCTTCTGCACCTGCGATGATTTCCTTCTTCTCAGCCGGAACGGTCATGTCCGCAATGGATACGGTCATGGCAGCTCTGGTGGAATACTTATAACCGAGAGCCTTGATATTATCGAGGGTCTCTGCGGTCTTGGTAGCGCCGTGAGTATTGATACAACGCTCCAGAATTCCCTTCAGCTCCTTCTTCTTAACGAGGAAGTCAACCTCCAGCTTGTATTTGTTCTCCTCAACGGTACGGTCAACATAACCGAGATCCTGAGGAATAATCTCATTGAAAATGAAACGGCCGAGTGTAGACTCGATGGTATGATTAACAATTCTTCCGTCCGGATCAACAGAAGGACGACGAACCTTAATCTTAGCCTGCAGAGTGATATAACCGTTCTCGTAAGCAAGAATTGCTTCGTTCTCGCTCTTGAAGAACATACCCTCGCCCTTGTCACCGGGCTTCTCCATCGTCAAATAGTAGATACCTAGTACCATATCCTGAGAAGGAACGGCAACTGGGCCACCATCGGACGGCTTCAGAAGGTTGTTCGGGGACAGAAGGAGGAAACGGCACTCTGCCTGTGCCTCTACGGACAGCGGCAAATGTACTGCCATCTGGTCTCCGTCGAAGTCTGCGTTGAACGCGGTACATACGAGCGGATGAAGCTTAATAGCCTTACCTTCAACCAGGATCGGCTCGAAAGCCTGAATACCAAGACGGTGCAGTGTAGGTGCACGGTTCAGCATTACCGGATGCTCACGAATAACATCCTCAAGAACATCCCATACACAATCCTGAAGACGCTCAACCATCTTCTTAGCGGACTTAATATTCTGTGCGATGCCTCTTGCAGCAAGCTCTCTCATAACGAAAGGCTTAAAGAGCTCGATAGCCATCTCCTTCGGGAGACCGCACTGATAAATCTTCAATTCAGGACCAACGACGATAACGGAACGACCGGAATAGTCAACTCGCTTACCAAGAAGGTTCTGACGGAAACGACCCTGCTTACCCTTAAGCATATCGGAGAGGGACTTCAGTGCACGGTTGCCGGGGCCGGTAACCGGTCTGCCGCGACGACCGTTATCATTCAGAGCATCAACTGCTTCCTGAAGCATACGCTTCTCGTTACGAACGATGATATCGGCAGCGCCGAGCTCAAGGAGTCTCTTCAGACGGTTGTTACGGTTGATAATTCTACGATACAGATCGTTCATATCGGAGGTAGCGAAACGACCACCATCGAGCTGAACCATCGGACGAAGATCCGGAGGAATAACCGGAATACAGGTGAGAATCATCCACTCCGGACGGTTGCCGGACTCACGGAATGCTTCTACAACCTCCAGACGCTTAACGATACGTGCACGCTTCTGTCCATTGCTCTCAAGAAGCTCTGCCTTCAGCTCCTGGGACTCCTTCTCAAGGTCGATTGCCTTAAGAAGCTCCATAATAGCCTCAGCACCCATACCTACACGGAAGGAATCCTCGCCCCATTCCTCTACCGCATTGCGGTATTCCTGGTCGCTCAGAATATCCTTAACGTTCAGGGAAGTCGTACCTGCATCCAGAACGATATAGCTTGCGAAATACAATACCTTCTCGAGTACTCTCGGGGAAAGGTCAAGGAGAAGTCCCATACGGCTCGGGATTCCCTTAAAATACCAGATATGGGAAACAGGTGCTGCAAGCTCAATGTAACCCATACGCTCACGACGAACGCTTGCCTTGGTTACCTCAACACCACAACGGTCACAGACAAATCCCTTGTAACGGATCTTCTTGTACTTACCGCAATGACACTCCCAGTCCTTGGTAGGTCCGAAAATCTTCTCACAGAACAGACCGTCGCGCTCTGGCTTCAGCGTTCTGTAGTTGATGGTTTCGGGCTTCTTAACTTCATAATCGGTAACATCGCCCTTACGACCGGCGCGTGCCCACTCCTTAATCTTCTCAGGAGACGCAAGACCAATCTTAATGGCGTCGTATGTAATTTCTTTTACTTCCTCATTATCGAAATCATTTGGCATCATACTGTTGATTGCTCCTTCCTAATATTCGTTCACAGATGAACTGACTTTGCAGCTTAGAAATCCTCGCTGTCGGACAAATCGTCTCCGCTGCCGTAGCTGAAGCTTCCGGTAGCATCGTCGGGAGTCATCTCCAAATATCCGTCCCCAAAATCATCTGTGTTTCGAGGAACATTATCGCCTTCGATAAGGCTCTTGAGGCTGTGATCTGCGGTATCGATCTCCTCCGTCATAACAACCTCGTTACCATCCTCATCAAGTACGGTAACATCAAGTGCAAGAGACTGCAATTCCTTAAGCAATACCTTGAAGGACTCAGGGATACCGCACTCGGAAATGTTCTCGCCCTTAATAATTGCTTCGTAGGTCTTAACACGACCGGTAACATCATCGGACTTAACGGTAAGAATCTCCTGAAGGATATGAGATGCGCCGTATGCCTCGAGTGCCCAAACCTCCATCTCACCGAAACGCTGACCACCAAACTGTGCTTTACCACCGAGAGGCTGCTGCGTTACCAGGGAGTAAGGACCGGTAGAACGTGCATGGATCTTATCATCAACAAGGTGATGCAGCTTCAGATAATGCATGAAGCCGACCGTAACCTGACCGTCGAAAGCCTCACCGGTACGACCGTCACGGAGCTGAACCTTGCCGTCGGGCTTAATCGGAACACCCTTCCAATCCTCACGGTTCTCCTGATGGGTAAGAAGGTATTCCATAACCTCGGGACGAAGAATATCATTGTACTTCTTCTTGAAGTCCTCAAGGTCGGTATTTACATAGTCATTAGCAAGCTCAAGAGTCTGCATAATGTCAATCTCGTTCGCACCGTCAAATACAGGCGTGGAAACCTTGAAGCCAAGCACTGCAGCAGCAAGGCTCAAGTGAATCTCAAGCACCTGTCCGATATTCATTCGGGAAGGTACGCCGAGCGGGTTAAGAACGATATCAAGCGGACGACCGTTAGGAAGGAACGGCATATCCTCTTCCGGCAATACACGGGAAACGACACCCTTGTTACCGTGACGACCAGCCATCTTATCGCCGACCTGAATCTTTCTCTTCTGTGCAATATAAACGCGAACGCTCTCATTTACTCCCGGAGGAAGCTCATCGCCGTTCTCACGGGTAAATACCTTAGCGTCTACGATGATACCGAACTCACCGTGCGGTACACGGAGGGAAGTATCACGAACCTCTCTTGCCTTCTCACCGAAGATTGCATGGAGCAGACGCTCCTCTGCGGTAAGCTCGGTCTCTCCCTTAGGAGTTACCTTACCGGCAAGAATATCTCCGGCACGAACCTCTGCACCGATACGAATGATACCTCTCTCATCGAGATCCTTCAACGCATCATCGCCGACACCGGGAACATCACGGGTGATCTCCTCCGGTCCAAGCTTGGTGTCACGAGCTTCTGCCTCGTACTCTTCAATATGGATAGATGTATAAACATCCTCACGAACAAGTCTTTCACTAAGAAGAACCGCATCCTCGTAGTTGTAGCCTTCCCAGGTCATAAAACCGATCAACGGGTTCTTACCAAGGGCAAGCTCACCACCGGAGGTGGAAGGACCGTCTGCGATAACCTGACCTGCCTTAACCGTATCGCCCTTCTTAACGATAGGTCTCTGGTTAATGCTGGTACCCTGGTTACTACGTGCAAACTTCTGAACCTTATACTCTTCTCTGATACCGTCAGCGGTACGAATTACAATGCGATTAGCCTCGGAACGCTCAACAACACCGTCGCTCTTTGCAAGTACACATACACCGGAGTCAACCGCAACCTTCTGCTCCATACCGGTACCAACAACCGGGGAGTCGGTGAAAAGAAGCGGAACTGCCTGACGCTGCATGTTAGAACCCATGAGTGCACGGTTTGCGTCGTCGTTCTGCAGGAACGGAATCATCGCGGTAGCTACGGAGAATACCATCTTAGGAGATACGTCCATCAGATCAATGGTGCGCTTCTCGAACAAAGAGGTCTCGGTACGATAACGACCGGATACATTGTTGTTCACAAAATGTCCGTCCTGATCTACCGGCTCATTCGCCTGTGCTACTACGAAACGATCCTCCTCGTCAGCGGTGAGGTATACCACCTCATCGGTAACAACCGGATTCTCCGGATCGCTGTGGTCAACCTTACGGTAAGGTGCCTCAACGAAACCATATTCATTAATTCTTGCATAGGATGCAAGAGAGTTAATCAAACCGATGTTCGGACCTTCTGGCGTCTCAATCGGGCACATACGACCGTAGTGCGTATAGTGTACGTCTCGAACTTCGAAGCCTGCACGGTCTCTGGAAAGACCACCGGGACCAAGTGCGGAAAGACGTCTCTTATGAGTCAGCTCACCGAGCGGGTTGTGCTGATCCATAAACTGAGACAGCTGGGAGCTTCCGAAGAACTCCTTAACCGCTGCGGTTACGGGCTTAATGTTGATCAAGGACTGCGGTGTGATGCTGTCCGGATCCTGCGTGGTCATACGCTCACGAACAACACGCTCCATTCTGGACATACCGATACGGTACTGGTTCTGCAGGAGCTCACCGACTGCACGAATACGACGGTTGCCGAGATGGTCGATATCATCATTGGTACCAACGCCATACTCAAGGTGCATATTGTAGTTGATTGATGCGAAGATATCCTCTTTCGTGATATGCTTCGGAATCAGATCAAGAATATTCTTACGAACCTCTTCGATGATTGCATCGGTATCGGTGTTCTCATCGAGGATCTTCTTGAGGACAGGATAATAAACAAGCTCGGTGATATCAAGCTTCTCCTTAACCTCGGGTGCATAGAAGCCAAGGTCTACCATCATGTTGGAAAGAACCTTAACGTTATGCTCTTCACCCTGCATCCATACAAAAGGAACTGCAAGGTTCTGAATCTGCTCGGCAAGTGCCTCGGTAGCAACGGTTCCGGCCTCAGCAATAACCTCACCGGTCGTAGTGTCGATTACATCCTCGGCAAATCTGTGACCTGCGATACGGTTCTTAAGCATCAGCTTCTTGTTGAACTTGTAACGTCCTACACGTGCAAGATCATATCTTCTCGGATCGAAGAACATACCGTTAATCAGACTCTCTGCATTCTCGAGTGACGGGGGTTCACCCGGACGCAGCTTCTTGTAAAGCTCAAGAAGACCGGTCTTATAATCCTCGGTAGTATCCTTCTGGAAGCTTGCCTCCAGCTTCTTCTCATCACCGAAAAGCTCACGAATCTCCTCGTTCGAGCCAATACCAAGCGCACGAACAAGAACGGAAATCGGAACCTTACGGTTTCTATCTACACGGACATAGAAAACATCGTTGGAATCGGTTTCATACTCCAGCCATGCACCACGGTTCGGAATAACTGTACAGGAATACAGCTTCTTACCGAGCTTATCTCTGGTAATATCATAGTAGATACCCGGAGAACGAACAAGCTGGCTTACGATAACTCGCTCCGCACCGTTGATAACGAAAGTACCGGTCTCGGTCATGAGCGGGAAATCACCCATGAAAATCGTATGCTCGTTAATTTCATCTGTCTCGGTGTTATGAAGACGTACCTTTACCTTCATCGGTGCAGCGTAAGTTGCATCTCTCTCCTTACACTCATCAATCGTATACTTTACTTCGTCTTCACACAGCTGGTAATCCACGAACTCCAAGCTAAGATGGCCGCTATAGTCCTCGATCGGAGAAATATCCTCAAAAACCTCATGAAGACCCTTCTTAAGGAACCAGTTGTAGGAATCCTTCTGGACCTCGATCAGGTTGGGCATTTCGAGAATTTCTTTCTGTCTCGCATAGCTCATTCGCACGCCTTTGCCAACTTTTACAGGACAAATTCTGTTTTTATCCATTGACGTTTTCACCCCTTGAATCTTATTTCACATCGTACTGTATATGTATATATCAAATAAATCCACCACATTCTGTGCCTGACCGACGGAAAAGCACAAGGTATCGAAAAAGGTTGCTTTTCCGAATATCCTATGATATAATTTACTTGTTAAGGCATATCACACCACAATAGTGCACTCTATATAATATCACAAGTCTTGTGCTTTGTCAATCTTTGATTTTTAACAAATGAGGTGCAATTTTGTGCATTCATTTTCAGAATACAATCAAAAACCCGCTGCATCGGCAGCGGGTTTTTAGTTTCTGTTCATTCAACTTCAAAAATCAATCGGAATATCGATTTCATCCGGCTCATCGCGGAAATCATAATAACCGGATATGGAAACAGGAATCGACTCTTCTTCGTCAGACTCCTCCTCGTCGGCAACGTCCGCAATCATCTCCTCTTCATCCTCTTCAAAGCTGATCGGGATATCCTCGCGGCGGGAAGCTTCTTCAGCCTGCTGCTCGTTTCGAATGTCTCTGAGGAGTGCATCGATGTCATCCTCCTCGTCGGATTCCTCCGCACAAGACACCGGAATCTCTTCGGCATCTTCCGGTTTATCTTCGTCGGTCGTGTCGTATGGCTGCTCCTCGCTGTCAGCTTCGGCAACAACGATTGGAATATCGAAGGCTTCTTCCTCGTCTTCTGTAATCTCGATGGAACCGCTCTCGAAAGCTTCTGCGATTGGAATCGAAGTGTCCTCGTCCGCAGAACTCTCCTGTACGGGCTCCTCAGCTGCCGGAGTCTCTTCGTCTTCCTCGATTGTAATCGAGTAAGCACTCTCGCCTTCCGGCTCGTCGCTTTTCATGTCACCTTCCCGGTCGACCTCCGGGTTATCGTCTTCATAAGCAATGGCAATCGGCGTTTCTTCCGTTTCTTCTGCTTCTTCCGCATCGGCGCTTCCGAAATCAATGAAAAATGAGTCCTCAATATCCTGCTCATCCGTATTCTCAATCGGAATCTCAGTGCTACTTTCTTCTGTAGCCTCCACCTCTTCGAGAGCTTCCGGCTCTTCCGTCACTTCTTCCTCTTCAAGAGTCTTCTCTATGTCTGCTTCTTCCTCTTCAGGTGCCTCCGGCTCTTCTGTAGCATCTTCTTCAAGCGCCTCGGGTTCTTCGAAGGCTTCCTCGGTATCATCCTCAGCAATGCTGATTTCTACACCTTCATTAGACTCCTCATCGAGCTCTTCCGCAGCTTCTGCGGGCTCCTCCGTGGCTTCTGCGGGCTCCTCCAAAGCTTCCTCCAATGCGTCCGCACCATCAAGCTTTCTGAGCTCCTCGATTTCCTCGGACGGCTCGGTAGCATCATCTAACTCCTCGGATGCAAAAAGCATATTGAACAGAAAATCCTCGTCCTCCGAAGCATCCGACGACTCTTCGGCGGGTTCTTCCTGCGCTTCTTCTGCCAATTCTTTCAGATCCTCTTCAGTAGCTTCTTCCAGCGCTTCCTCTACAGCTTCTTCAACTGCTTCCACGCCAATTTCTTCCAAGGCTTCTTCAACTGCTTCCTCAGCAACTTCCTTCAGAGCTTCCTCGGTAACCTCTTCCAACGCTTCCTCGATAGTCTCTTCAACCGATTCCAAAGCTTCCTCGATAGTCTCTTCGACCTCCTCCAAGGCTTCCTCGATAGCTTCTTCGGTCGCTTCCTCCGCGATTTCCTCGTTAGCCGCCTCTGCTTCCTCTGCAGTCAATGCAAGCGAAAGCTCCTCGGAGGTCTCCTCGAGGCTCTTCTGTAGCTCGGAAAATGCTTCCGCAAGCGCTTCTCCCTCCGTCTCCTCGGCGCCAGCCGAAGTCCTTTCGGCAAGAAGCCTGGTATTTAGAAGCACACTTAATCCAAGCGCACTCTCAAGCGCCTTCACAAGCTCTATAGTAAGCGTCCTCGTGTCCCCATACTGTTCTGTCACAGCCTTTTTCGCACTTCCGCACTCCGTACAGAAATTCGCATCTTCAGGCATTTCCGCTCCGCATCTGCTACATCTCATGCCAGCTTCCTCCTCTGTCAATCGCCCGCACGCAGGCACACTATCAACCCGGTAAAGGATTGTATTTGATTTATTTTATCCTTTATGGAAGAGCTCTGTCAATACTTTTTCGGAACTTTCGACCTCGCAGCGCCGGCAAATGCAAAAGACAGGCGATAGTGACGGATTTGTTTCCAAATAAAGAAGACCACCGCCCGAAGACAGTGGTCTTTGTGCCGCTATTCAGCTTTCTTATATCGATTGGAAATAATCTGAACATAATCGCTCGTGGAGTAGTCCTCCTCTGTGAACAGATACCCGTTCAGATAGGTAATCCGGGTAATTCCGATGCACTCGCCTTCAGGGAAGCAAATCGCAAAACCGGCATTGGCATGCCAGCCTTCGGCGCTTCCGAACAGACCGATTCTCGCATCGAAATAGAAGTTGGTAATCTCCGCCGAAGCACTCTCGGAGTGGGTCTTACGAAGAATTCGTCCGTCCTTTGTAAACTCATAGTACCAATCCGGCTGCGGGCCGTACTCGTTCTCGCCAAGAGTCGCATAGCCGCCGGCGCATACCCATTTGCCGACAAGCTGATCCCAGATATCCGCAGGAATCCTGTTGTCGAAGACGGGTTCATGAAGTAGCTGATCTGCCCAGTAAATGTACATATACTCGATAAAGCTTTCCACATTGACCGGCTGCTCAGCCATCTCCGTGTCGATATACCAATTCGAGGTTCTGTAATCACCGAACTCCTGAAGCGTAAGCTTCTGCTCCCAGGTCTCAATTGCCTTCGTAAACTGCTCCTCGCTGACCGGTACATCGTTAATCATGTATTCTCCGCTCATTTCGGATTTCATCAGAGTAATCACCGGCACTGCCTTTGCATCCTTCAGCTCAAAGACCGAAAGCTCATACGCACCAAAGCCCGAATACTGCGAGCCGATCAGGTGCTCCTCCTCATTATAGGAGCATACGCCGGAGGAGCCGAATACGCCGAGATCCACAACTTTACCGTCATGATAGGTAAGGATCGTAACCACGTCCATATGTGCGCTGCTCGTCGTAAAAAGCAGCTCCGGAATCGTGTCCTCATCCAGATACTTTAATGTAAAATAAACATGCTCCTCGTCCGGAATCTGATACTTGCCGGCAAGCACCTGCTTCTTCATATACTCACCATAAGCCCGAATCGCGCGATATTCCTCCAGATGTGCTGTGGAAAATAAATCGCTGATCGGCGCAGGCGTCGGCGTCGGAGCTACCGTAGGAGTGGGCGTCGGAGTCGGCGAGGGCGTGGCCTCGGGACTCGGCGAGGGCTCACCCGCCTGCGTCAAGGTAGGTGTCGCAGGCGTCCCGGAACCGGGAGCGCGCTGCTTTCCGCCCGAAGAATCCGTGTTGCCGCAGCCGCTTAACATAAGCATCATACAAAAAATCAAAAGAATCGAAACAGGTCTTTTCATACCGAAGCCCCCGGCTTACTGCCATTTGATGATTGAAAGAAGCTCCTCGCGAACCTCATCCATACGTTCATCGGAAAGACCGAAATCCATACGGCGATAGCTCCATGCCGCAGAGCCGATCTGATAATGCTTCATAACCTTATGGAATGCCTTATACCACTTGAGTGCTTCCTTCGGATCCACACGGTCAATTACACCGTACTCACCGCAATAAAGTGCCACATTTCTCTCTGCAGCCGCCTTGATTGCCTCCTCAAAAAGGAGTTCGAAGTATTTTTCACCGGGCACATCCTGAGCGGTTCCAAAACGACCGAAGCTGATATTCTCCATCTTGAGAAGCTCTTTGCTTCCCTTCTCATATTCCGCATAGCTCATCTCAAACGGACAGCGAAAAGCGGTATCCATCGGCGGAATCCACGGCGCACCCTGATGTGTGAACAAGAGCGGATCGTAGCAATGGAAGTTGTAAATAATATTCTCGTCGTAAGGCATCGCAAGGTCCTTGACTGCCTCAACGCTGTTGTTGTAATAGCCGCCCACCAGAATCGAAATGTCCGGTGCAACAGCACGGATCTTCTTAATACAGGTCTCTGCGATTCGGTTCCAGCGGTCGCAGTACTCCTTCTTTGTTACCTCATTCAAAAGCTCGAAGGCAAGCATGTCCTTCTCGCCGCCGAAGCGCTTTGCAAATTCTTCCCAGATCTTGTAAAAATGCTCCTGATAACGCTCCTCCTCGAAGAAGCCAAACTCGCCGTATGCATTGTCAAAGGAGTAACCCGGGGTGCGGTGCAGGTCAAGAATCATATTGAGACCGTTGTCCCGGCACATACGGATCGCATAAGCGATGTATGCAAAGCCCTCCTCCTGAAAATTGTTATGCTCATCCTCAAAGAGTTCATAATCGACCGGTATACGAATATGGTCCAATCCCCACTCTCTGACCGTCTTAAAGTCCCCATCGGAAATAAAGCTGTCGTAGTGCTCCTTCGTGTGAACACACTGAGAAAGCCAACCTCCGAAGTTGATGCCATGCTCATAACCCTTCCACTGTTTCATAAATTCATCCTCCTGTCATTTGCGCCAAAACCCAACATATACGCTCCTTTTAGTATAAAAATAAAAGAGGGAAAATGCAATCCCTCTTTTACGAATTCACTCTTCTCCGGTAAGTCTGACAACTGTCATGTCATGCTTCATTGCCACAAGAAGCGGTCCGAAGATATCCTTTGTATAAAGCTTCAGGCTCGTCGTATTGATGCAAGGGTGACAACCGACAAATTCTCCCTTCAGAACATCCTCATCCACCAGAAGCTGTACCTTGCCCTCCGTATCGTTCATCAGCCCAAGAACACTTACGGAGCCTGGCGTAATATCAAGATACTGCTCCATATACTCCGCTTCGGCGAAACTGAGTCTTGCGCAGCCGAGCTGTCCGCTCAGCTCCTTAGTCTTAAAGACCTTATCCCCCGGCATCATCAGAAGATAGAACTGCGTCCGCTGTCGATTGCACAGAAACAGGTTCTTACACACCACAGCCTCAAGAATCGCATCTATCTTCAGACAATCCTCCATTGTATTGGCGTTAGCATCCGGGTGGTCGCAGCGCCAGAAGGTAATTCCCAGCGAATCAAGCAGTTCATAGCACCGTATCTCCTTCTCGAGTCTGCCGCTTAAATCAAGCGGGCTTCCCTGCTCCAGTGTATATTCCATCTGCGTCTCCTCCGTATTCTGTTCCATCTCAACCATTTCAGTACTCCTTGATAACCTTACCATTCACAATTCCTTCATCGTAATAATCTTCTAAATACGCCGTAACCTCCGACCTGACTCCTCGGATTGTAACATATTCTTTGCCATTTTTCATAAAAAAGAAACACGATCAATCCAGTAACCGAACAATCCCGTCTCTTTTTTTTGCTTTAAAAATGTTAATTTCTTATATATTACTGCTTCAATCCATCAGCTGTGGTCATAAATGCACCGAACTGAATATATACTTTATTATCACTAATCACAACAATCATCTTTTCATAAATAAGCAAAGGCTTAACAATAAATTTTGGCAAAAATCTATATGTTAGCGTTAATTTTTCTTTCTGCCCTTTCCGCTCTTCTTCCGAAAAATATGCTGTGCTGAGATCATCCATTCCATTTTCTGCAATGAATTCTGTAGAATCAATCCATCCATCCGAAAGAAGTTCTTCCTTTAATTTCAAATATTCTTCTCGGCTCATCTCGATGCCCCCAGATAGTCAATTTCCTTCTTGGTCTAATGGACCTTACCGCCAATCGGAAAGAATGGGAGATGGAGCGTTGCCCGATACTCCACTAAGACAACATCCTCCAATATTACAACTTCCAAAGTTTCCGAAGCACTATTGGAAGATAGCAGCGCTTTAATGCTGTAATCGTGCCCAAGCATATCACATGAATATTGTTCCGTCAGCACATCCGTGGAAAGTGTGTGAGATTCTCGATAATACTGTGGTATCGCCAGCGAACCGGTCTGTTTTATGGAATCGCACTGCCAGCCCTCGCTGATTAATTGCTGTTTCAATTTCCGATACTCTTCCGGGCTCATTTCAAGTCTCTGTCGCACACGTGTTAATGTATGCTCATCTTCCAGAACCACATATTTCTTATATTGATTAACATTTCGTCGAAAAGAAGATATCGGAATAAAATAGGATATAACACAGGAAACAAGTAAAATCAAAACCACAATGAAAACTATCATTATAATACGTTTTTTCTTCATCTTCCACGCCCTCCCGTCTATAATCCGCACCATTTGAGCATTGTACTAATTGAAATCGTTATTTCATTCATTTTTTTGATGGTAACCGTTGAACCATAATTACTTGACATATACGAGTACCACCCTTTTGTTGAAAATGTTATAAATGATCCCCCAATCATATGCATTATAGTACCATCTGCCGCATTCACCGTCGCATTATCGGAGAACAGTACATTTGTCAGGGAGTTCCCCGACAATAAGAGTATACCCGTTGCCCCTCCACTGTCAAGCATTTTAGAAAAACTGCGGTTTTTAAAAATGGCGGTTTTTTGTTAAAATCTAATATAGCATTTTGTTTTAATCTATATCTCATCTTCCTCCTTCTGTCCCGAACAGGAGGTTTCCGCGTTCGCCAGTGCAATCTCCCCCGTTAAGGATTACACCGGGGGGGCAATGTACAAAAAAGGAGAGCTGCTCAAATCGAACAGCTCCCTCTATCATCTCAAAGGTATTCCTTTTGTTTTTCTACAACTAAAACAGTACGTGTCATTACTTGTCCGAAGAAAAAACATAAATCGAACCGCTGATTTCCTCTGTGTCAACAGTTTGAAGTTCAATCGGCTCATTCCGATTCACCGTAAAAACCGGACGAACATAATGCTCCGCACCATTTTGAATATGGTTGCTGACAACAGCCGTGTTGTACCATAATGACGCATGCGTGTCATCCCCGCCGATTGCCTCTGATCGTAGCCAAGTGTATAAAAGGACAGGATTCTTCAATGCTTCCGGGATTACATCGCCTTCGTCTCTCTCTTTATCTCTTATCAGTGGGGCATCCAACTCGGCTGCCGACAGGACAAAAACGTGACGATAAATTGTTTCTAGAAAAGGTTCTCCTTCCATCCTTCTCTTTTCTACAAATCTGCTTGTGTGAATTCTCACGGAAGATTCCCGAATTATACTTTTCATTTCCTCGGAAAAGACATTATAAAATTCACCCTCAAGGAAATCATCCACTATACTGCCGTTGTAATATGCTCCTCCGGTACCGAAAATATTAGCATCTCTGTACATCATTTCTTTCATATAGACGTCCTTCCGGAGCAGCAAAACCGCTTCGCTTCCGTAATTTTTCGTATCAATTACGATATACGGAGTATATTTCCCATTTTCCTTTACATAGACCAAATAGTTTGTGTCTCCGCTCTTTCCAAAGCACAAATCGGCTACAATCTCCGGGTCTTTTGGCGGATGAAGCTGTGAATAGATTTCTTTTGCCATCAATCCCAGGAATACCAGCAACATCAAACATAAAAGCAGTACGAAGAGAGTCGTAATTCTTTTCTTCATACACCCTCCCATCATTAGTTAAGAATAGTAAAATTGTAGGGGCAATGTTATCGCTGGACAAAGTTAGATTTACGCCAATCCTTACAGCCTTCACCCAGTTCTCTCAAAATGTCTTTCGGCTTTTCGATTATTGTTTTCGCGCCTTTCCGTATCAGGAAATCTCTGTCTCGAAATCCCCATAGTACTGAAATGCATGGGATTCCCACGTTTCTTGCCGTCTCCAGATCCACTTCCGAATCACCGACATAAACAGATTCATCAGCATTGCTTCCGAGCTGAGTCAATGCGGCCGACACCATATCCGGTGCGGGTTTTCTTCTGATTCCGGGTTGTTCCCCGATTGCCACATCTATATACTTCCCGAAAAAACGGCTGTTCAGTTCCTTAACGGCAGAGTCGATTTTGTTCGATACAATCGCCATCTTATATCCGTTTTCTTTCAACGCCTTGAGCGTTTCCAAAATCCCGTCATACGGTCCGGTTCTGTCCAGACAATGAACGTCATAATGCTCCTTAAACACCGGAATCATCTCATCGATGACGGACTCCGGAATCTCCTTCGGAACCGCGCAACGGATTGCATACTTTATTCCATTTCCGAAGAATTCTCTGTACTCATCCTTCGTTCTGGAAGCAAAACCGAATTTCCCGAGAACATAATTCACGGATTCCGTCAGATCATCCAATGTGTCCAACACCGTTCCGTCCATATCAAATACTATTGTGTTTATCATACCTGTCATTGTCCTGTCTTTTCCTGTTTATCTGTAAAATACCACATCGTTACGGATATACCATACGCAGTGTATATCTTACCACAACCGCTGACTCTTTTACAGACTTTTCTTTGAGCGAGCGAAGGTTTTGTGCCCCCTTTCGGAGGCACAGCAATATCTTACAGTTTCTTTCTTATCCACTGTCTGAAGCCACAACTCCATCCCCGTCAGAAGCTTGCTGGAAGGAAGCAGATCCATTCCCTCCTCATGATGAAGGACAGTCTCCTCACAGGACGGATTCTCCGTCTCCAATGCTATTTCTCGCATCAGGGACTCCACCGTTCTCTGCAGGTTCCTCGGATATCCCAGCCCCGCTGTCAGATTTCCGGACGAATCCATATCCACCAAAAGGACTCGTTCCCCTGCTTTCGCCAGGGCAGCTCCCAGATTTACGGTCAGCGTACTCTTGCCGACGCCTCCCTTCTGGTTCCCGATTGCAATCGTCTTTGCCACGATCGTCACCTCCGTAAGAGTTTTAGATAAACAAAAAAGGCCAACAGATAATCTATCTGCTGGCCTCTGTTTCGTTGTTAAATGGTGCGCTGGAATAAACTTTTCAAAAACGCAAAATCCGCACCACGGGTTTCCGTCAGTTTATAGCAGGATACGGCACCTTATAACAGTCTGTTGTATTTTCACAATCCCAGTAACCATGCGCCTTTGCGTGAAGTTATACCAGAGTATGTGACCCTACGTGAGGTTAGTGGCAAAATTACTTAAGGGTAACCTTAGCGCCCTCAGCCTCAACCTTCTTCTTGATGTCCTCAGCCTCTTCCTTGGAAACAGCTTCCTTGATCATCTTAGGAGCGCCATCTACAAGATCCTTAGCTTCCTTGAGGCCAAGACCAGTGATCTCACGAACAACCTTGATAACCTTAACCTTGTTCTCGCCAACCTCAGTCAACTCTACGTTGAACTCGGTCTTCTCTTCCTCAGCTGCAGCTGCTGCGCCGGGAGCTGCTACTACAGCAACACCTGCTGCTGCGCTAACACCAAACTCTTCCTCACAAGCCTTAACAAGATCGTTCAGCTCAAGAACGGTAAGGGACTTGATAGCATCAATAAATTCCTGATTAGTCATGATAAAAATCCTCCATTAAAATTTGATTATGCCGTATTTCGGCGTTTCGGTATGAATAAATCATACATAGCCTGCAGATAGATTAAGCAACCTCGCCCTTCTTCTCTGCAATCTGCTTGAGTACGCGTGCAAGATTTGCAATAGGAGACTGCAAGCTGCCAAGAAGTCTGGAAATAAGAACTTCCTTGGAAGGAATGTTTGCAATAACCTTGCAACCTTCTGCATCGTAATAAGTTCCGTCGATAACGCCGCCCTTGAACTCAAGCTTATCTGCGATCTTCATTCCATCGGAAAGAAGCTTAGCAGGAGTGGTAGCATCTTCGAGACCGAATGCAACTGCGGTAGGTCCATCAAGATGCTTGGAAAGCTCTTCATAAACTGTGCCGGCAAATGCCTTCTTGAGGTAGGTGTTCTTGTATACCTTGTATACAACGCCGCCTTCTCTCAAGGACTTACGAAGCTTGGTATCCTGGTCAACCGTAAGACCGCGATAATCAACAAGTACGATAGCCTTGGAATCTGCAACGAGCTTGCTGATCTCTTCGATGATCGGTGCCTTTAACTCAATCTTTGCCATTTGAATTACCTCCTTAAATTATTCAACTGTCCGTCGACTTTGTGAGGTATAAAAAAAGCTCCTCTTCCGAATTCGGAAAAGCAGCACAATTAACTCATCATCAAATGCTGACATTCCTCGGTGGGCGGATTCTGTGAATCACTTACGCCTTTCGGCACCTACTGTCTTCGGCAGTCGCATATATTTATAACATAAACCGATTACGGTGTCAACCTGTATTTTTATTTTTCTATCATAAAATCCAACCGGCACAAACAGCGACACCCTCCAAAACTCGGCGGAGAAGCAACAATTTCTTGCATTTGACGGCGCTTCCTCGGGTCAATTTGTATTATTTTGTATTTTTTTGCACTATTATATCATAAAATACTTTTCTTTTTCGGGTCAACTGTATATAATCTATAATACATCAAATGGGAGGGATTCCTTTATGATACTCGATATCGTAACCGTAAGAGAGGACTCCAATTCCGGCGAGCTGCAGATTACCCGCAACGGTCGTGCAGTGGGCGAAATCAAATTCCAGAAGCAACCCGTTTCCACCGTATGGCAGGTAAACTTCGGCGAGCGCGAACTGACAGTTTCCGATAATACCAACAGAGCTACAACCGATATGATCTCGGCGTTCCAGATTGACGTGAACGGAACATTTGCCGGCGTCGCTTATCAGGTTCACAGCGGCACGCTTTTCAACAAATACGACATCTACGAGCTTCGGTACCAGAGTCTGCCATATCAGCTCTATCCGATTGCTCCGAGTGACTGTAAGGCATTGCCTGTATTCTACGGCAACTGGCAGGTTGCCTCCGTAGAACACGATACCACCGAGACCGGGCTTGCCCGCAAGGGACAGATTCTCGCCGAGGATGATAAGGCGGCAATCGTCGCACTGATCTTCTTCTGCTACACCAGGTCCAATGCAAAGCCGCTTGTTTCGGTTACTAATAAGAAGCTACTCGGCAAGATTGACCGCGCCTTTCCCGGTCGCGTAAAGCCCTGAGCTCTCAATTCCATAGAAGCTAACACGCCTCTTGCGAAAGCACGGGGCGTTTTTTCATTTTCTTAGAACCGTCTTCATCGGAACATTCTGATATCGAGACCTTCTGACATAAAAAATCGCCGTGATTGCTCACGGCGATTTGAATGCTATGGTTAAGGTTGCAATTGTTTACATGAACTTAACGGTATTAACCTTTACTCCGGGACCCATAGTAGAAGTCAAAGTAACACTTCTAAAATACTGACCCTTTGCAGCTGCCGGTTTAGCCTTTACAATTGCGCCCATCAGAGTGCTGAAGTTCTCTGCGAGTTGTTCCTCGGTAAAGGAAGCCTTACCAACGGGACAATGAATGATGTTCGTCTTATCAAGACGGTACTCAATCTTACCTGCCTTGATATCCTTAACAGCCTTGGTTACATCCATGGTAACGGTACCAGCCTTCGGGTTCGGCATAAGTCCCTTAGGTCCGAGTACACGACCGAGCTTACCAACAACGCCCATCATGTCAGGTGTTGCAACAACAACGTCGAACTCAAACCAGCCATCCTTCTGGATTCTGGGAACGAGCTCCTCACCGCCAGCGTAATCAGCGCCTGCTGCAAGTGCCTCATCAACCTTGGGTCCCTTTGCGAATACCAATACGCGAATGGTCTTACCGGTTCCATGAGGAAGTACAACTGCACCACGAACCTGCTGGTCAGCGTGACGTCCGTCTACACCAAGACGAATATGTGCTTCAATAGTCTCATCAAATTTAGCAATAGCGGACTTCTTTACAAGAGCAACAGCCTCAGCGGTATCATACAACTGGGTCTTGTCGATCTGCTTTGCAGCGTCCGTATATTTCTTTCCATGTTTCATAATTCAAACCTCCTAGTGGTATTGTCGGGAGCTAATCCCTCCCACTTATTTCTTAGTCATCAACTACGGTGATACCCATGCTACGTGCAGTTCCTGCAATCATGCTGGTTGCGGTCTCAATGTTAGCAGCATTCAGATCAGGCATCTTAAGCTCAGCAATCTTAGCAACTTCAGATCTCTTAATCGTAGCGACCTTGTTCTTGTTCGGAGTACCGGAAGCCTTGTCAATCTTACAAGCCTTCTTAAGAAGAACGGGTGCCGGAGGAGTCTTCGTAATGAAGCTGAAGCTCTTGTCCTGATAAACGGTAATAACAACAGGAATGATCATACCTTCCTGTCCTGCGGTTCTAGCATTGAATTCCTTAGTGAACTGTACAATGTTAACACCATGCTGACCAAGAGCGGGACCTACCGGAGGAGCCGGGGTTGCCTTTGCAGCCGGAATCTGTAATTTGATGTAACCTGTAACTTTCTTTGCCATAATAGCATACCTCCTAAAAATGTGGTGTTATCGGAAGATTTCCTCCCACTTACCGGTGCTATACCGGTAACTCTGTTCGCTGCCTTTACGAACAGGCCTTAATAATGCTCAACTTTGACGTCGTCAAAATCAACCTCAACAGGGGTCTCACGACCAAACATCTCAACCGTAATGGTGAGTGTTCTCTTAGCGGGATTGATTGCCTTGATAACGCTCTGGGTGTTCAACCATGCGCCGTTAATAACGGTAACGGTCTCACCCTCAACAAATTCGAACTCTTCGTTCTCACGATTGATTCCCATGTTGTAAACTTCCTGCTCTGTGAGCGGAACGGGTTTGGATCCCGGACCAACAAAGCCGGTTACGCCACGGGTATTTCTTACCACGTACCATGAATCATCGTTCATAATCATACGAACAAGCACATAGCCGGGAAGCATCTTCTTCTGAACCTTCTTACGAACACCGTTCTTCATCTCGATGGAATCGATCAACGGAACGGATACTTCCATAATAACGTCCTGAAGCTTACGATTTTCAATCGTCTTCTCAAGATCTACCTTTACTTTGTTTTCATACCCGGAATAGGTATGAACAACGTACCACTGCGCCTCTGCCATATCGTCACCTTATTCCTACACTCTTAACCAAGAATCGCGCCGAGGCCGAGCTTTACAAGCATATCGACCGCAACAATGACCAGACTGAGAACAATAGTAATAACGAGAACCGCACCGGACTCTTTAGCAGCAACGGGTGCTGCGGGCCAGATGATTTTCTTAAATTCAGCTTTTAATCCCTTGAAGAAACTCTTCTTGGGTGCCTTATCATTATCACTCATATCGCTCTTCCTTTCTGGTTATCTTACTTGGTTTCCTTGTGCATTGTGTGCTGTTTGCAGAATCTGCAGTACTTCTTAGTCTCCATCCTATCCGGATGGTTTTTCTTTTCTTTTGTAGTGTTGTAATTACGCTGTTTGCATTCTGTACATGCCAATGTAATCTTTACTCGCACAACTTACCACCTCCGTATTATTTTTAGGCATAAAAAAAAGACCTCTTCCATAGCCTAACCAATATAACACACCAAACCGCAATGCGTCAACAATTATTTTTGCAATGTGAGAAAATGGGCTCTCGGGTGGTCTCTTGGGGACGGGGTTATGGGCTCACACGTGTGAGCCCATAACCCCGTCCCCAAGAGACCACCAACCAAGTCACAGCACCTTCCAATAGCGTGCCTTAATCCTGCGAATGCCGCGAAGCTTACTAAGAACGGCTCTTCTCAACTCTCTATAATATTTATGTAGCAATCTGAACTCTTCACGACTGATGCCTTCCTTTGCGAATACCGCCTTCTCCGTGACAGCGATGGAAACCGTACCGTTTAGCTCCTCGCCAAAGGAGGGAAGTGCTTCGATAAGCCGCGCATGGAATTCTCTGTCCGCTTCACTGCTTCTTCGGGTCACGCCCATTTCCTCGCCGATGCGAAGAAGCTCCCGATATACGGCAATTGCGGCAGCCCTTGAATCGCTACTACCGATCCTCCGATTTCTACGAAGCGTCAATATTCTGTAGCGCACCGGAACAATTAACACGAGTACGAGAAGCACAACCGCTCCGATTAAAAGAACAGGACTTCGCTTTCGACGATTCGTATCCGGTCCAACAGGCGTACCTGTCGGCTGCTCCGGTTTCTTCGTCGGTGCAATCGACGGCACCGGCTTCTTCGTTGGAAGCGCCGGCTCCGTTACCCCAACACCCGGAGTGAGCCCCGGGGACGGGGTTATGGGCTCATTGTTCCCTTGCCCTAATTCCCGTTCCAGATAATCAAGCGGCACCGCATCGGTATACCCATAGGTTACCTCGATCGGATACCAGCCGTAGCCCTCAATCCAAATCTCTGCCCAGGCATGCGCATATTGGTCCGAAACCTCAACCGTAACGAAATCCGTCTCAACATTTCGAACCCCGTCCGCATCCCAAACCGCCACCTGCGCCTTCTGGGTCGTCCCGGCACCCGCAATCAGCTTGCGCGGAACCACATAGCCCTCGACGTATCTGGCGGGAACATCCATCATACGAAACAGCATGACCGCAACCGACGCATAGTACTGGCAATACCCCTGCCTGCTATCCTCGATAAAGTACAGAAGCTGCTCCTTCTCACTTTTATTCGCCGGCGGATCGAGTGTATAGGTATAATTCGCAGTCATATATTTCTGCACATGTGCAATCTTCTCGCTAAGGCTTCCGGACCAAAGCACCGCATCCTTCAAGGCATTTCGATAGCTCATCGGCACCCCGAGATACATCCTTTCGGCAAATCTCGTATAGCGCTCATTGTAAGAAAAGAACGCATCCATTTCCCCGCTCTCTGCAGGAAAATCACTTCTTCGAAGTGTCACAAGCTCGGAAAATGCGGCCGCATTCGGAAGTCCCTGCTCATTATAAATATAAGACGAAAAATACCGCTCCCCGCGTGCAGGCGAGTTCCAGGTCCCGTCCGGCTCAGCCGAAAAGCCCTCCTCAGCCATAGAACAGTACGGCGTATAAAGGTAGTCCTTCGCGGCCCTTTTATTCATGATTGTCATGGAAGCATAGTAAAGCGGAAAGCGACACCGCTCCGTCCTTGCATCGTCCGCATGATAGAAAAGCCTCGAAAGAAGTGAAAAGGAATACGACGCCGAATCGAATCCGCTTCCCTTTAACCCGAAGATTTCCATATAATCCGCGATGTCTTCCTCGTCGTAAATCCACTGGTCTCTGCTGAATTCCGTTCCGACATACGCACGTAAATACGTCTGCGGGCTGTTCTTCGGAAGTGCCACCACAAGCTGTGTCTTGCCGGTTATACGAACCCTGCCGTCCGAAAGCTTACCGCCGGTAACCCCTAGCGAGATATCGCGGTCGCTTCGCCCGGTAATACCTTCGATTAACCGGTTCAGCCCGTTCTCGTTGATATTTCGGACAAATGCGCGCACCCTGCCATTTTCCACACTTTCCTCATATTGTCTGTGTGTTACGACAAGCGGAAGCACCGTACCCAAAACAATCAATCCGACAAGTGCCAGCGGCTCATACAAAAGCACGCGTCGATCCTCCGACTCCAAAAAGACCACGCTCAGTCGGAGGTACAGCATCATAAGCGCCCAGGAAACAAGCGCTGCCGCCGACGGCAGACGACCGACCACAATAGAGAAATAGAGCTCAACAGCAGAAATAATAACCCAAACCGAGTAATTCTTCTTCGTCGCGTATGCGACTGCCAGAACAAGGCAGCCCACAACACCGTAGAACATCAGAAAGGCTTCCGCAACAGGCGCTGCCTCCCGTAGAGATTCCGCCTCCCCGGTAAGAAATGCCACGAAACACTCAAGCATATTCTCATCGATTGTAAGCTTATCTATATGCCGGACCACAACCACAGCTGCTACGAGCATAAAAATACCGATTCCGAGTGCCCGCCGCTTCTCCGAGGCGCAAAGAAGCACTGCAAGAGCTGCCGAAGCCGCAAGAATCCAAAGCGTTTCCTTCGAGATACTGAAGCCGAACACGGAAGCCGGCACATAAATCGTAATCAGGTTACATAAAAATACGTTGGTAACAAGAAGGAGCAGAAGAAGACCCTTCTCTCCGAGCCTGTTCTTCGAAGCGTTGTTCATCCTTCATCGCCTCCCATCCCGCACATATCCGAGGACAGGTGCCATGGTCTTACAGCATATTCCTTGAAGGTCTCACGAAGCACAACCCGGTTCTTATCGCCAATCGTGTAAACCGTCACATAGGCATCCCCCATCAGCTTCTCAAGCGCCTCACGGTTCTCCGCGGTAAGCGTCGGCGCCAGGTAGAAGATATTTTTGCAACGTTCCTCGACAAACTCTTCCTCGTACGCCCTGATAACCGCCTGGTCCTTTTCATAAAGACTGCAGCCAAGCACCTCGGAGATTAACGCCGAAAGCGCCTCCTCTCCATCCACCGTCATTCTGCGAACACATCCGTTCTTCGTATCGTACCAGGCAAATCTATGCACATGCCCACCTAATATCAGGTTAAAAGACAAGGAAAATGCCGCGTCCAAAAGGGTATTCAGCCATTCGTCCTCCTCACACAAAAAGAGCTCTAAAAACACCGTAGTCGTACAAGCAATCGGAAGGCCGTATTCCTTCACAATCAACGCGTCCTGTTTCGCTGTAAGCTTCCAATGAATGCGGTTCTGTCTATCGCCCGGCACATAATCACGCGTTCCGAAAAGCTCGGACGGATCGTCACCCGGTTTGGTTTCCGAATAGGTTTCCTCCGAAACATAGGCATACGGATTGTTCTCCCAGGGGGATACCGGCAGCTCGGTAAGCTCTGGCAGAATCAGATAACTGTTACCGCCAAGATTCGTTGGAACGGCATACGAAACAAGCCCGAGCGGCTCATACACCCGGACGGAATCGACGGACACGGTAAGCTTTCCGGAATGCATCGGCTCTATCTCCAACACATCCGTCCTTGTGCTACCTCCCGCAATAACGATTGTTTTTACAAATTGTTCCGTGGAATCTCTGAGAACGTCCTTAACCGAATAGCGAATCTTGAGCTTTCCGGTCGGCAGAATACCGGTATTTTTCATTGCAACAGCAATTCTGACCGGCTCCGTTCTGCTACCGTCAGAACCGGTTTCTCCCCATGCGAAGAGAATCCGCTTCCGAAGCAGAAACCCATAGATTTCCGCAAAAAGCGGTATCAGAAGACTCAAAAAGAATAACAGATACATGCCGTAATCATAATAGATCATTGCCAGATAGAATATGACCACGAGCACAACCGCATAAATAATACGTCCCTTATGCATAACGCTCCCCCTGCCCAGACATGCTTAGCCGCGAATATCCTTCAGAACGGGCGCCGGCGTATTCTGCAGAATCTCCTTTGCAATAGCGATGGAATCCGTCTTCTGGGCACGTGCCATAGCAGTAAGAAGAAGTCGGTGAGAAACCGTATTGACAAAAACCTCACTGACATCGGTCGGAACCACATAGTTCCGCCCCGCAAGATAAGCATGTGCCTTTGCCATAGCGGCAATCGCAAGCGAACCGCGGGGACTCACGCCAAGCGACAGTTGCCCGTTCGTTCTCGTGCGGTTTACAAGCTCGGTAATATATCCATAAACAAGGTCATGCACATAGATAGACTCTGCCTCACGTCGACACGAGATCAGCTCCTCCTTCGTAAGCACACAGCTAACCTGATCAAGCGGATTCAGCCCGGTTCTCGCCTTCATCATGGCAATCTCAGCGGCAGGACTCGGATAACCAAGCTGTAAGCGAACCATAAAACGGTCGAGCTGCGAATCTGGAAGCATCTGCGTTCCTGCTGCGCCGACCGGATTCTGCGTAGCGATTACGATGAACGGGTCCGGAAGCTCCTTTGTCACACCCTCTACGGTAATCTGCCCCTCCTCCATTGCCTCAAGGAGCGCCGACTGCGTCTTTGAAGAGGTTCGGTTGATCTCGTCAGCCAGATAGAGGTTACAAAGAATACTGCCCGGCATATAAACACGCTTCTTCTCATCCTTATCATACATACAGAAGCCAACAACATCCGACGGCATAACATCCGGTGTAAACTGCGTCCGCTTATACTTCAGATCCATTGCCTTCGAACAGGCAACCGCAAGCGTCGTCTTTCCGACACCAGGCACATCCTCCAAAAGGACATGTCCACCGGCAAGCACTGCGGTAAGCAACTGATGAATAATTTCATCCTTGCCGATAATAACCTTTCTGATCTCCTCTTCAACAACTTGCATCTTCTCTGCGCTCATGCTTCATTCTCCCTCATATATTGTAGGCACTCTTAAACCCGCCGTTACTCTTCTCACAGAAAAAAGCCTCGTGCCGACCGGCCGATCGGCATGAGGCCACTGGTTTCTTTCTTAGCAAATGCTGCCCGTTCCACGCGTGAACAGCCGGCAAATATTACTCACTTAAGCTTCAACAACAGGAGCATCCGGAGCATTCTTCTGAACGCTTGCGATACCGTTCATGCAGCTGGACTTCGTGGTGTAACCCTCGCTTACAGCGATAATCTCGCCGTTCGTAGCCTTAAGACGGAAACGGAACTCGCCTCTCTTATCGGCATAAACCTCAAACTTAGGATGCTTCGCCTTCTCAAAGCCCTCTACAGTCTGGTCCTCAATATTAGCAACAGCGGCATTCTTACGAACACTCTCAATACCGTTCTTGCAGGACTTCTCGCTGGAATATACTTCAGACGTAGCGATAACTTCGCCATTGCCTGCCTTCAAATCAAACTTAATACCGCTTGCAACCTGCTTTACTACAAACTTACCCATATCCTCTTCCTCCATTCATTCTTTGAGTTCATAATAAACCCTTTGAAATAAGTATATTTCAAAGAAAATGCCTTGTCAACCGAAAGTTCCCTTTTCCGTACTTACGTAAGCTAGAATCGCTTCCTTAGGCTCACGGTTCCTAACCGAAGGGAAAGTAACGGTTTCGACTTATATTCCTTCAAGAATTCCCATAAAGAATTCAATCTGGTCGCGATTAGCCTTCTGTCCGACAGGCTCGTTCAGGTCAAGGTGGAACACATGATAGATCATTCTGTCCTCATCAAGACCGTAAATATGTCCCTTTGCCGGTACGCCCTTCTCCTTAAGAAGCGCAACAAGCGGCTCGCAGGACTCTCTTAAGAAATCATCCTTTGAGGAAAATACCATCGCCGGCGGGAAGGCATCCGTGATGTAATCAAGCGCAGAGTACAACGTCTCCTTTAGCGGGTTGTCCGCACCGAGGTAATCCGTCACCATATCCGCGGTCTCGCCAAGCTTCTCCCGCTCTCCGACATAATACATACCACATGCAAGCGATACGCCGAGGATCGTAACATTCGGCTTATCCGAAAGACCGATTGCCTCACTGTAAGCTGCATTGGAATTGGCAATTGCATATTCGCAGGCAAGCTGTGCGCCGGCGGAATCACCGATCAGAAACACCTTATCACGGTCAATTCCGTAGAAAGAACCATACCGCTCAATCCACTTCATCACCGAATGAATATCCTGCATCGAAGAAGGATATTTGTATTCCGGTGCCAGACGATAGTTCATATTGACAACGGCAAAGCCGCTTTCCGCAAGGTGCATGCAATAGAATCGATACAGCTCCTTATCGCCGTAGAAATACCCGCCGCCGTGAATCGATACGATGGTCGGCAGGAGCTCGCCCTGCATGGACTTCGGGGTATATACATCCAAAAGATTGTCCGCACCATAGGAACGATA
Organism: Lachnospiraceae bacterium; assembly: GCA_024404675.1. Taxonomy (GTDB): domain Bacteria; phylum Bacillota; class Clostridia; order Lachnospirales; family Lachnospiraceae; genus ISDg. Next base: position 96,234 of record JAKSPO010000004.1, read on the forward strand.
CGGTTTCTCGCCGGGCTCCACCTCTTTACTCGGCTCGCAGAAGCCATAGGTGATATTTCGAACAATATTCACGCAATCAGGCTCCGTAAAATGCTCGTCTCTTTTTGCATCCGAAGCGGCCCAGGCCGCACGCATCTTAAGTACTCTCTCAGGGGTCATTACCAGTTCCCTCCTTTTGCTTCGCTAAGGCTAATGCCGCTGTTTCCAAGCGGAATCGCGTGGTCAAGGCCGACGAAACGGCCATTTTCCTGCCAAAGAACTTCCTTGACAAAGTTATATTTTTCTGTGTCCCAGGTGACGAAATCATCCTTCAGAAGACCGCCCGTATCACCGGAGTTGGCGTTCAGGCACCAGAAGGTATGATTCAGATGATAGGTACCGATCAGCTTACGCATATGCGTCATCCAGGTCAGATTCGGCTCTCTCATAAAGCCGCCCCACTCACCGATCAGAAGCGGTGCTTTGTTCTCTTCATAGATGTAGAACCAGTTATCATGCCAGCAGTCCTTCATCAGACTGTTATAATCGTAATCTCCCTCGAACCAGGGCTGCTTATATACGGTCGGACCGTAATCATGCGGAGAATATACAAGCTTATTCTGGTAGCGGCCGAGATTAATCGGAAATTCCCGAACGGCACGCAGGTTTCCGCCCCACCAGTTGAAATCGTAATCCTTCTCATCGGTGGAATGGAAGTCGGAATTCGTTGCCAGATCCTTCGGGAATATCTCGGTTCCCTCAATCAATATCAGTACGTTCGGATTCTTGGCAAGTACTCTTGCCGCAGCGGTTTCTGCGACGTATTTCCAGTTATTGGCACTCTTTGAGTTGTTCCAGATTGCAGCGCCGCTTCCCTCGTAGGGCTTGCCGTGCGGCTCGTTCTTCAGATCGAAGCCGATGATGGTGTCGTTATTCTTATACCGCTCCGCCATCCATTCAAGCGCGGTATAATAATCCTCCACCGAGATTCTGTCGGTATACCACAGATTCACATTGTGTCCGGAGGCGTTCGTCTCCGCACTGTGAATATCCGGAATAACCTTAAGGCCGTTCGTCTCCGCAAGTACAAGAAAATACTCCCAGATCTGCAGGCTGTTCATCTTGTTAAGCGTCGGATTATATGCATTGTTGTAATTCGCACGCGGATACTCGCCCCGCTTCCACTGAAGCAATAGCTCCGCCGAAATCGGTACACGAATGACATTGAAGCCGTGATCCGCAATCGCCTTCACCGTAGGCTCAAGCTTACTGTTCCACAGGCCGTCAAATGTGTTCGTTCCGGTGTTGTAGCCAAACCAGTTCAAGCCGGTCAGCCATACCTTCTTGCCGTCCTTATCGTAAATATTGCGTCCGTCGGTATAGAGCCAGTCATCTCCCTGCACGGCCTTCTCGCTTCTGTTAAGCACAGCCTCCGGCGTCTCATCCTTCGAATCCTCGCCCGGGTTGTTGATTGCATTCTGATCCACCTTGCCTGCTGCCACCTCGCATGCTACGCCGTTCAGCCTGGCATCGGTAATCTTCAGCTCCTCATTAACCCCGAGATTGCAGCCGATTGCAACCACGCCGCCTGCCGGAATACTTCCGTTGTAAACCGCATTGGTAATGGTCAGGTGGTCCCCGTCTGCGGTATAGGTTCCGTTCCAGCCATTGACCGTTTTCAGGCCGGCAAATGTAAGCTCAAGCTTCCACCCGTCCACAGGCTCTGCCGAATCATTCTGAATCGCAAGCTCTACGCCGTACATATTCACGCCCTTATCGTTCCAGGAATCTCCTGCGGAATAGGTAACGCGGTAGCTGCCTACGGTAGCGGTTGGCGTCGGCGTTACCGTTATGCCTTCTGTCGGTGTCTCCGTCGTACCGGGTGTAACAGTCACATCACGAATAGCCTCAGTCGGCGTCGGCTTCTTCGCGGGCTCCTCGTCCCTTCCGCCCATATTGATTGCAACAATCAGGGCAATCACAAGTCCTACCACAGCCATGCTGAGCGCCCCGAGTGCGAACCATACTGCGGGTGCGACCTGCTTCATCTGTTTCTCTTCCATTCCTGTCTCCTCTTTACACGCAAATACTCATTTCAAAAGATAGCGGCGTACCGCTTCCATAACGCCGTCATGCTCGTTGTCGGCAGTAACCGCATCGGCCATCGCCTTCACATGCTCCATCGCATTGCCCATCGCCACACCGAGTCCCGCTGCTTTGATAAGCGGCAGATCATTGCCGGCATCTCCGATTGCCATTGTCTCTGAAAGTGAAAGCCCAAGCCCCTCGGCAACCCTGCCAACCGCCTGTGCCTTCGAGACGTTTCGGTTGAAAAACTCAAGTGCATTGATGGAGGAGGTTTCCACGCTGACCCGCTCCCGAATCGACTCGGGAACCAGCTTGCTCCACGCAACAGCCTGCCCGCTCATGCTATACCAAAGAATCTTGGATATTCCCTGCTTCGAAAGCTCATCAATCGATGTCACCGGCCGCGCCTTCATCTTTCCGAACCGCTGCTCATAATCTTCTATCAGCGCATCCATTCGGCTTCCGTACAGAATATTCTGCGACCACACGACCATCGAAATCCCAAGCGACTCTCCGAGCGCATAGATTTCCTTTGCGTCCTCACGGGCTAGCTGCAGCTCAAACAGTATCTCATCGGTCCTTGGGTCCACAATCATCGCACCGTTATTCGTCACAACCGGCGTGTCTGGTCCGACACATTCGGCATATGCCCGTGCCCCGGGCCACGCTCTTCCCGTCGCAAGGCATACATGGATTCCCTGCTCCATCGCTGCCTGCAAAGCCGCCAGATTGGCCTCGCTGATTCGCTTATCATCCGTCAGAAGCGTTCCGTCCAGATCGACTGCAAGAAGCCGTAAGTTGTTCTGCTTACTTTCCATGCCGCACCTTCCTCACCAAAACATTCTTTCTCCTATTATATCATCCAAGCGGCAAATGTTCCACCCATATTTATCGTCATGAAAAAATGCCGCAAAATGCCTCCCTTAACGTCAAAAAATCCCCCTGTGCACAGCACAGAGGGAAATATTTCTATTCCTAATCACGAAGCATGCCTGCTTTGATCAGCGCCGCACGAATCTGCGGTCCGATAATGAGCGCAAGCGCAATCTTTGCAAGATCGCCGGGAATGAACGGGATTACGCCGGCTGCAAGTGCTTTGCCGAAGGTAAGGCCGGCCTGGTAAGCAAGCCATGCGGTACCAAGCGCATACAAAACGACCGTACCCACAAGCATTCCGATGATGCTTAAAATAATGCTTTTACGCTTTCTTTCGATCATCAGACCACTGATAATTGCCAAGGGAATAAAGCCGATCAGGTAGCCGCCGGTCGGTCCAAACAGCTTCTGCGGTCCGCCGGTATAATTCGAGAAGACCGGCACGCCGCAAAGGCCGATCAGAAGGTAGACAACAATACTTGTCGTGGATAATCTTGTTCCGAGTACGTACACGGAGAAATACACAACAAGGCTTGTGAGGGAGATCGGCACGGGACCGATCGGAAGCGCAAGCGGTGCTAGCACGCAGGTTACTGCGGTAACCACGCCTACAAGCGCAAGCTCTTTAATACGGATGTGATTATTACGGGATGTGTTACTCTGACTCATCGGTTAGCTCCTTTACAATTTGAGACTGACCTCACCCGAAGAAAGCTTTTCCTGTGTTCCGTCCGGAAGCTCTACGAGAAGGCTGCAGTCGTCTTCGATTGCCAGTACTCTGGCCCGGCGAGATTCTCCCGATGCATGAATATTGTCTATTACCGTTACCAAACGTCCTATCAGAATCGAATGCGCGCGATAGCTCTCAAGAAAGCTTCGCTCCAGAAGATGATCGTAGTGATACAAAAATCTGTCCACGATTCCCGCAATCAGCTTCTCACGAAAGCCCATCGGAATCGCTTGCTCCGAAAACAGACTGCCGGCGATACCGCTGATGCTCTTATCGAACCCGCCCTGCGGATCGGAAAGATTGACGCCCAGTCCGACAACGGCATACTCAAGCCCCTGCGTTTCGAAATCAATGGATGCCTCCGTCAGAATACCGCAGACCTTTCGGCCGTCAAGGAATATGTCATTCACCCATTTGATGCCGGCCTCACGTCCTGTCAGCTCGCTGATCGTCTCACAAACCGCTACGGCAACCGAGGTCGTTAACATCAACGCATCCTTTGCCTCCATACGGGGACGAAGAATCAGGCTCATGTAGATGCCCGTCTGCTTCGGCGAAAGGAAGGTTCTTCCCATGCGTCCGCGTCCTGCGGTCTGCTCTAATGAAACTAAGAGTGTTCCCTCCGGGGCGCCCTTTGCGGCTTCTTCTTTCAATAACGTATTCGTAGAGGTTACACAGTTCTCCACTCTGATGTGCAGACGATCGGCATTAGCCGACTGTGCCGCAATGGATGCTGCGGACAGAATGTCACTGTCCATCGCAAGTGCATACCCCTTATTGGTAACGGCGGTAATCGGATATCCGGCTTCCCTAAGCTTCTTGATTGCCTTCCAGACTGCGTTTCGAGACACATACATCTGCTTTGCTAGCGCCTCTCCGGAGAGGAAGGTGCCTCGATTCAATTCAAGTATTTCCAACAATTGTTCCTGATATCCCATACTACTCCTTTCAACGGGACCGCTCGTCATAAGCGATTATAGTCACCCATTCTTATAATGTCAACCATTCTTATAATATTGGTGACAATCGACAGGCATTTCCCGTGCCTTTTTATCAAAAGCGGCGACTGATTCTCTCAGCCGCCGCGTCCGTTCCGATTCTACCGGAGCTTCACATCAATCTCCGGCATCAGCTCTCTGTCAATTATCGTAAGAAGCTCAGTAAGCCGTTCCGTGTCTTCTTCCCCGAAATGCTCCTTGATACGCTTCATAACCGTATCCATGTAATTATAGCTGATGTTGTAATATCGCATATACTTCTCGGTTACCTCAAGATGGTACTCTCTCTTGTCATCCTCCGACTGCACCCTCTTCAGGTATCCCTTCTTCACCAGGTTGTTAATCTTATATGCCGCATTCGGTGAAGAAATGTTGGCGATTCTTGCAAACTCCGCAACCGTAGGGTTGTTCAGAGCATAAATAATCTCCATGCAGAAGGTCTCCACCGTCGTAAGCGAAGCCTCTCTCTCCTGCAGGCGTTCGAAAACCTTCTGGTAAAAATGCAGTTTGAATTTCATGTATACGTTGCTGAATGCGTCCTGAAGCATATGTGCTCTCTTTCTATTCGGGAATTATCTAGTTCTCCTGATTGTCCTGGTCTACTGCAAAAATCAGCTCTGCGGAGCAGGCAAGCTTGTCACCGACATAAGCCTCTGCCTTGCCGATTCCAAGAGGTCCCTTGCGGGAACCGATTTCCACTCTCAGATCCAGTACATCACCGGGAATTACCTGCTCACGGAATCTTGCATTCCGAATGCCGCCGAACAAGGCAATCTTACCCTTGTTCTCCTCCTCGGTGAGAAGCGCTACGGCGCCGGTCTGTGCAAGTGCCTCGATAATCAATACGCCGGGCATAATATGCTTCTGCGGAAAATGTCCCATGAACTGCATCTCGTTGGCCGTTACGCATTTGATGCCGCGTGCACTCTTGCCGGGCTCAAGCTCGGTAATACGGTCAACTAACAGAAAAGGATAACGATGCGGGATAATCTCCTGAATCTGGTTTGAATTTAACTCCATAATGATCCTCCGTTCCTACGCCTGATATTTTTTAAGAAGAATGGATGCGTTGTGCCCGCCGAAGCCGAGGGAATTGGAAAGAGCATAATTCACCGTGCTGTGACGAAGCTCGTTGGGAACGATATCCAGATCACACTCTTCATCGGGTACCTCATAGTGGATGGTGGGCGGGATGACATTCTCCTTTACGGAAAGCGCGGTAATAATCGCCTCTACGGCGCCGCTTGCGCCAAGCAAATGTCCGGTCATTGCCTTGGTGGAGCTGACCGCAAGCTGATATGCGTGCTCGCCGAAGGCACTCTTGATTGCCATAGTCTCGCCTCTGTCATTCAGATGCGTGGAAGTACCGTGTGCATTGATGTAATCTACCTGCTCCGGCTTGATTCCGCCGTCGCGAAGTGCCATCTCCATACAACGTGCAGCCATGCTACCGTCCTCAAGGGGTGCGGTCACATGGTTCGCATCACAGGTTGCACCGTAGCCGATTACTTCACAGTAGATATTCGCGCCTCTGGCAACGGCATGCTCATATTCCTCTAATACCAAGGCGCCGGCACCCTCGCCCATGACGAAGCCGTTACGCTCCTTGTCAAAGGGAATCGATGCTCGATTCGGGTCCTCTCCGGTACAAAGGGCATGCAATGCGGTAAATCCGCCGATGCCGAAGGAATTGATGCAGGCCTCGCTTCCGCCGCACATACAGATATCCAGATAACCGTCACGAATCTGGCGGAAAGCGTCTCCCATCGCATTCGTGGAACCGGCACAGGCCGTAACCACACAGGAGCACATACCGTGGAAGCCGTATTTGATGGCAATATGACCTGCTGCCATATTGCTGATGGACATAGGAACGAAGTGAGGAGAGATTCTGTCGAAGCCCTTCTCCTGTCCCTTGGCACTCTCATTCTGAATCGTTCCGAGTCCGCCGATACCACTGGAAAATATTATACCACAACGAAGTGCATCTTCGCTACTCATTTTTATTTTTGAATCCTCCATTGCTTCCGTTGCCGCTACAACAGCGAAAACGGTGAACGGATCCATCTTACGAAGCTCACTGCGCTCAAGGTAATCCTCCGGATTAAAATTCTTCACTTCACCGGCAAGTGTAACCTTTCTGCCTGTCGTGTCGTAATGCGTGATCTTATCAATACCGCAGCGTCCATTAAGAACAGAGCTCCAAAGCTCCTTAACATTGTTTCCGATGGGTGTGATTGCACCCATACCGGTAATCACTACTCTTCTCATATTGCCATACCCCCATCTACGCAGATTACCTGTCCGGTAATATATCTTGCTTCATCGCTTGCGAGAAATGCCACAACATTGGCAATATCCTCGGCCTTTCCCATCTCACGGAAGGGAATGCCTGCAAGTAACTGCTCCTTCGCACTCTCGGGGATTGCTGCGGTCATATCGGTTTCAATCATTCCGGGTGCTACGGCATTGACCGTAATCTGTCTCGACGCAAGCTCTCTTGCAAGGGACTTGGTCATACCGATGACTGCTGCCTTGCTGGCTGCGTAATTCACCTGACCCGCATTGCCCATAACACCGACTACGGAGCTCATATTGATAATGTGACCGTAGCGCTGCTTAAGCATCAGCTTGGTAACACCGCGCATCATGTAAAAGGGGCCCTTCAGGTTGATGTCAATGACCGCATCCATATCCTCATCCTTAATTCTCGGCAGAAGATTATCTCTTGTGATACCGGCGTTATTGACCAGAACATCGATTCGGCCGTTTCCGAACTGTGCAGCCGTCGTAATCAGCTCCGCACAAGCCTCAGGATTGCTTGCATCCGCACAGACCGCAAGTGCACGTGCGCCCTTACTCTCACAGCTTCTTACGGTTTCCTCCGCAGCTTCCTTTCCGGACCGAAAGCTGAATACTACATCATATCCTTCCGTCGCCAGCTTCTCACAGACAGCGCGACCGATTCCACGGCTTCCGCCGGTTACCAATGCTATTTTTCTCTCACTCATGCCGTTTCTCCCACTAAATTCCTAAAATCCTCCACCTTATCGATGGACACTACCGTAACCTCAGTTCCCATTGCCTTAGCTGTCTTTTTCAAAAAGCCTGCCATCGTATTACCGGGGCCAATCTCAATGAATCGCTCGAAACCTCCCGCAAGCAATCTGCGAAGCTGCGCCTCAAGTCGAACACTGCTCTGCACCTGTCTGATTAAAAGCTCCTGTACGCTGTCATCCTCCTTCAGATAATCACCGGTAACATTGAGAAGCACCGGGATCTGCGCTTTTCCGAAGGAAATTCCCGTAAAATACTCGCGGAGCTTCTCGCCTGCAGGTTTCATAAACTTCGTATGGAAGGGACCGCTTACATTCAATCGGATACACCGCTTTGCGCCCTGCTCCTTAAGCACTGCCTCTACCGAAGCGACAGCCTCCTCGTCACCGCAGATGACAATCTGTCCGGGACAATTATAGTTCGCAACCGTAACATATCCGGGTCCGTTGTAGCCCTCGCAGGCAGCCTCCACAACGCTCGTCTCCGCGCCGAGAATTGCACTCATCGAGCAGCTCAGGCCATTGGCCGCTTCTGCCATAACCCTTCCGCGAAATGCCGTAAGGGCCACATATTCCTCTGCACCGAAAACACCTGCCGCTTGAAGTGCTCCGTACTCTCCGAGGCTCAGTCCCAAGGCTGCATCCGGCGTGATTCCTCTGCTCTTTAAAAGAAGCGTGACTCCTGCGGCAAAGGTTGCCATAGAGGCCTGTGTATATTCCGTCTTCGAGAGCTCCTCCATAGGACCCTCGTGCATGATTCTGATTACATCAAACGGCAGGCTCAGGGAATCGGCAAATGCCCGATACTCCGGATATTCTGTATAGAAATCCAGTCCCATGCCTACTCGCTGACTGCCCTGTCCGGCATATAAAAATGCAGTACGCATCTGATTTCCTCCTTCGGTGATTGCTTCGCTTAAAGCGTCGAAGCGATCTTCTGATAACCCTCATACATTTCCTCAAAAATCCTGCGAATCGGCTTTATGTCGTTCACAAGACCTGCGACCTGACCTGCCATCAAAGAACCGGTCTTCGTGTCGCCGTCGAATACTGCACGACGAAGTGAACCAAGCGTATACTGCTCAAGCTCCATCTTGTCGGCACCCTCCATCTCACGCTTTACATACTCGCGCGCCATGACATTTTTAATGATTCGAACGGGAGTTCCTGCGATACGTCCGGTAATGATCGTACCGTTGTCCTTCGTCTTAAGCACCGCATCCTTATAGTTCTGGTGAATCGGACACTCCTCGGAAGCAAGCAGAACGGTTCCGATCTGCACACCGATTGCACCAAGTGCAAAGGAAGCTGCCACACCGCGTCCGTCTGCGATTCCGCCTGCTGCGATAACCGGAATGGACACTGCATCCACTACCTGCGGAACAAGCGTCATCGTTGTCATCTCACCGACATGACCGCCACTTTCGGTACCCTCAGCAATCACTGCATCCGCACCGCAACGCTCCATACGGATTGCAAGCGCAGTTCCGGATACAACCGGAATGACAATCATCCCGTGCTCCTTCCAAAGCGGCATATAAGCCGCCGGACTTCCCGCACCGGTCGTAACAATCTTAACGCCCTCCTCGACGATCATCTTCGCCATCTCGGGTGCGTCAGGATTCATCAGCATCAGATTTACGCCAAAGGGCTTATCGGTAAGCTCCTTACAGCGTCTGATATGCTCCCTTAACATCTCCGTTCTCATGCCGCCCGCACCGATCAGTCCGAGTCCGCCGGCGTTGCTGACTGCCGCAGCAAACTCACCGGTTGCAATATTAGCCATACCACCCTGAATAAAAGGGTATTCAATTCCAAGCATTTCATTCAATCTCATAGCGCACATCCTTTCTACACCTCCATATACAAGCCGCTCCAGGTGAGTCCCGCACCGAAGCCGACACAGATTACCCTGCTTCCCGAACGGAGCTTCCCTTCGCGGAACAGCTCGTCCAGAACAAGCGGAATACTTGCTGCAGAGGTATTACCGTATTTTTCGATATTCATATAAAACTTATCCTCAAAGCCGGGATATTTCTTCATCACATGGGAGATAATCCGCGCATTGGCCTGATGGCAGATGCAGTAATCAACCTCAGCCATGGTGATGCCCTCCTCACCGAGGACCTCCTCTATCGCCTGCGCAAGTGCCGTTACGGCAAATCTGAACACCTCGCTTCCTAACATCTGAAGCTTCGCATTCGCATTGCCCGGTCCGAGACAGCTGAGCACCTCGCGATTGCCTCTTGCCCACGACTTCTGCCGAAAGGACTTATCCGCGCTTTCGATTACCACCGCTGCGGCACCGTCGCCGAAAAGAATGCAGGTGGAACGGTCCGTGTAGTCAATAATTTTCGAAAGCTGTTCGCTTCCGATTACCAGTGCGTAGGGCTTCGGCGATGCCTCAAGAAGTGCTCTGGCGGTTCCTAATCCCATCAGAAAGCCTGTGCAGGCTGCTCCGATATCAAAGGCCATAACCTCCTCGGAAAGCCCAAGCTCCTTCTGCACCAGACAGGCTGCCGAAGGAAAGATATAATCCGGTGTCTGCGTTGCAACAAGCACAACACCGATTTCTGCTCTGTCAATGCCCGCACGGCTGACTGCCTCCTCCGCTGCCTGAACCGCAAGTGAAACACAGGTCTCCTGCCCACACTGATATCTCTGTTTTATTCCGGTACGCGTGGTAATCCACTCGTCATTGGTATCGACTAACCTGCTCAGGTCGTCATTGGTGATGACCTTCTCGGGAAGTGCGCTACCGGTGGCCACGATTCGAATTCCCTTCATCATTTATTCCCCTCGCTTTCCGTCAAATAATCCGTCAATTCGACGGAATTTGCGAAATCTTGCATTTGCCAGCTCCGCACCGCTTTGCTTTCGTAGCTTCTCAAGCGTTTCCACGAGGAGACTGTCAAGAATCGGAAAGCTTCTGTTGCCCTCCGGAATCACACCGTCTATTAACTCAAGCTCCTTAAGCTCGCCAGCGGTAATCTTCATCACCGTACTTGCCTCTGCCGCCCGGGAGGCATCCTTCCAGATAATTGACGCGAAGCCCTCCGGAGACAGGATGGAATAGACTGCATTTTCGAGCATCCATACCCGGTCCGCAACTCCAAGCGCCAAAGCGCCGCCGCTGCTTCCCTCACCGGTTACGATTGCAATGATCGGAACCTTCAGTCTGCTCATCACCGCAAGGTTTTCAGCGATGGCGTTACTCTGTCCGTTACTCTCCGCCTCAATTCCCGGATATGCTCCGGGCGTATCGATAAATGTGATGATCGGACGACCGAATTTCTCGGCCTGCTCCATCAGTCTGCGTGCCTTTCGGTAGCCCTCCGGGGAGGTCATGCCGAAATTGAAACGGATATTTTCCTCTGTGGTACGGCCCTTGCGCTGTCCGATAATAGTTACCGGAATCCCGTGAAATGTGGCGATTCCGCCGACAATAGACGGGTCATCCCGATACAGTCTGTCACCGTGCAGCTCCAAAAAATCCTCAAACAAGGCCTCGATATACTCCATAATGTTGGTGCGGTCGGCAGCTCTTGCAAGCTTGACCCTATCGTAGGCCGTCATCTTCTTCTCACTCATAAAAACTCTCCTTACACACTCGCATGCAGCTTAAGAATCTTATGCAGTGTGCTGCGCATCCGCTTTCTTTCCACCACCATATCAATCATGCCGTGCTCTAACAGAAATTCCGCATGCTGAAACTCCTTCGGCAGCTTCTGTCCGATTGTCTGCTCGATAACTCTCGGTCCCGCAAAGCAGATCAAAGCATCCGGCTCTGCGATAATGATGTCTCCAAGACTCGCATAGCTTGCGCTGACGCCGCCGGTAGTCGGATTGGTCAGATAGGAGATAAAAAGGCCGCCCTTTTCCTTAAACTGCTCAACCATTGCAGCGGTTTTCGCCATCTGCATCAGGGAGAACAACCCCTCCTGCATTCTTGCGCCACCGCTTGCGGAGAAGATGATGAGCGGCAGCTTACGCTTGCCCGCATATTCCGTAAGTCTTGCAATCTTCTCCCCGACAACCGTGCCCATGCTTCCCATCAGAAAGCGGCTGTCCATCACGCCGATTGCCACGCGAATGCCTCTGATTCTCGCCTCACCGGCAAGAAAAGCATCGTTGCCTCCGGTCTTCTCGCGCATCGTAGCAAGCTTCTCCTCATACTGCGGAAACTTGATCGGGTTCTGCTGCGGCAGATTCCCGAAAAGCTCGCGAAAGCTTCCTTCGTCGCAAACAAAACGGATACGACTAACCGGGTCCATGGAAAGATAGAAGCCGCAATGCGGGCATACCCATCGTTTCTCACGAAGCTTGGACGTCTCCACCACAGCATGACAGGACGGGCACTCCGTCTGCTCCTCCTGTGCTGCCGTTCGCTGCTTTAAAAGGATATCCCAGCGTTTTCTTCTCTGACGGAAGATATCGTCGATATTCATCACTGTTCCCTACCTTCCTCGTTCCATTTTTCAATGGTTTTATGATGCTCCTCCCAGAAGCCGGTGTTGTAATTGCCCTTTAAGAAGGCGGGGTGATAGGTCAACAGGTGCATAAACTCAAAATTGGTCTTAACGCCCTCGATAATCAGCTCCTCAAGCGCTCTTCTAAGCCTTCTTACCGCCTCAAGTCTGGTGTCGCCCGATACGATGATTTTTGCAATCATGGAATCGTAGAAGGGGCTCACCTCATAACCGGTGAACACATGGCTTTCGGTTCTTACACCATAGCCCGAAGGAAAATGCAAGAAGCTGATAGTCCCGGGTGTCAACGCATTGATGCGGCACTCGATGGCATGCTTCCGAATGGTGATTTCCTCCTGCTTCATGGTAAGCTTCATTCCGGCAGCAATACGAATCTGCTCCCGAATCAGGTCAATATCCGTGATGGCCTCCGTTACCGGATGTTCCACCTGGATCCTTGTATTCATCTCAATAAAATAGTAGTGCTTCTCTGCATCCATCACAAACTCGATGGTGCCGGCACTGAAGTAGCCGGCCGCCTTCGCTGCGCGAACCGCCACCTCTCCCATCTCTCTTCTGAGGCTCTCATTCAGCCCGACAGACGGTGCTTCCTCCAGAAGCTTCTGGTTATTTTTCTGAATCGAACAATCTCTCTCCCCGAGATATACAGTATTGCCGAAACGGTCAGCCAGTATCTGAAACTCGATATGACGCGGATTCACAATCAGCTTCTCAAGATACATATCGTCGTTTCCGAAGGCTGCCTTCGCTTCCGCCTTTGCAGTCTGAAAAGCACCGGCAAGCTCTTCCTTCGAATATGCCTTCCGCATGCCCTTTCCGCCGCCGCCCGCAGAGGCCTTCAGAAGAACCGGATAGCCAAGCTTCTCCGCAAGCTCCTCTGCCTCCTGCACGGTATGAATCAGCTCCCGTGAGCCCGGTACGACCGGTACCTCACTTGCGATCATCAGCTGTCTTGCTTCCTGCTTGTCGCCCATCCGCCGAATGATTTCCGAAGAAGGGCCGATAAATGCAATGTGATTCTTTTCACATTTTTCGGCAAAATCCGCGTTCTCCGACAGAAAGCCGTAGCCGGGATGGATTGCATCGCACTCCATCTGCCGTGCGGTCTCTAAGATAGCATCCTGATTCAGATAGCTTTCCGATGCCTTGGCAGGTCCGATACAAACCGCATAATTCGCGGTCATCACCGGAAGGGACTTTGCGTCCGCCTCGGAATAGACCGCTACGGTTTCGATTCCCATCTCTCTGCAGCAGCGGATCACGCGAACTGCAATCTCGCCTCGATTTGCAATCAAAATACGTTTGAACATAGCTTATCTCCCGGGACTCTATTCCAAGGTAAGAAGCGGCTGTCCGTATTCCACCATGCCGCCGTCCCTTGCAAGAATTTCGGTAACGACGCCGCTTTCGCCGGCGCGAACCTCGTTCATCAGCTTCATCGCCTCGATAATGCCGATCACGTCACCCTTCTTCACCGTGTCGCCGACCTTCACAAAAGGCTCTGCATCCGGTGCCGGAGAAGCGTAAAATGTGCCGACAAGCGGAGCCTTCACACATTTGCCGTCAGCCTTTTGCTCAGCCTGCTTTGAAGTCTTAGCTTCGGTGGCAGGTGCCTGCGACTCTACTCTGGGAGCCGGCATGGCCGCAGTCGTAGCGGCACATTCCTTTTTAAGGCTTATCTGCACGCCGTTCATCGAAAGCTCCAGCTGGCTTAAAGAGGAGCTTTCAAAACGGTCCCATATTTCATAGATTTGCTTCATTTCCATCTCGATAGTCTCCAATCCCACAAGGTGCGGGTCTTTTCTTATGCCTGCTCGTCGATATAAGAAACGATCTTCTGTACGGTGTCAAAATCCTTCAGTGCTTCCTCGTCGATGGTGATGCCGAAAGCCTCCTCAAGTGCCATGCTAAGCTCCATAGCGTCGAGAGAATCGATGCCGAGGTCCTCCTTCAATCTTGCGTCGATGGTGATCTTATCCTCATCACAGTTGATGGTTTCCATAATCGTGTTCTTAACCTTTTCGAATGACATAATAGTATTCTCCTTTGAATTCTTTATATTTATTTAGTTAAATATTTTTAGCTAAATATCTAGCAACATTATACTTTGTGTCGCGAAAAAGTCAAGTATTTTACCCCGGAAAGAATCTCAATTATATATGAGCGAACGAATAGCTCAAGGATTGGTGAGCAAAAAAAGAGCCATCGACCATAGCCGATGACTCTTGTGTATTTCTATATAATTCGATTAATCCATCAGTTCCTTGTAGAACTCGGTGAGGTCCTCACGACCGTCCTTGATGAACTTGATAGCGCTTCTCGGATGCTGGTTGAGAAGACCGGTCATCAGATAGGGAATGTCGTAGCCCCAGGTTACGCCCTTCTTCTTGAGCTCCATCATATAGTTCTCGATGAAACGGAATACCGGATACAGCTCGTATTTCGGATTCTTCAAAAAGCCAAGGAGCAGCTCCATTGCGCAGTTGCCGGCGCCACGGCCCATGGAAAGGTAGGTTGCATCCAGCCAGTCTACGCCGTCTCCGCACGCCTCAATGGTGTTGGCAAATGCCAGCTGCTGATTGTTGTGTGCATGGATACCGAGCTTCTTGTTGTACTTCGTAGCAAACTCCATGTACAGATCGGCAATACGTGCCATCTGCTCGGGATAGATAGAACCGAAGCTGTCAACGATGTAGATAACATCAACAGGGGTCTGGCCGAGCATATCAAGTGCAACCTTAATGTCCTTCTCCTGTGCATTGGAGATTGCCATGATGTTACAGCTGGTCTCGTAGCCCTTAGCTGCTGCGTCCTCAATCATATCGATTGCGTCGGGCATCTGATGGATATAAGTTGCAACACGCACAAGGTCAACCGGGCTGTTGCATTTTTTATCAAAATCATTCTTGTCGTGGCGTCCGATATCGGCCATGATAGCAAGCTTCAGGGAGGTGTCGTTGTCACCTACAATCTCACGAATATGGTCATCCGTGGAGAACTTCCATTTGCCGAACTTCGTCTCATCGAAAACCTTCTTGGAGGCGCGATAGCCCATCTCCATATAATCAACGCCCGCCTCAACGTTGGTGCGGTACAAAGCCTTTACAAAGTCATCCTCAAAAAAGAAATCATTCACCAGACCGCCGTCACGAAGTGTAGCATCTACGACTTTAATGCTCTCGCGAAATCCCAGCAAATTCTCAATCTGTTTCATATAATCCGCCTTTCTCCCGGTGCCCCTCAGGCGCACCGCTTCTGTCAAACTCTATCTAGAAAAATATACGAATTTGTATGGCTCTTGTCAATATATACCGTGACTTTTCGAGGTTTTTTTCGGAAAATGAACCGCAGGTGAGCCACGGGGACGGGGTTAAGGGCTCATTTTTAGAAAAAATGAGCCCTTAACCCCGTCCCCAAAGGTTCACATTGCGGGAAAATGAGCCCCTAACCCCGTCCCCAAGGGTTCATTCGGGTTCAATTGTCTCCGTCGTGTACTTGCGCCCCATGTCGTGGCGTTTCTTTCGATTCTCCACGCTGTCAAAGACAATGGACATATCGTACTCCTCGGGATACAGCTCTTCGGCGCTGACGTGCAGCTTGACCCGTTTGTGATTGATCCAGATCTTGCGGCCGGCAATCTGCACCCGAAGCACACCTTTCTCATTCGCCTCTTCGCATACGATGCCAATCTTCTTATCCGGAAGCACCATAACACTGTCACCGATTCTGAAGCCACTGGCAGTCAGATTTCTCTTCCGACCGGTTCCGGCCCGTCGGATTCTCTCCCCCGATTCTGCTTTCCGAAAGCCTTCATTCGTAAACGAATAAGTGCCTGCTGCCTCCTCGCCATACGCTGCCGAAACCGCAACCCGAAGCATATCGCCCGGCATACCAAGCCTGTCCGCGATGTAGAAAGCACAGCTTTCCCCTGCTTCTCCTATCACCATCTGGTAAGTAGGCTTAAGCGTCTGCAGGTCAAATGTCATTCTTGCGTTGATGACGCCTTCGGTCCGTTCCGCATATTCCTTCACCTCAGGATAGTGCGTCGTCACTAAGTAATTCGCACCACTCTCTCGAAGCTTATCAAGAATCGCAATCGCAATTCCCATTCCCTCCTGCGGGTCTGTTCCGGAGCCGAGTTCATCCATGATAACGAAGCCGTCGCGATCCAGTTTCGCTAAAATACCTAGCACATTCGTAATATGTGCGGAAAATGTGGAGAGATTATCATTGATATTCTGCCCATCTCCTATATCGCAGAAGTATCCGGAATTCATACAAATGTCCGCCTTCCGGCAGCAGACATGAAGCCCGCACTGCGCCATTACGGAATTGAGCATGACGGTTTTGATCGCAACCGTCTTGCCTCCTGTATTCGGTCCGGTTATGACAATCCCTCTGTATCCGTTTCCAAGCGTAAACGAAAGCGGAACGCTTTGCCTCGGGTCCATCAAAGGATGCCTTGCCGCATCCAGAAGGATTCTTCTTTCAAGATTGATGCAAGGCTCACAGGCGCCAAGCTCTATACTAAGCTTTCCCTTAGAGAAGCTGTAATCAAGCTTCTCAATCAGCCGTATACTGTCCGTTAGCGCCTCCGCACAGTCAGCGACCATGGCCGTTAACGTATATAATATCCGATAGACCTCATTCTCCTCGTCAAGCTTCAGAAGCTGCAGCTGTTCGGAAAGCCTCGATACCCCCTCCGGCTCAACAAAAAGCGTATTGCCGGTGCTTGATTTATCGATCAGGCTTCCCGCAATCTTGTATCGGTATTCCTTCCTGACCGGCACACAGATTCTGCCGTTTCTTGTTGTATAGAAGCTGTCTGCCATACACTCACGATTGTTACGGATGATTCCCTCCGCCTTCTGCCGCATCTCCTCTTCAAGCTGCTGCATTCCCATCCGGAGCTCAAAAAGCAGTTTTGAAGCGTGGTCATCAACACCTTCTCCTCTGATTTGTTCGGAAATCTCTTCTCTAAGCTCCTCTTTGGTGTTTAACGACTCATCATAAAAGCTTAAGGAATTCTCATACTGATGTCCTCTTTTCAGATACGTCGAAAGACGCTCAAAAACAACCAGAATCGAAAGAACCCGTTCCAGCTGGTAAGGGGTAAGACAGTCTCCCTTCGTTGCAATCAGAATTATCTCAGCAATCTCTGATACATCCTGAAGCGGCGGATTCCCAAGCTTTTCAATCAACTCTCTGGCCTCTGTTGTATCTCGTAATTCTCTACTAAGCTCTCCCTCATCGAGGATAATCCATCTGTCGGCAATCTGCTGCTTTGCCTTAGCAGTTACTGCAAGTTCGGACCATATTTGTTTTACTTTATTAAATTCAATCTGCTTCTCAATCATTTCTGTTAAACGCTCCTTTCGATTCCAACCAATCCTTCTGTCATCAAAAGTGCATTAAAAAAACCATGGTACCTTACACTTAAGATATCATGGTCAGAATACAAAACAAGACACCACCGCTTCGCGGCTTCAGGCATATACATAACCGCCTCGGTGTTCTTCAACCGATATATTAAGCGTAACAAAACAAAGCTAACACGATTACTCCGTTAACTTCATTCATACCACTAAAGCTGTACTGCACAATCCCTACAGCTTTACATATCACATTGGATAATCATGATATGGGTTATTCACCCACCACGCTTAACATAAACGATCCTCTGCTTTCAACAGTTTTTATATAACTGATGCTAACACCAATCCCCCTTGCTGTCAAGTGGGTATACCATTAGCAGAAAATGCACCTAACTTTACCTTCTCACGCTAATCCTCGCGGTTACATCTTTGTGACACAAAAGCTCGATTATTTCCGCTTCCGATAGATCAATACTCCCAAGCATCGTGTACGACCAGGAATTCGAACCGTAGAACACAACCAGATTGCTGCTGTTATATAATACGATATCGCCGCAATGCGTCTCAGTCTGTTTATCTTGACTACTATACTTCTTCCCCAGTGCGCCCACCTGTTCAAATCCGCCGTACATCGACATCGATACAACGATATCCCCTTTGGCAGCTTCTCTCATAAGCTCGGAAACGGAAGCATTATTCTCCCAGAGTACCGGAACCTCCGATTCATTAAGATATAACCTCATCTGCTTATCCTCACCTGCATTTCCGTCATCTTCCTCCGCTCCTTTTTCACATGCTATCATGCATACAGCAATTCCCATGCAAAGAATACCAATCAGAAATTTCCTCATATACCGTGGCTCCTTCTCGATGCTTAACCCACGCCGTTCTCTTCAAAAAATCGCTGCAAATGTTCAAAAGGAATCACGTCCAGGTTGTCATAAAGATCGGTATGCACTGCGCCGGGAATGGAAAGAAACTCCTTATTGGCCGTATACGGGTTCCCCTTTATCATCGCCTCATAGGCATCTCTTCCAAAGTAATAACTATGCGCCTTGTCACCGTGCATGATAAGAACAGCGCTTCTGATCTCGTTACTGTATTTAAGAATCGGCTGATTCATAAAGGACTGACACCCAAGCACATTCCAGCCGTCATTAGAGTTAAGGCTTCGCTCGTGATAGCATCTGCCCTTATAATATGCGCTATAGTCCTTCACAAAAAATGGAGCCTCCTCCGGGACCGGAAGCGGCACACATCCGCCGGCTCTACTGTACTCACCCGTTTTATATTCTTCCGTTCTGATTGCATTGAGCTTTTGCTTTGTCCGAAAGCGTGCTTCCTCACTATCCTCGGCATCAAAATAACCCTTGGCATTCACTCTTGTCATATCATACATCGTGGAAACAACCGTAGCCTTGACCCTTGTATCCAGTGCAGCTGCATTGATTGCCATACCGCCCCAACCGCATATTCCAATGATACCAATCTTATCCGCATCAACATTATCCTGCACGGACAGATAATCCACTGCCGCCATAAAATCCTCTGTGTTGATGTCCGGTGATGCCATATATCTGGGCATTCCTCCACTCTCGCCGGTGAAAGACGGGTCAAATGCAATCGTAAGATATCCTCTCTCCGCCATCGTCTGCGCATACAATCCTGAGCACTGCTCCTTTACTGCACCAAACGGTCCGCACACTGCAAGTGCCGGAAGCTTGCCCTTTGCCTCCCTCGGCATATACAGATCCGCAGCGAGCGTAATTCCGTAACGGTTAATGAATGTTATCTTCTTATGATTGACCTGCTCACTTTTAGGAAAAGTCTTGTCCCATTCTGCAACTAACTGAAGCGCCTCCGTCTTCATACCATACACCTCCGTACAACCATATTATAGCCTATTGAAAAAACGAATTTCATGCTTTATGATAGTATCATAAAACCTAAACTTAACTTCAGGTCAAGCTTTTTTTGAAAGAAGGGATACATATGTACACAATTGGTCAGGTTTCCGAGATGTTTCATCTTCCCATCTCCACATTGAGATACTATGACAAGGAGGGATTCTTCCCACAGCTTGTGCGAAACGGCAATATCCGTTATTTCAGTGACACAGAACTGGAAGCGCTTCACGTTATTGAGTGCCTGAAGTCCTCCGGCCTCGAAATAAAAGAAATCAAACAATTCTTTCATTGGGTTATGGAAGGCCCCGCAAGTTATCCTGACAGAAAGCAGCTGTTTGAAACCCGCAGAGCGGCTGTACTCGCTGAGATGGCGCGGCTCGAGAAAACGCTTGCTATGCTCGAATTCAAATGCTGGTATTACGACCGGGCGATTCAGGACGGTAACGAGGATAGCATAAATTCCATGCTCCCCCATAACCTCCCGAAGGATATTCAGGCATTGTATGATAAAGCGCATAAGTAACCAAAAGAGATGGACCGGTTAGTCCATCCCTAACACTAAATCAGATTTTTTAATACGGCAAATACTTCCCACCGCATAAGCTTTCAAGCTGGCCAAACATAAAACTAAGCTTGCCGTCAATCCATTCCCTTTTCAAGGCTGCCATATTGTCCGCCTTGACGCCGAACGAGCCTACGATATCCTCTTGCTCCATGCCATTTACTTCTCTGCAGAAATCCACATACGAAGCAATCCTCTCGATTAGCGTCTTCCATGATTGCGATTCCGTACTGTTCCCACGGAAAATCCGGATTCTATCTTTTAATTTGTCGGAAATTATATCATAATACATATAATTCCTCAATAATTTGTGTGCACACGGCAGAATCGGCTATTCCCTGCCTGCTATACTTGTTGCCTTCACAAAATAATAGTATATAATCTAAAGTAACCGGTATTTCATTTGAGCATATACACCCAAGTGCCGCTTGGACTTCGTCTCAAGCCGGTAAATGCGTTACGATTTTAATATAAAGAGGAGATGTCGATGAAAATAAAAGTAGCCTTATTTGTGAATGGGTGGAATGGGGAGAATGTCGACAACTTTATAGCGGGTTTTAATGGTAGCTTTCTCAATGGAGAAGCCGATCTTTTTGTATTCACTTCGTATTCAACGAGTGTCAACAGTATGAATACACGCGATGCAGAAGATTCTATTTATCTTTTGCCCGATATGTCCTTTTTTGATGCAGCAATAGTCTATGGCGATGGCATAAAGTCAGAATGGGCAATTCCGGAACTGGTAAGAAGATGTAAGGCGGCCGATGTGCCTGTTATTCTGCAGGGAGTCGATCGGGAAGATACTTCGACGGTTAACGTTGACAGTTTTCTTGGAATGAAGGAACTCTGCAAGCACATAATAGAAGAACACGCCGTAAAAGAAGTCATTTACATTGCCGGCACACCGGACAATGCGGATTCCAATTTCAGAATGAATATTTTGAAGGAAACCCTTGAAGAGCACGGTTACAGCTTCGGCGAAGAGAATGTATTTTATGCCAATTGGGATCCATTACAGATAAAGAGCTATCTGGATAATAATTACGCGGATAGAAGTAAAAAATTACCGGATGCTTTCGTTTGTGCGAACGACCAGATGGCGACATTTTTGGTTCTGTTTCTGGATCAGCTTGGTTATAAGCTTCCCGAAGATGTCATCGTAACAGGCTTTGACAATATGGAAGAGGGCAAATTCTGCTATCCGTCTCTGGCCACGGTTGATCAACGCTATATGTTACAAGGCGAAGAATGTGCGAAGCTTGTAGTAGAACTCATGCATAACAAAAAGCTCATCAGAAAGAGAATCATTCCTTGTACCTCGGTTCCCGGTGAAAGCTGCGGATGTATGAACCGTAACGGGGAGGACCTGTTACGAAAGAATATCGGTAAGCTTTGGCGCGATGAACGCTACATTTCTGACAATTTGTCGAGAGCAGAATTTCAATTTGATATATGTTTCACGGCAAGTGTAAGATATGAAGATATTCACCCCGGCATGAATGAGAACTTTTTAGCCTCACTGGGTGAAGTGAATCCGGATTTTCATATTTACCTGAATCCACAGTATAAAGAGCTGGAATATTTGAATGCGCCGGAAGGGGCCTCTCAGGAGATTTATTTCAGTTCTGTTATGGACACGATATGTGCCAAGACAGACGGCGTAATCTATCGTGAAGATACCTTGGATACCAGAAACCTTTTCCTCGGATATGAGGAAGGTTCCAAAGGGAAAACCTATATATTTACATCGATTGCAATAAGCACATTTGTCGCCGGATATCTAGTTATAAATTATATGCCGAGTGCCTTCAGAAGGAGACAATTTTTCGAACTCAAAGAGAGTGTAGATGAGACTCTGGATAAATACCAGAATACCCTTGATAATTACAAGAAAGCAATTAGAATCAAAGAGCAGACCGAGGAGTTTCTGAAGCAGACGGTGGAAGCGCTTGCTACCGCTGTCGATGCCAAGGATTCCTACACAAACGGTCATTCCAACAGAGTCGCCTTGTATGCCAGAAGGATTGCCGCAGACGCCGGAATGACTAAAGAAGAATGTGACGATGTATACTTAGCAGGTCTGTTACATGACGTAGGAAAGATAGGAATCGACAATAGTATTATCAACAAGAAGGGAAAGCTTACGGAGGAGGAATTTGCCGTAATCAAGCTTCACCCGACACTTGGCGGACAGATTTTGTCAAAGATTGTGATGTCTCAGTCCCTTGCCATAGGCGCGTATTACCACCATGAGAGATATGACGGAACAGGCTATCCCGAAAAGCTGAAAGGCGAGACTATTCCTCGTATTGCAAGAATCATCGCCGTTGCCGATGCATATGATGCCATGACCTCAAAGCGTAGTTATCGAGACGTGATACCGCAGGAAAAGGTTCGAGCGGAGCTCGTAAAGGGAATCGGTACACAATTTGACCCCGAATACGCCAAGATTATGATTCGTTTTATGGATGCGGACGAAGAGTATGCCATGCGAGAGCTCTAGAATTGCCCCCGGATGACAGACCTTACTCTGTAAACAGATGCGGTTTATAACAGATTTTTGAACATAGATTTGCGGTGCAATTATTGCACCGCAAATTTTCTATCAGTTCTATCTGCTAAAACGCAGGTGCATTTTGAAAAATGAGCCCCCAACCCCGTCCCCAAGGGGTCAATCCTTTTCTGTCAGAATCTCTTCCATGATGTCAAGCGCATATTTAAACTTTTCAATATCGAAATTTGTATAATTGATAATAAAATAGTGTGAGTTATTTTCCTCATTCAGAAGATCATAATCCGACAAAGCATTGATTTTAATTCCTCGCTTAGATAGTATCCCTTCAATTTTTTGATCCGAAATAGTCGTTTTCAATTTGAGCAGAAAATGAAGTCCGGAATCATTTTCCCAGATTTCACAGTATGGAACAAGTCTGCTATGCATAACAATATCCATAACCTGCTTTCTTTTTCTCATATAATACAGGCGCATCCTATTGATATGTTTTTCTAAATATCCCTGCCTTATAAATTCAGCAAGTGTGTATTGTTCAAAATTTGACACTGTGCAAGAATAGAAATATAACGTACGAAATAATAGATTTACTAAATGCACCGGTAAGACCATATAGCTAATTCGAATAGTGGGAGACAATGATTTTGAAAAGGTATTCATATAGATTACTTTTTCACAAGCATCAATAGAAAACAAGGTAGGAATCGGCTTTCCTACAGTTCTAAACTCACTGTCATAATCATCCTCTATGATATATCTCCCATCCTTTTTATTGGCCCACGATAATATCTCATACCTTCTGTTTGCAGGCATGGTAATACCTGTCGGAAAATGATGATTGGGACAGATATGTGCCACATCTGCTCCGGAATGTTCTAAACCAGCTACTGTCACTCCTTCCTTATCCATTGACGAAAACCTACATTCTATACCACGTTGTTTGTATATTTGAACAAGCTTCTTATATCCCGGTGATTCAATGACATACGTCTTTTCATTACCCAAAAGTTCCGTCAGCAACCCATAAAGATATTCCGTTCCGGCGCCCACAATTATCTGATTCGGATCCACAATCATTCCACGAAAGGATCTGAGATAATCTGAGATTGCTTCTCTTAGCTCTCGAACACCACATATCGGAGCCACTCTCATCAATTCTTCTTTTTTACCATTCATTACCGCGCGTGATATTTTAGTCCAAACGGAAAATGGGAAGGAATCAGAAGAAATGCTGTTTCCTGAAATATCAATCTCACATATTTCCTTTTCCGGAATGGCGATATCATAAGTTATACGTCCGGAAGAAGCAATTCTATTTGTCATTTCTTGAAGTTCTGACACATAATATCCCTTCTTTGGTAACGTATATACATATCCTTCACTGATTAACTGGTCATATGCATTCTGAATCGTAATGGTACTAATTCCATGATTGTTAGCAAAGCTTCTTTTAGATGGAAGCCTTGTCCCGGATGGAATTCTTCCCGATAATATATCCTTTTTAATACATTTATAAATATATTCATATATTGGGCCATCTACATTTTCAAAGTCATATGTCAGCATATTTTCGCTCCAATCTGGAATATTTTTTTATTTAGTTTTGGGTATTTTTATGTAGCCAGTTTTATTATAAAATAACCTCCATCAAAACACAAACATTTTTTTCTCGGGAGGATACTGTAAAATGGATCAGACACAATACGAATTAAACAAAGGATTAGCCCAAATGCTAAAAGGCGGCGTAATCATGGATGTTACTACACCTGAGCAAGCAAAAATTGCCGAAGCCGCCGGTGCTTGCGCCGTTATGGCTCTCGAAAGAATCCCGGCAGACATCCGTGCTGCTGGAGGCGTATCCAGAATGAGTGATCCTAAAATGATCAAAAGTATTCAGGAGGCCGTCAGCATTCCTGTCATGGCCAAATGCCGTATTGGACATTTCGTTGAGGCTCAGATTTTGGAAGCAATCGAAATAGACTATATTGATGAATCTGAAGTGCTCTCACCTGCGGACGATATCTACCACATTGACAAAACACAATTCAAGGTTCCTTTCGTTTGTGGTGCAAGAGATCTCGGTGAAGCTCTTCGAAGAATCAATGAGGGAGCCTCTATGATACGTACCAAAGGCGAACCGGGGACAGGCGATGTTGTGCAGGCAGTCCGCCATATGAGAAAGATGAATTCCGAAATCAGAAAGATCACCGCCATGTCAAAAGACGAATTATACGAGGAAGCAAAACAGCTTCAGGTTCCCTTCCATCTCATTCAGTTTGTTCACGAAAATGGCAAACTTCCTGTTGTAAATTTCGCAGCCGGTGGAGTTGCAACACCCGCTGATGCCGCTCTTATGATGCAGCTTGGAGCAGAAGGCGTATTTGTAGGCTCCGGTATCTTTAAGTCCGGGGATCCGGCCAAAAGAGCTGCCGCCATTGTTCAGGCTGTCACCAATTACAAGAATGCTAAGTTGATTGCAAAGCTTTCTGAGGATCTTGGCGAAGCTATGGTTGGTATCAATCCAAGTGAAATTAAAATCATAATGGAAGAACGAGGAAAGTAGAATATGAGAATTGGGGTCCTTGCTGTTCAAGGGGCATTTATAGAACACGAACAACAACTTGCTTCCATTGCCAATCGTTTCGATGAACAGATTGAATGCATTGAAATACGACAAAAAACAGATTTGGAAGATTTGGATGGAATCATACTCCCCGGTGGCGAAAGCACTGTTCAGGGAAAACTACTAAAAAATCTCGAACTAATTGATACACTTCAAGCCATGATTCTTCGAGGTATTCCAACACTGGCTACCTGTGCAGGGCTTATTTTACTGGCAAAAACATTAGAGAACGATTCAACCAAACACCTTGCCACACTCCCTGTCACAGTTCAGAGAAATGCATATGGCAGACAGCTTGGTAGCTTTTCCGTCTCTTCTAACGTCGGAGAGATTGAAAGCTTTCCTCTGATTTTTATCCGTGCGCCCTATATTACCGAAGTATCAGCAGACACCAGAATTCTTACAGTGGTAGATCAGCATATCGTCGGTGTAGAGTATAAAAATCAGATTGGTTTGGCCTTTCACCCGGAAATGACAAATGATACCAGGATTCATGAGTACTTCTTACAAAAAGTGAAAGATTTGGCTAATATGTAATCTTTCATTTTTTGAAAGTGCGGATTAAAGCCTTGCTTTGTTTTGCTGCAAGTGGCCCTTTCAAAACAGTCATCAACATGTATAACCCCTGTTCTGTAAAAACTCTTGGATTATCTTTATACGAATCTCTTGTGAAAGAGATTGATACCATCGAGAAAGAGATTAATAAGCTGATTGATGAAGTCCATCCTCATTACATGTCTATTCCTGGAATAGGACCATTATCAGCTGCTGTTATCTATTCAGAATACGGTGATATATCTAACTTTTCTAATCCAGGACAAATGCTTGCATTTGCCGGAATAGAACCAGGTGTAAATGATTCAGGTACTGAATCTCACGGAGGCAGAATGGTTAAGCGTGGATCATCTCAGCTCCGTTATACACTGATTAATTGTTGCCTTCCTTTAATCCGTTTTGATATGACATTTGCAACTTACTATGCCAAGAAACGCGGAGAAGGCAAACCTCATCGAGTAGCTATTACTCACGTAGCAAAAAAGCTTATTAGAGTCATCTATGCATTGGAGAGGCAGGATATCGACTTTAATGTTCAAAAACTTCATTAAATCTCAACTATTCTAGGTTGTTCAACTCCATCTGAAATATGGTGTATTCAGATGGCTTATTAAGGTTACCCATTTTTACAAATCAAAAAAATTTCAAAAATCTCTTGACTATTTATAGTTTGACACCTCTATTCTGGAATAACATGGTATTTCATATGCCTTGCTTTAAACCAACACCATCCATCTTTCGCATTTTCAACAGTAGCATCTCTGATATTTTTCCATACACATTCTCCTTTACATTTTCTGCAAGGTACTACC
>JAKSPO010000005.1 GCA_024404675.1 Lachnospiraceae bacterium
TTTCAAGGTTCTCTTCGTGTCGCTCGCTTTCGTTTGCGACAGCTTCTACATATTATCGCAGAAGGTTCAGTTTGTCAACAGCTTTTTTTAATTTTTTTCAAATATATTTTTTCGGCCTGTTTTCGGGCTGTTTTGTCCTTCCGATTCTTCCCGAAAGGAAGCTTACGCTTTTCCGGCGTTGTCCTCATCTCTTCTAAAGAAACAACGTCCTCAAAGCGCAGAAAAAGGGCACCGACCTAAGCCGATGCCCCCGCATTACTCTTCTATTTCCAGTGCTTACCGAAATAATATTTCATCTGATCGTCCGTAAGGCCGAAATAACTCTTGATATCTCTTAATACATTATCGGTACGCGCGCCGCCCTTCACATAGTTATACATCTTCTGTACAGCATTGTTCCAACCGGATACGGAATAGCCCCAACGCTCTCTGTCCTTCGGAATCTCAGGTTCGATCACCGCAATAAACTTATCGAGTGCATCCGTAATATACTGCTCGTTCAGAATCGTATCCATCAGCTCTGCGTATCGCTTTAAGAACATATCTCTGAAATTCTTGTTCTTCAGAAGATTATACATAAGAATATTATGATCATCATTCTTAATGAAGCCGGTGATCGGCTTATCTGTCGTATGCCAGAACGCCCAGTCGAGGTCGAAATACATCCAACGCCATTTGCTGTCATATTCTGTAGAGCGGAAGTACCGGATATTGGCAACGTCCTTATCTCCCATGTAAGAACGACATATATACCAATCCATCAGACTAAGCGGGTCAATCTGGTCGATGGCTTTCTGATAATTGGCTTCGACAGTCATATCATTCTTGCGGACAAATGACAGAAGGCTGTTGTAGTCCTTCGCACTTCCTGCCTGCACCGCGCTGTAGGAGAACAGAAGGTCAACCGAGTTCTTGCTTACATCGAAATGATCTGCCACATAGTCGTCGCTGAATCTTTCACGCAGGTAATAGATGCCCCAGTATTGGTCGCCGAGATAAAGCACGCACGGCTTGCAGGCGAGCACATACAGATGGGTCGTGCCGTTTACAAGTCCCGTACAGAACTCATCACGGATCATCGCATACGGATAATCCTCGCTGCCGCCCTTTAACAGAAGGGAATCGAAAGAATTGATGTCAAGGTCGTCGAAAAGCTTATACTTAAAGCGCCCGAGTCCATACTGGGAACGGAAACGAAGCTGGAAATTCTGCTTTGCCCCGTTACGGCTGTCGTTACCGTGAAGGCGGAAACCGCAGGGCACAGAGAACTTCATCTTGCCGTCCTCATAAAGGGAAAGGACGCACTCCTTCTCAATTGTCTTCGCCTTATTGGTGACGATTCCCTCGGAGCCGGTAACATATCGGTTCGGAATACTTACATATACAACAGGAAGCGTATGCTCGATGCCCACCAGATAGGTATAGGCACCAAGCTCACTGACGCGGTTGCCGGATTTGGCAAATGTACGGATTGTCGTGACCCCATCAATCGTTATCGGGCCGCTGTAAACGCTCGAGCTTTCCGTCGGATGGGAGCCGTCTAAGGTGTAGAATATGGTTCCCTCACCGGAAAGCGCAACCGTAATCGTCTGGGAATACAGTCCGGGCTCCATGCTAGGGGTCGGAATCTTCACGCGGGATACATAGCCGGAATTATTCTTCGTTCCCGGCGTCGGCTCTTCCATATAAACGAACACATTGCCGAAACGGCCGTAGCTCTTGTTCTCCTCGAGGTCGTCCGGAATCTCGATCATATCAAGCATCGTTCTGCCATCCGACAGATACACCGTCTCGCCGGCAGAAATCTTAAAGGGAGCATGTCCCTCCTCGGTAAGTCCGGAGCAATAGATCGTGTAGTACTCTCCTGCGCCAAGCATATGATTCGGCAGCTGGAACTTAGTCAGGTTGCTCCGCTTGTCAGACATATAAAAGTCGCCGAGATTCACAGCCTGCTTCGAATTATTATAAAGCTCTATGATGTCATAATACTTTCCGCCGACTGCTAAGTACTTCGTATTGGAGGCGATTGCTTCCGAGAATACAAGGTCCGGAAGTACGACGCTGGCAAGGTATGCATCATACCCCTCCTGCGTGTTCGGATATCCGGGCGTTGCATACGGAAGAAGCCCATCCTTTGAGGCAGAGCGGTCGCCGATTTCCTTTGTATACGTAATAGAGTCGACCGGTTCGCCGTTACAGATCAGATATACAGTCTCACCTTCCCCATTCAGGTGAAAGGGTGCGTCTTCGGAAAGGAGAACGACAACATAGCCATTTTCCGCAATAACATTGCCTGCAAGGGGAAATGCATACGGCTTCTCCAGGTTGTCTGTCAGAAAATACCCATTCAGGGAAACGACACGGTTCTCACGGCTTCCGATCTCGATCCAGTCGGCATCGGTTCCGAGATAAAGTCTGGTATTGTTCGCCATCAGCTCGCTGATGTAAAGCTCATAAACCGGCGTATCTACGCTCTCTCCCGGCTGCGTCGGTGTCGAGCTGATCCCCGGGTCGTGGCCGATATTATTATTCAAATCATCGATATCCTTCTTCTTGCTGCTTCCACAGGATACGCACGAAAGCAGTAGCAAGGAAAGAAGAATCATTAAAATGCTACGTTTCATTTTGCCTCCAAATATTGATGGTGATACCATCGAACTGCACAAGATATACTGTACTACATTTGTAGACATTTGTCAATGCAGGGATAATCGAGCGCTTCGGGAAGCGCGGGGTTTCGTGACTGAAGTGATATGTCATACTTCCGCGCATACTGTCAAGATAAGCCACACTCACAGGCACTATTTTGGTACGAGATTCCAGGTTAGGGCAATTTCGTACCAAACCACCGGACGCTTTTTGGTACGAGATTTCAGGCTAGGGCGATTTCGTACCAAACCAGCAGGCACTTTTTGGTACGAGATTTCAGGTTAGGCCGATTTCGTACCAAACCACCGGACGCTTTTTGGTACGAGATTCCAGGTTAGGGCGATTTCGTACCAAACCACCGGACGCTTTTTGGTACGAGATTTCGGGTTAGGGCGATTTCGTACCAAATCACCGGACACTTTTTGGTACAAGATTTCGAACAAGAGCGATTTCGTACCAAACCACCGTAATCAGACAAACAAAAAAATCACTGACCGCAGTCAGTGATTTTGTGACGGAGAAGGAGGGATTTGAACCCTCGCGCCGCTATTAACGACCTGCACCCTTTCCAGGGGTGTCCCTTCAGCCTCTTGGGTACTTCTCCAGAAAGCTAAATCCATAATGATATCAAATTTACAATAAAAAACGGAGAGGATGGGATTCGAACCCATGCGCCCTTGCGGACAAACGGTTTTCAAGACCGCCTCGTTATAGCCACTTCGATACCTCTCCAAGACAGTGCCTGAAATATACATCTCATGCTCTCGCACCGACAAGACAACTCATCAGCGACGCTAATCATATTAGCACTACTCACAGAATCTGTCAACCTATTTTTTCAATCCATAGAAAAAATGTCACGCAAACCGGAATCTATCGTTCGCCAAGCTTCAGATTCGGAACCGCATTCAACGTCCAGTCTGCCGTATGACCTGCCATATACTCGTAATAAGCCGCAGAGCCGATCATCGCCGCATTGTCCGTGCATAGAATCGGATCCGGGTAATATACCTTCTTACCGGCTGCCTCACCGACCTCCCGCATCTTCGCGCGAAGCGCGCTGTTGCAGGCTACACCGCCGGCGATAGCAATTCGCTCCATTCCGTATTCATTAGCTGCCGCAACCGTTCTTGCAACCAGTACATCAACAACCGCAGCCTGAAAGGAAGCCGCCAGATCTGCTCTCGTAATACCGTCTTCGAACACCTCGGGACAGAATTCCGTTCCTTCCGCCGGTGCCTCTCCCTTCGCGGAGCTTTTCATCTTGGCGATATTCAGATAATTCAGCACCGCCGACTTCACGCCGCTGAAGCTGAAATCATAAGGGCAGCCCTCAACATGAGCGCGTGGGAATGCGATTGCCTCCGGATTACCTTCCTTTGCAAGCTTATCAAGCTTCGGTCCGCCCGGATATCCGAGGCCGATTGCTCTGGCAACCTTGTCAAATGCCTCTCCGGCCGCGTCATCATGCGTACGTCCGATGATGCGATACGTTCCGTAATCCTCCACAATAACAATATGGGTATGTCCGCCCGATACTACAAGGCATAAAAAGGGCGGTTCAAGCTCCTGATGACAGATATAGTTGGCCGACACGTGTCCCTCAATATGGTGCACACCGATCAATGGCTTCTTCGCCGCATAAGCAATTGCCTTTGCTTCGCCAACGCCGACCAGAAGGCAGCCCACAAGCCCCGGGCCGTAGGTTACCGCCACAGCATCGATGTCTTCGATGGTCATCTGTGCGTTAGCTAACGCCTCCGTCACAACCGGATTGATCTTCTCAATATGCTTTCGGGACGCGATCTCCGGCACCACGCCGCCATAGAGCGTATGAAGCGCAATCTGCGAGGAAATCACATTGGAGAGCACCTCGCGACCATTCTTCACTACTGCTGCCGCCGTCTCGTCACAGGACGATTCAATTGCAAGTATATATGTTCCCTTCATAGCAAATCTCCGAGCTCTCGTGCCTCGGATCACTCCTCCTCTTCAAAGTGCAGTGTAACCGTGCGCCCGTCCTTGCAGGTGTGCGCATTCGGAAAGATTTCGCGTGCATTTGCCGTAAAATCCTCCGGTCGAACAAGCGAAGGACTGTAATGTGTCAGCCAAAGCTCGCCGACCATTGCCTCCGCTGCAAGCTTAGCCGCCTCGGTATAATTCATATGGCAATGCTCCTTAGCTTTTCCTTCGGAGCCCTTCTCGCCGTACATGCCCTCACAGATAAAAAGATCGGCGCCGGCCGCGCTTTCCGCAATCAGCTTCGTCGGCCGCGAATCGGTACAATAAGTAAGCTTCAGACCTTTTCTGGCCGGTCCGAGAATCATATCCTGTGTATAGGTCTTCCCCTCGTACTCAACGACATTCCCCTTCTGCAGACGGCTCCAGCAAGCCATCGGTACCTGATTGTCGGACGCCTTCTTCGGGTCGAATCGCCCTGCGCGCGATATAATCTGCGAGTAACCGTAGCAGGTCACGTTATGGCGCGCCTTAAATGCCTCCAGGCGGTAGCCCTTAAGCTCTATCGTCTGTGTCGGTTCTGTCAGCTCGATATAGTTCAGTTCGTAAGGAAGCTCGGGCGCAATCACGCGAAGTGCATCCACCACCGTCTTAAGCCCGCGGGGACCGATCAGAGTAACCGGCTCCGTACGCTCCGCATTTCCGATAGAAAGAAGAAGCCCCGGCAGTCCGCTGATATGATCGCCGTGATAATGCGTAAAGCAGATTACGTCGATGTCATGGCAGCTCCAGCCGCGCTTTCTGATTGCAACCTGTGTACCCTCACCGCAGTCAATCAGAAGACTGCTGCCGTTAAAACGAGTCATACAGGATGTGAGAAATCTTCCCGGCAACGGCATCATACCGCCTGTTCCGAGTAAGCTGACCTCCAACATAGAAACCTCCAAGCCTGCTATTTGTCGAGCAAATAGCTGTATAAAAATCCATCCTCCCTGGGACCGGAATAGAATCCCTTCCTGACGCCGATTCGCTGAAAGCCGAACCGCTCATATAAAGCGATTGCCTGCGAATTGCTTGCACGCACCTCAAGGAAAATGTTCCTTGCCGCCCGCTTCTTCGCCTCGTCGCAAAGCTGCCGCAAAAGGGCTGTCGCCACGCCGCGCTTTCGGTATTCCCCAAGGACCGCGATGTTCGTCACATTGGCCTCATCCAAAGCATAATACGCTCCGGCATAGCCAAGCACCGTGTCCCCTTCACAGGCAACAAAATAGCTGTAATTATCGTAAGAAAGAACCTTTGTAAGCTCCGCAAACGACCACGCCTCTTCGATACAGGCTTGCTCGATGTCATAAACCTGCGGAAGCGTCTTTTCATCCATTGGTACGATGATCAAGTCGTTCCTCCCGTTCCCGTTCCGCCTGGGACTGCCGCAGATACTCCGGTACAAGCTCCATCGCAGAAACCGTTCTTCCCTCGGCATAATACCGACCGGCGAGAAAACCTAAAGATGCTGCACTCTGCACCATTCGATGCATCGGTGCAAGCGTAAAGGGAACCGTCACATTGGCCGTCAGAAAGGCCTTATGCACCGGAACACCGTCTCCCAGAAAGATAACCTTCTCTCCGAGCGAATTCAGCTTCTCAACCATATCGGAAAGAAGCATACAGCTCTGCTCGCAGACGGCCGTAAGCTTGTCCCCGTCACACCGATACACCCCGGTATATACCTGTCCGCGCCTTGCATCCATAATCGGGCAGATCAATCCGTCGTAGCCGAAGTAATTGGCGGCAAGCACCTCAACCGTCGGAACCGCAACAACCGGCTTGTTCCAGATCATCGCAAGCCCCTTTACCGTAGAGGAGCCGATTCGTAACCCCGTATACGAGCCGGGTCCGTTCGTTACCGCAAGCGCATCCAGCTCACTGCCCTCCGTTCCGGTCATACGAAGCAGTTCATCAATCATCGGCAGAAGCGTCTGCGAATGGTTCATTTTAAAATTGACCGTATACTCCGCAAGCACGGTCTGCTCCGTAACAAGTGCAGCACTTGCAACCTGCCCTGAACTGTCAATCGCTAAAATCTTCATACCGTTCCTCCTGCCCGCTCTGAACCTTCCTCCATCGTAATCCGACGATAGGATACGCCTTTTTCGATATCCTTCTCAATCGTGATGGACACGGCTCCGGCCGGTATCAGCTCTTCAATCCGACATGCCCACTCAATCAGGCACACCCCATCTCCGAACAGATACTCCTCGAAACCGATTTCATACATTTCCTCCGGATCCTCGATCCGATATACATCAAAATGAAAGAGCGGGATACGTCCCTCTCTGTATTCCTGCAAAATTGTAAAGGTCGGACTGCATACCGGCTCATCGATGCCAAGCCCCTTCGCAACGCCCTTCACAAAAACCGTCTTTCCGACACCGAGATCTCCATGCAGACAGATCACGGTTCCCGGACGAAGCTTCGCTCCGATTACCTCTCCAAGACGAAAGGTCTCCTCCGAAGAACTGCTCTCAAAAATCATACATTTGTCTCCTTCGCCTGACTGCGTCCCTCGGAAATATAACGACGCATCCGCTCCGTCTGCTCGCCGAGCATATCCTTACCAAAGACAAATGCGGAGTTCTTCATCACATAGATGAAGAAATGGTTCCGCGTCTCCTTCGTCTTTCGAATGACATTCCAGGGAATCAGCTCGCTCTGCTCGCCCTGAATTACAAGGACGCCCGAGCGGTTAATATAATACTCCATCTCAATCCCGTCCGCCTTAAGCGCCGTCACATACTGCAATGTTCTGAGCGCATTATTGCCGGGAACATAAATCAGCACAACACCGAGAAGGAAAATCATCAGCACTCTGGTACTCACCTGATAAGTGCTCCAGTATCCAATCAGACAGCCGAGAATCAAAACAGCAAGGATCCAATAAGCCAGTCCGTTCCAACCGAGAAAGGAATAGCGAATGCGGAAAGCAAACAGATCGCGGAAACGCATCGGTCCGCGAAGATGCACCTCTCCCTCCTCATGCATAAAGCGTTCTGCTGCGGTAAGCACTTCCGTGCCTTCCAGGCTGGGCTTCTTCTCTTCATCCGTATATTTCGTAACTTCTTCCATTCGTCTCACTCCATCAAATTCTTCGGAACGCGTCCGATAATTGTTGTAGCACATACCTGTTCTGCGCTATTTAAGGGCAAAAACCATACATACCCGACTCTGCGGTACGACCTCGCGCATCGACGAGAAGCGGTACACGGAATCACGGTTGGAATAGCGGTTATATACTGCTATTCTCCCGTCCTCTTCCTTTTTGTAGAACACAAAATGCCCGCCCGAGAAGACCGGTCGCTTCGTCCAGAACAGAAGTATCCCGGCTTTGCTCCGATCAATGCTTTTGATTCGCCACGCAAAGCGGAACCGGATATGGTGCCGAAGCAGAAAAATCGTCATCAACAGTCCCGAGGTGCCGAACCTTGCGCCAAGTGGCGCCGCATAGATTTCAAGCTCCCGAATGATCTTCGGAAGCGGCATCGGCCGGTTCAGATACTGCATGGCGTTGTAGATGCTGAGCGGACCGCAGCCCGCGTCATCCATTGTCTTTGCGCCGAACCGCATCTCACCAAGTGTGCCGAGCGACTGCCCGTTCAGATACCCATCAGGCAGCTCCACCTTACAATTGTTTTGATAATTTTTCGAAAAAAGCATCACAGTCACCTTGTAAAGCTTAAGTTTTTGTATTTCAGAGCCACGGACTCCTCTCCGTATACCGAACGAAGCCTGTCAAGAAAAGCCTTGTCGGCCGAAACCGTCATATTCTGCGGCATCGGATACTGGATTCGCTCCGCACTGATGTACGCAACAACCTGCGAGATGCCCTCGCTCTCATTCAGGATTGACGAAAGACGCTCTCTATCCGCAAGGAAGCTTTCCTTGTCCGCATAGCGAATATAAATATCTACCGGAATCGCGTCAAATGCCTTGATATCCTGCAAAAGGACCTTCGCCGGCTTATCCTCTTCCACAGAAATCCGCCCGCGAATGAACAGCTTTTCATCGATGTTCAGCTGCGCACGAAGTCTCTCAAAATCCTTCGGGAACACAAGCACCTCAACCGAGCCGACCATATCCTCAAAGGTAAGGATTGCCATCATCGCATTGGAGCGTGTCGTCTTCACCTGCTTTCCGGTGATCATACCGCCAAGGATGACACTGTCGCCGTCCTTTACCTGCGGCTCGCCGGTGCTTTCATCTACCTCGAACTGCTGGGTATTGGCCGTGCTGAACTTGGAGATTAACGCCATATACTCCTGCATCGGGTGACCGCTTACATAGACACCGAGGACCTCCTTTTCAAAGGCAAGCCGTTCCTCCGGCGGAAACTCACCGCAGTTCGGGAACGTAATCTCCTCCGGTCTTTCTTCCGGCTCCATCAGGTCGAACAGGGAGAACTGTCCCTCGATATTCTTCTTAGAGTCGAACACCTCGCCCTCGATGATGCTGTTGTATACCTGCATCTTCTGCTTTCTTGTTCCGGGAAGACTGTCAAAGGCCCCCGCCTTTATAAAGTTCTCAATCGCACGCTTATTCACGCCCTTTTGCGACATACGCTTGATAAATTCCTTCAAAGAAACAAAGTCACCGTTTAGGGTACGCTCTGCCACAATGGCATCAATAATCGGCTTTCCAAGCCCCTTGATCGCCGAAAGTGCATAGCGAACGGCAAGAGAACC
Organism: Lachnospiraceae bacterium; assembly: GCA_024404675.1. GTDB lineage: Bacteria > Bacillota > Clostridia > Lachnospirales > Lachnospiraceae > ISDg. The sequence continues at coordinate 9,345 of JAKSPO010000005.1, forward strand.
GTCCTCCGATTGCGATACGCCGAAGGCGCTCTCTCCTTCGTTGATATCCGGAGGAAGAAGCGAAACACCAAGCGGTTTCAGCTTCAGAATATAGCCGGCAAGCTTACCGGAATCATGTAACACCGAGGTCATCAGTGCCGCCATAAACTCTACCGGATAGAAGCGCTTCAGATATGCGGTTCGATATGCCACCACCGCATAGCAGGCAGCGTGTGATTTGTTAAATGCGTATTTGGCGAAATCCGTCATGCGATCGAAGATTCCGTTTGCAACCTCTTCGGTGATTCCATTTGCCTTACACCCGGGTACCCCGGCCTCCGCATTACCGTTAATGAAGTAGATGCGCTCCTTGGCCATGACCTCTGCCTTCTTCTTACTCATGGCACGTCGCACCAGATCGCTTCGTCCCATGCTGTATCCGGCCAGGTCTCGCACAATCTGCATAACCTGCTCCTGATACACGATACAGCCATAGGTCGGCTGAAGGATGGGCTCTAACTGCGGGCAATCATATACAATCTCCTCCGGCCGCTCCTTACCCTTTATGTACTGCGGAATGAAATCCATCGGACCGGGACGGTACAGGCTGATTCCTGCAATTACATCCTCCAGGTTCTTCGGCTTGAGCTCCTTCATGAAGCTCTTCATTCCTTCACTTTCAAGCTGGAACACGCCGTCCGTCTTACCGGAGCCGAGCAGCTCGTAAACCTCCGGAACATCGTAGGAGACCTCCGCCATCCGAAAATCAGGCACGCGCTTTCTCACAAGGCGCTCCGCATCCTTGATAACCGTCAGGGTTCTAAGTCCCAGAAAGTCCATCTTAAGGAGACCTAACTCCTCAATCGTTGTCATCGTATATTGTGTCGTAACAACACCGTCGGCGTTGCACGACAAGGGGACATACTCATCCACCGGCGCATTGGAAATAACGACACCGGCCGCATGCATGGAGGTGTGCCTCGGCAGTCCCTCGAGCTTCTTCGAAATCTCCACCAGCTCGGCAATCTCCGGATCGCTGTTCACCAGCTCGGCAAATTCCCGGTTGATCTCGATTGCCTTCTCGATCGTAATATCAAGCTCATTCGGAATCATCTTGGCAACCGCATCGGCTCTCGAATACGGCATATCCATGGCACGTCCGACATCTCGAACAACGCTCTTCGCTCCCATCGTTCCGAAGGTGACAATCTGTACGACCTGCTCATGACCGTACTTACGGTTCACATAATCGATAACCTCTTGCCGTCTTTCATAGCAGAAATCAATATCAATATCCGGCATCGTAACACGCTCCGGATTCAGAAAACGCTCAAAAATCAAGTTATAGCGAATCGGATCGATATCGGTAATCCGAAGCGCATATGCGACAATACTGCCGGCACCGCTTCCTCGCCCCGGTCCAACCGGAATATCGTTGTCCTTCGCATATCGAATAAAATCCCACACAATCAGGAAATAATCGACAAAGCCCATGTCCCGAATTACACCGAGCTCGTATTCCAGTCGCCCGAGATGCTCCTGCCAGCAGTCGGGATAACGGTTTTTGATACCCTCCTCACAAAGCGTCTGCAAATACGAGAAGGCGGTATGGCCCTCCGGTACATCGAAACGCGGCAGCTTATATTGTCCGAACACAATCTCAACATTACAGCGTTCAGCTATCTTCTGTGTATTGTCGATTGCTTCCGCAGCATACGAGAAGAGCTCCCGCATCTCTGACTCGGATTTCAAATAGTACTGCCCGCCATCATAACGCATACGATTCTCATCGCTGACCTTCGCCTGCGTCTGAATGCAGAGAAGAACATCATGTGCCGCCGCATCCTCGGCAGCAATATAATGCACATCGTTCGTTGCCACTAACGGGATACCGGTCTCACGATGAAGCTTCAAAAGTCCCTGATTGACCGACTTCTGATCGGGAATTCCGTGATCCTGCAGCTCTAAGAAGAAGTTGTTCTCGCCGAATATATTGCGAAGCTTATATGCCCGCTCCTTGGCCTCTTCGTAAAGGCCGAGGCGAAGCGCCGTCGCAACCTCACCTGCGAGACAGGCCGAGAGCGCAATAATCCCTTCATGGTATTGCTCTAACAGCTCGTAATCGACACGCGGACGATAATAGTAGCCCTCCGTAAAACCCTTAGAAACAATCTTCATCAGATTGCGATAGCCGCAATCATTCTCCGCAAGAAGCACCAGATGATAATATCTCTTATCGGTGATCGTTCCTTCTCTTTCAAATCGCGATCCCGGTGCAACATAAACCTCGCAACCGATGATCGGACGAATATCTGCCGCTTTGCAGGCTTTATAAAAGTTGATAGCGCCGTACATGACTCCGTGGTCCGTAATCGCAAGCGAATTCATTCCGAGCTCCTTCGCTCTTGCTACCATTTCCTTAATCTTGCCGGAACCGTCCAGGAGACTGTATTCCGTATGAACATGAAGATGTGTAAAGCCCATAATGATTCCCCTTTCTGTATCCTTTCGGCATAGTAACCCTTCTACGGCATCATATAATATCATACCACAATCTAAGCCAATCATAAAGAGGAAATTTCAGCCGTATTTTCCGAAACCCGAACCGTTATAGCGGCACGCGTAGCATTGAACTTACCGAAGCATTCCCCCCACACAAAAACACAGCCGCAGGCCAAACGCCCCGACTGTGTTTAAGACAAATGCTATCCAAATACTACAGAAAGAACCAGTTTAACAAAACATACCTGAGTGCATCCGACCCCGTCAGACACAACAATAACGGAACAGGCATGATTGCAATACAGATGATTGCCGAAACCAAAAAGCTCTTGGCACGGCTCGTTACAACAGTAGCGATTCCCGCACAAAAAAGCATGCCGACAAATCGCTTCAAAAGAAGAAGCTCGATTCCGCCGGCTATGGTTATCTGCCCGGAATAATGCTGAAAATCCATCATACTGTTGGCCTGAAACGTAATTCCTGCCGTACCGTAGCCCTTAAGAATCTGATACAGATAACGCCCGTATATCATCACAAAGAAGATGCTGATTGTTGCAAGAAGAATCAATGCCTTTGTCAGATAGATGCGCCCTCTTTCCGGAGAGATGGCAAGCTGTCCGGCCATACCGGTGCGATACTCTGCCGCCATCATTGCCGCACCGCAAAGAATTGCCGCAAGAATAGCGACTACTCCAAGAATAATATTCTGCTTGGCATTGTTGTAAAGTCTTTCATAGCCACGGCTGTCAACCGCACGTGCCCCCTCCTTGCCCTCAAGATACAAGGCATATTGCTTCACTTTCCCAAGTGCCGACTCCTTCTGACTAAGCGACGATTGATCGGATACCACAAGATATTCTTCCGCAAGCTCTTCCTCAAAGGCGGAGACGGTCTCGGCATATTGCTCAGGTTCTGTCTGAATCAACCGATACAGATAAGACTGGTAGAACATCTCCTCGACCGAAGTATAATACCGCTCGTATGGCTTAGTCATCAAGAGAACCATACAGGCCGGAATAAGAATGACATAACCGATCTTCTCGAAGCGGAAGAATTTGGCACACTCATGCACGACAAGACTCGTATGGGTTCCGGCCGCCGGTCTCTCTCCGCTATAGCTTCTCCTTCTAAACAAACGAATGCCGCGTCCTCGCACCGGACTGACACCAAGCCCCTTCTCACTGAACACAAATCCCATAAGTCCGAACAAGGAAGCGACCAATGCAAGAAGGCCAAAGGCCATGAGCGGATAGCCGATTGGTTTTCCAAACAGGAATTCGTTCCGATATCTGGCAATGGTATACCCTGGATTTGCGAAAGAAACGATGTTCACCCTTTTCCATATCGAAAGATAACTGAGTTCATCGATATTCAAAAAGAGAATTCCTTCAATGCCCACAAACCCAAACAAAGCAACATATACCTTCATCGCGGAGGATACCACGGCACATACTGCGGCCGTAACCATCACGATGGCAAGCGAAACCAGGCAAGACCATAGATATACCAGCAGAAGAAATCCGCCGATATTTACCCGAAGCACCGCCTGCTTATAACCGGCCAGTGCCTGCAAAGGCTGCGTCAAAAACGAGCCTCCGGGCATGCCATACAGTGCAATTCCCATACAAACAGTAGAAAGAAAGAGCACCAGATTCATCACAAAGCAGCTGAGGGAAACCGCTGCTACACGCGTAAGAAACAGCCTGCCGCGCCCGGCTTTCATGGAAGCATACAATCTGAGGAGTCCTTGTTCCTTCTCCTTAGCAAACATGAAAGACACCAGAAATATAGCCAGGAACAATTCAAAAAACAGAAGGCTCGGAAGCGAAACCGCTTCAGCTATCCCCCTCGTATGTGTGTTATGCAAAGTAAGCGTCCGAAGGGAAGCATACTGACTGCTCTTGTGCTCCACATCAGCAAGCTTTTTCTTGCTGCCGCCAAGCATCTCAAGGATTACACGATACTCCGAAGCCGCATTGGCTGCTTTTTCGACAAATACCGGATACGTGAACGCATCACTGTACTCAGCCTCCTTAAGCGCATACAGCTCCCGCTCGCGAAACAGGTTGTCACAGAACTTCGGATACTCGTTCTTCCCTGTACTCACCCCGCCGAACATCACCGAAGAAACCTCTTCCTTCATCCCGCTGAGTCGTTCCATAGCCTCGACATCACTAAACCGGCGAAGCTCCGCACTCAGCTTCCGATAGGCCTGCGCCGGGATTTCCGTTGTCTCGGCATAATACCGAAAATACAGTATATTCAGGACAAACAGTGCAAGAAAAAGCAACAGTATTCTCCTGTTGTGCCATATTTTATACCACTCATATCGAAACATTACCTGCTCTCCAATCCGAGGCTCAGATAAATCTTTTCAATTGATGCCTCCCCAAGCGCGCGATACTTTTCATACAGCACGTGAAGCTCCCCACTTTCCACAATCCTTCCATGGTTCAGGAAGATGATTTCAGATGCCAGCTTCTCCAAATCACTGACGATATGCGTTGCAATAATCACGATCTTATCCTGCGCCACACGTGCGACCAGTTCCCGAAAATGCACCCGCTCCTTCGGATCGAGTCCGACTGTTGGCTCATCCATGATGAGAATCGACGGGTTTCCCACCAGGGCCTGTGCCAGAAGTGCTCGCTGTTTCATACCGCCGGAATATGTTCCGATTGCATCATTTCTGACGTCCCAAAGATTAACACTTCTGATGATGTCATCGATTTCCTCCTGCACATCATTTTTCTTACAGCCCTTAATCGTAGCAATATAGTAAAGGAACCTCAGCAAGGAAAAATTCTCGTAGATTCGCTGCTGCTGCGGCATAAAACCGATTACACCGCGATAATTCTTCCCCATCTTTGAAATTTCCGTTCCGTTATAACAGACTGTTCCGGAAGTCGCCGAAAGGCCTGTGGTTATAATCCCCATCAATGTGGATTTCCCGGCGCCGTTTGGTCCAAGGAGTCCGTATATACCGGGATGAAAATTGTATGTAAAATCATCCAAAGCACGTTTCTTGCCGTACTCCTTCGTTAAGCCATTCAAAGATAATTCCATAATGCCTCTTCTCCTGTTCTGTAATACAAAAGAGCGACTTCGTACCGGGAAGGAACAATCCTGCATCGGTTGTCGAAATCGCCCAAGGAATCATACGAATCAAATCATATATTTCACAAGCATCTAATCATCTGTAAAGACATCGAACACAACGGAATTCTCATACCGCCCATTCCAAAAGTCATCCGCAGAAAGATATCCTGCACCAAGTCCTTTCGAACAGGATGCCACTCCATAACAGCTCTCTCCTACGATACAGCTGGGATTAAATACGGAATAAGGAATCGAAACCTTAGCCTGCTTTAATACCGCACCCGTATCGACATCAATCAGACGATATACCCCGGGCTCAGCGGTACTGTCACAAACCAGCCCCTTATCACTTCGCACACTTATTTTGACCGCAAAATCAAGCTGACGGAATCTTGTCCCATCATAACGATATAAGTCTGTCTGCGAATCACCCTCTACCACAGCGAAGAACGCTTCGCCAAAGACCACCGTTACACTTTGCTTTTTCGAAAGAATTGTGTGTAACGAACTTCTCTGCATGTCATAATCATATAGATCCATCCATTGATGCTTCGGCATCTCATCCCAATAGTTTTCAACAGTAAGCCACTCCGGAACCATTCCGGAAGGTCCGTAGGTCTCTAAATCAGGTCCCACATAAGGGATATCCAGATAAAAATATTCAAAGTACAGGTGCCCAGCTCTTATATCAGCCTTCGCAATTCTTGCATTATATGCTTCTACATGAAACAGTTCGGAAATCGCGCCATTCTTCAAATCGACACTGATAATGCCGCAGGTCTCCATGTCCTTTATATTACCGACAATCCATTCATCCGAACCGTCTTCATTCTTTCTTGGAATCATCTCGTAAGGATTCGTATATGTAATAAACATATACTCCTGCGAGAACATTACCATATCCGGGATAATTATATAACCAGGGATTCTGGCAAGCAATCTTCGATTCTCGCCCTGTCGATCCGAAACATATACTTCTCCTCGATCATTCAGAAAATAGCATTTCTCTCCCTGCAGCATGACCGGCATGTCTGAAAACTCATACGAAATACATCCTTCCGAAAGAAGCTCTCCGGTATGTGACCATCGGGCCGGTTTGTGTTCGCACCCGGGATCAAAACAATAGACAATGTCTTTCTTACTGGCAGCATCGAAAATCTGCAACCGCCCATGATTATTGTGATAAAGCGCAAAATTCTCCGTCAAAAAGCCATCACCGACAGTACGACTGCATACAAAAGAAGCCTCTTTTCCTTTGTCCTGTTCAGAAAGCGAATCACTCCCGGGTTCTTTCTTCCCGCAACCAAGCAGACATATACCTAAAACACTTATAAGAAGTAATAATCGATATCTCATTCACTTCCACCCTTCAGCATTCACTGCTCTGTTCGGGTCTGCATCCACGCGGCAAGCTGCTGATTCAAAACCTCAAAAAGATTGCCGTAATCCTTCGGCTCGCTGAAGAACTTCTCCAGAATTTCAGGATAATCAGGATTCAAAATCACTTGTCCTGCTTTCTCAGTATATCTGTTCTGATACAGGAACGAAATATCCTCTGAATACTCCTTCAGTGCCTTATGCTGGCTCTCTGTCAGATCAGGAATGAAGCCGGTCAGGACAGTTTCAGATACAGTATTCAAATATTCTGTTCTGCTTATCCATCGTTCTGCATCCGCAGCTCTCCAAGACAGAAGTGATACAATTTCCGGGTTGGAATAACATGCTGAAATTACCTGCAAAGCAAGGTCCTTGTGTTTTGCATCGTTCCAAATGCCATAGCCTGTTCCGACTGTAGTCACCATAGGATCTTCATAAACAGTATACTCAGTGAAGCCTTTCGGTGAATCAATCTTTCCACAATGGACATATACAAGTACATTATCAGAAAGATCCTCAGGCGATTTCTCTTCATGCAAAATCCCATCCTGCAGATCTGTGAAAAACATCTGATAGAAAGCTTTCGTTTCCTCGCGCTTTGTCAGATCAACAATCACAGAATCCTTGGTCTGATAAGATGCAATCATGAAGCTGTTAACATACCCGCCAAGAAGTGCCCCCAGTTCCGACGAAGAACTTTCATCCATAAAAATCAGAAGCTTCTTATCTCCGATGGCATCATAAATATCTCTGATGGACTGATATGTCCCGTCGAACTCGTTGCCAAAATAGTCCATGTACTTCTCGTTGATATAAAGAAACACGCCCCGATCATCATTACGTAATCTTTTAGGCATGAAATAATTGACTCCATCCACTGACGACTTGGCCCATTCACCCTTACTATAATTCGCAAATAGCGCATTTCCGTCCTCTGAATGAAGATAATCATTCAGCGGATAAAAATTGTTTTTAACAAAACGAGCAGCATCTATGGAACCATATTCCCAAAAGGATGAAGAGACAATATCCGGAACAATACCGGCTTTACACTGTTCATCGATCCATTGTTCATACTCTACACCTTCCACGATATTCGGGTCTATAAAATCGATGCGACACTCAATTCCTTGCTCATCTATAAACTGCTGAATAACGTCTCTCGCCTCCTCCGGAATCCACGCGCCCATATTGATTGCCCATACAATATGCGGCGTCGGATCATCAACTACAGGCGTCGGTGTCGGCTCTTCCACCAAAGGTGTCGGTGTTGCCGCATCTGTAACTCCTATCGTACCGGAAGGCGTTACCTGATCCGGTTCATTCTTACTTTGCTTACCACAGCTCACAAGCCCTACGGCAAGTAACAATACAACCAATACTATAGAATATCGTCTCATCATTCAGTTTCTCCCCACATGTTCTTTTAATATAGAGAACCTCTCTATTGTTTCAATGTTAACACACGCCCCCCCCCGCGTCAATCATCTATCAACTTTTTCTTCCATATAGTGCAAAAAACAGGATTCCAAAATGGAATCCTGTCAGAATACATTTAATCAAAAAACACGCTGATCAGTTGCAAAGGAAATCTTCAATTCCCTTCATGGCAGCCTCTTCGTCCGAACCGTCTACGGTTACGGTAATCGCGGTGCCTGCCGGTAATGCAAGGCTCATCATACCCATGATGCTTTTCGCATTCACCCTCTTGTTCTCACACTCAACATAGATGCTGGAATCATAACGGCTAGCCACCTGTACAAGAAGAGCCACCGGTCTTGCTTCCAAACCACTCGGAATACTAATAGTCATATCCTTTGAAATCATATAATCGTCCTCCCTTCCTCATGAACGCAAACCATCCGCTATCATACATAGCTTCTGCAATCGATGGTTAACCCCGGACCTTCCCAAAGCCGGGCTTAACATCTCACCCAATTCAAAAAGCGTAGCCTCCGGATGTGACAACCGAAGCTTCGCCATATCCGCCAAATCCTCCGACAGGCTCCCCAAGCCAACCGTGTCGCGTATCAATTCTATATCCTTAATCTGCTTCTCTGAAGCTTTCGCTGCCTTCTGCAGATTAGATACCTCTATATTCACCTTGCGGTTTACATTGCCACGAACCTCTCGCACGGCTCGCTCACTTTCAAAACGAAGAAGCATCCCATGGGCCTCCATCACAGAAAGCATATCCGAGATTCGATTACCGTCCTTCAGATACAGACAGGTAATCCCACGGCGCATTGTAAGCTTCGGCATACAGTCATACTCTTCCATCATCGCGCATAGGATATGTGCGATCGACTCCTCGGGAACCGCAATCTCAAAATGATATGACTTTGCCGGGTCGTTCATCGTCCCGCTCATACAGTATGCTGCACGTAAGAAGCTCCTCTTACAACAGTTAAGGGACAATGCCGTGTTCTTGATAACCGTAAGTCTTCCTTCCCTCTCTAAGCTTTCGCCAAGTCCAAGGCTTACTAACAGACTGCTGGTCTCCTCCGCATCCGGCACACGAATCACATGCTCCGTTCTGGCACGTCCTTCCACGCTTCGCGTCACTGCAACCACACCAATATTAAATGACTTTTTCAAAAATGTAAAGACCTTTTTTGCAATCGCTGCATTATCGGTAACAAATTCCAGGCTTCCATCGGACAAAAGCACTCCTCTATATGCCAGACACCCACAGATTTCAGCGACTCTGCAATGTGTCGCATTCGGGATCTTTCCAATCAGTTCATTCTTCACATCTGCGGAAAATGACATCCGTTACCTCCTAAAAGCCAAGGAACCGCACCTCCGGCTCAAGCAACACGCCGAATTGCTCATATACTTTGCGCTGCACCGCAGAAATCAACCGCATTACCTCGTCCGCCGTCGCATTGCCCCGATTCACTACGAAACCACAGTGCTTTTCGGAAACCTGCGCATCACCGATTCGAAAACCACGCAGTCCTGCATCATCAATCAGCTTGCCGGCGAAATATCCCTCAGGTCTTTTAAAAGTGCTTCCCGCACTGGGATATTCTAGCGGCTGCTTCTCCTTACGCTTCTCGGTCAGCTCGCGAACATATAAGGATAAGGCTGCAATATCTTCACATTTTTTAAGTCCAAAGGTGGCTGTCAGAACAACGTATCCATTGCTTTCTACATTACTATGACGATAGGAAAGCGCAAGTGCTTCAGCGGGCAGGGATACAATCTCTCCGTCTCTGCGAAGAACCTCCACGGAAACAAGCGTGTCCTTAAGCTCTCCTCCATAGGCTCCGGCATTCATAAAAACCGCACCGCCTATCGTCCCGGGAATTCCGGTCGCATATGCCATTCCCTCATAGCCGTCCCGAGAGACTGCTTTTGCAAAGGAAGAAAAAAGCATACCGGCATCCGCACGAAACAGGGTAACCCCATTCTGCTCGCCCAGTACACGATACACCCCTTCCGCCTGGCGAATCACAACGCCGCGGATTCCTGCATCCGACACGAGCAGATTACTTCCGTTACCGATAACAAGATACGGAACCTCCTGCTCCATACAAAGCGCAATCGTTCTTCTGAGCTGCTCGGAATCCGACGGAATCACATAACACTCCGCCGGTCCTCCGATACGAAAGGTCGTATGCCTGCACATCGGCTCTTCGAAGAACACACTGCCCTCCGGATAGATTGTTTGAATAGTCTCTTTCCAGTCCAACTATGCCACCTGCCGTTATATTAATCAATTACCATACTTGCGGCACCATAGATACCGGCATCATTGCCGAGCTCCGCAAGACGAATCTCCTTATTCTGCAAAGCCTTCATAATATTGTCGTTATAATGACGCTCGATTGCATCCGTAAGAATACGTCCCGCACGACTTACACCGCCGCCGATAACGAAAGCCTTCGGATCAGCAACTGCTGCCACATGCGTCATGGCAAGTGCAAGATAACTGCCAAGCTTATCTACGAGCATCATAGCAGTCTCATCGCCCTTCTTGGCTTCATCGAAGATATCCTTCGCCGTAAGCGGAATATATGTACGAAGCGCGGTATCTACACTCTCGTCAAGCAAAGCCTTTTTCGCCATACGAACGATTCCGGTCGCGGAAGCATACTGCTCAAGATGACCGTGTCCGCCGCAGCCGCAGGTATCTGTCTCTTCGGGATTTACAATAATATGGCCAATCTCCGCTGCTGCACCGTTACTGCCGCATACAATCTTTCCGTTCAGAATAAGGCCGCCACCGACACCGGTGCCGAGCGTGATCATCAGTATGCTGTCATAGCCGCGTCCGCCGCCCTTCCAGGCCTCGCCAAGTGCTGCGATATTGGCATCATTGCCGACAAAAACAGGCATCGAAATCAGGGCCTCCATAGCCTCCCTGACATTAACAATACCCCATCCGAGGTTGGCACAGCGAAGCACCGTACCGTCTGCAAGAACAGGTCCGGGAACACCGATTCCGAGGCCGAGAATGTCCTTTCTGTCAAGCTTCATCTCCTCCGCCTTATTCAGAACAGATTTCGCTACATCGGAAAGAATATTCTCACCGCCGTTTGTACGATCGGTCGGAATCTCCCATTTGTCAAGAAGATCACCCTTTTCGGTAAATACGCCGCATTTGACGGTCGTTCCTCCGATATCAATACCAAATACAATACTCATACTACTAAACCTCCAAAAATATATTACGCACAGATGCCGGCTACTGCTGCTGGCTGTTTCTCAGATTGTTCATGACACGGTTCTGCAGCTCCTTAGCCGCATTGTAACCCATCTTCTTCTGACGATAGTTGATTGCTGCGGCCTCACAAATAATTGCAAGGTTTCTGCCGGGGCGCACGGGAATGTCATTGCAAACGACCTTGTTGCCGAGGAACTCCGTGTATTTGTCTTCAAGGCCGAAGCGGTCATATTCCTTATCCTTGTTCCACTCCTCAAGGCGAATGACAAGGTTGATGGACTGGGTCTCCTTAACGCTTTGTACACCGTAAAGTGTCTTGACGTCGATGATACCGATACCGCGCAGCTCAATCAGATGTCTTGTAACATCAGGGGCAGAGCCGACCAGTGTATCATCACTTACCTTCTTAATCTCCACAACGTCGTCCGATACCAGACGATGTCCTCTTTTAATCAGTTCCAGAGCAGCCTCGCTCTTACCGATGCCGCTCTCACCGGTGATCAGAAGTCCCTCACCGAATACGTCGACCAGAACACCGTGGATGGAAATTCTCGGTGCAAGCTCGACCTGCAGCCATCTTACAAGCTCGGCAACAACCGTTGTTGTTTCCTTAGCGGTGGAGAATACCGGCACACCCTTCGCGATTGCAAGCTTCTTCATACCGTCACTTACGGGAAGGTCACGGCAGAATATAATGCAGGGAACATTGTAGCCCATCAATCTCGAGAAGCAGATATGTCTCTCCTCGGAAGTCATCTCGTTATGATACATATATGCGTATTCCACATTGCCGATCAGCTGAATACGATCCGCATCGAAATCATTGAAAAAACCTGCGAGCTGAAGAGCGGGACGATTGATCTCAGGGGTGGAAATCAGCCTCTTTGAGATATCGATCTCAGGCGTCAGATTAACCAGATGCATCTTGTCAACCATCTTCTGTAATTCAACTGTATACATATTCTCTCGCCTCCTTCTGTTGGGCTTGTGCCCATCCTTTAACAGTATAAACGACAACCGCATATGTTGCAATGGAAAAAAGCATTGTTTTTACGGATTCTCACTGTTCGCTCCCTTTTGCAGATACGAAACAACCTCTCTTGCAACCTTCTGGTTCATCCCAGGGAGTGCGGCAATCTCCTCCGCACTCGCCCTTCGAAGACTCTCCATATTGTCAAAATATCGCATAAGCGTCCGTCGTCTGGTCGGCCCGATCCCCGGAATATCATCAAGTCCGGAGCGCACCTGGTTTTTGGAGCGCAGACTCTTGTGGTACTCTATCGCAAAACGATGTGTTTCGTCCTGAATTCTTGTAAGAAGCGCAAAGCCCTCGCCGTGTGTATCAATCGGCAATTCAACCTCTCGAAAATACAGTCCCCTTGTTCTGTGATTGTCATCCTTCACCATACCTGCGACGGGGATCGAAAGACCAAGCCTTTCAAGCACGGTCTCTGCGATATGCACCTGTCCTTTGCCGCCATCCATCAGAATGATATCCGGATAGTGTGTAAAGCTTGACTCGATCTGCTCCTCGCGCTCCCGCATACCATGCAGGAAACGTCTCGTCAGTACTTCCTCCATTGAAGCATAATCGTTCGGCCCCTCTACGCTTTTGATTCGAAACTTGCGGTATTCGCTCTTACGGGGCTTACCATCTGTAAAGACAACCATGGAACCGACACTCAGAAAGCCGCTTATATTACTGATATCGTATGATTCCATACGATGCACCTCACCCGAAAGCTTAAGGAGCTCCGCAATCTCAGCAACGGCACCCCTGGTGCGCTTCTCCTCACGGGACAGCTTCTCAAGATCCTGCCTGAGCACCATCTGCGCATTCTGCTTTGCTAACTTGACAAGATGCTCCTTGCCACCAATCTTCGGAATCCGTATATGCACATTTCTCCCGCGCTTGGTTCCGAGCCAGGTTTCCAAAAGCTCCTTCTCCTCCGGCTCCTCCTCAATGACAATCTCCTTCGGAATATAAGGGAGGCCGTCATAGAACTGCTTCATAAATTCACCGAGGAAAGCTGCCGGCTCCTGCTCTTCTGCCTGCGAAAGATAGTGATGCTCTCGCCCCACCAGACGGCCGTTCCTTTCAAAGAAGACGCTGATTACCACGTGCTCCTTCTCGGCCGCGTACGCAACGATGTCCCGCTCCTCCGTAACGGAGTCATCGGCCTTCTGCTCCTGATGAAGTGATTCCACCTGCTTCATCAGATCGCGATATTCGGCAGCCTTTTCAAAATCCAGTGCCGAGCTTGCGGCCATCATGCGCTCTCGGAGCATCCGAATGACAGGCTCATAATCTCTTGACAGAAAATGCAACACCTTATCAATGGATTCTCCGTATTCTTCCTTCGTGATGCCGCCGTTACAGGGGGCATTGCATTGTCCGATCTGATGGTAAAGACAGGGCCGTTCCTTGCCAATATCCCGCGGAAGCGTACGATTGCAGGTTCTGATACAATATAATTTGCGAATCAGCTCAATAATTCCGCTGACGGAGCCGACAAGCGCATAAGGTCCAAAATACCTCGCCCGGTCCTTCTTCTGCTCCCTTGTCATCATCACTCTCGGGAAATCCTCGTCCACCGTCACTTTGATATACGGGTAGGTCTTATCATCCTTTAAAAGCGTATTATACTTCGGTGTATGCTCCTTGATCAGATTGTTCTCAAGCACAAGTGCCTCGAGCTCGGAGTCCACAACGATATATTCAAACCAGGCGATGTGCCCGATCATCATCTCGATTTTCGCCGTTCTCTTGATGCCGGACTGAAAATACTGCCGAACGCGATTTTTAAGAATCTTCGCCTTCCCCACGTAGATGATACGATCATCCCGGTCATGCATCAGATATACACCCGGCCGGTTCGGAAGCTGCCGAAGCTCCTTCTGCAAATCAAAATCTCTCACGGGCTCTCCTTTCCGAAAAAGGGGAAGCATCTCTGCCTCCCCGTCATTTGTGTTCTACAATAGTAGAACTATCATTCTGTCATATTCTCCGTCTAAGAGGAGTTTTAAATCGTTGTAACCTTTTCGGTTGCTTCTTCTGAAGAAACTTCCACTGTAGATGCCTCTTCCGAAGAAACCTTCTCCGAAGATGCTTCCTCTGAAGGCGCCTCGTCCGAAGAAACCTCCTCCGAAATCGGATTCTTAACAGCACGGAAGATTTCCATAAACTGCTTTCCGGTAATCGTTTCCTTCTCAATCAGGAACTCGGAAGCCTTTGCAAGAATCTCCTCGTTCTCGCGAAGCATCACCTTGGTCTTTTCATAGCATTCCTTCATCACCTTGCGAATTGCCTCGTCAACCTTGGCTGCGGTTTCATCGCTGCAGTTCAGAACGGTACGACCGTCCAGATAACGATTCTCCACCGTCTCGAGGGCAACCAGACCAAACTCGTCACTCATTCCGTACATCGTGATCATCTGACGCGCCAGGCGTGTCGCACGCTCAATATCATTGCTTGCACCGGTCGTTACCGAACCGAAGGTAATCTCCTCCGCTGCACGTCCGCCGCAGAAGGTACGAATCATCGTAAGCATCTCTTCCTTGGAGCTTAAATACTTCTCCTCCTCGGGCACCTGCATCGTATAGCCGAGCGCCCCCATCGTTCTCGGAACAATGGTAATCTTCTGCACCGGCTCCGCATTCTTCTCAAGGCAGGCAATCAAAGCATGACCAACCTCGTGGAAGGCAACGATACGCTTCTCCTCCTTACCAAGGATACGGTCCTTCTTCTCCTTACCGGCAAATACAACCTCAACCGATTCCATCAGGTCGGACTGCTTTACAACCGTCCGTCCCTCCTTAACCGCAAGAATTGCAGCCTCATTAATAATGTTGGCAAGATCCGAGCCAACCGCACCGCTTGTCGCAAGTGCGATTTCCTCAAGATTGACGGAGTCGTGCATCAATACATTCTTCGCATGCACCTTCAGTACGGCAAGTCGTCCCTTCAGATCCGGCTTGTCAACGATAATTCTGCGGTCGAAACGGCCGGGACGAAGAAGTGCCTTATCTAGCACCTCGGGGCGGTTCGTTGCCGCAAGAATCACAATACCCTTAGAGGTATCGAAGCCGTCCATCTCGGCAAGAAGCTGATTCAAGGTCTGCTCACGCTCATCATTTCCGCCGCCGTAACGACTGTCACGACTCTTACCGATTGCATCAATCTCATCAATGAAAATAATACAGGGCGCTGCCTGCTGTGCCTGCTTGAAAAGGTCACGGACACGGGACGCACCGACACCGACGAACATCTCCACGAAGTCCGAACCGGACAGTGAGAAGAACGGTACATGCGCCTCACCGGCAACTGCCTTAGCAAGAAGCGTTTTACCGGTTCCGGGAGGTCCTACCAGAAGGGCACCCTTCGGAAGCTTCGCTCCGATTCTTGTATATTTCGCCGGGTCATGCAGGAAATCAACAAGCTCCATTACAGAGTCCTTGGCCTCCTCCTGTCCCGCAACATCCTTAAAGGTTACTCCGGTCTCATTCTCAACATACATCTTTGCGCGGCTCTTGCCGACGCCGCCGACACCGCCGATTCCGCCATTTTTCGTCATCATGCGGAACAGTCCCCACATGACAAAATAAATCAGAACAAAGGGCAGAATATAGCCGAGGAGAAAATCAATCAGACTCGAGCTCTTGTCTACAATCTTCCGCTTAAAGGGAATGTTGTGAGAAAGAAGCAGATCTGTCAGGTTATTGTCCCCGACAATACCGGTATAATAAGACTCCACGACCGGATCGCTTGCCTTGACCGGCTTAATCTCGATACGGTCAAAATCGATCTGAAGCTCGACCTCCTTGACGTTGCCGCCTTCTACCATGCGGACAAATTCGTCATAGGTAATCTCCTTATGCTTCAAGGAATTCACATAATCGCCTATGATAATATAGGCGCCTATGAAAATAACGAATACAACAACCGTGGAAAGAATGCGCAATAAGAGGCCTTTCTTCCTGTTATTGTTTTCACTGCCGTTTTTCTTGTTGGGCTGTTTCTCCACCTCACACCTCCGTTACCAAAATTACCGCTATCCCTTGATAGCCATATCCACCGCCCGACGAAGCGTCGATGCGATATCCTCATGAATTACCAGATCCGCATGGGAATCTGCGCTTGTTTCGCTCTTGTTGATGAGTACCAGATGCTTTCCGCCGAAATATCGAATCAATCCTGCTGCCGGATAGACAACAAGCGAGGTTCCGCCGATGATGAGCATATCTGCCTTACGGATTGCCGAAACAGAGGACTCAATCGTTGCATCGGAAAGTCCCTCCTCGTAAAGAACGACATCCGGGCGCACCATCCTCCCGCATACATCACAGTGCGGGATTCCGTCCTGCTCCATAACATACCTTGCGTCAAACCGCTTGCCGCAGGATACGCAATAGTTTCTGTGAACCGTTCCGTGCAATTCATAGACCGTTTGGGAGCCTGCCATCTGGTGCAGTCCGTCGATATTCTGCGTTACGACTGCCTTAAGCTTCCCTGCCCGCTCCAGATCCGCAAGTGCCTCATGTGCCGCATTCGGTCTAGCCTCCGGATACACAAGATGCTTTTTATAGAAATCGAAAAATTCCTCGGTATGCCGCATCAGAAAGGTATGGGAAACCATCTCCTCCGGGGAGCACTCTCTGTGAAGCTTCTGCACGAAAAGACCGTTTGCGCTTCGGAAATCGGGGATATTGCTGGCTGTAGAAACCCCGGCGCCGCCGAAGAACACAATATTGTCCGATTCTTTGATCCATTCCGCCAAGCGAGCAAGCAGCTCATCCTTATCCTGCATCATCAGATTTCTTCGTCCTCCATGCTCTTCTTACGGTAGTACATCGGCGATACCCCGAAGTGCTTCTTAAAGAGCTTACTGAAATGATATACATCCTCATAGCCTACCATCGTAGCGATGCTTCGGATGCTTCCTTTACCGTCCTCGAGCATCTCCTTAGCCTTCTCAAGACGCACATGAATCAGGTAATTGATCGGCGAATCTCCGGTCTTCTCCTTGAAGATCTTAGAGATATAAACCGGGCTCAGATACATATTCTTTGCAATCTGGTCAAGGGAAATGTGCTGCGAATAGTTCTCGTTCAGGTAATTGAGAATATTCTTTACCACATAGCCCTTTGAATAGCTTTCAAAGTTAACACCCTCAAAGCCGTTCGTCTTATTGCCGCAAAGCGAGCGGAATATAATAACGAGCATACGCATCATCTGCGCCTGAATCATATAATAGCGTCCCGGCTGCAACGAATTGTACTCCTCGATGATCTCATAGCAGCACCGACTGATCTCTCGCTTGTTCTCGCTTGAAAGGACGAGAATCGGGGAATTGTCCGGAAGTGCGATTGTGTTGTCGGGCATATCATGGAGATGAATATCCGTGAAGCCGCAGACGAACTCGAGCGTCGGATCGTTAGGGTCCGTAACAATGCTCTGATGCATCACGCCTGGGTTACAGATCAGAAGATCGCCCTGTTTGACATCGTAGGTAACTCCGTCCACGAAATACTGACCTGTTCCCGCTAAAACGAAAGCAATCTCAATGCATTTGTGCGAATGATAATGTGCCAGACGCGAGTCATGAACACGGCTGCAGTACAGAATCGTAGGATGCAGCTCCTGGTAGGAGATGTCTGAAATAATATCCGGCATAATAGTATCCCTCCACGTATTATATATTCTCGATCTGCCAGTCTATCGGCATCTCACCATGCTCTTTTAAAAACTCGTTGGCCTTACTGAAATGTCTGCAGCCGAAGAAGCCACGGTAAGCAGACAAAGGACTCGGGTGCGGTGCGGTAAGAATCAGATGCTTCGGATTATTGAGCATTCCTGCCTTCTTCTGTGCCGGAGCTCCCCAGAGCAGAAAGACAATCGGTCGATCCTCCCGGTTTACGGCTTCAATCACTGCATCCGTAAAGGTTTCCCAGCCTGCATTCTTATGGGAAAATGCCTGATGGGCCCGTACTGTCAGCACCGTATTCAGAAGAAGAACGCCCTGCTCTGCCCATTTGACCAGATACCCGTTGTTCGGAATCTCGCAGCCCAGATCGCTTGCGAGCTCTTTATAAATATTAACAAGCGACGGCGGAATCTCCGTCCCCGGCTTAACTGAGAAGCAAAGACCGTGCGCCTGTCCGGGCTCATGATACGGATCCTGCCCGAGGATGACAACCTTGACCTTTGAAAGCGGTGTCAGGCGAAAAGCTGCGAAGATATCCTCCTTCGGCGGATACACGGTTCCGTTCTGATATTCCCAGTTCACGAACTTGCCAAGCTTTTTATAATAATCCTTTGTGAATTCCTCTCCGATTGACGGAAGCCATTCTTCGATTCCGGCCATTCCGAACCTCCCAGTTAGTTCTACAGACGCACACTGACTCCCCTGCCGCGAAGGTACTCCTTCACCTCGGAGATTTCTAACTCCTTATAGTGGAACAGTGTTGCAGCAAGTGCCGCATCCGCTCCCGCAGTCGTTAAGGCATCGTAGAAATGTTCCGGCTTTCCTGCACCGCCTGATGCGATGACCGGAATATGCACTGCCTCAGAAACCCTTCTGGTAAGCTCAATATCGTAGCCGTCCTTAGTGCCGTCACAGTCCATACTTGTAAGAAGAATCTCTCCTGCACCAAGGCTTTCCGCCTTCTTCGCCCATTCGATTGCGTCGATTCCCATATCCACACGGCCGCCGTTTTTGAAGATATGGAACGTGCCGTCTGTAAACCGTTTCGCATCGATGGCGCATACAACGCACTGGCTGCCGAACTTGTCAGCAGCACGGCTGATCAGCTCGGGATCCATAATTGCCGCCGAGTTGACTGCAACCTTATCCGCGCCCTCGCGAAGGATCATTCTGAAGTCATCAACGGTACGGATACCGCCGCCGACCGTGAACGGAATGAACACCGTCTCGGCAACCTTTCTGACCATCTCCGCGCGAATCTCTCTTGCATCGGAGGAGGCTGTAATATCCAAAAAAACAAGCTCATCCGCGCCTGCGACACCGTAGGCCTTGCCGACCTCAACCGGATCTCCCGCATCACGCAGATTCACAAAATTAATTCCCTTCACCACCCGGCCGTTGTGTACATCGAGGCAGGGAATGATACGCTTAGTAAACATAATCTAATCTCCCGGAATGTATATAAATCAGATCAACTTACAGTGCACCGAAATTGCGAAGAATCGTCATGCCGACATCTCCGCTCTTCTCCGGATGGAACTGGCAGGCATACACATTGTCCTTAGCAACCGCCGCATGAATGACGGGACCGTACTCTGTGGTAGCCGCAACGACCGTTTCATCCTCCGCCTGCAGATAGTAGGAATGTACGAAGTATACATAGCTACCCTCCGGCACACCCTGAAAGAGACTGCTCTCCTTCGGGAATCGAAGATCGTTCCAGCCGATGTGCGGAATCTTCCGTCCACCGCCCTCGGGGATTCTGACGATGCGTCCCTTCAGAAGCGAAAGGCCGGGAACTCCGGGGCTTTCCTCGCTTTCATCAAACATCAGCTGCAGACCAAGGCAGATTCCAAGGAAAGGCTTGCCCGCGGCAACAACCTCGCGAATCACCTCAATCAGGCCGAAATCTCTAAGCTTCCCCATCGCATCGCCAAATGCGCCGACGCCTGGGAGAATCACCTTATCGGCACTGCGAATCACATCCGCATCTCTCGTAACAACCGCCTCAAGGCCGAGTGCCGAAAGCGCATGCTCAACGCTCCGAATATTTCCTGCATCATAATCAATAACAGCTATCATCTTATATTCCTTCCAAATTAACCGTAGGTCTCCTGTCTTCCGTCCGCAGCCTCAAGCTCGAACCAGAATTCCACGCCGCCCTCATGATTGATGGCGCCGCACTGCTGTCCGTGTGCATCCATAACTGCCTTCACTACGGAAAGACCGATTCCGCTTCCGCCGTATTCCCTCGTTCTTGCCTTGTCGACCTTGTAGAACTTAATCCACACCTTGTCGATGTCCGCCTCGGGAATAGGCTCTCCTGTATTATACACGGAAATGCGCACAGTTGCATCTGTTTTTTTCACGGAAACCGCAATTTCCTTTGAACGGGCGACATGATGGAAGGCATTGCTGATGTAATTGGTCACAACCTCCTCAACGCGGTACTCATCTGCCCAAACAAAACAGGGCCCGTCTTCGTAAAAATGCATCGTCACACCCTGCTGCTTCTGAAGAATCTCGGTATCTCGCAGAACACCGCGCAGAACCTCGAAAATATCAAAGCGGCTGTACTCTAATGCCTGCCCGCCGTACTCCAGCTGGTTCAGCGAAAGAAGCTTCTTAACGATTCCGTTCATCTTCGCGGCCTCATCAACGATTACCTCGCAATAGTACGAACGGTTCTCCTCATCATCGAAAATATTGTCCTGAAGTCCCTCCGCATAGCCCTGGATCAGTGCAATCGGAGTCTTAAGCTCATGCGAAACATTCGAGATGAAATCACGGCGCATCTCCTCGATTTCTTCCTTCTTGCGGATATCCCGCTCTAACTCGTTGTTGGCATGCTTCAGATCCCCGATCGTCTTCTCTAACTGCCTGGAAAGCCTGTTTAACGACCGCCCCAGCTCGCCGATTTCGTCATTTCGGTCCTCCGGACAATGCGCGGCAAAGTCAAGCTGGCTCATTCGCTCTGCTGCCACCGACATCTTCTCAATCGGACGCGTGATGCTTCGACACAGAAAATATATGAGAAATGCCGCCACAAACAAAGCAATAATGGCAACACTCAATTCATAACTTGTTGCAATCTTCGCGGCCTGGGTGATGCTTTCGTAATCGATACTCAGATAGACATAATACCGATCCCCGACATTGCCGAGCAGATCGATATAGGTGCCGACACCAGAGGTCTTCTCATGCTTTTTCTCATGCTTTGTCGTCTCGATCTCGCTCTGCCCGCCGTACTCACTGTCGTTCGACAGATCCTGCAAGCTGACCTGCTCATAGATCTCATAACGGTCCGTCTTACGAATCAGCTCCGCGTTCCAGTGCGGGTTACCGATCATAAAGCCAAACAGCTTCCGCTGCATCAGCTCAAACATACGCTCCTGCATGCGGGCGGACCCGTTCAGATAAAGCGGATCTCCGACGAAGACGCCCTGCGTGTTGGCATCCATAATCATGATGGCAACATTCTTACCGCTTCGCAGCACATTCAGACTGGACTTCGTATCATTGGTATACCCGTCAGGCGACGACATCAGCACCTCAACGGCATCAAAGGTTGCCGTCAGATCGTTGATCTTCGATTTCAGGTATGCCTTTGGCAAAAGAAGCTTGGTCATAAGCCAGGTTGCCACCAGTATTCCCGCCGTCGTGCAGACGAAGACAAGCACCAGCTTCAAGCGGAGGTTTTTCATTCTCCCGTTCATTCGGACACTACTCCTTCCAAAGCAAAAATGCCCTGTGGCGAACACAAGGCATCTGCAATGCTCTTAATACTCAAACTTATAACCCATACCCCATATTGTCTTGATGTAATCGCCCTTGTCTCCGAGCTTGCTTCGAAGCTTCTTCACATGGGTATCAATCGTACGGGCGTCGCCGAAATAATCGTAATTCCATACATTATTCAGAATCTTCTCACGGGAAAGTGCCACACCGCGATTCGTCACAAAATATGTTAAAAGCTCAAACTCCTTTACGCTCAACTCAATCGGAGCGCCGTCAATCATAACGGCATGCGCGGTCTTGTCAATCACAATCCCGCCTGCCTCAAGGCTGTCTTCTACATTAGTAGTACGGCGTAAAATGGCATCTACGCGCGCCATCAGGATCTTCGGGCTGAAGGGCTTTGAAATATACTCATCGACTCCAAGCTTAAAGCCGAGCAGCTCATCGCGCTCCTCGCTCTTAGCGGTAAGCATGATAATCGGCACCTTGGAATACTGTCTGATTTCCTTGCAGACAGCCCAGCCGTCCATCTTCGGCATCATCACATCAAGAATCACGAGATCGATATTCTTCTTATCGAAGAACAACTCAACCGCCTTCTCTCCGTCCTCTGCCTCAACGGTAAGATACCCTCTCTTCTGCAGAAAATCACAAACCAGCTTTCTCATTCTGGCTTCATCGTCAACCACCAAAACATGAATCTCTTCCATACCGTACTCCTTCCGTCCGTTTAGAACCTATCGTCCCACCAACTCTTGTCAGTATACCGAAATTCTATGGTAAATCTGTGAAAAACACACGAAGAATCTGCGAAGCTATTCGATCGTCTTCACGGTAATGTTCTCAATGAAGATACCGGGGTTCGGGACACACTTTGAGGTAACCTTGGCTTCACATATCGTATCAAGCACCTCGAAGCCGTCGATGACCTGTCCGAACACCGTCTGGTGCCCGTACAGCCACGGCGCACCACCGTAGGTATAATAGAAATCAAGCTCCTTCTCGGAAAGGCTTGTATTATAGGCCTCCTTCAGATAATCCGAAAAGCTCATCTGATAACGGGCATCGAGCGGATCACTAAGCCCCCGCAGAACGCCTGCCTTCGTGGCAACAATATAAAAGCTGCTCGTATTGGTTCCGTCCTCGCCGGCATCCGCCATGCAGAGTGCACCTCTTACAGGTCTTAGCTCCGAAGAGGTCTCAACGGCAAATCCGCCGCCGTAGATACTGCTTGTATAGCCCTGTGCATTGGAGGACTGAATCAGATAATCCGCAATGACTCTTGTCAGCTTCGAATTCTCATAACAGCCCTGCTTAGCAAGCGTTACAAAATTCTCGACTGCCTTCGGTGCCTCCTTCGGAAACAGCTTAATCGTAATCTTCCCGTATTTTTTAAATTGAATCGTTACAACGATATCACCTGCTGCCGGCTCCTCAAACTGATAGAAGGTCTTCGCCTCCTCAGAAAGTGTCGGCTCCTTGGAGTTATAATAACGAGTCGGTGTAGGCGTTTCCGTCACATCGCTGTTCTCTCCGTTCTGCTCCGGCTTAGCCTTTCCGCAGGATATCGTAAGAAGGCATACTGCGACCATTAGAAGAAGCATACCGGTTCTTTTCACAGTCGTTCCGATTTCCTTTCGCCCTCTCATAGTTCGCCTCACCTTTCTTCAGCCATAATCATAACTATTATACCATATCGGACCGTCATCAAGCAAGTGTAATAATTGTGTCGCGGTCCCGCCGGGGATTTCCTCTTGCTTTTCCGACAGAAGTATTATATAATTCTTTTCGTTACGGATATGTATGCACTTGTAGCTCAGCTGGATAGAGTAGCGGCTTCCGAAGCCGAAGGTCGGGGGTTCGAATCCCTTCAGGTGCATAAACAGAGCTGTGAAGAATCACAGCTCTATTTTTATGCTTCTTACGCCTCCCACTGCAAGGCTGTACTGATCTGTCTTCGAAGAAAGCCGTATCGGAATACCGAATCCGAAAGATACTCCGTATCCGGCACCTCTCTTTCATTGACCTCCTTAACCATCTCCATAAGGCGGTCCTCCGTCGGTGCGAAGGACACCGGAATCACAATCAGCTCATGGATACTTGACGGAAGGATATAGAAATCCTCCTTCAGCCGTCCGCGCACCTCATCCATAAAATCGATATTTAACATCGCATTGGCCCCAAAATGATTCCTTGCGTTCGAAAGCACATACATCGGGAGACCTCCCCGCTCGCGGGAATCTAATACCTGATCAAGAATCTCCTTCGTCTTCTCGTCCCGCTCCGAATCCGTAAGCGAGCAATCCTCCTGCAGCCTTGTCATCAGAATCTCAACCAGTACATCCTCAATCGGCTCGATTCTTACAGGCATCAGGCGGTAAGTATTCTCCTTTGCAAGCTCTATAAGGTCCGAAAGACCGATATTCCACTCCGAAAGCATCCGGTTCTCGATTCTGACCGAGCCGACGCTCTCTCTCGCTTCAAGAAGCATACACTCAAAGCAGACCGCAAGCTCCCCAAAGCAGATATACGGCATATGCTCCAAAAGCTCCTTATTGCGGTCATAATTGATGACGCGAAATACAATCTTGTCTCTGACTCCGGCTAATGTAAAGTCAATCCCCTCCGGCCACGGGTTCCGGTTCTCCTCGTAGATTCGTACGACATCCTCGGCAATCGCGGTAAGCTTCGCCCCGTTCTCGTAGGCATCATACATTGCCTCCAGATAAATTGTCGGCGCAACGCTTGCCCCGTCATCCTTTATCATAATACTCTGAAATTCCTTCTGGTTATTCTTGACGATCTTCTTCAAAGTAATCTCATACGCTTCCCCCAGCTGCCTTTCAACAAGCCTCCGTACCTCCTCACAAAACTGAATAAAATCCATCAGGGCATAGTTCTCCCCTACTTCCTGGCATAATGATACCATCTCGTAAACCTCCGTTATAAAAAGAAAATGAAAATAACCGATGGAAAGCAGCCTCTGCGCAGGCGACTTGCACGGTAGAAATCCGCTTCGGAAGCGGATATGCGGAACCGAAATCACGTTTCGGTAAGAAGAACGTCTCAACGTCCTTTCAGAGAAAAAGAGTTGTCCGAAGACAACTCTATCGTAACAGATTTTGCGGCCGGATGCAATTTGAAATGCACTTAGGACCTGTAGAAGTTCAGGGGCATCTTTTGGCTAAAATGCCAAAAAAAGGACTGTTGTTTCCAACAGTCCTTGCTCGAGGCGACGTGACTTGAACACGCGACCCCCGCGTCCCTAACACGGTGCTCTACCAAACTGAGCCACGCCTCGAAAATATACACCCATATTAAGGGTACAGCTGGAAATCAGATTCGAACTGACGACCCCTTCATTACGAGTGAAGTGCTCTACCGGCTGAGCTATTCCAGCACGCACAATAGCGCGAGTTCTTGAAAGCGGTGAACCGTTTCCAAGAAGAATCGAGGCGACGGGATTCGAACCCACGACCTCTGCGTCCCGAACGCAGCGCTCTACCAAACTGAGCCACGCCTCGCTTTCAATATGTCGTGCTTGATTATTATGCTACAAGAAACGTAAAATGTCAAGCAAGAAAATAAGAATATTTTCATTTTTCGTATTTCCCCTATACCCAAGGATTGCACACACACGGAAAATATGCCATAATGGTGGAAAAGTCGTCCGTCTCTTTGGCCCGAAAAGGCCTTAGTGGACGACATCACACTAAAGGAGTATCGCTTATGAAATGGTTTATTGCATCCGACATTCACGGAAGCGCCTTATACTGTCGGGAGATGCTTGCCGCCTTTGACAAGGAGCAGGCCGACCGTCTGCTTCTGCTCGGAGATCTTTTATATCACGGTCCGCGAAACGATCTGCCTGACGAATACGCCCCGAAGGAGGTCATCTCTCTTTTGAACGAAAGGGAGGAATCGATTCTTTGTGTACGCGGGAACTGCGATGCCGAGGTAGACCAGATGGTATTACATTTTCCGATTCTTGCGGATTACGCTGTGATTGACCTTGGAACCAGACTGCTATACGTAACGCACGGCCATGTACACGGGGAGAATAACCCGCCCGCGCTGAAGCGAGGCGATATTCTGTTGCAGGGACACACGCATGTTCCGAGACGTATCGAAAAGGACGGCGTTCTGATGCTGAATCCCGGCTCCGTCTCTCTTCCGAAGGAGTCTACGCCGCACAGCTATATGATTCTCGAGGGAGACACCTTCTATTGGAAGACGCTTGCCGGCGAGGAATATATGCGGCACACGCTGAAACCGGAAGTATAAACACATTGAAAAAGGCAGGTCTGAACGTTGCGGTTCAAACCTGCCTTTTTGATTCACTCGAATAATAAATCCCTAAATCAACATACCAAGGATACGATTGCTTCTTTCCATAAACTTCGTCATCGCCTCTGCATCTAACGGCTTATGTGCAAGCATCGCAAGATCGTAAAGCTGCTCACAGATGATATCCGTATTCGCCCCTGAAGGATTCTCAAATACATACTGAACAAGCGAGTTGCCGGCATTCAGCACAAGTGTCTCGTTCGTCATATCCATATCGCCGAAGTTCGACATACCGTACATCTTCATCATATCCTGCATTCTGCGGTTCTCCTCGGAAAGCGTGATTACCGAAGCAATTGCTGCGTTCTTAAGCTTCTCCACCTTAACCGTAAGCTTCTCCTTGCAAAGCACTCTGCGAAACAGTGCCGTAAGCGCCTCGGTCTCTTTGGCAAGCTCTTCCTCGCTTCCCTCCTCGCGAAATGCCTCTGCAACATCCGCATCGATACGTAAGAAGCGGCAGGTGTCGTTATCCTGCTCTAGCTGCGTGATGAAGGGCTGGTCGATATTGTGGGTCATGATCAGGGCGTCGGTTCCAGCCTCCTTGAACATATTGATATACTGGCTCTGCTGGCGCTCGTCCGTAACATAATATACGGTCTTCTTCGCCTTCTCCTCGCCATCGGCCTTAGCCTCGGAAGCGTTCTCAAGATACTCGGGAAGCGTTACATACTTGCCATCAAGATTCTTATAAATGATGAAATCCTTCATCTTCTCGCAGAACTTGGTGTCCTTGAGGCAACCAAACTTGATGAAGGGACAGATATCATCCCAGCATCGTTCGTAGCTCTCGCGCTCCGTCTTATACATACCGGAAAGCTTGTCGGCAACCTTTTTGGAAATATAATCGCTGATCTTCTTCACAAAGCCGTCGTTCTGCAGCGCACTTCTTGATACATTCAACGGGATATCCGGGCAGTCGATGACACCCTTTAAAAGCATCAGAAACTCTGGGATAACCTCCTTAATATTGTCGGCGATAAATACCTGGCTGTTGTAAAGCTTGATCGTTCCTTCGATGCTGTCATACTCGGTATTGATCTTCGGAAAATACAGAATACCCTTCAGGTTGAACGGATAATCCATATTCAGATGAATCCAGAAAAGCGGCTCCTTGTAATCATGGAATACCTTACGGTAGAACTCCTTATACTCCTCCTCAGTGCACTCGCTCGGGGTATGCATGAAAAGCGGGAAGATCTCGTTAAGCGGCTCAGGCTTCTTCTCCTCCTTCGCTTCCTCGGTAGCAGTGCCGTCCTCGGAAACCTTTGCGTCAACAACCGGGCTCTCTACGGGCTTCGTCTCATCCTCAAAGAAGATCGGAACAGGCATAAAGGAGCAGTACTTCTCCAGAATCTCCTTCATACGATACTCGTTCGAGAACTCGTAGCTGTCCTCGTTCAGATAAAGCGTAATCTCAGTACCGCGCTCCGTGCGATCGGAAGCATCCATCGAGAACTCCATGCCCTCCTCGGACTCCCAGTGAACTGCCTGCGCACCGGGCTTATAGGAAAGGGTATCAATGGTAACCTTATGTGCAACCATGAAGGCACTGTAAAAGCCAAGGCCGAAGTGTCCGATGATCTGGTCCTCGCTTGCCTTATCCTTATACTTTGCAAGGAAATCGGTTGCGCCGGAAAATGCGATCTGGTTGATGTATTCCTCAACCTCTTCCTCCGTCATACCGATACCGTTATCGATGAAGGTAAGTGTCTTCTCCTCGGGATTGATGCGAACCGTAATCTTCCACTCGTTATCATCCGGAAGCTCCGCCTCGCCGATGAGAGAAAGCTTCTTCAGCTTGGTAATCGCATCGCAGCCATTAGAAACCAGCTCTCTTGTAAAAATATCGTGGTCCGAATACAACCACTTCTTGATAATCGGAAAAATATTCTCCGAATTAATAGATAAACTACCCTGTTTCATAACATATACTCCGTTTCTTCACAGCTTATTGCCCTGTCGGCATTAACAAGTATAGCCCCCGTAAAAACAAATGTCAATAGAAAATTAGCACTCGGCGTAACCGAGTGCTAACAATCGTCCTATCAATCATGTATTCTGCGAAACGAACAGAATCATTCCTGCAAATGTGGTGCAGGCGATGATGGTTGCGTACGCAACGTAAAATGCGTATTTTACGCGAGGTTTGCTTTCAAGAAGACGTCCTTCGCTACCGTCGTACAACCAGTAGAGAACCGCGGGAAATGCACCGCCGATTGCATAGAAGACACGTCCGTAGGTCGGTCCCGAAATCGAGCAGAAGGTTAATCCGATGATACCTGCCGAAAGGGCACGAAGCTTAGGCTGCTTTCTGAAAAGCACCGACGGGAAGGCTATCATCAGCGCAAGAATCGGCGACTCTAAAAGCTTCATCCCCTGTGCAAGTGCGCAGAGCGGTACGCCGATTATCAGAATCAGAATCAGGAGCGAACTGTATAAAGCCTTCTTTCCGTTCGGAATACTTCTGAAATCCGTATTGATATTCCTCATCACAAGATCCATCAGCCATACAAACAAAAGGATGAGTAAAAGGGTGAACAGAAAGTTTAGCATCGGCGCTTCCTGCCATTTGAAGATATACTGAAACTGTGCTTCTTCGGAAAGCTCTTCAAACGGCGAGATGTGCTTATTATGCATTGCAGCGATTCGACCGCACTCCACTTCACTCAGATAGAAATAGGGAAGCTGCGCCAGAATACCGAAGAACACAAGGCGTCCGATGTATCCGGCTCTGCTCTTCGTTTTGTAATAGGTTTCTACGCACAGAAATACTGCGAGCGGAATCGCCATATTGCCGATACCCCGAAGAATGCTTCGGCCGTTGTCCACCGGATCGAACATCACGAGTGCCAGGCAGCCGCAGGTCGTTGCCATAAGAAGGAATACCTTTAAGGTGAAACGGTTCAGGCTAAGCTCCTCGAAAAACCGAACGAAACGATTCTTCGGCTTCTCCGTGGTTACAACTTCGGTCTCCTTTTGGTACAGCTGCTTTCTTCTCGCATCTCTCGAGAGCTTCTTCTCTCCCTCCGCTACCGCAGGGGTATACGGATTATTCTTCCGCTGCTTTTTCTTTTTTTCGCTTTGATTTGACTGTGACATGATTCTCCTCACTTTGCAGTACTGCTATCGTTCTGGGCGGAACGGTGATCCGGTTGTCCTTAATCTCGGGCTTCCAGTCGGCATCGGTCGCAATCACCGGCTTCCAGCACTGATTGCCCGGAAGAAGCGGGATTTCAAAGGTCTGCTCTTCCCAGTACATATTAAACATCAGATAAAAGGACGCATCCTTCTCGGTTCGGTTCTTGAGTGCGAACGCTCCTCCGAGCAGAATTCCGACGCTACGATTATACGGGCTGTCGTCTCTTCTCCAGGCCGACTTGCCGTGCACGGAATAATCCGGGCAGCCACAAGACAGGTAATCCGTTCCCTTTAACATAAGCGGATTATGTAATACCGGGTGCGCCGCACGAAGCGCAGCGGCAGCCTTGACAAACTCTGTAAGCTCTGTATTCTTCCTTGCTTCCTTCCAGGAAAGCCACCCCATCGGGTTATCCTGACAGTAGGCATTGTTGTTGCCGTCCTGTGTGTTTCCGAACTCATCGCCCGCAAGAAGCATCGGGACACCCTGCGAAAGAAACATCGTAAGTATCGCATTCTTCTTCATTCGAAGTCTCAGGTCACGCACCTTCTTCCGTCGGTCCGGTCCCTCAGCACCGCAGTTCCAGCTGAAGTTGTATTCGTTGCCGTCGCGGCCGTTCTCGCCATTGGCTTCGTTATGCTTCACATCGTACATATAAAGGTCATTTAACGTAAAGCCGTTATGGTCGGTAATATAGTTGATTACCGCCGAGCGGTCGGGATGTCTTATGATACGGCCGGCAAATGCCCCCGCCATCCCTTCATCACTCTTCAGAAATCTTCTGACATCGGTACGGAAGCCGTCATGAAACTCTGCAAGCGTAACCATCGTCGGCACACTGTCCTTCCGGTACACCGATGCGATATCCCAGTTGTTGCCGATCAACTTCGTGCCGGACAGATACGGGTCGCCCGCAAGAAGGAGCGGGTCGGTCTGCTCGGTATTGATGCGAAAGCCGTCGATATGGTATTCCTTCACCCAGAAGCGAAGCGCATCCACGAAAAGCGAGCGGTTGGTTCCCGCAGGAACATTCATCTCCATCAGAACCTCAATGCCCTTTGCATGAAGTCTTCGAACCATCTGCTTGAACTCCGCATCCGCACGACTCGGATCAGCTGCGTAGGAGGCCTTCGGCGCAAAGAAGAAATAGTGGTCCGAATAGCCCCAGTAATTCACGCGGTAGCGGCGTCCCTGGTCCGAGGGAGTCGCCTGTTCCTCAATGGTATCATCTATATTCCTGTATGTACTACTCTTGTAGAATGAGCTCGCGGTAAATGCAGGTACGCCTTCCTCAATCCCGGGCTCTTCTACCTCGTTAAACTCAGTACACGGCATCAGAAGGACTGCATTGATACCAAGCTCCTTCATATAATCCGCCTTCTCCGCAACGCCGAGATAGGTGCCCTTATGGGTGACGCCGGCGGTCATCGAAAAGCCGCGCACATGGAGCTTATAAAGTACCATATCCGCATAGCTTACCTGCGGGCGGCGATCCTCCTGCCAGGAGAAATCATGAAATCTTGCGAAAGCGCGAAGTCCCCTCCGCTCTGCTTTCGTAAGCTTCTTTCCGAAGTCGCCACGTCCCACTACAAGCTTTGCATACGGATCGAGAAAACGCTCTCCCTTTGCCTCATACAGATAGGTACGGTTTCGATTCGTATCCGCAACCTTTACCGAATAAATATCTCCGTAACGATCCTCTTCGTTCATGACAATGCTGTAAAGCGGCTGCTTCTCCCGATTGTCAAAAACATGCAGCGTTACCTCGCTGACTCCGGGCACCGCTACGGCATAATTCATATACCGTCCCATTATGCTTGTACCAAGAATCGACGGATCCCCCGCAAGGACCGAAACCTTCTCTTCTCCCAATACTTTCATACCGATACACTCCTAAAAATCGGTCAATCCCCAAGGGAGCTTACTGCTCCTCCTGGGCCTCAACCTCTTCCTCTTCCACTACAACGGTAAGCTTCTGACGCTTTCTAGCCATCTCATCGCTTGCAAGGTACTCGTCGTAGGTCGTTACCTTATCAATGAGGGTGCCGTCCGGAACGACCTCCATGATACGGTTGGCTACCGTCTGAATGAACTGATGGTCCAGTGCGGTGAACAATGCAACGCCCGGAAACTTGATCAGGCCGTTATTCAAGGCGGTGATGGATTCCATGTCAAGGTGGTTCGTAGGCTCGTCAAGAATCAGGACATTTGCCCCCATGATCATCATCTTCGAAAGCATAACACGCACGCGCTCACCACCGGAAAGGACATTGACGGACTTCACACCGTCATCGCCTGCGAAAAGCATTCTGCCGAGGAAGCCGCGGACATAGGTAACATCCTTCTCAGGCGAGAAGGGCATCAGGAAATCAACAATTGCCTCGTCGCCGCGGAACAGCTCGGTGTTGTCCTTCGGGAAGTATGCCTGCGTCGTGGTAACGCCCCATTTTACTTCACCGGAATCGGGCTCCATCTCGCCCGCAAGAATCTTAAACAAAGCCGTAGTTGCCAGTGTGTTGCCGCCGACAAATGCGATCTTGTCCTCTCGGCCGACTACGAAGGAAATATCATCCAAAAGCTTTACGCCGTCAATCGTCTTGGAGACATGGGAAACGGTAAGCACTTCGTTTCCAATCTCACGAGCGGGACGGAAATCGATGTAGGGGTATTTTCTGCTGGACGGACGAATGTCGTCAAGCTCAATCTTCTCAAGAGCACGCTTTCTGGAGGTTGCCTGCTTGGATTTGGAAGCATTGGCCGAGAAACGCTGAATGAATTCCTGGAGCTCCTTGATCTTCTCCTCCTTCTTGCGGTTTGCTTCCTTCATCTGCTTGATCATCAGCTGGCTGGACTCGTACCAGAAATCGTAGTTGCCGGCGTAAAGCTGAATCTTTGCATAGTCGATATCTGCAATATGTGTGCAGACCTTGTTAAGGAAGTAACGGTCATGGCTGACTACGATGACGGTGTTGTCAAAGTTGATGAGGAATTCCTCAAGCCAGTTGATTGCATCCAGATCCAGGTGGTTGGTAGGCTCGTCGAGAAGAAGAATGTCCGGATTACCGAACAAAGCCTGCGCAAGCAGTACCTTCACCTTGTCGTTACCGTTCAGCTCGCTCATCATGGAATAATGAATCGAGGTATCAATTCCGAGACCGTTTAAAAGCGTTGCTGCATCCGACTCGGCTTCCCATCCGTTCAGCTCGGCGAACTCGGTCTCGAGCTCACTTGCCTTGATGCCGTCCTCCTCGCTGAAGTCCTCCTTCGCGTAGATGGCATCCTTCTCCTGCATAATATCGTAAAGGCGCTTGTTACCCATAATTACGGTGTCAAGAACATTGTACGCATCGTATTTGAAGTGGTCCTGCTGCAAAAAGGAAAGTCTCTGGCCGGGTGTGATAACAACCTCACCCTTGCTCGGCTCAAGCTGTCCGTTCAGGATCTTTAAGAAGGTGGACTTTCCGGCGCCGTTGGCACCGATAATTCCGTAGCAGTTTCCTTCGGTGAACTTAATATTAACATCCTCGAAAAGAGCCTTCTTTCCGATTCGTAAGGTAACATTACATGCCTGTATCATAGTCTGTCTCCAATCAAAAGATAATACTGAGCCACATTAGCCCATACTATTATAGTTTATCATACCGCCCGCACATTTGCAAGCAGGAAGCGAAGGCTTCCGGGCAAGTCCGCCTCTCTCTGAGATCTTTCGGGCATCGAAAAATGCCCGAATAATTTTTTAAAAAATATTCAAATGTTGCAACAGTTTTGCAACACACCGTGTTATATAATGCAATCAAGATAAACGAAGGGCGTCACCCAAGCAAGTCGGCGACATTACCCCAAAACTCCCGCGCGAACTACCGAAACCCAATTTCAACCTTTAGTTTCGCCGCCGATTTGATCGTCTTTTGTTTAGGCTAACCCCCAATAAGGCAAGCAATTGCCGATGTGTTATTCATCACACAAAACCCTTAACCGCTATGGACCCCCAATCCATAGCGGTATTTTCTTTGTTCTGTAAAATCGACGCAAAAAGGGCAGGAAGCTTACCCTCCTGCCCTTTCATTCTTTCATTATCAGATTTCGTAAAGCATCTCTGCGTAGGTCGGTACCGGCCAGAGCTCACGATCAACAATCGTCTCGAGCTCATCAATCGGTCTTCTCAGCGCATCCATCGCAGGCACAACTACCTCATGGAAGAACACTGCCGTCTCGCGTCCGCTCTTCTTCTCCACAGCAGCCTCATCCACACGCTGCAGCTCGTTCAGTGCATTCTGCGCCTCCGCAAGCAGATTGGAGGTCTTCGCCAGAAGCTGCTCCTGTACAGTCGTATTGATTCTTCCGCCCACAGCCTTTACCTCGTTGATGGACTTCGCAAGCGAGGTCACATACTTGATAACCGAGGGAATGAACTTGGTTGCGGACATGGAAATCATCGTTCTTGCCTCGATATTGATTTCCTTTGCATAGATTTCATAATCAATCTCGGCACGGCTCTTTAACTCGGTTGCAGACAGGACATTCTGTCTTGTGAACACCTCAATCGCCTTGTCCGTCGTATACGCAGGAATCGCATCCACCATAGAGCGAAGGTTCGGAAGGCCTCTTCTTGCCGCTTCCTCTACCCACTCCTTCGCATAGCCGTTTCCGTTGAAGATGATCCGCTCATGCTCTGCTAAGGACTCCTTGATCAGATTATGAACGCCCTGCTCGAAGTTCTCCTCCTTCTCAAGTCTGTCGGCGAACTTCATCAGTGTATCCGCAACAATGGTATTGAGTACCGTATTGGCATCCGCAATAGACATCGAGGAGCCTACGGAACGGAACTCAAACTTATTACCGGTAAATGCGAACGGGCTCGTACGGTTACGGTCTGTCGCGTCACGTCCGATTGACGGAAGCGTGGATACACCGGTATACAGGCGACCGGCCTTCTTCAGATGTGCAGCCTCACCGGTTTCGATTAACTGCGTCACAACATCATCTAACTGCTCACCGAGGAATACAGAGATAATTGCCGGCGGTGCCTCATTGCCACCGAGACGACGGTCATTGCCGGGTGTCGATGCGGAAAGGCGAACCAGATCTGCGTGGGTATCTACTGCCTCAAGCACTGCTGCCAGAAACAGAAGAAACTGAATATTTTCATTCGGTGTCTTGCCGGGATTCAGTAGATTCTTTCCGGTGTCCGTAACAAGCGACCAGTTATTGTGCTTACCGGAGCCGTTCACACCTGCGAAGGGCTTCTCGTGAAGCAGGCACTCGAGTCCGTGACGCTTTGCCACCTTCTTCATGCACTCCATCGTCAGCTGGTTATGGTCGGTTGCAATATTTACAGAGGAATATACCGGCGCAAGCTCATGCTGCGCGGGAGCCACCTCGTTGTGCTGCGTTTTTGCATAGATGCCAAGCTTCCAGAGCTCGCGGTTCAGCTCCTTCATGAAAGCTGCCACACGCTCCTTCAGACTTCCGAAATAATGGTCATCCATCTCCTGTCCTTTGGGAGGCTTTGCACCAAAAAGCGTCGTACCGGTGAACAGAAGGTCCTCACGCTTCATATAGGAGCGATGGTCCACAAGGAAATACTCCTGCTCTGCGCCGACCGATACCTCAACCTTCTTCACCTCGGTCTGTCCGAACAGATGCAGTACACGGGTTGCCTGCTTGCTGATTGCTTCCATCGAACGAAGAAGCGGGGTTTTCATATCAAGTGCTTCGCCGGTATAAGAGCAGAATGCGGTCGGAATGCAAAGCGTTACGCCTGCTGCATCCTCACGAAGAAATGCCGGGGAGGTGTAATCCCATGCTGTGTAGCCTCTTGCCTCAAAGGTTGCGCGAAGGCCGCCACTCGGGAAGGAGGACGCATCGGGCTCACCCTTAATCAGTTCCTTACCGGAGAACTCCATCAATACCTTGCCGCACGGTGCGGGTGTGATAAAGGAATCATGCTTTTCGGCAGTAATACCGGTCATCGGCTGAAACCAATGCGTATAATGCGTCGCACCGCGCTCGATTGCCCAGTCCTTCATTGCTCCCGCAATAATATCCGCAACGTCTCTATCAAGCGTCTCGCCATCCTCCATTGCCCTTTTCCAGGCCATGAAAGCCTCCTCGGGAAGGCGCTCCTTCATCACGGTCTCATTGAATACATCCATTCCGAAAATGTCTGTCAAGCGTTCCATAAAAGCTCCTGTCATTAATCATTTTTCTTAATTGAAACATCAATCTGGTGATACGGAATTGTAAAGCCACGCTCCAGAAATCCGTACCGAATAGCCTCCTGCATCTCGAAGAAGCAGGTCCAGTAGTCCTCCTTCTTCACCCAGAAACGGAATACCAGGTTGATACTGTCAGGGCCAAATTCCTTCGTAAATACTTCTACCGGCTTGTTCGAAAGAATATCCTTCCGCTCATCCACCAAAGACAGAAGCAGGTTTCTGACGGAACGGATATCATCCTCGTAGCTGATCGGAACGATCATATCTACTCTTCGCTCCGGCTCTGCGGATACATTCGTCAGATTGGAGTTACTGAGAGAACCGTTCGGAAGCACTACCATCTTGTTATCAGGAGTTACAAGCTTTGTATAGCAGGCACCGATATTTTTAACTGTACCCTCCATCGCGCCGACCACAATGTAATCACCGATGGTGAAAGGCTTATTCACTAAAAGCAGTACGCCGCCGGCCAGATTGGAAAGGCTACCCTGCAAGGCAAGGCCGATAGCAAGACCTGCGGAACCAAGTACCGTTACAAGGGATGCCGTCGGGAAGCCAAGGTACTCAACCAGTGCAAAAATCAGAACCAGATTCAGTAATACCCCGGCAACGCTCTGAATAAAGCCGGCAACCGCAGGTTCAAGTCTCGGGGTTACCGAGCGAACGATAAAGCGGCGAATCCATTTGATCAGCTTTCTGCCGAAATACAGAATGAGAATTGCAACGGAAACTTTGAATATATAAGGTGCCAGTCTGGCCATCGCCGAACCGAAATCACCGTCTGCCAAATCTAAAAAGAATTGAGACATACTACCTCCATCTATCCTCGTTACTTCGTCTTCTTGTCATTGTCCGCAGGTGTGCAGCTGAAAATCGCACAGCCGAGCGGAGGAATCGTGATGGTAACGGAGTTATCGCAGCCGTCCACCGGAACAGCCTTGGACTGCTTCAGACGGCTGTTCACATGACCTGCGCCGCCGTAAAGCTCCGCATCACTGTTGAAGATTTCTTTATATTTGCCGGCGAAGGGAACGGCTACAGCCTGCTTCTCATAAACAACCGGTGTAAAGTTGCAGATTACAAAAAGTGTCTCCTCCGGCTTCTCGGACCGACGAACGAAGGATACGATACTGTGGTCCGCATCAAGGCAGCTTACCCACTCGAAGCCGTCCGGATCCTGGTCAAGCTGATACAGTGCCGGATGCTTTGCATACATTGCATACAGATCCTTCATCATGCGGTGAAGCTTTGCATTCAATGTGCCGGTAGGATCACCTTCTACCTTGTCGGTAAGCAGATGCCACTCAAGACTCTTCTCCTCATTCCACTCGGAAAGCGGTCCCATATCCTGTCCCATGAACAGGAGCTTCTTGCCGGGATGTGTCATCATATAGGAATATGCCGTACGAAGGTTTGCGAACTTCTCCTCGTAGGTTCCGGGCATCTTACCGAGCATGGAACCTTTGCCGTGAACAACTTCGTCATGCGAGAACACAAGGATGAAATTCTCACTGTAGGCATAAATCATACTGAAGGTCAGTGAACCGTGACAGCCGCGGCGGAACAGTGGATCCTGACGCATATAGGTCGTAAAATCATTCATCCAGCCCATGTTCCACTTGAAGTCAAAGCCGAGTCCGTCATCGTTCAGATCACCGGTAATCTTCGCCCAGGCGGTAGACTCCTCTGCAATCATCAATCTGCCCGGGAACTTCTTCTTAACAATGGAATTTAAATGCTTCAAAAGCTCGATTGCTTCAAGATTCTCGTTACCGCCGTAGATGTTAGCAATCCACTCGCCGTCGTTCTTGCCGTAATCAAGATAAAGCATGGAAGCAACCGCGTCCATACGAATACCGTCCGCATGGAACTTGCTGAGCCAGAAAAGCGCGTTGGCAATCAGGAAGTTAGAAACCTCCGGACGACCATAGTTGAAGATCAAGGTGCCCCAGTGCGGGTGCGCACCCTTTCTCGGATCCCAATGCTCATACAGGCAGGTGCCGTCGAAATTGGAAAGACCGAAGGTATCTCTCGGAAAATGTGCCGGTACCCAGTCAAGAATAACACCGATACCCTGCTCATGCATATAATTCATAAAGAACATGAAGTCCTCAGGAGAACCGTAACGGGCGGTAGCACTGTAGTAACCGGTTACCTGATAGCCCCAGGAAGCGTCTAACGGATGCTCCATAACAGGCATCAGCTCAATGTGGGTATACCCCATCTCCTTCACGTATTCCGCAAGCATCACAGCAAGATCGCGGTAGTTATAGAAGCTACCGTTCTCCTCATTCGGCTTCTTCCAGGAGCCGAGGTGAACCTCATAAATATTCATCGGAGACTGCTTGAAATTCTTATCACGAAGCGCGGAAAGGTACGCCTCGTCGGTCCATTGAAAGCCACGCATATCCGTAACCTTACTGGCCGTTCCCGGTCTTAACTCGGAGGCATTTGCATACGGGTCTGCCTTCAGATAGGTAAGGCCGCCCTTAACCTTCAGTTCAAACTTATACAGATCGCCAACCTTAGCAGAAGGAAGGAACAGTTCAAAAACACCGCTTCCGCCAAGTCTGCGCATCGGATTCACACGACCGTCCCAGTGGTTGAAATCGCCGACAACACTGATACGGAGTACATTCGGTGCCCATACGGCAAAATAAACACCGTCCACACCGTCAATCGTCATCGGGTGCGCGCCGAGCTGCTCATAGATGGTATAGTTAATGCCTGCCTGAAAGGACTTAAGCTCTTCCTCGGCAATCTGCGGCGCGAAGCGATACGGATCCTCTGCCTCTCTCTCGCCGTTTTCGTAAATATAGCGAAGCTTGTATTCCGGAACCTTCTTGCCGGTCGTAAGACCAGCGAAGTAGCCTCCCTCGTCAACCATTTCAAGCGAGAATTCCTTCTTGCCCGCAATCACCTTGACTGCCGTGGCATCGGGGTCATATGCACCGAACAGGATTCCCTGCTCAGTCACATGTGCACCAAGAATCTGATGCGGATTATCGTGCTCGGAATATACCAAAGCCTCGATCTCCGGCCAGTTCATCAATCCGTACAAAACCTCATCCATAACAAATCTCCTTCACATTTACTCGTATCATACGCTTATATCACACAACACAACACATTTCCGTTCCAAAGCCTACTCGTAATACCAGGCTTCCTGCTCCTGCTCGCTCTGCTCCTCCTTCTTCGGCATATAGCGGCGAAGCACCTTCTCCATCGGGAAGGACAGAAGGAACACATACACCGCAGGCGCTACCAGAAGAAGCGGGGAATATACAACCATTGTCCAGCAAAATACAACGAGCGCAATACCGACTACCCCAAGAATCGTGGTTCCGATATGACGAACACTCATGAACAGACATAATTTCAAAATTGCACCGGTCTTCATGGTAAAACGGGAAAGTACCGGATACACATAGATACTTATCATCGCAAATACCAGAATCAGAAATACGGTCGCCCAATAATAAATCTGCCCGAAGTACACATCGGGATTCATATTGATTGCAAAAGTATAGCAGATAAAAAGACCGAAGCCGACGATAATCTGCAGAATACCGATTACGGCAGCCTGCTTGAAATTGGTTTTAAAGGAATGAAAGAAGGTTCCTCCCGTATAACCTCTGCTCTTTCGGATATTCTTAACAACCGCATAATAAAGTCCGGTACAGGCCGGGCCGATGAATATCAGAACCGTCAGGAGCCAAAGCAGATCAAGAACGATCAAATCCCACACTTTAGAGAGCGTCGAGAAGAATTTATTATCGACATCGAAAATCTTATTCATAGTCACCTCCGCACAATTAAGCATACATAATTTATTGTACCATATATCGCAGGCTTTGGCAATTATAGAATTGCCGATGTTTCAACGAAAATGAACCGTACATTTCCCGTATACAAAAAGGCCTTGAAAAACAGTCACACGTTTTTCAAGACCTCTCAGATTCTTTACATCTGTGTTTTTAATGGCATGGAATAACCATTGCCCGCCCCGGAATTCCCGCCGCGAAGGGCTTTCTCGTCAAGCCCCTTGTCAAAAGCCATTCCGATAGCGCGGACGCACTGCATAACCTCGTCCGTTCTTCCGTATGCCTGCTTCCCAAGCTCAGCATCGGACATCTGTAACACCGACTCCACCATGTTGGTGACATAGCCCTCCCGCTGCAGAAGAATATGAAGTCTGTTATTCTGCACTAAAATCTCACAGTCATCGCCAAGGAAGGTTTCTAAGCGCATCAGACTCTGCACAAGGTACTCGCTTGGCGCATCGCCGTCGATATGATATACGCCGCCGTTTCCGTCAGTGCTCACTCTGCACGGGGACAGATCGAAACCCGCAAGCAGGTTCGCCTGCAGGAATTTGCCGGACATAAACCGAACCTCGGTATTCAGGCTGCACGGTAGCTCAAAGAGCATCCAGTTCACACCGAAGCCGCTCGAATCAAGATTTACATCCGCTCGCTGAAAGCACAGACCGTTCGCCACGCCGTACATAAAATTATTGTTATCGGGATTAAAAAGCTTACCGGCTTTTCTGAGCGGCGACAGGAGCAGATGACTGTTCTCAAGTACATATTCGGAGATTCCCGCATATCCGTCAAAGGCGAAGCTTTCGAAGGTCCCGTCGGCACACTCACACATGCATTTTCTCCAATAGGCAAGCTTGATTTCCTTCGTAAGCTTCTTGGAATTCGCAAGTCGAACCACAGACCCCCACGTCCAATAGGTCGGATAGAGGCATGTCCAGAAAACAAGCATGAGTGCGGAACGCCCTATATCATCTCCGAACAGACCAAAGATTGACGCAAAGAACCAGAATATGCCAAGAACCGATACTGCACGACATATCCATTTCGTGCGCTTCAACCTTTTACTGAGCTTCCGGTATCGCTCCTCGTATTCCGGAATATAATACTTCTTACTCATAACTTCTCCCGTTTCAATCAACCGTATGGATTCAGTTGCATTATAACCGAAATCCCGCCCGGTTGCAATCCCTGCCATAATCGCTTTCATCATTTATTAATCTTCGGCTAATCCTTTTCTCATTGTTTTTCTGCGCCGGATGTGGTAAACTGTCTTTACGAAGCGGCAAATGGCAATGCCTGCCCTTCGGAACCGGATTTCTTCATATCACGTAAGGGGGTTCGATTTATGGACAAGAAAAGATACGGCCTCGTGCTTTGCGGAGGCGGCGGCAAGGGTGCGTACCAGATCGGTGTCTGGAAGGCTCTTCGCACGCTTCATATGGACAGCTATATTTCGGCAGTTGCCGGCTCTTCCGCCGGTGCCTTGAACGCTGTGCTTTTTTTGAACGGGGATTATGACGCAGCGGAAAATGTATGGACACAGATTCGCCCGATCCAGTTTCTGGACGTAGAGCCTGAGGGCTACTGCTCAAGAGAAGGGCTTCTTTCATTGATGCGTGACAAGGTCGATCTGAACCGCGTATCCGCGAGCGACATTCCCACCTATATCAGCGTTACCGACGAATTGCCGGGCGCAGTGCTTGGCACGGATCGCCTGAATTCCGCCCTGAAAAGCTTAAGTCAGGCACCCGAGGAGCGCACCGGCGATTACCTTTTGGTCAACGGACGTTCGCCGGAATCCATCAAGAAGGTTCTTCTTGCCGCTACGGCAATCCCGCTTGTTTACGACCCGGTTGAGGTTGACGGACGCCTGTACCGCGACGGCGGCCTTTTTGATAACGTACCAATCCGCCCGATGCTAGAAACCGGCATCAAGGATCTGATCATCGTCCGCTGCAGCCCGAACCAGCAGTGTGACCCTTACCTTCTCTCCCGTGCCGATTCCGTTCTCGAGATTACCCCGAGCGCCAACATCGGTACCCTGCTCTCCGGCACCCTGGATTTCGACGGTCGTAATGCGATGTTCCGTCTGCAGGTTGGCTACTTCGATACGCTTCGTGCGGTAGAATACTACGATCGTAGAATGCTGGGTTATCCGCCTTCGGAGACCGAGATGCGTCAGCGAATCGAGCAGGATTTGGACCGTGCCAACGCCAACGCCCGCATGTATACACATATGGACGATGTGAACCGAAATAAGAGTAAGATTGATTCAATTCTTAAAAAATACGGTCTGTAATTTTTGTAATAAATGTATCAAAAAAGGAAGCACAAGGGCGTGCTTCCTTTTCTTTTTTCAGTTTCTGTTCCGATTCGTTACGAGAGCTTCCATTTGTCATATGCGGATGGTAAGGAATAGCCTTCCGCACGCTCCACACTTCCTGCGAAGTGATACCCTGCCGGCAGTGTGAGCTCCGGATTCTCCTTAACACTTATCTCATATGCGGTCATATGCCACTCGATATGCGTAAAGATATGCTTTGCAGCCTTAAGCTTTCTCGTGCCTTCGATGCAGATTCCGGGGATCAGCCTAATAAGTAGCTCCTTTGCCTCCGTAGCATGCAAGGTTCCGTCCTCGTTCGGATATTCCCAAAGCCCCGCAAGAAGTCCTTTCTCGGGACGCTTGCGAAGAAGGATACGGTCACCTGATCGAACAATCAAAACGGTTCGCTCCTCGATCCGACGCGCCTTTTTCGCTGCCTTTTTCGGAATCTCTCCGGTCAACCCTTCCCGAAAGGCTTCGCACATATGCACAAGCGGGCACTCCTCACAATGCGGCGCTCCGTTCGGAATACATATCATCGCCCCGAGGTCCATGATTGCCTGATTCAGCGCACCGGACTCTTCTCCGGGCATCACCGCGCGAAGCTCGTCCTCCATCCGCCGCTTCACCGTAGCATCACTGATATCCTCTCTGCTCCCGGTGATGCGGGAAAGCACTCTTAGAAAGTTCCCATCCACCGCAGGCTCCGGCTTCCGAAAGGCAATCGAAGCAATCGCTCCTGCCGTATAGCTTCCGATTCCCGGAAGCTTTCGAAGCAGTGCTGCCTCCTCCGGGAGCCTTCCGTCATATTCTTCACACACTACCTGCGCACAGCGCTTCATATTTCTTACGCGGGAGTAATACCCAAGCCCCTCCCAAAGCTTTAAAAGCCTGTCCTCCGGACATGCCGCAAGTGCCGCAATATCCGGAAGCTCGGAAAGAAAGCGATGGTAATAGCTTCGCACCGCCTCCACACGCGTCTGCTGCAGCATAATCTCAGATACCCACACATGATAAGCAGAAGGGTCCTCCCGCCACGGAAGAACCCTCGCATGAAATCTGTACCAGTGCAGGAGATACGGAATCATCTCTTCGTATTTGTTCACATCCGTATTCCTTTCTTTAACATGGTAAAGCATTAACCGACTGCCGGTTCTGCCTCGCCTTCCTCTTTCTTCAAGGCCTGCATCTGCAGCTGCGCGGTAACAAGACCGTAGTAGATGCCCTGCTTCTCCATCAGCTCGTTATGCGTACCGATCTCCGCAATATGATGCCCGTCGATAACGACCAGACGGTCGGCATCCTTTAACGTAGACAGTCGATGCGCAATGGCAAATGTCGTGCAGTTCGCTGTCAGACGCTCTAGCGCCTTCTGAATCAGATACTCGCTCTCCGTATCCAGTGCGGAGGTTGCCTCATCGAGGATGAGAATCTTCGGATTGTTAAGAATTGCTCTTGCGATGGCAAGACGCTGGCGCTCACCACCGGAAAGGTTGAAGCCATGCTCGCCGACATAGGTATTATAGCCGTCGGGCGTCTTCACGATGAAGTCATGCGCGTTAGCCATCTTAGCCGCACGAATAATCTCCTCCTCGGTCGCATCGGGCTTGGCAAATTTCAGGTTGTTGTAGATCGTTCCCGCGAAAAGGAAATTCTCCTGCAGAACGACGCCGAGCTGCGAATGATATTTTTCGATCTTCAGCTCGTTAATATCCGTACCGTCAATCAGAATCTGTCCGTCATCGACCTCATAGAGACGCATGATCAGGTTAATCAGCGTAGACTTACCGGTTCCCGACGCACCAACCAGGCCGATCATTTCGCCCGGCTTAACCTTCAGATTGATCTTCTCCAGCACCGGCTCGTAGGAACGGTAGCCAAAGGATACATTACGGAACTCAACGGCTCCGGTAATCTCCTTTTCAACCGCATCGGTATGATCTTTGATAAGCGGCTCCTCATCCAGAACATCGTAGATTCGCTCAAGGCTTGTAAGCAACTGCGTAATCTGTCTCGGTAAGAAGGTCATCCAGCCAAGCGGTCCGTACAGCATCCATGCATAGGCAACGAAGCGCGTCAGATCGCCGACCGTCATCGTCTCTCCGAGCACGCGGATTCCGCCGAAATAGGTCACAAAATAGATACCAAGACCCATTACAAAGGAGATGATCGGGAACAACTCCGCCCAGAATACCTCATTTCTCTTCTGCACCTTTGCAAACTCGGAAGCAAGCTTTTTGAAGTTCTCCGCCT
Organism: Lachnospiraceae bacterium; assembly: GCA_024404675.1. Classification (GTDB taxonomy): domain Bacteria; phylum Bacillota; class Clostridia; order Lachnospirales; family Lachnospiraceae; genus ISDg. The sequence goes on from JAKSPO010000005.1 coordinate 53,520, forward strand.
CTTCCTCCTCAGTACCGAAGGATTTTACCACACGGATACCTGTAAGTACATCCTGCAGTCCCGAATTGATCTTATCGCTCTTATGCCACTGCATATGGAATCTGCGGTGGATATTTTTACGAAAGGCAATCGAAAGACCAAGTGCCACCGGAACAAATGCCACACAAAGAATCGTCAGCTTCCAGTTCATTCTCGACATGATGATTACCGCACTGACCATCGTTATGATACAGGAGAACATACCCGCGAAGGCATCCTCCATGAATCGTCTGATCTGCGCGGTGTCACCGGTGATTCGGTTCATCAGTGCACCGGGTCTTCTGTCCTGAATGAAGGAAAGAGACAGCTTCTGCAGCTTATAATAAAGCTGGCGTCTTAAATCCTTACTGATTCTCGTACCCATCGACATACACATATAATATCTGCTTACATGCGCACCGATGATCATCACATAAAGAATTGCCATGGTAATCGCATAGGTGATGATCTGCTGATTCGTACCGACCTCCGGTCTGAGGTGTTTATCAATGAACACAGCCTGCACCTTCGGAATGATCAACTGAATGGCGGATGTCGCGCCCATCAGAAGCGCAATTACAATCAGCGAGAACTTATAATTTCCGCAGAAGCTTATAAACTTGCGGAAGGCAGAAGGCTTACCGCTGCACTTCGGACATTCGCTCGTACCGTGAAGCGCTCGGCCGCACACCGGGCAGACCTTGTCGTTCTCACGGCTTACAACCTCCTTTGCGGAGCCCTCCTTTAACAGAAGCGCACCCTTTGCAATGAAAGCGATACGGGACACATGCTTCATACTGAAGCGAAGCAGAATCCGGTCTTCCTTTTCCCCTGCTCTTCGTACCACCAGGATACCGTTATTGACAAGCGGCTCGCACTTCAGATACGTAAGCTCGGCTACCGGAATCTCTTCAACGATCTCCTCGTTCTCAAGCACCACGAGCCGTTCCTCCGTAACGACCAGATAACCGTTCTTCGTCCAATGACCGGCGAAGTCGATATCGTACGGCGAGCAGTAGCGGATACTCTCCCTTTCTCCGAGCCCAAGCGCCTCCTGCTGAGGCTTCGGTAATTTAAATTTCAGATTCATATTTCATTATCCTCCTTGCACGACCGCTCTTATAAGAACAGATCGAGCATCTTCAATTCTTTCGCGGACAGACGGGTAAAATCCGGAATCTCAAAACGATTGCCGTCCAGATCGGTGATCAGAAGACGTACATCGGAAAGATTTACCACAGAGCTTGAGTTCATGTAAATAACGAATTTGCAAGGGCCCTGCTCGGTCTCTACGTCAAAATATGCATGACCGTACTCGTCCTTGATGCTGTGGATCTTTGTGATGATCGGGGTAAAATACCGGATGTCCATCTGCTCCTCAAGCATCGCGCGGGTCTCCGGCGTAATATCCTTCTCCATATCAAGAATCATACCGATTTCCTTTGATTTCTCATCGATGGTACGAATCGATACATAATGATTTCTGTCCGTAAAGGGAAAGCTTCGTACGACGCGAATTCTGTCGTAGTGCTCGGTTTCCTTCGTATCCGCATCCGTCAGATCAAGTGCGACGAAGCCGCCCTTGGTTCTTTCAAACACGGCATTTGCCTTTGTGATATAACGCAGTCTGAGCATCTGCTCGGTTTCCGCCTCCATCTGTTCGAGGTTGAACTCTTCATCTGCGCCTTCAAACTGTTTCATTCCCATATTAAAATACTCCTTATCTATTCAATGAAAGCAGGTAAATCCCCGCCCTGAAGACATTGTCCTCTAAGCCTTCGGTTACTCAATTCCCTTCAATGCCAGAGCCTTCGTCTGCAGCTCCTTCAGCTTATAGTAAACACCCTTCTTCGCAAGCAGCTCCTCGTGGGTTCCTTCCTCAACAACCTTACCCTCGTCGATAACGACAAGCGTGTTGGCATCTCGAAGAGTCGAGAGACGGTGTGCGATTGAAATCGTTGTTCTTCCCTTGATGAGAAGATTGATTGACTGCTGGATTGCCTGCTCGGTCTCCGTATCGACAGCTGCGGTTGCCTCGTCAAGAATGAGAATCTTCGGATTGGCAAGAATTGCTCTTGCGATCGAAATACGCTGTCTCTCACCACCGGAAAGCTCACGTCCCGTGGAACCGATCATCGTGTCGTAGCCATCCGGCATACGGCAGATGAAATCATGCGCACTCGCAAGCACTGCCGCACGAACAATCTCCGCACGCGTTGCATCCTTGCGGGCATAGGCGATATTCTCGGCTACCGTTCCCATGAACATATAGGTTTCCTGAGAAACCATCGCAACATAGCCGCGAAGCGTTTCAAAGGAAAGGTCTCTAACATCGTGACCGTCCAGTAAAACCACACCCTCCTGCGGATCGTACAGTCGGGATATCAGATTGACAATCGTTGTCTTTCCGGCGCCGGAGCGTCCGACGATACCAAGCATTTCCCCGCTTTTAACCTTAAGGCTTACATCCTTCAGAACCGGCTTATGCTTCTCGTAGCCGAAGGTTACGTGCTGCATCTCCACGGTACCATCGATATGGTCGAGGTGAATGGCATCGGGCTTTTCCTGAATCTCAGGAACGGCATCGATGATCTCGAACATACGCTGTGCGCTGTTCATGCAGTTTGTATACCACCGGAAGAAGAAAGACATGAAGTCCATCGGACCGGTCAGCTGGCTTACATAACCGGTAAATGTGATCAGCGTACCGAGGCTTATGCTGTGCTGTCTGATAATCAGATATGCACCGATGACATATACGGTCAGCGATGCAAAGTTCTCTGCTGCGGAATAAAGCGCGGAGAATTTGTTATCGTAATTCATAACCGCCATATCGGCATTACGAACACGCTCGTTGCTCTTGTCGAATCGACCGACCTCGCTCTCCTCCTGTCCGAACGCCTTTACGACACGCGCGCCGCGCAGGTTATCGTTGACTCTGGAGTTTAGCGAACGGGTCGCTCTGTGCCGGCGTCCGTAGCGGTGCCAGAGGCGCGGAAGCATTCTCCAGCTGATCAGAAACGCAATCGGCATGAATACAAGTGCCGAAACAGCAAGCACCGGATTCATCATAAACATAACGACCGAGGTCGCAAGAATCGAGAACACATTGATCAAAAAGTACGGAAGTCCGTCAATGAAGAAGCCGGTAACCTCTTCCGCGTCGGACATAACTCGCGTCATGAGCGATCCGGTCTGCTTACTTGTAAAGAAGCTGATGGACAGCTTTCCCATAGAGGAAAATACATCCGTCTTCATCCGCTTTACCAGATCCGGCACGATGGTCGCCGTCAGCACGCCCTGCAGAATGCCGACTGCCTGCATTACGATCTTCGTAACTACCATGGTGATTACCACGATAAGAAGGGCAGTAACAAAGCTTCCTCCAGGAATGCCGATAAGCTTCAGGAAATCCGGATCATGGCGAAGAACCTTATCGTACAAAACCGTACCGTTCAGATACGGCCACACGATATTCAGTCCCGCCGTCATCAGAAAGCAGAGCATCATAACAAAAAGACGCTTCCAGTAAGGCTTCAGATATCCCATCGTACGGAACAGAATCGATTTCTTGTTCATGCACTTCGGACAGATCTTTCGATTCGTGTCGGGATACATCATGCCGCACTTCGGACAGAACTCCTCCTTGTCCTTCTTCTCCAGCATGTCAGGCTTAATCTCTTCATTCTTCGCGAGCTTTTCACATATGCGTTCTACTCTTGTAGTAGAACCCATGTGATGATTCGAGAAGAAGGCGATTGTCTCGGCCTCTCCGTCGGCCTTTTCGTCCTCCGGATTCTTATGTGTGAGTACCAGACATCCGCCGCCGACAGTACGCTCAATCTTCATCGACTTCATATCGGAAAGCGAATGCTCCTTCACCGTCCACTCACGATTGACCGTCTGTGTCTTCGTTGCAAGTGTCTCACGGCCTTTGAAGAAATGCACCTCACCGGGCACCGGCTCCGACACCAGAACGAATAGTCTTTCCTTACAAAGAACAAGATAGCCGCGCGTGAATTCCAACCGGTCGTTCATGTCGATGTCCGTCCAGATCAGAAGCTCTCCGCCCGCGGGAACAAGCTCTTCCTTAAGTCCGTAAGGCTTTAATAATTTGCTGATATGAGCGGGAAGCTTCTCCGAGAGCTGCTCGGTCATATTCCCGTTCTTTTTCTTCTTACTCAAAGTAAATCAGTCCTTTCTTTTATCACGGGCTGCCCACGGCACCCCGACAATCATTCAACATACCGCATGTGCTTTGCCCCACCCTGCGGGCAATACCCGAAGGCATCAAAAAGGCACAGCTACCGTAAGCATAGCTGTGCCTGAATATACCTCATCCCGCAACAATCGCAACATTGTGCGACCATTACGTTTCTCACAGCTCGATATGCCCTTGCGGCTTGCTTCCCGGACCTGCCTGCTAAAATGCCTGGCCCTACCGGGACTTCATAATACTGCGTTCCGTAAATAACCCGAACTCGCTACAAAAGCAAACGAACCGTTCTCTCCGTCAGGAAAGATACTTTTTCATTAAATCACCGAAATCAAAGGTGGCAAAATAATCCTTCGGCTTCTCGGCACGACGGATCATCTGCACACTGCCGTCCTCCTTTAAAAGGAGCTCGGCGGACTTCAGCTTGCCGTTGTAATTGTAACCCATGGCAAATCCATGCGCACCGGCGTCATGAATTACCAGGTAGTCGCCCATATCGATTCGGGGCAGCTCACGGTCAATCGCAAATTTGTCATTGTTCTCGCAGAGAGAGCCAACCACGTCATAAACGTGATCCTTCTCCGCATATTCCTTACCAAGAACGGTAATATGATGATATGCACCGTACATAGCGGGACGCATCAGGTTAACCGCACATGCATCCACACCGATATACTCCTTATAGATGTGCTTCTCGTGAATTGCCTTCGTAACAAGCGCACCGTAAGGGCCCATCATAAATCGTCCAAGCTCGGTAAACAAAGAAACGTCACCCATACCTGCCGGTACGAGTACCTCCTCGTATACCTTGCGTACTGCCGCACCAACCTTCTTGATATCAACCTTCTCCTGCTCGGGACGGTAAGGAATACCGATTCCGCCGGAAAGATTGATGAAGGAGATGTGTGCTCCCGTACGCTCCTTAAGCTCTACTGCGAGCGTAAAAAGAGTGCGGGCAAGCGTCGGATAATAATCCTCCGCTGTCGTATTGCTTACAAGAAATGAGTGGATACCGAAATGTTTAACACCCAATGCCATCAGCTGACGGTATGCCTCAAACATCTGCTCGGGTGTGCAGCCGTATTTCGCAGCACCCGGATTATCCATGATGCCGTTCTCCAGCTCATAAATGCCTCCCGGATTGAAGCGCATGCATACAGTTTCCGGAACGCCGCATTCATTCTGCAAAAAGGGGATGTGGGTTATGTCATCCAGATTGATGTAAGCTCCCAGCTCCTTTGCCTTGGTAAACTCACCTGCCGGAGTTTCGTTCGAGGAGAACATAATCTCGCCCGCACCGAGTCCCACAGCCTCCGCCATGAGAAGCTCCGTATAGGAGGAGCAGTCAACGCCGCAGCCCTCTTCCTTCAAAATCTGAATCAAATAGGGATTCGGAGTCGCCTTAACCGCAAAGAATTCTTTAAAGCCCTTATTCCAGGAAAATGCCTCATAAAGCTCTCTTGCATTCTCACGGATGGCCTTTTCGTCATAAAGATAAAAGGGGGTCGGGTAGGTTTTTGCAATCTCCTCAACCTGCTCTTTTGTTACAAAAGGAAGTTTCATCTGATTCTTCTCCTCTCTGCAAAAATCCCACTTATTGTAACACGACCATTATCACTTTGCAACAGTATTTTTTGCATTGGACCAGGCGCAGACGCTCTCACTCCCGTTCATTATATTATAGGCTTTCCCCCGGATACGGTAAATGGAACTTCTTGTCCTTCAACATACCATATCTTATACCCTATCGCCCAACGCTTCCGTAAAATGCCCGACGCATTTTTTAAAAATCGAACATTCTTTCGTATTTTCCAATGTTTACACTTGCATTCCCTCGCAAAATATGGTACATTAACTTATATGTGGCACTATCGCTTGTGTCCCTCAATATTCCAAGGAAGGTTTTACTTATGGCAGAATACGATGGCAGTCAGATTGTCGTTCTTGAAGGCCTTGAGGCGGTCAGAAAGCGTCCGGGTATGTATATCGGTTCCACCGGTACCCGCGGACTTCATCACCTCATCTGGGAGATTCTTGATAACGGCATTGACGAGCATTTGGCAGGCTACTGCAACGAAATAAGCATTATTTTACAAAAGGACGGCGGTCTGACGGTTTCCGACAACGGTCGAGGTGTCCCTGTAGACATCCATCCCCAGAAGAAGATTCCGACAGCCCGTGTCGTATATACGATTCTCCACGCCGGCGGTAAGTTCGGTCGCGGTGCCTACAAGGTATCCGGCGGTCTGCACGGCGTAGGTGCATCCGTTGTCAATGCACTCTCCTCGAGGATGATTGTCGAGATCAAACGAAACGGCTGCATTTATACCGACACCTACGAAAACGGCGGACATCCTACGACGAAGCTTGTGGACGGCATGCTTCCGGTCATCGGCTCCTGCAAGAAGAGCGATACCGGCACGAAGGTCACCTTCTACCCCGACGCTTCCATCTTCGAAACGATCAAGTTCGTACCGGAGACCATCTGCAAGCGTCTTAAGGAGATTGCCTACCTGAACAAAGGTCTGACCATTCATTTTATCGACGAAAAGGCCGGTGAGACGAAGACCTATTACGAGGAGCAGGGAATCAAGAGCTTTATCTCCTACATCAATCGGGATGTCTCACCGCTTCACCCCGAACCGATTTACATCGAGGGAAGCAAGGGCGATATCGAGATTGAAGCTGCTTTTCAGTACATTTCCGAATATACCGAGCAGATCAATGCCTACTGTAACCGCATCAACGTTGTCGACGGCGGAACGCTTGTTACCGGTATGAAGACCGCGCTGACCCGTGTTCTCAACTCCTATGCAAGAGAGCTCGGCATCCTTAAGGATAAGGACGAGAATTTCGACGGTAAGGATGTCCGAAACGGTCTCGTTGCCATCATTTCCATCAAGCACCCCGATCCGCAGTTCGAGGGACAGACCAAGACAAAGCTCGGCAATACGGATGCAAAGGTTGCCGTGGACGAAGTTTTCGCCGCAGAGATTACCCGGTATTTTGATAAAAATGTCGAAGTGCTTCGTACCATTTTAGACAACATCGTTCGCTCCTGCCGCGCAAGACAGGCAAGCGATAAGGCACGTTCCGCTGTATTAAAGCAGCTGAACGATGTCGATACCAAGAGCAAGCTTTCCGCCTGCACCTCAAGAAAGGCCTCCGAGTGTGAGATTTATATCGTAGAGGGTGATTCCGCAGGCGGTACCGTGAAGACGGCGCGTAACCGTAGAACCCAGGCGGTTCTTCCTCTCAGAGGTAAGATCATCAACGTCGAGAAGGCTTCCCTTGAGAAGGTATTACAGAACAACGAGATTCGCTCCATGATCGCCGCATTTGGCTGTGGCATCAGCGATGAATTTGACATTAATAAGCTTCGTTACGATAAGATTATCATTCTGACCGATGCCGATGTCGACGGCGCACATATCAGTACGCTTTTGCTGACCTTCTTCTATCGCTTCATGCCCGAGCTCATCGCCCAGGGCAAGGTATACCGCGGACTTCCGCCGCTTTATAAGATTGAATATGAGGTACCCGAGAAGCGCTCCTCGAAAAAGCACAGCGTATACCTGATTGATGATTTCGCGCTTTTAAAAAAGCGTCAGGAGATCGAAGCTGCCGGCGGCCGTATTCTTACATTACAGCGTTACAAAGGTCTCGGTGAGATGGATGCGAACCAGCTTTGGGAGACCACACTCGATCCCGAGAACCGTGTGCTTGCACAGATTTCAATCGGCGATACCGTTGAGGCGGATGAGGTCACCAGTCTTCTGATGGGTACCAACGTTCCGATGAGAAGACAGTTCATCATCGATGAGGCCAAGAACGCCAAGCTTGATATCAACTGATTTGTTCCGAAACGGGGCATTTTCCGAATATACCATAACGCAGTCTGAGGGCTGCATACTTTACGGAGGACCACTATTTTGAGTATCGAAACAGACTCCTTAATTTCCATGGATTTCGCCGAGGAGATGAAAAACTCCTTCCGCGACTACGCGATGAGCGTTATCATCGCGCGTGCGATTCCCGATGTACGGGACGGTCTGAAGCCGGTTCAGAGACGTATCCTTTATGCGATGCGTGAGCTAGGCCTTGACCCGAAGAAGCCGCACCGTAAGAGCGCACGTATCGTCGGCGATACAATGGGTAAATACCACCCGCACGGAGACTCTTCCATCTACGAAGCACTCGTTCATATGAGCAAGGACTACTCTCTTGCCATCCCGCTTGTTGACGGTCACGGAAACTTCGGTTCCATCGACGGCGACGGCGCTGCTGCCATGCGATACACCGAGGCACGTCTTTCGGACGGTGCGATGACGATGCTTGAGCATCTTGATCAGGGGCTTGTGGAATTCGTTCCCAACTTTGATGACAGCGAAAAGGAGCCGGTCGTTCTTCCTGCGATGCTTCCGAATCTGCTTATCAACGGCACCACAGGTATTGCGGTCGGTATGTCGACCAATATCCCGCCGCACAACCCGGTTGAGGTGATTGACGGTGCGATTGCCGTTATGCACGATCCGACGATTTCTACCGAGGAGCTGATGCAGTTAATTCCCGGTCCGGACTTCCCGACCGGTGGAACGATTGTCAACGGCGACGAGCTTCTGTCCTTATACGAAACCGGTGAAGGTAAGCTGCAGATTCGCGCCACGGCAACCATAGAGCCCGGCGAGTACGGCAAGAAGAATATTATCATTACAGAGATTCCTTATACCCTAGTCGGCAACAAGACCCGCCTTGTGGAGACGCTCGTGGATGCGATGCGCGAGAAGGTTTTCGAGGAGATTGCGGATGTACGTGACGAGTCCTCGAAGGAGGGCATCCGTATCGTAATCGAGGTCAAGAAGGACCGCGATGCCGAGAACCTTTTGAACGGTCTTTATAAGAAGACACCGATGCAGGACACCTACGGTGCGAATTTCCTCGCCGTTAAGGATAACCAGCCCTACACCTTCACACTTCGTGGAATGCTTCAGGAATTTATCGATTTCCAGGAGATTCTTTACACGAAGGAGTACCAGTACCTTTTAGATAAGGCAACCAGAAGACTTGAAATTGTCAGCGGTCTCATTCGGGCCGTTGATGTCATCGACTATATCATCGAGGTTGTCCGCGGCTCCGAGAATCTGAAGCAGGCCAAGGATTGCCTGATGAAGGGTATCATCACGGACATTCGTTTTAAGACCGAAGAGGCAAAGCGCGCCGCTTCCAAGTTTGATTTCACGGAGCGTCAGGCCGATGCCATCCTTGCCATGCAGCTACAGAAGCTGGTTGGTCTTGAGCTATTAAAGCTTCAGCAGGAGGATGACGAGTTACAGAAGAATATCAAGCGTTTCACAAAGATTCTTTCCAAGCGAAGCGAGCTTTATAAGGTAATTGAGGAACAGCTTCTCGAGTTCCGTCTCCGTTTCGCCCGTGATCGAAAGACTAAGATTACCACAGCAGTTTCCAAGGCATATGTTGTCGAGGAACGCATCGATGACCTCTATCTTCTGATTGACCGCTTCGGCTACACAAAGGCAGTCGATGCCGCAACCTATCAGAAGGCAGCTCCCGAAACCTTGCAGGAGTTCACACACATCTGTCCGATTCGCTCGAACGACCGCCTCTGCATTTTCACTGCGGAGGGTAATATGCATCAGCTTAAGGTTTCCGCGATTCCCAGAACACGAATCAAGGATAAGGGTACCCTCTTCCAGACGATGACGAAGATTGGCGAGGAGAAGCCGATTCTGTTTATTGCCTTCGAAGAGATGTTCAACTCCTCTCTCCTTTTCGTTACAAAAAATGGCTTAATTAAGCAGGTTTCCGGCGTAGAATTTGACACCAACCGAACCACCGTTAATACAACCAAGCTCGACGAGGACGACCTGATTGTCGGCCTTACCGCCCTTTCCGCAAAGGATGTGATGTCCGGACACCAGAAGGTCATCATTCTCACTGAGAAGAAATACTCTCTCGGCTTCCCGCTTGAAGAGGTTCCGGAATTGAAGAAGACCTCTAAGGGTGTGAAGGCAATCCTTCTTGAGAAGAAGGATACCGTCATCTACGGAACCTCACTCGATCAGAATGTTGACGAATTCACCTTCGACGGCAAAACCTATCATGCGAAGAAGATTCGCAATCGCAAGCGTGCCGCCAAAGGCCAGAAAGCGACGCTGTAGTTACTGCACTTCAAAAAAACCGCTCCCCATTTACGGAGAGCGGTTTTATTATGCTTTCTATTACTTTCTCAGTTTGTTTGCAGGTTTAGTGCGTATTCAGATAATTCTGTCCTGCTGCCCAGTATGCATACAGGGCGCGCATCAGATCGCCGAGCTGGCTATCCGGCTGGGTCGCCATAACCTCATGCACAAAGGAAAGCGGGCTGTAGGTTACCACTACAGAGAATCCTTCATTGTCAATCTTGTTCCCCCACTGGGTGATGGAAAGCTCCTGGGTCTCATAGTAATATTTGCCGTTACTTGCAGGGTTCAGGCGCATCTCCTGAATGTAGGCATTTTTCTTACTCGTGCTAAGCGTAGGATCAAAGTCAAAGTAGTAACGAACCTTGATACGGTCCTCAAGAATCAGCGAGCAACCAGCGAAGGTAACCTCACCGGACACATAGCTTCGAATCGTCGGTGCATAGCCGGCAACATCACCGATCGTCTTCACCTTGCTAGGAAGTGCCTGGCTGAAGGAAGCGTTCGCAAGCGTGCCGCTCTTTCCGAAGTATTTCTGCGCATAAGCGCCGTAATTAAGCATCGCTTTTACAAGTGCCTTCGTGGTATCATCCTCCTTACTGCCAAGGATCGTTTCGCCGTATTCCTTAACACTGAAGGTAACTGCCTCAGATACTGGATTGTTGCTTCCGTCGTAGATGCGAACGGTAATTACATCCGTCATATCCTTGGCTGCAATGCTGCCCTGATAGATATAACAAAGCTTATCCTCAACCGTCGTACGCCCGTCTGCCTCACTGGTCAGAACCTTGACCGTCTTGTTACCTGGATAAGTGAACAGGAGGTAGGAAGAAAGGTCAGTCTTGACAGCCTCATTCAGATAAGCATAAATATTTACGCGAATATTTCCGTTCAGATCAAGGCTCATGCCGACAACCTTGCTCGGTTCAACCACACCATCGGTGTATCCGCAGTAGGTACATACGCCGCCGACCAAATTATGGTCTCCAAGCTGCGCAACGGCACGACAGGCATTGCAAATAGGACATACATCTAACATATTGTTATTAAAGAAATGCTCACCGGAGCTAATAAAATATCCACAATTATGGCAGCTCGTACAGACAGTACCCGTCTCGTCGTAATAGTGAAAGCCAACCGCATCACCTTGTATTCCACATGCCTTCACAAAATCATTAAATGTAGCTTGATCCTTCATGCAGATGCCCTTTAATTCTATGCAATAGCTGAACACATCGCTTACAGGGAACTTATAGCTGATGGTGGTTCCGCTATTGGTGAAGGAAAGCGTCTGGTTTGCAAGCATCGACGCTGAAGGCGTGAAATGAATCAGATTGACTGTCTCAAGCTTTACACAGCCAAGGAACATACTGTTCATAGAAAAGCCCTTCGAACTCGTATTAGCGAATCCGCTCAAATCAACAACGGTAAGATTCTCACATCCGGCGAACATCTCACTTGCGTCACGAAGTCGGTTACATACGAAGTTGCTGCAGTCAATCGTAGTAAGCCCCTTACAGTCACCGAACATGCTCCACATGCTGAGGGCCATACTCGTATTGAAGGAACGCACATCAATCGTGGTAAGTGCAAGGCACTCATTAAACATGAAACCGAACTGCTCACCCTTTGCAGTATTGAAATTTCTGACATCAATCTTCGGCAGATTCATGCAGGCATTGAACATGCTGCTGAAATCCCTTACAAGTGCCGTGTTAAAAGAGCTTACATTGATGGAAGTTGCCATACGACAGTCCTGGAACATGCTTGCCATCGTTGTGACCATAGAAGTATCAAAGCTTGAGCAATCAATTTTTTCAAGCAGATAGCACTGCATAAACATACGAGACAGATCGGTTGCATTGCCGGTTCGAAACGGGGAGAGGTTGATAGAGCGAAGTGACTCACACTGCTCAAACATACTTTTGAAAATAGTCACGTTTCGGGTGTCAATTGCAGAAGTATTGACGGAGATCAGCTTCGTACAGCCCTGGAAGAAGCTAGTCACATCAGTTGCGTGACTGATATCAAAATCGCTAAAGCTGAAGCTTTCAATCATTGTTCCGGATACAAAACCGCTGGCCTTCAAAAGGCTTTCGGTCGAAAGACCGGCATAAGGAATATTGGTCATTCCCGTGCATCCGCGGAACATATAAGACATATCCGTTACCTTTGATGTATCAAGGCCGGTCAGGTCAAGCGTCTTAAGTGCCCCACACTCCTCAAACATATAGCTTGTGTTGGTTACTGCCGTCCACTCTGCCCAGTCTGCCTGAATCGAGGTAAGCTTTTCACAATAACGAACCAGTGATGAAGCATCCGTCAGCGAAGAAAACTTAAGTCCACGAAGGTCAAGCTTCTGCAGTGCAGACGGACAAAAAGTTGCTGCACCGTCGAACATACTCATCACCGAGGTAACGCCGGTCACATCCAGCCCGCGAAGATCGATTTCCGTAACTCTGCCGAACACATCCGAGTTCTTCAGGACATAATAGATATATGACGAGAACAAGCCATAGCAATTCCCCTCCAAAGCAATGGTGTCTCCGGCAGTCTTCGGCGCCATATAAAAGGTACCGTTACTGATATATGAAACTGCGGAGCCGTCCGCATTCAAAGGTATCGTCGCAGCATTTGCCGGGCAGTTACCGCTAACAGCAATCTTCGTAAAGCCACTGCCGGTGATCAATGCACTACTCAGCATATCCTGATTGATCACGCAACGCTTCGCTGCTGCCGCATGGCCGAAACCTCCGCCAAGAAGCACCAGACCGCATATCAAAAACGCACTAAGGAGCAACGCCCCTCTCTTCCTACTTTTCCCAATCATCATGCTCATCCTTTCTCACAAACCCATAATTATAGCCAACATTATTTCTTCCAAAAGACCGCTGCGTTGTTCGTAAGCGCATCTTTAGAATCATAATCAAAGCAAAGAACCCTCGGCAAGCCCTTCGTCGGTTCATCCTCCAGTATCCGATAGACAAAAACATCCTCGTGCATATTCCGTCCGTCTCGTACAGAAAGCATCTCACGGTATTCCCCTAACGGATGCGCGAAATCAGGCCTGCGCTTTGCGTTCTCTCTGAGATACAAATCAAGCGTCAGAAGCTCGTTAAGAAGCGCCTCCCCAAGGAGTTCCTCCTGTAATGCATACGCGCGAAGAATTTCATACTTTCTTAAACGGGACGGCTGACTGACGGAATATCCGTTCTCTCTGCAGTACCGCGAAAGCCCTTCGAAAAATGCATACGGCGAACGCCCCTTTAAAAGCTGCCTCAGGGTATATCTGTATTGATTACTATTATAATATATTTCGGTCATTTCTTCCACACCTTTTAGCTCTAATACATCGTTATAAGTAAGCCAATTTGTGTAGAGCACCTCATAGGGTGGTGTATTTTGACTGACAATGCCATATTTTTTTGCATCATTTTCAATCGGGGAGCCATGAAGGACCTTCAAAAAGCCAAGCTGAAGCATCTCCGCGCCGAGTGCGAACACTTCGTCATAGCTTCGACGGAAGCTGACAATATCCTCGAACGGAAGTCCCGCGATCAGATCCACATGCACATGAATGTTACCGGCCTCTGTAAGGCGGCGCACATTCCTTGAAACCTTCTCAATATCCGTCACACGATTAACGGCGCGAAGCGTTTCCGTATTGGTGGACTGAATGCCGATCTCCAGCTGTACAAGCCCCGGCCGCAAGCTTTCTAATAGCGTAAGCTCCTCCTCGGTCAGAAGGTCTGCTGCAATTTCAAAATGAAAGTTGGTCGCCCCATTGTCGTGCTCAGCGATGTATTGCCAGACTGCCAGAGCGTGCTGATGATTACAGTTGAAGGTGCGGTCGATGAATTTCACCTGCGGAACCCGGCACGAAAGAAGATGCGCTAGCTCCTCCTTCACCTGCGCTATCGGCTTATGACGCACCTCCCGGTCGATTGACGAAAGACAGTAGCTGCAACGAAACGGGCATCCACGCTGCGACTCATAATAGATGATGCGATTCGTAAAATCCTCCGTCTGCTCATATATAAACGGCAGCTTCTCCGCCGGAAGCGACGCACGTTCCCCGGTCGAAAACGGCCGGTCACTGCCGATAAGCTCTCCCGGAAGGCATAGCCCCGGAATGTCCTGCAATGCCCCTTTTTTCTCAAAATAAAACGCACAAAGGTCGGCGAAGGTCTCTTCACCCTCGCCGACCATAATTCCGGTCAGTTGACTATACTCAGTAATCAGCTCCTCTGCACGGAACGAAACCTCCGGACCGCCAAGCCACAGCTTCGTGTCCGGACATAGCTTCGGCAGCTCCGAAAGAAGCTTTCTCACCATATCCATATTCCAGATGTAGCAGGAAAATGCGACCACCTCCGGCTTCCGACGATAGATATCCGCAAGAATCTCTCCCGCCGTACCGTTGATTGTATATTCCGCAATATCAACCGAATCCTTCCAACGCTCCGCATAGGAACGAAGGCTGTATACAGCCGGATTGGAATGAATGTATTTCGCATTGATTGCTACAAGTAGAATTCTCATGTCAACCTCTTCTATTCTTTCTTTGCGACCAGTTCTCCGTTCTGCACATCGATCACAATGGTCTCGCCGGGCTCAATCTGCTCGGAAAGAATCATTCTTGCACTCATCGTTTCGATATGCTTCTGCAGATAGCGCTTAAGAGGTCTTGCGCCGTAAATCGGGTCGTAGGCTTCGGAAACGGCCAGGGCCGCTGCCTCAGGCGTAAGACGCACAGCAATGCGTCGATCCTTAAGTCTTTCGTTCAGATCCTTCACAAGAAGCGAAATGATATCCGTAACATTGGCCTTCGTAAGCGGTCTGAACATGATCGTCTCATCAAGACGGTTCAGAAACTCCGGTCGAAAATGTGTACGCAGCTCGTTCTGCACAAGCCGTTTGCTCTCCTCCGTCAGAGTTCCATCCTCGCGGATTCCCTCAAGCAGGTACTCTGCTCCGAGATTCGAGGTCATAATCAGAATCGTATTCTTAAAGTCAACGGTACGTCCCTTCGAATCGGTTATTCGTCCGTCATCCAAAACCTGCAGAAGAACATTGAATACATCGGGATGCGCCTTCTCCACTTCATCGAAAAGCACTACCGAATAAGGCTTTCTCCGTACTGCCTCCGTCAGCTGTCCGCCCTCGTCGTAACCGACATATCCGGGAGGCGCACCAATCAGACGAGCCACACTGTGCTTCTCCATATATTCACTCATATCGATACGAACCATATTCTGCTCGTTATCAAACAAAGCCTCTGCCAAAGCCTTCGCAAGCTCGGTCTTGCCGACACCGGTCGGTCCGAGAAAAAGCATCGAGCCAATCGGCTTATCGGGATCCTTGATGCCTGCCTTAGAGCGAAGGATTGCCTCCGTAACACGGGACACTGCCTCATCCTGGCCGATAACACGCTGATGCAAAAGCTCCTCTAAGCGAAGCGTCTTCTGTCGCTCCCCTTCCGTCAGCTTGGCTACAGGAATTCCCGTCCACCTAGACACAATCTTCGCGATCTCTTCCTCGTCAACCGTTTCATGCACAAGGGCGTTGTCCTTACCGTTAAGGCCTGCCTCGGCAGTCGCGAGCTCCTTACCAAGTCTCGGCAGCTCGCCGTATTTCAGTTCTGCCGCCTTCTCAAGATTATAGGCTCTCTCCGCCTCGGTAATCTCCTTCTGTACACGCTCCTGCTCTTCCTTAATCCGCCTTACGCGCTCAATAGCCGCCTTCTCCGTATCCCACTGTGCCTTCTTCTCGGCAAATGCATCCTTCTTC
Source organism: Lachnospiraceae bacterium (assembly GCA_024404675.1). Lineage (GTDB taxonomy): Bacteria > Bacillota > Clostridia > Lachnospirales > Lachnospiraceae > ISDg. The sequence continues at coordinate 69,744 of JAKSPO010000005.1, forward strand.
TCCTGCATCTCCCGAAGAATGGCCTCAAGGCGTTCCTTTGAAACCGCATCGTCTTCCTTACGAAGTGCAGCCGCTTCAATCTCAAGCTGCATAATGGAACGACGTGCATCATCAAGCTCAGTCGGCATGGAATCAAGCTCTGTCTTTATCAAAGCGCAGGCCTCGTCCACAAGATCAATCGCCTTATCGGGAAGGAACCTGTCGGAAATATATCTGTGAGAAAGTGTTGCCGCACTGACAAGCGCATTGTCACCGATCTTAACGCCGTGAAACACCTCGTAGCGCTCCTTCAGTCCTCTGAGAATCGAGATCGTATCCTCAACCGTCGGCTCATCAACCATAACCGGCTGGAAACGACGCTCCAGAGCCGCGTCCTTCTCCACATACTGTCTGTATTCGTTCAGAGTCGTTGCACCGATACAGTGCAGCTCTCCTCTTGCAAGCATAGGCTTTAACATATTGCCTGCATCCATAGCGCCGTCTGTCTTGCCGGCACCGACGATGGTGTGCAGCTCATCGATGAAGAGAATGATTCTGCCGTCACTCTTCTTCACCTCTTCTAACACAGCCTTCAGACGTTCCTCGAACTCGCCGCGGTATTTGGCGCCGGCTACGAGTGCGCTCATATCAAGTGAGAACAGCGTCTTGTTGCGAAGCCCCTCCGGCACATCGCCGTTCACAATTCGCTGCGCTAATCCCTCGACAACTGCCGTCTTACCGACACCGGGCTCACCGATGAGCACCGGGTTGTTCTTCGTCTTACGGGACAGAATCCGGATGACATTTCTGATCTCGGAATCACGGCCGATTACCGGGTCAAGCTTCTGCGCACGGGCACGCTCAACCAGATCATAACCGTACTTTTCAAGCGTATCATAGGTAGCCTCCGGGTTATCGCTTGTCACCTGCTGATTGCCTCTGACACTTGCAAGTGCCTTAAGAAAATCCTCGCGGTTAATCCGAAACTCGCTAAGAAGCGCCGCAGTCTCTCTCTCGGCATAGCGAAGCAGGGAAAGGAACAGATGCTCAACACTCACGTAGGAATCGTTCATCCCGCGTGCCTCATCCTCGGCATAGATCAGAATCTTATTCAGGCCCTGCGACACTCTCGTATCGCCGCCCTGCACTCTGGGAAGCCGCTCGATAAGCCCCTTCACCTGTGCCTTCAGAACCGTAACATTCACCGAACACTTCTCAAGAAGCTTCGGAATCAGGCCTTCAGAATCGTTCAGCAGCGCATACAGCAAATGCTCGGAGCGCATCTCGGGATTCCCGAAATCATATGCCGCCTTTTCGCAATTCTGAACCGCTTCCATCGATTTCTGTGTATATTTATTAATATTCATATAAACCCCTCCCAACTGTTATATCTGTGTTAATTGTTCTACTTTCATTAGCACAGCTATAACATATCACTTACCTGAGGGGTTGTCAAGCATAATATTCAGATCTACATCGCCTTCAATGCCGGGTACCTTACCGGTACTTGTGTACTGCCAGATATCAAAGTCAAAGCGGTAGGAAACCTTGTCACCGTAGAAAGCAAACCAGAAGGGATACTCACTGAGTGCGTCACGGTCATAATTCATAATCGACCAGCGTGTGCTTGCATAAACCATCGGCTGATAACCGGCTTCCTCTACAGTCTTGCAGAAGGCTAACAGATTCTTCGTACGCTGAACACGGGACAGATTGTTGCCGCGCGCGGTCTTCTTGCTTTCATATAATTCTGTATCAATGATGATCGGCAGGCTGATATCTGCACCGTATGCCTTCAGATGATCGATGACGAAATTGGCCTCGGCTCTTGCCTCCGCCTCGGTGATTGCCTGCGTGTAGAAATATACGCCGACATCAAGTCCTGCCTCCGTTGCACCAAGAATATTCTCTCTTGCGTACGGGTCCTCCTCGAGCGTTCCTTCGCTGATACCGCGGAAGCCGACACGTACGATGGCAAACTCGATTCCTGCCCCCTTTACGCGCTTCCAGTCGATCGTTTTATTGTACTTGGAAACATCGATTCCCATCTTTGAGATTCTGTTTCCATCCTCGTCATAAAGCGTGCGGAAGCCATTTTCCTCAAAGACAAGATTGTCCCAGTTGTAGGTATGAAGCGGGACCTTCTCGTAACGGGGCAGATAGTAACGCCCCGACGGGGAGCCTGACAAAACGATCGGATTATCGATAACCACTTTCGAAGGTTCGATCAGCCTCGTGCTCTCCGGGTCCTCATATTCCATGCCGACATATGCACCGAATTTCTGGCTGCTAAGCTTATAACGCTCGCCATCCGGCACGATAGTTGCGTCCAGATAACCGATATTCTCGTTGTCCGCAAGGGCAACCGGCGTGGAGATTGTAATCACGGGGCCGTCGTTCGAAAGCTGCATCCCCGGGAAGCTAACCTTTCTTGTAAGCGAATGGAAGTTGTACTCCGTTCCGCTGTTTTTCACGGCAACATACTCGGGACTGATTTCACGAAGCTCGAAGCACTCCTCTGCGGAAAGCACAGGGTTATAGGCAACCACCTCCTCAAGCGTGATCATGTTGATGAAGCCGTATGTATTATCGGTACCGACAAATGTAAGGTACGGAATCTCGCCATACGTAGGCTTGATTGCCGCAATCTCCCACACATTGTCAATCGAAACGGGATTTCTGCACTCACTGATATTCTCGCCGCGCATCAGCACAACGGAAAATGCCTGCTCGGGCTTCGTCTGCTCGCGCGGAATCTCGTTTCTGACGCAGATTCGGAAGCCGCAATCGTAGTTCAGACAGATGTACTGCCAGCCGAGCAGCTGTTCAACCGTAATCCTGCAATAATCGTTCGAGTACTGCTCTGCATGCGCCTCCGCCTCCGTATCAAGAAAGCGGTTCTTAGCAACCGGTGTCGCCTCCGGTCCGGGAACATTCGCAGGCGTCTGCTCCCTTGAAAGAAGATAAGCAATCGCTCCGGCCGCACAGATCAGTAACAGAAGCAGGAATATATTCATCACACTCCGACTTCTTAAGCTTCTTCTAAGGCGCTTGTACTGCGAAAGGATCTCCTCTACCTGCTCACTTCCGTTCTGCACTCTGCTTTCGGTTACGGGCTTCTCCGCGGGCATTGCCTGCACCGTCACAGCGGGAGCCGTCGCTTCGCTCTTTACAGCCTCCGGCTTCATCACGGTGTCCTCCGGCTTATTGGTGCCCTCCTGATTATTATTCAACAGATCGTCGTTTCTGATTTCTTCCATATGTACCTGCTTTCTGTCATTCGTTGTTGCCTCGGCAATCTGCACCAAAGCATACTTAGTTTTATTATATGTGGAAATGGCTTAAGTTGCAAGTAAACTATCCGATTCTTTCTAAAAATCCACTTGACAAACCACGGGCGAATTCTCTATAATTGCGATAAGCAAAAGGCTTTGACGGGAAATAGTACGAAGGCACGAACCTACAGAGAGCAGCCGGTCGGTGAGAGGCGCAGGGAACAACCTTTGGAATACCTCCCCGATGCTGCGCACCGAAAGACTTTCAAGTAGGCTGCGACGGTCGGCAACCGTTACATTGCAAAAGTATATGCGATTTTACGCCGTACTTATGAAGGTATATGACGCGAGTCATGTACGAATAAAGGTGGTAACACGAGATCCCCCCTCGTCCTTTAAATAGGACGGGGGTTTTTGATTTTTTGGAGGTTCTTTATGAAAATCTATGACGAACTGAAAGCCCGTGGTCTGATTGCTCAGGTTACGGACGAGGAACTTGTATCAAGCCTTGTAAACGAAGGCAAGGCAACCTTCTACATCGGCTTCGACCCGACTGCCGACAGCCTTCATGTAGGACATTTTATGGCGCTTTGCCTGATGAAGCGTCTGCAGATGGCAGGTAATAAGCCGATTGCGCTTCTCGGCGGCGGTACCGGTATGATCGGCGACCCCTCCGGCAAGACCGATATGCGTAAAATGCTCACCAAGGAGCAGATTGCGCACAACATCGAATGCTTCAAAAAGCAGATGTCCCGCTTCATCGATTTCTCCGACGGAAAGGCTCTTATCGTAAACAATGCCGACTGGCTTCTCGATCTCAACTACGTTGAGCTTCTCCGTGAGGTCGGTCCTCATTTCTCCGTAAACCGTATGCTTACCGCAGAATGCTACAAGCAGCGTATGGAGAGAGGCCTTACCTTCCTTGAATTCAATTACATGATCATGCAGAGCTACGACTTCTACAAGCTCTTCCAGGATTACGGCTGCAACCTGCAGTTCGGTGGCGACGACCAGTGGAGCAACATGCTCGGCGGAACCGAACTGATCCGTCGTAAGCTCGGTAAGGATGCTTCCGCGATGACCATCACTCTTCTTCTCAACTCTGAGGGCAAGAAGATGGGTAAGACCGAGAAGGGTGCCGTATGGTTGGATCCCGAGAAGACCTCTCCCTTCGAGTTCTACCAGTACTGGAGAAATGTTGCCGATGCCGACGTATTAAAATGTATCCGCATGCTCACCTTCCTTCCCATCGAGGAAATCGAGAAGATGAACAGCTGGGAAGGCAGCCAGCTGAATGAGGCTAAGGAGATTCTTGCTTACGAGCTTACCAAGCTTGTTCACGGTGAGGAGGAAGCACAGAAGGCGCAGGCACAGGCTCGCTCCCTTTTCGGTGCAGGCTCCGCAGAGGATGCTCCTGAGGCTCCGCTTTCCGATGAGGATTTCACCGACGGTGCAATCGATATCGTTTCCATTCTCGTTAAGGCAGGCCTTGCTCCCACCCGTTCCGAGGGCAGACGTAATGTCGAGCAGGGCGGCGTTCTGGTTGACGGTGAGAAGGTAACCGATTTCCGCGCTTCCTACACAAAGGAACAGTGTGCTGCCGGCCTTCTTGTAAAGAGAGGCAAGAAGAACTTTAAAAAGATTGTTGTAAAATAAGCCTTTATGAAAAAATATCGCCGTGAAAAAATCATTTCTGATTCTTTCACGGCGTTTTTTAATTCTTTCGAACCCGGACCAGTCTTTCCGATCTACGGGGATATTCCTTTTTCACTTGTCCTTTTAATAAGCCTATACGACGTAGAACAGAATCCCAAAGAACTGCAGAAGGCAACCGATATCAACGAATATGTGGAATATACTGTGAAAATACCGAACTCTCGGCCCGATTGCATACAAAACGGCGCCAAGCGTAAAGGATACGCCGCCGAGAAGGATCCACAGAAAGCCGCCGAAGGAAATCGCTGCAATCACCGGCTTTACACAGAAGATAATCGCCCAGCCCATTACCAGGTAGCAGACAAATGAGGGTATCTCGTATTTTTCGAGATCAATTGCATTGAGCGTAGCCGCCAGGAAGCAGCACCCCCACTCGATACCGAATATCGTCCACGCGAGACCCGGTCGCTCGGGTCTTAATCCCGCAAGCAGCACCGGTGTATACGTTCCGGCTATCAGAAAGTAGATGTCGCAATGATCTATGATACGCATAACCTGCTTGCCCATATTCTCATGCAGGCCGTGGTATACCGCCGAAACGGTGAACATAATGATCATCGTGCTTCCGTAAATGGACGATGACACAACAGCCCACGCGTTGTGGTGCACTGCCGCCATAATAATGCACAGAACGGTGATCGCAATCGCGATTGCTCCGCCGACAATGTGCGTGACCATATTAAATATTTCTTCTCCCTTCGTGTATACGGGGAATTCTCTTTCTGCAAGAGGCGTTCTCTTCTTCATAATGTAAACCTGACTTCTTTGATACTCACAAAAACAATGTAGTTTTCATTACTACATATAATAGCATTTAAAATCCAAAATTGCAATAGAAAAAGGAAAAGACTTTCGACTTTTCCCAAAATCCTTCTCCCTAGGCCTCGCAAAGCCTTTTCTTTTACTGGTTGGTATATGCCGTCTTCACGCTGACGCCAGCGAGCTTACCAATCTTGCCGGAAAGCGCCGAAATCACATTCTGCGGCGCATCCATTGCAATACAGATAATATTTACACGCTTTGCGCGGTACGGAAGTCCCATACGCCCGATAATATACTGCCCGTACTCGTGTAACAGGGCATTTAACTGCTCTACGCTGTCACCGCTTCTCCCCTCTGCCTCTTCCACCAGAATACTGATTACCGCAACTCTCGTCTCCATCATCACTCCTTCGCCGCCAAAGCAGCTTCTTCATACATACAAAAACAGGGCTGTATCACTACAGCCCTGCACAAAATTCATTAACAGATTGATGCTGCCGTAATCGTCTCAAGATCCTCCGGCATCAAGGTCGACAACGTCTCCTTGTTCGGCTCCTTCACCTTAACAACTCTCGTCGCGTGATTGGTGATGGCCTTCTCGAGGAAGTTTCTTGCCTCACGCGCATTCGCAAAGTCAGCCGCCTTGCTCTCTACACGCTTCACAAAATACTGCATAGCAACCTCACGTGCCTCCGGGCTCATCGTATAATCCTTGGATTTGCACATGCCCTCCAGAATCTTTACGAGCTCCGCCGGTGTATAATCGTCAAATTTGATATACTTGTTGAATCGAGATTTCAATCCGGGGTTTGAATCGATGAACTGCTCCATCGGTCCGGTATATCCGGCTACAATAACGATCAGACGATCACGGTTATCCTCCATCGCCTTCAGAAGAGTATCTACCGCCTCCTGACCGAAATCGTTATCTCCTTTGCCGACATTCAGTGTGTATGCCTCATCGATGAAGAGCACACCGTCAATCGACTTGTCGATAACCTCCTGCGTCTTGATCGCCGTCTGTCCGACATAACCGCACACCAGTCCGCCTCGATCGACCTCTACGAGCTGACCGTTTGCAAGAACACCCAGTCCTCTGTAGATCTTCGAAAGCATTCTGGCAACCGTAGTCTTACCGGTTCCGGGGTTACCGAAGAAAACCATATGCTTACTGATATCGGCTGACTTCATGCCTTTAGCCTCACGCATCTTCTGCACACGAATCAGATCAACCAAAGAAGCAATATCGGACTTCACGCTGTCAAGACCAACCAAGCCATTCAGCTCCTCAAGAATCTTCTCAACATCCTCCGTATTCTGGATGTTAACATTGCTCTTCGGTGATGCTGCCTGCTTGGTACGAACAAGCTTAAACTGATTGGTATAGAATACGCCGTATTCCTTTAAGAACATCTCAAGCATCTGCGTATACTGACTCATACGTGCAACCTGCTTCTCATCAGCGCTCGGCTGCGAGGAAAGAATCAGCTGGCCAAAAGCCTTGTAGGTGTCCACCAGAATCTGCGCATTCTGTCCCATATAAGGATCGTTCGGAATCTTCTTTCCGGCATCTGCCAGAATGAAATACTTCAGCGCCTTCGGTCTTGTCGTTCCGAAGCTGCTGTTCTCTGCACTCAGCTGTGCACGAATCGTCCGCATCTCATTAATGGAAAATGAAAGCTTCAGATTCTCACGAATCAGCTCCTGCTCCTCAGCGGTAATCACGCCGTCGGTATCCTCAAGGTAAATGGCAAATTCTGCCAGCTCCTTATGGAGCAAGGTTCTGAGCGGAGTTCCCAGACAGAGCACCGCACCGACATTTAATCTGCTGATGGTATTGCAAACCTCGTCGCAGATGGCAATCATTTCTTTTAAGGTCTTCTCGCTCAAAAGTATGTCCCCCTGTATGAATTACAGAACTCTAACCTTCAATACACCGTCAACAGCCATAATCTTGGCTACAACGGCATCGTCAACAGGACCGCATACATCCAGTACGCTGTATGCATAATCGCCGCGGCTCTTGTTGTACATATTCTCGATATTAACGCCTGCTACAGCACCCGTGAACTGGCTGAGCATGTTCGGAATATTTCTGTGAAGAATACATACACGAGTCTGCACACGACATACGCCTGCATCCAAGGTCGGGAAGTTAACGGAATTGATAATGTTACCGTTCTCAACGAACTCACGAAGCTGACGAACTGCCATCTTCGCACAGTTATCCTCGGACTCCTCGGTGGAAGCACCAAGATGAGGAATTGCGATAACACCCTTCATGCCTGCAGTCTTGGCATTCGGGAAATCAGTGATATAGTGAGCAACCTTACCGGAAGCAAGTGCCTCCTCCATTGCATCGTCATCAACCAGAAGGTCACGAGCGAAGTTCAGAATAACTACGCCGTCCTTCATCATGGAAATGGTATCCTTGTTAATCATCTTTCTGGTGTCGTCAAGAAGCGGAACGTGTACGGTAATATAATCGCACTCCTTGAAGATCTCCTCACGGGAGTTCACATGAATAACACCACGGGAAAGCTTCCATGCATTCTCAACGGAGATGAACGGATCGCAGCCGTATACGGTCATGCCGAGTGCATGTGCGGCATTGGCTACCAATACACCGATTGCACCAAGCCCGATAACACCGAGCTTCTTGCCCTGGATCTCCTTACCAGCGAACTTACCCTTTCCTTTTTCAACGAGCTTTGCAACATTCTCATCGTCCTTGATGGTCTGAACGAACTCGATACCGCCAAGAATATCACGGGAGGTCAGAAGAAGACCTGCCATAACAAGTTCCTTAACACCGTTTGCGTTAGCGCCGGGCGTGTTGAATACAACAACACCTTTCTCGGCAAGCTTATCAAGCGGAATATTATTAACACCTGCACCTGCTCTTGCTACTGCAAGAAGCTTATCGTCAAAGGTGAGATCATGCATAGCAGCACTACGAACGAGTGCAAGCTCTGCATCATCAAGATTGTCAACCTTCTCATAATTTTCGTTAAACTCAGCCAAACCAACCTGAGCAATCGGATTCAAGCATGCGTATTTCATCGTAGTCTCTCCTTATGCGTTCTCTTCTTCGAATTTCTTCATGAATGCTACAAGCTTCTCAACGCCCTCGATCGGCATTGCATTGTAAATGCTTGCACGCATACCACCAACGCTTCTGTGTCCCTTCAGGTTCACGAAGCCAGCCTCGGTAGCCTCCTTGATGAACTTTGCATCAAGCTCGTCGCTGCCGGTAACGAAAGGAACGTTCATAAGAGAACGGGAAGCCGGCTCAACGGTACCCTTGAAGAGCTTGCTCTGATCAAGGAAATCGTAAAGAACAGCAGCCTTCTTCTCATTGTACTCCTTCATAGCTGCAAGACCACCCTGCTTCTTGAGCCACTTGAATACCTTGCCGCAGATGTAAATACCGTAGCACGGAGGAGTATTGTAAAGGGAATCTGCATCAGCCTGTGTCTTCCACTTAAGCATCGTAGGAGTGCCCGGAAGAACATCCTCAGTAATCAGATCCTCACGGATGATAGCGATAACAACACCTGCCGGTCCGATGTTCTTCTGTGCGCCGCCGTAGATAACGCCGTACTTGGTAACATCCATAGGCTCGGAAAGGAAGCAGGAGGATACGTCGGAAACCAAAACCTTACCCTTCGTGTTCGGAAGCTCCTTGAACTTCGTTCCGTAAATCGTGTTATTCTCACAAATGTATACATAATCAGCGTCTTCCGGAATATCGAGATCGGAACAATCCGGGATATAAGAGAACGTCTTGTCCTCGGAAGATGCAACCTTAATAGCCTCACCATACATTCCGGCTTCCTTGTGTGCTCTCTTCGCCCACTGACCGGTAACGATATATGCAGCCTTCTTATTCTTCATAAGGTTAAGCGGAACCTGCGCAAACATCATGTGTGCGCCGCCCTGCAGGAACAGAACCTTGTAGTTATCCGGGATATTGAGAAGGTCGCGAAGATCCTGCTCTGCATCCTTGATAATCTTGTCATAAACCTTGGAACGGTGGCTCATCTCCATAACGGACATGCCGCTGCCCTGGTAGTCAAGCATCTCTGCTGCTGCCTCTTTCAAAACTTCTTCCGGCAATACAGCCGGACCTGCGGAAAAGTTATAAACTCTTGCCATGGTACTTCCTCCTTTAGAATATATCAGTAAATAGAATGTTGTATGGGTTTACAAGGCTTCGGTGGACACTATCTGCCAAAACCACCATACAGAATTCATTGTATTCCTACCGCACGGAAAAGTCAACAAGGAATGCTCGGAAAATCCCCTGCATTTTGACTGTCGGCGCGTCACATTTTACGGAAAATACATCCGTTCTTCTCCCCTACAGAACTACTCCACTCGTATAAAAAAAGAGGCGACCATGAAAGGTCGCCCCAGTGTGGTTTGGTTATTGCTGCTCTACAGCGCAGAAGGCTCAGCATTTTTCGCATACTACTATTGTAGAATTTCTCTTCTCCGATATGCTTCAGGGAGGCTTTCAAGCTACTGCAGAGGATACTGCAAGCACCGCTTTTCTTCCGTCCGAAGAGCTATCATCTGTTAGCGCTGTTCACTTCATCCCAGTTCACAATCTTGATATGATTGCCCCAGAGCTGCTCCGCAAGCTTCTGCATCTTGTCGCGGCTGAAGCCCTTGCCGTCACCGAACTTAAGGCAGCCGTGCTCTGCAGCAAGCTCATCGGTGTAATCCTGAAGTGCATATACCGTAAAGTTGCAACGCGTACGGAAACGCGAGGAATCATAATTGAAATGATTCACAAGCGGGATGATGGTTCCTTCCTTCACGTACTTTGTCTCGCTGTCCTTGTAAAATTCAAGATATGCCATACCCTCAAGTTCACAATTGGCAGACTTGAACATCGAAAGGAAATTTCCGAGAGAATAATATACGATCATCTTCTCGCCGTCCGGACGCTCAACAATCTCCATCGGTTCACAGATATGCGGGTGCGCACCGACTACGACATCGACGCCGTAGCTTGCGAATTTCTTCACCCAGTCCTTCTGGTACGAGGTCGCCGAAAGGGAATACTCCGTGCCCCAGTGCGGGAATACCACAACGAAATCCGCAATCGCCTTCGCCTTAGCAACATCATTCTTCACGCGCTCCGTCTCCAGAAGGTCGATGGAGAACGGCTCCGCTTTAATCGCTGAATTCAGATTCAGACCGTAAGTGTAGTTCATCACTGCGATACGAATACCGTATTTCTCTAACACAGTGATCGTGTCGCGCGACTCCGGGCTGTCATGGATACCAAGAACGGTAATGTCCGGATAATTCTTCCAGAAATTCAGTGTTGCATGCAATGCCTCAATGCCGTAGTCCGAGGTATGATTCGTGGCACTCGTTACGACATTGAAGCCAGCCTTCATAAATTCAATTGCCACCTCGTTCGGAGTGTTGAAAGTCGCATAGCCGTGATAAGAGCCCCAGCGGGTTCTCGAACCGATATAATCGCCCTCCGTACCGGAACCGATATACCCTCCGTCGCCGCCAAGAGGCGTCTCCTGGTTGATGACGGCAAAGTCTGCCATTTTCGCATAGGGCGCAATATTGTCATAATATCCGCTGAAATCAAAGGTGCCGTCGCTTCGCTTTCCGTCCTCAAGCATATCCCAGTCATAGAGGTTATCGCCTACCGCAACCATCGAAACAACGCAGGGCGTCGGCGACGGTGTCGGCGTAGGTGTCGGAGAGGGACTCGGAGACGGTGTCGGCGTTGCGGTTGCCGTCGGCTTCGGGGTACTTAAGATTGGGCCGATGGTCGGAACTGCTCCGGTCTTTCTTGCTACGGCATTGTATGCCATGCCGATAACGCATATAATACAGATTCCGACGAGTGCTACCCCGGCAATCGTCAGATACTTTCGAATCTGACGGTTTCTCCGCTTCTTTCTAAGATACTCGCGCTTTCTGATTTCGTATTCTTTCTGATCCAAACAAATGTCCTGCCTTCCTATTCAATTTCCGCAAGCTTCCGAATCGCCGAAACGGTATGCTCATATTCTGCTCGTACCGTTTCAAAAAGCGAAGCCGTATCGGGCTTGCCGGAAAGGTCGCGCACATTCTCCGTAAGCGCTGAAGCCGCTTCTTTAAGGCGTTCCAGTCCCAGGTTGGCGCATACCCCCTTCATCGTATGGGCGCACGAAAATACCTGCTGCCAGTTACCTCCGTCAAAGCCTTCGCACAGCTCAAAAAAGGTTCTGTCCTCCGGAAAACGAAGCACGAACCGCCGTATTCTTTCCTCTGTCAGAAGTCGCCCCATCACCTCGGTGAAAGAGCCACCGACTTCCTCATAAAAAGCCTTAATCTCCATGTTCACACCTCAGTTTTGATAAAGAATGAAAAAATATAAATATATTGTATCATTTTTCGAAAGAATATGCTACAATAAATAGAAGATTCCATAAATTTTGTTCAGGAGGGGTATAACACAATGACTTTTTCAGATTTGTTGGAGATGGCTACCGACATAAACTGCTCGGATATCCATATTACTGTCGGAACCTCGTTGGCTCTGAGAAGATACGGGGAATTAAGAATTCTTGAGCCCGCACCGAGTGCTGCCGAATCGAAAGCAATGATTTATTCTTTCCTCGATGAGGATCAGAGAAGATTCGTTGACGCAGGCAACGACCTCGACGTTGGTGTAATGCTCCCTGACGGTCGTCGTATCCGTGCCAACGTATATCACCAGAGAAATAACCTTGCCGCAAGCATCCGTCTTCTGGAACAGAACATTCCGTCCTTCGTTGAGCTTGGTCTTCCGTCCGTAATCAAGGACATGGCTGAGACTCCCAGAGGTCTTGTTCTGGTAACCGGTCCTACCGGTAGCGGTAAGTCCACCACACTCGCATCCATCGTAGCATACATCAACAAGACACGTTCCCGTCACATCATTACGATTGAGGATCCGATTGAGTATGTATATCCTTACAACAAGGCAATGATCCATCAGCGTGAGGTTGGCCGCGATGTCGACAACTTCTCCTCTGCACTTCGTTCCGCACTTCGTGAGGACCCCGATATCATCCTTGTAGGTGAGATGCGTGACTTCGAAACCATTCAGGCTGCTATCAGTGCTGCCGAGACCGGACACCTCGTGCTTTCTACGCTGCATACCACTTCCGCAGCACAGACGATTGAGCGTATCATTGATGCATGTCCTCTCGAGGGTCGTGATCAGATCAGAAGCCAGTTCGCTAATGTAATCCGTGGTGTATTCACACAGCAGCTCCTTCCCAGAAAGGATGGCCAGGGCCGTGTTCTTGCATCCGAGGTTATGATCGGTACTCCCGCTATCACGAACCTGATTCGTGAGAACAAGGCACTGCAGATTCCCGGCATGATGCAGGCCGGCCGTAGCTCCGGTATGCGTACCATGAACGAAGACCTTGCAAATCTTCTTCGTCACGATATGGTATCGAAGGAAGAGGCTTTCAAGGTTTCTCCCGACGTTGCTGCACTTAAGAAGCTTCTTGCAGGCAACTAATCAGATTAATATTCCTAATCCCGTCTCCCGGAAACGCGAGGCGGGATTTTTATGTTTACAGTTACCCAACTGACTGCAAGGGGCACTAAGCTTGATAGACAGCGAAAAACGCACAAAAAGCCCTCAACGCCACGGAAGTTTATATCTTCCCGGTATGGAGGACTTATTGTTTGACTTATTGTTTGACTTATTGTTTGATCACTTAGTTGTCTTTATCAGTGAAGCGAAACATTGGTTATCATATAATCACTGTTAGCATATACAGTAATGCTTCTTCCGCTGTACACATCGTTGAAGGTCGTTGTGTATTCGTCCTCGGAAATGATGATCCAGTTGCACCACATCTCCTTAAGCGTTTCAATGTCATACTGTCGCAAAACAGCAAGTGCGTCAACCTCATTCAGGGAAACCACATAACCAATATCCGGATCATTCATACCCTGAAGTTCCGGATAAGGAATTCCCTTCTGATAAGTAATCGGCACACTGTACGGAGACAGCGGATCGATTTCAATCTCAGAATTGTTCTTCTGACGAACGGACAGCCAGCTGCCGTCACTACTGCCATCCTCTTCCTGCCAGGTAATGTATACAAAAGCAGTTGCTCCGTCATGGGACTTTACAACAATATCGATCCTTGCGGACGGTGCCCATTCCGAATAGAACACGCCATTGTTAAAATAGTAGGAATTGTCCATCGCATAGATATAGACGAACTCGTAGGAATTCGGCAAAGTCCAGTAGCCGTTGTACATACGGAAGAATTCCTGCGGATCCATAAACTTGACATCGTACGGATACTCCTCTATAGCCTTCTTGTAAACAGACTTTCCTTCATCGGAAACCATAATCTCACATTGTCCGTTGGCAGGCTTCGTAATCCACAGCCGTGATGCAACGGATGTATCGAGAACATTCACTGCATCGATCACAAATCCACCATCCTGCTTCACGGAGTACCCTTTAACCTCCAAAACATCCACCGTCGTTGCCCCGGGCATGACAGTATCAAGCATATCGGAATACCAGATTCCTTTTAATATATCAACATAATCCCCGACCTGCTTGAATGCAACATACTCTCCGCGCTCATTAACCCATATGCCGAATAACGGCTTCATATCGGAAACCATTTCCGATATCGGTGCAGGCGTGGGCGTTGCTTCCGGTGTCGGAGTTGGCTCCATGGTCGGTGTTACTTCCGGTGTGGGCGTTACACTTCCTGTCGGCTCCTCGGTAGGTGCCGCTGTCGGTGTCCCGCTTACCTTCGGTTCACGCTTATGTCCTTTCCCGCTCTCGTTCTTCTCTCCGCATGCGGTCAATAGAAGCGCACACAAAAGCAACATTACGAGAAAAACTCTTTTTGTTCTGTTCATTAAAATCCCCCTTCCTTCAAAAAGTGACAACCATCCGTCACCAGTTCAGGTTACTATGACCAGCTTCTCTATTACTGCTTGTTCATACCTTCCACAAGTGCATCGATAATCTCCGGGAAAATCGGTTTCATCGTAAGACGGCGGATAATTCCGAAATTCTCTTCCCCAACGCCATAACGGTTGTTATCCCACCAGAAGCAGGACATATGATACTTCCGCATCGCTGTTGTATAATCGCCGACCCACTTAACTCTCGCCTCCAGATTATTCTTATTGGTCGCACCCATCTCGCCGACAACAACACCGTATCCGTTCTTCACGAAGCGGTTGTAAATCGAGCTGAAATAATTATCAAGCGTGTATTTGCCGTTGCCGGACCAGTTCTTCGTGCCATCCTTCTGCATTGCAAACTCGTAAGGTGTATACGCATGTACGCTAAGCATCAGACGATCGGGTGTCGGATCCTCCGGCATACGGAATGCATCGGTTTTAGTAAAATCAGGGTTCGCCGCATAGCTCGGCACCATCAGGAAACGATCCTTGTTGTATCCTTCCCCAGCACGAACCGTGTCAATAAAGCGCTGGTTCAGAACATTGATGCACTCGATTGCTTCAAGTCCTTCGGCATCCTTGAGCGTAAAATACCACTCCTTACCGGTCCCCTTCAGTCTCGGCTCATTCATCGACTCGAAAATCAGACGCTTATCATAATCCTTAAAGCGCTCCGAAATCTGTGTCCATACTGCTTCAATATAACGAAGACCTTCCGGAAGGCGTTCCTTCGTCGGATAGTAGAAATCCACATCGTGATGGGAATTAATGATAACATACAGCTGGGCATCGATTGCATAATCGACAACCTCCTGCACACGATTCATCCACTCCTCATCAATCGTATAGGTTCCGTCATCACTCATATGACGTCCCCAGCTGATCGGAATACGTACCGAGTTAAAGCCAAGACTCCGTAGCGTCGTGAAGGTCTCAGCGGTAGCCTTCGGGTTGCCCCAGGAGGTTTCTGTTGCAAGTGTATTCTTCGCACCGTCGGTTGCGTCAAGCGTATTACCGAGGTTCCAGCCAAGCTTCAGATTCTCAGCAAAATCCACTGCGTTATCAGCGATAATCGGCGGTGTCGGAATCGGGGTAGGGCTTGGTGTCGGGCTCGGCGACGGAGACGGTTCCTCGGTCGGTGTCTCACTCGGCGTTGCCGTTACCGGGTCCGAACCGGGCTTCTGCCCTTCCGGCTTTTTCTTCGTACAAGCCATCAAAAGTACTGCAAGCATAGCAAGCAGTATAAGCATCTTCTTACTGTTCTTCATAGTTTCAACTCCATATTACACACATTATCCTTGGCCTCACAAGGACCATTACTACTATCGCATTTTCTAACGAAAAATGCAATGCTTTCTTGTGTATAAACACAAACCTCTCACGGGAAATCACTTTTTCTTATAGGTTTTCGCAAAAAGAACCGTCATCACAACAAGAAATACAGCCGTTGCGAGGGCAACATAAAGCATTCCGGTCGAAACGGAAATCTGCTCTCCGAAAAGCTTTGCTTTAAAGGAGAATATCCCCTCTATTGTCTTTCGGAATTCGCCGCCGTCAACGCCATTCAGTCCTGCATCAATTCTTTTAAGCGCGCCGTCCATCAGCGCATTTCTCTCAAGCACCGTAATATGCGTGGCCGGGAACAGATTGCAAACCGTCTGTACCGCACTCGAGAATTGCGAAATCGGAATATACGCACCGATGACAAAGCCGCCCGCAGCCGAAAGAATACCGAAGAAGGAATCACAGCTTGCAGAGCTGTTAAAGCGCACAACAAGTATCATAAAGAGTGCCGTCGAGCTTACAGAGCCAAGCACGATACCGCCATAGGCCGATACCACATTTTGAATCGACATATGGAGTCCGCCGGAAGCTGCCATCACACCAAGACCGATGGACAGAATCACAGACGTCACAAGGATCGCAGAGATTGTTGCCGACAGGTAATAAGAAAGTGCAATCTGCGCGCGACTTAAAGGCGTCGAAAGAATATCGAAATCCTTTCTCGATTCTCTGTCCCGAACAACATTGCTTAAGCAGGAGAACGGCACAGTAATCAATGCCGATCCGATGATTCCCGAAAGAAGCAAGCCGTTGATCAGCGAATCCACATCCTTCTGATGATACGGAAGATTCATCTCCCTAAGCCCGCTCAATGTGATGTCCACATAATTATCTCTTAAAAACAGAAGGTACAATGCAAAGACAATAATTGATGTTAAAAGCGAGAAGATAACCGCACCGACATCCTTAAAATACAAAAGAAGATTTCTGCGAGTAAAACCGATAAATCCTTTCATTGCGCAATCTCCCTTCCCGTCAGATTCAGAAACACATCATCCATGCTTCCTTTAATCAGCTCATAATCCGTAAAGATATCTCTGTGCTGATACAGAAACTCGGTCGGGTTTCCATGGTAGACTACATTGTAATGATCTACATCATACACGAAGCGCTCGGGGCGAAACTCTCCGCCGCCGTCGGTTAACATACGAACAGCCTCTTCGCTCTCCTCGGTATACCAGACAAGCTTCGGTGCGGTATACTTAGTCTTCAGTTCGTTCGGGGTTCCCGCGCCGATAATCTTACCCTTATCAAGTATCACCACATGATCGGCATCACGCGTCTCCTCCATGTAATGGGTCGTAAGAAAGATCGTCATATTCTTCTCTCTGCGAAGATAATCGATATGGTCCCATACAATCTTACGCGACTTGGGATCGAGTCCCGTCGTCGGCTCATCTAAGAAAAGAATCTTCGGCTCATTGATCAAAGCCCGCATGATATCCACTCTTCTTCGCTGTCCGCCGGATAGCTTCTCGTAGCGATGATTGCGGATGGGGTCTAACTCAAACTTCTCGGCAAATGGCTCCAGGCGCCTTTCGATTTCCGCCTTCGAAAGGCCGTAGTACGCCCCTCTCGTGTACAGATTCTCCTGTACGGTAAGCTTATTGTCCAGTACGGAATTCTGGAATACAATACCGATTCGCTGACGGATCTCATCATCCATCTTTCCGAGCCGATAGCCGCAGATCTCGGCTTCTCCGGAGGTTTTCTCCAGAATCGTACATAACATATTGATGGTCGTTGACTTACCGGCTCCGTTCTCCCCAAGGAAGGCAAACAGCTCTCCCTCCTCCACTTCGAAGGAGATTCCGTCAACAGCCGTCAGATTCTTATACTTCTTGCATAGATTCTCTACCCTGATAGCTTTCATTTTTACCACCTGTCACATTTCAAAATACAATTCAAAATACAATTCAAAGTCTTTTTAGCTTAATCCTCGAACAAAAAGTCTCGCAGTCTCGGATGTATGATACCATATGCCGGTCCGCAGTTTCTGACATGCATCAGAAACACAAGAGAGGTTCCGGATGCTTTATCCATAATCGTACAGCTTCCGGCCGCACCATCCCAGCCGAATACGCCCGCAGGAGCCGAGGCCCCGATTCGCTCGGGTTCCATCAGAATCTGCATGCCACAGCCATAGCCATAACCCGTTCGGCCCATCGTCGCCGCAATATCCTTACGTCCCTGCTCACTTAACAGATTCGTCTTCATAATATCGACCGTCTCCGGCTTCAGAATAACGACACCGTTTCGTCCCATTCCACCACAGGCAATCGCATCCGCAAGCGTCGCATAATCCTCTGTGCAGCTGACAAGACCTGCGCCACCGCTCTCATAATCGTTAGACAGCTGATATTTGCAGTCATTCTCCATCGTATGAACACCCTGCTCGTCCATAATATACTGCTGCGCAAGCTTCGATACCGGCTCATTTCTTCGAAAGAAGAAGGTATTCTTCATCCCAAGCGGCTCCCAGATATTTTTACGAAGGTACTCCTCGTATCGCATGCCCGATACCACCTCTACGACAGCTGCTGCAACGTCATGGCTTAAGCTATACAGAAAATGCTCGCCCGGCTGGAAGCAAAGCGGTCCCTCTGCCATCGCATCCACCAGCTCACGCGTCGTTGCCTGCTCACCACGCTCGGCAAGTACCCTGCTGATTCCGCCTCTTTGCAGATCATAATCAAGCCCGGATTGCATGGAAACAAGATGCTTCATAAGCATCGGTGTTTTAGCCTTTACCACCTTCTCACCATCGGCGGTCATCTCCTTAACCGTAAGTGAGCCATATGCCGGAAGATACTTCGAGACCTCATCCGCAAGCGAGAGAACTCCTCTCTCCACAAGCTGCATTACTGCCGTCATTGTCTGAATCTTAGTCATAGAAAAGACAAGGTATTGCGTATCTTCGGAAACCGGTATCAGCCCGTCCGCATCAACGGTTCCGCACATATGTCGAAACAGCTGCTGATGGTTCTTTGTAATGATGCAGTCAACCGAGGGGATTCCGTACTCTTTGGTTACAGAATCAAGATAATCTGCTATTTTCTCAAAATTCATATCTGCTCCTTTCACTTTCCGATCGTTTCTATGCGTGCGCTTATGTACTACTATAAGCTGCAACCTTATAACCTCTTACAGATTCCGAAGCAATATCCGGGTAGCAGTTCCTTCTCGCTAAGCTCCCACTCTTCTTCGAACCAGTCTGCGTTCTCATAAAGGTTTCCCTGTTCATCGACAGTTTCTATCTCCGAAAGCCTTGTGCCGATTCCGATTCCGACCGCCTTCAAAACGCTTTCCTTAAGACACCAGATGCGACTGAATCTAAGATCCCGTTCCTCCCCCTCTGCCGAGAGAACATATTGCTTCTCAGAAGGAGAACAGGCTTTTTGAACAAGTCTTTCCGAACAGGAACGAACCGCCTGCACATCACACCCCACCGGAACATCCGCCCAAACTAAGAAGGCAACGCTTCCCGAGTGGGACAGATTAAAAAAAAGCTCCGGATACTTCTTAAGATACGGCTTTCCATGGTCGCCGCTTTCGGTTTCCGTTTCGGCAATCGCACATAGCTCCTCTGTCTTCACTTCATCAAGTTGCACGAAGCAAATCGCCTCATCCCTTGATCCGCGGACATAATCCGAAAGCGCGGCTCCCAGAAGAACCCCTGCCGCAACAGAAAGCTTCCGCTCGGATTCCTTTCGAATCTTCGAGGCTCTGTCTCTTCTATCAGAAGGAAGCAGCTTCATAAGACGGTCAAATACTTCGTCCTCAATTTTAGAAATATCCGTCAGATAGATTCGCTGCATCGTTTGTGCCTCAGATACATCAGTAATGCCGTTCCCATAAAGGCGTGTGTATATTCACCGCTTCCGAGCCCATCGATAACCTCCGTAAGCGGTACCATTGTATTTTGAATCACCTCATCCGCATCCGGATGCAGGGTATAAGTCGGGGTAAGCTCCTCTGCAAGGCATACATGAAGATCGCTCCCTTTATTGAACAGTGCGGGGTTCGGATTGATCTTTCCAAGTAAGGTAATCTTCCCTGCCCGAAATCCGCTTTCCTCTTCTAACTCACGCGCCGCAGCATGCTCCGGGGTCTCCCCCTCATCAATTACACCGCCGGGCAACTCCGCAGTGATCTCTTCGCTGCCATGTCTCCACTGTCTGACCATAATCAGCTTGCCTTCGTACTCTGCAACGATACAAACGCACCGCTTACCCTGAATAGAATAATAGGTTCCCTTAGGGCCCGCCTCGGCGTGCTGTAATTTCGCCTCCACCGTAAATACCGGTGTGTCGAGAATCGTCTTAACAGAATCGGTTGTCCATAACAGTCCATCGCTCATAGAAATCACCTCTCATACAAGAAAAACAGCCATTCTACTATTGTAGTCTTGTGTAATAAACATTACGAAATCCCACATTTGCCGCACAAGATGCCGCAAGCTTACTCCGCGTTCCGTTCTCACAAAGAATAATAATTACCGCATGAATATCCATCGCAAGCATAAACGGATTTCTGCAATATTCCTCTAAGGAAACCCTTGTCCATGCGCGCTCCCTCACTGCTTCCTCCTCTACGCGCTCATCCATCGGCCGTACATCAATCAAATAATCTGCTTCGATTTCCGACACCTGCTCCCAGGAAAGAAACATCGGTTCCTTAGCCCCCTTGTCCTCTTGTTTCTGGGGAATGCGTCTATCCCTCTTAAGGGTTCGCTCCGCAATCAAAAGCGCCTCTTCTTCCGAGACAAGTTCGCGCATGCCAAACACCGTCTCACCCGGGCGCATAATTCCCTTCAGGAACACCTGTGCGACATGGTTCACACAGATTCTGCAATCATACAGATCCTTCAAAACGGAAGCGGCGGATATGTCCTGCTCATCGCCTTCTTTATAAACAAGTAAAAGCTTCTCGTGAATCAGCCGCGCTACATTCTGCCTCGTCGTTCCCACAAGCTCTGCGCTAAGCTTCTGCACTTCTCTTTCAAGTTCACACATTGGGAGTAACCCGAACCGTTACATTGTCACAAGCTGCAAGGCATTTCACGGCAAATGTTCCGCTTTGCTCGTCGCAAACCTCTCCGCTCCAAAGATCCGTCACGCGATAACGCTTCGCATTCTTCCATTCCGTAAGGTTCGGAAGCTTTTCACCGATTGCCGCAAGAATCCGCTCCACAGTAACCGCATACTCGCCTACACTTTCCTCCTCGCGCAAATTGATGAAGGAAAGCGCAACACTACCATCGGCAAGCGGCTTTGCAAGAATATCCACACGGTCCAGATTGGTAATATAAGTCGTATCAGGTGCATACTCACCGGGAATACTGCAATAGATTCGCTTCGCCTGAACCCCAAGCGGATCCTGGTTCAACGCAATCAGCTGCTCATTGGCTATGATACGGTAAAGCTTGTCCCCCTTCGTCACACGACGCAGGTCAAGTCCTAACATCAGCGGCGAATTCATCATACACCACATAGCCATATGTGTGCGATACATATTGTCCGTTAGTCCGTCCATACCGATCATCAGCATATCCGGGTCGTTCCAACCCTTGTCAAGTCCGGCAAAGCTGTCCATGATGACAGCCTTATTATACTGCGAGGTTACACTCGGCGTGTACCCGTCCTTCCAGGCGCCGAAGCCTGCATTGCCGTCACTTCCGACACGGAAGGTAATATCATTCAGAATACGCCAGGAATCGCCAACCTTATAGCCCCAGTTCTGCGGCTGTGTCTTGCCCCATTCGCAGATAGAAAGAAGGATATCGTGTCCGGGCTTTGCCCTGTTCAGTTCTTCCAAAAGTGTTGCATAGGAGCAAAGCGTATTCTCCTGACGACGATGATTCATCAGGCGAATCTCATTCTCCCCCTCACAAAGCGGAAGGGTAATACCGTCAAATGTGCCATAGGTTGTCTTCATTGCCGTTTCCGGCACAAAGTTATCGTAAACAAGCTTCTTGCCAACCGCAACCTGCAGCCAGCTTCCCTGTCCCTCCTCCGCAGAAGTCGCATACTCGATTGAAAGCGTATAGCTGCCGCTTTTCGGAACGTTTACATAGAAAACAAGCTCGCCGCTTCTGTTTCCGATCGGTGACGGGCCGGGACCGGTTCCGTCAAATGTTCCGATATCCGTAACGAAGCCCTCGTGCTTTGATACTCTTTCGCCGCGAAGGATACCCTTTTCTACTGCTGAAAAGCTCTCCGCATAGCCCTCGCCCGACAGTGTGATTGCGCGAATATTCGGGGCATACACATAGCGGGCATTTCTCCCATCGGAGAAGGTGGCATTATCCCACAAATAGTAGCAGTTATCAACCTTCAGGAAATCAACATCCCAGTCAATATATGAGCGGGCATCCACAGCCTCATGGCCACAAGTTCCAACATAAGCACCGGCACAAAGATTGGTACCGATATCGTTATACATACCAAACTTCAGTCCGCGGTCATGAATATACGAAGCCAATGCCTTAAAGCCGCTCGGGAATTTCACTTCCTCGTTCGAAAGATGACCGTCAACGCGCTCATTCTTATAGCAGCCGTCATCGAGAACCACATAGCGGTAGCCGAGCTTGTCAAGATCAAGCCGCACGATTGCGTCGGCCATCTCCTTAGTAAGCATCTCCGTATTGCCGCTTCCAAACGCATTCCAGCTGTTCCAACCCATTGCCGGCAGATGCCCCTTCTTCTTAGAAAGCACCGGTTCGCCATTCTTGAAGGCATCGAAACGATACTCGGGCTTAATCTCACGCGGCCCTCTTTCGATAACACGCTGAATCTCTTCTTTGATTTCCTGTTCCGTCATATAGAAAACTCCTTGCTAAAAATCTGCGAAACCACGCTCTGCTTCGCAGGCTTATGTTTCATGAAAAATATTAATCAAATTTTAATCTTAACCCAAAGCTGTCTTCATCTCACTGTACTATGCTATAGATGTCAGTCAGGGAACTGACAAAACAAAGTATAAGGAGATCTGGAATATGAAAAAGCTTTATAAGTCAAGATACAATAGAAAAGTCTGTGGTGTATGCGGCGGTATTGCCGAGTATTTCGGTGTCGATGCATCCCTCGTAAGATTGCTTACCGTACTGCTCACCGTATTTGCCGGAATGAGCATCTGGGTCTACATCATCGCAGCAATCATTATGGATACAGAGCCTAACGAATGTGCCTGGTAAGTGATAAAAAGGATTGGCCACCAAAGTGACCAGTCCTTTTAAATTTTAATCAACAGAAGCCTTTCCGGCCAGCACATTTCTGTAATCTTCGAGATTCTTCCGAAGAAGTTCCGGCGTATTCAAGGAAAATGGACACTTCGATACACACTGCCTGCAATCGATACAGGTTTCAATCTTCATCATCTCTTCCTGCATCTTCTCAGAAAGCCAGTTCCCGGAAGGTGCTCGTCTCAGCATCAGGGACATTCTTGCGCACTGATTAATCTGAATTCCCATCGGGCAAGGCATACAATATCCGCAGCCGCGGCAGAATTCACCAAGCAGTTCGCTCTGCTCCTTTTCGATGTATTGCTTAAGCTCGCCGTCCATAACCGGAGTTTCGTCCATATAAGAAAGCCACTCATCCAATTCAGTTTCGCGCTGGATTCCCCAGATTGGCAAAGCATTGTCGAACTCAGCCATATATGCCATCGCAGCTTTGGAATTGGTGATCAAGCCACCCGCAAGTCCCTTCATTGCTATGAAGCCAACATTTCTTTCCTTACAAAGCTTCACAAGCGCAATCTCCCGTTCGGAAGCAAGATAGCTGAACGGATACTGTAATGTCTCATAAAGACCTGACATAACTGCGTCATATGCAATCTGAATCTTATGTGCAGTGATTCCGATATGACGGATTAACCCCTTAGCCTTGGCCTCTAGCATGCATTCATACATACCGGTACCGTCTCCCGGACTGTATACCCGATCTGCGCAATGAAACTGGTAGATATCGATATAGTCCGTCTTTAAAAGGGTTAGCGAGGTATGCAGCTGCTTCCAGAAATCCTCCGGGTTCTTCGCCATCGTCTTCGTGGCAATGTAGATGGAAGAACGAACATCCGAAAGTGCCTCGCCCATCTTCTCTTCGCTGTCAGAATAGGCTCTTGCCGTATCAAAGAAACGGAAGCCTCCGGCATATGCTTTTCTAAGAAGTCTGATAGCTACCTCTTTGGAATCTCTCTGGATCGGAAGGGCGCCAAAGCCATTCTGTTTTACAGTAATTCCGGTCGAACCAAGCGTTAATGTTCTCACGTCGATACCTCCTCATATTACTGCCTACATTGTATCGCAATTCTATCGGTTGGTCAATCAATAAGCCATGATATGCCATAGTTTTTAAAAGATAACTTTTCTAAAAAGGATAAGCTGCAGCCGTTTCTGCTGCAGCCACCTCTAAGTTCCTTTGAAACCGCTGTGCGGCCTTAATGGTTACACCTCGCTGATAACAGTAAGTGTACTGCCGTCCTTGGTTTTCTTTACATGAATCTGCTGCGGGATACTATTGGCAAGCTCCTCTCTGTGGCTGATAATACCGACAAGCTTGTTGCTTCCGGAGAGCTTTGCGAGCGTATCCATTGCATTCTCAATAGACTTCCTGTCAAGCGTACCGAAGCCCTCATCCACGAAAAGTGCATCCATCTGCACACCACCGCGATGGGAAGCAATGGTATCGGAAAGACCAAGTGCAAGGCTGAGCGATGCCTTAAAGCTTTCTCCGCCGGACAGATTTCCGACCGGTCTACTCTTACCGGTATGACGGTCGAATACCTCAAGTGCGAGGAAGGTATTGCTCTGCTTTCCTAAGCCTCCCTCCTGCCGGCGCAATTCAAACTGGTTATCACTCATAGGACCGAGTCGCCTGTTCGCAGCCTGCAAAATACCATCAAAGCCTGCAGCCTGCACATATTGCTCAAAGGTAAGCTTGCCTGCCTTCGTAGTACCGTGAACGAGACTGTACAGCCTGTGAACACGGGTACTCTCTTCAATAACCTTCTCACTGACCTTCTTCTGCCTAAGGATATCCGTCAGATACTTTCGGTTATTCTCCTGTCTGGCCTGAATCACATTGACCGCTCTTAGCTTCTCCTCAGTCGTAAGCTTCTGTGCCGCACATGCTTCCCGAAGAGTTGTCAGCTCAACTCTCTCCTTCCCCTCTGCCTCCGTATAGGCCTGCGAGAGCTGTGCCTTATTCGTTTCCACAGCAATCTGATACTCCTGAAGTCTTGCCTCCGCTTTCCGAAGCTCCTCTTCCGAAACGAATGCCTCCATAAGCTCTGAAAGGGAAGCAAATCCCTTGCTCCGGTAAGCCTCCGTAAGCACTTCATCTGCATGCGTAAGTGCTACCTTAAGCTTCTTAATCTCATCCTCCAGCGCCTTCACAAGTGCCTCTTTGGAATGGAATCGGAGTTCCGCATTCTGCTTCTCCTCCTGTGCCTTCACTATCGCTTTCTGAATAATGTCCGCTTCATCCTTAAGCTTCCGATATGCTGCCCGGGCTTCCTCTATGTCCGAATACTCAAGCTTCTGCATCGAATCAAGGCTTCCCTTCGTCTCGGAAAGAACAGTCTGATTATTGTCACGCTTCTCTCGAAGCTCTGTAATGCGTTGCTCTTCCTGCGCTACTTCCTCGCTAAGTTTCTTCCGCTCCTCCGAAGCGGTTTGGTGCATAGAAGCCTCACGTCTGTAACGACTCTGCAGCTCCTGATTACCGGAACGCTTCTCTATGATCAGCTTCTGCCCGTTAGTAAGCGCCTCTGCCAGTTCTTCAATCGTAAGCCCGGTAGTATCAAGTGCAATCGGCTGTGTTTCTAAAAGGTCCTGCATCCTTGTCCGGATAGCTTCTTCCTTCTCCTTCTCCACTTCATTCTTGCCGGTAGCATCCGAAGCTGCAGCATCCTTAAGGGCTCGCTTCGCCTCGGCCTTCTCCTTCGCTTCCTTCACAAAGTCCTCAGAGACATGATCCTCCGGTAACTTCGCAGGCTCCGGATGATGCGTTGAACCACACACCGGACACTTTGCCCCCTCCGTTAAGCCGGAAGCAAGAATTCCCGCACGGCAGCACTCAAGCCTCCGCTCTAGCTCTTTGTAAAGAGAATCCGCGGCATCAAAATCCTTCTGCGTAGCCATAAGCTTGTCTCTTGCAGTCTTCGCTGCACTGACTGCCTTACGGTAGGAAGGAAGCTCGGTTTTAAGCACCTTATCGATACTTTCGAAAAGCTCCCGAAGCTTCTCTCCCTCATGCTCTGCCTGCACATATGCCTTCTCGGCATTCTGATACTGTTCCACCGTGCTTTCGCACTGCTTGATGCGTTCCTTACGCTCTGCAATGCTATCCGTGAGCTTCTGCAGAGAATCCTGCAGCTGCTTCTGCTTTCTAAGACTCTCTTCATACTGCAGCTTCAGCTTCTCACGCTCCTCGTATTTCGGAAGCTCGTTCTCAAGCTTTGCCATTATGAGACGACAGCTCTCCTCTCTCGGCTTCTTCTCCTCGGCTTTAGAAAGCAAAGCCTCAGCCTGCTCCTGCAGCTTAGCTGCCTGCTGAAGCATGTCGGATTCTCGCTGCAGGCTTTCGGACTTCTCCGTCAGCTCACGCTCCACACGATTCACCTCTATGTATGCAGGCTTTAATTCTCTGACTGCAATCTGACGCCTCGTAAGAAGTTCCTTCTCCGAAACCATCGCTTCGCTTCTTGCCGAAAGTTCCGCCTTCTTCTCCTCAAGTCTTCCGATACGGTCAAAAAGAGCGTTCACATCCTCTCCATGGTTTAGCTGCTCCTGAAGCTTTTGAAGCTTCTGTGCCTCGTTCGCATGCACCTCTTGTGCGAAAACCGCAGCAGACTCATCCGACTGCATCACCCGTCCGATAATCTCCTCAACCTTATCAAGAATCGGGATAACACCGTCCTCTCCGGAAGCAAGCTTCTGAAGCTCTGCAAGCGACTTCGCGTTCTCATCGTCTTCGCCGCAGGTGACTCCCTGAAAATACTGGCGTATACTCAGATCGATGTTCTCATTCTCCCGCTTTAAAGAGTCCTCCTTCTCCTTCAGCTTTGCCTCGATCGTCTGATAAGGCTGGGTCTGAAAGATGTTTCTGAGAATAGTCGTTCGCGTTTCCGTGGAGGCGTTCAGAAGATCCCAGAATTCCCCCTGTGCAATCATCGCAACCTGCTTAAACTGCTTTGCATTCAGCTTCAAAAGCTCTTCAATCTTATCATTGACCTGCTTAATCTTTTCAATCGGCGGCTTCCCCTCTTCCGTAAGAACAGCGGTCTCCGCATATTCCTTAAGGCCTTCTCCGCGTTGCTTCTTACGAGTCTGCAGAGGCGTCCGGCGAATGGTGTAGCTCCTTCCCTGATGCGTAAAGCTAAGCTCCACAAAGCTTTCTGTTGTGATATCCGCATACTCACTCTGCAGATGTTCCTTCACTCTGTGGCTTCCGCTAGCCTGTCCGTAAAGCGCATAGCTGATGGCATCAAAAATAGTGGTCTTGCCCGCACCGGTGTCGCCACCGATGAGGAAAAGTCCCTTCTCGGAGAATTTCGTAAAATCAACAGAAACCTCTTTGGCATAAGGGCCAAAGGCACACATCACAAGATTAATCGGCTTCATGGAATACACCTGCCTCTCTCGCCACACTGCGCATAATCACTAACTCTTCCTCACTGATGTCCTGTCCATAAATCTGCTTATAAAAGTCTGTGAAAAGCTCCTCAAACGGCTTATCCTCGGTGAAACAGGAAATATCGGCCGTCTCTTTAGCCCTGGTTGTCGAATTATCGTAATCTAAGGCAACCGCATTGGGATAGAAATGCTGCAAGGTTCCCATCACGTCGTTCAGATACTCCTCGTCCCGCAGCGTCACATAGACATAATCCTCCGGATTCTGAATATTCTTCTCGTCAATGATCTCCTTCCAGTAGCCGGTAATATGGCGCACGTCGCGCTTCGGCGTAAGCGGCACCAGCTCCACCTGCGTCTCCCCCTTGGCACCGAGAGTGATAATCGGAACAGACTTGTTGTTATATACCTCGGACAGAGAATACTTAAGCGGTGAACCGCTGTACCGAATCGTCTCGCGTCCCAACGCCTGCGGCGAATGAATATGTCCGAGTGCAACATAATCAAAGCATTCGAAGCAGTCGGAATCGATTCGCTCAACCGTTCCGACAGTCTGCACACTCAGTCCCTCCGAGCCGGCCCGGATCGGATCGATTCCCTTCCCGCCGACATACTGGTGCGCCACCAGAACATTGCGCGAAGAAGGATCGGGCGCTGCCCTGTTGATGACACAGCGAACCGCATCGTTATAATCTTCGATGTCTTCCTCTTCATGATAATGCCGTACCTGTGAAGCCTTCACAAACGGCAACAGATAGAAATTCACCTCACCGTACGCATCCGTTACGGTATGCTTACAAAGCTCGCCCTCATACTTGGCGGCAATGAAGATATTGTTGCTTTGAAACAGTCTGCTGCCATAATTCAACCGGTCATCGGAATCATGGTTGCCGCTGATTGCAAAGGTAGACACACCGCAACCCGCCAGCTCCTTCAAAAAGAAATCTAAAAGGTTGGTTGCAGTCTCACTCGGAACAGCCTTATCATACACATCTCCGGCAATCAGAACCGCGTCCACCTGACGCTCCTTCACAATACGAATAATCTCTTTAAGAATATACTCCTGATCGTCATATAAATCATAATCCCCCAGCGACCTTCCCAGATGAAGATCACCCAAATGTAACAGTTTCATAGATACCTCCTCGAACGAAATTAGAACATTTGTTCGATTTCATTATACGGTATCCAAACGGAAAATGCAACCCCCATCCGCCTCCCTTTTTCGAAAAAAGAAAAACACCCTGCATAGCGAAAACCATGCAAGGTGTTTTGTCATTTTCCGTAAAGAATTGAATACAGACTACTCGATACCTTTAACGCCGGAGCACTTGTCGATTACATCGATGCTGCCGTCCTCGTTGTAGGTAAACTCCGCAACGCATACGGAACGATGGAACAGGCTGCCGCCCGGAAGCTCGTCGGTATGATAGAAAAGGTAGGAATGACCCTTGTAGTCGCAGATGCCCGGGTGGTTGGTAAAGCACTTGCCCTCTTCCATCAGAATGCCACCATAAATCCAAGGTCCAGTAGGTGCTACAGATGTAGAATAACCAAAATGCTCGTTGTGTCCCTTGCCCTCACCGAAGGCTGCGAACACCATATAATACAGTCCGTTTCTCTTATAGAACCAAGGACCCTCACCGTAAGTCGTGCCGGTCATGTGACCGCCCTTACCAAAGGACTCCGGGGTCATCGGAATCTTCACAACGCCAACCTCTTCGTTGATTGAAATCATATCCTCGTTCAGAAGCACGTAGCGAAGCTCGGGATTACCGAAGTAGAGATATGCCTGGCCGTCGTCATCGATGAATACGGTCGGGTCGATATCGTTCCAGTCACCTTCGTCCACAAGCGGGTAGCCAAGATCGGTGAACGGTCCCGTCGGGGAATCGGATACACCGACTGCAATTGCCATACCGCCGTCCTTCTTGTGAACGGGGCAATAGAGATAGAATTTGCCGTTTCTGGCAACACACTGCGGTGCCCAGGCACGGTCATCCGCCCAGCTGATATCATCTAAGGAGAAGATCTTTCCGTGGTCGGTCCAGTTCACCATATCGGTCGTTGAAAAGCAGCGCCAGTCGAACATGGTATAAAAGTCATTGATCAGAACATCCTCATCGTGCGTGGTGTAAAGATACAATGTATCTCCGTAAACCATCGGTGCGGGGTCTGCCGTATAAATATTCGTGATAATCGGGTTTTTACTCATGAAATCTGCCATTTGCTCACCTCCGTGAAATACTCCGTTCAGTATAGCAGAAAAAACCTCTTTTGTATAGGCTTTTCCTTACATCAGATCGGTTACCTGGCTGTCATAGCTGTAGGTATGTTGTGCCTTCGAGGCTACGGGACGTCCTGCCGCAATCGCTACGCGGAAGCTGTAGCCCTCAGGAATACCGAGTGCCTCACGATAATACTCCTTGCGCGCACCGTTCACGATATGCTCGATGCAGCCGATAATAACACTGCCGAGGCCAAGACCGATTGCACCGAGATGAATATTCTCCACAGCGATTCCGGCGTCAACCGAAGTCCACGAAAAGTCATCCTTACCGCTGATCAGAATAAATGTAGGCGCACCGTACAGATATCCGAGCGGATTTGCGGGATTCAGCTCCTTGCCGATTTCTTCGGCCAAAGCACCTTTACCGTCAATGATTGTAAAATGAAGCTCCTGCTCGTTGCGCGCCGTCGGTGCCTTCAGACCGAACTCCACCAAAGCAGTATTCTGCTCAGCGCTCAAGGGCTCGTCGGCATAGCCGCGGATAGAGCTTCTTTCGTTAATTGCTGCAAATAAATCCTTCATAACAATATCTCCTGAAAATATATATTTTTTAAGTTTTTTCAAAATCGAAAGATAAAGCTGTTTCGTCCGCCGCGTGCACTTAAAATGATGCCGACAACAGCCGATACGATAACGATGCATTTCAGTACATAGGAATAGAGCAACCCCTGCTTATTCTCTTCACGCATAACCTTGCTCCTTTCACATAGCATAAAGCCAATGCCCTGCTACTCGATATATGTCACCGGATTGCCCGTTCGCTCAAGTGGCGTACGTACGGGAAGTCCGTCCTTCGTATCCGCATAGCCAACTGCCAGAGCACCATATACCCTTTCTTCGGGAAGCATACCAAGCTCGTAAAGCTTACTAAGGAGCTTCTCATTCTCATTAAGCCACCTTAACTGGTTGATATAGCAGCTTCCGAGATCAAGCGCGTTAGCGGCAATCATCATGTTCTCAAGAGCACAGGCACAGTCTGCCATATTGTTTCCGTAATCCTTTTGGTTCGCGGTAATAATCAGAACAGGTGCCTCATAATCATACAGATATCGTTCCGTTTTCGAAGCACGGATGGCATGGGCGAACGAGCGGTACATCCCGGGCGTCTCCTCCATCACGGAGAATTCTTCCTTCACGATGCGCTCTAGCTCGGCAAGTATCTCGCGATTGGTAATCACGATAAAATGTGTCGTCTGCGAGTTGCCGCCGCTCGGTGCATGTCGCCCTGCCGTAAGAATCTGCTCAAGGCATTCTCTTGCGGGCAACTTCCCTGTAAAACGTCTCGTACTGCGTCTTGTGATGATCGCTTCCGTTGCTTCCATCCGATATTCCTCACTTATTTTGCGAGCGCCACACATCTTAGAAGATTGAAAATGCCGCTCATAATAGCCTGGTTGTCGTGATCGGCCTCCGGCACCTCATACCAAAGGTGCTCCGTTCCATTTGCCGTAAATTCGTTATGGTACTGCATAGGATACGTACCGACGACGGAATCCCTGCTGCCACAGCAGATAAGAAAGCGCTCCGGAATTACCGCATCCTTAGAAAAGCGCATCTCTTCCTGCGTAAGCACGCCAGGGTGCTCCATGAAGCGGTCCCTCGTTTTCAGAATACCCGGTGCCGCAGAAATCGAGCATACGTAGCCAAAAAGCTCCGGTCTCATAAGGGTAATATAAATCGTCTCGCGGCCACCCATGGAAAAGCCTGCAAGATAAGTATTCTCTCTGCCGGTTTTCACCGCAAAGCTCTTCTCGATATAGGGCATCAGATCCTGCGTCAGGTCATTGATAAAATTATCATACGGCTCGCATGCCTCAGCGGTAAAGCCGGGCTGCATATTCGGATCAGTCGCCGCAAACATATTCGGACAGACAACGATTGTCTCTTCAATCAATCCGTCTGCTGCCATATTGCCAACAATCTCTTTAAGACAATTGCTCGGATCCTGTGAGAAGGAATACTCGTTTCCGAAGATACCGTGCAGAAGATACAGAACCGGATACCTTTTCTTCTCACTGTATCCGGGCGGAAGCAGTACATTGACGCCCCGCTCTAGCCCGCAAGTTACCGAATAGTAAGTGCTGTGAGCAAAGCTTCCGTACGAGGCACCCTCTCTTGCCTTCATAAAGCACGCCGGGCAACGCGTCTCTACCGCCTCAGAAAGCACATATGCCTCTTCGCTGTTAGCTGCCCCCTCCGAAGAAACACCGCCGGCAAATGCCTGCTTTTCCTCTTCTGTCATCGAATTCATCGTATAATCACTCATAACTACACTCCCTCGTTATGCTTACATCGGAATAAAAACTGCCCATAAAAGCATTAATAATAATCCAGCAATCCACCCTACCGATACAACCATTCTCTTGAATCCTCCCATCTTACTTTATGCAAAAGAATGCACAAATATTTCACCGCTTATTATAACAAAACCAAGCCGTAATTACAACAGTAAAAGGCGGCCGGTATGATGATTACCGACCGCCCGAATATGCTTTTTTCATTACTCCGCAAGCTTTTCCATAATCAGCTCGTGTGCCTTCTCCTTCTCCTCGTACATGCTTTCATCTGCCATTCTTACGTACTCGGAAATATCTCCGCCATCCTTCGGATGAATAATCGTAAGACCGACACTCACAGAAAGCGGGAACGCAAGACCTAACGACTCAATCGTTGCACTGATAGAGCCTGCAATACTGTTTCGGATATCCTCTGCGATGCCCTCATCCGCACACGGTCCGACCGCAACGAACTCATCACCGCCGTATCGACCGAACAGCCACTCCTCCGTAAGTGCCTTACGCATTGCCTCAGCCGTCGCCTTGATCGCCAGATCGCCGTTCAGGTGTCCGAAACGATCGTTGATGACCTTCATATAATCGATATCAACGAAAAGAAGCGCTACGCTTCTGCCAACTCTCTTCTCCGATTCGATGAAGGAGAAAAGCACCTTCTCGCAACCGGTACGATTATACATTTCCGTAAGGAAATCGGTCATATAGACCTCTCGAAGCTGTCGGTTGATATTCTGCGAATAAATATACTGCCGGATCGAAACGAACATTGAATTGAGCTCCGACTGGAGCCTACGGAAGGTAAGGTTATAGATGATGCTCAAATTGTTTTTCACACAAAGGTAGCCGATGATCATCTCATTATTGTTGAGCGGCGCGAAAATGTATACATTAGTTTTCCCTTGCTCCTTTTTGTAGCCGGGATACAAATCCTGCGTACTGAAGGTACGAAGCGGCGCACTCCTACCGGAACGCTTCTCGTAAAGCACATCCATCGTTTCGCTGTAGCCGCGGAGCCGTTTCGGAAAATTCTCCTCATCGTCATCGAAGAACCAGGGATTCGTACAGATACAGAAGTCGTCGCCGAAGAAGTCATTTTTCTCAAACTCCTGCGCGGCAACTCGGTGAAATTCCTCTCTTGTATCCGTCTGCGCAACTGCGATGCGAAGCTTCTGCATCGCAATATTCTGCATATCTCTACGCGTCTGATCCACATAGGTATTCCGCATCTTATTCATACGATAAGCAACCGTCTCCGGATCCGGGGTACAGCCGCAGCTTTCGGACGGAATGAACCGGGACGCATATTCTCTTTCAACAGACGGATCCTGTGAGCGCACCTGATTCTTCAGCTCTTCGTATGCATATTCGCCTAGCTTATCCCAGCCACGCGATACCGTCGCGATAATCGGGTAGGATGCCTTCGCCTCGTGAATGTCGTCATAACCGGTAACAATAACATCCTCCGGCACGCGGTATCCCCTTGCATGAAGCACGCCGACCACGCCCAGTGCCATCAGGTCATTCGCACAGACAAATGCCTGCGGCACCTTATTCCCCGCATCAAAGAAGCGCTTAACCGCACGCTCTGCATCGTAAAATCCGAAATATCCGCGAATATCGTCACGAATATGAAGTCCGTGACGCGCCAGGGTTTCCTCCACCGTCTTCTTTCTGAGCGCACATTCCGGATGATTCTCCACGCCGCTTACATAGACGATATCCTTCACCCCGTGCACAGTTACCAGATGCTCTGTGAGCTCTTCCATACCCTTTTGGTTGTCGGTTCCCACATAAGCCATACCGGGAACCTTCACCTCGGTACTGACTAACGGAATTCCCTTTCTCTCAAAAAGGCTGCAAACCCGTTCCTGCTCATCGGGCATATTAAAGGTATTCGCTAAAACAATCGCGCCGTCATAATCCTCCGGCTTCGGCAGATGGTACATATTTAACTGCGCCTTATTCTGCAGTTCGCCGACATCCCACAGGATAAATGTCGTGAATACGAAAATATCCACTTCGTCAAGCTTTGCTTTTCTGCGGATTCCCTCTAACACAAGCTCAAGATATTCGATGCCCCAGCCGTTCGCAAAGACAGCGATCTTCTTTTTGCGCATTACTCCATCCATGTTCTGCTCTTCATTCATATATTCTCTCCTCTTTACCGCCCCGCACGGTACCTTCATTATTCTCTCAAATCAAGTATACCACGACACCTCCGTAACAGAAAAGCCGCAACCGACACGATTGCGCGCTTTTTTCAAAAACTTTAAATTTGCCTATATATCTGTCATTTTCCCACAAAAAAGCGGCCGAATTTCTTCAGCCGCCCATAATCCTACGAAATTATTATCAAAGCTCCGCCACTACCTTCCGATAGCCCTCATACATATCCTCGAATATCTTTCGAAGGGGTCTTATTTCGTTCACAAGACCTGCGACCTGACCTGCCATCAGGGAACCGGTCTTCGTGTCGCCGTCGAATACCGCACGACGCAGTGAACCAAGCGTATACTGCTCAAGCTCCATCTTGTCGGCACCCTCCATCTCACGCTTTACATACTCACGCGCCATGACATTTTTGATAATTCTGACAGGCGTCCCCGCGATACGTCCGGTAACGATCGTACCGTTGTCCTTCGTCTTAAGCACAGCGTCCTTATAGTTCTGGTGAATCGGACACTCCTCGGAGGCAAGCAATACCGTACCAAGCTGCACACCGATTGCACCGAGGGCAAATGCTGCCGCAACGCCGCGTCCGTCTGCGATACCGCCTGCTGCGATAACCGGAATATTGACCGAATCAATCACCTGCGGAACGAGCGTCATCGTCGTCATCTCACCGACATGACCGCCGCTTTCGGTACCCTCAGCAATCACTGCATCCGCACCGTAACGCTCCATTCTTGTAGCAAGTGCTGTCGCCGAAACAACCGGAATGACAATCATCCCGTGCTCCTTCCAAAGCGGCATATAAGCCGCCGGACTTCCCGCACCGGTCGTAACAATCTTAACGCCCTCCTCGACGATCATCTTCGCCATCTCGGGTGCGTCAGGATTCATCAGCATCAGATTTACGCCAAAGGGCTTATCGGTAAGCTCCTTACAGCGTCTGATATGCTCCCTTAACATCTCCGTTCTCATGCCGCCCGCACCGATCAGTCCGAGTCCGCCGGCGTTGCTGACTGCTGCGGCAAACTCACCGGTTGCAATATTAGCCATACCGCCCTGAATAAAGGGATATTCAATCCCAAGCATCTCATTCAATTTCATCATCATTTTCCTTTCTCTTCTCCCACCTAATGGAAGCGAAACGCAGTAACACTACAGTTTGGTACACCGAAATCAGCGTATTCCTCGTTCGTCATATCCTCAAAATAGGACCTTACCACGCGGGCAATTCCGTTATGCGCAACCAGTATCACCGTACGTCCATTGTCCCGGATATCGTCAAGCAGATTGTAGATCCTTTGCGCAACCTTCATCATCGACTCACCGCCGTCATAGCTGCATACGAACTGCCTTTTCGCCAGCCGGAACTCCTCGGCATTTCTCGGAGAGGTTCCTTCAAAGCGGCCAAAATGCTGCTCGATAAGCCTTGGCTCCTTACGCATCGGGATGCCCGTCAGCTCAGCAATATGCTTTGCCGTTTCTGCGGCCCGAATAAGCGGTGAGTACAGAATCTCGTCCGCCGAAATCCCCGCCGCAAGAATCTGCTCTCCGGTCTTAATTGCCTGCTGATGTCCCTTGTCGGTAAGCGGCACATCGGTGCAGCCGCAGATTCGATCTGCAACATTCCACTCGCTTTCTCCATGTCTTACAAAATATACACTGCCCATATCCGTCTCCGATTATCCTTGCTACGATCTTACAAAAAGATATATTTCAAAACGAAAAGTACAGCAAGAATTCCCATGAGCGGCTTAACCTTCTTCCATTTGCCGGTGCAAAGGTTCATCACTACATAGGCGATAACACCGATGGCGATACCCTCGGAAATGCTGTAGGTAAGCGGCATTGCAATCAGGCAGAGATATGCGGGAACCGCTTCGGTGAAGTCTTTGAAATCAATATCCAAAATAGCTCCGATCATCAGAAAGCCAACGAAGATCAGCGCCGGAGCCGTAGCAAACCCGGGGATCGTAATGAAGATCGGCGCAAAAATCAGGGATGCAAGGAACAGAAGTCCGGTAACAACCGAAGAAAGACCGGTACGTCCGCCCTCCGCAACACCTGCCGAGCTCTCAACGAAGGTCGTTGTAGTAGAGGTACCGAGTACAGCGCCCGCAGAGGTTGCAACCGCATCGGCAAGAAGCGCCTGCTTCACGCGGGGAAGTCTACCGTCCCCATCAAGCATCTGCGCTTTATTGGCAACACCGATTAAGGTTCCGAGCGTATCAAACATATCTACGAACAGGAAGGAGCACATAATAACGATGAAATCAAGCACCCTTATATCCATCGCAGAGAAATCAAAGCAAGCGCCGAAGGTCTTTCCGATCGCCGTAATATCAAAGGAGGACCACTTCGGAATCAGCGAGTAGAAGCCGCCTGCAGCATCTACCGTATATAGTCCCGTAAGCTCACAAAGCACACCGAGAAGCCACGTTGCCAGAATGCCGATCAGCATAGCGCCCTTCACCCTTTTGGTATAAAGAACTGCGATCAGCATCAGTCCGATTACGGCAAGCAGTGCACAGATTCCGATGGTATGGAAGTTTTCTCTGAAATCAACCAGCTGAACAAGCGTGTTGTCCTCGTTGACAACAAGGTTTGCGTTCTGAAGGCCGATAAATGCGCAGAACAGTCCGATACCG
Organism: Lachnospiraceae bacterium; assembly: GCA_024404675.1. Lineage (GTDB taxonomy): Bacteria > Bacillota > Clostridia > Lachnospirales > Lachnospiraceae > ISDg. The sequence goes on from JAKSPO010000005.1 coordinate 106,817, forward strand.
ACGGAGATACCCTTTTTCAGCGTTGTCGGAAAAGCATTGAAGATGGCTTCTCTTACATTGGTAAGGGAAAGCACGATGAAAATCAAGCCCTCGATGAATACCGCAAAAAGAGCGAACTGCCAGCTGTATCCCATCTTCCCACAGATTGTATAAGCAAAATAAGCATTCAGACCAAGTCCCGGTGCAAGTGCAAACGGATAGTTCGCAAGCAGAGCCATCGCCATACAGCCGACGAAGGAAGCAAGCGCCGTTGCGACAAGAATCGCACTCGAATCCATTCCGGATGCCGAAAGAATCGACGGATTCACCGCAAGAATGTAAGCCATCGTCATAAAGGTTGTGACACCGGCAATCACCTCGGTGCGGACATTGGTTCCGTTGTCCTTTAATCGAAAGAAATCCTTCATATTGTGTAAACCTCCAAAAAACATTGCTCCAAAAAAGATTTCGTAGCCTTACTATTATACCACACAGAAGAATATATGCAATCCGTAATCGTAACAAGACCGGCTCATAGAAGCTTATAAAATACAAAAAGAAACTGGATAAAATGAATTTTTACCATAAACCACATTTGCCCCGGTGATTCAGGTCAAGAAGTCGGATTTCGAAATCTCATAGCAAAACCACACCAGTTCCTACAACGCAAAAGGCCGAGTGGCTCGGATGGATACCGAACCACTCGGTCACATAAATTCATCAGGTGATTTCACACCCTATTCTCATCTGTACTCCTGCCTACTCTCCGATTCTTCTTCGCACCCGCTTCATTACCCTGGTTGCCTTCTCCTTTATGACCCCTGCGGATACGACCGAGGTGGACACGAAGATTGCGGAAATCGACGATAACAATAAGCTCTTGTCGCTTCCGGAAAGCTTCGGGGTATTCAGAATCAGGTTATAAAAGAACCGGGCGCTCAGCTTTCGGTCATCCTCCGTCACAAGCTTATTGTCTATAATCAGTGCTAAAAGCACATCAAGAATCTCCCGCCGCTTCTTTTCGTCGCAACGATGGAGCCAGTTATCCACTATCTTCTCAAAAAATTTGGAAACCTCACTTCTGTCGGGCAGCTCCTTAAAATGATTGTCCTCGATATGCCACTGGAACGTGTCATGCTGATGAATGAACGAACGCTCCGAGTCGGTCACGATTGTATTGTACCGATTGTGCATCATCGTACCGATCAGGCAATCCTTCGGTACAATCGACAGAACCCTTGGCAGGATGCGTTTATATTCCTCAGCACCAAGAACCTCCGCTTTGAAGCCGGGTCCGTCATAGGAATAGATTCGCTCAATTCGTTCCTGGATTCCCACCTCACAGTAGGTCGCTGCATATACCGCAAGATTACCGCCCTTTGAATGTCCGCCGAGAAGAATCGGTCTTTCGTGACCTCGATGGTAAAGGTTCAGATAATCGACTGCATCCTCCTGCCCTGCAGTGGTTGAGAATGAGAACTTAAAATCCTCAATCAATCCTGTCACGGTCCCATCGGTCCCTCTGTAAGCAACGAAGTCGCTTCCGTCCGGCAGCGAGCAAGTTACCGCCGCAAACTGCTTCACATCAACAAGCGATATCGCATTCACATAGTTTTTCAAACGAATCTCACCATAGCGAACGGAATCCGCCATCTCCCGAAGAAGAAACGGCGACCGCTTTGCATGCGCACCGGCAGCAGTAATCTCTGCTTCACTGTGAAGCTCCCAGAACCTTCTGTTCACCTGCGAAAGCGTCTCGTCGGAATTCTCGTCAAGGATTCCGCTAAAATCCGTATATACAAGCATTGAGAGTGCCAGCGCATCCACTTCATTGACCACTGTCGCGGAAAATGATTGCTGCCGCATCTCCTTCACATAATCAAAAACATTTCTCATCTTCAGTATTCAATCCTTTTGAAGCACCCAAGCCTCTTTCGGATCAGGTCCGCTATTTCTGCGGAACATACTCCCACACATTTTCCATATCTGCCTGATAAATCAGTCTGCCATCAACAAAGGACAGTCTCTTATAGACCGCTGAAACGTCCCCGAATCCGGACAGATCGTAGCCAGACTGCAGTGTCTGATAGGTGAACTCGCCCTTTTCAAACGAAGCACTGTCGACCTCAATAACAGCGTATTCTCCGTCAAAACAAACAAGCGCAATCGGATTGGCCCCGTGGCTTCCGAGCCAGCAGGTAATCAGTTCCTGACATTCAACCTTACATTTTACCTCCATCGAATCCGCATCAATGGCATAGATGATTCCGTACTCTTCATTAGCAAAGGCATCCAGTTCGAGGTCTCTGATATAATCTACACGGCGGTATCCGACCGATGCTAACAGCTCCTCAAGCATCGCCTTACCGTCGGCACTCACATGAGGAAGCAGATTGTATATCGGACCTTCTTTGATCAACGGGTATCTGTCTAGCAGGTATTCCCCGAATCTATCCTGTATACTGCTTTCAAAATCACACACCCCATACATGTAGCTGACCGTCTCGGCATCCTCTGTATCCATCTTCGAAAGAAGCGCGTCCATGTTGGCCTTGCTGATGGCGTAGGGGATACAATATCTGCCTTCCCTTGTTACGCCAAGCGGTCTCGACATAATGTGGAAGATGTATCGATCCGTCATCACATGGGTCGATGCATCCCGATAGAGTCCGTCAACGGCAAATGCGTTGCAGACCTCGCAATTATCAACCTTGCCCATCCTTTGAATTGCTTTCGGGATGTCCGGGTTCTGCGCATAAATTGAGGGCGTGTAACCCATAAAGGACCTATATTCCGGAAGTTCGCAGGCCGTCTCCCAGCCGTCAGAAGCAAATCCCCGTCGAATGACAAGAAACTTTGCCTCGTCCGTGTCATAATCGCGAAACATATCTTCGACCAGGTTCTTTTTGGCAAGAGAATACACCCCATCGTCCATTACATAGATGGAAAGCGGATTGCAATCCGAAGCAAGACACGAAAGCTCCTTCGATTCAAGGTCATAGGTGAACACTTCGGACCTCTGGATACTGATATTTGCCGAATCTGACCGCCCCGTGAGCCAAAACTGCACATTGTCAAGGACAATAAAATACAGCTTATTCTGAATCAGTGTCAGGTCCTCGATACTGCTTGCGCAGTAATAGCTTTCCATGCCGTCCGTAGCACCGATGTAAGACACATCGTAGGTCTGTACCGGTCCCTTCTCCCGATGGTATACCACAACCTTCTGTCCATCGAGCCGATAGCTGTAGCCTAACCATGAATACGTTTCGCCATCCTTCTCGGTTTCCGAAAGCGTCAGAACCTTGTCGGGAAGCTCCTTCAGGTTCTCATCAAGTATAAGAATGCTGTTCTGCGCAATATTCAGCGTATAATAGTGGTCCTGATACTTCTTGAGCTTCGGCTGATTCCATTGCTCGGAACCAAAATGAATCTCCTCCTTGCTGACAGGCTCGGTCGGCTGCTCCGCCGGCTTCTTCGGCTTATCAGTCTCCTTCGAAGCACATCCCGTAAAAAGCATGCTGCACATAAGAAGCAGCGTAATCATTGAAATTATTTTTTTCATACTCCCTCCAAAATAAGAACATTTGCGCCTTTAGGACCATTTAGCGGCCGCCTGCAGAACGCTTCGGTAACAGAAGTAATCTTGCAGTATCCGCACAATACTGCCTGTATTCCGGCCTGCGGCGAAGCTGACGCTTTTCCATCAACGGGATGGATACCACATTGAACAGAAGTGCCACAGAGGCAAATCCGGCGCCATAATACCAGAATGCAGTGGCATACGGAAGCACTGCGAGGTATACGCCAAGCCAGAAGGTGATCTCCCCGAGATAATTCGGATGTCTTGAGTAATTCCAAAGGCCGAGACGGCACACAGACTTATCCTTCGTCTCCCGCAGAAACCGATGCATGTGTCGGTCAGCGAAGAACTCAAGCAAAACGCCGGCAAGCATCACGGCAATCCCCGGAATGCTGAACAGTCCGAGCGGATTCTTCACAGCTTCAAAAAGCGGAAGCATCCCGGCGAAAACAACTAGCGTCGGAATCATATGGATTCCCCAGAAATTCACAATCGGCCAGAGAAGCTTATGCGTCTCATCCCGGAATTTGCGATAACGCCAATCCTCGTAAGAAAAGTCGGTGAATACGATGACCCAGTTGGCGGTAAGCCGCACAGACCAGATGTTGAAGGCAATCAGCAATACCACCTGCATGACCGAGAAGGCCTTGTATTCCGCGAACAGCCACACCGACATGATCATCGGCGTTAACGACCAGTACGCGTCATAAACGCTCGAATTCACGAGAATCGTGGAGAATACAAAGGTTACGATTGTCGCAGCTATGTCAAATATAAAATAGCGGAGCATCACATTGTCTATGCCTCTGCAGGCAAAACACCCCACCACAAATGCAAGCACATAGATGCCGGCTATGATTGTCAGATCTCGAAGCTTTTTCAAAGCCCCCTCCTGTTTTACATACATTTTCCGAAGTATCCCGCCAAAAGTGAAAGACACTCACACATTATAGCACAACTCTTTTATAAAGTTAAGTGCTATTCTGCGAGTGTCTTTCACGCTCATTATCGATTGTTACGCTCGTTTTCCTACTATTCCTATAGAGGAAAATGAGCCCATAACCCCGTCCCCAAGGGGTCATCCGCACATACCAGGGTTCACATTTAACTATTTTTTCTTGACATCAACACGACTGCCTCAACATGACACGAAAAAATATCCTGTCTCATCTTATTTTAATCTGACATAAAATGTAGATTTTCCTGTCCCTTCCCTGCGAAGTTCTCCTTCTGCTACAAGCTTACGAAGTGAGCCTTCAATCGAACTTACACTAAGAGCCGGGCATAATTCACGGATGTCCTGCTTGTTAAATTTCCCGATCTTATTCTGTGTGGCTTTACGAACCATTTCGATTGCCGGAAGTTTCTCTTCTACAATTTCAAATCGGTCTTCGAAATCTTTGTAAGCTGCCAGAATAGTTCCAAGGAGATATTTGATAAAAGGAACTGCATCCTCTTCTCCTTCATGCCAACCATCCTGTGAATGACCTAAAGCCTCGTAATACAAATCCTTATTCTTTGCAATTTTAGCTTCAAGCGAGATGTACTTTCCTACATAAAAGCCACTGCGATAAAGTAGCAGGGTTGTAAGCAATCTGCTCATTCTGCCGTTACCGTCATTGAAAGGGTGGATACACAGGAAGTCATGGATAAAAATCGGAATTGCCAATAATGGCTCCACCTCATAATTTCCAATCACCCTGTTGTACTCTTCACAAATTCTATCAAGTGCCTCTGGTGTTTCAAACGGAACCAATGGAGTGAACAACACTTCTGTATGCCCACCAGGATATGTGGCACTGATATAATTCTGCACATTCTTAGTTCGCCCTGCGAGTGGGTTATTCATATGGCTACACAGGATTTTATGCAACTGCAAGATATAATTCTGTGTAATAGGAATCGCATCAAAACTTTCATGGATGATATTAAGTACATCACGATAACCTGCGATTTCCTCTTCGTCTCTATTTTTAGGTGTGATCTTTTCCGCAACCAACTGCTTAATTCTTGTATTAGTAGTTACAATACCCTCAATCGCGTTAGAAGCCTCTGTGCTTTGAATCTTTGCAATCTCCACAAGTTTTTCAAGCTCGTCTGGTCTTTGCTTGAGATACATTTCCTGCTTGCCTGCGAATTTATATATTGCTGCTATGAGGCCAAGAATTTCTGAATCCCATTTTTCTTCTTTTATTTTCGAATAGTTAAATGTTCTCAATTCCTTAAGCACCTACCTCTCACACAGCTTTGCTGTCTTACTAAATTTCCACATCCGGTACCTGACCATCATGCGCCAACCACTTACATTCTGTTATTTCCATGTTAGTAAATACTGCCTTAAAAGATGACTCCTCTGGGCTGCAAGCATAAATACCAAACTGAATTTCATCAGTGGCTTTATACATATGGCAGATTCTCATCTGCATATATTTAACACCATCCTCGGAACATTCGATACAATAATCATCCTCTCGCCTGCTAAATCTACACCACACTGATCAAAACGAACCCTTTTTTCAAATTCTGTCTTCACAGTAAATGAAAAGAACTTCTCATCGGTAGTTATCTGCAACACAGGGGCATTATCATTCCTAAAAAAAATAATATGTGTGCTGCCATAAATCAGTATGCGGATTTGTTATTATTTCAATTCTATCATTTTCAATTGAGCATTCTTTAGGCTCTCTTGTCCATTTCCATTGGTCTTTATTTATCTTCATCGTCTTTCCCTTAATACTTGTCTTTTCCCTCAAATTATATTCAATAATAAGGGAAAGTCAACATGTTCGAGTGCATTTCCCCTTAAAATCGAATCGTTTTTACGGTATAAGTATTATTTTGTGCGTATTTGACCGCGTATTTATCCCTCGATTTTCTTTGTAGTAATATTAATATCAGTACGTTGGTTTTTTATAGCTATCTGGAAATCATCCTCATAAATAATCTCCCCCGGAACCTCGTCGCACTCGGACATATACAAAGGAACACCGTACTTTTGAGCCATCTTACGATAGAATGTCATTTCTGAGTAGATACGGTTGCCATCTGAAGTGCTCTTAAACCAAGTAACAGCCTTATCCGGATTTCCCTCATCGTAAAATGGCGGCACCGGCAATACTCTTTCAAAGTATTCACGGTTCTCCCAATATTCTTTTGTTTCCTCTTCAGACAGAATTCCTGCATCAACTAACTTGCCTATAGCAGTAAAAATCCCTCTAGGCTGTTGCGTGATATATGCAACATCTGCTGTATGCACGCGATAATATTTCTTTCTGTCTTCCACTGCTATCGGACTCCCCAGCTCTTTTTCCATATAGCCGCAGGTAAATGGAAAGAAATCATATTTTACGGTTCCTGTATGCACAAAGCCCAGGCTTTCGTACCAGCCTCTTAGCAGCTTGTTCTCTTCTACAATTCCGATCTTCAGTCTTGTCCGTCCCGTTTCCTTTACCTTGGCAACACAATCTTCCACGAGTTTTCTTCCAATGCTTCTGTGACGATATTGGGGCAGCACAGATAGATTATTCAATTCTGCCTCCTCTTCATTCAGAAAAGCTATCGAATAATAGCCTACGATCCTGCCTCCGATCAGATAGACGACCATCGGCCTTTTCTCCTCACAAAAATGATACCCAAGCCTTCCCTCGTCCGTAGCGAACGCGGTAAATCTCGGCGCATTTGCCTCGGTGATTCCAAACTCATCAGCAACCGTCTTAAATGCATTTCGAATCACTTGAACGCACTCCGGGATTTCTTCTAACGACATGTATCTTATAGCTTCACATTCATCCGGCATATCAGAACTCTTCTGATACTCAGGCGAGGCATTGATTGATTTTAAGTTCATAACCCATATTCTCCTTTCATAAAAAAT
>JAKSPO010000006.1 GCA_024404675.1 Lachnospiraceae bacterium
AATATTCTTATTTTTCGGTCAGTGTTGATGAAAAAAATATTCCTTTACCACTCCAAACATTTCAGGTTGTTACCACTGACCTTACCACAACGCTTACCACTTTTTACCACAAATTTATGAGATTTTGCGATACCTTACGATACTTTATTCTTTTTCCTTTTCGTCTGCAAATCCTAGAAAATCCTATGTTTTCTCCGGCTTTCCCAAGCCCTACTTCTCCTCGCAGACCTGGAAGATGTAAAACTTCAGATAATACGACTCATCCGAGCTCCAGAGGATCGGATGGTCGGGTGCCTGGGTGCGGAACTCGATCTGGCGGAGGCGCTTGTGAACCGCGCGAGCCGCCTGGCCGATGGTTTCGGTGAAGAGCTCCTGTGTCATAAAATGTGAGCAGGAGCAGGTCGCGAGAATACCGCCGTCCTTCACAAGCTTCAAGCCGCGCATGTTGATCTCGCGGTAGCCCTTAATCGCATTCTTCGTCGCCTCGCGGGACTTTGTAAAGGCAGGCGGGTCAAGGATAACAACATCGAAGCGCTCACCTGCGTTCTCAAGCTCCGGCAGAAGCTCGAACACATCCGCTACGCGGAAGGAAACCGTGTCGGAAAGGCCGTTCAGCGCTGCATTTTCCTGCGCCTGTCTGATCGCAAGCTCGGAGGCATCAACGCCGAGTACAGAAGCCGCGCCCGCGTAGCCTGCATTGAGTGCGAAGGAACCGGTGTGCGTGAAGCAATCGAGCACCTTTGCGCCTTTGCAGAGCTTCTGCATCGCGAGACGATTGTATTTCTGGTCTAAGAAAAATCCGGTCTTCTGACCGTCTGCAATATCAACATAATAGTGGACGCCGTTCTCACAGATCTCCACCTTTGTATCGAAGGGCTCCGACAGAAAGCCCTTATAACGCTGCATCCCTTCAAGCTCGCGCACCTTCGCGTCGCTTCGCTCGTAGATGCCGCGAATCGTTACGCCGTCCTTTGCCATCTCCTCGGTGAGGAGCTTTAGTACCAAAGGCTTGAGGCGATCCATACCAAGCGCAAGTGACTCCACAACAAGGACGTCCTCGTATTTGTCCACCGTAAGCCCCGGGAGCCAGTCTGCCTCTCCGAAGATTACGCGGCAGCTCGCAGTATCGACAACCTTCTTACGATAATCCCACGCTGCCTTCACACGCTCCCGAAGAAACTGCTCGTCGACCTCACGCTCGCGGTCACGTGTCAGCATACGGACACGAATCTTCGAGTTGTCATTGATAAAGCCTGTGCCCATCGGGTATCCGTCAAAATCCTTCACCCGAACGAGGCAGCCGTTCTCGCCGCTTCCGAGCTGGGAAGCAATCTCGTTGTCATAGATCCAGAGTCCGCCTGCCTTGAGGCTCCGTCCCTCACCCTTCTTCAGTGTTATGGTTCGTCCGATTTCAAACATGTGATTCTACTCCTCTGTCTTCTGCTCTGCGGTCTGTCTGTCCTTACGAAATACGAAAAGCTTACTCAAAACATAATTCAGGATGATTACGACAACGCCCGTGATTGCCTTCGCCCAGAAGCCCTCGAAGGTAAGAAACGAGCCGGTCACGCCGATTGCCACAAGCCCCGTGGGCATAAGCATTTCGATGATTCCCGTAAACACTCTCGAGCCAAGAAACTTCAGTGCTTCAAGGCTGATTCCCTTCACCCCGTGCGCCTTATTCTCGAACACATAAAGGTGGCTTGTAACATAGGCAAATGTAACCGCACACGCCCAGGCAATCGAATTCGTGACAGTGAATTCAATGCCCTCTCCGGACAGCCCGAACAGCTTCTGAAGGGCAAATGTAACGATAAAATTGACGGCAGTCGTTGCGCCGCCGAACAGTGCATACAAAATGATTTCCTTGTGTTTGCGATATAATTCCTTCATCTCTTCTTCCTTTCTCCAAGCCCTGCATCCGCGCCCGCAGGCTGCATGCTAAGGCGGCCCATATAATGTAAAAAGGACCGCAGGTGCAGTCCTTTTTCGCTTTTCATCAGAAATACTTATGGGAGCCCCACAGATTGTTCTTCTTCAATTCCAGATACTCATTGTAAGCCTTCTCAAGAATCTGCTTCTCGTTCGAGAACTTCAGCAGATGATATGCTTCATGATATTTGTAATATCCGGAGTCCACAAAGTATTCCTCTCGCTGTGGCTTGCTATAATAGTTGTCCGACATCATAAGGTACCAATGAACGTCCTTGATTACTGTATCCGTCGGCGTGGTAAAGGTATACTGGCTCTTGCCGATATACTTGATGATACGGGCAGCTACACCGGACTCCTCCTTCACTTCACGCAAAGCAGTCTCCTTGAACTCCTCGCCTTCCTCAACGGTTCCCTTCGGAAGTACCCAGCCTTCGTACTTGTACTTGTAATTCTTATACAGTAATAATATCTTTCCTCTGAAAATAACAACACCACCGCAGCTCGTTGCTTCTGACATAAGAAGACCCCCTGTTATTGGTGTGTCATATATTGGTATCAGTATACTAAAAAAACCGTTTTCTTGCAATACAAAATTACAGCTGGGACATCAGTTCGGAAAGAAGCGGACCAAAGGTGCTGAGATCGATGATGTCGGTAGGTGCGGCAACCGCTTCGCTAAGAGGGCTTAGTCGAAGCGACCTATTAACGCGCTCTCCGGAAGGGCCTTCAAGCAGATAAGAGACATGATACCCGTCATTTGCCGAGATGGAAACCTCGCCTTTTCCGGCGGAGCCGATGTAGATCTGCGCGCCGGAACGGGTGATTAACATGCGAGCATCCTCCGTTGCCTTGATATCGGACAGATAGTCCTCATACACCATCAGAAGAATCGACTTATTGACCGTTCTGATTCCGCCGAGCACAACCTTAGCCTCCCACTGCGCCAGGCCGGTCTTCTCAAAGGCCTTAAGCAGTGCCTTTTCGTTCTCCTTGATGAGCTTTCGCTCGTACTCCTTCCATTTGACGCCGAGAATCATCTTCTGAATCGGCGGCGCCCACGTTTCAAGCATCACGCGTTCCGAATCCTTTAACAGATTGAACGCTTCCCCCGCCGAAAGAGGATGGTAGAAACGGTCGCCCGCATCGGTGAAATCAGTTCCCTGGTAGGTTTTCGAAAGCGTATTCACATAAATCTGGAAGAACTCCTTGAAATCAAAGCCTGCAGTGCTGAACTCGTCGGGTGTCGACAGGTTGAGCCAACCCTTTGACGGAACGCCGAGCGACTCCGGCGACTCGCCGAAATACGTCACGCAATCGCCGATATTGATATATACCCGACCGTCCACGAACCGCATCAGATCAAGATTGCCGACATACTCTCTCGCATACGGACTGTAGCCTTTATACGAGATATCCATGTTGCCCTTCACATCCTTTTCGATCTGCCAGTTCGTATCCGTATCGCCCCACTGCTCACTATAGGCAAATGTGTACGCGTTCACATCTCGAAGCCCGGGCATCGTCTCGCCCCAGGCATCTCTTGGCGTCGGTGTCGGTGTTGGTGTAGGGGTCGGTGTGGGCGTAGGCGAAGGGCTCGGACTCGGAGACGGTGTAGGCGTCATCGTCGGCCTTCTCGTCGGCACATCCCGCATCGTTCCTGCTCTCGGACCGTCCTCCTCTCTCGCACCGTTATAAACCGCGAGTCCCACAAGTACCGAAAGAAGAACCGAAAGAACGATAATGCTTATCACTGATTTTCTCATTGTCTCTCCTCTCCTGAAACGGTTCTACTCCACACCGCGGTAGAAATGTCCGCGCGTTGTACCAAAAAGCTGCTCCGGCCTTCCGCCTGCGGCAGCCTCCCTGAAGCGCCGCAAAACCTCCGTAACCTCATCCGCACGTTCGGTGGTGAAATCAAGTCTTACCCCCATAAAGCCCGACAGCGAGAGCTCAGAAAGCTCCCGAAGCAGCGATAAGGGATGCGCATTATATACAAGACTGTGACAATATCTGCATACAGCTCTCGTCGGAAAATGAACACCCTCTCCGTCAATCAGCTCCCCCAAAGACCCCTTTCTTCCGCAAAGTGCGGTCGTCTTACGGGGACACTGCTCCGAAACCATCACGACAGAACGGCCGTAGATACTGAATAGTCCACGGGCATCTTCCGGATAATCCTTTCTGTGAAGTTCCTCTGAAAAGGTAACCGCGGAAACACCCTTTGATGTAAGCCATTCTACAGAGGTAGAATTCATACAATATAAGGTTCTGTCCGCTTCAATCCTAAAGCCCTCTTTCTGAGCGAAGGATAGCTGTGCAGGGGTTCGTACGACAATTCCCGAAAGGGAACATTCCCGAATCAGCCGGCTTGCCTCCTCCTGTGCCTTTCGCGCAGTATCGCCCTTCAGTGCTCTCGGAAGCATCAGATATCTCGGTAAGCCAGTGGCTACCTTCAGGCACGCCTCGTAGTCCCCTTCCATATCGATGTAAAGGTCGGTCACGCCTTCCGAGCGAAGTACCGCGGTAAGCTGCTCTGCATTCATTATAGAAGCTACAACACGCTTTTCGGTTAACTCTCCGCTCACGTTAGAATGCACCGTGGCATTTCCCGTTTCCCCGGTTTGCACCGCAGAAAGCTCCGCCATTTCGCGCTTCGAATCGGTAGGCAGCGTTCTTCGAAACTCCTTCAGATACTCCTCCTCATAAAGCGCGAGCGCTTCTCTTCGAAGCCGGTTCAAGTTAGATACCGGAAGGAACAGCTTGTCCCCTATATAAACCTCGCAGCTTTGCAGACAATACGCAGTTCCGCCCGTCTTAGAAAGCTTCTCGCGAACCGACTCCTCCGTCGCTCCTGCATTGACCGAAGGCTCCGCTTCCGGACCGTATGCCGTAACGGTATGCGCGCCCTTCGTATCGGATATTGTCAGACTGATCGGCTGCCCCTCTGTTGCCGTGAAGAACGCCTGCAAAGCAATGGGGCGTCTGGTTTTCACATAACGCTCCTCTATCTCGTTAAGAAGCGGCTCCTTCTTCATACGCCATATCGTTAGCGAAAGCTTCTCAGGCATCCTGCCGTACTCCCGCTTCCAGTCAATCGGAATCGCAGGAATCCGATACCCGCTCATATCCCTTGGTGTCGTCCACTCACCTAAGACATAGCGCTCATCCTTCGTTCGAAGCTCCAGCACCTCTCCCGGCCCAATCACTGACGTAAAATGCGGTTCCGCTGCCGGTCTTCTGCCCGCACGAAGCTCTGCCGTTCCGACCGGGACACCGGAATGATTCGGTCTGTCCACACACATCATCCGTTCGCCCTTACTGTCGAACACATAGCCCTCGCAAAACCCGCCACGGTTATAAAGCTCTGCCATCGTTTCCATATCCGCCTGCATCTCGTCTTCGTGGCTACGAAGATATTCCCGGTATGCCTTTCCGCCAAGCTCATAGAAACGATCGACCCATTTTCTGTAAATAGATGTTACGCCTGCGGCATACTCCGCACGCTTCATGCGCCCTTCAATCTTCAACGAATGAATCCCGGTCTCAAGAAGCTCATGCAGCCTCGGAAGAAGGCACTGATCCTTTGGACTAAGCAGATACCCTTTGCTGCTGTTCGTTCCCTCCTCGTAGCGATATTCCTTACGGCAGGGCTGCGCGCAGCGTCCTCTGTTGCCGCTTCTTGCACCGATCAGGGAGGAGAACAGGCATTGGCCGGAATAACAGTAGCACAGTGCCCCGTGTACGAAGATTTCAAGCTCCTTATCACACTGCTTCCGAAAAGCCGCAATCTCCGAAAGCGTCAGCTCTCTCGCCGGAACGATTCTTGTCACTCCCTCATCGAACAGCTTAACGGCCGCCGCATCGGTTACCGTCATCTGCGTACTGATATGAATCGGAAGGTCCGGCATCACAGAACGCAAAAAGGACAGGACTCCGAAATCCTGCACGATTGCAGCATCAAGTCCTGCCTCATAGTACGGCTTCATATACTCATAAAGCTCCGAAAGCTCCCGATCGGTCAGAAGCGTATTGACCGTCATATAAACACGAACGCCGCGAAGATGCGCATAATCAATGGCCCGCAGAAGCTCGTCCTCTCCGGGATTGTCCGCATACGCACGCGCGCCGAAACGTGTCCCGCCGATATAAACGGCGTCCGCTCCGGCTTCGATTACGGCGCAAAGTGTTTCAAAGGAACCGGCCGGAGCCAGCACCTCGACTTTAGTTATATTTCTTCTTGTATCCATTCAATTCGGTTTCCAGACGTACCGTCTTCTTCTGCTCATCAAGATTAGCCTGCTGGAGCTTTTCGATCTTACGGGTAAGCTCCTGAATCTCTCCCTGCGCACCGATCAGATCGTGCTTCAGGCGATAGATTTCGTTGTCACGGTCCTCTGCGTCGTTATTGGCATCCGCGAGCTGATTCTTTACTTTAAAATAATCGTCGGCAAGGTTGATCTGCAGCACAACGGAACGCATGTCGGGGTCCATATCCTTGTACCACTTCTGCGCGCGGATCTCGGCGTATTTGCTGTTGATGTACGATGCCACTCTCTGCAGATACTCCTCGCTCTCATAACCGATCAGGCTGTACTGCTTACCGTTGATGATAACCTCAGTTTCTGTACGATTGTTCATAAAGTCCTCCGTTTTGGTATGTTCTATCAATTTTATTCGGAAAATGGAATGCCCAGATGCTCGTAGGCTGCTTTCGCAATGACTCTGCCACGCGGGGTTCGAAGGATGAAACCGATCTGCACCAGATACGGCTCGTAAACATCCTCTACGGTTCCCTGGTCCTCGCCGATGGTCGTCGCAACGGCGCTCGTTCCAACCGGTCCGCCGCCGAATTTCTCAATCATCGTCGTGAGAATCGCACGGTCAATATGGTCAAGTCCGATACGGTCAACCTCCAACAGATCAAGCGCATAGCCTGCAATCTTTCCGTCGATTTCTCCGTCGCCGGTAACCTGCGCGAAGTCACGTACACGCTTCAGAAAGCGATTCGCAAGTCGCGGCGTTCCGCGGGAACGTCTCGCTAGCTCGTCCGCTCCCTCTGCATCAATCATTACGCCAAGGCGTGCGGCGGAATTCTCAACGATTGTTCGAAGCTCCTCATTGGTATAAAACTCCATACGGCTTACCACGCCGAAACGGTCCCGTAGAGGCGCCGTCAGCATGCCGGCACGTGTCGTCGCGCCGATCAGCGTAAAATGCGGGAGCTTGATGTGCATCGACTTGGCATTTGCTCCGCCGGTGCCAATCACAACATCAATAAAGAAATCCTCCATCGCGGAATATAAGATTTCCTCAACCTGACGATTCAGACGATGGATCTCATCAATGAACAGGATGTCGCCCTCGCGGAGCCCCTTGATGATTGCCACGATATCGCCGGGCTTCTCGATTGCGGGGCCAGAGGTTGTCTTGATATCGACCCCCATCTCGTTCGCTATGATGTTCGCAAGTGTTGTCTTTCCAAGTCCGGGCGGTCCGAACAGAAGCACATGATCTAACGGTTCGCCACGCTTCTTGGCCGCTTCGATATATACGGAGAGCGTCGATTTCAGCTTCTCCTGTCCGATATAATCCTTCAAATACTGCGGGCGAAGAGAGGTCTCTATTTTGACGTCCTCTTTGATCTTCTCCGTAGTAATAATTCTTCTTGCCATAAGGTTCTCCTAAGGGTATGCCGTTTGGTTCTACAGATAACGGAAGGCACCGTTCAGAATATCCTCCGCGCTCATGCCCTCCTTCGCGGCCTTCGCAACAGCCTTCTCCGCATCCTTTCTTGTGTAGCCGAGTGTTGTAAGACCAACGATCGCCTCCTGAAGAACCGCGTCCGGAACCGCCTTGTTTCCGGGCTTTCCGACAGGCTCCTCGGTAAGCTCCTCCGGCTGGATCTTGTCCTTCAGCTCGAGGATAATCTTGGCTGCCGCCTTTGCACCGATTCCCGGCGCCTTGGTGATTGCCTTCTCATCACCGACGAATATAGCACGGGAAAGCTGCTTCGACGGAAGCACCGACAGCACCGCGAGCGCACCCTTCGGTCCGATTCCGCTTACCGTAATCAGAAGCTTGAACATTCGAAGGTCATCCGCATTGATGAAGCCGAACAGGCTTACGCCGGTATTCTCATTCACATTCAGGTATGTATATATCGTAACCGTCTCCCCAACCGACGGAAGCTCCGCAAGATCGGTTGCGGACATCAGCGCCTCATACCCGACTCCCGCACACGAAACATATACCGAATTATCCGTTACTCCGGCGATCTCGCCGTGCAAAAAAGCAATCATGAGCTCTCTCCTCTTCCGCTTCGCCCTCCCCGCTTATGATCTCACGGCCGCAAGAAGGCGACAATATGCGCAAAATACCATATATAGCGTTATTGTAACACATTTTCCGCGGAAATACACTAATTTCTTCACATTTTCCCGAAAAAATGTTATAATCGTTTCGGAAAGCCCGGAACGTGACGAGGTGCTTTCCAAAAGCATTCTATTTTGCATAGTTCAGGGAGGAATTCGGTATGAAGGTTGTGTGTGAGCTGTTAGAGAATTTTGAGGTTTCGCCGTCTCTTACGCTCCTCGCGGGAGACCGGGTTCCTTACTTTTTTGATATCGAAACGACCGACCTCTCGCCCGTTACCGGTTATTGCTATCTAATCGGCAGCCTTCTAAAAACGCCCGAGGGCTGGCTGTTTCGGCAGTGGTTTGCGGAAAATGCCGACGAGGAGCCTTCCGTCCTCACCGCCTTCGGCGATACACTCCAAAGCGAACAGCTTCTGATTCACTATAACGGCGCCACCTTTGACATTCCCTTTCTTGCCGCAAGATACCGTTTTCATAAGCTCACCTCTCCGCTTCCTGAGCCGAAGGATTCGCTCGATCTCTTTCATAAGCTGTCCCGCTGCAAGAAGCTTTTCGAGCTTGAGAACCGTAAGCAGCCGACGATGGAGCAGCTCGCAGGCTTCAAAAGAACTGACCAATACGACGGCGGCCTTCTCATTCCGTTCTACGGTGAGTACGTTGCCAGGTACCGTTTCGATGCGCCGCGTGCCGAGGAGCTTTTAGGCTATCTTTTATTACATAACCACGATGATATTCTCGGGCTTGCCACACTGCCCGCACTTATCCCGTATACAAGGCTTTCGGACATAGCGCTTTCCGATATCCAAAGTACCGTCGTGGACGGCTCGGTGATTCTGTCCGCAAGGGTACCTTACTGCTTTCCTAAGTCACTTCGAAAGGTCTTTCCGATGCCTGCCGTTCCTGAAGAGTGTGTAAGATGTAAGTCTGAAGAAAAGGACGCCGCTTCCTCTGCAACCGTTCCCATGGATGCGACTTTTTCTGCGGACGCGACTATCGCTTCCACCGAATCCCCAGAAGGTGCTGATTCTACTATTGTAGAACAATATGCCGGTAACTGCCCCGACACCTGCTTTTCCATGATTTCCTTAACGGACGACCGGGTGCGCATCACGCTTCCTTTGTACTATGCCGCACCGTATTTCTTCTTTCCGAATTATAAGGATTATTACTACCTGCCGTTAGAGGACAAGGCAATTCACAAGAGTCTTGCAACCTTCGTCGATAAGGCGCACCGTACGCCTGCGACGAAGCAGACCGCGCGCCAGAAGCATCCCGGGGTGTTCCTGCCACAGCTTTCGGAGCTGATCGCTCCGGCCTTCCGTTTTCAGCCGAATGACGAGCTTTGCTTCTTTGAGGCATCTGCGATTGAAAATAGCGTCCCCGAAGAGCTTCTGCTTGGCTGGCTAAGCCTGCTTACAAAATAAACCGAGTGGTTCAGCCCTGAGCCACTCGGTCTTTTATATCTCTTAATCTTCTGCACTTTTGGTACTGAATTCCAGAATTTCCATTTGCCGTACCAAGCTCGCTTCTGCACCCTACATAAGCACGCGAAGAAGCACCATATAAACAATTGTTCCCGCAGCAATGGAAAGAAGTGTATTGCGCTTCTTAAGATGAACCCCTACGACAACGAGAAGCGCTGCTACCGTTGCAAGAACTCCGCCAATGCCTGCTGTTTCCTTTGAAGAAATCATCGCCTGTGTCGAGATAATATCGCCCTTCAGGCAATAGATGACAAGTACGCCCATGATTGCTGCCGGCAGGAAGCCGACAACACGCCTGAGCCTCGGCGGCATTTGCCGTCCGCCCGAGAATACGATGAACGGAATGGCACGAAGAAGGAAGGTCATAACCGCTGCCGTAAGTACAAGAATGAGTGAACCGATCGTATCAGGCATCGCTGTCCTCCTTTCCGCCCTCGGGGACGCCCGCATAAAGCGCCACGATGCCTACCGTAACGATAAGCGCAGGCAGAAGAAAATGCTCCGCCGAAAGAATCAGAAGCGATACCGTCGCAACCAGAAGGCCTACGATACCGACACGAAGATTCCTGGTCCGGTCGGAAAGAATCTGTTCGATCAGTATTACGACAAAAAGCGCCGTCATCGAAAAATCAATTCCCGTAAAATCAATCGGCAGCGCTTCTCCGAGGATGCCGCCGAGCACCGAGCCCGCAATCCAGTACAGGTGATCAAGCCCCGAAATCAGAAGCCAGCAATCGCGCCTTGTCTCCTCCGGGTCTTCGCTTCGGCAGCCGCACAGTACGGAATACGTTTCGTCCGTCAGCGAGAAGATCATGTACAGCCGCCCGCGCAGCTTCCGAAACGACTCGACAAAGGAGATGCCGTAGAACAGGTGCCTTCCGTTCACAAAAAGCGTGGTAACCGCCATCGTAAGCGGTGACACGCCGGCAGTCATCATAGGAATCATCGCGAACTGCATCGAACCGGCATATACCAATACACTCATAAGAAGTGCCCACTGGTAGCCGTACCCGGCCTCGCTCAAAGAGATTCCGAAGGCAATTCCAAGAAACACATAGCCTGCCATCACGGGAACCGTCTTACGAAAAGCATATTGTACCCTGTCCTTCATGCGCGCTCCTTTCCATAGCTTACATAACTAAGGGGCCGCAGCTCTGCCAATCAGACAGCCTTGCGACCCCTGTAAATTCCTATCAGTCCGAACTATTTGCTCAGGTACTCATCGATACCCTTTGCTGCAGCCTTGCCGGCACCCATTGCAAGGATTACGGTAGCTGCTCCGGTTACGGCATCACCACCGGCGAAAACGCCTGCCTTGGAGGTCTTTCCGTCGCTCTCCTCAGCTACGATACATCTGTGCTTATTCACCTCAAGACCTGCGGTCGTAGAAGAAATCAACGGGTTCGGAGAGGTACCGAGTGCCATAATGACGGTGTCAAGTTCCATAACGAACTCGGAGCCCTCAATCTCAACCGGGCGACGACGACCGGAGTCATCGGGCTCGCCAAGCTGCATTCTGATACACTTCATGCCGTTAACCCAGCCCTTCTCATCTGCCAGGATCTCGATCGGATTGGTAAGGAGGTCGAAGATGATGCCCTCCTCCTTAGCGTGATGAACCTCCTCAACTCGTGCCGGAAGCTCCTCCTCACTACGTCTGTATACGATATGTACCTCTGCGCCAAGTCTCAGCGCGGTTCTTGCAGCATCCATTGCTACGTTACCGCCGCCGACAACTGCAACCTTCTTACCACGCATGATCGGTGTCGTGGAATTCTCGTCGAAGGCCTTCATCAGGTTGCTTCTTGTAAGGTACTCATTAGCGGAAAATACGCCGTTGTTGTTCTCTCCGGGAATACCCATGAACTTAGGAAGTCCGGCGCCGGAACCGATAAATACAGCCTCGAAGCCTTCCTCCTCCATCAGCTCATCGATGGTAACGGACTTACCGATGATAACGTTGGTCTCGATCTTAACACCGAGTGCCTTTACGTTCTCGATCTCCTTAGCAACAACTGCCTTCTTCGGAAGACGGAACTCCGGAATACCGTATACCAGTACACCGCCTGCCTCATGGAGTGCCTCGAAAATCGTTACATCGTAACCCATTCTTGCAAGATCGCCTGCGCAGGTAAGTCCTGCAGGGCCGGAACCGATGACAGCAACCTTCTTGCCGTTCTTCGCGGTGTTGCACTGCGGCTTGATACCGTTCTCTCTTGCCCAGTCGGCAACGAAACGCTCGAGCTTACCGATGGATACCGGATCACCCTTGATACCGCGAAGGCATTTGCCTTCACACTGTGTCTCCTGCGGACATACACGACCGCAGACAGCCGGAAGTGCACTGGACTCGCTGATTACCTGATATGCGCCCGCGATGTCGCCGGTCTTAACCTTGCTGATAAAGCCGGGGATATCGATTGCAACGGGACAGCCCTTCACGCACTGTGCATTCTTACAGTTGATACATCTCTGGGACTCGGCAACAGCCTCCTCCATATTGTAACCGAGGCATACTTCCTCGAAATTCTTCGCTCTTACCTGTGCTTCCTGCTCTCTTACAGGAACCTTCGTCAAAACGTCCATCTTCTTATCTCCTTTATCTCGATTAATGGCATACGCCGCAATTTCCGTGGTGGGTATCGCCCTCTTCTAACTGAAGCAGTGCACGGCCCTCTGCGGTCTTGTATATGGTCTGACGTCTCATTGCCTCATCAAAGTTTACCTGATGGCCGTCGAACTCAGGACCGTCAACACAGGCAAATCTGATCTTGCCGCCTACGGTTACACGACAAGCGCCGCACATACCGGTACCATCAACCATAATAGGATTCAGGCTTACAACGGTCGGAATCTCAAGCTTCTTCGTTGTAAGACATACAAACTTCATCATAATCATCGGACCGATTGCAACGCAGACATCATACTGCTTGCCCTCGCCCACAAGGTCCTCAATTGCCTTGGTAACCATACCGCTGCGGCCATAGGAACCGTCATCGGTCGTAACATAAAGATTGCCGGCAACTGCCTCCATCTCCTTCTCCAGAATCAGAAGGCTCTGGGTCTTAGAACCGACGATAACATCGGCTGCAATGCCCTGCTCGTGGAGCCATTTAACCTGCGGATATACAGGTGCTGCGCCTACGCCGCCTGCTACGAAAAGGATGCGCTTCTTCTTAAGTGTCTCGATATCCTCCTTGCAGAACTCGGAAGGGCAACCAAGCGGTCCAACGAAATCGTGGAAGGAATCTCCCTCTTCAAGCTTAGCCATCATCTTGGTGCCTGCACCGATGGTCTGGAATACGATCGTGATTGTCCCCTGCTCTCTGTTATAATCACAAATAGTCAACGGAATTCTCTCTCCGTTCTCGTCCATACGAACGATAACAAATTGTCCCGGCAGGCAGGATTTTGCAACTCTCTTCGCTTCCACTTCCATCAAATAGATGTTCGTCGTAAGCTCTTGCTTCTTGACAATCTTATACATATTTCACCTCTCCATCCCTAAAGCGGGATTCTCCTAATATTTCATAAAAAAGGGAGTTCCGTACTCCAAAACTTCCCTATATATTTTTACCACGATTTTTCTCATCCGACAAGACCGCAGGCACCACATTTTCACTAAAATACATCATCTTTATAAGATAATCTCGGAAAATGCCCCCTTCACGCGGCGAAAACCCGGTCTTCTTCCGGTAAATGCCGTCAAATCCCTATCAGCCGTACAGCTTCCAAAGGATGAAGCTCTTAACGCGGGACGGAAGAAGCATACAAAGAACGCTCAGAAATTTATACGAAAAGCCGATTGAATATAACGGCTTAACCCGCTTTTTTAACGCAAGCTTTGCGATGTAGCTTCCGGCGAAATCGGCATCCATTCCGTTCTGCTCGTCGTGCTCCATCTTTCTTACACTTCTTGCGATTCTTCCAGCGTACTCCGCATCGCCTGCGGGCGATTTCTCGCGGGCCGCCGTAAAGCCTGTTTTTATATCACCGGGCATAATCGCTGTCACGGTAATGCCAAACGGTCTGACCTCGTTCGCCAGTGCCCCGGTGTAGGTATTGATGGCGGATTTACTTGCGGAGTAATACGCCTGGAAGGGAATCGGTGCCAATGCAGCAACCGAGCTGATATTGCAGATTCTTCCATTTCCCTGTTTACGCATGTAGGGAAGCACCGCCTTCGTCACATTGACCGTTCCGAAGAAATTCACGTCAAACTGCTTCTTCGCAGCAGCAAGCTCCGTAAATTCCACCGCGCCGGAGATGCCGAAGCCCGCACAGTTCACCAAAATATCGATGCGTCCTGCCGCTTCGTATATGCCCCGAATCACCTCGCTGACTGCCTCTTCATCGGTAACATCTACGCTTCGATGCTCTGCACCGGGATAGGCAAATTCCTTCCTGCTAAGCACATAGACACTGCACCCCTTATGAATTAGTGCCTTGACCGTTCCAAGTCCGATTCCCGAGCTTCCGCCCGTTACAATTGCAACCTTCATCTCCGTCCCTCCCGAACCAGGGTGTTTATCCCAAACAGTATAACACATCTTCCGCAGTCAGTATATTACTTTTTCACGGCTGTTATTCTGCGACGCAAAAAAGCGGCTGTGACAATCACAGCCGCCCTTATCTGATTACCTACAAGCTCTTACATAACGAAGTGTGTGCGCTCAACCATCCAGCGAATCATCTTCGGTACTGCCCAGATTGCGTAGATACCGCCGGTGATAACGGTCAGAAGAAGCCATACGATCCACTTACCGAACAGCTCTCCGCCCTCGCCGTCAAATACAAGCCGCTTGCCGTCGATTACGGCATTTTCAACAACGAACTTCCAGATGTTGACAATTGCCCACGGTGCTGCAATACCAAGCGTAATTGCCGCAAGAAGGCCGGAAATCAAAACTGTAATGAATGTTTCGAGAACGCCTCCGTTCCATTCTGACTCACCTCTTGTGACGGACTGAAAATCAGGCTGATAATTCACACCATTTCCCAAAGTGCTGCTCCCACAATTGGGGCAGAGAATTGCATTTTCACCGATTACAGAACCACAACTCTGACAAACCTTACCCATAATAATATACCTCTCTTCCCTGTATTGCCCGACATACGCCAAGCGCTCTCCCGCCAAGACATCACATCCGTCTGCAATGTCTTAGTGATTATGTAAATATTATATACTACATTTTTTCAAAATGTAAATACCATTTCCCAAACTTTTTATATTTTTTCCACCGTTAAGTTTCAAAGCCATCTTACCACCGAAAACCCAAAGGCATAAAAAAGGAACCCGAGGAGCATGGTCCCCGGGTTCCGGATAAGGAGAAGTAAAAAAGTCTTTTTATTATGCGCGTCTCTTCGGTCTGCTGCCGAGCGTTACTTTAAGTACCTGCTCCTCGTAGACGCCCTTGTTCGAACGATATACCACGATTTCAACCTCGGTACCTGCCTTGGTGTAGCTCAGGAAATCCTGCAGGTCACCCATACCATAGATGATTACATTGTCCACACGAACAATAATATCGCCCGGTATGATACCACCCTTATCGGCTGCAGAGCCTTTCTGAATGCTCTGTACATACAAGCCCTTCGGGATGTTGAAACGTTCTGTATAAATATCATCCGTGATGTCGGTACCTCTTTCGATTCCAAGGTAACCCATCTCGGTTTCCGTCAAAGTCTCACGATTACTAAGCTCGTTGATCAGGTTCATAACATTGCTGATCGGAATGGCAAAGCCGACACCCTCAACCTTCTGATTCACGTATTTGGCGGAATTGATTCCGATAACCTCACCGTTCTTATTCAGAAGTGCGCCACCGCTGTTGCCGGGATTGATCGCCGCATCGGTCTGAATCAAGGAAAGCGTAGCCTTCTCGGTCGTAACGGTACGCTCCTTTGCACTGATGTAACCAACCGTTACCGACTGTCCATAGCCAAGTGCATTGCCTACCGCAATGGCGATCTCGCCTACCTTAACACTGTCGGAGTCGCCAAGTCTTGCAACACGAATCGCAGCAATCGTTTCATCGGAAAGGTCCTCAAACTTAACCGCAACCACAGCAAGATCGGAAGCGGAAGCGGCACCCTTTACGGCTGCATCCGCAGTCGTGCCGTCTACAAAATTGATGGATAGACGCTCTGCGCCGTCAACCACATGGGCATTGGTTACAATTAAAACCTCGGTCTCGTTCTGCCCGATGATGATGCCGGAGCCGGTCTGCACCGTCTCACTCGGCGAACTGAAGAAGAAGGAATACGACTGAAGCGAATAGTTATTAATAGCTACAACGGAAGGCATCGCGTTCTCGGCAACTGACGAAACATCTAAGGCCGTCACCGTCGTCTCGCGAATCTGCTGAGACGCCTGCAACACGATACCGCCGGAGCCGGTATGCTTCACATCAAGCTCAGAGCTGCCGTCGTCCGGCTTGTCCGCGCTCTCGGTCTTCTTATCCTCAAAATGCTTTGTAATCTTCTGCACGCCGATGTAGGCGCCTGCTGCCAACACGCCGAAGAGAATCGCGGAGGTCACAAAAAGCACTGCTCTTCCGAAGAATGACTTCTTGCGAGGCTCCTGCTTCGGAAGCTGCTCCTGCTGAAGTCTCATAATATACGGATCAGCCATGACCGGCATTCCCTGATTCGGCGTAGCGTACTGTACCGAAGGTCCCGGCTGCTCCCCGACATTCATACCACCCGCATACATTCCGGCAGAAACCGGCTCAGGCGTAATCTGTGCGCCCTCGTTCGCCTCGGGTGCTGCTTCCACAGGCACATACTCATATGCTTTGTTCTCTTGCTCGTCCATTCCAAACATCTCCTCAAAAGATACTCAAACAATTCGATACGAACTCTCTCCGCTAAGCCGGATATCCGTTTCGCATCCTACACACTCACAATAACGCGGAAATATGTTCATTTTGTGATGAAAAAAAGATGCATTTTTGAAATGCACGCTTTTCTATCCCGCAAGCTCGGAGAAAACCCGCACAAACGTCTCCTTCAGCTCGCGAAGCGTCTGTCCCGCTACCTGCTCGATCAGCACAACGCCCATCTCCGAGGCACGCTCCGCCACAGCGGGAAATGATTCCGCCGTAGAGATTAACACCGGAATCGCGTAGCGCCCGCCGTAATGTCTTGCCATGACCATAATCTCATAGATAAATTCCTTGGTCGCTCTTGTATTCTTACAGCTGACAAAGACCGGTCGCTGTCCGAACATCATCGTGACATCGATTTCATTTCTCGTTTCGTTCCGGTCACCGGTTATCACGCCGTCCGCATCAACGGAAACACTGCTTCTGCAGTCTCGAAACAGTCCGCACTCGGCTGCCGCGAGGCAGGCAAACATTTCAAGAACCGTACCGCTCTTCTCATATAAAAGCTCCGTGCGCACGCTATCGGTATATGCATACTGCAGTATATAACGGTTCACACCAGACTTATCTAACTGATAGTCAAGCACAATCTGGTTCTTCACAAGCTTATCCACAATGCGCTTACAGCTGATTCGGTCCTGCTCACCGGAGAAGGTCTTTCCGTGCGTGAACGGTTCGTCGGGCTCGTCGAGCGCCGTAAGAGAAGCAAATCGGTTCCAGTCCGCCGAGATATCCTTCACCGCAGTCCAAAGCCGCAGAATCTCGGTTCGGAAATTGCCGTCAGTGTAGTCAATCGGCACCCCGTCGCAGACATTGACCGTCTGGCAGCCCTGCAGCTCGATGATTTCGTCCATACTAAGAAGGTACCTCGGCTCCGAAGGATTCCCCGTGGCAAATGCATAGTTGCAGAAGCTGACGCGCTCCCGCTCCTCTGATAAAAGCATGCCACCCGCCACTAAAAAGAGCTCCGCGCCGCCGGTCGTTTCCACCGTAAAATGGTCCTCTGCCCGGTACTCGGACATCACCCGGTGAAAGCTCCAAAGCACCGCATCCGCAGTATTTTCCGGAATACGAAAGAAGCGCATCCCCATTCCGAGCCGTTCCGTGACAAAGCGCTCGAGTGCCTCATCCCTTGTCGGATTCTCCGGCTCGCTCGGCAGAAAGAAATACACGACCTCATCAAATTCCCCGTATAAAAAGGCCGCAATATTATCGAGTGCTTCCGTCGCTATATATTCAAATAAAATGTTCGCCATTGTTTTTCTCCGTCTTGCGCACTGTTTCCTACCAAGCGCATCATTCGATATATTATAACACAGCTCTCCCCTTCGGAAAAGCACAAACTGCGTAAATGCACCCGAAACAATACATTTTAGGACATTTTTTAATACAACAATGGACATTGTGCAGATTGCATTTCTTTGATACCTTATAGAAAGGAATAATGACATAAACTCAAACGGAGGACCCTATGGAAGAAAAGAAGAAATTCCCGAAGTCCCGGCTTGGCTGGCTTTGGGAGAACATGGAGGGAAAGCGCTTTCTCTTCGTTATCGCTTTGATCGGTACTGCGGCCTACAACATCCTGCAGCTTGTTGTTCCGCACTATTCCGGTAAGATTATCGACCTCTTCAACCGTGTTGAACGCGAAGGGCTCAGCCTGAAGGACAACGCCGATACGCTTTACAAGCTGATTGGCCTTATGGTTGGCCTGACATTGATCCGTGTTATCATCGTATATGCGGACTGTATGGCTTATGAGCGTGTATCGCAGGCGACACTGTTTCGCATTCGTAATTTCCTGTACGACAAGATTCAGCGTCAGGATATGAAATTCTACAGCACCTATCGTACCGGCGATCTGATGACCCGTGTTACCGGTGACCTCGATGCTGTTCGTCACAACATTGCCTGGGTTATCAGAAGTATCGTGGAGGCACTGACGCTGTTCACCTCTGCGGCAATCTACTTCTTCTATATCGATGTGAAGCTTGCGCTTTGCATCCTGCCCATCTCCCCGGTAATCTTCTTCATCGTCTTTCACTTCAGAAAGAATGTCGGCCCGAAGCACGCCGCACTTCGTGAGCGTCTTGCCGGCATGAACACCGATGCACAGGAGAACATCTCCGGTAACCGTGTCGTTAAGGCATTTGCCCGCGAGGATTATGAGATTGCCCGTTTCGACAAGTCGAACCGCGAATTCCGCGATACGAACATAAATACCCAGCTTGTATGGCTGAAGTATTTCCCGTTCGTTGAGACGATCTGTAATGCACTTCCTGTCATCCTGCTTCTGGTCGGCGGTATGTTCATTATTAATAATAAGATCACCATGGGTGATTATGTTGCGTTCTCCTTCCTCATCTGGGCTATCGCAAACCCGATGAGAATGATGGGTAACATCATGAACGAGTTCCAGCGTTTCACTGCTGCTTCCAACAAGGTTATGGAAATCTACTACTCCGAGGCTGAGATTGTAGATCATCCGGATGCCATCGCACATCCCGAGCGTTTCAAGGGGCGCGTAGAATTCGACCACGTAAGCTTCAAGTATGACGACGGCAAGCTTCCTGTTCTGAAGGACATCTCCTTCGTTGCGGAGCCCGGCGAGACCGTTGCCATCATCGGCGAGACCGGTTGCGGTAAGTCCTCTCTGATTCAGATGATTCCGAGATTCTATGAAGCTAACTCCGGTACGGTTTCCGTTGACGGTGTGAATGTACAGGATTACAAGCTTGTCGATCTTCGTAAGAACATCGGTCTTGCAACACAGGACGTACTTCTCTACTCCGATACCATTGAAGGAAATATTGCCTACGGTGCTTCCGTTCTGACTGCCGAAGAGGTAGAAAAATACGCGAAGTATTCCGCTGCTTCCGACTTCATCCACCGCATGCCCGAGGGCTATGATACCATCGTCGGCGAGCGTGGCGTCGGTCTTTCCGGCGGACAGAAGCAGAGAATTTCCCTTGCGCGTGCGCTTGCCATCAAGCCTTCCATTCTGATTCTGGATGACACAACCTCCGCAGTCGATATGGAGACCGAGAAGCAGATTCAGCACAGCCTCAGAAATCTCGACTTCCCTTGTACCAAGATTATTATCGCCCAGCGTATTTCCACCACGAAATTTGCCGACAAGATCCTTGTTCTGAAGGACGGCTGCATTATCGAGTCCGGCAATCATAAGGAGCTGGTTGCTGCCGGTGGATACTATTCCGAGCTCGTAAAGCTTCAGCTTGGCGAGTCCTTGGTTACGGCGTAGAAAGGGAGGTGAGAATACATGGCTAAGAAAAATACCTACAAGCAGGACGAGCGACTGGAAGAACCTTTTGACATACGTCACCTGTTGCTTGCTTCCTCCTATATCAAAAAGTACATTGGAAAGATGGCCTTCGCACTTCTCATCAGTGCCCTTGGCGGCGGTATTGCTTTGCTTGCCCCGATCCTTACACAGAAGGCACTTGATGATGCCATCCCGAACAGTAACGCCAAATATCTGTTCCTGCTCGGCGGATTGCTGGTCGCAGTATTTATCGTCAGCACGATTCTGACAACCCTTCGTTCGCATATGATGATTCGCGTATCGCAGAACATCATTTACGATATTCGTAAGGACCTTTTCGCACACCTGCAGAAGCTGCCGTTCCAGTATTACGACGACAGACCGCACGGTAAGATTCTCATTCGTGTCGTAAACTACGTAAACTCTGTTTCGGATATGCTTTCGAACGGACTTATCAACGTAGTGCTCGAGATGATCAACCTCATCTTCATCGTAGCGTTCATGCTCTATGTGGATGTGCAGATGTCTCTCGTTGTTATGTGCGGTGTTCCCGTTCTTGCGGTATTCATGTTCTGGATTAAGAACCGCCAGCGTCGTGCTTGGCAGCGTGTTTCCAACAAGAACTCCAACCTGAACGCGTATCTGCAGGAGAACATCGTCGGTGCAAGAATCACACAGATTTTCGCACGTGAGGATGAAAATGCAGAGATTTTCTCTGGTCTTGCAGATGATTGCCGTCACACCTGGATGCATGCAGTTCGCTGTAACAACCTTGTATGGCCCGGTATTGATGCGATTTCCGTTCTGATTCGTGCAGCAATCTTCCTCTTCGGTATGATGCTTTTCGGTCAGGGCAGCAAGACGATCGGTACCATCATTGCAATCTCCAGCTATTCCGCAAGATTCTGGCAGCCGATCATGAACCTCGGTAATATTTTCAACAACTTCTTAAACAACATGGCTTATCTTGAGAGAATTTTCGAGACGCTTGGTGAGAAGGTAACCGTTGACAATGTCGAGGGCGCAACCGAGATGCCGCCCATCAAGGGTGCCGTTTCCTTCCGTAATGTAAGCTTCTCCTATGAAGCAGGCAAGGAAGTTCTTCACAACGTTTCCTTCGATGTTAAGCCCGGTATGAGTGTTGCACTCGTTGGTCCGACCGGTGCCGGTAAGAGTACGATCGTGAATCTGCTCTCACGTTTCTATAACGTGAACTCCGGTGAGGTTCTGATTGATGGTCAGGACATCTCCAAGGTAACGCTCAGCTCCCTTCGTCAGCAGATGGGTATCATGATGCAGGACAGCTTCATCTTCTCCGGTACGATTCGTGATAACATCCTTTACGGTAAGCTCGATGCTACCGACGAGGAGATCAGAAAGGCCGCAAAGCTTGTATGTGCAGACAGCTTTATCTCAGGTATGCCTGACGGCTACCTGACAGAGGTTAAGGAGCGTGGTTCTCTTCTGAGCCAGGGTCAGAAGCAGCTGATTTCCTTCGCAAGAACGCTTCTCTCCGATCCTGCGATCCTCATCCTCGATGAGGCAACCTCCAGTATCGATGTACAGACCGAGAAGGCACTCCAGCAGGGTCTCAATTCCATGCTGAAGGGACGTACCTCCTTCATCATTGCACATCGTCTTTCCACCATTCGCAGCTGTGATCTTATCATGTATGTCAATGACGGCGGTATCACCGAAGCCGGCACACACGACGAGCTGATGGCTAAGAAGGGTGACTACTACAAGCTTTATACTTCACAGCTTGAGGATATCGCGTAATTGAATTAATCGTAAGAAATTGCAGCCGATGGAGTTCCGAAAGGTTACCTCATCGGCTGTTTTGTCCCTGAAGCATAAGTGACGATAATACACAAACCCGCTCCGGTTACCATGAAAAGCATGGTAATCAGGAGCGGGTTTTTAATCGTTAACTTATTAGCATTGGCCCCAAAAAGGAAGCCTTGTTGTCGGGTTCATCCCTGTATGTTTCGTTGGCTCGTTCGCCGTACCAAAACCTTAGTGGATGAATTTCACGGTGAGCAGATGTCCGCCGCCGTTACCCTCAAAAGTCAGGTACAAGGGATGCACACCATCCGGAATCGGGCAGGCTGCACGATAGGTCTCCCACACATCGGAGTACTCCATCGAAACCGTTCCGATCACAGGTCCGTTAAGCTCGGTGCGAATCTCAAAGGGTCCTGCAGCATAGCCGCGTGCCTGGATCTCAATCTCCTTCACTCCCTTGAAATCAAAGTATTTGAAGCCAATCGTCGTGCCGTTCGAGATTTCAGCAATATACGCCGGATTCTTGTCGCCGTCTCGGCCTTCCTGCGTGATTCTCGGGCGGGCAGACATGAAGTTCGCATACGGATTATCCTTCTGCTCACGCTTGTAGAGATGGCAGGCAATATATGCCGGATATGTCTCTGTATCGCGAAGCGGACCGCCGTTCATACCGCAGGAGGTAATTTCACTCTGTACGATGCTGCCGTCCTCGCGGAAGGTAACAGGCTCTACACAGCCCTGTCTCGAATACCAGGTATTGTTCGTATGACGATGATAGAAAATGTATCTCTTATCACCGATCTGAATCAGGCTGCCGTGGTTATTGGCAGGCATTGCAACCGCCTGCTTAGCGTCCTTGTAGCTGTCGATACCGATGTCTGCATTACTTACAATCACACCGCCGTAGGTGAAAGGACCCTCGGGGCTGTCGGAGGTTGCGTAGCAAAGCTCATGCATTACCTCAGAAGAATAGATGAAGTAGTAGCGTCCGTCGAACTTACGAATAGAGGATGCTTCGAAAAATGCGTGCTTCTCAAAGCTCGTACCCTCACTGTAGCAGGAACCGGGAACAACAATTCTAGGCTCCTTCACGATGGTAAGCATATCTGCCGCAAGAACCGTGAGCATCGAACCGTGACGGGAACGATCTCCGCGACCGCAGAAGCCGGTGAACATATAAGTGACATCACCCTCGGTCAATACGCCGGGATCGAACTGCGGCTCATCGCCCTCTCTCTCACCAAGACGCGTACCGTCCTCATAGTGTACATAGCCGTAGAACTCGTAAGGGCCTGCCGGCGTATCGCTGACTGCAACGGACACGATGCTGACCTTATCAAGCACATAGTAGAGATAATAACGACCGTCCGGACCTACCGTCACGTCAGGTGCATAGAGGCACATACGGTTGGTAGAGTTCACAGGGTCTGCATTTTTCTTATAAATCACACCCTCATAGCGCCAGTTGCCAAGGTCGTTGATCGGTGCGGACCAGCAGACATAATCGTTCTGGCAGAACACATAGCCGTTGAAAGCATCGTGCGATCCGTAGATATAGACGCGGTCGCCAAATACGTAGGGCTCACCGTCCGGAATGTATTCCCAGGACGGAAGGTAGGGATTGAATGCCTGCTTCTTCGTCGGGATTGTCTGGTCGGTAATCACGCCAATCAGGAAATCGTTAAATGCGCTGTTCTCGTAGCTCGGTGCCGGACCGTCCGCAAGGAAGTTCATGCCGTATTTGCAACCGGACTTATATGGCTTCCAGACAGGCATATCCACGCCGTCAACATCCTTGCCGTTCGGGTTGCCGCACTTGATGAAGTTCGTCATGTAGTTGCACATTTTCCGTGCAAGGTCGTAGTGGCGTCCGGTGAAGGGTCTCCAGCAGGCTGCCAGTGTCTCGAAGAAGAACCACAGATCAACCGAATGGAAGGTGCCCGGGTTGTCCCAGCCGGGGATGTCCGGATTGAACAGATAGTAGTAGCAATCCGACTCGTTATGGGCAAATGCAGCCTTGATTGCACACTCCAGGCTGTCGGCGATTGCATAACGGTTGCCGTCCTTTGTATGCGCCTCCGGGAAGGAAAGGAACTCCTCGAGGCGATCGCCGAAGATTTCAGCTGCCTTCTTCTCAAAGTCTGCGTCGCTGTCGGCGAAGATGACTGCCTTGAACTCATCGCCTGTGTTACCGGAGATCATCGGCACATTTGCGTGCTTGCCCTGCAGGAACAGAACATACGGATCCTCCTCCATAAAGGTGCCGTCGATGGTCGGTGCAAAGCGAGGGTTACTCTGAGCGAACTCGCCGTATTTGTCTCTGATGAAGGTTGCGTCAAGCGCTCTTGCTTCCTCAAGGCTCTTAACACCGAGGAAATCAAAGAATGCAACGCCATTCGGCTCCGTATCCTTAAGCGGCTTCGGTGTGATAAAACGATCCACATCGTAAGGGCTTCTGATCATGCCGCTGTGCACGATTGCCTTCTGATAAAGGCCGATGCTCTGCTTGCTGGTCAGGTGCGACATAACGCTGCCGCCGCCTGCGGACTGGCCACCGATGGTAATGTTCTGCGGATCACCGCCAAATGCCTTAATATTTCTTACTACCCACTTAAGGCCGGCCTGCTGGTCGAGGTTACCGAAGTTCGTCGGTGCCTCAGGGGCCTCCTTCGTAATCTCGGGGTGGCTCAGAAAGCCAAATGCGCCGAGACGGTAGTTAACGCTTACAACTACAATGCCGCGCTTTGCGATGTTCTCGCCGTTGAACTCCATCTCCGGCGGATATCCCCACTGAAAACCGCCGCCGAAGAACCATACATATACGGGCAGCTTGTCGTCCGCACTCTTCGCGCTCGTCCATACATTCAGATACAGGCAGTCCTCATTCATTTCGATTTCGGGATCAACATGCCACTCACGGCAGTAAATATCCGTTCCGAGTCCGGGCGTATCCTGCATGGATATCGGTCCGAACTGATATGCGTCGCGAATGCCCTCCCAGTCTGCTGCCGGCTGAGGCGCACGCCAACGATTCTTCCCTACCGGCGGTGCCGCAAAGGGAATCCCCTTGAATACGGATACGCGCGTATTGTTCCCCGCAAGACCGCGTACCATACCATTTTCAGTCTGTACAACCTTTAACATAAAATCCTCCTAAATGCCGGCATTTTCCGCCGGAACACATAGGTTAATTATACCAAAAATGTTCAAAAATTACAACAGAAAATGTCTGCTCCAAAGCCTTTTCCGGCCTGGCTATTGGGGGCCATTTTGAGCCCCTAACCCCGTCCCCAAGGGTTCAAATCGATGCGTTCGACCGTGAGCGTGTGCGCTGCCTCGTCGATGTGCAGAATTGCCATCGAGCAGGTCGCTCCGTAGCGAAGCCGGCCGGCACTTCCCGGGTTCAGATAGATTGTTCCGTCCGTCTCGGTGAATTTCTCAAAGACATGCGTGTGCCCGAAGATACCGACGTCGAACTTCTTCGTGTCCGCAGGCAGATCCTGGTAGCGATGCGCCATGGCAAAGGTAAAGCCGCCCTCTTCGACGATGAGCCCTCTCGGTAACGGACGACTCCACAGCTCGTCGCAGTTTCCGCGTACGAAGTAGGTTCTTTTTATATTCCTGATACTGTCCCCAAGCGCCTCGCCGGTCACATCGCCGGCATGCAGGATGACATCACAGGTCTGCAGATATTGTACCGCCTCGTCACGCAGCAATCCGTGCGTATCCGAAATCACACCAATCCTCATATCGCCTCCGCCACTCTTATACCTTGTAAAGCTTTCGGAAATTGTTCGGTGTCATATGCTGATACCGCCCGAATACAGTCGAAAAATACGACGCACTTCGAAAACCGCACTTTAATGCAATCTCCGCCATCGATTCATCGGTATTCAAAATCATCTCCATCGCCATATTCAGACGAATTCTTGTAATATACTCTGTAGAGCGCACATTCATATGCTCGCGGAAGATGCGGCACATATGCTGCTGCGAGATTCCGATATGCTCGGCAATCTCCTTCAACGTAATGTCACGGCACACATTTTCCTCAATGTAGCGAATCGCAACGGAAAGAATCTGCTGGCTGTCCTTACGGAAGCGATTCATCTCGCCGAGAAGCAACGTCTGCTTAAACCAGAGAATCAAATCATACACATAGCCGGAGGCCTTCTGATGTCCGAATACATGATCAGAGCTTACCGACACGAACATGCTCTTAAAAAGTCCCTCCGGAATCGTGTTGTCGGTAACCGTAAGAATCGTCGGCTTCGAAAGATTCAGGTTCGCAAGCAAGCTCTCGCATGCGTCGCCGCCGAACACAATCCAGTTCGTCTCCCAAGGCTCCTTCGTTGCATAATACGTATGCGGATAGCCCGCAGGAATCAGCACGAAATCGTTCTCCCGAAGCTTATGTACTACGCCGTCGAAAACAATCTCACCTTCCCCCTCGCCGCAACGAATAATCTGGTTCCAGTAAAGTCCTTCCTCACGAACTACGTGAGTCTGGTTGTCCGTTCCGCCGACTCCGGCAAGGAATATCGGCAAATACGATACGCCCGACACATCGGGGTAAATATTTCTGCCCGGTTTAGCCATCTGTTCATCTCCTTATATACGCGCGAAAATCAGTCTGGGGACGCTACTTAGCGTCAGCATTCATCCACCAGAAATAATCCCTCAGGGATTCATAATAATTTGTATTCAGAATTGCTCTTGAAATATTAAAACGGTTCTTCACCATTGTTTTATAGCTGTTCAGATAATTCTTCTTAAAGGCCTCGTCCCAGTTATCCTCAGCACCGTTCAGCCAGGTCGCTTTGCCGGTATTGGCATTGTAGCGAACATAATCGGTTGCAAAGCAGTTGTCCTTAAACTGCACAAGACCGGGCGTGTCGGACAGAATATCCGCTCCCATCAGAAGTCTCGAATCATACTCGATTCCCATCAGATTCAAAACCGTCGGAAGAATGTCGATATTACTGCATACCTTGTTCACCTGTACCGGCTTTGTGATGTTCGGATTCCAGATAATAAGGTTACTTTCAAAGAGCTCAAAATCCCACTCGATGTTATGTCCCACAAGCTCATTACGATACTTTGCCTCAAGCAGATATGCGTAATGATCCGGTCCAAGAACAATCAGCGTGTGATCCAGAACACCTGCCTCGTCGAGCTTTTCAATCAGATACTCGATCGCATTATTTAACTCAATATTGGCAGCCAGATAGCAAAGCGCCGGCTCACTGTATTTCAGGTGTCCGACCTGACTTTTATGCTTTCTCGACATCGCCTGCGTATCCCAGGTATATCCGCCGTGGCCGCTCATAGTCATATAATAGGCATGGAACGGTTCCTTGTCAACATACATAGGGATGCTCAACTCCATCATCTCAACATCGGATTCGGGGAACTGATGTGTCACATTCAGTCCGGACCATTTTGCGAGATATGTATACCCCATATTCGGGTGTGATTTATGGCGGTCATAATAGGTATAATCGTGGTTATGGAAGGCAAATGTCGTATACCCTCTTGCCTTCAGAAGATTACCGAGACAGAACGGCATCAGGTTCTTCGAGGAACGGCTGAAGCTGTTACTCTTCTGCGTATCCGGCAGAAGTCCGGTACAGGCCGTGTACTCACCGTCACTGGTACTTGTCATCCAATAGGGCACATAGAAATTATTGAAGACAAAGCCTTCCCGCACCAGTCGATACAAGGTCGGTGTCGTGTCCTCACGAACCGCAAGCGGCGAGAACGTCTCTGCGGTAATCATAACAAGATTGTAGCCCTCGAACATGCCGGTATAGGCATTCTTTCTGGACGGCTGAAGGCTGGCCACATACTCGTTGATCGTCTGATGGGATTTGTTGCTTGTGGACAGTGCGAGCGATGCAAAATCAATCGGCATAACCTGCGGAGAACGGTCAATCGGCGTCGGTGTCGGCGTAGGCGTATCCATCGGTGCCTGCGTCACTTCAATCGTCGGCTCGATTACTTCAATCGGCTCCGGTGTCGCAATCGGCGGCAGCGTAATAATCGGATTCTGGTCAATCACGACATCGCCGACCTTTGTTTCGTCGTAGGTGAGGCACATCTTGATATCCTGCACAAAACCGATCAGCAGGCCATTTTCCTTAATGCCGCGATCCACCTGCCACTCCTTGAAGAATACATTCTTACGACCGCTTGCCACAGCACTCTTCGTATTCATAAGCCCCATCGCCAGAACGCACATCAGTACGGACATGGCAAAAACGCCTCCGGTGTAGATTCCCGATACCTTGCTGTGTCTTACCCTCTTCAAAACGCGAAGCAGTACATAGACGGCAATCGGAATCATCGCAAGCACGACAAATAAACCGCGAGAGAAAAGCGCGGAAACAGCGGCACGCCAGAACTGCTTAGCATCTCCTGCGTTGCCGGCAACATATATAGTTAGATACGTGTTGAAAAGCTGCTGATAGACCGCCTGCACCACAAAAAGAGTCGTCACGGCAGCCAAAGCGATGCCGTTAACAAAGCGCACGACCTTATCCTTGATGCGCGCAACGATTGCCGCATACAAAAAGCCAAATGCAAGCGAAAAAAGAAGCAGATAAATCACAGTGCTTCCGGCAGGTCTTCCGTTGATTGTTATATGGAAGGCGAGCTCATTCCAAAAAAGCACCAGTCCCGGAAAGAGGAACTGATAAAGAAGCTGTAATACGGGCACCTTATCCTTCTGTAGCAAGGGCTGTTCGGTGGGTTCCGTGAAAGAATCGGTTTCGTCGGTATCCGCACGATCCGTATCGGAGACTTCTGTTTCAGACACTTCGGTGGACACTTCGGTGGACGCTTCAGTTTCGGACACTTCTGGTTCGGATACTTCTTCCGGCTCCGCAGCAGAACTTTCCGCAGAGCGTTCAGGAGTATCCCCCGCAGGCGTATCACTTGCAGATGAAGCTACCTCCTCTTCGGGTTCGCTCTTCGGCTTTGTAACAAGCTCCGTTGAAGCTTCTTCCAAGGGTGCAAGCTCCGGCACTTCCTCCGCCGTAGGTGCAGTGGCCAGTGAGGATTTCATCTCCTCTCTTGCAAGCATCAGATCAAGTTCTAACGGGATCTCCTCCGAAAGGATATCCTCTAACGTTATTACCGTTTCGGTTTTATTCTCAAAATCGTCTTTCATACAAGCTCAGCTTTCTATCATTTCGGAACATTCCCCATAGGACCCAAAAGGCCCTCTCCCGATAGTTTTCCCCAAACCCCGCTCGATTTTACAGCATTACACACAATAAGTCAAATATGTGTTCGTTATGTGAATTTTGACACGATTTCTGAAGTTTTTAAAGAATTTTCCTCCTCGTAAGCATATCCGCTACACAGCGGAAGCTTACTTCTGACATAAAAAACCGGTGTGCACTTTGCACACCGGCAGGAATTAGAAAAGCTTCTTCAAAGAACCAAGTGCACTGCTTGCACTGTCAAGCTTAATCTTAGCCTTAACACCATCCACAACCTTGTCGATTGCCTCGTTCGGAACCTTATCTCCGACAACCTTCTTAACGGTATCAGCCGGGTCAGCCTTGAAAGCCTTCGTAAGGGAATCATCCTTTGTGATCTTCTCTACAGCATCCTTAATCATAGCAGTAACGTCCATCTTCAAATCCTCTCTTTCCTTCGCGCTCTTCGGCGCCTTTTATTCTATTATACATCACATGCGGCTCATTTTCTATAGGTATGAATCCGCATTTTTTTGAAAAGCTTCATCTGCTCCTTGTGCTCTTTATAGTTGTTCCAAAGTCCTTTAGACCCTTTGCCGCGCTCGAGAATTCCTTTTTTGAAATAACGGCAGATCTGATAAAGCCAGGCAAATGGCCGAAGAATCTTATGCTTCTTCGCAGCCTCCCAGTTCAGTAGGCCGCGCTTCTGAAGCTGCCAGACTGCCACGCCGTTATTCAACACGGCAGTCGTTGATTTGTCGACTGGATCCTTCTTTCGTCCGAAGTTACCAGACTGATCCACCAACGAAAGAAGGCGCTTACAGGCATCCAGCTCCGCATCCTTACACCAGGAATGCTCCGGCGCATGAAAATAAATCTCGCACGTTCTCGTAACGATTTTTGCAAGCGTCGTAAGCCCCACCTGATTGGTAAGCGGCTTTAGCTTATCGCTCCAGAAACGCTCATCCACCACCGCCTCAACATAGAACATCCAGTCAAGAATCTGGCGAAGACCGAGTCCCGAAAGAATGTGATGCGTTATATGCTCTAAGAATATCAGTCCATTCAGCTCATCCGGCAAGGTGTCGATTTCGTACGAACCGCCTGCTGCCACGATGCGACTTACAGGCTGTGCCTCGTCAAGAATACGGTCTAACGCAAGCTGCCCTTCGGAGTCCTTGCCTGCGAAGAAGTAATGTAACTCACTCGTAAAGCGTTCCTTCTTAAACTCAATATGCCGACGGTCATCCACATCTAGCTTAAAGCCGTTATTCTCATATGCCCGTCTTGCCCGCTCCATCGTCTCTAGGTCTCTTGGATACGGCAGAATGTCGACATCGCCCATCATTCGAAGCGACGGGTCCGGATAATACATCGCCGACGAAGAGCCCTTCAGAATAACGGGGCGAATCCCCTCGGCACGAAGTGCCTCCGTGAGTGACTTCTGGTTCTCCATATACCGGCGCAGCTGCTGCATCTGTCTGGCGCAGTCAATCTCCCATTTGGCAAGAACCTGCTCCTCGACCTCATAGCGTCCGAGCGCTTCGGCGGCAAGTATATGAACCGACTGCTGCTTAAGCTCCTCGTACACCTCAGCCGTTACCGGGCCGGGCGTCGGGGCTTCGTTGAAAATCGCAGTCCTCAGAATGTCAAGTGTCTTTGGATTCATACCGTTCCTTCCTACCTATGTGCGCCCATTTTACAGAAAATGGCGGATAATCGTCAGATAATTATTCCTGATATCACAGTTCCGAAGCAGATACGAAAGGCCGTTCTGTCCGACCTCGGAAAGGTCAGCCGAGCATACCCTTCTCACGCAGCGGCTAAATGCTTCCGTGCTGCCCGGTTCACAGGCTACGCCGAAGCCTCCTGCCTTTACGATACGGCTCATCGGCGAGCCCTCCGGTGTAATCGCTATTATTACCGCCTTCGCCATCAGAAAGCCCTTCAGCTTGGCGATTGCGGCATCTGCACTCATCGGCTCCTCGCGGTCGAACACGACGCACACCTCACAGGTCTGCACGAAATCGTTTCCGAGGATTCCCGGGAGCTTACGATATGCGCAGGCATTGTCAAAAGGATGCGCATTCATATACTCGATAATCTTCGTATGCGCATTCCAGGTAAAGCTCTTGCTGACTCCCGCAAGCGCGAAGAATACGCTTTCGTTGTATCGCTCCGCCTCCATACAGGAGAGTACGAAATTGCGGTCCGTATCGTCCGCAAAATCCCCCGCAAAAAGGATTGCGGTTCTGTCGGTCGGGATATCCGCTCGCGACTTAAGTGCAGCACGCTTCTCCGGACTTACGGACTTATCGGTAATCGTAAAGCCGTTCCGACACACATCAAGCTTCTCTTCCTTCAGGAAGGAATTGTGCGAAAGCAGATACGCGGCATCCTCCTTACTCTGTACACGGATGAAATCCGCCATCTTGTAAACATCCATCTCACGACCGCGATTGTAATAATAATTCACGGTCGAACGAAACAAGCCGTTCAGCCGAAAGCCCTGCTCGGCACTCTTCTCCTCGTGCGCACGCTCATAGATATGATCCGCCAGAAGATAAATTCTTGCATAATCCCGTCGTCTGTAAAAGCCGGCCACGGAGAAATACGGATCAATCGGCGTTCTTGCGATGATTAGATCAATCTTCACCTCCGTGAAAAGTCTCTCCTTTCCACTGAGTAGTGCCTCCGCGATATTGGTTCTTGCATCATCGGACCAGACACGAATGGAATTGATTGCCGCAGCATAAGCTTCCGAAGAGCTTACATCCTGCTTACGAAGCTGCACGCGAAAATTCCCTGCCGCACCGGTACCGATTCTGATCGGACCGAGGCAAAGCGTATATACGCGATTGCCACCGCGCACGAATTCCTTTCGGAGTCCTTCATCTGCCTTATTGTCTGTCAAAAATAATACGTTCATCCGCTTCTCTCCCCTTCAAGCGTTCGATTCCCGGGCATATACATCACCATCCGAGGAAGCTTTAAAGCCTTACTTTATTCCTCCGAAGCGTTCTTCACTTCCGGATCGCCACCTGCTTGCAGCTGCTCTAAAGGCTTCTTCTGCACACGATGCTTCTCGGATTTATAAATCTCGGTAGCACGGTCGTTGTCATGTAACTCTTTCAGAATATAATTGTGGAAATCCCCAAGATTAGAGGTATCCTTCAATGCGCGACTAACCAGATCCTTCTCGGAATCGGTAAGCTCCGCACGCGGTCTTCGTCCGTTCTTCTTAGCAGGCTTCGGCTGCTTCTGCTCGGCTTTACTACGTTCTACTTCTGTAGAACCACTTGTGGGAATAAGCTGTGCACGAAGATCTGCGATGCTCAGATTATCTAAGTAGCTATCATCATTACTTTCATTCACAACCCTTACAGGCTGCTTCTTCGGCGGCTTCTGTACGCTCATACGAACCGTATCGGGCGTAGCTTTGGTAATCTCAGCAGCCGTTTCGTTCTGCTTCTTAAGAAGCTCCTTCTCCTCGCGCGGTGCATGATTCTGCTTCCGATTGTTGCGATTGTCGTGCAGGTTATTCCGGCGATTGTCGTTTCTTCCCTCGCTTCGGTTCTCGTTACGATTGTCACGCGGATTTCTGTGCTCGCTACGGTTACCGCTGTTATTGTGGCTTCGATTTCCGTTACTTCCGTAGCTGCTTCTTACATTGCTCTGCCCATTCTGCGATACATTTCGGCTACCACGGCTTCTCTTATTCAGAACCTCGTGCTCGGTCGTGTTCTCAACAACCGGCTTCTTCTTACCAAAAAGGCAGGCAAAGAATCCGGTCTTCTCCTCCTTACGGGCAATTACCTGCTCGATATCCGCATAGCGCTCTACGATCTCACCGGTCTTACTCTGCATCTCGTGAATCGCAGGCTCATAGCCCTTATCGTTCGATATAATGAAGAAGCGGTCTGCCGCATTTTTCGCGATATCGTAGCCGAGATGCACCATGATAATGAAATCGAGCGCATTCTTGCCGATCTGGTCATTCTTGATCAGCTCTACGGTCGCATCGCAGTGCAGGATGGATTCTGCCTCGATCAAAGACATCTTCGAACATTTCGGTCCGAGGAATATCTTCACCTCGTCGTTCTTCGTCAGCTTCAATACGCCGTTCAGTCCGGCTGAGCTGACATTTTCAAAATCTACATAAAGTAATCTTTTCATGTTTCCTCCTAAATTGTATGCTAAGGGAAGCATGAAACGCTTTTTTAGCGACTGATCTCGTCCAATGTCTTTTCATAGGACGGAAGGAACTCCGTAAGGAATATCCGCGCCTCTTCCACCTGCATCTCTTCGATGGAAGTCTGGATGGTCCGCCGTGCCTGGTCAAATTCCCGGTTGCCGGCCTTACCCTCCTCGATGCACTTGATTAATGCGGAAAGCTTATCTGCTGCCTTCACAAGAGGCTTCAAAGCCGCATCCTCACCTGTCGGGAAGAACAGTCCTCTGTACTCGTCCCGAATATCCTCCGGGAGCATGGAAAGAAGCGATTCCGCCGCCTTATCCTCAATCCCGTGGAACAGGTTCTGCATCTCTAAACTGTAGTACTTTACGGGCGTCGGCATATCGCCGGTGATGATTTCATTCGCATCATGATAGATACCGATCAGAGCCGCACGTGCGGGATCGTAATGCTTCCCAAGCCGGCGGTTTCCCAGTACGGCAAGCACATGCGCAAGCATAGCGACCTCTAAGGAGTGTTCGCTGATATTTTCCTTCTCGGAATTGCGCATCAGTGCCCAACGCTCAATGTATTTCATTCTTGACATCATAGCGAAAAAATGACTGCCCATATCGTTCATCCTTACATGTTCCTAAGTCTTTCCTCCTGCCGCTCGATCTGCTTTCGCAGATACTGACCGGTATAGGATTTCTCACATTTCATAACTTCCTCAGGAGTACCGCAGGCTACAATCGTTCCGCCGCCGTCACCGCCCTCGGGACCGAGGTCGATGATATAATCCGCAGTCTTGATGACGTCGAGATTATGCTCGATTACGATTACCGTATTGCCGCCTTCCGCAAGTCTCCTTAAAATCTGAATCAGCTTATCGACATCCGCAAAATGCAGGCCTGTCGTCGGCTCATCCAGAATATACACCGTCTTACCGGTGCTTCGTTTTGCAAGCTCTGTTGCCAGCTTTACACGCTGTGCTTCACCGCCGGACAGTGCGGTCGAGGGATGTCCGAGCTTCAGGTAAGACAATCCCACTTCATTCAAGGTTTCAATCTTGGAACGGATGGAAGGAATATTGGCAAAGAACGGTACTGCCTCCTCCACCGTCATCTCCAGTACATCATAAATGCTCTTTCCCTTGTAGGTTGCCTCAAGCGTCTCACGATTGTAACGCTTTCCGCCGCACACCTCACAGGGAACATATACATCCGGAAGGAAATTCATCTCAATTTTCACGATACCGTCACCCTTGCAGGCTTCGCAACGGCCGCCCTTTACGTTAAAGCTGAACCTTCCCTTGTTAAACCCACGAACCTTAGCCTCCTGGGTATTTGCGAACAGATCACGAATCTGGTCGAAGACGCCGGTGTAGGTCGCCGGGTTGCTTCGCGGTGTCTTACCGATTGGTGACTGATCGATATCAATGACCTTATCGAGCTGCTCCACTCCAAGAATCGTGTCATGTTTACCGGGCGTAGCAATCCGCGCACGGTTCAGTGTTCTTGCGAGTGATTTGTAGAGAATTTCGTTGACAAGGGAGCTCTTACCCGAGCCGGATACACCGGTCACGCAGGTAAATACACCGACGGGAATCTTCACATCCACATTCTTAAGGTTATGCTCTCTTGCCCCCTTTACGGTCAGAAAACCGGTCGGCTTTCTTCGCTCCGAGGGAACCGGAACGAAACGTCTTCCCGACAGATAATCTCCCGTAAGGGAATCCTTGCAAGCCATAATATCCGCAGCCTTGCCCTGTGCTACCAGCGTGCCGCCGTGCTGTCCCGCGCCGGGGCCGATATCCACAATCCAATCTGCTTCAAGCATGGTATCCTCATCGTGCTCTACAACCAGAAGCGTATTTCCAAGATCTCTAAGCCCCTTCAAGGACTTAAGAAGCTTGTCATTGTCTCTCTGATGTAAGCCGATGCTCGGTTCGTCCAGAATGTACGCTACGCCTACAAGTCCGGAGCCGATCTGCGTTGCAAGTCTGATACGCTGCGCTTCTCCTCCCGAAAGAGAAGCCGTCGCACGAGAAAGTGTCAGATAATCCAATCCGACATCGCACAGGAA
Source organism: Lachnospiraceae bacterium (assembly GCA_024404675.1). Taxonomy (GTDB): domain Bacteria; phylum Bacillota; class Clostridia; order Lachnospirales; family Lachnospiraceae; genus ISDg. The sequence continues at coordinate 35,213 of JAKSPO010000006.1, forward strand.
TCCGATCTTTGCACGGATTTCCTTCAGAACCATCTCACCGATCTGCTGCTTCATCGGCGTCAGCTTCAGCTCCTCAAAGAAGGGGCGCAGCTGTCTGACCGGCATATTGCAGACCTCATCGATGTTATGCTCGCCGACAGTCACGGCAAGTGCCTCCTTACGGAGTCTCTTTCCGCCGCAGGCCTCACAGTGTCTGATCACCATGAAGGACTCATAGTCCTGACGCTGCGTCTCGGAAGCACACTCACGATAGCGCCGTCTCACATTTTCAAGAATACCCTCAAAGGCAATGTCATAGATACCCTGGCCACGCTGGCTGCGGTAATGCACATCCACCTTATGTCCGCCCGTACCGTATATCAGCGCATACCGAACCTCGTCGGAAAGCTGATTAATCGGTGTATTTAACGAAAAATGATACTCCTTCGCAAGTGCCTCAAGCGTACATCTTGTAAAGCTTCCCGCGTCGGTCGCCGACTGCCAGCCGGTTACCGCAATCGCACCCTGGTCGATGCTGAGGGTCGGGTCGGGGATGATACTCTCCTCGGTGAATTCCATCGTCATACCGATACCGTGACAGGCAGGACAGGCACCGAAGGGATTGTTAAAGGAAAATGTTCTGGGCTCCATCTCTTCAATGGTCGCGCCGCACTCCGGACAGGCGAAGCTTTCGGAGAAGCGAAGGCGCTCGCCGTCCACCACGTCCACGAACATCAGTCCCTCGGCAAGCTTCAACGCATTCTCAAGAGAGTCGGTAAGACGCTTCTCGATGCCCGGTTTCACAACCAGACGGTCGATGATGATTTCAATATTGTGCTTCTGGTTCTTATCGAGCTTGATATCTTCCGAAAGCTCGTACATATTGCCGTCCACGTTGGCACGCACATAGCCGCTCTTTCTTGCGGCCTCAAGCACCTTCTGGTGCTCGCCCTTCTTGCCGCGTACGACCGGTGCAAGAAGCTGAATCTTAGAGCCCTCGGGAAGAGCCATTACAGCATCTGTCATCTGGTCAACGGTCTGTTTTGCGATTTCGATTCCGCAGTTCGGGCAATGCGGTGTGCCGACACGGGCGTACAGAAGACGAAGGTGATCGTAGATCTCCGTTACGGTTCCGACGGTCGATCTCGGATTACGGTTCGTCGATTTCTGGTCAATGGAAATTGCGGGAGGAAGTCCCTCGATGCTCTCGACCTCGGGCTTCTCCATCTGTCCGAGGAACATACGGGCATAGCTCGACAGCGACTCCATGTAGCGACGCTGTCCCTCCGCGTATATCGTGTCAAATGCAAGCGAGGATTTGCCCGAGCCGGAAAGACCGGTCAGAACGACCAGCTCGTCACGGGGGATATCCACACTTAAATCCTTCAAATTGTTCTCCTTCGCGCCGCGAACGCGAATGTATTTCTTCTTGTCTGTATCCATGCTTTTCTCTATATTCCTAAGTCAGACCGCCGCTTCGCGCCAGTCCCTACTGCTCTGAAATCACCTTACGAATCTGCGCAATCTCGTCACGTAGCTCGGCCGCATGCTCGAAATCGAGTTCCGCAGCAGCGGTATGCATCTTCTTGGCAAGCTTGGCGATAATCGCTTCAAGCTCCTTCACGCTCATCGACTCGTAATCCTTCTCGATATTGTTCGTAATCTTATCGGCCTTCTTGGAGATACTGATCAGATCGCGAACCTCTTTATGAATCGACTGCGGCGTAATACCGTGTGCCTGATTGTAGGCATCCTGCACGCTTCGGCGTCGATTGGTCTCCTCGATGGCATACTTCATCGAATCCGTCATCGTGTCGGCGTACATGATAACATGTCCGTCCACATTTCTCGCTGCACGTCCGATTGTCTGAACCAGTGAGGTTTTCGAACGAAGGAAGCCCTCCTTATCCGCATCGAGAATCGCCACCAGGCTGATTTCGGGGATATCAAGACCTTCTCGAAGAAGGTTAATGCCGACAAGCACGTCGAACTTGTCAAGACGCATATCACGAATGATTTCGCCTCGCTCAAGGGTATCGATATCGGAATGCAGATAGCGAACACGGATGCCGATATCCTTCATATAATCGGTCAGCTCCTCCGCCATATGCTTGGTAAGCGTTGTGACAAGAACCTTATTATGCTTCGCAGTCTCCTTACGAATCTCGCCGACAAGATCGTCAATCTGCGTCGCTACCGGGCGAACACTGACCTCCGGGTCTAGAAGACCGGTCGGGCGGATGATCTGCTCCGCACGAAGTAGCTCATGCTCCTCCTCGTAGCTGTCCGGCGTAGCCGACACGAATAGCATCTGGTTAATCTTACCCTCGAATTCCTCGAAGGCAAGCGGGCGATTGCACTTTGCAGAAGGCAAGCGAAATCCGTATTCTACAAGTGTAGACTTTCTTGCCTGGTCCCCGTTGAACATACCGCGGATCTGCGGAATCGTAATGTGCGACTCATCGACAATAATCAGATAATCTTCCGGAAAATAATCCATCAGCGTGCTCGGTGCATCGGCCGGCGTATGTCCCGCCAGATGCATGGAATAGTTCTCGATACCGGAGCAGAAGCCGGTCTCACGAAGCATCTCCAGATCATATCTCGTACGCTCGTTGATACGCTGTGCCTCGATGAATTTCTCCTCGCGCTGAAAATAATCCACGCGCTCCGCAAGCTCCTCTTCAATCTTATGAAGCGCAAGCTCTCGGTGCTCGGCATTGACCACATAATGGGATGCCGGGAAGATAACCATATGCTCGAGGTTCGCCTTGGCCGTACCCTTCAGCGCATCGATCAGCTGGATTCGGTCAATCTCGTCTCCGAAGAACTCGATGCGGTAGGCCTCGTCCTTATCACTTGCAATCGGGTAGATTTCCACAACATCGCCGCGTACGCGGAAGGTGCCTCGCTGGAAATCCATATCATTTCTCGTGTACTGAATTTCGATCAGCTTTCTCAGAACGTCGTCACGATCACGCGTCATTCCCGGACGCAGTGACAGTGTCATGTTCTGATAATCGATCGGGCTTCCGAGACCATAGATACAGGATACGCTCGCGATTACGATAACGTCCCTTCTCTCGGTCAGTGCTGCGGTTGCGGAATGGCGAAGACGGTCAATCTCCTTGTTGACATCCGCATCCTTCTCAATGTAAGTGTCGGAGGACGGTACATACGCCTCCGGCTGGTAGTAATCATAGTAGGACACAAAATACTCAACGGCATTTTCCGGAAAGAACTCCTTGAACTCTCCGTAAAGCTGTGCCGCAAGCGTCTTGTTATGGGATATGATCAGTGTCGGGCGCTGCAGCTTTTCAATAATGTTCGCCATGGCAAATGTCTTACCGGAGCCGGTTACACCGAGAAGCGTCTGAAACTGATTACCTTCCCGGAAGCCTTCGGTAAGCTTTGCAATCGCCTCGGGCTGGTCACCCGTTGCCGCAAAGGGCGCATGCAAACGAAACTCTGCCATCTACTGTTCCTCCGCGCTTTCTCCTCCGACCGCAAGCCACTTCAAAAAGCCGTTGATGAACGGGTCAAGATTGCCATCTAAAACACCCTGCGCGTTACCGACCTCCACGCCGGTACGCGTATCCTTTACCATCGTATACGGCTGCAGGACATAGGAGCGAATCTGGCTTCCGAAATCGATGCCGCGCACCTCACCACGGATTCCCGATGTCTTGCTTTCTGCCTCCTGCTGCTTTAAAAGATACAGCTTAGCCTTCAGCATCTGCATTGCCTTGTCCTTGTTCTGGAACTGGCTACGCTCATTCTGGCACTGTACAACAATTCCCGTCGGCAGATGCGTGATACGAATTGCGGATGATGTCTTGTTGATATGCTGACCGCCGGCACCGCTACTGTGATAGGTGTCGATACGGAGATCCTTTTCATTGATTTCTACATCCAGATCGTCCTCAATATCCGGCATAACATCGCAGGATACGAAAGAGGTCTGACGCTTGTTGTTGGCATTGAAGGGGCTCAGGCGAACCAGTCTGTGCACGCCGTGCTCCGACTTCAGATGTCCGTAGGCGTTGGTGCCGTTGACCTGGAAGGTCACTGCCTTGATACCGGCCTCGTCGCCCTCAAGATAGTCAAGCGTTTCCACGTTGTAGCCCTTCTTCTGCGCATACTTCTGGTACATACGGTAAAGCATGCTTGCCCAGTCGCAGCTCTCTGTGCCGCCGGCGCCGGCATGCAGCGTCACGATGGCATTTTCCTTGTCATAAGGACCCGAAAGCAGTGTTTCAAGGCGAAGCTCGTCAAGCGTTGTCGTAAAATCATCGAGCTCGGCCTGAATCTCCGGAATCATATCCGGGTCATTCTCCTCGTAACCCATCTCGATGAGTGTCGCAATATCCTCATACTGCTGCGTAAGCTTCTGAAAGCCTTCCACAACCTGCTTCAGCTCATTGAGCTCACGGGACATCTTCTGTGCCTTCTCGACATCATCCCAGAAGCCCGGTACCTCAAGAAGTCCGGAAAGCTCTTCGATCTTTCTATTCTTCGCCTCAAGCTCAAGCGACGCTCCGACTTCTCTGAGCGGCTCCTTGCAGCCTGCAAGCACGAATTTCATCTGGTCCAGTTCAATCATCTTCACTAACTCCTTTGTGCATGAACGGTTCTCACTATTTCAGGGAATCCTTCTTCATGCAGCAGAACTTGTATTTCTTACCGCTGCCGCAAGGACAGGGATCGTTCGGCATAATCTTCTTGCTGCTGCGGCGAACAGGCTCACGCGTTGCGCTCTCGTCCTTGTTCGTACCGGTAATCTTCGCAACCTCTTTACGCTCAACCTTCTCCTTCGGGCGAATGTGCATCAGCTTACGAATCGTATCCTCCGCAATACCCTCCGTCATCTCGTTGAACATATCATAGCCCTGGAACTTATACTCCTGAACCGGGTCTCTCTGTCCGAAGGACTGTAAGCCGATACCCTGCTTCAGCTGATCCATGTCATCGATGTGCTGCATCCATCTCTGGTCGATGGAATTCAGAAGGAATACGCGCTCGATCTCTCTGAACTGCGGCTCGCCGAGTCTGATACCGTCATCCTCAAAGTTGCAGAACAGTTCCTCCTGCTCCTCATAGCGCTTAAGCACCGCTTCGGTAATCTCGTCCGTCAGCTCCTTAAGCTTTCTATCCTGCATATATTCTACAGTATACTGGTCGGTAGGAATATCAAACACACTGTGCAGCTCATTGCCAAAGCCGTACAGATCCCACTCCTCCGGAACAACGTCCTCGTTGATAAAGTAGGATACCTTCTTCTCCACGGTACGCTTCGCCATCGTCAGGATGTTCTCGCGCATGTTCTCGCCGTTCAGAACCTTAAGACGCTCATCGTAAATGATCTCACGCTGTTCGTTGTTCACCTTATCGTACTCAAGGAGGTTCTTACGAATACCGAAGTTGTTGTCCTCGATCTTCTTCTGTGCTCTCTCGATTACGTTCGACAGCATCTTATGATGAATCTCCTGACCCTCATCAAGTCCGAGTGTCTTAAACAGCCCCATCATTCTCTCAGAACCGAACAGACGCATCAGATCGTCCTCAAGGGAAATATAAAATCTGGAATCACCGGGGTCTCCCTGACGACCGGCACGACCACGTAACTGGTTGTCGATTCGACGGGACTCGTGACGCTCGGTACCGATGATCATCAGACCGCCAAGCTCCTTAACGCCCTCTCCAAGCTTAATATCGGTACCACGACCTGCCATGTTGGTAGCGATGGTTACGGCACCCTTCTGACCTGCATCTGCGATGATTTCTGCCTCGATCTCGTGGAACTTAGCATTCAGCACCTTATGCGGGATATTCTTCTTTCTGAGCGCCTCACTGATGGTCTCGGAAGCCTCAATCGTAATGGTACCGACAAGGACGGGCTGTCCTGCGGCATGTGCCTCGATAACCGCATCCACGATAGCGGCAAGCTTCTCACGCTTCGTACGATATACGGCATCTTCATGGTCAATACGGGCAATCGGCTTGTTCGTCGGTACACATACAACGTCCATGCCGTAAATCTCACGGAACTCCTGCTCCTCGGTCTGTGCGGTACCGGTCATACCGCACTTCTTCTCGTATTTGTTGAAGAAGTTCTGGAAGGTAATGGTTGCAAGCGTCTTACTCTCACGCTTAACCTTTACATGCTCCTTTGCCTCAATTGCCTGATGCAGGCCGTCGGAATAACGGCGGCCCGGAAGAATACGACCGGTAAAGTCATCGACGATCAGAACCTCGTCATCCTTTACAACATAATCGTGATCCTTCTGGAACAGATAATGTGCGCGAAGCGCAAGGTTGATATTATGCTGAATCTCAAGGTTCTCCGGGTCGGCCAGGTTCTCAATCTTGAAAAATGCCTCCACGCGGTGTACACCCTGCTCGGTAAGCGTAACGTTACGATCCTTCTCGTTGACAACAAAGTCGCCGGTCTCTTCGCCCATCTCACCCATCAGGATATCCATCTTACTGAGCTCGGTCTCGGTACCCTTCTGCAGCTGTCTTGCCAGAATATCGCAGACCTCGTAAAGCTTGGTGGACTTTCCGCTCTGTCCGGAAATAATAAGAGGGGTTCTTGCCTCATCGATCAGTACCGAGTCGACCTCATCGATTACTGCGAAAGGAAGACCTCTCATAACAAGGCGCTCCTTGTAGATAACCATGTTGTCACGGAGATAATCGAAGCCGAACTCGTTATTCGTTCCGTAGGTGATGTCGCAACGATACTGCTCACGACGCTCGTCGTTCTCCATGTGGTTCAGAATACAACCTACCGTAAGACCGAGGAAGCGGTGTACCTGTCCCATCCACTCGGAGTCTCGCTTAGCCAGGTAATCGTTGACGGTTACGACATGAACGCCGTTACCGGTAAGTGCATTCAGATATACGGGAAATGTGGAAACAAGCGTCTTACCTTCACCGGTCTTCATCTCGGCGATACGTCCCTGATGCAGAACGATACCTCCGATCAGCTGTACGCGGTATGCACGCTGGCCAAGCGTTCTCTTGGCTGCCTCTCGAACAGTGGCAAATGCCTCCACCAAAATGTCATCAAGCGTCTCTCCGCCTGCAAGTCTCTCCTTGAATTCAACGGTTTTATGTGCAAGCTGCTCGTCCGACAACTTCTCATACTCGGGCTCCAGTGCTTCAATCTGATCGACAGTGGGCTGAATTCGCTTCACCTCGTGCTCGCTGTGCGTACCAAAAATCTTTGTGAAAATGCTCATATTTTAATCCTCCGTAAGTCGATGGAATGAACCGTACAAGCCTTATCCCCCAAGGCTTCGGTGCCTTATCGCATCAACGCTTCTATTCGGGGCTTCCGCCATAAAAGCGCATAAGCCCACAGTTTGTAACATTATACCACTTTTTGCAGGTTAAGGCAACTGTGAAATACAAAACCGCCCTGTGCCGCCAAAGGATAGAACCAGGCCTCCCCCCTATCTCTGTAATCTGCCTGCTCTCTAGCCTCAAAACAGCAAATTGTCAGAATATTCGGAAAGTTTTTTGACAGATAAAGAAAGCTGTCTTTTTGCCCTTTTCTACTGTTTTTACAAAACAAACATTCGGTCAACAATGTACTACAAAAAAAGAATTGTTTTGTGGATAAAGTTGATAAAATGGTGGAAAACCCATAAAACAAGGGGTTCACTCAACATATGAGATGTGGATAACCTCGTTTTTTTCGGAAAGTTATCCACATTTGCATATTTAAGCGTTTATACATTGCTTATACATTTTGTGCAGAATTGCAAAAAACGCCGCAATGATTGCTGTCCTGTTCCTCTTCTGGCGGTGACAATTCCATCTGACAATTCCAAAAGTTGACAGATACCAAAAAATGCTCTCTTTCTCCGAATTTCTATGTTTTTTACAAAACAAACATTCGGCTATCCTTTGTCGACAACATACTACAAACAAAGAATTGTTTTGTGGATAAAGTTGATAAAATGGTGGAAAACCATAAAACAAGGGGCTTTTCGCAACAAAAAAGTTGTTGATAACTCTCCATTTTCAAAAAGTTATCAACAACTGCATATTTTACCGTATATTCAGCGTTTATACAATTTGTGCAAGATTACAAATCCTTTGGTTGTCAAGCATAATTCGCAAAAAATCATTTGCAACAAATGTCAGACAAATCGCTTCAGCCTATAACCTCATCGTTCTATTCATAATTAGATGCCAATGCAATAATGATAGCCATTGCATAGCCGCACCCCACACATAGTATGACTTGGAACACACCTGCATAGCAGGTAAATATAATGTACCCACTATACATTAAGTCTGCCGCCAGCAAATCTGACGGCAGAAGAAAAATTAATCATTTTATGTTTGCCCACTTGTAAAAAAGCCCCTCACCTTGCCGGTGAAGGGCTCTCATTATCAAAGAAATTACCAGTTGAACTTACTCTCGAAGTAGCTCTTAAGGTCTTCGATCTTAACACGCTCCTGCGCCATCGTATCACGGTCACGAACGGTTACGCAGCCATCGGTCTCGGACTCGAAATCGTAGGTTACGCAGAACGGAGTACCGATCTCATCCTGACGACGATAACGCTTACCGATGTTTCCTCTGTCATCGTACTCGCAGTTATAGTACTTAGAAAGCTCGGTGAAGATCTTCTCTGCGCCGTCAGCGAGCTTCTTAGAAAGCGGAAGCACACCAACCTTAACCGGAGCAAGTGCCGGATGGAAGTGAAGAACGGTTCTTACATCGCCCTCAGCAATCTCCTCTTCGTCGTAAGCGGCGCAAAGGAATGCAAGAACGACACGGTCAGCACCAAGAGAGGGCTCAACTACATAAGGCGTATAGCGAGTCTGCTTCTCGTCATCGAAGTAGGTAAGATCTTCCTTGGAAATATTCATATGCTGTGTCAGGTCATAATCGGTACGGTCAGCGATACCCCAGAGCTCGCCCCAGCCGAACGGGAACAGGAACTCAATATCGGTAGTACCCTTACTGTAGAAGCAAAGCTCCTCCGGATCATGGTCACGAAGACGCATCTCATCTTCCTTGATGCCAAGGGAAAGGAGCCAGTCACGGCAGAAAGCTCTCCAGTACTGGAACCACTCAAGGTCGGTGCCGGGCTCGCAGAAGAACTCAAGCTCCATCTGCTCGAACTCACGGGTACGGAAGGTGAAGTTACCGGGCGTAATCTCGTTACGGAAGGACTTACCGATCTGGCCGATACCGAACGGAATCTTCTTACGGCTGGTACGCTGTACATTCTTGAAGTTTACAAAGATACCCTGTGCGGTCTCGGGACGAAGATAAACCGTATTCTTCGCATCCTCGGTAACGCCCTGGAAGGTCTTAAACATCAGGTTGAACTGACGGATATCAGTGAAATTATGCTTGCCGCAGGTAGGGCACGGAATGTTGTTCTCCTCAACGTAAGCCTTCATCTCCTCCTGGCTGAACGCATCAACAGGCTTCGGAAGCGCGATGCCCTTCTCTGCTGCGAAATCCTCGATCAGCTTATCGGCACGGAAACGCTCATGACACTCCTTACAATCCATCAACGGATCGGAGAAGCCGCCAAGGTGACCGGAAGCAACCCAGGTCTGCGGGTTCATAAGAATCGCACAGTCAACACCTACGTTGTAGGGATTCTCCTGAACGAACTTCTTCCACCATGCCTTCTTAACATTGTTCTTAAGTTCTACACCGAGATTTCCGTAATCCCAGGTATTGGCCAGGCCGCCGTAAATCTCGGAGCCCGGATATACAAAACCTCTTGCCTTCGCAAGAGCTACAATCTTATCCATAGTCTTTTCCATGAGTATGTACCTCTTTCTTGTATTTACTTCAAATATATTAGCCTTATTAAGCGCTTATGTCAAATCATTTTTCACACTTTGCCAAATTGTTACAGCACTTCCAGAAATGCGAGGCTGTTGAAGCTATGCTTCACATATTCGCGTACAAATGCATCCGTCACCGTCGTCAGCTCCTCAAGCACCGATTCATTCACCGTAAAATGAAACAGCTTCTCCGGCGCCACCGCGCCGATATACCGGATTGTGTACCAGGCTGCATTGCTCAGATTAAAGAAATCGTTATCGGCAATCCCAAGCCTCAGCTCCTTCTCGCGCCGCACCGCAGGATCGAAATCGTCACCCGCGCACCGCCTGCAGACACAGCCGCCGTTTCGCACGCTGAACACGAACTCGCCTTCCTTCCGCTTACACCGCACACACTCCTCCGTCTGCGGTCCCTCGCCGTTCAGATACATCATCTTCAGCGCAAAAATAACGCGCGTCAGCTTCGGCCCGATCTTCTCGTTCGTAAGCGCCCTCATCGATTGATAAAGAAGCTTCAGAATCGCCGACTCGTCGTTGTTCTCCTCTGTCATATGCTCGGCAAATTCACACATATAGCAGGCGTAGCACGTGAGCACGACATCCTTACTGAGCTCATGAAAGAACCGGATTCCCTCAAGCGAAACAAGGTTATATGCGGTGCGTCCCTCCACAAGCTGGAAATTCGCCATCGTAAAGGGCTGCGTGCCTGCCTGCAGCGCACTTCCCTGCCTTCGCGCGCCTTTGGCAAATGCAACGATTTTTCCGCGTTCCTTTGTCAGAATCACAAGTCGTCTGTCATAATCGTCGAACGGAGATGACGACAGCACCATACCTGTAAGCCAGATCCTTTCGGACATATGACCGACCTCCTTCCTCCTCGTGATACGACGCTTCTTTCCTGCGGATACCCTGCTACGTCGCTTTACTCCTCTTCGTCGTGATTCACATAGCCGTAGTTCTTCAGCATAATATCGCTGTCACGCCAGTCCTTCTTCACCTTGACCCAAAGCTGCAGGTTGACCTTACAGCCGACCATCATCTCAATCTCCTTACGGGCATCCTGGCCGATCTTTTTAAGCATCGCGCCCTGCTTACCGATGATGATTCCCTTATGAGAATCTCTCTCGCAGATGATTGTCGCCTCGAGGTCGATAAGTCCGCCGCCCGAACGCTCATGCATCTTCTCGATTGTAACGGCGATACCGTGCGGGACCTCATCCGAAAGGTTACGCAGTGCCTTCTCGCGAATCATCTCAGCCGCAATCTGACGCTCCGGCTGGTCGGTAACGGTATCCTCATCAAAATACATCGGTCCCTCCTCGAGATAACGGAACAGAACCTCCTTCAGATGCTCGGTATTCATCCCCTTCAGTGCGGAAACCGGAATCACCTCCGCGAATTCCATCTCCTTCGAGTAGGTTGCGATAAACTCAAGAATCTTGTCCTTCTCCACGCGGTCAATCTTGTTGATGACAAGGATTACCGGCGTCCCGCATTTTCTGAGCTTCTCAAGAATATGCTGCTCACCCGCTCCGATATAATTCGTCGGTTCCACAAGCCACAGAATCACATCGACATCGGCAAATGTGCTCTCCGCCGTCTCAACCATAAACGTGCCGAGCTTATTCTTCGCCTTATGAATGCCGGGCGTATCCAGAAAGATAATCTGCCCGCGCTCGTCGGTATATACGGTCTGAATACGGTTTCGGGTCGTCTGCGGCTTATTCGAAGTAATAGCAATCTTCTGTCCGATCAGGCGATTCATCAGCGTGGATTTGCCGACATTCGGTCTTCCTACCAGCGCAACAAATCCGGATTTAAAAGCATTGTCCTGCATAAATTATAAAATCCTCCAAAAGTCATTCCAAAATCATCTATTTAAGAGGCTTCACTTCACGAAAGAGTGAAGCATCATTCTTAATATTACCCTCGCCGACAAGTGCACATACATAACCATCGGAAAGCGCTGCCGCAAGAAGGTCGGCCTGTGCACAGATTTCCTCATTCGTAACAGCAAGGATTTCATCACGCAGCTTCTGCACCTTCTCCATCGGCACCTTCGAAAAATAGTAGTTGAATGCAATCTCCCCCGCAGCACTGACCGAAAGCGGCCGGTCCATTCCGCTGAAGGTACCAATCACATATTTTGTAAGCTCTCGCTCGCTCAGGTTAAGGGAGCGTACATACTCCGGAATTCTCTGATATACCTCGTCGGTCGCCGAAAGGTTCGGGTCGCGATAGGAGGCACAACACATCGTGCCGCCATGATTGGAAAACTGAATACCGCAGCCGTAGGCGCCGCCCTTCACGCGTACATTCTGCCAGAGATACTCGTTTGAAAGGATGGAGCGTAACACCGAAAGGGCTCCGCTTTCCTGATACCCGTGAGCCTTGAACCAGCCGGCACGTGCAACATAATTCACCTTGCCGCTGAAGCTGTATGCCTCATTCTTCGCAGAAAGCGGATAGCCACCCTCCCACGGAAGCTTCTCTGCGGGTGCAAGCCGATCCTCTGCCGCAAGAGTTGTAAGTGCCTGAAGGAACTCCGGAAGCTTCTTTACAACCTTCTCAAAGTCAGCAGCATCCGAGGTAACGGCAACCGTCAGACGTTTCTTCGATACACAATAGGACATGATTCGCTGAATATGGCTGACCAGCTCATCGGCACGTTCCTCATAATTCTCAACCAAATCAGACAGGAACTCGTAGAAATCAATTCCGTTCGACTGCTCCATGAACTTCGCTCCCGGAAAGAAATACGACAGGCAGTGTAATCTTGCGGTCGTATGACCGGAGTACGTAAGCCCGGAGCGCATGCTGCTCTTCGTCTCCTGCAAAATCTCTAACAGGCGCTTTCTGTCGCTAAGATCCAGATCACAGATCATCTCGGTGAAAAGCGAAAAGGCCGTATCGAGCTCACTGCTGAGGAACTTCATGCGATGCACCAGTGCACCGTGAAATGCCCGATAGTCTGCATCAATTCCGTATACCTCCATAGCGGAATTCATCGAGCCGACATGCAACGAAAGCTCATCATTCAAATCCTCATAGGAGTGCTTCGACGTGTCCATCTGCAGAAGAATGGTAATAAGAACCGCCGCATACGGCAGCTCCTCAAGCGACATATCCGTGATATCCGCACTCAGATTCAGGTATACGATTCCGTTGGCATTAACATTGTAATGAAGAACCGGAACACCGGCAGCTTCGCTTTTTTCAAGCGGGAAGGTACGAATCTCTCTTCGGATATCCGTGCGCTGAAGGAGCGGAATCGTTGCCAGCTCTTCGGGTGTATCCGGCGTCTCCTGCCATGCCGTCAGCGCCTTCCTGTCCGCAATAATCTTCTGAATCGCTTCCTCGGAAAGACTTTCCTTATACGCCGCAAGCGATGCCGCAAGCTCGCTCTCCTGCTGCTCAATCATCCCCTTCTTCGGGATTCCGACCATATGCAGTTCATGCTTATGACTGAGTATCGTTTCTCTCACGATATTCTCAAAATAGTCCGTATCAATCAGAGTGCGAAGCTTCGTGTATCGCGCAATCGGATGGCAGAAGGCAAATGCCCTTCGTTCATCATACAACCATCCGTCGAATATATTTCCAAGAATATTCAGTCCGGTCGGATATCTTCCGCTGTCAAGCTCACGAACACTGAACTCGTTAGAAACCAGATAGCCTAGCAGAGACTTCCGATTGATTCCCTTTTCAACAATCTTCTCCGCCTCACGATTGATAATATCAAAAAACTCCTGCTTGCGGCTCGCATCAGCCTCCTTCGCATACAGAAGAAACATCGGCTGAATAAGATCCACATCCTCGGCACTCTGAATATCCGTGCCGATTCCCGCATCGATTAACGCCTGCTTAATCGGCGCTCCCGGTGCATTAAAAAGAACATACTGCACGGCATTCCAGGCAGTGCACCATACCGGATCATCGGCGCTCGTCACGGTACCGAATACCAAAATTGCGCTGTCCTTCTCATCCTGCCCCTCACCGATCGCAAACTCAAAATCCTGCTCGCAGACTCCGTACGGCTTCTGCGGAAGCACCTGCGACTCTACCGGTGCTGCCTCGTAATGACACAGGTATTCTCTGTCAAGGTAATCCAGATATTCATACATATCCATGTCACCGTACAGGTAGATAAAGCTGTTGGACGGATGATAGAAGCGTCTGTGAAAATCAAGAAAGCCCTCATAGGTAAGCTCCGGAATCACAGCCGGGTCGCCACCCGATACGATACTGTAGGCATTGTCCGGAAAGAGTGCGTTCTGCGCATAGCGAAACATCACACCCTCCGGGTCGGAAAATGCGCCCTTCATCTCACTATATACAACACCGTTCAACGTAAGCGGAGCGTCAGCGCTCTCAAGCTCATAACGCCAGCCCTCCTGACGGAATATCTTCTCATTTTTGTAAATATTCGGGTGAAGCACCGCATCCATATATACATCAACCAGATTGCGGAAATCCTTGTCGTTGCAGCTTGCAACGGGGTAAATCGTCTTATCCGGATAAGTCATCGCATTCAGAAATGTATTGAGGGAGCCCTTCGCAAGTTCCATAAAGGGATCCTTCAGCGGATACTTCTGTGAACCGCAGAGCACGGAATGCTCGATTATATGCGCGACACCGGTACTGTCCTCCGGAGGGGTACGGAAGCCAATCGAGAATACCTTATTCTCATCATCATTCGAAAGAAGACATATTCTTGCGCCGGTTTTCTTATGGCGAAGAACCAATCCGTCGCTCTTATAATCATTAAGTTTCTCACCATACAGACGCTCATACGCTACATGCTGCAGTGTTCCCAAATCTCTCATCTGAATAAACAAACCTCCTTATAGCTACACTCCTTTCTATTATCCCATATTTTGCCAAAATATGCAACAAAAAGGAGCCGGCTCGAATGTTGTACCGACCCCCAAAAGTTAGACTGAAAAATCTAACGATTGGAGGTCGGTACAGTGTGGAGGCTCCCTTGTTTTTCAATAAATTCACTATCTTGATTCGGAAAATGCATACAGGGCATATACTACTTTAAGCAAATCCGCATACTCTTCTCTGCCGTCTACCATTGCAATATAATTCATTACCGAATATCCGAGCGACTCGCTTGCTCCTTGCGTATCACTTACTGTCAGCACCTTATCGGCCGTAATATTGAAATAGTCGATACCGCCGATTTCCACATACCAAAGACCGTTCTTCTCCACCGCAGGAAGTGTCACGCCGTCACACACAAAGGTATATCGGTCCGCACTTCCGTCATCGGATGTAAAATAGTGCCTCAGCTTGATTTCCGAATCCAAAATCAGACTGGTTCCGTAATAGTAGAGACCATCCATAGCAAGAAATCTGCTTTCCCTGTAAGTATCCAATACATCCTCTGCAATCGGTGCGACTACTCTGTCGCTTTCGGGAAGAAGTGCATTGGCGAGTCTGTCTACATCCTTCTCAAAATATGTTTGAGAAGCCGCGGCATAATTTAACATCGCCTTTGTCATATTCCGCACCTTTTCATCCTGCTCGGACGCAATAACCGTCATCGCATAATCTCTGCAGGCAACTTCTGCCTCATCTAACATCGCATTGGTTGCCTTCTCTATTACAGCAATATGAATCTTCTTAGAAAGCTCCCCTGTTGTAAGCTTAACCTCACATTTCAGATAGTCAGAATCCGCAACACGTACATTGGCTCCCAGAGTATCCAGTGAGTAACTGTACTTGTTTCCAAAATCTCCGTCCAAATAGTATTCTACCAGGTAATCAGAAGACGCGGCGCCCCCGTAAAGCTCCAGATAGAAATTCATGCCGAGTCTGTCCCCCTCGAAAATCGAGAGATTCATACCGCTGAGCTTCGCTCCCTTCGGTTCAGGCGGTGCAACCTCGCCTGCACGGTTTACGATAAGCGTATAGGTCTGCTGATTGCCGTACTCGGCCGTCGTTGTGATCAGAATCTCGTTGCGTCCCTTTTGAATTGCAACGGTACCGATACCGGAAACCTTCGTCTTCGCTGCAAGCGGCTCTGCGGAAATAACCAGCTTGTCGGTCTTCTCGGATACATCAATAGTATAGCTGAGCGTTTTATAATTGAACTCAGTATCAAGCTCCTGTCCGGCAACCGTAAGGCTCTTCAGGTAAGGGTTCGGATTGCCGGTCTTGTTGCCGGGATACGGCGCCTTACTCTCCGGCATATTCTCATACACGGGAATCTTGAAAAGAATCGGCGTGTCAAGCTCCGGACAAGCCTCCCACATGGTTCTCGCCTCATTGGCCGGAGCCTGAATATTTGTCATATACTGATGACTGTACAGTGCATAGCTGTTGGCAGTCTTCATAACATTGAACTTCTGATAGTAAAGCGTATCCTGACCGCGATTAATATACTCACGGCCAATCATGATCGCACCGCCGTACAGGGACTTCCAACGACGGTTCCAGGGTCTGCAGGTCTTCGCATCCGTCTGACTTGCATAAATCAGACCATTGGTAATGGCATCCTTGTCCGC
The DNA here is from genome assembly GCA_024404675.1 of Lachnospiraceae bacterium. GTDB lineage: Bacteria > Bacillota > Clostridia > Lachnospirales > Lachnospiraceae > ISDg. Next base: position 51,535 of record JAKSPO010000006.1, read on the forward strand.
AGTGGCATAGGTGCCGAAATCGTAATAATTATAGTGTCCGGGGGCGGTTTTGGAGGTTCCGGAGATGATTAGTGAGGTTCCCTTCGTTCCCATCTCCTGAATAACTCTCGCAACAAGCATATCCGGGCTAACACCGGAAATCTCCGCAGACATAAGAAATACCTGCGCATAGGTTAAAGGCGTTCCGGAGGTTTTTTCAACCGTGTTAATCTGTTGAATGACACCGTTTGCGTCTCTGATAACCTCCTGACTTTCCCACATATACTCGCCGGGCACAACCCCATCCATAAAGGTTCCCTCTAAAAGCGCCTGCACTCTTTCCAGTGTATGGATCGACGGATCAAAGCTCTGTGCCTCGAACTGAAAAAGCTCAGACTCCGTCAGGAAATTACGGGGATCCATAAAGAAGGCCGTCGCCGTTCTGTTCGCTGCCTCCCAATGAAAACCGTCAAGCTTCTTAAAGCCTCCGTCCGTATTGTCGGCAGTGCACCAGGTGTAGCCCAGATCATCCACGCGCTTCCAGTCCGTAGGGCTTACATAATTGACAAGGCTGCGTTGGAATTCACTCTCCTTATTCACAGCCGTATTCCAGTCAAGATTGGTCTTATCGGCTGCAAATACCCAGCTCGGATGCTGTGAGTGGAGTATTCTAAGCGGTGTAATATAGCTTTCCGGAAAGCCCTGCGCTCTCAGGTCAGCAACGAAATCCGCATCATCGCTCGGCGCATCGTACATTCTGACAAAGTCAGCATACAGATAGCCGGTTGTGGAAACACCATCCACATCAAAACGGCACTGGTAGTAGCTTCCGGACCTGCCAAGTACTTCGACTCCGGTACCGGTAACCAGCTTCACCGCTTCGCCGTTTCTGTCATACAGAAGTGCCGCGCTCTGGCTGCCGCCTTTACGCGCATTAATCGTCGGGGAATAATCCACATAGCCGAGAGAGGGAAATACCTCCGGCTTCGGGGGCTTCTCGCTGACCTTCACGTAGTCGGAGTGGGCATAGCCCTCAATTACCGTTCCGTCAGCCGCGGTATAGCGAATTCTGTACCATACCTTTCCGCCTTCAAGCTGCTTTTCTCCAAGAACATCAAACTGTGTTCCGTTGTCTAACCTTGCCACCTCCGGGGGCTCGGACTTCGCATCGGAACGAATCACAATATAAGTACCGGTGGCATTGCTGGCCACGCCGACCTTTGTCTTCAGATAGGTTGTATCCTTCACAACTCCGGGTGGAAGCGTCGGCGTCGGGCTCGGGGTTTCGGTAGGAACCGGCGTCACAGTCGGGGTCACGGTCGGCTCCTCCGTCGGTGTAGGCGTTACCGTCACCGTCGGCGTGGGAACGACCGTTGTATCGGAATCATAAACCGTAATATACTGTGCATAACCGAAGCCTTCCTTCAATACGCCGTCAGCATAGAAACGGATGTAGTACCATTTGTTATTGCTCGAAGAAATCTGCTCACCGAGAATCGTAAGCTTGGTCTCATTGCGAACCGATGCAACCAGTTCGGAACTCGAAGAGGTCTCCTTACGAACATTGATTGCACCGCCGCTATAGCTCGGTGTTCCGGTCTTCGCGGCAGCATACACCGTCACACCGCTCGGAATCGTCGCCGTGGCCTCTGTGACCGTAATAAAGGAGGCGAAGCCGTATCCCTCATGAATACCGCTTGTTGAGATAAACCGGACGCGGTACCAAAGATTTCCGTCACCGGAAACCTTCTCGCCGAGTATCTCAAACTTCACGCCGTTTTTGACAGTACCGACCAGCGTCGAACTGCTGCTTGCCTTCTCTCGAATATTGATGGCATTGCCGTTGTAATTAGGGGTTCCGACCTTCGGCAGGGCATACACAACATCCATCTCGGATGTCGCCGCACTTGCACGGCCGGCTCCATGCCCAAGCGGTGTTATCGCCATCATAACGGCAAGAAGAAAGGCTGTAATTCTCACAGGTATTCTCAAAATCCGTCTCCTCCTCTGTAAATCCTCAACAACTGCGCCGAAGCGCTTCACATCATCCGATATTGCCTTCAAAAACAGTTACGGCAGGACCGGTCATATAAATGATATCAGTAGCCTCATCGTAGCGAATCTTAAGGTCTCCGCCAAGCAGATGCACCGTAATCTCGGATGCGGTCAGCCCGTTTTTATAGCAGGCATACAAAACAGCGCAGGCGCCCGTACCGCAAGCCCAGGTCTCGCCGGAGCCACGCTCCCAGACACGCATGGAAACCTCATGCGCATTGATCTTTTTTACAAATTCGACATTCACACCCTCCGGAAACATCGGGCTTTTCTCAATCGGTTCACCAACCTGCTGTACCGGAAAATCCTTCGTCTCGTCAACCATGATAACCGCATGCGGATTGCCCATCGAAACAGGGGTAAAGCTCCATACCTTCCCGCAGGAGGTAATCTCGTACTGAAGCTTTCCGGACTCCACAAGCACCGGAAGGTCCGCGGGTACCATAGACGGATGACCCATATTGACCGTTACGCTCTCGACCAGACCGTCCTTTACATGGAGGGACAGATATCTGAGTCCTGCCGGCGTATCAACGACCAGCTCGGTCTTATCGGTCAGGCGGTGGTCATAGACGAACTTGCCGACACATCGGATTCCGTTTCCGCACATCTTTCCGAGACTGCCGTCAGCGTTATACATCTCCATGAAGAAATCCGCACGCTCACTCGGCTTTATAAGAATCATACCGTCTCCGCCGATTCCCGTATGGCGATCGCTGTAAAGGATCGACAGTTCGGAAGCATTCGGCAGATCCTCCTTCGTACAGTCGACATAAATATAATCATTCGCACATCCGTGCATTTTAGTAAATTTCATCGTTCATACCTCTTTCGGTTATACTGTAGGGGTAACGCATACCACTTTAATTATATGTTTTTGTACGACAAATGTCAAACAAACCGTCGATTTCGCGGCTAAAACAGGGTTATTTTAGCATAGTCTTGTGAAATAGCTGTGAAGAACAAGTGAATTCGATGCTTCCTTCGTCTCACAGGACCAAAGTCAGCCTGCAGAAGTTCCCATGACAGAAAGACACCTGCCGATTTACACCGGCAGGTGTCTTCCTTGTGTCTGCGCGTAATATATTGAGTGACAGTAAGCAATATTCATACGGCCGGGATGCCGTCTCAAATAACTTAGTAGTATTGTAGAACAAATTATAACACTATTAAAATCATTCTGTCAATTCCCGATTCAAACATTTGTAAAACGAGCAATTGTTGACAAGTTCCGCAACATATGAGCAGAATCGTTCCCAATGCGGATGGGACTGGCACGCCTTCTACTCAAGCACCGTTATGTAGAGATCATCCAGATAATAGGATACATATGCACCGACGCTGTTCTGCGTCTCCTCAACGGTTCCGATCATCAGAAGACCGTCCTTCACACTGCTCTTCTCAATCGGAACGATGAACCGACATTCCGTCCAGGTATTCTTCCGCACCGGACAGGTTGCGCACAGTACGTACCGGTCAGCCCAGACCATAATCGGATTTCCGAGCCAGTCATATTCGATATCGTTACTTTTCGTACGCTTCGGAACCTGCACCCGCTCCTTGTGATAGGTATCATACAAGCCAAACTGAATCTCCCCGTCGGCGCCGAAGCCCTCGTCGGTATAATATATCCGACACACGACCTCAACCACATGTCCGACCAGTGCATCGTAGGAAAGACCGTTCTTTGCATCCAGTGCGATTCCCGCGCCGCAGATACCCCATGTCGTTTCCTTACGCTTCGTAACACGGATGCAGTTCTCGCCCGAGTAGGAAAGCTTATCGCTCCACTCAGACACCGCTTCCCCGCCCACGTTACCGGGTGCAAGATAATTACCGAGTGCCCGCTCGAAATTATTGCAATAGATCATCTCCCCCGGAATAATCTCGGGAAGGGATACCACCTTTCCGTCCGCATCAAAGGAAGCCATCGCATTGGCGCCGCCTTCACGAAGCTCTGCTATCATCGCATCGATTGACGGCGTGACGGATACAGTCGGCACCTCAGTCATCATCACAATCGGTGTAGGTGTAACCGTAGGAGCTTCCGTTACCGAAGGCGTCACACTTATGCTCCCCGTCGGGACCTGCGTCGGACAGGGCGTAGGGCTCATGGCAATCGGCGGATTCAGATAATCCGCACTGCAGCCGATAGACATAAGCAAGACTGCTAACAGAATAATACTTAAACCAAATCTTCTCATTTTGACCCTTCTACAATAGTAGAATCATTAGAATGTAACACATTCGCCATCATAAAAATCTCCGGATTCATGATTGGCTACTCGTTCTTAGGAACCCCCTGAAACTAATAACAGCCGACATGCTTTTCCATGCCGGCTGTCTGTGTTCCGAATTACTCGATTCCCTTTGCTGCAAGATACTCAACAACATCTCCGATGCTCTTAAGCTCTTCAAGCTCTTCAGGCTGAATCTCGATGCTGTACTCATCCTCGAGTGCGGTAACCAGCTCGTAAAGGTCAAGAGAATCAATTCTCAGATCCTCACGGAAAGTGGTCTCTTCGGTAATGCCGTTAGTATCAACTCCAAGCTGATCTTCCATAATCTGAACAATCTTTTCAAACATATGTGTTACTCCTTCTATATGAATATTTCATTGTTATCCGAGAGGAATCATATTCCTACTCGCATTGTTTGTCAATAGGCTTTTCGAAAATCAGCAGCCGGGAATGCCGTCTCCGTCCACATCCTCGGGCATATCAGGCTGACCGTCGCCGTCCATATCGACCAAAGGTCCGTGTCCGCCGCCCATCATTCCATAGAATTCCTTGCCGACAACGTTCTTATCGTTACGGATCTGCTCAATCAAAGTAGAGAGCAGTCTGCGAACATCCTTGGAGTGCTTGATATTCTTCAGCTCGATTACGTGCTGCGTATCCACACGGGTGAACAGCTCAATCGTTCCGGTACCGAAGATCTTCTGTCCAAAGGTACGCGTCAGACGAAGGTCTACAATTCTGTATAAAAGCGTCTCATCGTAATTGGTCTTGAAGAATCCGGACTCTACATAAAGCGTATTCTTAGACACAGAATATTTTGTGAACGAGAACGGAAACCACATATGATGCTTTCTGTCCTTCCAAAGTATTACCTCATCTTCCATCATGCTAACCCCTCCTAGATTTTATAATCTAAAAATATTATATCTGTGCATTTTCCAAAATACAAGAGCAATTTATATGAAACCGAAACTCCGTAGCACAAAGAACATCCCCGTAATCGTCACAGAGGACACAAGGCTTGTCATCATCACGATACCGGACACCAATCGGGCATCGCTTTTCATATTGCGCGCCATGATATAGCAGGCGACCGTCGACGGAGAAGCAAGCATGACCGCAATCGCTACAAGTGCCTCGTTCCGAAAGCCGCACAAAACTGCAAGCGGTACAAAAACGAGCGGCAATCCGACCGTCTTCAGAAAGGACGCTGCCACAGTCAGTCCGAGCTTACTCTTCGCAGCGCGAAACTCAAAGCCCGCACCGAGAATCACTAACGCGAAGGGAGAGGCAATCGCCGCAAAATTCGACAGCACCTTCATCGGAATCTCCGGAATCGTGATATGGAAAAATGCAAACGGTAACGGCAGAAAGACCGCAATGATTAACGGATTTGTGACGATATCGAAAAGAATCTTCCCAAAAGGAATCTTTCGCTCGGTATCATCCCGTTTCGCATAAACTGTCAGTACGATAACCGACAATGCATTATATAACGGCACGCTTGCAACAATCATAAGCGGCGCAAGTCCGGTACTTCCGTACACATTTTTTACAAGTGCGATTCCAAGAACTGCGGCGCTGCCTCGAAAGGAGGCCATGGAAAATGCGCCGATCTGTTCCCGGTCCTTCACAAAAATCACTGCACATAACCACGACAGTAGGAAAGCCGCAAGCGTCGCGCCGGAGCAGAACAACATAAAACGGATGTCATAGCCGCTTTGCAGATCGGAGGTTGCGATGTCTAAAAACAGGAGCACCGGCAACGTCACGCGGAACGAAAACCGATCCGCCGCAGCCGTAAAATGCTCATCAAAAAAGCCAAGTCGCTTCAGTATATATCCGATGATGATTGTGATAAATACCGGAAGCGTTGCGTTAACGCTGAATAAAAAGGTGTCCATATAGCCTCAATTCCGGGATAACCCCTTCTGCAATCAATACTGGCTGATCGTATCCTGCGAATCATCCACGGTATTCTCGACCGATTTGATTACTACATAATAGGTCTCCCCGGACTCAAGTGTAACCTCCCGGCGCTCTCCGACCTTGTGACGATATACGGCCTTACCAAGCGGCGAATCTATGCTGATAAGCCCCTTTAAAGGCTTCGCACGAATCGTTGTGACGATACGGATCGTCATATCCTTCCCGGTCCGCTCATTGAAGAGAACGACCGTATTATTCATGCCGACCTCGTCCTCTTCTGAATCGCTGTCGATAATCTGCGCGGTCTTCACCATATTTTCCAGATAGCGAATACGGCTTTCGTTGCTGTTCTTCTCCCTTTTCGCCGCATAATACTCGAAATTCTCGCTGAGATCTCCCTGCGCTCTCGCTTCTTTCACGGCCTGAATTGCCTCCACGCGAACATTCAGCTTTCTGTGCTCGATCTCCTTGTTGATCTTCTCAATATCACTTTTCGTTAATTTATCATACATAAGCCTTACTCCCGAATCATAATGTAAATCTACGAAAAAGCATACCCCATTCCCGCGCAAAAAGCAAGTGAACGAAGGAAAATGACAAAATACTATTCATTTGCCGGAGGCCCCTCCGCCTGCGTCCCCCTCTTTCTTGACATTTATGTCAAATGCGATATGATGAAAGAAGTAATGCTACCTAATATGGAGGATACACTATGGCAGATTTATTGAAAGAGCGTAAGGACATTGCACCCGAGTTTCTCTGGGACCTTACGCCGATATATGCGTCGGACGAGGCCTGGGAGGCTGCATTTGCAGAAACCGAGCACTATGCCGACCGCTTCAAGTCCTATCCCGGAACGCTCGGCACCTCCGCAGAGCATCTCCGCGAATTCTATGATTTGTACTTTAAAACCTTTGAAACAATGGAGCGTCTGAACGGCTATGCGTTCCAGCGTAAGTCGGAGGACAACCGTCAGGATACCGCCCAGAGCATGGCTTCCCGTGTATACAGTCGCTACGTGCAGCTTTTTAGCGTCGTATCCTTTGTGGACCCTGAGATTCTTGCTCTTCCGGACGAGACGCTGCAGAGCTTTCTGACGGCAGACTGCCTTGCACCGTACCGTCACGTACTGGAGAATACGATTCGCAGCAAGGCACATACCCTTACCGACAAGGAGGAGGCAATCATCGCCGCATTTGGCGAGATTACCGGTGCCCCCGGCGACACGATGGATATGCTGACCGACGCCGACTTCACCTTCGATCCGATTCCCGATCCGGACAACCCGGGCGCTACGATTGAGCTTACCGAAAGCAATTACATCCTTTTGCAAAGGAACAACAACCGTGCGATCCGTGAGGCTGCCTTCCGCAGCTATTATAAGACCTACAAGGGACACAACAACACATTTACCTCTCTTTATGAGACCAATGTAAAGGGCGACGCGCTGGTTGCAAGACTTCGTCACTACCCGTCCTCCCGTGCGATGTCTCTTGCAAGCAACAACATCCCCGAGAGCGTCTATGACAGTCTTGTAGATACCGTCCACGAGTTCCTGCCGTTAATGTACCGCTACGTAGCGCTTCGAAAGAAGATGCTCGGTCTCGACGAGCTTCACTATTATGATGTTTATGCCCCGCTTGTGAAGGATCTGAACAACTCCTACACCTATGAGGAAGCGAAGGAGCTGCTCCTTCAGGCCGTTGAACCGCTTGGCGAGGACTATGTTAACACCGTGAAGATGGGACTTAAGAACCGTTGGGTTGATGTATATCCGAATGTCGGTAAGAGCGGCGGTGCTTACTCGATCGGCACTAAGAAGGATCATCCGAATATTCTTATGAACTTCAACGGTACGCTTGATGATGTTTCCACGCTCTGTCACGAGATGGGACACTCGATGCACACCTATCTGACACATCAGAAGCAGCCTGCCCAGTATGATGATTATGCACTCTTCATCGCCGAGGTCGCTTCCACCGTCAACGAGAATTTGCTGATTGAAAAGCTCCTTTCCGGAAACCCTGACAAGGCAACCAAGCTTTTCCTTCTGAACGAATATATGGAGGGCTTCAAGGGTACGATATTCCGTCAGACCATGTTCGCTGAGTTTGAGAAGATCTGTCATGATAAGATTGACTCCGGCGACGCACTCTCGTCGACCTATATGAACAATCTGTATCGCGACCTGATTGCACAGTATTTCGGTCCCGAGCTTGTGATTGATGAGGAGGTTTCCTACGAATGGAGCCGAATCCCGCACTTCTACAGAAGCTTCTACGTATACCAGTACGCAACCGGTTACTCCTCGGCTGTAGCGCTTTCCGAGGCGATTCTGAAGGAGGGAGCGCCTGCAGTCAAAAAGTATCTTGAGTTCCTGTCTCTTGGTAGCTCTGTATACTGTATGGACGCTCTGAAGCACGGCGGCGTTGACCTCTCCTCTCCCGAGCCTGTCAGAAAGGCAATGGAGAAATTCGATCGAATTCTTACAATGGCCGAAGAACTCGTTGCGGAATAATCGCGCAAATGCTTGATTTTTGTGAAGAAAGTGCTATACTTTCACTATAAAGATAATATATGGAGGTAATTCTCATGGAGAATTTTAGTTTGGACAAGATTAAGAAGTTCTTTCCTCTTGTTGACAAGGCTGTTGATTCTACCGGTCTTGTAACCTGCATCATCTGCTACCTGATCGTTGCTGTTATCGGCGGCGTTATTATCAAGTTCATCCCCTTCGTTGGTTGGATTCTTGGTATCATTCTCGAGCTTTGGTTCATTATCGGTATCGTTCTTGCCGTATACACCTTCCTTAAGGCTCAGAGCGGCAGCGGAAGCGGACAGTAGTTTACACTGAATTAAGTAAGAAAGAGTCATGAAGTGCCGACGCATTTTCATGACTCTTTTTTTGTGGAATTACGGTTTCTCGCTGTGAATAAAGGGCGCTGTGAAAAGCGAATGTCTCCCATAACACAAAAGACCGAGCGGCTCAGTTCGATACTGAACCACTCGGTCATTATGATTCACCAGAGTTATTTCACTCCCTGCGTTCCTTTTCTCAATTATTTCGTACCAAAGATTCTGTCGCCTGCATCGCCGAGACCGGGAACGATGTAGCCGTTCTCGTTCAGCTTCTCATCCATTGCGCCAATGTAGATATCTACGTCCGGATGTGCCTTCTTCAGAGCTTCAACGCCTTCCGGCGCTGCAATCAGGCACAGAAAACGGATTCTTCTAATGTTACGCTTCTTAAGCATATCGATAGCTGCGATTGCAGAACCGCCTGTAGCAAGCATCGGATCAACAACGAAGATGTCACGCTCGGAAGCATCGGAGGGCATCTTGCAGAAATACTCGTGGGGCTCTAAGGTCTCCTCATCTCTGTACATACCGATATGGCCAACCTTCGCATTCGGATTCATACGAAGAATACCGTCGCAAAGACCGATTCCCGCACGAAGGATCGGCACAACGCAAAGCTTCTTGCCTGCAATCTCCTTAACGGTCGTCTTGCAAATCGGCGTCTCGATCTCCTTATCCGCAAGCGGCAGGTTCCGGCTTGCCTCATAATAAATCAACATGGCAACTTCATTAACCAGATCACGGAAATCCTTGGTAGAAGTCTCCTTCATTCTCATAATACCAATCTTGTGCTGTAACAGCGGATGGTCCATAACTACTACATTACCCATGATACATGTCCTCCATACCAGTCCGCAGACTGTTCATTTCTTCGTAATATTATACTACGCGGCGAAGGGTATTTCAATAACCCGTTGCGAAAATCCCCCTAAAAAGAGGAGTAGCCCGAGCGATGTAACACGCCGGGCTAATATTATATGAAAAAATCAATTGGAAATGACTGAGTTCATCGGAGCGATGTTCGCTCTCGTTTCTTTCTGAGGCTTATTATAATCGTCATATTTTAGGATAGTATTTCGAGTTTGTAAATAAATTGTTAACTCTGCACGAAAAATCGTGACCAATTTTGTAAACAATTCCCGTTGACGAACCCGAACCATTCGCTCCCATTCTGGCCTTCTGCACCAATCATGAAAGTACCCCTAAAAAGAGGAGTAGCCCGAGCGAGGACGCTACGGGCTAATATTATATGAAAAAATAAATTGGAAATGTCTGTTTCATCGGAGCTTACTGACTTGCTCTCTCGTTTCTTTCTGAGGCTTATTATAATGGACATATTTTAGGATAGTATTTCGAGTTTGTAAATAAATTGAAAACATTATAAGAGAAATTGTAACAAAACTGCGATTTTTTACGGAAAATCCTCCAAATCACGCAAAAACTCCCGCATCATCCGTCAGAAGACGATGCAGGAGCCCTGTTTTTTCAATCATTTTCCCTTTACAGGATGAATTCGGATATCATTCTGCCAATCTTGCCGATGTCAACCTGTCCCTTGAATTCAAACTTAGCCGTAAAGCCACTCGAGAACATAACGAAAAGTTCACAATCCGGGAATATCTCAATGAATCCGGGCGTCTGAATTGAGAAGAACTGAATTTTTGAGTACGGCATTGTGCTGAAGGACTTCTTTCTTCCGGTTATTCCCTGCACATCGATAGAGATGATTCGCTTATTTGTGAACACCAGCTGGTCACGAATCGTCTGGAATGCATAGATTACTTCCTCGTCCTTCACTAAAAGACCCTCTACCTCGTTACGAACCTCGTCCTTGTTGATCGGTTTCAGGTTAAAAACACTGTTCTGATTAAAATTAATAGCCATTAATATATCTCCTTTATCTCTCTATGCCTGACAGGCACTTTATTTTTCTATCCTTGCGCCGAAAGGCAGAAAGGACAGCTTAGCCAACTTAAAGAACTGTAAGCCGAACGGAATTCCCACGATTGAAATACACCAGAGCAATCCAAAAAATGCATGCGCCAGGCCAAGTACAAGTCCAAAAGTGGGCACCCAGATAATATTGGCGATTACACTGGCAGCCCTTCCTCCATAAACGATCTTCTTCCCGAAGGGCCAGCACGCCGTTGCTGCAAACTTAAAGCACTGCAAGCCAAACGGAATTCCTACAATCGAGATGCACCAGAGCAATCCTGCAATTAACCATGCAAGACCGCACTCTAATCCTCCTAATATAAACCAACAAATATTGCCAAGTAATTTCATCCTGATATCCTCACTTTCCACTGCGTTTCAAATTATAACCACAAGATCGACATGTCCGTATTATTTGGAATACACCGAGAGCATCTTCTGACTGCATCGATTATATACCTCCAGATAATACTTTGCATCTGCCGCCGACATCGTTTTGGTATCGTATTTTTCCATCTTGGCTGAGAATTCATCGGATTTTTGCATAATCTTAGTATACTCGTCAAGCATCGCCAGCACATTGGCCGGATTCTCCATATACTTCTTCATAAATACAACATACTCATCAATAAAGGACTCGTAAGCAGCGAGAAACTCCTTCAGCTTCGGATCAACACCGTCTGCGCCCATGGTAACCTTTGCATCTTCAACTACCGGCTTCTCGGTCGGTGTATCTGTGGCAGGCAGGTCTTTACTCACCACCGGTTCCTTCTTCGTCGGTTCCTTTTTCGATGTTTCCTTTGTAATACTTTCCTTCTTCGGCTTCTCCTTGTCCCCTCCCGAAGAACCGGCAACTCCTGCAAGAATCACAACCATCAGAATCCAGAACCACGGACGCTTGTAAATCGGTTTCTTGGGCTTCATCAAATTCTCTTCCGGAACAAATTCTCTGTCCTCTTTCATATCTATGTCTCCTCTCGGAATGTACTTCACAAAAAACAGGTATAACAGTGTTTCTGTGACAACACTATTATACCCGTTAATATGATTCGCTGATTGTGCTGACAGCATTAATTCGCCGCCATTTGTGAGCAAATACCGAAAATGACAATTAATATTACACAAATGATACCATATGTAACAATCGCACCAAGGACTCTCATGCCATACACAGGATGATTGGCCCCAATTGCGTGGCGTCTGATATTTCGATAATTGCACACCCAGAATATCCCAAAGAGGTAACAAATGGTAAAGCAGAGCTTCAAAAGCATCCACTGTGTAGCATTTCCCCCTTCTTCCTCTATCGAAAGGATGGCTCCGACTCCGACAAGCGTAAAAAAGACAGAGACAATCTTATTGAATGTCTTACCGCTTCGAAAGCCCGGATAATAATTGGGATGATATTCACGGACAGCATTCTGCGTCCTATTTGATTGCGGCTTCTCCACATTCTGTACTGCCGGCCCACTATAAGAGGTTCCATTGTAGGAAATCCCCTGTGCCTTCATAGCGGGCTGAGAATTCCACTTACGGAGCCAATTGCAGATTTCAGTAATGGAAGGTCTTCGCTCCGTGTCCAGGTTGACGCACACGCGAATCAATTCCCCGAGCTCGCCTCCCGCTAAGCCTTCCCGCACGCCATGTCCCGTGAGCATCTCATTAAACACTACGCCGAGTGCATACACATCTGTCTTTTCGCCGGAGGAGCCGAACCCATACTGCTCCGGTGCGGCATATCCGGGTGTTCCGAATGCAATCGTATCAATCGGCTGATCCGTAATATGCTTCGCTGTGTTGAAGTCAATCAGCATAATACGATCCGATCCGTTCAAGATAATATTGTCAGGCTTAATGTCCCGGTGCACGACCGGCGGATTCAGACTCTGCAAGTCCGCTATTGCCTCCGCCAGATCGGTTATAATTCCGACTGCACGCTCCGGAGACATCACACCCTCTTCTAACTCCTGTGCAAGCGTCTTTCCGCTTACGTATTCCTCTATGATAATCAACCGCCCCTCATCATCCTCAATCAGTTCCTCGATTTTAGGTACAAACGGAAGGTTCGCCTTCTTTAGCTGTTCATAAACAGACCGATTGTAGACAGCGCGGATCTTCTTCAGATAAATTCGCTGATTCTCAATGTGTCGACATAATTGTACCGCCTTTTTATCATCATAAGCTTCCAGCTCACGATAGAAAGATAATGCACATTTATCCTGTGGGCTCATTGAAATGGATACCTCCAATCTGTTATAATATATTGAACCATACGATTTGCCCGATGGGCAGGCCAGTATTACGGAAAGGGAGACTGTTATGCAGCATAAATCGACAGACGATTTATTTCATACCTTGAATCAGATTCAGACCGCAGAGGAACTCGAAAACTATCTGACTGAGCTCAAGCGTTCCAAAAAGTCCATGAATCTGAGTGATTATCTTAATTATATCATTCATGTTAAAAATTTGGAACTGAAAGATGTAGTTTCTTCCAGCGGATTGGAACCACACTACGCCTACCAGATTATTAACGGGAACAAGCCGAAGCCTTCCCGTATCAAGGTGCTTGCACTTTGCATTGCCTGCCATATGACACTTTCGGAAACACAGCACGCGCTTGAAATCTCCCGCAACGGTATTCTCTACCCGCGCGATACGGCCGATGCAATCATCATCTTCCATCTGAATCAGGAGAACTGGTCCATCGCCTCCATCAATGACCAGCTGAACAGCGAAGGCCTGCCGATTCTTGAGTGAGCCTAGGCTTCCTTTCGCTTTTCATAAGTACGCAATACCCTAACATTGTAAAAAATGCCTGTCCACCGTCGAACCGGTGAAACAGGCATTTATTTATTCTGACGATATCCGTTACAAAGCTTACTTCGTGGAGAAAGCATATACGGTGCAGTAATCAAAAGCAACATCTGCGTCAAATACACTGCTCTCGAAAGCAGGCGTGTTGCATGCGTTCGGGAAGAACTGCGTCTCAAAGCAGATACCGTAACGCTTGTCATACTGTGCGCCGCCCTTACCGGTCTCCTTCTTCATGAAGTTACCGCAGTAAAGCTGCATACCCGGCAGATCGGTATAAACCTCCATGAAACGACCGCTCTTCTCATCATAAAGGCTTGCTACAAGATCCATCACATCCTCATCCTCTTCGATATCAAGGTTCAGTGCGTAGTTGTGGTCATAGCCACCTGCAATCTTAAGAGGCTCGTAATCTGCATTGATATCCTTACCAACCTTCTTAGGAGTACGGAAATCCATAGGAGTTCCGGTTACATCCACGAACTCACCGGTAGGAATCAGGAACTTGTCGGTAGGGGTGAACTTATCTGCATTGACCCAAACCTCCTGATCAAGAATGTCACCGCTTGCCTGACCTGCAAGGTTGAAGTAGGAATGGTTCGTCAGGTTGATAACGGTCTTCTTGTCGCTTACTGCGAAATACTCGATTGCAAGCTCATTGTCATCGGTAACGGTATAGGTTACGGTAACATCGAGGTTGCCGGGGAAGCCCTGCTCGCCATCCGGACTCATTCTGGAGAATGCGATGCTCGTGCTGTCCTCATCGGTAAATACCTCTACATCATACATCATATGGTTGTAGCCGGTAGGACCGCTGTGAAGGTTATTGATCTCGTTATCATTCTTCGCAAGCTCATAAGTCTTTCCGTCAATATCAAATTTAGCGCCGCCGATACGATTTGCATGACGACCAATGAAGGAACCGTAGCCGCAGCCATTGTCCTCATAACCGGATACATCATCGTAACCGAGTGCGATATCCTCAATCTTACCGTTTCTGTCCGGTACATAGATACCAACGATCAAAGCACCGTAATCACAGAAGGAAACCTTCATGCCGTTCTTGTTCTCGATGGTGTAAAGTGTTGCCTTCTTTCCATCCTTTGTCTTACCAAAGCTCTCTTTTACAATACTCATTGGAAACCCCTTTCTGCGGCATGCGCCGCCTGAAAATGACTCATACCATGCACAGGCCTATGCCCGTCACATTGCTTCAAAGCTACTGAACAGGTACACGAGAAATGCCGCCTGCAGCACCATACAAAGCGTGCACCAGACAACGAAATACCATTTTCTTGTCTTATGATGAAACACGCTCATCCCGACCCTGGCGCCGATTCCTCCCGGAACGGCACTAAGTAAGAGGACCTTCTCTGGAATCCTCCATACACCCTTACGGGCCTTATCCTTGTCTACACCGTAGAGTACGAAGGAAACCACATCGCATACGGCACAGACAATCAGTACCGCTACCCTTCGGTGAATCAGCCACACAAGCATACCACTAAGGAGTGAGTCTTGCGGGACCACGGAACAGAAACATCGCTTCTTTAATCGGCAGGCCAAGCAGAAGCATCGTAAGACGGTCTACACCGACACCGAAGCCACCGTGAGGCGGGCAGCCGTACTTGAAGAACTCAAGATAGAACTGAACGTCGTTCGAAAGACCCTTCTCCTCCGCCTGGCTTTTAAGAATCTCGTAACGATGCTCACGCTGTGCACCGGTCGTAATCTCTACACCACGCCAGATAAGGTCGTAGCCCTGCGGAACACCCTTCTCGTCACGCATATGATAGAAAGCTCTCTTCTCCGCACTGTAATCGGTAATGAAGAGGAACTCATGATTGTAATGCTTCTTCACCCACTCGTAGCTGAGATGCTCTGCCTCGGTCGTAAGGTCACCCTTCTCCTCGTCCGGAACAACATAGCCGTATTCCTTTTCAAGTGCGTCATACAGATCGGCAAGCTTTACTCTCGGGAAGGGAGTGGTCGGAACGATAATCTCGGCATCAAAGTTCTCCGTAGAGAAGGTCTCCTTAATCTTATCGCCGTACTGCTCCTTAACCTTTCCGAGCGCGTAGGTCAGTAGCTGCTCCTCAAAGGTCATTACATCGTCAAAGGAATTGATATAGCTGAACTCCACATCGAAGCAGGTGAACTCGGTCGCATGCTTACTCGTGAAGGACTTCTCTGCACGGAATACCGGGCCAACCTCGAAGTAACGCTCAAGACCGCTTGCCATAGCCATCTGCTTATAAAACTGCGGGCTCTGTGCAAGATATGCGTTCGGAAGGTTATAGCTCGGAAAATAATCGAGACGGAATACATCCGCACCGGACTCGGAAGCCGCACCGATAAGCTTAGGTGTATGAATCTCTACGAAATCGCGGTCAAGCACGAAATCTCTCATTGCGCGAACGAGTGCTGTCTGTGCCTTGAACATCAGCTGATTAGCATCGGTACGAAGGTCAATCCAGCGATAATCGATACGCTGGTCGATAGAGGACTTCTCTACAGCGGCCTTCTTCTTCGTAGCAGGAATGTAATCGCGAGCGATCGGAAGCGGTGCTGCAACCGTATCAACAACGATGGAGGTCGGAAGAATCTCCACACCGTTCAGCTTTACAAACTCGCTCATCTTAACAACACCGGTTACGAAAATAACGGAATCGAGCGTGATCTTCGCAAGCGTGTCCGCCCACTCGGGATGAAGCTCCTTCTCGATCGTAACCTGTACCTTGCCGGTAATATCCTTCAATACAAGGAAGGCCATTGATTTGCCGTCACGCCAGTTCTCGGCGAAGCCCTTTACAAGGACCTCCTGCTCGGCATACTTTGCGACATCACAGATTTGAATTCTGTCCATATTTTATATCTCCTTATCCGGCGGAAGACTTGCTTACCGCCTGAAATCTTCACTTAATCAATCCATTTTATTGTATCGCAGTGAATATCTTCTGTCAATCACGGCACTACATAAGCACATCGGAAAGCTCGGAAACAGAAACCTCCTTCTGCTCACCGGTCTCCATATTCTTAAGCATTACGGTACCGTTCTCACGCTCGGATTCACCGATGATTGCCGCGTAGGGAATTCCGAGACGTGCCGCATACTTCATCTTCTGCTTCATGCCCTTCTGCTGATAATATACATCCACCGGAACATTCTTGCTGCGAAGCTCTGCTGCCACGGTAATAGCCGCATTCATCTCGCTCTCGCCCATCGGGATTACGATACAGCGGGCGATGCTTCTTGCACCCTCCTTCAGAAGACCATTCTCCTTCAGCTGATAATACAGTCTCGAAAGACCGATGCTGATGCCGATTCCCGGCAGCTTCTGGTCGGTATAATACTCGGTCAGGTTGTCGTAACGACCGCCGGAACACACACTTCCCATGCTCGGATAATCGTTAAGCATCGTCTCATATACGGTACCGGTATAGTAATCAAGGCCTCTTGCAATCGTAAGGTCGATCATATAGGCACTCTCCTCCACTCCGAAACGGCGCAGATATCCGATTACCTGCGTAAGCTCGGCAACACCCTCACGGTACTGCTCGTTGTCTACAGGCTGTGCCGCAAGCTTAGTAAGCACCTCATCGTTCGTTCCGCGGATTGCGATGAAGGAAAGAATCGTGTCCACATCCTTAGCCGCAACACCGTACTCCGTAAGCTCGGAAACAACCGCATCGCGGCCCATCTTCTCAAGCTTATCGATGGTACGAAGAATATCACCAATCTTGTCCGCATATCCAAGCGCCGTGAAGAAACCGTTCAGAACCTTACGGTTATTCATACGAATGGTAAATGCGCCGAAGTCCAGCTCCTTGAATACGTTGTAAATGACCGCCGGCATCTCCGCATCGAATACAAGATCCAGAGAATCCACACCGATGACATCGATATCGCACTGATAGAACTCACGGAAACGTCCCTTCTGCGGGCGCTCGCCACGAAATACCTTGCTCATCTGGTAACGCTTAAACGGGAACGTCAGGTCCGGAAAATGCTGCGATACATATCTTGCAAGCGGCACTGTCAGGTCGAAACGAAGCGACAGATCGCTGTCTCCCTTCTCGAAGCGGTAGATCTGCTTCTCCGTCTCACCGCCTGCCTTTGCAAGCAGTACCTCGGAAAGCTCGATGGTCGGCGTGTCAAGCGGCAGGAAGCCGTAACGCTCATAAACTCTGCGAATCGTATCATACATACGATTGAACTGAATCTGATCCTCCGGAAGCAGTTCCATGAATCCCGGAAGGATTCTGGGCTGTACCTTATTTTTCATAAAAAACCTCCTGATAATATAAAGAAACTGGTGTTTAAGTATTTATCTCTTATAAAAACCGAGCTGCTGCTCCATATCAATGAATACCTTGACCTGAGCAAACTCCGGCTTATGAACAACGGAAAGAAACGCGAGGAACACACGCATATCGTATTCCTTTACATCCTCAATCATCATCTCGATTGCGGCATCAATGGAAAATGCGGCGCGGTAGGAGCGATTGCTCACCAGTGCCGAAAAAACATCGCATACACGAAGAATGCGTGCGCCCATCGGAATCGCCTCGCCCTCAATATGGTTCGGGTAGCCGGTACCGTCGAAGTTCTCGTGATGGCAGGATATGAAGGATATGATCTTCTCGGAATAGCTTCCCTCCGAGCGCAAAAGCTCGTTCGCCATCTCCGGGTGCATCCGCACATACTTCGTCTTCTCGACGCCGAGCATGTTCTCGTTATGTCCGTAAAGCTGCTCCGCAAGCGTCAGCTTACCGATATCGTGAAGCATACCCGCAACGCGGATATCATCACATTCCTCATCCGGGAAGCCCATCTCCTCGGCAACAAGCCCGGAGAGCAGGCACACGACACGCGCATGGGACAGAAAGCCCTGCATATCTCGTTCCTGCGGGATATCGTTCGCCACACGACGAATCAATTCTATTTCTCTGGAAAAATCCATAGCTGCTCCTATAATCCAAGAAAATCCTTTTTGCGCTTGATCATCTCATCCACGCGGGAGATGTAGTCCGTAAGACTCTTTACATTCTCCACACGCTCGATGCGGTCCTCGTCATAGAATACGAATTTTGACATTGCTCCGGCACCTGCTGCCAGAATCGTCTGCTTCTCCTCCATGATCAGTATGTTATATAAACCCTCTCTGCCCGGTCTTGCATAGCCGACATTCTCAAGATTCTCGGCCATGTTCTTCTGGCGGTACAGATAGTAGGGCTTGTAATTATGCTTCTCGGCATACGAAATCGTCTCCGCAAGCATCGCGGAAACGCCCGTGGCCTCCATCCCGGCGAAGCTTTCCTTCTCCGTCGTAAGCCTTGCCGCACGCTTCAGAGCAAGCGTATGTACGGTCAGGTTGTCCGGATCGAGCTCTGCGATTTTAGAAAGCGTATCGGCGACATCCTCCGGTGTCTCACCGTTCAGGCCGATGATGATGTCCATATTAATATTGTCATGTCCGCATTCGCGGGCAAGCTTAAAGGCCTCACAGATCTGCGAAACGGTATGCTTCCGTCCGATCAGATCAAGTGTCCGCTGCTGCATCGTCTGCGGATTGATACTGATACGGCTTACACCGTACTCCTTTAACAGCTCAAGCTTCCTTCTCGTAACACTGTCGGGGCGTCCGGCCTCGACCGTATATTCTAAAACCTCATCCATCGGCAGATAATCGCGCACCATCCGCAAAAGCCGCTCTAACTGTGCTTCGTTCAGCGCAGTCGGCGTACCGCCTCCGATGTAAACGGTCGAAAGCTTCTCCTTCGGTCGGATGCTTCCGAGAAAGCGAATTTCCTTTTCGAGCGCATCGAGATAATCGTCTGCCATTTTCCCGAATCTTGCAAGCGGATAGGAGGTAAATGAGCAGTATGCGCAGGTTGTCGGACAGAACGGAATTCCTATGTAGATGCTGTAGCCGTTTTTGTAATCCATCTCGCGAAGAAGGCTAAGCTCGCGCTTTGCGATCGTAAGGCTTGTGGCAAGCTTCTGCTCGGAGATGAGATATTCCTTTCGAAGAATCGATCCGATCTCCTCCTCGCTTCGTCCCTCCTCTAAAAGCTCATATACAAGCTTGGTCGGGCGGACGCCGGTCAGAATCCCCCACGGCAGGCCGTGTCCAGTCTCCTCGGAAAGCACTCTGTACACCTCTCTTGCCACGCGGTTTCGATAAGCCTTTCGCTCCGAATCCACTCCGTCGGCATCGGCACTTCCGATCAGCTTCCCTCCTTTATAAATGCGGATACGGAACCAGTCCTCCATCAGAAGCATGCAGAAGGAATAGGCATTGCTCGCATTGCACGAAAGCATGCCCGGTGTCTCCTCCTTTGCGAAAATGAGCCGCATGGAAGCATCGTCTGCCTCGTACTGCGATACCTCAAAATCCGCGCCGGGGAGAAATGCGCGAATCAGCGGTCGCATCTCCTGCTCATAATCTCTCCCGAATAGATTCAGTTCCACTAAAATATCCATCTTACCATCTCTTTTTCTTCTGCCAGGTATACATATTATACCTTTTCTCGTAACCGATATTGGTCGCGGGTCCGTGCCCCGGAAGAACCGTGGTGGAATCCGGCAGCTCGTACAGTACCTCACGTACCGATTTTAACAATGTATCGTTATCGCCCGTCGGAAAATCCGTCCGTCCGATGCTTTCCATAAAAAGCGTATCTCCGGCGATTACCATATTCTCCGCCGGGAAGAAATAGCTGTAGCTTCCTTCCGTGTGACCGGGCGTGTGCAGACAGGTTATGAAAAGTCCCGCCAGATTCACAAGCTCTTCATGCTGCGCGAACCAGTCAGGCGTCAGAAGAAGCATCTCCGGGTTCGGATAATTCTCACGAAACGCCTCCGGCAGTACATAGCCGAGATTGGTAAGAAGTTCCTTCTCCTCCTCACCGGCAACAACCGGAATTCCATACTCCGTCTTCAGGTTTCTGACGGCGGCAATATGATCAAAATGACCGTGCGTAAGCATGATCGCAACAGGCTTCATGCCAAGCTCCTTAACGGCCTGCTTGATGCTTTTCGCATCCGCGCCGGGATCGAAGATGATCAGCTCCTTTGTCTCAGGATTGCCGACCAGATAACAGTTTGTCAACAGCGGTCCCACGGGAACCGTCTTCACAATATGCATACTATCTCCTTATCAGCCTGTCGTTCTTTCGATGTCGATTACATTGGAAATCGTCATAATACGGTTGATAATCGTATTCAGATCCTCCTTGCCGTGAATCTCGAACGATACATTGATTGTACTGATCTCATTCTTGCCGGGTCTTGCGGAAATGGAGCTGATATTCACCTTTTCCTCACTCAGGATACGGGTCACATCTAAAAGCACTCCCGGGTTATTTCTGGCAAAGATACGAATCTCTGCGTTATAAACATGATCATTCTTATCGGCCTCATCAAGATTCCACTCGGCATCAATAAGCCGCACCTTATCGGAATCGGGCAGATGCAGCATGTTCACACAGTCGGTACGATGAATCGTTACGCCGCGTCCTCTTGTAACATAGCCGATAATCTCGTCTCCGGGAACCGGTGCGCAGCATTTCGAAAAATGCACCGCCACGTCGTCCATTCCCTGCACGATGATGCTACCCTTATGATGAACGCTTGATTTACGCTCCCCATGCTCATTCAGATTGGAAAGTAACTGCTCCTCGGTAATCTGCTTACTCTGCGTCTTCTTCCATTCCTCGTAGAGGCGGTTGACGATCTGGCCCTCCTTCAGGCTGCCGTGTCCGATTGCAGCAAGCAGCGAATCCCAGTCGCGGAAGCCGTATTTGCGGGTACAGATTTCCTGATATTCGGGGCGAATGATTTCGTTTAGACGAATGCCCTTCGTCTTCGCATATTCCTGCAGCAGGTTCTTACCGCGAAGGATATTGTCCTCCTTAAGCTCTGCCTTGAACCACTGGCTGATCTTGTTCTTCGCCTGCATACTCTTTACGGTCTTCAGCCAGTCACGGCTCGGTCCGCGGGAGTTCGCCGAGGTAAGAATTTCTATCCGGTCACCGTTCTGAATCTCATAATCGATCGTAACCAGACGACCGTTGACCTTAGCGCCAACCATCTTGTTGCCGACCGCACTGTGAATGCTGTACGCAAAATCGACCGGATTACTTCCTACCGGAAGCGTCTTAACATCACCGGTCGGGGTGAAGCAATAGACGCTGTCGCTGAAAAGATCCAGGTCGTTCTTCAGGGAATTCAGGAATTCCTTGTTGTCGGACATGTCGCGCTGCCATTCAAGAATCTCACGAAGCCATGTGAGCTTCTCTGCCTCGCTCTCCTTCGTGGAGCGGCCTTCCTGCGCTTCCTTATATTTCCAATGCGCGGCAATACCGTATTCCGCAATACGATGCATGTCCTTCGTACGAATCTGAATCTCGAACGGGGTTCCGTTCGGGGCGATCAAAGAGGTATGAAGCGACTGATACATATTGGGCTTCGGCATTGCGATATAATCCTTAAAGCGGCCGGGAATCGGCTTATACATCTCATGGATGACACCGAGAGCCGCATAGCAATCCTTTACGGAGTCCACGATAATTCGAATCGCGAACAGGTCATAAATCTGGTCCAGAGTCTTACTCTGGTTGACCATTTTCCTGTATATACTGAAGAAATGCTTCGCACGTCCGTTAATCTCCGCTTCGATGCCGGCTTCCTTAAGCTGCACCTCAACCTCGGAAATGATCCCGCGGATAAACGCATCCCGCTCGGCACGTGTCGCCTTGATTCCCTCGGAAAGCTCCTTATAGGTAGCCGGCTCGAGGTACTTAAGCGCAAGGTCATCAAGCTCGGTCTTGATCTTACTGATACCGAGTCGCTGTGCAATCGGCGAATAGATGTCAAGCGTTTCGCGGGACTTCTCAATCTGCTTCTCGGGAGACTGATACTGCATCGTTCGCTGGTTATGAAGTCTATCCGCAAGCTTGATCACGATGACGCGGATATCCTTTGCCATCGCAATGAACATCTTACGAAGATTCTCCGCCTGCACCTCAATCTTGTCCTGCGAGTAATTGAGCTGTGTCAGCTTGGTTACGCCGTCGACTAAAAGGGCGACCTCGTTTCCGAATTCCTTCTTAAGCTCTTCGTCGGTAACACTCGTATCCTCTACGACATCATGCAGGATACCGGCGATAATCGTCTCCTTGTCCATCTCAAGCTCTGCAAGAATGATTGCAACCGAAAGCGGATGGATAATGTACGGTTCACCACTTTTCCGACGCTGATTCCCATGAGCCGCCTTCGCAATCTCGTAGGCCTTCTCAATATCGGACAGGTCTGTATTGGGACGGTACTTTCGTATCGTCTCCAAAAGCTTCTGATAAAGTGCCTCCGGCTCGGTAAATTCATCCGTCATACCGACGCGTCCGGCATCCTTTGTATCGTCACTCATAGCGAACCTCCTTTCCTGCTGTTACCTGTAAGACTTACTTGCCCGGGTATTTGATTACCGAGTCAACCGAATAGCCGCTAAGCTTCTTGCGGCCTTCAAGTCCTTCAAGCTCCATCAGGAATATGATTTTTACAACCTCGCCGCCGAGTCTTTCTACAAGCTTTACGATTGCTTCAATCGTGCCGCCGGTAGCAATCAGGTCATCCACGATGACTACCTTGTCGCCGGGCTTGATTGCGTCCTTATGAATCTCAACGGTTGCGGTACCGTACTCCAGTGCGTAAGTTTCGGAAATCGTCTCACACGGAAGCTTACCCTTCTTTCTGGCAAGAACGAAGGACTTATGCAGGTTGTAAGCAATCGGCGTACCGAATATGAAGCCTCTCGACTCCGCACCGACCATTACATTAAAGTCAAGGTCCTGAACCATTGCCTGCATGCTGTCGATTGCAAGTGCAAGACCGTCCGGGTCCTGAATAACGCTCGTCACATCACGAAACATGATTCCCGGCTCCGGAAAATCCGGAATCGTACGTACATAATCTTCCATCCTCTTAGCCATAAAAGAGTCCTCCTGATAATGTTTTAGTATTTCGATACGCTTTACAAAAATAATCCCACTCTAAATATAAGATTATAGCACAAGTAACACTTTTTATACAAGTGTATAATTGAAAAGGAAAAGGGCTGCGGACGGATTTTCCGAAGGATTTCGCTCCATTATCGGCCATTTTCAAACGATACGGCGCAATCTTTACTAAGGAAGCGGCAAGAACTTACAGAAAATGAGAAGAAAGTCTTGAATAATAAGGCGGTTTGCGTTAAAATTCAGGATAATAATTCCGTCTTTTAGACGATATTCGAGAGGTGATATTTATGAGCAAAGATATCGATTGGTCCAGTCTCGGCTTCGGTTATGTTCAGACTGATTACCGTTATGTTTCCAACTTCAAAAACGGCTCCTGGGATGACGGCCAGCTTGTTACCGACCCTAACGTTGTATTAAATGAGTGTGCCTGCGTATTCCAGTATGCACAGACTGTTTTCGAGGGCCTTAAGGCTTACAGAACCAAGGACGGCCGCGTGGTTACCTTCCGCCCCGACCTGAATGCAAGCCGTATTGCGGATTCCGCAAGAAGACTTCGTATTCCTCCGTATGACGAGCAGAAGTTCGTTGAGGCAGTGAAGGAAGTTGTTAAGGCTAACATCGACTATGTACCTCCGTACGGAAGCGGTGCTACCCTGTATGTTCGTCCTTATATGATGGGCACCAACGCCGTTATCGGTGTAAAGCCTGCTGATGAATATCAGTTCCGTATTCTTACCACTCCCGTAGGTCCCTACTTCAAGGGCGGTGCAAAGCCGATCCGTATCCGCGTATGTGATTACGATCGTGCGGCTCCGCACGGAACCGGCCACATCAAAGCAGGTCTTAACTACGCAATGAGCCTTTACGCAATCGTTGAGGCACATGAGCAGGGCTACGACGAGAATATGTATCTTGATGCTGCTACCAGAACCAAGGTTGAGGAGACCGGCGGTGCAAACTTCATCTTCATCACGAAGGACAACAAGCTTGTAACTCCGAAGTCCTCTACCATTCTTCCTTCCATCACCCGTCGTTCTCTTTGCTACGTTGCAGAGCACTACCTCGGCATGGAGGTTGAGGAGCGTGAGGTTTACCTCGAAGAGCTTAAGGATTTTGCAGAGTGCGGCCTTTGCGGTACCGCAGCTGTTATCTCCCCTGTCGGCTGCATCGACGATCACGGCAACGAGATCTTCCTTCCGAGCGGCATGAAGGAGATGGGTCCTGTATGCACCAAGCTTCGTGAGACGCTTACCGGCATCCAGATGGGTGAGATCGAAGCTCCCGAAGGATGGATCGTTGAGATTCAGTAATTATCCGATTACAAGGGCTGCCGTTACCGACAGCCCTTTCTTTTCCTCATTTACCGGCATCGAAACAGGTGCCGCAGTCATCGTTAAGGAGAACACCCGCTATGAATTGTATTGTTGCAGTTGACAGAAACTGGGGCATCGGTCGCAACAACCAGCTCCTTGTCAGCATTCCTGCCGATATGCGTTTCTTTCGCACGCAGACAACGGGCAAGGTAATCATCATGGGCCGTAATACGCTCGAATCGTTCCCCGGCGGAAAGCCTCTTAAGAATCGCGTGAACATCGTCGTAACGCACGACCCGACCTACAAGGTTCCGGACGCAATCGTTGTCCACAGCATCGAGGAGGCCGCGAAGATTGCAGAGGGCTATAACAGCGACGATGTGTATATCATCGGCGGCGCAAGCATCTATCGGCAGTTCCTGCCCTATTGCGATGTAGCTTACGTAACCAAGATTGATTATGCATATGATGCGGACACCTTCTTCCCGAACCTCGATGAGGAACCCGACTGGGAATGTGTTGAAGAAGGCGATGAGCAGACCTGCTACGATATCATCTATTGCTTCACCAGATATGAGAAGAAAGCTGCTCAGTAGTCGGCTTCCAGATGTACTAAAAGCCTCGATTCCGAACCGGATCGAGGCTTTTTTATTCTGATCGATATGCTTCTGTACGAGCTGCAACCGGTCCCGCGGCATCAATCCACGAAAAGATTCACGCCTGTCGACTCTGCCCAGCTGTACTGCATCATATATTCGCCCTGAAATGCATTGATGCCGATAGGCTTTCCGGCAAGAAAGTCAAAATAGTCGCAGCGAAGCTTCGCAGGGATGATTCCCGCTCCTGCTCTCGCTCTCACAAAGACATCCTCGCAGCCGAGCTCGCTGATGGTATCATGGATATCCTTAAGAAGCGACCGATAGTAGGAGCTGTGGTCCTCGTCGTCCTCCCACAGCGCACAGATCACCTCGCTGTTGCTGCATAGTGCTCCTTTTCTGTCCACCAGATACGCAAAGACCTCTTTCGACCGGCTGTACTTAAAGCGCACCGGCTCCCCATGATAGAACAGCTCAAAATTGCCGAAGCACTGGGCGACCAGGCCATTTTCCGTATCCTCGGCAATATTATAGCGAAGATTTTCAAGCGCATGGCTGACCTGCTCCTTCGTCGCCGGTTTCAGAAGATACCCGCTGGCGTCAAGGGCAAATGCATCCGCCATATAATCCGAATATCCCGTCACAAAGACAAGATTGCATCGTGGATTAGCCGCTTTAAATTTCTTCGCTAACATGACGCCGTTGAGCTTCGGCATCTGAATATCCAAAAAGCATACATCAAAAGGCTTCTCCGTACTGGCAAGAAAAGCCTCCGTTGCGCTCTGAAAGCACTCGATCTCCGCATCCGGCTTTACCTGCCGCAGCTTGCTCTCGAGATACTCAAGCGCATTCTTCTCGTCATCCACCACATAGATTATCATTATTTCCCCCTTCTTTCCTGCGAAATCGCAGGAACCCTGATTTCCGTCCGGCAACCCTTACCCGGACTGCTGATCACCTTAAGCTCTGCCCCGCACATCTTCTTAAGGCGTTCCGTGACATTGTCCATGCCGACATGAGAGCGTCCGTCGTCTTCCCGTGGCTTTGCAGGATCAAAGCCGACGCCGTCGTCCTCAACAACTACCAGATAACCGCCCTCCACCGCGCAGGAGGATATGGTCACCGTTCCGCCGCCGTCCTTCTCGCAGATTCCGTGCTTAACACTGTTTTCTACGATTGGCTGGAGGCTCAGGGCAGGCACCCGAAAATGCTGCTCCCTTATATCATATTTTACAGAAAGCTTATCCCCAAAGCGTTTCTGCTCTAACCAAAGGTAATTTCTTACATGATTCAGTTCCGTCGCAAACGGCACCGGCTCACTTCTTCGAAGCGCATCCAGATTACCGCGCAGATACTGCGAAAACAGTACCGTTGCCTCCTCGGCCGCCTCCGGATCCGTGCGACACAGATTCGAGATGGTCGTCAGCGTATTATACAGAAAATGCGGCTGAATCTGCGATACCATGATTGCAATATTCTGTTCCGAAAGCTTCGCCTGCTGCTCCGCGATCATCTTGCGGCGCTGCGTATAAATATTGGCATAAACCACAAGCGTTCCGAGCAGACACCCGGGATACAGAATGGATAATTCATAATTGAATATCTGACACAGAAGTGCCGCAAGCGGAAAAGCCTCATAGGAAAGAAATACGGCTCTTTCCCTGAAGGAAATACGTTGCTTCAATACTACAAAAGCAACCGTAACAAATGTCAGGATAACCGGAACAAGGCACAACCAGTAGAAGCTGCCGCGTCGATAGCTGCCGTCTTCAAGAATATCGAACAGGTAATGAAACGGCCAGTTGAAAACCATAATCAGAACACCTGTCCAACAGCTTATTACATTGGTAAGCCGCAGCCCGCGAAAGCCCTTAAGCTTCAACTGCGTCTCCATATATTCCCAGAAATGCAGGGACATAAAGAAGCCCATCATGAAATACAGCGAGTTAAACAGCTTGACAAGAACGCTCATCTCGGCCATGCCGTTAAAGGTCCACGCAAGAATGTCCCAGTTCAGATTCATACCGATGAGAAATACCAATCGTATAAAGGCTGTTCTTGCACTGTCATACTCCTGCTCTAAAATACAGCTGTATATTAAAATCAGGCACACGATGATACCAAGAATATCCATACCTACATCAAATGCCAGAACCGACGAGATCCTGCTCATTCCGTGCACGACAAGAGCACCGATGTCTCCAAACAGTACCAGCACAAGAATGGAGAAAGCATTGATCGGAAACACGCGCCGCGCCATATTGATAAATTCCTGACTTCGCTCCTTTGCCATAACCTTCCTCCGCCCCGCACAGTATGAAAACAGTATAGCATACCCCGGGAATTTATGCAATAAAGTTGGATCAGACACAAATCAGGCAGCTCCCTGCATGTGTGCCTTATCTATCGAAAAATTGATTTGCTGATTGTCTTTCTATCCTGTATAATGAAAATATCCTACAAAAGGGAGAGATTACTATGCAGAAAATTCTCATTGCGGAAGACGACAGCGAGCTCTGTCAGCTCTTCTCTCACGTGCTCTCAAAAAGCGGCTACGAAATCACCGGTGTGCAGAACGGCGTCGAGGCACTGGATGCGCTTCACAGAGAGTATTACGATCTTCTGATTTCCGATATTATGATGCCTGTCATGGACGGCTACACTCTGGTTCACAAGCTTCGTGAAAGCGGCCAGAACATACCGGTCATGATGATTACCGCCAAAGGCAATTTCGATGATATGGAGCAGGGCTTCCTCTCCGGCACCGATGATTATATGGTCAAGCCGGTCAATATCAACGAGATGGTGCTTCGCGTCAGTGCCCTTTTGAGACGCTCCCGCATTCAGAGTGAGCGCCGCCTTGTTATCGGTGAAACCACCCTCGAATGTGATACCCTTACAGTGACCATTGACGGAGTCTCCTCCATTCTGCCACAGAAGGAATTCATGCTTCTTTACAAAATGGCTTCCTATACCGGCAAGATCTTCACCCGTAAGCAGTTGATGGATGAGGTATGGGGATATGATGATTTCACCGATACACACACTGTCGAGGTACACATCGGCCGTCTGCGCGAACGTTTCCGCGACAGCAAGGATTTCTCGATTGTTACCATTCGCGGCATCGGCTACAAGGTGGTGAAGCTTTAACATGAATAAGAACCGGAAGGCACCATTAAATCTTCGTGTATATTTTACGGCAATCGTACTTGCGGAGATTCTCGTATCTCTGATTGTCACCTCCGTCCTTGCCAATCTGCTCGGCGCACCGCTCAATCTGCGTGTCAGCCCCTCCGTCATTCTCCTGATGCTTCTGTTCAGCACCATCATCGGCTATACCGTGAACTTCTTTCTAAGCCGCGCCTTCTTTCGACCGATTACGAG
This sequence comes from Lachnospiraceae bacterium, assembly GCA_024404675.1. Taxonomy (GTDB): domain Bacteria; phylum Bacillota; class Clostridia; order Lachnospirales; family Lachnospiraceae; genus ISDg. Next base: position 80,659 of record JAKSPO010000006.1, read on the forward strand.
ACTCGGCTCCGCCATGCAGAAGGTGGCCAAAGGGGATTTCTCTCCGAGAATCAACACCAAGAGTCATATTCGAGAGATTCGGGAGCTTTACGGGGATTTCAACATCATGGCCTCGGAGCTAAGCTCCACGGAAATCATCCAGACCGATTTCGTCTCGAACGTGTCCCACGAATTCAAGACACCGATCAATGCCATTCAGGGCTATGCAACACTTCTGCAGAATGAGGGCGCATCATCAGAAGACAAAGCGGAATATGTTCGCAAGATTCTTCTGAACACCGGACGTCTTTCCGACCTTGTCGGCAACATTCTGCTTCTCTCAAAGCTCGACAACTCCGCAATGGAGTTGCCTTCGGTATCCTACCACCTTGACGAGCAGATTCGCTTAGCCATTCTTCTTTTAGAAGAAAAATGGACTGTTAAAAATATTGATTTTGATGTAGAATTAGATGAGGCCGCTTATTACGGCAATGAAAAGCTTATGGCGCATGTCTTCAGCAATCTGATTGACAACGCCATCAAGTTCAGTCCGCAGGACGGTGTCATCCGGATGCGGCTCACAGCCCCTTCGGAGGGCAATGACGAGTATCTTCGTTTCACAATCGAGGATTACGGTCCCGGAATACCGGAGCAGGCAATGGATCACATCTTTGACCGCTTCTACCAGACGGACAGTTCTCACAAGGCTGAAGGCAACGGTCTCGGGCTCTCTCTTGTGAAACAGATTCTGACCGTCAGCGGTGGAACCGTTTCCGTCAGAAACTGTACCGAACATACCGGCTGTGAATTCATTGTCACGCTGCACAACAACCATTGATGAAAGGAACGCTTCTATGCTTTATTTGAAAATCGCAGCAATCATCATCGCTGTTCCCGTTGTCGCTTTTCTCATTTTCCTCGCCGTTCCGACAATTGCCGGTCTGTTCGTCAACCCGAACAAGCTGTACGAAAAGGACAGCCCTTTCTATCGGAAGATGTATGTCACCCTTTTACGCATCGCGATGTTCTTCTGTCGGGTGAAGATTCACTACAAGGGTGACGAAAAGATGCCGGAAGGTCGTTTCCTGCTAATTTGTAACCATCGTTCTAACTTCGACCCGATTGTGACAGCAATCGCCATGCGTCAATATAACCTTGCATTTATCTCCAAGGAAGAGAACCTGCACCTGCCTGTATTCGGCCGTGTGGTTCGCAGAATCTGCTATATGCCGCTTGTGCGCGATGACCCGCGTGATGCACTTAAAATCATCAACCATTCCGCTAAGCTGATCACAAGCGATGAGTGCTCCGTTATGGTGTATCCGGAAGGCAAGCGAAGCTTTTCCAACGAACTCCTTCCGTTCCATGCCGGCGTCCTGAAGATTGCCCAGAAGGCTTCGGTTCCGATCGTTGTCGCGACGATTGAGGGCACCGAGCTTGTGCGCGACCGCTTCCCGAAGAAGACGGACATCTACCTGAACATCCTTGAAGTGGTTCCCACCGAAGAGGTAAAGGCGAAGCGCTCCACAGAACTTGGCGAGGAGCTTCACGATCGCATGCTTTCGGTACTTGGTAAATAAATATCCGCACCAAAATCTACAGAAGTTTATGTGAAAATGACCGAGTGGCTCAGATTGATTCTGAAACACTCGGTCACTTTATTCATTCGGATTAATTCACAGTCCTTTTTGGTATATATAGTGGATGAAATACCCACGCATAGTCTTTCGCATAAACACAATAAGCAAGTCGTGGCAAATCACTGCTCCAAATCTTTACTTAACAGCCTTCCGTCTTCCATATACAGAATCCGGTCAGCTACCGAAGCTACTGCAGGATCATGCGTGACCACGATGATTGTTTTTCCATTTTCACGAAGCGTTGCAATCACTTTCATGATTTCCTCACCGGTTCTTCTGTCTAACGCCCCCGTTGGCTCATCGCAAAGAACCAGCTCTCCTTTGCTCACAAGCGCACGTGCAATTGCGGTGCGCTGTTGCTGCCCTCCACTTATATACATCGGAAGTTTATAAAGAACATCATCTATTTTCAGAAGTTCAGCAACCTCCCGTATCTTTCTCCTCTTCGGCGAATTCAGCAAGCCGTCCATAGCGATTGCTATATTTTCCTCCACCGTATACTGATTCATTAATGCAAAATTCTGAAACACAAAAGAAATGTGATTTTTTCGAAACCTGTGCCATTCCTTTGAGGAAAGAGCATTCACATCAATGCCGTTATAGAAATATGTTCCGCCGGTTGGACGGTCAATGCATCCAAGAATATGAAGGAGCGTGGATTTCCCCGATCCCGAGGCACCCATTATTGCCAGAAACTCTCCGGATTTCACGTGCAGAGACACATCCGACATCGCTTCCGTTACATTACTTCCATGCATATATGTTTTTCTGCAGTTTTCTAACTGTATCATTCACATCCCCCTCTGTATATTGTGCGTATTTCTCATGATTGTTAGTCCTTCAAAAGGTCCACCGGCTTCTTTCTTCCCAGGAATACGTATATTGCCGCCAAAGCAACTCCTTCCATCAACAATAGAGTGCCTGACATCCCCCACAGGAAATGTGTTTTAATATATCGTAGCTGCATTGTCCACGGAATTGAAAGAATCCTGCCAAATAATCTACAGTTCAAAATGCAAAATATAATTGACCATATTGAAAACAAGATTTCCTCGAAAAACACAATGAGCTTTATCTCACCGGCAGTATAGCCAAAGGCATATAAAATTCCGTAGTCCCTTTTCTGCATCATTACATTCATCAATTTGGAAACAATATTCAGAAAAGAAGAAATGAACAGTGTAAACAGACAGATGTTAATCATTTCGCGCATCGAATCACGAACCAATGCTTTCGAGTCCTGAATATACTCATCTACCGTTTTTACAGTGATACCTATTTTGAAGGCATCTGCAATTTCCCATACCCTTTGCCTGGTTATTTCCTTTTTTCCATCCGGAAGAACAAATGTAGAACGATATCCAAAGGCAGTAGTAGTCTTAAGATTTTGATTAAATGCCAAAAAGCAGTAGTCCATCGGTATACAACTCTGATCCGGTGAGGTTATTCCCTGATCAGACGGCCATTTCCCTCCTTTGGGTAGAAAACCTCCGACTACATATTGTTCCCCGTTCCATGTGAGAGTCATTCCAACAGACAATATTTCTTCGTAAGCCGTCCCCACAAGCATAACCTTCTTATCCCCTTCATACGGAACCGACTGTCCGTTTTCAAAGGACAGTTTTAGCTTACCCAAAGAAAGAATCCCACAATCAACAATAATTATTTTTGAAGCGGAAGGATACTCTCTCAAGACAGCAATCTGCTGTTGTCTACTATTGACTGCCCGATACAACTCATTGTCTTCCAATTCGGGAAAGCCGCCCAAATATTCCGCAAATGCGCCGGAGGAAGGAACCTCATTTTTTAAGAACCGAAGAAAATTACTCCATCGCTCTTGCATCTCGGGAGAATCCATAATCGAATCCTCTGTAATCATCAAAATCTGCCCTTTATCACCGGAAATCGCATCAGCATAGCCGCCAATAGCGGAATATCCATACAGAATCTGGAGCATTGCATAAGCCGAAAGGAACAGAGAAAAACCGCAAAGGATAGAAAGAAACAGCCGCATCCATTTTCTCTTACAGAAAAAATCATAAGAAATCCCAATCAACTGGAGCAATCTCATATTCCCTCTCCTCCTCTGGCGATATCAGAAAGCGACGTGTTATGTATAAGAATTGCAATCCGCATCACGATACCAAACATCATCCCTGCAAGGATAAGTGCAAAATAAGAAATCCAGCCGAGCACTGATATTACATCGAATACATTGCGACCATAGCTGACTCGAACGCCAAGATATAATGTGCCTATACCCAAAATCCACGGCCCCACCAGCAACCGTACCATCTGAATACTATAGCGAGCAAAAAGAGAACTCCGTTTACCACGGACAATATAACAGATAAGTATCTCCCTTTTTCTTTCGTACACCCAGAAAGCAAGAGATGTGATACAACAAATAAAAGAATAAACAAATAGCAGCATATAAACCGTTGCCATTCGCTTCTCCGTTTCCGAATCCATTCCATACTCCGTCCTTTTGGTAGAGAATACTTCATAAGGAAGATGATTCATTTCTATATTGTTCTTAATTGCATCGCGAATGCGTTCTGCGCCGACCAGATCGCTGCCAACGAATAGGTTAACCTCCTTGGACTGATTGATTCGCTCGCGTGTAGATTCAGAAAGGCATTCGATAGAAAGAAGAATTGTATAATTATCTAAGTCCGAATACTTCGACCCCATTTTCCCGACTATCTGGCAGGGCATCGAATCAAGAGTAATACTACCGGAAGACAACTGCAAATCCTTATAAGTTCTGTATCCCAGAATTGCTTTCGGTTCACCTCTTGAACTGAGTTCTCGCCGAGCACCTTCACTTACAAAAAACTTCAAGGGCTCCGGTTGCGCCAGAATGATAATTGATGACCTAACCCCTTTGGATTCCCTGACCAGTACCGGCCAATCAAAAAGGAAGATGTTTCCGGGAACATCTTTTAGCAGTTTATCCAAACAGATGGGGTCATTTTCAGAGAATAAAGAGAGTGCAATCTCATTGTCATAATGTGCCTTTTCACAGTCTTCCAGATACATTCTGGCACTTGCTTTGTGATAAATCGCAATCCCTAAACACACAAACGCAATAAACCCGGTAACAACTAAAAAGCAGTCCGATCGCTTATGCCTGAAGAGCCGCACCATGTATATTTACCTCGCAAATTGATCCAAGAATCGCTCGTAGCCACGACTGTAAGTAATCAAAGAAATAGATAAATCACCTGCAAAGGGAACATCTTCCGCAACACCGCAGGTTAACTTATAGGCATGCCCCAAATCCCCCACCTCAAAGCATTGGTCATAATATGTCCCGAAAGGAAGCGTATAATCACACTTAAGCGTGCCCGCCTCATCATAAATCCGAAGTCGAAAGGTTCCGCAGCTGACCGTTCCGGAAACCCGCACTTTACAGTTACGCATAATAAGCGAGGTGCTCCCCTCGCTCGAGCCGTTTCCGTTTCCCCAGATGTCATCAAAAAGGAATCCATCCTCGGCTCGTAGCTCCGGTCTTTTCATATCTTCGGTCCGAACGCTCAACCCAAAAGGTTCATCTGCCTTCATTGCAAATGCATAGTAAATGCCGAGTCCTATCGTCCCTAAAATGAGTATGCACACAAGCACCAGCGGTGCATATTTAAAAAATCTATTCGTCATATCACTTATCTTGTAGCCTCTGCACGAACTGTAGCTGTTACATTTCTATTCAACGCATTATCATATATAGCTCCCCTACAAAGCACACGATTTGTATTTACCGCGTAGGGGGAAACTAACGCCCAGGAAGGAATATCGTATTTGACATATTGCGTCATACTTCCGCTAGTATTATAAAAAACAACCCATCCATAGGGAGTGTAATCAATATCTGAAATCGATTCTCCAATAAATGAACCGCTACTGTTCTTTCTGGAATTATTATATCACAGCGAAGAAATGTAATCCACTTATTTAAAAAATGTTATACTAGATATCATCAAAAAAAGAAATCATCCTCTGAACGTAAATACGGCTTATTCGTATCCTCCGTACGAATTTCCACTCCAAATCCGTCATCCATTTTCAGAGAAAATGCAAAATGACTTACAAGCCCGATTGCCTCATTACAACGGCAAGTATAAGGACAATGTTCATTCTTCTGCTCACAGTTAGTCCTCCCATCCTTGAAAGATCTTCGGTATATCTATCACCCTTGATGCCATCCCTCGATAACAATCATCATGGGTAACCATAATGATGGTCTTACCCATTCTGTGAATATCGCATAAAATGTCCATAACACGATCCGCGTTCTGACGATCCAGGGATCCTGTCGGTTCATCCGCAAGAATAATGTTACAGCGTTTAATCAGCAGTCTAGCCAGGGCTACTCTTTGTTGTTCTCCCCCCGATAAGCGATATATCGGTTCATTTATTTTATCCTCAAGTCCAACCATCTTTAACGCATCACTAAAACTTCTTTGTTCTCTTGATTTTTTGTATACCAAATCCAGATTTTGCTTAACGGTCAATAATTCAACCAGCGCAAAATTTTGGAATAAAAAACCAACCTCATTTTGGTAGAACTTCATTAACTCAGAATGGACTGCGATATCACGTCCGTTTACAAGTAATCGCCCGGAATCAATGGGCTCAATTCCTCCAATCATGTTTAGCAGTGTAGTTTTACCGCAACCACTGGGGCCGGATAGAATTACAAACTCACCATCGTCAATCGTAAGATTAATACTGTCATATAATTTGTGCGTGCCATATGCTTTTTGTACATCAATCAATTCAATCACTACAGTGCACCGCCCTTCAAAACCCTCTGAACTTCCCGTCGTTCCCATCGCAAAATGTGCCTCGTAATAATCAGACTTTCTGTTAAGGCCATTAATAAAACTCCCCATACAAAGTAGAACGAAAACTGTCTTGTAATAACCAAAGACATCACTCCACCTACTCCTATACTGATTCCATAAACAGCCAAAGATCCGTAAAATATCGAACGATATCTCACCAGAAAAGGCATTCCGTTAATTTTCGAAATACAAAAAGCCATCGCTTTCATGGAAAATTCCAGTTGAATAATTGTATCCAAAAAAATAACTGTAAGCGTAAAACACAAAAGCAACATAACTCCAAACACAATCATTCTCTTTATAGTAGTCAGCATCCTTGAACAGAATGCTTCATAAATATTCACTAGTTGAATCTTATTGGTTGCATCTATTTCCGCTGTGCTATTTATTTGCTCAAAATCTGCTTTTATTGCAAAAAGAAGAAAATTCCTTCCAATCTGTGATTCATACACCTGCTGCTCCGAAATGTCCAAGAAGGTATTCAATACAATTATAGGAGAAGAAATACCGCTGATATCACTGTGCGAATTATCACACATTCCCGTAAATACATATAGATTTCTACAATCACGGTAGAAAAGAACCTTACAGTCATTTTCCGAATACCCCAACCTTTTTACAACATAATCAAAGAGAATATTACTTTTTCGCTGCCAATCGGATTCCTTTTCCGGAACAAGAAAATAGATTCCTTCCCCGGCTATTTCTTCCTCTGCAATAGAAGGAATGGCCCTTAGAACAAAATCCTTTGCATAAACATTAGCCAAAACAAAATCGACCCCCAGGTATCCTTCGCCGGACAACATGATAATCTCCCAATCCCTCAGCTTTTCTTTGTAGAGAATGTTGCTCGTCAGAATATCTTTTGGCAATCCCAGCTCATTACCATCTCCCCCCGTGGAATACATCGTCAGATGAAAATAGCCTTTAAACTGAGTATAAAAGGACCTTTGATTGAGCATAGATTTCAGTTCTTTAAACTGTCCCCCAAAATATACCAAAAGAATCACCATCGCACAAAACACAAGTGTCCGTAACAGATAACTTGTCTTTATTAATGAGGCAGACGAAACATTTCTGACAAAACCCTTTTTGTAATCGATACAAAGAAAAGAAAATGTATAAGTTAACAGATTTAAAATCAGAAATATTCCAAACTCAATTAAAAAAATAACTCCACATGCTTGCCGGGCACCCTCGGGATGGAATATAACGAGACAAAGAAGAAACAATAGAATATAAAACAAACTGTTTTTGAAAAGAATCCCCCACAACAGCGTCTTTTCAGGATATCCGTAAACAATCTTAACACACCATTCTTTTCGTCTTGTACTGCATTCCAATCCTGTCAATAATAGCAATACAAGAAATATAATCCCCCACATACCATATACGATTGTCCCAAAAGTTCTCCTGCTCTCACCACACTCAGCCTTTTCTTTCAAAAAACTCGATGATACTTTCCGTTCATCATAGTTTAATACATATATGATATCCGTTCCGGATTCCAACTCAGTTCTATTAACATAATCTTCCCAGTTACCGTATTGAAATATCTTTTTACCCGAAAAGAAACTATTATATTTTCCTTGTCTGTAACCGGCTTTCGTTAGTTTATTCTGTACTCTTTCATCAGAATAAACTGTGTATACAAGTTTCGAGTCCTCGTCCGAATGCACCTTTACAACATAGTACTCCAGGTCTTCATTATCCAACAGGCTTTGAATTCTCTCAAAACGCTCTTGAAATCCCTCCCGATCGTCTGCACGAATACCGGTGAATGAAAAATAATCTTTTTCACACAGACCGGTTAATTGTAACTGATAGGCTTCACAAGAGAACAGAATCCCAAAGACAACTATCAGAACAGGCAAAAGTACTTTCGCATATCTCATAAAAGTTCCCATTTTATAGACCAAACACCTCAATCAACAGATCCACTCTTTTTTGAATTTCATCAAAATGTTTTTCATATATTTTGCCAATATCAGGATCGTCCTCTAAAAGCTGAAGTCCTTCATCTATATAGAATCCAACTCCCTTTTCTCCATTTCCCGGAGACACGAGTACTCTTATTTTATATCCCCCAAAAACTTTCGGGAATGCAATAATGTCTATCGTGTTGTTTACTACATAATCATTTCCTTCTACATCCTCGGCAAGATACCTGGTCTGCGTAAGTGAGATGTTTCCTCTCGTCCCAAACCAACTATCCGTAACCCATACACTTGCAGTAAAATCCTTATATTCCGGATATCCACTCTGCTTTTGTTCTTCAAAGCATTCAGCCTTTTTCAAAAAGGCGCCGTATACCTTTGCCTTATAAGAAACGCAAAACAACACATACAGACCTGCAACCAGAAAAGCAGTGATTCCCAGATACAGCCCAACCTTTTTTCTCATGATAGTCTCCTCCAAAAAGCATGCATAGCAAAAGAAATCAATAAGTTATGAAACATCCATATGTCACAGAAGATCCAGATGGATGTTGTACCTTAACCTTGGTTGACGTCTGTCCATTTCTAACAGTAGTGCTATACCCACTAAATCCACCGGAGCTATTGGTCACCCAACACTCTGCAGTTACACCGGTTGCCATGCCGTTATCACTTTTTATTTGAATAGTATCATAGTTGTTAAAGGCTCCATCCTCAAAACCAACCCAGACATATGACGACAGCTCAAACTCCCCTTCAAAAGATTTTTTGAACTCAATTTTAACATTAAATGAATCATCTTTTATATTTCGGTCCGTAAAATCAAAACCCAAACTCTGCGAAGTCTGCCTCACGGTCACTGCATAGCTATACGCATATCCCATTGAAAGAGAACTTCCCAACACACACACACACAAGATTATTGTGATAACACATTTTTTCATTTATTATTTCCCTCCGAAATCTATTATTACCTATCATGTTATCTTAATGATTTAATTACTTCTCAGATCGCCACCGGAATCTTTCCTACCGGTTCACCGTACTGATAGTCTGTTAACGCTACATCATCCTTGGTAAAATCATAGAAGTTCTTAATCTCAGGATTCAGCCAGAACTTCGGTGCCGCAAAGGTGGGACGCTTAATCAGCTCTTCAATTACAGGCACGTGGCGATCATAAATATGCGCATCTGCGATGACATGCACAAACTCTCCGACATTCATATCGCAAACCTGAGCGATCATATGCGTAAGTACCGCATATTGACATACGTTCCAGGCATTTGCCGCAAGAATATCCTGCGAGCGCTGATTCAGAATCGTATTCAGGACAAGCTTCTCGCTGTCCTTCGGCTTGGTCACATTAAAGGTCATACTATAGGCACAAGGGTAGAGGTTCATCTCATGCAGATCCTGATGCACATAAATATTAGTCAGAATCCGGCGGCTGTAGGGTGTATGCTGAAGGTCGTAAATGACACGATCCACCTGATCGAACATTCCCTCCTTGTACTGATGCTTCACACCCATCTGGTAACCGTAGGCTTTGCCGATAGAACCGGTTTCATCCGCCCAGGAATCCCATATATGCTGGCCGAAATCCTTCACATTGTTGCTCTTCTTCTGCCAGATCCACAGAAGCTCATCAGTCGCTGACTTAATCGGCGTCTTACGAAGTGTCTGCGCCGGGAACTCCTTAGAAAGATCATAGCGGTTTACCACACCGAATCTCTTAATCGTATAGGCACTGGTTCCGTCCTCCCAATGCGGACGAACAGCCTCGCCCTCTGTGCTCGTTCCGTTGTCTAAAACATCTCGACACATCCGAATAAATACATCATCTGCGTAACTCATATTAACCCCTTTTCACGCGAAGCGGGCCGTTTCGATAACAGCCCGTCGCCAATATTTAATCCTGTGCTTGCTTCTTCTCGGAAACAAATCGACGAATGTTGGAAGCATTCGTGTATTTTTCTACACTGTCACCCCTGAGAACAACAAGGGTCGGTGCCTGCATCACTCCATACTTTACGGTAAGCTTCGCATTCTCCTCCGCGTCCACTACACGGTAGTCCATGCCGGAGAGAAATTCCTTCGCGAGCTTACAATTCGGACAGGTCTTCGTGGTGAACAGAAGAAGCTCTTCCTTGACAGGCTCTGACGCTGCCTCCGGAATATCGACTTTAGCCGCTTCGGGAGCACTCTCCTCAAGACCATGCTGCAGCTTCTCATCCTCGATCCGATAGGTAAGTCGCTCCGAGAACTCCTGCTGCTTTCCGGGATTCCAGTTCTGTACTGCCCGGTAGTAACCGGTAATACGGCTGTACACCTCCGTAGCCGCTCCGCATTCGGGACAGGCTTCCACTTCTCCGGTGATATAGCCGTGAACAGGACAGATAGAGTAGGTCGGAGACAGTGTATAGTAAGGCAGCTGATAATTCTCTGCAATGGTACGAACAAGCTTTGCGGCGGACTGCCAGCTCGGAAGCTTCTCCCCAAGGAAGCAGTGGAATACCGTTCCGGAGGTATAAAGCGTCTGCAGGCGATCCTGGATGTCCAGAGCCTCAAACACGTCCGCCGTATACCCTACCGGCAGATGAGAGCTGTTGGTATAATAGGGCGTCTCGCCCGGTCTTCCGGCAGTGATAATGTCCGGATAGTGCTTCTTGTCATGCTTTGCAAGACGGAAGCTGGTAGATTCCGCAGGCGTAGCCTCAAGGTTATATAAATCACCGTACATCTCCTGATAATCCGCCAGACGCTCCCGCATATGATTCAGCGTACGCACGGAGAAATCCTGGCACTCCTTCCGGGTCATGTCCACACCAATCCATTTTGCGTTAAGGCCTGCCTCATTCATACCGAGGAGTCCGATGGTGGAAAAATGATTGTCAAAGGAGCCAAGATACTGCTTCGTATAAGGATACAGCCCCTCGTTCAGAAGCTTGGTGATAACGGTTCTCTTCGTCTTCAGAGAACGTGCGGCGATGTCCATCATCCGGTCAAGCCGCTTGAGGAAATCCTCTTCGCTGCTCGCAAGATATGCAAGGCGCGGCATATTGATCGTTACAACACCGATGCTTCCGGTGCTCTCGCCGGAGCCGAAGAAGCCGCCTGTCTTTTTGCGAAGCTCACGCAAATCAAGGCGCAGACGACAGCACATCGAACGTACATCGCCCGGCTCCATATCGCTGTTGATATAGTTGCTGAAATAGGGCGTACCGTATTTGGCGGTCATCTCAAACAGAAGGCGATTGTTCTCGTTATCGGACCAATCGAAATCCTTCGTAATGGAGTAGGTCGGAATCGGATACTGGAATCCACGGCCGTTCGCATCTCCCTCGAGCATCACCTCGATGAAGGCTTTATTGACCATATCCATCTCCTTCTTACAATCCTTGTAGCAGTAAGCCATCTCCTCGCCGCCCACAAGACACGGAAGCTCCGCCATGTCGGCCGGTACGGTCCAGTCAATGGTAATATTCGAGAAGGGCGCCTGTGTGCCCCAGCGGCTCGGTGTATTGACGCCGTAAACAAAGCTCTGGATGCACTGCTTTACCTCCTTGTATGTAAGGTTATCGGCTCTTACAAAGGGGGCAAGATAAGTATCGAAGGAGGAAAATGCCTGCGCTCCCGCCCACTCATTCTGCATAATTCCGAGGAAGTTCACCATCTGATTCACAAGTGTCGAAAGATGCCTCGCCGGGGCAGAGGTCATCTTCCCGCGGATGCCGCCAAGACCCTCCTTAATCAGCTGCTTAAGAGACCAGCCGGCGCAATAGCCCGTCAGCATCGAGAGATCATGAATATGAATATCTCCCTCCTTGTGCGCATTAGCAATGTCCGGATCATAAATCTCGCTGAGCCAGTAGTTGGCTGTGATGGCACCCGAGTTATGAAGAATCAGTCCGCCGACGGAATAGGTGACGGTAGCATTCTCCTTAACGCGCCAGTCCTCCTCGTGAACATAGCTGTTGACAGTCTCTTTATAATCAAGAATCGTGGATTTCATATTGCGCATCTTCTCACGGTTCTTTCGATACAGAATATAAGCCTTGGCAACCTCTGTATATCCGGCCGCCTCGAGCACATGCTCTACACAGTCCTGAATGTCCTCTACTTCGATCACACCCTCTTTGATCTTATCCTGAAACTCTGAGGTCACACGCAGGGCAAGAAGGTTGATAATATCCTCTGTATACGCCTTCTTCGTTGCGACAAATGCCTTCTCAATCGCGCTGCAGATCTTCTGAAGATCAAACTCCCTCAACTCCCCGTCACGCTTTGCTACCTGAATCATGCCCTTACTCCTTTCGCGAAAAAGCATAGTACTCCCATAGGAGGGAGCTATCATTTTAATGATAGCACAGCTGTATTTGCTTGTCAACAAAATGGGCTGTTGACCCTATAAAAATATACTACATATTGTGTTTTTTAGCGGACAATGCGACGCATTTTCCATCTGGCATCCTTCCATAGCAAAAACGGCCGCCAATCGTCATTGATTGACAGCCGTTCCTCCATGATTCTTTTATAAAATATTCCTGGTCAGGGCAGTCCGATTACAGATTGCCCGGGTAATTCTTCGGAAGATACGCCTTCACAAGTATTCCTTCCGCCTCATACTCCTCACTGATCAGCTCGCCGTATTTTCTGATTTCGGCAATCTTGCCGGCCTCGGTATACGGAATCACCTTCTCAAGATAAGTCTTCTGCTCTCTTAAAACAGCGCAGATGGTATCAACAAGCTCCGGTACGCCGTCTCCGGACTTCGCGGAAATCTTCACGACGCGGTCCGCGCGAAGATCCTTCACGACATGCTGCACACTTAAATCCTGCTTATTCATTGCCGTAACAATCGGCTTATCCTGAATTCCGAGCTTCTCAAGTGTCTCGTATACCACCTGCATCTGCACATCCGGACAATCCCCGGAGGCATCCACTACATGAAGCACGAGATCCGCGTATTTGGCTTCCTCAAGCGTAGAGCGGAACGCGTCTACCAGATGGTGCGGCAGCTTGCGGATGAACCCAACGGTATCTGTAAAAAGAAGCTCCTGACCATCCTCGGTTTTATACGAGCGAGTCGTCGGGTCAAGCGTTGCAAAAAGCATATCCATAGAAAGGACGCCCGCTCCGGTAAGTCGGTTAAGAAGCGTCGACTTTCCGGCATTGGTATAGCCGACAATCGCAATCACCGGAACCGCGGAGCGCTCTCTTTGTGCGCGCTGTGTCTCACGGTTCTTCTGCACCTCCTGCAGCTCTCGTCTGAGCTGGGCAATTCGATCCTTGATCAATCGACGGTCAACCTCAAGCTTCTTCTCACCGGGACCTCTCGTTCCGATTCCGCCGCCGAGACGGGACATCTCCGAGCCGGCACCGATCAATCTTGTGGAGCGGTAACGAAGCTGCGCCAGCTCGACCTGAATCGTTCCCTCACGGGTCGATGCATGCTTTGCGAAAATATCAAGTATCAGCATCGTACGGTCCATCACCTTACAGCCGAGTGCATCTTCCAGATTCTTCATCTGCGCAGGACTCAGCTCGTCATCCGTGATGATACCGTGTGCACCGGTTTCGGCAACCAAGGCGGCAACCTCATCAATCTTGCCTTTGCCGATATAGGTTCCGTTATGAATCGCTTCACGGTTCTGAATGACCTCGCCGACCGTTTCGGCACCGGCTGTCTTCACCAGCTCACGAAGCTCCAGAAGCGATTCCTTTACCGCCGAAAGCTCGTTGTCGGGACTGCTGCCGGCTACAGCAACAAGGACAACCTTTTCCTGTATTTCTCTGTTCTCAATCATATGTTCCTCTTTCAAAAGCTTACTCCATTCCGAGACGCTTCTTCACAAATCGATACTCCTCGATTGCTTCGGAATCGTTCGGATACTCAACGATATAGGTCTGAAAAGCGGCATACGCCGATGCAAAATCATAACGTCCCTCATAAAGAGCGATCTGGTTTCGCATAAGCTGCTGTCTGGCCGACGAAGCACCGAAGGAAAGCCCCATATTGATCATCTCCTCAGCCTTGTCAAAATCGAACAGGGCAAGGTAACATACCGCCTCCTGATTACACACCGTCGGGGAGGTTGAGACTACACTGCTTCGGTATTTTTCGTAATATTCAACTGCCTTCTCGTATTCCTTCTCCTGTACAGCAATCTCACCAAGGAAATAATTCGCCTCCGTGAAGCCGTTCTCCACGGCGTTCTGCATCTCAATCTTAGCGGAGCTGTAGTTCTTCTGGTAGAAATGAATCTGCCCGAGAAGGTACTTGTCTTCGTTGTCGGAAATCTTCAGTTTGCTCGCATCGGCAAGAACCTTACTTGCCTTCTCTTCATTCTTCATATCACGGTAGCAGGTGTAAAGGCCGATATAGGCTGCATAGCTGCCCTCTTCCTTGGAAAGCACCTTTTCGTAATCCGCAACCGCACGCTCCGGGTCACCCTTTTCGCGGTAGAGACGTGCTCTTGCAAGCAGGGCAAGACGATTATTCTTGTCCATCTCCAGCACCATACCGTAGGTCTCAATCGCAGTATCCAACTGACCAAGGCACTCCTGTGCATTGGCCTTATAATACATAATATCAATGTTCCAGCCGGACTCCGTACTGATGGCAAGCGCATTGACAAAGCTTTCGAGTGCCTTGTCAAACTCCAGTCGCTGCATGTAAGCAATGCCCTGTCCGCGATAAGCGAACTTGTTCATACGCTGCGCCTTCTGCGAGGACGCATCCGGGTTAAGTACTGCCGCAAACTGCTCTAAGGCAGCATCGTATTCCTTGCACTGAATCAGTGCCATTCCGTAGTTGTTCCGGACCTCCTTGTTGCCGGATTCAATCTTGAGCGCACGCTCAAAGTACTCGCAGGCAAGCGCGTAGTCACCGGAATTGTAGTAGCCAAGACCCTTCTTGTTCTCGCCCTCTACCGTCATCTTGTCCTTTCCGCAACCCGTAAGCAACAGCACCGAAACAAGCATAATAATCAAAAGAATACGCTTCATCTATTTCAACCTTCCTATGTCACCATAAACCGTAATATGTATAAGATTATAAAGGGAAAATGTGACTTTTTCAACATAAAAATCCAAATGCAACCACCGGTATAGCCTCCTAAAAGCGTACGGGGAAGCATTTGACTTTTTCATTCGGATGTGCAATAATAGTAATACTTCCTATTATGTTCGGAGGTTCTCATGGCAACAACGAAATTCAGCCGGCAGCGCGAAGCGATTCTTCGCTATCTGAAAAGCACCACATCGCATCCCACGGCAGAGCTTGTCTACAACGAAGTGCGCAAAAGCTATCCGCAGGTCAGCCTCGGTACGGTGTACCGAAACCTGAATCTGCTTTCCGAGAACGGTTCCATTCTGCGTCTGCAATGCGGTGACGGCAGTGAGCATTTTGATGCAACGACTGCGTCTCATCCGCATCTGTTCTGCAGGGAGTGTCATTCCCTGATTGACCTCCCCGGCGCAGTGAAGCCGGACTTATTAAGCGATATTGCCGCAGATTATCGCGGCAGGCTCGAAAGCTATTCATTGATGTGCTTCGGGTTATGTGAACATTGCGCGGACTTAAAGCGGAAGGTAAATGATAAAAAGGAGGATTCTTATGGCTAAGTATGTATGTCCCGTTTGCGGATATGTTCATGAAGGAGATGCGGCACCGGAGAAGTGTCCTGTTTGTAATGTTCCCGGAAGTAAGTTCACAAAGCAGTCCGGCGATATGCAGTGGGCATCCGAGCACATCGTTGGCATAGCAAGCGGCGTTCGCGAGGATATCATCAACGATCTTCGCGCAAACTACGAGGGTGAGTGCCGCGAGGTCGGCATGTATCTTGCAATGGCAAGAGTAGCACACAGAGAGGGTTATCCCGAGATTGGTCTTTACTGGGAGAAGGCAGCTTACGAAGAGGCCGAGCACGCTGCAAAGTTTGCAGAGCTTCTCGGCGAGGTCGTAACCGATTCCACCAAGAAGAACCTTCAGCTTCGTGTTGAGGCTGAGAACGGTGCTACCGCCGGAAAGACTGACCTTGCAAAGCGCGCCAAGGAGCTTGGCCTCGATGCAATCCATGACACCGTTCATGAGATGGCTAGAGATGAGGCTAGACACGGTAAGGCATTTGCCGGTCTTCTCAAGAGATATTTCGAATAGTAGTTTCAAGGGGGAGAAATCATATGGATAACTACAACTACACAATCTGTAACTGCAAAAAGGTTACCTATTTCGATGTGCAGGATGCTTTACAGCAGAAAGCTCACTTCAGAGATGTCGAAGCAGCCTTCGAGGATGTTCAGAAGCTTACACAGTGCTCTACCGGTTGCGGTGGATGCCATGATAAGATTCTTGATGCGATTTCAGAAATAATGAGCAAATAAATACATCGTAATGCAATGGAAGAAGGAGAAGAATTCGATCGGATTCTTCTCCTTTTTTGTGCGGAGCTACTTCGATTCATTTGCGGCAGATGCCGTAACACAAAAAGGGACCTGCCTTCGCAGATCCCCTTTGATCCCCTTCGTATCCCGTCAGTGCTTTGCTTCCTTTGCATCCTTGTCGGACAGAAGCGAGTTGATGATTCGAAACAGAACATCGCGCTCCTTCTCGGGAAGCTCCCGCGTCCTTAGAATCAGCTCCGACTCCTTTGACATGCCTTCTTCATCCCAGAAGAAGACACCGGGGCTTACATCAAAATACTGCATAATCTCTACGATTCCGTGCCAGCCCGGGAACCCCTTCCCGGAGGTGATACGGTTGATGTATCCGAGACTGTGTCCGAGCTGTCTGCTCATCTCCCGCTCGGTAACCCCCTTTGCCATTCTGAATTCGGTGATTCGATCCGCGAGGTAAAACCTGTTCTTCATATTCCTTCTCCCTTCGAAACTAACGTGGCGACAGCGGTATCCTCGTCATACCGCACTGCCGTTATCTCCGTTATTCCGTCTCTTCATCTTCCGGCTTCCCAACGCTAGAAGAAGCGTAACCACCCCATATAGAATATACCAGGAAATCCGGTCTCCCGTCTTCGGCGACGGCAGCTCAAGCTTCGCATTGTAAAAGACAATCTCCTTTGGTTCTTCATCCTCCGGTGCGTAGAAGGTAACATCCTCACTCTTTCGATACCCCTCAGGTGCCTTCTGTTCATGCAGAATATAACGGCGTCCGGCAGCAAGCTTCGCCATCGTCATATGGCTGTTTTCGTTGCTTACCCATTGCTCGACAAGCCTGCCCTGCTCATCCAGAATCTGCAGATGCGCTCCGGCAAGCGGAAGACCGGATTGCCTGTCCTTCTTTGAGGTATAGACAATTGTCGGTGCATCCATCATCGTAACCTTCGGTTCTCCCACACCGTACACAAAGCTTACCGGTTCGGCCTTCAGGTATCCCTCCGGCGCCTCGGTCTCACGAAGTGTGTAGGTCTCCCCCGGTATCAGCTCGGTCGCAAGCTCCGTTTCGCTGCCATCCGTCACCCAGGTCGCAATCTCCGCCCCAGTAGAATCCTCTAAGCGAAGCGTCGCGCCACTAAGCTCCTCCCCGTCCACAAGACTGATTTTAGATATCAAAACACGTGTATAACGGTCCACCATCTCCACCTTGTCGACCACATCGGTCTTACTTACGGTAAATGAGACGTCCTCCGCAAGAAGATACCCCTTCGGCGCCTCCGCCTCATGCAATCGATAGGTCTTGCCCGCCGTCAGCTTTCCGACAAGCGAACGCGGCTTTCCGTCCGTCACCCACTCGTAGACCAGAGTGTTTCCGTCGAAAATCTGCAGCTTTGCGCCCTTTAAAAGCGATCCGTCAAGCGCGGACTTCTTACTGATTTCCACCCTCGTCGGCTTATCCTCCATCACGACGCGCGAAAGACTTCCGTCCTCGTGTACGGTAAATGTCTGGTCCGCCGCAAGCAGGTAGCCTGCCGGCGCTTCCACCTCATGAAGAATATAGGTCTCCCCCGCAGTAAGAACAGCATCCAGCTCCTTGGCCTTTCCGTCCGTCACCCACTCAAAAACAACATTTCGCTTGCTGTCAAGAATCTGCAGACGGGCGCCCTTCAGCTCCGTTCCGTCCTCCTTCTCCTCATTTGCATCCGAAGAGGTTGAGTAGCCCTTCTTGGAAACCTGAACCGGCCCTGTCTCGGGCGTCGGTGTCGGCGTAGGAAGCGTAAGACTGCCTGCTGTTACCTGAACCCCGTACAGATCGGTACGACCGACGAACAGGCGCTGTCTGTGACCGGTATCCTCCGCATAGAATCGAAGCGAGGAGTTCGCCTTTGTGCTGTATGCCGAAGCGAGAACAACCACTGTTCTTCCTGCTGCAGAGGAAGGAAAGCGTACCCGGACACTTGCACCGTTTGCGATTGCTTCCTTCGTGCCTTCGGAAACGGAAACAATCTCCGCACCGGGGCAGTCCACGGAAAGCGTCGCATACTCACAGCCGACAAGCTTTACCTTAAGCTCCATAACGAACTCGCTTCCCGCTTCAAAGCTCGGCAGGCTTACCGTAGACACATCGTACGCTGCCGCAATCGTCGTACTCTTTCCGCTTTTTGCAAGTGAAAAAAGCGCGATGGAAGCAGCGTATACCTCTGCTGCGCCTTCCGCCGTACCGGCCTTGACCATCGGTTGACCCTTCTTCGGAGATGGATTCCAGAAGCCAAACACGTTATAAGCTGCATTTTCCTGCTCCTTGCGATAAGAAAGCCACATACGAACGGCAGCCTGTGTTGCCGCCTGCGCCTTCACCGTATCGGTTCCGAAATCGTAGCCGCATATCGCTGTCGTGTAAGGATAGCCGTTTCTCAGAATCTCCCGCAGACCGGACATCGTTACATCCGTATATTTCATCGACTCTGCGCCGATGCCGAAATATTCGGTTCCGTCCACCGGACTCATCTTGCTTGATTCCACGCAATAAGCCGGGAACCGCACCCCGTCAAAGTTTATGTAATGGATATAGTTCTTCGTACCGAGCCACCTGCCCGCAGCCTCCTCTTTCACAAGAAAATACACCGGTGTGGTTATGGTCAGTGCTGTCCCCTCTACGCTTTTTGCATAAACTCTTCCGTATGGCGTCAGTGACAGAAAAAGGCATAGCAAAAGCACGGCTGCCTCCGCTTTTTTATACTTAAAAAACATGTTGAAAAATCCTTTCAAATCAAAAAATAGTCAGAATAACAGACCAAAATATTCAATTGTCAAGGTGCAAAAAAAGTTTGTGAAAAAAGTTGACCGGAACCGGTCAGAATAAAAGAATTATAAAAATTCAGAAGCCGATTGGAGGATGCGCCCTCCAATCAGTGTATAAACCATAGCATATATGTAAACGATTCGTCAAGCATTTTCTAAAAA
The DNA here is from genome assembly GCA_024404675.1 of Lachnospiraceae bacterium. Classification (GTDB taxonomy): domain Bacteria; phylum Bacillota; class Clostridia; order Lachnospirales; family Lachnospiraceae; genus ISDg. Next base: position 100,421 of record JAKSPO010000006.1, read on the forward strand.
GAATCCGTATACCGCTGAAATCACACCTCAGGCATACGAAGCTTACCCTCGCCGCAGCGTACCTTCAGATGACGATACTCGCCGAGCACCTCGCCGTCGTTATGAACATACTGCGGGCAGTTCGTAATCACCTCGAGCTCCCTGCAACGGATGGTCTCGACATTTTTAAGCTTTGTATAAGCGCCGGTCAGGATAAGCGGCATGATAAGCAACACCTTTAACGGGCGCATATTATGGGCAAATGTGACCGTAATCTGTCCGTCGCAAGGGTCCGCATCGGGCGCCATCTTAAGACCGCCGCCCTCATAGCGGTGATTCATCATGCATAAAAAGATACAGTCGCTGTAGGAGCGGGATACGCCGCCGTCGGGAATCAGGGTCACCTGAAACCGCGGATTGACGAATACCTGCCGGATGGCAACCATATAGTACGCAAGCTTCCCAAGATGAAACTTATTCAGACGCTTTTTAAGCTTCGAGGTGTTGACCTCCTCACACACCTTCGCGTCATAACCGATTCCGCTGCTGCCCGCGAACCTGGTCGTTACGGTCTCTTCGCCGCAGATAAGCTCCATCTCACCATAATCGTATTCCTTCTTCGCGGTAGAGCTAAGCACCTTGTCGATCGCTTCCCTTAGCTTCTGCGGAAGCTTCAGCCCGCGCGCCAGATCGTTACCGGAGCCTGCCGGAAGATACACAAAGGAAAGCTCCTCATTGACACAAAGTCCGTTAATTGCTTCGTTGGCCGTTCCGTCGCCGCCAACAACCCAGATTGTCTTCTCTCCGGGCACGGAACTTAACTCGTTACAAAGTCTTCTCGTATCGCCCTCTTCGGCTGCAAGATAAAGCGTATATGCAATTCCTGCATCCTTAAGTGCCTGCTCAACGATTTCGGAAGCCTTCTGCTTGCGTCCGGCTCTTGCATTTGCATTAACGATTACATGTATCATAGCTGCTCCTCGGTCACTGATATTTCGGTTCTGTCGTCAATTCGTTCGCCGCGCTCAATCCTTGCGGGTACCGACCTTCTTCTCTTTGGTAAGATACATCGGTCTATGCTTCAGCTCCATATATGCCTTCGACAGATACTGCCCAAGGATTCCGATCATCAGAAGCTGGATGCCGCCGAGGAAGAGAATAACGGTGATCAAGGTCGGGAATCCGGCTACCGGGTCGCCCCAGATCAGTGTCTTGATGATGACCCACGCCACCATGAAAAGTGCGGCGAAGCAGCATATCGCTCCCAGAATCGAAGCGAGTGCAAGCGGCACGGTGGAGAAGGCGACGATGCCGTTCAGAGAATATCTGACGAGGCTTCCGAACGACCATTTGGACTGGCCTGCCGGCCGTTCCACATTGTGATACGGAAGCCACAGGGTGCGATAGCCGACCCAGGCAAAGATTCCCTTTGTGAAGCGGTTCACCTCGGGAAGCGCAAGGACGGAATCGACCATTTGCCGTGTCATCATACGAAAATCGGTCGCGCCCTCGGGAATATCCACACCGGAAATCTTCCGGTTCAGTTTATAAAACATGCGGGAGAAGAAGGAACGGAGCCGTCCCTCACCCTTTCGATCCACACGGCGCATCGCTACGCTGTCGTACTCTCCGCGCATAATCGGATTCAGCATCTCGGAAAGAAACATCGGCGGATGCTGCAGATCGGCATCCATGACAACGACATAATCGCCGACCGCGTTCTCAAGTCCTGCATAGATGCCTGCCTCCTTGCCGAAATTGCGCGAGAAGGAGACATACCGAACGCGTGCGTCCTCCTCCGCATATTGCTTCAGAATCGAAAGTGTCATGTCCGTTGAGCCGTCATCAATGAACAGAAACTCACACTCCACACGGTCGGAAAGCGTCTGCGCCGCAAGGCAGATCTCCCGATAGAAATCCGGGATTACCTGCATCTCGTTATAGCAGGGAACAACAATCGACAGAAGTCTTTTATCCATAACGCCTCCGAAAAATGATGATTAAATCTATCTTACCCCAGAATAGAAACGCTGTCAAGGAATCCTCTCCTTGTGGGTTGCTCTACGAAAGAACAAGCGACAATACCAAAAGTGCTGCAAGAAGCGCAGGAATCACGACGCAGAAGCCGTACTTTGTGAAGCGGGCAAATGTGTATCTGACACCGGTTGTCTTTAGGATTGACATCCACATGATGCCCGCAAGCGCGCCGATCGGTGTCAGGTAGGCGCCCAGATTGGAGCCGATGACGGAAGCAAACACCGCGCCCATTTTTGAACCCATAACCCCGTCCCCGGGGATCAAAGTGGAGAACAGGACGCTCATCGGAATGTTGTTGATCAGATTCGCAGAAATGGTGGAAACCACACCGTAAACCCAGATCGGATTGCCTTCCGTCATAATACCGGCGATGTGTGAAGAGATGCCGGAACGGTTCAGAGAAAGCACCAGCGCAAACATCGAAAGCACGAAAGGAATTAACGGCCAGGGAAGTCGTGCTATGCTCCTGCCAATCATCTTCGGTCGGAAGTTCCCGATACGGGAAGCAACCAGCGTCGTAACAATCAGGCAAAGCGCCGCACCAAGTGCAATCCCCCACATCTCAAAGCCTGCATAGGACGAAATCACGAGAAGAATTGTACACGTAAGAAGATGTACTCCACCCAGAATAACTGCTGTCTTATTCTTTAATTCACTATGTTCTACTGCTGTAGAAATGTCTTTCTTTAAGGACCGGCCAAAAAGGAGGCGAAGGACGAACCACACAACCGTTCCTGCCGCAAGCGTCGGAAGAATCATCACCCTTGCATAAGGCATAAACCCGAGCCCCGCACTGGTTGCCAGATAGATATTCGTCGGATTTCCGATGATGAAAACCATGCTGAAGGTATTCGCTGCGACGAATTCCGTTACGAGATACGGAATCGGATCAATCTCCGCCGACCTCGCAAAATAGCATATAAAAGGGGTAAATGTCAGCACAACGATGTCATTCGAGGTAAACACCGTAAGCACCGAAACCGTCAGATACAGATACCACAGAAGCTTCTTCTGACTGCCGCCTGCTCTGCCGAGCGTCACCCCTGCAAGGTAACGGAAGAACCCGGCCTCGTCAAGGTACACCGAAAGGAAGGTCATCGAGAAGAATAGAATGAGGATCTTAAGCGGATTCACCGAGGTGTCGGCGGTAAGCCCATCGACATATTCCTTCCACGGCAGAAGCTTCGTGCATAGAAGAAGCAATGCACCAAGTAACGCAATCCCCGGATAGGTATCAAAAATAATCCCCCGAACCTTAACCTGGGGCTTCCACAAAATCATTCCGATCATGCAAAGGCACGTAAGCCCGCATATAATACCGGTTGCTGCCATGTGCTTTTCCTCCTTCGTATGCGCATTCCTTGCGCCGATTCCGCTTTAAGCATCCATCAAAACCCGACTGCATTATATGCTTCTGCGCTGAAAAAATCAAGAGCCCCGCAAATAGCGGGGCGTCGTAAAACAGCAAATGATTATGAATTGACACAAACTCTTTCAGAGGAATCCGATACTTATATCGACGTAATGTCGCTCTGCTTTAATGTGGGTTTTATCCAGCGTCTGTCATATTTGTTCGCGATGCTCCCAATAACCGTTGCGGTTAAAGCACCGATGGCATCGATAATGATATCTTTCATGGTATCTGCAAGTGCTGCATGACCGATCAGCAGTGTGCCATCCACGGTCATAAATTTTTGCATATTCAATCCTAATATTCCATCGAAAACATACTCATAGATTTCCCAGATTGTGCCAATGGATAACGCAAAGCAAAACGCAAAGACTGCTGTAAAGATCGGTGAAAGGCTCATTACGATATGCTCATCGCGCAACAAAACCGTAATAGCCATGAATCCGAAGAAGCCCAGCATCAAGCTTGAAAATGCATGCAGAATAGAGTCCCAGAAAGGGATTACATAGTAAAAGCTCCTCACCTCTCCCAGAAAGATTGCGCAGTATAAGAATATGATGTACATCCCATAAAGAGCCATGGGTAGTTCAAATCTCAGTTTACGCGCCAGAAAAGTAGGGAGATTGATGACAATCAGGCCAAGCAGACATTGGATAATCATCAGTATGTAATCTGCATCAGAATGATACCCGGCCTCATTTGATGGCACATCACCGAATATCATTCGAGCAATCAGAAATACGACCGGTACCAGAAAGCTTATCACAACAGAGACGTACAAGAAGCGGTTAAGCTTTTTCTTTTTTTTGTCATTCGTGGATTGCAGCATATATCCCCCTTCTATCAGAGTATCATTTTACGCAAATGGTTCATTCGCAGATCAAGTTCGCGACTGAGTTCCGCACAGGTCAAAAGTTCATTTTCTATATTGGCAGAATTATCAATATCCTTTTTGTAACGCAATTGATGCTCCAGGCTGGCCCACGAGTCCATCGCAACAGTCCTGATCTGTACTTCGACTTTAGTCATTCGTTTCTGATTGGACAAAAAGATCGGGACAGAGACAATGAGATGAAGGCTTCGATAGCCATTCTCTTTTGGGTTTTGAATATAATCCTTTCGCCTGATCAGTTCGATATCGTCCTGCTGTAGCAATGCCTTCTCTAAATCGTAGACATCTTCACAGAATGCGCATACAATTCGGATACCGGCTATGTCATCCAGATTGTTTTCAATTGATTCAATCGTCAGGGGAAGATTGTTTCTTATTAATTTGTCTCTGATGCTGAGTGCACTTTTTAGACGTGTATGAATATTGTTGATGGGATTTCTGTCATATCTGAGAGAAAACTCTTCATTCAATACTCGGAATTTTGTTTCTATCTCCAGCATGGCACACTGATAATAAGATTGGAGTTGTCGAAAGCTCATCAGTATTTCTCCGACTTCATTATCAGTTTTGCTTCCGAGAAAATCTCTGAATTGCGCTTTTAATTGAGTGTCATCTATGGTTTGCTGCATGACGATTATGTCCTTTCCTTTCTGCTGATTCGTTATTTGAACCTGTTCACAACCAGGATTGCTGCACTTGTGAGAATCATTACCACACCTGCCGCACGGTTCAGGGTCTTTGCATCCGACCTGTTGGCGATTATTGCGGCAATCCTTGCCCAAAGAAGCGTAAATATGGCGCATAAAACCACGACCAGTATGTCCGGCATACCGCCAATTGCAAAATGACTGATTCCACCTGTCAGTGCAGTGAATGCCATGATGAATACACTGGTGCCAACTGCAATATGCATCTGATATCCAAGAAACGAGGTAAGGACAAAAAGCATCATCATTCCACCACCCGCTCCGACAAAGCCACAGATGAAACCGACACAAACACCTCCCACAATAGATTTAATCAGTCTTTCCCTTGGCGAAGCCGCATTCATCTGCTCCCGTGTAGTTGTGACCGGTTTCAGAATAAAGCGAAGGCCGATGAAAATCAGGGCAATTTGCATTGTACTCCCCATCGTTCTCTCGGGAAGGAAGCTTGCTACAAAACTGCCGATAACCGTTACGCCCAGAACGCTGAGCATCATGGGTAAACTATTTTTGATGTCCAGATTCCCGCTCTTTTTGTAGGTATAAGCGCTGACAGCACTGGCCAGTACGTCACTGATCAAACCTATGCCCACCGCTTCATATGCCGGAACCCCTAAAAAGGCGACAAGCATAGGACCAATCACTGCGGCTGCGCTCATGCCGGCAAATCCGGTTCCGATACCAGCCCCGGCTCCGGCCAGAAAACACACAAATATTGTTGATAATAGTTCCATCGGAACCGTCCCCCGCTCATAGTAAACGCTTGACAGTATATGCTACAATCGGTATTATAATATACAAATGTCGCATATGCAAACGTCACTTTTTAACAGTTTGGCTGTTGTGAAACGGTTAGCATTGTTCTGTCGCATGAAAAAACCAGAAAGTTTTGAGAGGTGTGCCACAATGAAGGAAGATCAGAGAATTGCACTGACAAAGAGACTTTTGCAAGAGGGGCTTTTGCGTTTGTTGCGTAAGACGGACCTGAATAATATTTCAGTAACACAGTTGTGTACAGAGTCCGGCATCAACAGAGCGACCTTCTACCGTCACTATGCGCAGCCACGCGATATACTGAATGATTTGAAATGCGATATATTTCAGGAAGTTGCCGCACTTGCGGAGAAGAATGTACCCCAGGGTGATACAAAGAAATGGTTGGAGTCTACTTGTTGTTATTTTTTCGAGCATTCTGATGTGCTGAAAATACTTTTTCGATATAGAACCGATGATGAGTTCGTAATATTTTTAAATGAAAGGTTTAATGAACTGTATCCGGACCTGATGCGTAAGGGATATTTTCCAAATGTAGATAGTGACACGATGAGGCTTAGCGCTTTTTATTACGCCGGTGGTATTTATTATATTCTAAGACAGTGGCTTACAGAGCCAATCAACAAAACACCGCAGGAAGTGGCGGTGCTGATGCATCACTTCCTCAATGCCACGGAAGGAAATCAGACCTGATTACAATGCTTGCCTTTATCGCAGAAACTTGCCGGTATTGGCTGATTATCAGCTTCGGCTAACGTGCATTTAAAGGTTGTACTGACACGCTGACAAGTAAAAAATACCGAGTACTGCGGGATCACTCCTTAGTACTCGGTATTTCATTTTGTTTTGCCGGTTCATCAGTGGCAGTACTCATAATTCAGTATTACTGTTTTATAAACACTACCCCAAGCTACGAGGCTCTTACTTATCTATTATCTAACAATGCGAAGCTTACTTATCTTCTGCAATTTCTTCTTCCGGACCATTCTTTACAACGAGGTTGGTGATGATACCAAGGATCAAAGCACAAGCGGTAGTCGTAAGAGAAATCTCGCCGAAGGACATGGAAAGTCCGCCGATACCGGAGATCAGGATTATGGAAACAACGAACAGATTCTTGTTCTTGTTAAGGTCGATATTCTGAACCATCTTAAGACCGGATACAGCAATGAAGCCATAAAGAGCCATACATACACCGCCCATTACGCAGCTCGGAATAGAGTTAACAAATGCTACGAACGGAGAAAGGAAGGAAATCAGAATTGCAAGAACCGATGCGGTAATGATGGTTGCAACGGATGCGTTCTTTGTGATAGCTACACAACCGATAGACTCACCGTAGGTGGTGTTCGGGCAGCCGCCGAAAAGAGCACCGGCCATGGAGCCGACACCATCACCAAGGAGGGTTCTGTGAAGACCGGGCTCCTTAAGGAGATCCTTTTCAATGATGGAGGAAATATTCTTATGGTCAGCAAGATGCTCGGCAAATACTACGAATGCTACCGGAACATAAGCTACAGCTACGGTTGCGAAATAGCTTCCGGAGAAGTCTGCGAAGCAACCCTTCAGATTCAGGAATGCGAAATCCGGGAATGCAACGAAGGTGGTAAGTGCAACCTTGTCATCTACAAGCAATGCCTTGAAAGCATCAAAGGAAAGGATGCAGATTGCGGGAGTATCGGTAGCATTACCGATCAGGGTGAGAACCAATGCAAATACATAACCTGCGATGATACCGAAGATGAAAGGAATAAGCTTTCCGAGCTTCTTTCCGTAAACGGAGGAAATCATCGTAACGAACAGGGTGATAAGTCCGCAAAGAACAGCGATTCTTGCATCAGCGGTATTACCGTTGTTCAGATCGCCGACAGCATTGCCTGCAAGGCCGAGACCGATGATAGCAACGGTAGGTCCGATAACAACAGCAGGCATCAGCTTATCGATCCAAGCGGTTCCGCATGCCTTAACGATAAGTGCGATAACAACATATACAAGGCCGGCAAGAACAGCACCGATGATCAATCCCAGATATCCGACAGCCATTGTAGCAGCACCGGTAAATGCCGAAGCCATAGAGCCAAGGAATGCGAAAGAGGAACCAAGGAATACAGGGCTCTTCTTCATAGTAAACAATACATAAACAAGCGTTCCGACGCCGGCACCGAACAGAGCTGCGGCAGGGCTCATGGGAGTCACCAGATCCCATGTGATCTTACCGTTCATCTGAGCCACCGCAATATTGCCGTTGGTAATAACCGGAACGACAAGCGTAGCTGCCATAATTGCGAGGAGCTGCTGAATTGCGAAGACGATCAACTGTCCAAACTTGGGCTTGTCTTCAACCTGATAAATCAGTTTCATAGAATACCTCCAATAAATATAATATGTTTCATCAGGACAAAAAAAAATACCGTGACGCCACCTTGGTGACGGGATATTTTCTTCCCTGTTTGTGAGTTTAACACGGCATATCGTGTTTGTAAACCCGTTCTGTGAAAAAAATGTGTTTTTTTGTAAAAAAATACAATATGTAGTGTTATTCTATCCCTGTAGTCCAACAGAATGTGGTCGATTTGTAAATAAAGCTTACTATTCAGGGCATTTTCCCGCACAAAAAAGAGGGACCGTGATTGCTCTCACAGTCCCCCTTGACTTATTCATAAATCAGTCGTATTCAGATTAGCAAACGCCCTGAGCAAGCATAGCGTCAACAACCTTCTCGAAGCCGGCGATGTTAGCACCTGCTACGTAGTTGCCCTCCATACCGTACTTCTTAGCTGCATTGTCTGCTGCATGGAAGATGTTAACCATGATATCATGAAGCTTTGCATCTACCTCTTCGAAGCTCCAGGAAAGTCTCTCGGAGTTCTGGCTCATCTCAAGACCGGAGGTTGCTACACCACCTGCATTACTTGCCTTACCGGGTGCGAACAGTACGCCATTCTCCTGGAAGTACTTCGTTGCCTCAAGCGTGGTAGGCATGTTTGCACCCTCTGCTACTGCGATTACGCCGTTTGCTACAAGTGCCTTTGCATCCTCAAGATTCAGCTCGTTCTGGGTTGCACAAGGAAGTGCGATATCTACCTTGATGTTCCATACGCCGTGATCCTCGGAGTTTGCCTTTGCGGTATACTTTGCGCTCGGTCTTGCTGCTGCATACTCAGTAAGACGTGCTCTCTTAACTTCCTTAATCTCACGAAGAAGCTCTACATCGATGCCTTCCGGATCATAAATCCAACCGGTGGAATCGGAACAGGTTACTACCTTTGCTCCCATCTGCTGTGCCTTCTGGATTGCGTAGATTGCTACGTTACCTGCACCGGATACTGCTACAGTCTTGCCTGCGATATCGATACCATTGCAGCTAAGCATCTCCTTGGTGAAGTAAAGAAGACCATATCCGGTTGCCTCGGTTCTTGCAAGGGAACCGCCGTAGGAAAGGCCCTTACCGGTAAGTACGCCCTCATAGAGGCCGCGGATTCTCTTATACTGACCGAACATGTAACCGATCTCACGTGCGCCGGTTCCGATGTCTCCTGCCGGTACGTCAGTGTCTGCGCCGATGTACTTGCAAAGCTCGGTCATGAAGCTCTGGCAGAATGCCATGATCTCTCTGTCGCTCTTACCCTTGGGGTCGAAGTCGGAACCACCCTTACCGCCGCCCATAGGAAGGGTTGTAAGAGAGTTCTTGAATACCTGCTCGAATCCAAGGAACTTGATAATACCGATATTTACGGAAGGATGAAGACGAAGGCCTCCCTTGTACGGTCCGATTGCGGAGTTGAACTGTACGCGGTATCCGGTGTTTACACGTACCTGACCATTGTCGTCTACCCACGGTACGCGGAACTTGATCTGACGCTCAGGCTCGGTAATTCTCTCAAGAATTGCCTCCTTCTTGTACTTCTCCTCATTTGCTTCGATTACAGGCTTAAGAGACTCAAATACCTCTGTTACTGCCTGGATAAATTCGGGCTCGTTGCTGTTCTTTTTCTTTACGAGCTCCAGTACGTCATC
>JAKSPO010000007.1 GCA_024404675.1 Lachnospiraceae bacterium
AAAGACTGATAAACAGTGGCTTTTATGATTTAGCCACAGCCTATCAGTCTGTGCATGTCAACTATTGAAAGCGCCGTATACCGAACGGTACGTACGGTGTTGTGAGAGGACGGCGGTTAGTCACCGCCTCCTACTCGATTAATTACAGTTAATTGAGTAGGATCGATAAGTAACGTCCATCGAAAGCTTTGCCCCAACCATCAAATTCATCAGTGGACGAGAATAAAACCTTGTCATAGTCAGGTAAAGGAATATTATGCTTCTTGAGAATAGCTTCAGCATTTGAAATAATATCAAAAGATTCTGCGCCATCACCAATGGTAGTACCTTCATACACCATGGCCATTTCAAATGGTAAATTGAGCATGTAGGTTATTTCATCATCTGGATCGTCCTCGAGGCCTTGTGTAATATCGCAGTATGTATCTATAAGATGGTTATACTCAGTCTTTGTAATGCTTTCGGCAATTTCATCACAATATGAATCATACTCGAAAAGCACACTTGGTATAAAAAGGGCGTAGTATTCAGGCCAATCTCCCCAGTTGGTTGATGTGGCTTTCCACATTGCACTAGAAACTAGTGTCCAATCTTTGTTAGGATATTGATTTGTTAGAAATTCTTCTACACACATAATAGTGTAAGCCATACGACCGATGGTTCCTATACAAACAGTTGAGTTCTTTTGAATTCCTTTAAAACAAAAACTATATGAATCTGGACCAGCAAATCTAACATTAGGTATTACTTCAACACCATTTTCATTTAGCCAATGACCGACAGCACGATTTTGATATGTGCTCCATTTTTGCATACAGAGCGGCATGCGGCGGTAGAGGCTAAAGTCAGGCGAAATCACTCCTCGAAATCGCTTGAGTATTTTTAGATATCTTCGTGGATTATTCCATATTCTTACAAACTGATAATCGTGCTCGTAAAATACTACCCATTGATTATAATCGTTTGTTTTTAACGCCTTTGAGAATGGAATACATCGGTTAGGGATGAAGGAACTTGTTTGAATACATGGAAATTCATCATCGCCATCATAATTTGCATTTTCTACAAGAAATGCATTAAAAACATCACGACAGGATTTTTGAAAGCTAGAATTGTTATACATATAATAACATCCTCCTTTTTTAATTTCAATTTTTTTACGTAATTTTCCACAACTGCAGTAATGTGAATTGGCGTAAAATATGTTATAATTTTTAACAATACAATTAGTCGATTGACTGAAGAGCTCTTTGTGTTGTTGATTCTATTGTACTGAAATTACCAAAGGAAAAAGTTGACATAAGGTTGACATAAAGTTGACACTTTTTATGTTTTAAAGAGAGGATACTGAGATATGATTTTTTGCTTAGCTAGCTATGTTGATTTATTAAAAGAATCGCTTGCTGAAGATATCAGCGATGAGAATTTACTGAACATGTTGGTTGAAAAAATAGTAAAAGAAAATAAAATACAGGACAAAAACGGGATGTACTTTTATTTTGATAAAATTTACACAAGTAAAGTTATGAATAATAAAAGGACTGTACCTAGGAAACTTAAAGCAGCACTTTCGACTGAAGCTACAAAAATCAATAACATTGTAGCTTATTTTGAACAAGAACTTTTGCCTAAGCTTATTGTAGAAAAAATCCCCCAATTATGTGAAGATATATGCATGAGCATAAATGATTGTAGCGAGATATCCGGTACTATAAAACGAGAGGTTGGCGATTGCTTAGAAGGAAAGAAGTATACTGAACTTTTGGCATTGGCATTTCGTTGTAGTCTTATGGTCAATAATCATTTTGAGCAAAATGTAATAGAAATTGAAACCGAACCACGCTGTGAGAGCAATACTTCAATAAAGAATATTAATTTGTTAGAAAACATAAAGCTAATTAATGGCGAATTGTATTCTGCTTTAGGTGCTGCATCAATTTTGATGACTTGGGAAGAAGATAATAATTTAGACAAAAAAATAATAGAAAAGCTCACAGGATTAAATTATGTGGATTATATTGAAGAACTCAACCAGGCTGGAATTGATATCAATGTTTCAGGAAGGATAGCAAGTATCGGAAAAGCTTTATTAGCAGCGAGAAAAGAACTGATTGAACGAATTCATAAAGCACATTTAGATTTGTTATTTGATAGTCTTTTTGAAGTGATAGCGGAATCTACACTATATTTTAACCTGTCAAGTAGAATGGCAGAAGCTGTTTTTGATTTCATTGCATTTGCAGGAAGTAACATTAGTATTAATAAGAGAATTTCAGAAAACGATTGGGTTAATTATCTTTGTGTTTTTGGAAGAAGAATTTTTGGAGGCAAGTCCGAATATCCAATTGGTATGTTTGTATCTAAATATGAATTGTTTGTTGAGGGAAGTGTTAAAGTAGCATTGCACCTAGTAAGGGAGCAGATAGATGACAATGGTTTGCTAATTGGCATGCTTAAAGATTCTCATAATAAATCTATAACTTATAACTTGAGTAATGCTATTAGAAAAGCTGCTGCAAAACGAGAAACTTTTAGTGAATCAATGCTATTGCTGATAGTTGGAGTAGATAAAATAGCGAGTTTTGCTAGGCGGTTTAAAACAACAATTCCTTATACTATTACCGGAAAGTAAGTGTATCCATGATGGAGAATCTTTCAAAGAATCCCTACGGTAAGATGTTCTATCCGAGAGCATGGGGCGCAGGCTGGGAGGTACAGGGCTTTGCGGCAAGATAATATTATCTTCATAAGGCAATGCCGGATATCTTCCCGAGAAAGCCTTTAACGGATGCACTCAATTTCGTGCTTGGCTGTCATCACGGTTCCAATACGGCTTCCTATGCATCGGGCATCGGCGCAGAGTCGGTGATTCATCCGTACTGCATCAATCGTGCGGACGGCGGATTTATCCCGGGCGGCGTTGTTTCGGGAACGGAATTGATTGCACCTGATTTTCCGGAGCTGATGAAATACCCGTACCTCTGGCAGCAGGGCGAGTATGTGCTTGGCGGCGGTTCCTCAAATTATATGTTCCTGGTACTTGCGGTCAGAGACTTAATGCGTTAAACTGAACGTCAGAGATGACGAAGGTGAGGACGGGAAATGAAGCTTTTTCTTTCAAAGGAGGGCAATCGTGAGCAGGCAAGGCAGCTTACTGAGGAGCTTGGCGCAGTTCTTTTTATGGCGGAGGAAACGGTCGATAATGACGCCGAAGCCCTGGAGGAGCTGCATCTTCGGCTAGATGCGGACGGACTTTCCCTTGTGGACGGAGACCTGTCTATGCGAGGTGATTTTACAAAGCTTCTGCCGCGCGTTACCAAAGGTCGACTGGCCGGAGAGATGCTTGTCAAGGCGGCAAAGCGGAAGAATTTCGGCGAGCGTTCCGTGTTGATTGATGCGACGGCGGGTATGGGAGAGGATTCCTTTCTGCTGGCGGCGGCAGGCTTTGAGGTGCATATGTATGAGTATGACCCGATTATTGCCGCATTGCTAGAGGATACGCTTAAAAGAGCGATGGAAGATCCGGAGCTTTGTGACATTGCCGGAAGGATGAAGCTTTACAAAGAAGACAGCATTCGGGCACTTTCCGGCAGGGAGGAGAAGGTCGATGTTGTTCTGCTCGATCCGATGTTCCCTGAACGGCAGAAGAGTGCTTTGATTAAGAAGAAGTTTCAGCTGCTGCAGCAGCTCGAGAGACCCTGCTCCGATGAGGAGGAATTGTTCCGCGCCGCAATGGAAGCAGGGCCGAAGAAGATTATAATCAAACGTCCGTTGAAGGGGCCTTTCCTCGCCGGACGAAAGCCGGATTATTCCCTTACGGGTAAGGCAATCCGGTACGACTGTATCGTCCTGGCGCGTGCCGAGAGCGAGTCGGCAGAGGGATGATAGTTTAGTGGTGTGGAAGCGTTAGGAATTATGGGGTTTGGGGGATGAAAAGGGAATTTGATTATTTGTAAGATTATTGCAGTTGTATGCTTTGCGGTCGCTATTCTTTATTCGGGGGCATTTCTGGAAATATTACTGAATCCCAATGAGTTTTTTGGGAGCAACGCCACGGTGATTCAGGTGTTTGCAATTGTTATGGTATCAACACTTGCGGGGTTGTTTTTTTTGACCAGAGGTGAGCAGGGGCATCGGAAGGTGAGAATTGTTTGGTATGTCTCTGTGGTTGCGATGCTTCTGTATGGGATATGTCTGATAGGTGTTTTGTTTGGCGCTCTCGATATGTCGCGAGTCAATCATACATCTATTGACTATTCCCTTATACCGTTTCGCACGATTCGTGAGTTCTGGCATGCCTATCGAACCGGTGCGTTGAGTAATGAAATAATTGTTCAGAACCTTATAGGAAACATTGTTTTGTTTATGCCGATGTCCTGGTTTCTTCCGATTCTGTTCGAACCGCTTCGGAATAAGTGGCTATACGCCTTGACTTTACTAGGTGGCATCTGTCTGGTGGAAGTGGTTCAGCATATCTCCTACCGGGGCGTCATGGATGTCGATGATGTGATTTTGAATTTTGCCGGAGCGATGGTAGTGTTCCTTTTTATATGGAATCGCCGCGGTATAGGGTTTCTTACAGAGCATGACATAATAGAGGACAGCTTGTTTTGATGTGAATGAATTCGAAAACGGGCCAATGGCGCAGTGCTGAACTGTACCATAGACCCGTTTTTTGTGGTGAGTGCCTCTTGGGAATCTTCTCCCGGCAGCATTCATTTATTACATCATAATCTGGTCGACAGCGCCAACGCCTGCTTCCGGAGAGATGGATACGGATTCGATGTAGGAGACATGGTCGATATCGCAGCCGGGGCCGATGGTTACCACACGGCCGGTAACGGACTTGGCGGACACATTCTCCAGAAGAATCATATCTCCCTCAATGGAATCCTTGACGTCGAAGAAACCGTCGGGATTGTTGAAGGTCTTTGCAAGAAAATGGAAGATGCCGCCGCTCTTGATCTGTGAATCGGAACGGATAATCTGAATATTACTTCCTCCGATGCTCTCCGCCGATCCGGTGTTAGTGAAGGTAATGCTTACATTTTCTGCATTCATAAGTCCCTGGCAGTGGATGATACCACTTGTTGTAATCGTTTCGGCAGCAATATCCCCGCTTACATTGCAGGAGCCGGAAACCTTCAAAAGATTCGCCTGAATCCCTGCGCAATTAACCGAACCGGAGAGGTGAACCTCCTCGTTCGAATTCATTATGCCGTCGATGCGGCAGGAGCCGGAGGCACTGATGTGTCCCGCAGTCAGGTTACCGTGGATACGGGAAGCGCCGGAGCAGGCAAATCTGCCACACTCGAGGCTTCCTTCTACGGACGAGGAACCGGAAGAGTGAAACTCGGTGCATACGATATCTCCGGTAACCTTTCCGCTTCCGCTAATATCAAGTCTGTCATTATAAATTCCTCCCGGTATGGAACCGGAACCAGCAATCATCATAATTAAATCCTCTCTTTCTCTGCACGGCAGCACGTGCTTTTTTCTACTTCTCTTTCTGCAAAAGCTGCTTTATGACCTCGAAGAGGTCGTCCTTCCGCCCGTCGCTATGCACTACGGAAACGGATCGGATGTCCTTCAGGCGAAACGACTTCTCGCCGTAGCCTGTGTCAATGACCAAAAATTCATTCTTACTTTCTTCCCCCGACAGCTTTCCTGCCAGCTCGTCTAAAAGGAGCTCGTTCCTCGTTCCGAGAATCAGTTCCATTCGTTCACAGATCAGCTCCTCCGGAAAGAAGGTTTCCTGCCCGGTGACGGTTGCTTTTTTAATAAACCAGTCGTCCGGAATCAGTCCCTTTCGCTTCCAGCGGTAAAGGGCCCCGTAGGATATTCCGTACCGTTCTAAGAGTGCCTTCTTGGATATGAGACGCATCTCTTCACCCACAGATTTCATCACCTCCGTAACATTGTTACGATTGTTATTATAGCGTAACATTGTTACGAAGTCAATACATTTTTTTCTCGATATTTTGAGACTTGAGGATGGGGCTTTTCAGTTGCAAAAAGAGTCCCTTTTTGGTATGCTTGAAATGTTGTGAAATTTATAACGGCGATAAGGCCTTCCGGTAAACGGAGCAAGGCCTTTTACATCATAATAGAACTCTGCGGGAGGACTCAGTATGAGCTTTGTTTTGTCAGAAAGCTACGTTCGTAGCGGAAAGAACGGAATCATCTATGATGCTTCGGAATGGAGCGGCGTCCAGAAGATTGCTGGCCGCGTCTGCGATGATATGGCGGCGGTATTCGGCCACAGACCGGCGATTTACACCGTCGATACGAAAAGCGACCTTAAGTATCCGGTGCTTGTCGGAACAATTGGAAGGAGCGCTATGCTTGACGGGTTAGAAGCATGCGGCAAGATCGATCTTTCTAAGGTTCGTGGCAAGAACGAGGTGTTCTCCCTTACTGTTTCGGAGGCAGTGACCGTTGCAACCGAAGCCGGCACGAAGGAGTACGCAGCAGCACTTATTATCGCGGGCAGCGATAAGAGAGGCACCATCTATGGATTGTTCCATCTGTCGGAGATGCTTGGCGTGTCCCCATTCATCGATTGGCTCGATCTGAAGCCCGCGAGAATGGACAGCCTTACGCTTGAGGACGGATTTTCCTATATCTCGAAGGAGCCGTCAGTGCGATTTCGCGGCTTCTTTATTAACGATGAATGGCCGGCCTTCGGTAACTTCTGTATGCGGAACTACGGCGGTGTCAATGCAAAAGCCTATGCGCATGTTTTTGAGCTGTTACTCCGTCTTAAGGGCAACTACCTGTGGCCTGCAATGTGGGCTTCCATATTCCCGGAGGATGGTCCGGGACTTGAGAATGCAATTCTTGCGGATGAACTTGGCGTTGTGATGGGCGCTTCGCATCATGAGCCCTGCTGTCGTCAGGGCGAGGAGTACCGCTATGTGCGCGGCAAAGACTCTGTTTACGGCGATGCCTGGAACTTCCACACGAATCGCGAAGGCATCACGCGCTTCTGGGAGGACGGTCTCAAGAGAAGCGGACGTTTTGAAAATGTAATCACCGTCGGTATGCGCGGCGAAGCCGATACGGCGATTCTCGGAAGAGAGGCAACACTTGCGGACAATATCGATCTGCTTCGTGACGTATTGAAGACGCAGAACAGCCTGATCAAACAATATGTGAATGAAAATCTCGATGAGGTGCCGCGAATGCTGGCACTTTATAAGGAGGTTGAGCCGTATTTCTACGGAGACGAGACAACGCCCGGTCTGATGGGCGACCCTGAGCTTGAGGGTGTAACGCTGATGCTCTGCGATGATAATTTCGGCAATCTCCGCACCCTGCCCAATGAGCAGATGCTTGGTCATAAGGGCGGCTACGGAATGTATTACCATTTCGATTATCACGGATTGCCGGTTTCGTTCGAGTGGTACAACACCTCCTTCCTCCCGAAGATCTGGGAGCAGATGACGACTGCTTATGACAGCGGCATTCGCGACCTTTGGATTGTTAATGTCGGCGATATCTTCTCCAATGAGTTCCCGCTCGCATTTTTCTTAGACCTTGCTTACGATTACGAGCGCTATGGCAGCGCGCATCCGGAGTGCCCGGAGACATATACGAAGGCCTTCCCGGAGAAGCATTTTACCGAACTTGTTTCAAAGGCGCAGGCTCGCACGATGGCGGAGCTTCTTCGCGGCTATACGAAGATTACCGCAAGCAGACGTGCGGAGGCGATGAATGACAAGGTTTATGCGCCGTTTGCATATGGCGAATGCGAAGCGCTTCTTGCGACCTGCGAGCAGCTGATTGCGCGTGCGGACAAGCTTCGGAAGGAGCTTACGGGCGATGCAGCCTTTGGCTATTACGAGCTTGTATATCTGCCTGTTGTCGCAAACCTGAATATACAGAGAATGTGGCTTCTTACGACCTTGAACCATGCGTATGCAGCGATGGGAAGCACGTATGCGATGGCACTTGCGAAGAAGGCAGCTTCCTGTCTGAAGCTTGACCGGGCGCTTACCGAAGAGCTTCACACGATTCATAACGGCAAATGGTACGGCATGGGACTTTCCGAGCACAGCGGCTTCCGCTACTGGTGCGAGGAGGAGTGCGTGAATCCGATTCTTCACACCTTCGAGCCGGCTGACAAGGACCGACTGATCGTATCGATTCCCGGCACGGACCAGCATACCGAGGGAACTAACTGGATGGCACGCGTGCTGACACTCGGCACCTTCCTGAATCCGAAGGAGCAGGTTGGTACCATTGCTCTTTCCACAGCAGGCGCAAGACCGGTATCCTTCACGGTTGAGAATGACAACCCCGAAGTTAAGCTTTCCGAGGTAAGCGGCAGCGTTCGCCCGGAGAGCCTCAAGGTTCTGAAGGTTTCCGTCGATCGCAGTAAAGTCACGGAAAGCACCGTATATACCATTGTAATTCACGGCGCGGAGGGACATATTCGTGTCCGGATTCCGGTGACGGTGATTACGGAGCAGTATCCCGCACATACATTTGTCTGGACGGCGGAGCCCGAGGTGGATACAAGCGCCAAGGTGCACGGCATGCCCAAGGTATCAAAGATTTTTGAAGAGGGCGTTACCCAGTGCCGTTACATCTCGATGGAGGCGGAGCATTACTATTCGAAGAAGGACACGGAGCTCGGCGGGTTCCGGGTACTTCCCGATTACGGCCGCACTCTTTCTGCGATGAAAGCATACCCGCAGGCTGCGATTGTTCCTTCCGGTCATGCACCGTCGATTACATATCGAATGATTCTTCCCGAGGACGGACGCTATACGGTACGGATCTATGCGAATCCCAGTAACCCTGCCGGTCGCAAGCCGGAACTTTGGTTCGGCATTGAGGCAAATGCCGGCCGTATGAAGAAGGTCAACCTGATTCCGGAGGGCTTTAAGGTTACGGACGGCAACGATCCCTGGTCGGAGGGCGTTTTAAATAATATTCGAACCGTAGATGTTACCCTTTCGATGAAGGAAGGCGAGAATCTTCTGACCCTTTATGCGCTTGGGCCGAATTTCGTTCCCGAGAAGCTGGTTGTGTTCCGGGAGGGCGAGGAGCCGAAGGCATCCTATCTTGGCCCGAAGGAAACCTGGTTTGCATAAGCGGTTTTTGATGAAGGAAACGGCAGAAGCTGCCGAACTATATGAGCGATAAGGAGAGTAGCATGAAGGACGTTCTGATTTGTAAGCCTTTCAATGGCGTGTTCTTTGGATTTGCGGCTATATTTGCCGTTATTTTCGCAGTCGGGGTAGTGATTCTTCGAAAGAAGGAGGAGCGCACCCGCGCAATCGTTCTTTCCGTGGCAATGGTTCTGACACTGGTTGGATTCGTTGTTTATAAGCTGTTTCTTTCAAGAGACGAGGATTTCTCGCGGATTACCGATGCGGCTGGACTTGGCAGCTTTAACTGGTGGGGCGAGCTTCCGATTCAGCTCTGCAACATCAATATGATTCTGATTCCGATTGCTGCGCTTACGAGAAAGCGCCCGCTTATGTGCTTTAGCTTCTTCCTCGGACCGCTCGGTGCATTCTTTGCGCTGGTACTTCCGAGTACGGGCTTTGAAAGCTACAGTATACTGCTTCCGAGAATGCTTGGCTTCTTCGGCACGCACTGGATGGTGCTGTTCGGCAGCCTCGCACTCGGCGCACTCGGTCTTTATAAGCCGGAGTACAAGGATTTTATCGTGACGGCGCTTACGGGACTGGTGCTTTCCTTTGGAATATTCCTTGTCAATATGCTGTTCCGTACGACGGGGCTCGACCCGCACGCAAACTATTTCTTCGCAGTAGAGCCGGAAGGGAACCCGATTCTTGAGCTGTTCCACTCCTGGATTCCGTATCCGTTCCTCTACCTGATTCCGTGTCTGCTGATTCTTACCCCGTATGTCCTTTTGGTGGTTTCTATCGTGAAGGGCGCAGGAAATCTTTCGGCACGCTCAGAGAAGGAGCGAAAGGGCGAGTAATCGCTCAAAATCATAAGTAATATAAGGAGTTTTTGAAATGTCTGCATTGGATGATCTGAAGAATTATCTGAAAAAACAGAGCGAGTATAATCGCGTTACGACAATGCTTTACTGGGATATGCATACCGGAATGCCGCGCTGCGGTTTTGCGGGACATTCGGATGCGCTGACCACATTTTCCACCGAGGCCTTTAAAATGTCTACCTCGGAGGAGCTGTTTCAGCTGCTTTCTTCGCTGCAGAAGCCGGAGGAGTTTGAAAAGCTTGACGGGATGTGGCAGTTCATCGTTCGCCGCATGAAGCGCACGATGGATGAGAACCGTCGTATTCCGGAGGCGTTCTACAGCGACTTCGTTCGCGCACAGTCGGAGTCGGGAATGGCCTGGGAGGAGGCGAAGCGCGCAAGTGATTTCAGCATTTTTGCCCCGCATCTTGAGAAGATGATTGCCATGACGAAGGAAATGGCGCACTATGTCCATCCCGAGAAGGAGGTTTATGACGCCCTTCTTGGCAATTATGAGGAGGGGATGGACTCTGCAACGATTGATGGGCTCTTTAGCGAGCTGAAGGCAGAGCTTGTTCCGCTTGTGCATCGCATTCTTGCCGCAGAGCAGCCGGACGATACGAAATTTGTGAGAAAGGTTTCGGTTGACGGGCAGCGCAGAGTGCAGGAGCTGCTTCTTTCATACATCGGTTTCTCCTTTGAGCGGGGTGCGGTTGGAGAGAGTGAGCATCCCTTCACCATGAACTTTTCTTCGCAGGATGTTCGTGTGACGAATCATTTTCGTGCGGAGAAGGCAATCGATTCGATGTTCTCTGCGATTCATGAGGGCGGTCATGCCATCTTCGAGCAGAATGTGAATCCCGATTATGATGAGACTGTTGCGGGAAGCTGCGAGTACCTTGGCATTCACGAGAGCCAGTCGCGCTTTTACGAGAATATTCTCGGACGTCGTAAGAGCTTCTGGATGCCGATTTATGAAAAGGTACTTAAGGAGCTTCCGGAGCTGTCTGACATCTCTATCGATGAGTTTGTGAAGGAGATTAACCACGTTCGAAACAGCTTCATTCGTACCGAAGCAGACGAGGTGACCTATTGCCTGCATATCATTCTTCGCTATGAGATTGAGAAAGCAATCTTCCGTGATAATGTGCCGGTTTCCGAGCTGCCCGCGCTTTGGAATCGGAAGATGCAGGAGCTGCTTCTGATTACGCCCGCGAACGACGCGGAGGGAATCTTACAGGATATGCACTGGTCGGATGGTTCGTTCGGGTATTTTCCGACATATCTGCTCGGAAGCATCTACGACGGAATGTATCTGGACGCGCTTACGAAGGAGCTTGGAGACCTGGATACGATTCTTTCCGAGGGACGCATCGCAGAGATTACCGAATGGCTTAACAAAAAGATTCATGTATACGGCAATACGCGACTTCCGAAGGATACCATTGACGCGGTTTGCGGCGTTCCGGTTTCCGCGGAGCCTTTAATGCGTTATTTCCGCGAAAAATACGAGAAGATATACGGCTTGCAATAGATTTTTTATTGACAGAGTATTTTCCCGGGAATAAAATAGCTGTGGACAAATATTAACAGGGAATATCCCGTTATTTTAGGAGGTTTTATATGAGCATCAGACTTGCTATTCTTGGTTATGGTAATCTGGGTCGCGGCGTTGAGCTTGCAGTTCGTCAGAACCCGGATATGGAACTTGTGGCTGTTTTCACACGTAGAGCTCCCGAAGCGCTGAAGCTTCAGACAGAGGGCGTTCCGGTTTATTCCGTTGATGAGATCCTCGCTCACAAAAAGGATTTCGATGTATTGATGATTTGTGGCGGTAGCGCTACAGACCTTCCTGAGATGACGAAAAAATATGCTGCAGACTTCTGCGTAATCGACAGCTTTGATACCCACGCAAATATTCCTACCCATTTTGCAAATGTTGACGCAGCTGCCAAGGCAGGCGGAAACCTTGCACTGATCTCCTGCGGTTGGGATCCGGGTATGTTCTCCATCGCTCGTCTTTATGCAAACTGCATCCTTCCGGACGGCAACGATTATACCTTCTGGGGTAAGGGCGTAAGCCAGGGTCATTCCGATGCAATCAGACGTGTTGAGGGCGTTGCGAACGGCAAGCAGTATACCGTACCGGTTCCGGCAGCTCTTGAGGCAGTAAGAAACGGTGAGAATCCGGAGCTTACTACCAGACAGAAGCATACCAGAGTATGTTATGTTGTTCCGAAGGAGGGCGCTGACCTTGCTAAGATTGAGAACGACATTAAGACGATGCCGAACTATTTCTCCGATTACGATACTACCGTAAACTTCATCTCCCAGGAGGAGTTTGATCGTGACCATAAGGGAATGCCGCACGGTGGTTTCGTATTCCGTACCGGTAAGACCGGGGCAAATGGCGAGAACAAGCACATCATCGAGTACAGACTTCAGCTTGATTCGAACCCTGATTTCACTGCTTCCGTACTTCTTGCTTATGCAAGAGCAATCGTACGTATGCACAAGGAGGGTATGACCGGTTGTAAGACCGTATTTGATATCGCACCTTCTTATCTGAGCCCGCTCAGCGCAGAAGAGCTTCGTGCACATCTTCTGTAATCAGGCAATGAGGAAGCGACATGGAACTGTTTCTTGAGAATCTCGGAGAGGACGAGCTGCCTTTGGTCGGAGCGATGGGTGTCGAATATACCGTTAAGCAGATTAAGCATTTCATTATGGAGATCTGTGGACATCTTGCGGAGACACCTTGCGGGGATGAAACCGAAACGGCCTGCGCCGTGCTGATCCGTCTGTTGGCATTTGTCGCTATGCGCCCGCTTCCCGAGGGGATGGGACCGATGTCGGACTGTGAACGCTGGGCAGCAATCCGCGTTCTGGATGCGCTTAGAAAGAGTGAGGCAACCGAGCCTGCGGAAAAGCAGCAGATTTATATCCTGACGTACTTACTTAAGGGATTTACCTGTCAGGGCTGTCCGTCCGAGCAATAGAATCGAATGATAAAGCTCTCCACCGAGATTTTGGCGGAGAGCTTTTTTAGTAATTATTCATCGAAATACGACTTAAAAGATACCCCGACGTTACTGTCCGGGAACAGATGGCGATAAAGCGCCAGAAAATAGTCGTCCGTCATGCTTGCGATGTAGTCGCTTACGATGAAATCGGGCGACTCCTCAAGGTAATCGCCGGCATCCTGATAGTGCGCGCGTCCCTTGTTTACGAAATCGATATGGTGCTTGAAGACGGGGGATGTCCGATCATCCTTCAGAAGATCCTCCCGGAGCCGCTCGTATAAGGCCTCGAACATTGGCTTGATCTCCCGGTCGTAGACTTCGGAGAGCTCCTTATTCAGGTAGATTACGCGATAGTTTTCTTCCTTGGCGGTCGCAAGATCCAGGTAGGATTCTTCGCTCATCGCGATGTGATCCGTTCCGTAGCTGCATTCGAGAATGTCTACCACCAGGTTGTTGATGATTGCGGCATTGTGCGTGCCGATAAGCTTAGAATGGAAGCGGTAGTCCTCCGGGATGATACCTGCCGTTACGGCGTCCTGACGATCCTTTCCAAGGTAAGCGATGATGTCGCTGATACGAACAACGCAGCCCTCAAGCGTAGTGGGAATCAGGTATTTGCCGCCATCCTTTTCTTTATAGCAGCGGTCCATTTCCGCATCAAAGACCTTGAAATCCTTCCCGAAGCTCGGCAAATAGTTCTGCTTCTCAAACTCTCCGTTATGACAGATGATTCCGTCAAGCGTCTGCAGTGATACATTTCGATTGAAGAGGTGGTCGATCACCCTCGCGCTTTGGATGTTGTGGTTAAAATAACAGCCTGTATGCTTGTAAAGAAGTGCACTCAGATAACGCTCACCGGCATGCCCGAAGGGGGTATGACCGATATCGTGTCCAAGAGCAATCGCCTCAATCAGATCGAGGTTCAGACCAAGGACGGAGCCGATGTTTCTGGCGATGCGGGAGACGAGCTGTACATGAAGCGCGCGTCTTGTAATATCGTCGTTATGATAGAAGGAGAAGACCTGCGTCTTGTCTGCGTAGCGGTTGTAATACGGCAGGTGCAGAATCTTTTCAATGTCTCTTACGTAAGCCGGACGCCAAAGTGTTGCCGTATCGTGTCCGCCTAGGCGGCGCATACAATCCTCATCCTTTGCGGCATAGGGATTGACCCAACCCTTACGCCGGTTCTCATCAATCTGTCTTGCGAGCGAATCGCACATGCTTCTGTATTCGGTGCTCATTCGATACCTCCGAAATCGTACATTTGCCATTTGGAACGGCAAATGCCAGTATATATTTCTATCATACCCCATCCGCGGCAGAATTTCAATTGACACGCTGTCGCTATTCTTTTATAATATATAATGGTTTTCTGTGTAGTTTCAGAAAATGTGATTTTTAACACGATCCGGTTGTCCCGGATTGAGATTGGAGGACACAATGAAATTCTGTAATCAGTGTGGCGCTCAGCTCGAGGATGAAATGCTTTTCTGCAATGTCTGCGGAGCAAAGCAGGAGATTCTCCCCGTTGCAGCTGAAACGCCTATAGAGACTCCTGCAGAGGCACCCGCAGAGGCACCTGCAGAGACTCCCGTAGAGGCACCTGTTGATGCCCCTGTGGAGACCCCTGTTGAGGCTCCCGTAGAGACTCCGGTTGAGGCTCCCGTTTTCGTTGCTCCTGTGGAAGCACCGGTAGAAGCACCTGTTGAGACACCCGCAGAGGCACCTGTATTTGTTGCACCTGTAGAGGCACCGGTTGAGACCCCTGTTGCCCCGGTAGCTCCGGCATATTATGGGGAGCCGGCAGCACCGAAGAAGTCTAAGAAGGGCCTGATTATCGGCATCATTTCTGCAGTGGTTGCAATTGCCGCAATCGTAGCAGGCGTACTGATCTTTTTGAACATGAGAAAGGATACGATCAGCGCGAAGGATATCGTTACGATCGTAGGCTACGGTCCGGACGGACATGGTAAGGTTGCTGTTCTGATCGGTCAGAAGAAGATGATGGATGAGGCAATCAATGCCGACGACGATGTGAACGAGTATCCCGGCCTTTGGAAGCACCTTTATAACAGTGTTCGCGATGATGACGAGAACTATCCGGCAGGTGTTGGTACCTGGATTGAGGTTAATGTAGCCGATGCGTTCAACACTAAGGAGAAGGTTCAGAACAAGGTTTGGAAGGTTCTGAAGGATGATAAGCTTTCGGAGGCTCGTAACGAGCTTAAGAAGGTTAAGATCACCGTTGAGAGCGAAAAGGAAGATGGCGAGTACGGCGTGGGCGACACCATTAAGATTAAGGTGAAGTACGACGAGGACGCTATGAAGAGCGCACATGTTATCCTTAAGGATACTACCTTTGAGTACACATTTACCGAGGATGATTTTGCTCCCTGCAAGAAGATTGATCCCTTTGATGGCTTGTCCGTTAAGTTTGAGGGTGTATCCGGTGCAGGAAGAGCTACGGTTGATTTCGACAGCATCAATGCTGAGGTCAAGCCGATGTTCTACTATTCCTACAATTATGACGAGTTCTTCGCTGCGAAGAAGAACGGAGACAAGTTCACGCTTACCGCAGAGCCTTACGGTGACGCATCTAAGGGTTACCTTACCTGGGAGAATAAGTATTATTCCTTCGATAAGGGAGCTTTGACCAAGGTTATTACGATTAGCGGTTTGGAAGAGGCAGCTTTGATTAACCCCTTCGAGGGCATTAAGCTTGTATACGAGAATGTGAGCCCCAAGCTTACCGTTAAGGTTGATGCAAGCGGTGTAAACGAAGCATGCAGACAGTATGTTACCTATACCGTAAAGAATAATGGAAACCTGAAGTGCGGCGATGACGCAGAGATTTCCGTTTCCGTTAGCAATAAGGACTATCTGCTTGCGCAGGGTTATCTGGTGGAGGATACCGAGACCTATACAATCAAGATTCCGGAGTCCGCTCCGCACTACCTGATCGGCAATGAGCAAGCAAGCTACGTTCCGGATGAGCTTTACCATCTTGCAGACAAGTTCTGGGCTTGCGAGGGTGGCAATCAGCTTGTAGGCGGCTTCCCGGGCGGTGACGAGATCACGAAGATCAATGCAGTGGATTATACCGATGCAGTGCTTTTTGTAGGTACCGACGGAAGCAAGTTTGCGAACAATGTTTTGTGGCAGACGATGGAGATTAACTTCGATTACACCTACGGTGGTCAGAAGAAGAATATTACCATTTACTATATCTGCAAGATGTATGATGTTTACATCGATGCGGACGGTAAGATTACTTCCAAAAACACCCTTATCGATCTCTGGGCAGACAATAAACCCGATCTGATTCCCGGTGAGTACGCTGCAATGGGCGAGGCAAGCGGTATTACGGCTTCCTACAGCTTCAAATAGGTGATTTTTCGATTAACTTAGGGAGTTTTTTCAACTCCCTAAGTTGACAGTTTTAACCGTTGAATGTATAATAAGTACATATGGGATTTATGCCCAGAAACTAAATAATGAAAGGTTGGGATGTTAACAATGAACAATATGCCTAAGATTAAAATCGGTATTGTTGCAGTTAGCCGTGACTGTTTCCCGGAGAGTCTTTCCGTAAACAGAAGAAAGGCCGTTGTTGAGGCTTACAAGGCTAAGTATGATGCTAGTGAGATTTATGAGTGCCCCGTCTGTATCGTAGAGAGCGAGATTCAGATGCTCGAAGCAGTAGAAGATCTTAAGAAAGAGGGATGTAACGCTCTTTGCGTATATCTTGGAAACTTCGGTCCCGAGATCGCTGAGACCCTTCTTGTTAAGCACTTCGATGGCCCTGCAATGATCTGTGCAGCAGCTGAGGAGTCCCAGGCTGACCTTATGGATGGCCGTGGCGATGCTTACTGTGGTGTACTGAATGCAAGCTACAACCTTAAGCTTCGTAACCTTAAGGCTTATATCCCGGAGTACCCTGTTGGTACTGCTGAGGAGTGCGCAGATATGATTCACGAATTCGTTCCGATTGCTAAGGCAGTTGTAGCAGTTCGTAATCTTAAGATTATTTCCTTCGGTCCGAGACCGCTCAACTTCCTTGCTTGTAACGCTCCGATTAAGCAGCTTTACAACCTTGGTGTTGAAATTGAAGAGAACTCCGAGCTTGATCTTTTCGAGGCATTCAACAACCACGCAGGCGATGCAAGAATCCCTTCTGTTGTTGCTGAGATGGAGGCTGAGCTTGGCGCAGGCAACAAGAGACCTGAGGTTCTTTCCAAGCTTGCTCAGTACGAGCTGACTCTCCTTGACTGGGTTGAGGCTCACAAGGGCAGCCGTCAGTATGTAGCAATCGCAGGAAAGTGCTGGCCTGCATTCCAGACCCAGTTCAAGTTCGTTCCCTGCTACGTTAACAGCCGTCTTACCGCTAAGGGTATTCCGGTATCCTGTGAGGTAGATATCTACGGTGCTCTTTCCGAGTTCATCGGTACTGTAGTAAGTAACGATGTTGTTACTCTTCTTGATATCAACAACTCCGTACCTGCTGATATGTACAAGGAGGCAATTGCCGGCAAGTATGATTACACACATAAGGATACCTTCATGGGCTTCCACTGTGGTAACACTGCTTCCTCCAAGCTTGCTTTCTGTGAGATGCGTTATCAGAAGATCATGGCTAGAAACCTTCCGATCGAGTGCACCAACGGTACCCTCGAGGGAGATATCGCACCCGGAGACATCACCTTCTTCCGTCTGCAGTCTACCGCTGATGCTCAGATCCGTGCATACATCGCACAGGGTGAGGTTCTTAACGTTCGTACCAAGTCCTTCGGTGCTATCGGCGTATTTGCTATTCCGGAGATGGGTCGTTTCTACCGTCATGTATTGATTGAGAGAAATTATCCTCATCACGGTGCCGTAGCATTCGGTCACTTTGGTAAGGCTCTCTTCGAAGTATTTAAGTTCCTTGGTGTTGAGGAAGTTAAGTACAACCAGCCGAAGGGTGACCTCTATCCGACCGAGAATCCTTGGGCTTAATCGTCCGAAGATCGGCATAGCGATTATCAATTGACTTTTAAACTCCGCAGTACTTCGGTGCTGCGGAGTTTTTTGCGTTATGGAGACCTGTCGCCCGAAGCTCTGATTAGCGGCAGAGAATAATTTTTCGGATTTTTCGGTTTTTTTGCAACATTTTACTCCCAACATCTGTATATAAGGTGTAAGTCGAAAAATACTCGATGGTTTTTCGTGGAAAAGGAGTTTAAAAATGAGAGTTAGTCTGAAAAAAATCCGGGCGCGGGTGATGGCCCTGACAGTATGTATCAGCATGCTGCTTGGTGTGGTTCCGCTTCGCGCATATGCACTTGTCGGTGCGGCTGCTCAAAAGACGAATGCGGCTGTTGGGGGCAGCGGCACGAATCTGATGAACATGAATTCAGTCGTTCCGGCAGGCTTCAACGATCCGAACAATAAGGATCCGTACGGCTATGGCGAAAACGTACCGTTCCTTCTCTCGGAGCAGAACGAGGTATTTGCCATCCAGTCATGGTCAAACTGGGCAAGCGGTTCAGGGATGTTCCTGCTTGATGATCAGACCTATCATCCGACATCCGGGGATGTTATGAGCAGCTTTGCAACGAAAACTAATGTTCCGCTTCCCTCCGGCTCGAATGCGGACATTATGAATGTGTTTAAAAAGCTTAGCTTCGTTAAGGCAGTGGCCTTCGACCCGAACGGTACCGGCCGAAAGGACTGCGTGGCAATTGTCGGCGTATATGAAAACAAGGGTGTATATCTGTACGTATACGATACGAGACTAAAGAAATGGTCCGGCCATTACGAGGTTGGTTACATGACCTGGCTCAGTAATTCCTCCGCTCTGTATCAGATGGGCAATTTCCTCAGTATCACTGCGGGTGATTATAACGGAAATCATAAGGATACGCTTATTGTATATGCGGCAATCGATCAATATCGCGACAACCCGCAGAATCCCACTCATTTGCAGTATGATCCTATGGCCTACGGTGTTTATGAGTATAAGGTTAACTCTACCGCTAACGGGATCTATATCACCGATGTGAGGGGCAACCAGTTCCATAAGGGTGAGAATACCGGAAGCCTTGTGAATCCGGCATACCTGATGGCACCGTCTCTTCCCACCAATTACAAAGAAGACGACGGGCGCGGCAAGCTGGTTTGCAGCCTGGACACCGGTGATGTGAACGCCGATGGAATTGATGACCTGGTAATTCTTTCCTACAATCCCGGTGAAGCGAATAAGCGCGGCCGCTTCCATTATCTCACTGCGGTTCCGCACCTTGCGGTAAGCCTTGGTGGAACGAATCAGGGCACCATTATTCATGTGGCAAATTATAATCAGTATGTGCAGGGTGAAGTCGGTGGCGGAAAAGCGAGTACGATGCGTGCGGCCAACCTTACGGTGGTCAACACGGATACTACACGCGGGGACGAGATCATCGTTGCCGGCAAATATCTGGAAGCCAAATATGACTCGAATTCGAACTATGAGGGCGGCAGTGACGCACAGAAAATTTACATGGCAAAATATTCTGTTAACGGGAACACCCTGAATCAGGATTATATCACTGATAAGCGTGAGGTAACGAAGGACGGAGCAAAGAAGCTTGAGGATATGAACCTCGGCGCATTTGTTGAAAAAGGATTCTGGAGTGACGATTATTCATATCCTATCTTCGCCGTAGAAGGCATCTACATGAACGGCAAGGGTAATCCTGGTTATGTTATCGTCGGCGGAGATGTTTTCGATGTAAGCGGCAGGACCAATCCTCGCCTGGTGAAGAGCTATGAATGGTTCAATAAGTCAGATACAGGTGCTTCAAAGAAGGATTGCGTGGATGTCACCTTTACAATTGACTATATCCCGCAGATCATCACCGGTAATTTTGACGGAAACAATGCCGGATACGAGCAGGCAATCTATGTTGTCGGCAGAAAGGTTACCGCAGTTGATAACTATGTATTCAGCTATGCCATGCTGGGTATCGACGACAGTAAGCGTGATTCTGTAACCGGCCTTCCTGTGGATGAGAGCAGTTCCTTCTGGCTGAAAGCGGATGCTTCTGCTCCGTATCCCATCTACAACGAGGGCGATGACCTTAATGAAGGTCTTAAGTGCGTTCTGGTTGCCGTAGACAGCGACCAGGATGGCTTGCTGGCAAGATATCGCAATAAATCCTACACCTACAGCGATCCGGATGTTCTGGCTGTGCTTCAGGCAGCGCCGAACTACGATATGCTTGAGGAATATTATTACGATGGTTTCGGAACCACATTTACCATTGAGGAGACCTCTTCGTATACAAGAGGCAATTCGAACTCGGTATCTTTCGGTGCGGGCGGAACAGTCGATATGCAGGGCACTATCGGTGGCGTCGAGCTGAAGGCAGGCTACGCGCTTGATTGGACGGAAAGCTTTGAGGAAACGCTTTCCTATACCATTTCGCAGTCCTGGACCGCGCAGGCTAAGGATTCCGTGGTGATGTATCGAACCCCGATTTTCCTTTATAACTATGATACCTTTAACGGGAAGACGAATCAGTGGGAGAACAGCGCACTTACGATTTCCACCGTTCATAAGCCGGTATATCAGCAGCTGTCGGTGGATGAATATAACAGGTTTGCGAGAGATTACAACGCAATGCTTGAGGCTGAGCGCGCGAAGAAGGGAATGTCCGGGGAGTTTACAAGGCTTCAGGAGCTTGAAACCGGAAAATGCTATCTTGGCGTGGAAGGTAATCCGTTCCTGTATCCGTCAGCGAAGACTGCGGGCGTTACGACCTACGGCTCTCCGCACAGCCTGACCTATAACGCGTCCTCCGAGGAGGTTTCCTACTCCATGTCGAAGGAAAATGCGCAGACAATCGAGGAGGCGCACGGCTTCACCTTTGAAATAACGGCAACCTTCGGCTTCGACGGCGGCTTCGTTGAGGCAAGCGCCGGCGCTTACGGAAGCCTTCAGTATATGCACGGTAAGTCGACCACAATTACCTCCGGAAACGGTGTCGGCTACACCGGCTCCGTTCAGAACATCAGCGGTGCCGCAATGAGCGCGGATGGTTACTCCGATGAGCAGATTCAGGCATTTGGCTTTACCTGGATGCTGGCAAGCTGGAATTCTACGATTGAAACCGGTAAGAAGGACGAGCACGGAAAGAAGCTGTACGTTCCGGTAATCGGCTTCGTGCTGGATGGCGTTTCGGCTCCCGCTCGCCCGATGGAAGACGTGTATGTCGAGCCGAGAGACAACGATGAGAATGGTGACTTTGATACATTGATCATCTCCTGGGAGGACCCGTCTGAGGAGGGCGACGGATATCCGGCTTGCGAAAGCTACAACGTCTACCTGATTACGGCTGACACCTATGTCAAGGTCGGCGAGGTCGATAACAACGGTGCGAACCGGACTGAGTTTGTCTATGACAAGCTGGACGGCCGAACCAGCTATGAATTTGTTGTACGCGGCGTGACGGAGGGATCTCACGTGGAGACACTGGATTCGCCGCACGGTTATCGTTTCCTTGACCAGTACACCGTAGGTATTCAGTCGATCGACAAGACAGGCAGCAACGGAAGTATCGATTATTATACGATTACCATGACCGACGGTAAGAAGATGACCTACGAGGTTCGAAACGGTGCAATTGTTACCGATATCGCAAAGACCGGCACGCAGGGCGTTGTCGATACCTACACCATTACCATGTCTGACGGAACTAGCGCTTCCTTCGCGGTAACGAACGGTGCGGACGGAAAAGGAATTGTCTCCATCGAAAGAACCGCATCAGCGGAAAATGTGGACGTCTACACCATTACTCTTACGGACGGTAGCAGCTATGATTTCTCGGTAGTAAACGGCCGTGACGGAAAGGACGGCAGAGACGGTGTCGATGGTAAGGACGGTAAGGATGGTGTCGACGGTAAGGATGGCGTTGATGGTAAGGACGGTGTTGACGGCAAGGATGGCGCCGATGGCAAGAACGGTGTCGACGGTAAGGACGGTAAGGATGGTGTCGACGGCAAGAACGGTGTGAACGGTAAGGACGGTAAGGACGGTGCCGACGGTAAGAATGGTGTGAACGGCCGCGACGGCAAGGATGGCAATGGTATCAGCGGTATCGAAAAGGTTTCCACTGAGGGATATGTAGATACCTATCGGATCACATTTACCGATCGCAGTACCTTCGACTTCAAGGTTACCAACGGCCGCGACGGTAAGGATGGCAAGGACGGAATCGACGGTAAGGATGGTGTGAACGGTCGTGACGGCCAAAACGGCAAGGACGGTATGTATGCGGCGTCCGGAAGCAGCAAGGCAGGTGTTCCCGCTTGGCTTCTCGGTGCGTTGGCAGCATGGAATGTTCTTCTGAGCGGTGCAGTCGCATTGCTTTTCGTAAAAAGAGGCAGACTTGGCGGACACTAAGCTTGCCTTAAAGAAATGAGCACTCCAAAACGGATTGCATGTGCCGATAATGTCTGATACAATAAGAAAAAAACCAAAGAAAATGAGGGCTTTGAGATGGGGACTACAATCAGTTGGGGGTGGAGAGACGGCTTTGGCCAAGGCGAAAGTCGTGAAAGATTGCTGGCTATTCATCATCGAGTAAGGAAGGCGATAGAACGATTGCTTCGCTTCGCGGCTGCTTCGGCAGCCGGAGCCTTCCGAAAGACGGTGACAAGAGAAGAAGCGAACAGGATGGCGGAGCATCTGCTGTCGGATTACGGCGAGAGTATGCTGCGTCTGGCGTACAGCTATCTGCATAATTATGCGGATGCGGAGGAGATTGTGCAGGATGCGGTCGTGAATGTGGTTACGAAGGCACCGGTGTTTGAGAATCCGTCTCATGAGAAGGCTTATCTTATGAGTACGGTTTCCAATCTCTCCAAGAACAAGCTGCAGTATAATCGTGTGCGGGAGGCTGATGAGCTGTCAGAGGAGCTTGCGGCAGAGGAGAAGCAGGACCTTTCCTTCGTGTGGGAAGCGGTGAAGGGTCTGCCGGAGCGATATCGGGAGGTTGTACACCTTTTCTATCATGAGGGGTATAAGACTGCTGAGATTGCAGAGCTTCTGTCCCGTAAGGAGGCAACGGTTCGTTCGGATCTGAACAGAGCGAGAGGACTTCTTAAGGACATTCTGAAGGAGGCGTACGATTTTGAGTAAGTATGATGAGGTTATGAATAAAATCGAGCTGACAGAGGAAAGAAAAGAGCGGATTCTTACGGGAATCCGAAGTAAGCTAGAAGGTGTCGAGGATGTACCGATGAAGGCTAACAGGGCGAAGAGAATTCCTATGTGGATGCCTGTTGCGGCCACAGCCGCAGTAGTACTTCTTGCATTATTGATCTTTCTGGGAAGTCCGCTTCGTCCGGGGAAGGAACCGTCGGCACCCGGGCCGACGTCGAATCCGACTACGGAACCCATAGCGTCACCGACACCGACGCAGGGCGGGGATACGCAGGACTGGGATATCTACGAAGAGGTTGGCTCACGGAAGGAACTGGAGGATATCTACGGATACTCGATTCGAGAGCTTACGCGTCTGCCGTTTGAATTGAACGGGGAGCGGTATTATCGTTACGGTGCGCGTCCGATGATCATCTATCTGGGAGAAGCACTCGGCGATATCGACTATGACGGCGTTACGGATTATCGTGAACTGAGCCTGTTCCAGGTAAAGGAGGAGAAGAATTGCATCGTCATCGATACGGAGTATACGATGGATCAGATGCTTCGTCTCGAGAATATTTCGGTACGCATGAGAGGCGACGAGGAAGGCGTTCAGGTCATCGAGTGGTATGACGGCGAATTCTACTATATGATTCTGGATGACGGTTATATGTCGATGGAGGAAGCAATCGATCTGGTGACTAATTTTTTGAAGCCGTAGTGTAAGGTAGTACAAAGGAAGAATGGTGTAGAAGCTGCGAAGAATGATGGTTCATTTTTCGCAGCTTTTTGGTATAACATAGTCGAATGAGATGGCAAAGATAGCCCATAGCACAGGCGCGGCTTCGATGCTATAATTTACTTATCGCTCATTTCGCGAAGGCGATGCGCCCTGGCGCAATCGATTCCGCAAAGGCAATCGGTTACGGCGTTACCAACGAGGGCGATGTCTGGGATTTCTATGATTATAAGAGAAAAGCAAAGGCTTGCCTGCCTCTTGGCGTTATTCTCACAATCGCCGCAACCGGCAGTGAGATGAGTGATTCCTCCGTTATCACGAAGGAAGAGGGCTGGATCAAGCGCGGCTACAGCAGCGATTACAGCAGACCGAAGTTCGCAATCATGAATCCGGAGCTTACGATGACACTTCCGGATTACCAGACAGCCTGCGGCTGCACGGATATTCTGATGCATACCTTAGAGCGTTACTTCACGCAGGGCGGCAATATGGAGATTACCGATGCCGTTGCGGAGATGGCACACAAGTGCGCTGTCGGTGTTGGCGGTGCGATGGGGTCCGCTCGACTTCTTAATGAGGCTGATATGTTAGCAATCTATAAGGCTTGCCGTTAGATGCGCTTACATTGCCTGTAATTGAAAAAGAGCCTTCTTTGTGATATAGTAGGTGTATAAGAATAACGCAGGGGAGACAGTGTTTCCCCTGCGAAACATGACATAAGAATGTGTCTGACGGGAGGCTATGATGGGACTTAGATTTCGGAAAAGTATATCGCTTCTGCCCGGTGTGAAACTGAACATCGGAACGAAAAGCGCAAGCATTTCCCTTGGCAAAAAGGGAATGCATTACACAATGAGCACAACGGGAAGGAAGACGGTTTCGGTAGGCTTACCGGGAACGGGCTTATCCTACGTGAAGACGATTGGCAGCGGAAGTAAGGCCAAGTCCTCTACCGGCTATAAGACGCCCGGTGCGCAGAAGAAGCCCTCGGAGGCTATGCCTGCCCTGCCTTCTGCCGGGAAGAACGAGAACAGTGCAGCTGAGCGCGAGGAGGCAATGGAAGCGGTTTCGCAGTATGAGGCATATGTGGATGCCCTTAAGGGACTTCACAAGGAAGTCGATGCTACGGTTGACTGGAATGCGATAGCGGCAGGCGATACATCAGCTTACGGCTACGAAGCGCTTAAGGATATCGCAGCGGGTGTTCTTTCGGGCGATGTGGATCGATACTATGATGCGGTGGAACGCATACAGCCCTACGAGGACCTTAGAGAGTTCGGAAACTCCTTTGAATTCGGTACCGATGCTCCCGATTTCGCAGAGATTCAGTTCGGCATCCTGGAGGAAGAGGTGATGCCTGTGATCGAGGTTACTTTGACGGAGGCCGGTAAGGTTTCCGAGAAGAAGCTTACGAAGACGAAGTATTACGAGCTTTTAGAGGATTATGTGTGCAGCACCTGTATCAGAACGGCGCGCGACACATTTGCCCTTCTTCCGGTCGATACCATCTACGTGCATGCAGTGAAGACAGAGGTCAATCCGGCAACGGGACTGGATGAGGAGGAGACCTACGTATCCGTTCGCTTCACAAGAGACTGGTTTGAGAAGGTTTCGTTCGAGCGAATCGATCCGTCGCAGTTCATGAGCCTTTTCGAGTGCCGTATGCGCTGCGGAAAGACGACGGGCTTCGCGCCGGTCATCCGACTGGAGAGCGGCTCATGAAGACGACGTCTTTATGCTATATAGAAGAGAATGGCTGCTGGCTCATGCTGTACCGGAACAAGAAGGCACAGGATGACAACAAGGGCTATTACATCGGAATCGGCGGCAAATGTGAACCCGGTGAGGCAATTGACGACTGTATGCTTCGGGAGACCAAGGAGGAGACCGGTCTTTCCCTTACGGAGTACCGAAGACGGGGACTGATTCATTTTCGGTCGGATCGGTATCCGGACGAGGAGATGTATCTGTACACCGCATCCGCTTATACGGGCACGCTTACAAAGGAATGCGCCGAAGGCGAGCTTTCCTGGATTACGAAGGAGGATGTGCTTTCCCTCCACATATGGGAAGGGGATGCGTATTTTTTGAAACGTTTGCTGCGGGATGATGCGTATTTTGAAATGACGCTTTTATATCGCGGCGATAAACTTGACCGGGTCATTTATGAGGACGGCAGTGAGCTCCTTGCAGAGACGACCGGTTACTAAGACGATTATAAGGAGGCTGTAGGATGAATATTAAGACGATGCCCAAGCTTGGCTTTGGTATGATGCGTCTCCCGATGAAAAACGGTGAGATCGACATGGAACAGGTTAACAAGATGGTTGATTGCTATATGGAGCATGGCTACAACTATTTCGACACCGCTTATGTATATCACGGCGGTGAGTCCGAGAAGGTTGTAAAGAAAGCGCTCACGGAGCGATACCCGAGAGAGGCATTTACCGTAGCAACGAAGCTTCCGGCGTGGGCACTCTCCACGAAGGAGGACAGAGACCGTGTCTTCAACGAGCAGCTTGCGCGTACCGGCCTTTCCTACATCGATTACTATCTGCTTCACAGTCTTGAGGACGGCAACAATTACCGTGTTTACGAGGAGCTTGACTGCTTCCGCTGGGGTATGGAGAAGAAGGCGGCAGGCCTTATCAAGCATCTCGGATTCTCCTTCCATGGCACACCGGAGCTACTGAAGAAGGTTCTTGATGACCACCCGGAGATCGAATTTGTTCAGATTCAGGTGAATTATGCAGACTGGGACAACAAGGTCGTTCACTCCGGAGAACTGTATGAGATTCTTCTTGAGCGCAATATTCCGATGATCATTATGGAGCCGGTAAAGGGCGGAACACTTGCCAATATGGCACCTGCTCTGATGGATATGTTCAAGGCTGCAAGACCGGACGCTTCCGTAGCATCCTGGGCAATGCGCTTTGTCGGCAGCCTGCCGGGAATTGCTACAATCCTTAGTGGTATGTCCGATGAGTCGCAGCTTGCCGATAACCTGAAGACCTTTGACAATTTCGAGCCGCTTTCCGATGAGGAGCAGGCTTTGATCAAGGAAGTTGTAAAGAAGATGTTAGATATTCCGTTGATTCCCTGCACCTCCTGCCGTTACTGTGTGGACGGATGCCCGATGGGGATTCAGATTCCGGACATCTTCAATGCGGTGAACACAAAGCGTAAATTCCCCGGTGACAATCGTCCCGGCTTCTATTACAACAGTCTTACCGGCTATTCCGGAAAAGCAAGCGATTGTGTCGGTTGCGGCCAGTGCGAGGGTGTATGCCCGCAGCACTTAGAGATTACGGAGCTTCTGAAGGAAGCCGCAGCAGTATTCGAGCGATGAGTCGCTGCTAATGTGAATTACATTTTATTCTGAACAATAAGCATCCCGGAGCCGACGCTTCGGGATGTTTTTATACTTCGCTCTCCGAGGGGTACGAAGAATTCTTTGGGAAAATGTGGTCAAATGTATTGACAAATCAAAGAGAATATGATAATACTATCTCAACGATATCAAAATGATATCATAAAATGTGGGCTATTTGAAAGGAGTTACATTATGACTGAGAAAGTTTTATCAAACAAGAAGAACGGTATGGCGCGTCTGCTGATTACCTGCATTCTGTATTGTGTAGCGGTTGCTGCGCTGATTGTCGGTATTGAGAGCAGCGGACCGGTTTTGATTGTTTCCATCCTCTGGCTGATCTTTGGTTGGATCCCGCTCCTCGGACTTCGTGTTCTGAAGCCGCAGGAGGCACTTGTACTTACGCTTTTCGGTAAGTATTACGGCACCCTGAAGGGTGAGGGCTTCTATGCGGTTAACCCTTTCTGCGGTTCGGTGAACCCGGCAGCGAAGACTGAGCTGAATCAGAGCGGTGACGTTAAGACGACCATTTCTCCGATTACCGGTCAGCCGAACACGGCTGTGGCTATGACGAACAACAAGCTTTCGCTTAAGGTTCTTACTTTGAACAACAATCGCCAGAAGATCAACGATCGTCTCGGTACTCCCGTTGAGATCGGAATGGCTGTAACCTGGTGTATTGAGGATACTGCAAAGGCAGTGTTCAATGTTCATAACTACAAGGAATTTCTCTCACTGCAGTGTGATACCTCCCTTCGTAATATCGTTCGCGTATATCCCTACGACGTTGCGGAAGGTGTGGACACGACCGGTGACGGCGTTGCCGATGAGGGCAGCCTTCGCGGCTCCAGCGAGATCGTTGCTGAAAGAATCCGTCAGGAGATCCAGAGCAGAGTAGAAATCGCCGGCCTTCGTATCATCGAGGCAAGAATCACCTATCTTGCATATGCGCCCGAAATCGCAGCAGCAATGCTTCAGCGCCAGCAGGCATCTGCCATCATCGATGCAAGAAAGATGATCGTAGACGGTGCCGTAGGTATGGTTGAGATGGCACTCGAGCGCCTGAATCAGACACAGCTTGTGGAGCTTGATGAGGAGCGCAAGGCAGCGATGGTTTCGAACCTGCTTGTTGTTCTCTGCGGCAACCACGACGCACAGCCGGTTGTTAATTCCGGCAGTCTTTACTAAATCAATCGGGAGGTAGACCCATGGCGGAGAAGAAACAGGTGCCGCTTCGTCTGTCGGAGAAGCTTTACAACGCCATTGCGGCATGGGCCGAGGATGATTTTCGCTCGGTGAACGGACAGATCGAGTATTTGCTTTCCGAATGTGTGCGGCAGCGTAAGAAGAACGGTAAGTATGTCGGCGAGGAAATAGATATTCCTCCCGAATTTGATATCAGCTGATGCTATAAGGAGGTCTTGTATGAATCTTGATCAGATTAAGGATTATCTTCCGTTACTGATTCCGATTGTGGTAATTCAGTTTATCCTGCTTGCTTATGTGCTCGTTCACATCAATACACATAAGAGCTATAAGCGCGGAACCAGAACGATGTGGAACATTATTGCAATTGTCGGTATGAATTATGTTGGGCCGATTCTTTATTTCCTGCTCGGTAAGGAAGAGGATTGACCGGATTTAATGAGGTTAACATGAGAATTAAAAACAATGTCTTTGACTGGATTATTAATGCGTTATGTCTTGCAATGTGCGCCGGCGCGGGAATTCTTCTCGCCGGCAAATGGAACACGATGCCGAGCAAAATCGCGACCCACTTTGACCTGATGGGCAATCCGAACGGCTACAGCGGCAAAGGCGGAGTGGTAGTGGTGTTTGTAGTGATGATTGCGATGTGCGTGGGAATGACGTTGGCAGAGAGCTTTCCGAATCTTTGGAATTTACCTGTTACGATCAACGAGCATAATGCGTACGCTGTATACAGAGCGTCTAAGTATTTGCTTGAGATTGTAAAGCTTTTGCTGGTTCTGACCTTTGCGGTTATCGTAATCGTACAGATTTACGGGAAGAGCCTTCCGGTCTGGTTTACGCCGGTCGAGCTTTTGCTCATACTGGGAACGACGATTGTCGGAACGATTGTCATAGTAAGGAAGGGTAAGAGATGAACGCTTTAGAGGTAAATGCGGTTGCGAAGCGCTTTGGAAACAAAGAGGTTCTTCGCGGCGTCAGCTTTCAGGTACCGGAGCACTCGCTGTTTGGCTTCATCGGACAGAACGGTGCGGGCAAAACAACTACAATGAAGGCTGTTTTAGGCCTTCTGCAGCCTGATGCCGGCGACATCCGGGTATTTGGCGAGCCGGTAACCTACGGAAACACGAAAACGAACCGGATGGTCGGGTATCTTCCGGATGTGCCGGAGTTCTACGGTTATATGACAACAAGAGAATATCTGCGCTTGTGCGGTGAGATTGCGGGAGTTCCCGGAAAGGAGCTCGGCCCCCGCATCGAGGAGATTCTTAAGACGGTAGGGCTGGAATCGGAGCGTCACAGAATCAAGGGCTTTTCACGAGGCATGAAGCAGCGACTCGGAATCGCGCAGGCATTGTTGCACAGGCCGAAGCTTCTGATCTGCGATGAGCCGACATCGGCGCTTGACCCGGTCGGACGTAAGGAGATTCTTGACGCGCTGCTTGCAGCGAAGAAGGAGACAACGGTAATCTTCTCTACGCACATCCTTTCCGATGTGGAAAGAGTCTGCGACAGAGCAGCAATGCTTCATAACGGTGTGGTGACACTCGACGGAACGATGGAGGAGCTTCACAGCCGTAAGAACGGCGAGCGCTTCCGCGTCGTACCGAAGAATCAGGAGGCTTATAACGTACTGTGCGAGAGCTTTCCGGCATTTGAAACGATGCTCGGCGAGGTTGGCGAGCAGGGTGTTCCGGCACTTATGATAAGACATGCCTCCGAAGAGGATTTCTTCGCTGTGCTTGCCTGTATCGCCGAAAGGAAGCTGGCAGTCGAGAAGGCGGAATGGCTCGGCGCGACGCTTGAGGATATGTTTTTAGAGGTGGTGCGGTCATGAGAAGAATGGGAGCTTTCTTTCG
Source organism: Lachnospiraceae bacterium (assembly GCA_024404675.1). GTDB lineage: Bacteria > Bacillota > Clostridia > Lachnospirales > Lachnospiraceae > ISDg. The sequence continues at coordinate 30,330 of JAKSPO010000007.1, forward strand.
AAAGGAAATGATGGAGCTTCTTCGCAGGAAGAAGCTGATGATAGTGGGAATCCTGTTCCTTCTGTTCGGTATTCTCGGACCGGCAACGGCCAAGCTTACACCTGAGATCATAAAAATGCTTGGAGACAGTTCGGTTTCTGGATTAACCATCACCGCCGAAGATGTGACGGTAATGGATTCCTGGATACAGTTCTTTAAGAACCTGGACATCCCGATGATTGTAATCATCATTATGTGGTCGTCGGCATTTACCACAGAGTATCGTCAGGGAACGCTGATTCCCCTTGTAACGAAGGGACTGTCGCGAACGGATATTTATGCGGCTAAGATGCTTATGCTCCACCTTGTGTGGACGCTTGGATACCTGATGTATTTCGGAGTTGTCTACGGATATAACAGTTATTATTGGGGCAACGACGGTGTAAAGCACATGTTTGTTGCAATCCTTCTGAACTGGCTGTACGGAGCCTTTATGATGTCGCTCGTCGGTTTGTTCTCCGCCATAGCGGAAAGCGGCGCACAGGTTATGCTCGGTGTCGGCGCGGTCTGGTTCTTATGTACCCTTGTGGGAATCGTACCGAAGCTTGCGGACAAGCTTCCGACCATGCTTACGGACGGAATGTCTCTTATGCGGGGCGTTAAGTCACCGGGAGATTACACAATCGCCGTGGTGATAACCGCAGTACTTACGCTTGCGGCAACATTTGGCGGAGCCGTACTGATGCAGAGGAAGAAACTGTAAAAAGAAACGCACCGATATCCGGTGTGAGATAGAAAAAGGTCTGCCTAATCGGGCAGACCTTTTAAGTTATTTCTGTATATTTTCGTAAGATAGAACGCACACATGGAGGCGGAAGCGACCTCTGCAATCGGGTAGCTGAGCCATACCAGATCGATATTTTTAAGCACAAGGCCCATAAACAATGCGACCGGCAACAGAATCACAACCTGACGGCATATCGAAACGATCATGCTGTACAAGCCGTTTCCGAGTGCCTGGAAGACCGAGATGGTGATGATGGAGAACCCGGCCACAAGAAAATGCAGGCTGATAAGCCTCAGGCAGGGCTCGCCGTAGCGAAGAAGCTCGGGAAGTGCTTCGGGCTTACAGAACATTGCAAGCAGAGGCTTCGGAAATACTAAGAATACTACGGTACCGATTGCCATGATGCAGGTAGCAATCATGTAGCTTAGCTTCATGGTATCAAAGATACGCTTCTTGTGTCTTGCACCGTAGTTGAAGGCGATGATCGGAACCATTCCGTTGTTCAGACCGAAGATCGGCATGAAGATGAAGCTTTGCAGCTTGAAATAAATACCGAAGGCGTTCACGGCAACCTGCGAGAAGCCGTTCAGAAGCTTATTCAGAACGAAGGTTACGACCGAAGAAATTGCCTGCATGATGATGCTTGGAATACCGACACGGTAGATCGTGCGGATGATGCTTCCCTGCACGCGGAAGCCACGGAAGGAAAGGCTGATTTCGGTATTCTTCTTTACATTTAAAATGATTGCAAGCGTCATGGCAACCCACTGTCCGACAACGGTAGCGAGTGCGGCACCCTTGGCACCCATAGCGGGGAAACCGAGCTTACCGAAGACGAAGATGTAGTCAAGAGCGATATTCAGAAGCGCACCGGAGGTCTGCGTGATCATGGCATAGAAGGTCTTGCCGGTAGACTGGAGGAGTCGCTCTAACGTAACCTGCATGAAAAGTCCGAAGCCGAACATCGTAACAATCCGAAGGTAGTCCCGACCGTAACGGATGATTGCCTCGCATGCTTCGGGGTTCTCACGAAATTCCTTCGCGGAAATCTGCAGGCGATAGAAGGGCTCGGCAAGGAATAAGCCAAGCATTAAAAAGACCAGAGCGGCACAGCCTGCAAGGAAGATACCGTGGGTAGCTGCCTGGTTGGCGGACTCGCGATCCTTACGTCCAAGGCTGTAGGAAAGAAGCGCGTTGATACCGACGCCGGTTCCTGCGGCAATGGCAATCATCAGGGACTGTGCGGGAAATGCCATAGTGACGGCAGAAAGAGCATTCTGGTCAAACTTTCCGACGAAGATGCTGTCTACAATGTTGTACATGGCCTGCATCAGCATGGAAAGCACCATCGGTGCAGCCATAGTAATCAGCAGCCTGTTTACGGGCATGACGCCCATTTTGTTCTCTTGTGTTTTGTTCATAATAAAGCCTCGCTAATATTTTCGACTGATTCATAATAATTGTGGCAAATTTTATTGTCAAGTGTTATAATAATGGTCGACTGAATATTTATACCCCCTTTGGAGGAGCGAAATGAAGAAAATTTTGACTATGCTCTGTATTCTCAGCCTTGCGGCAGCCTGTCTTGCCGGATGCGGAAAGAAGACGAGCGATATTACTCTCGGACAGTATAAGGGTCTTAAGTATAAGAAGGCTACGATTGAGGTAAGCGATTCGGACCTGCAGGCTATTGTTGAGAGTATTCAGAAGAGCTACATTACCTATGAGGAGATTCCCGAGCGTCAGGGTACGGAAGTAAAGAAGGGCGATGTTCTGAACATTGACTATTCCGGTATGCTTGATGGAGAGACGACTCCCTTTAACGGCGGTACCGATAAGGGTGCACACCTTGAGATTGGCTCCGGCGCATTTATTCCCGGCTTTGAGGACGGCTTGATCGGTAAGACCGTTGGCAGCAAGGTTGTAATCAGCCTGAATTTCCCGGAGCAGTATTATGCAGAGCTTGCGGGCAAGAAGGTATCCTTTGCCGTTACTATCAATGCGGTTGAGAAGAAGAATGTTCCGGCAATTACGGACGAGCTGATTGCAAAGTATACGGAGAATCGTTTCACGACGGTTGACGCATACAAGGCATTTGCCAAGGAATATATGCTTGCGCAGAAGGAAGAGGCCTTCAAGACGACGCTTCGTACCAACCTGGTCGGAGAGGTTGTTAATGCGACCAAGTTCGGCAAGCTTGACCAGGAGAAGCTGGACGGCTATTACAATGATCTGATCACCTACTATACATCGCTTGCAGCGAAGAACAACCAGACGCTTGATGCATATGCGGCTGCAAACTTCGGAAAGAGCGGCGAGCTGTTTTATGCTGAGGTGAAGGCGGCTGCCGAGAAGACGATGAAGGAGGAGCTGGTGCTTCAGGAGATCATCGTTAAGGAGAAGATTGTTCTTTCCGATGCGGATTATAAGAACTTCCTTCCCGAGTATATGGAGCATTACGGTTACAAGGATCAGGCAGCCTTTGAGGAGGCTTACACCGTGAACCGAATCCGCCAGAGCATGTTATATGATCTTGCGATGAAGTTCATCGTTGACAATGCTATCGCAGAGTAAATGAGCCGGTATCGGCATAGGAATTGCATATTCTAAAGAAAAGGGCGGTTCTCCGTGGGGAGAATCGCCCTCATTTTATCGCGTCTCTTCGAACTGCATCGTGAAGAGATTTCTTTTAAAGGTATATCCGACATGGGAGTTCGGAACATAAGCGGAATCAATCGTCCTGCCGGAGGCATCCTTAAGCGTAATCGTCTCGCCTTCGGAGAGATTGAAGATGGTCTTTCGCTCCTTTTCGGGATCGACATCGGTGTTATTGCAATATACGGTAATGCTTTCGCCGGCCTTAATCACATCGCCGTCTGCGAAGCGGTAATCGTAGCTGCCGTCGGAAAGGATATAGCCGCTAAGCGAGACATCACTTGCGGTCACATTGGTGATGGTAACGGAGTCATCGGTCCTTGCAAGGAAGGAAGAGATATAAAGCGTATCCACCGGAGCATCCTTTACGTGAAGTGTGATATTGACGAGCCCGCGCTTGACATCCTTGCCGGTAATCGTAAGGCGCGGAGTCCGAACCTCTGTGCCGTTCACCTCCCAGTAATCGAATGCTTTTCCGAGTCGGTATACGGCGGAAATCACTGTTTCGTAATCGGTAAAGTATACGCCGTTAACCTTGGAACCTTCCTTGGCGGTGAAGCTGTTTACAACAAGCCGCGCACCGCTATCACCGAGTACATTCAATGTATACTTGGTACCGCTTAACGAGAGGTTGAATTTCAGGTAATCGGCGGAGCGGTCGGCACGTCTTGAGGCAAATGTGTTGATGGCCTCGAGATTGTCCGGAAGCTGCCCTTCGTGTACCCAGGAGACATCCTCCTTACCGAGCCCGCGAAGAAAATCGTAGTAGTAGTGCATCTCGTTCGCACGATTCTTCGTAATTGCGTCAAGCTTAGATGCGATGGCCGAATAGGAAAGTGCACCGGCACCGTAATCAAGAGATTTCTTAATAAAATATTCCTTGCAATCGGGTCGCTCCATCAGCTTGATAAAAAGCGCGGAGCTGCGATCGCCGTTACCGAGAATCTGCTTCAAGGTATCATAGGAATTCAGAACCTCATCCTGCCCGTAAAGGCCGAGTGTATAGTCGATGTCGTGCAGCAGATGACGCCAGCGCCCGTCGTAGGCACCCTCGCCGTACGGCTCGCCCGGTGCGGGAACGTAGCGATAACAGCGGACATTGTTGTTGGGCCAGTCCTTGTTGCAAAGATAGATGTTATAAGCCATGTAATCGAGGTAACTGTTCACATCCATCCAGCTGCAAAGCTCGCGGTAATTGGTTTCGTTTCGAAGGTTCTTAGCGGCAAATTCCGCGTAGCGGCTGTTGAATTCATCGGCCTGCGCACCGGCCAGCTCATCGTCCTCGTCAACATGCATATGCTCATCGGTTCCTGCGAGAACAACGAATTCGCCCTCCTTATACTCGCCGTCTCCGGCTAACTTCTTGGCAGGGGAATCGCCGTATTTGTTCTTGAAGAATTCATCACAGTAGGAGGCGTGCAGCCAGTAGAAGCCGAAATATTCGCCGTTCATGTAAGCAATTGCGGGAAATACGGGTTCGTAATCGTTAAAGCCCGCATCCTTTGCAAGCATCTGGTTCAATTCATCACGAACGAAGGCAAATCGGAAGTCGTTACCGCTTGCACGTAGCACGAACTTGTCATAGCGGACAATCTGTGCACCCTCTGCGTCGAGGAAGTCAAAGCAGTTTAAGTAGGTCGTTCCCGCTTCGGGAGAGTAGGACTTGCGGGCGAAGAATTTCAGTGATTTCTGCGAATTCTGGCGGTTGTACGCTCCATTGACACGGACACCGAGCTTCTGGTCGGTAATCAGGCTTCCCGAGCGGTTCAGAATCTCAACATTGACCGGACGTTCGCTTTCCATGCCGCGCTGCTCGTAGTTCAGGCCGAAGAGGATTCCGCTTGGTCCCTTTGTCAGGTCAGCGGGGTCACCGGAGATGCAGAAGATCAGCATGTTTTCATAACGGGAGTCCACGTATTTGCCGAGAATATAGCTGTGCACAAGTTCCTCCGATTCGGTACCGTCTTCATAGAAGGCGATGATGTGCACCGTGTGTACCTTCGGATCGTCGCCGCGTCCCGCCTGCAGGTCGATGCCCTTCTCGGGATCATAGGTTGCGGTATGCGTTGTGGGTCTTGAACCATCAAGCGTGTAGTGAATGCTAGCTTCCTTGCGGGAGTAGATTTTAAGGGCGATTGCCTCTTTATAGAAATAGCTGTTATGGGAAAGCATAAGATCGGGCATCTCATCCGTGAACTGGAAGGTGTCGTCAGTATAATCAACCGTTGGCTTGCCGGGCGAAACCGGCTCGTCCCGTTCGGGCTCCTCGTAGATTTCGGGCGGTGTAACGGGCGGCTCCTTCTCGGGCCGATAGGTTGCGATGATCGTGACAATGATGCCGATGACTGCGAGAAAACCGGCAAGTCCGATAAAGCCTAGCTTATTATTCTTCTTCATGTGGGCCTCCTGAGTTAAGAATAGGAAAGCGGAGCCTCCTTAGGGAAGACTCCGCCGTAGATACTTGATTATTCACCGGTGAATTCGACCAGTACGGTATTGCTTACGCCGTTCACTGCCTTAAGCTCCGACAGAAAAGGTGTGTCCTGACCACGGAACTTAATCTGCACTGTAAGCTCGTTTTCGTCCTTGTAAACGGACTTATTCTTCAGGCGACCCTTGAGGGAGGTGACGATACGATTTACCTCCTCCTGCGCCTCATCGGTATAGCGGATGACAAGAAGATACGTGCCCTTTGCCGTGCGAAGCAGTGTCATCAGGATGTAGATGACTGCGATAAATACGGAACCGACTACTGCGAAGGGAACCATGCCCGCGCCGGTCGTCAAGCCGACAACGACGGACCAGAACAGAAAGCCTACATCAAGCGGATCTTTGATTGCGGAACGGAAACGGATGATACTTAATGCACCGATGGTTCCGAGTGACAACGCAACGCTTGAACTGATGGTCAGAATAATCATTGCGGTAATGATTGCAACGAGCACCAAAAGAATCGCGAAATTCTCACTGTAGCAGGCACCGCGGTAGAAGAAGCGGTACGTCAGGTAGATGATCGCGGCACACAGGACGGTAAATGTGAGGCAGGCGATAATCTCAGCAGGCGTGGTGCTACTCAGGGAATCGGCCTGGCCCATCAGATTCTTAATTTCGGTAATGTAATCAGTCATGTGGGAATCTCCTCAAATCATAAGATGATATAATTATTTTTCAGCTTGTCACAGCACATTACGAATTTGGAAACCGCAAGCTTCGGTGCACTTGTAGCAAGAAGCTGACGGATGTACATCGGAAAGGCATCGCCGTACTTGACTTCCATAACGACCTCGCGCTTTGGAAAGACCGGAGCCGTTACGAGCCGTTCGTCGAACATATCAAGTGTGTTCGTGCCCGCCGCAATCAGGCGGTCGAAGGTGATGCGAACCATAGAGAGCGGATGGGTAAATGCCTCGCGGTAATATTCTACGATTACCTTCGGGTTAAGCCCCTCCGAAAGATGAAGTCCGAGTACCTTTTTGCAAAGCGGGTCATCATAAGCGGCAAGCACCGAGAAGTCACCGGCTAGAATCGCGTCGTAGTCTGCCCTTGTGAGGCGTGCGTCGGTCTTGCAGATACGGTCCTCAATCTTCTCCTTGTTCTCAAGAATGATGTAGGAATCATCGTTGTTGTAGGCGCGGATACGAAACTTGTTCCGGTGTGCAACGCCGCTGTCCTTTTCGTAGTAGGCGTCGTTCTTCACCGTATCCATATACACGCTCCGAATCAGGTAGCCCTCGGGACCGGGCATATGCGGGTCCGGCGTCAGAATCCCTCTCACACGGGAGCGCAGCTCGATATATTGCGGATAAGTCAGAAGAATCTTGATCTCATGTCGTTTCTTACGTTGCGTGAGTGGATTCTCATAAAGCGTAATGGCCATATTCTCCCTCGGAAAATGATGATTTCGGAAGCCGACCGGAGCCGGAAACCTGTATTTATTATATTGATAATCCGCTAAAGTGTAAAGTCGTTACGATGTTTTTGCAAAAAAGATTCACACAACGTTCGCATTCTTTTGCATTTTCGGGAATCGGCATTGTATCGGAGCGGAAAATGTGCTATGATTTATAATGAATAATTATTCGTATTTTGCGGGCCGAGGCTTTGACTATGCGCTGCTTGCGCCGTTTAGCAAAATATGAGTCAGGTGAGGAAAGAAACGTGAAGAATATATGTGTGACGCTTCAGTATGACGGCAGTCGCTACGACGGCTGGCAGAAGCAGGGCAATACGGACAATACCATCCAGGGAAAGCTTGAGGCAATGCTTTCTAAGCTTTTCGAGCAGGAGATTGAGGTTCACGGCTCCGGCCGTACGGACGCCGGCGTGCATGCTGTCGGACAGACCGCCAGCTTTGCCGTGAATACCGTACTCGGACCGGCGAAGATTGCAGAGCAGATGAACAGCTATCTCCCGAAGGATATAAACGTGGTCGACTGTAAGATTATGGATGCCCGTTTTCATGCCCGTCTGAATGCGAAGCGGAAGACTTACAAATATCGTCTTTGCACCGGCAATGTGCGGCCGGTGTTTGGCAGACAGTATGTGCTCTGGCATCCGCAGGAGCTTGACCTTGCGGCGATGAAGAAGGCAGCGGCATATCTTGTCGGAGAGCATGATTTTCGGAGCTTCTGCGGCAACCGGCATATGAAGAAGTCGACAGTGCGAGAGGTTTACGAGGTAAGCTTTGAGGAAACCGTCCGTAAGGAAGGCGACGCGGAATACCCGGAGCTGGTGATTTCCTTTACGGGTGAGGGCTTCTTACAGAATATGGTTCGCATCATGGTCGGTACGCTTTTAGAAGTCGGAACCGGCGCACGTAAGCCGGAGGAGATGAAACAGATTCTCGACGGCAAGAACCGTGAGCTGGCCGGTGCAATGGCACCCGCACACGGACTTACGTTATGGAAGGTGGAATACTGATATGAATTTTGAATTGATAAGGAACGGCAAGGCTGCCGATATCTACCTCGAGGAGAACGCCTATCCGGGCGTTTTGCGGGTGGCGAAGGCACTTGCGGAGGATATCTACCTGGTAACCGGAATTCGTCCGGCAATTATTCGCGATGCAGCGCTTCTTTCCGGCAATACGATTATCATCGGAACCGTCGGAAGAACAGCACTTTTTAGTAAGCTTTCCGGAAGCGAAGAAATCATAGGAAAGCGCGAGGTTTTCGAGCTTCGCTACGCAGAGAACCCTTATCCGGGCGTTGAGAAGGCACTGGTTGTGTTCGGAAGCGATAAGCGCGGCACAATATACGGAATCTTTGAAATCAGCAGACTTCTCGGCGTAAGCCCCTGGGTATGGTTTGCGGATGCACTTCCAAAGCATATCGACGCACCGGTATTCGGGGAGGAGGTACCGCGTATCTCTAAGGAGCCCTCGATTCGCTACAGAGGCTTCTTTATCAATGATGAGTGGCCGTCCTTCGGAAACTGGACGAACAATCTGTTCGGCGGCTTTTGCGCGAATATGTACGAGCAGGTATTTCTTCTTCTGCTTCGTATGCGCGGAAATTATCTGTGGCCTGCGATGTGGTCGGCAATCTTTCCGAATGACGGACCCGGCATAGAAAATGCCCGTCTGGCGGACGAGCTCGGTGTCGTTATGGGAGCCTCCCACCACGAGCCCTGCTGCAGACAGGGTGAGGAATACCGGTATCTGCGCGGCAAGGATTCCATCTACGGCGATGCCTGGAATTTCAATACCAATGAGGAAGGCATCACACGCTTCTGGGCGGACGGACTTAAGAGAAGCGGCCGGTTTGAGAATGTAATTACCGTCGGTATGCGCGGCGAAGCGGATTCGGCAATCCTCGGAAGAGAGGCAACCCTTAAGGACAATATCGATTTGCTTCGTCGGGTGCTTAAAACGCAGAATCGACTGATTCGCGAATATGTGAATGCGGATCTTGACAGCGTACCGCGTATGCTTGCCCTCTATAAGGAGGTTGAGCCGTATTTCTATGGAACGGCCGATACGCCCGGTCTTATGGGCGATGCAGAGCTCGAGGGCGTGACCCTGATGCTTTGCGAGGATAATTTCGGCAATATGCGAACCCTTCCGACCGAACAGATGCGAAAGCATCGCGGCGGCTACGGAATGTATTATCATTTCGATTATCACGGCGGCCCGGTATCCTATGAGTGGGTCAACTCCACACAGATTGCTAAGGTCTGGGAACAGATGGGACGGGCGTATGAGTCCGGCATCCGCGATATATGGATTGTGAACGTCGGCGATCTGAAGCCGCAGGAATTCCCGCTTACGTATTTTCTGGATCTGGCATACGATTTTGAGACCTACGGAACGAGGCCGAACGAGACGGAGGCATATACGAAGGACTTCGCCGAGAAGACATTTGCCGGAGCATTCGACGAGGAATGCTTTGCGGAAGCTGTCGTGCGTATCGCGAATACACTTACGACTTACTCGACGCTTAATGCGATGCGGCGTCCCGAGCACCTGCATCCCGGCGATTACAGCCTGTGTGAGGACGATGAGGCGGCACGCATGCTTGCAATCTGCAGGCAGCTGCGAGAGAACAGCGCATGGCTCACTGCACATGTTAAGCCTTCGGGCGAAGCCTGTCTGTTTGAATTGATCACTTATCCCGCCGAAGCATCGGCTAACCTTGTGGAGATGATGATTTACGCTGACGCGAACGAGGCGCTTTTAGCAAAAGGCGATACGGTAGCCGATCGCTACGCAAGGCTTACCGAGGAGCGTATCGCTGAGGATGCCGCACTGGTGGAGCGATATCACGCAATTAACGGTGGCAAATGGAACGGCATGATGAGCGGAAAGCATATCGGCTTTGTCAGCTGGAACGACGAGAATTCCGCACCGCCGGCGGTTCATTATCTGAAAGAGGTGGAGAGCGGCGAATATACACCGAAGCAGAGCGGCGGGACATTTGCCGAAACGATGCTTGCTTCGATCGACACGGAATTCGGCAAGAAGCGTCCCGCGTGGGCAGAAGGGAAGAGCTTCCCTGCGAACACCTATCTTATGCAGGAGCCGGGCGTAATTTCGATCGATGTTGCGGATTATGTTCACAAGAGCGCTAAGGACGGCGCGGCATATGAGCTTCTTACCGGCTACGGACGAAGCGGCGATGCACTTGCGGTCCTTCCGGTCGGTCGTTATTATCACGGAGACGGTCCAACCGTTACCTACCGCATTGCAGTTCCGAAGACAGAGGATTATACACTGCGTTTCTGTTTTGCTCCGAGCAACCCGAGAGAGCTGAACGGCAGCGTATGCTTCGGACTTAAGGTCGATGACGGTGATGAGGCGGTTTATGACATCATTCCGGAGGGCTTCCGAAGCGGTGACTGCTTCAACGGGCATTGGAATCAGGGCGTTATGATTAATGTGCGTGAGAAGCTTGTACCGGTCAGACTGTCCGAAGGCACGCATACCCTTACGATTTGCTCGGTGGATTCCGAAGCGGTGCTTGAGCGAATTGTTGTAACAAACAGTATATACGGTGCGCCGAAGAGCTATTTCGGGCCCAGAACAACCTATAAGGAATAAATTAACGGAGGCTATTATGAATATTAAAGGCAGATCATTTTTGACATTGAAGGATTTTACACCCGAAGAGATTGTTGAGTTTCTCGACCTGGCAGCAGAGCTTCGCGAGAAGAAGAGAAACAGAATCAAGGTTACCGGCTGCGAGGGTAAGAATATCGCACTGATTTTTGAGAAGACGAGTACGAGAACCCGCTGCTCCTTTGAGGTTGCGGCGCATGATCTTGGTATGGGTGCAACCTATCTTGACCCCTCCGCTTCCCAGATCGGTAAGAAGGAGAGCATTGCGGATACCGCAAGAGTTCTCGGAAGAATGTTCGACGGTATCGAGTACCGAGGCTACGGTCAGGAGATCGTTGAGACACTTGCGAAGTACTCCGGCGTTCCTGTTTGGAACGGTCTGACCAATGAGTATCATCCGACGCAGATGCTTGCGGATATGCTTACCGTTCGCGACAATTTCGGCAGACTTAAGGGCATCAAGTTCGCATATCTCGGCGATGCCCGCTACAATACCGGCAACTCGCTGATGATCGTATGCAGCAAGCTCGGTCTTCATTTTGTATGCTGTGCACCGAAGAAGTACTGGCCGAACGAGGAGCTTCGCAAGGAGTGTGAGGCTTATGCTAAGGCTTCCGGCGCAATCCTTGAGTTCACCGAGGATGTAATGGCAGGAACGAAGGATGCGGATGTTATATCCACCGACGTATGGGTTTCCATGGGTGAGCCGGATGAGGTTTGGGCAGAGAGAATCAATGATCTGCTTCCTTATCAGGTCAATATGACAGTGATGAAAAATGCATCCGAGCAGGCTATTTTCCTGCATTGCCTCCCGAGCTTCCACGACCTGAACACCGGTATCGGTATGAAGATCAGTGAGAAATTCGGCCTCAATGAGATGGAGGTTACCGACGAGGTATTCGAGTCCTCCTACAGCCGTGTATTTGATGAGGCAGAGAATCGTATGCACACCATTAAGGCTGTTATGTACGCAACGCTTAGCGAGGAACAGTAGGTATGGCAGGAGATACAGTGGTTTTGTGTGGCAGCAGCTCTTATGAGAAGCTGTTTTATATGAATCCCGAGTTCGATAACCTTCCGCAGGAAGTTAAGGATCAGCTGAAGATTATGTGCGTCATCTTTACGGAAAAGGTGGGCGGACGGCTGATGCTTCAGTTTGATGAGGAGGGGAATCTGGAATTTTCCGTATCCTCAAACGAGGCGGACGGGTTGTTCGATGAAATCGGCAGCGGTCTCGAGATCAAGAAGCTGCAGAATGAGCAGAGAGAGTTTCTGGAATCTCTTGAGCTGTATTATAAGGTGTTCTTTTTGCATATGGACGCCGATGATTTGGAGAAGGAATGATGAAGAAGGATTTGTTGCTTGGAATTGATGTCGGAAATACCAATATCACATTTGGCGTTTTCAAAGGCGAGGAGATTGTCAGAACCTTTCGTATGACAACGAAGATGCAGCGTACCTCGGATGAGTTCGGTGTCTGGATCTCGAATCTGTTGCAGGGCTGCGGTTATGAGCCGGAGGAGCTGAAGGACGTTATTATTGCTTCGGTTGTTCCAGGAATCATGCATTCCCTGAATGCCGGTATCATCAAATACCTGAAGCGCACGCCGATTGTCATCGGAGCGGGTACGAAGACAGGTCTTCGCATCAATATGGCGAATCCGAAGGAGCTTGGCGCAGACCGCGTTGTAGACTGTGTCGCAGGCTATGAGATTTACGGCGGACCGATTATGGTAATTGACTTCGGAACGGCGACTACGTATGACCTGGTGCTTTCCGGCTGTGTATTTGAGTCGGGTATTACAAGCCCCGGTATCCGTATCTGTGCCAATGCGCTTTGGAACGAGACCGCTAAGCTTCCCGAGATTGCGATTGAAAAGCCGGAGAGCATTCTTGCAAGAGATACGACGACCAGTATGCAGGCAGGTCTTGTATACGGCTGCATCGGACAGACCGAATATATCATCCGTAAGGTCAAGGAGGCAGCCGGACTTAGTGAGATGAAGGTCGTTGCAACCGGCGGACTTGGTCGTATTATCGCCGGCGAGACGGATATGATTGATGTTTATGATCCCGATCTTACACTGAAGGGACTTCGGATCATCTATGAAAAGCAGGCGAAGCGAAAGGACAATGCATGAGCTTTCGTATCGGAAATGTGTTAATTGAGAACGAGCTGGCACTCGGCCCGATGGCGGGAATTACCGACCTGCCGTTTCGCCTCCTGTGTAAGGAAAAGGGCGTCGGACTTCTGTATACCGAGATGGTCAGCGCTAAGGGAGTCATGTACCGAAACAAGAACACCGAGGATATGCTTGTGACCGATGAGGCGGAGCATCCGATTGCTTTGCAGCTGTTCGGAAGCGACCCTGATATCATGGGTGAGCAGGCGAAGGTTCTGAGTGAGCGAGCATTTGACTTTTTTGATATCAATATGGGCTGTCCGGTTCCGAAGGTCGTGAATAACGGTGAGGGCTCGGCGCTTATGAAGGATCCGGCGCTTGCGGCTAAGATTGTGTCTTCGATGGTTCGCTCTCAGCCGAAGCCGGTTCTTGTCAAGATTCGAAAGGGCTTTCGAGAGGACAATGCGGTGGAGGTTGCCAAAGCCTGCGAAGCGGCCGGAGCGGCTGCGGTAGCGGTACACGGAAGGCTTCGCGAGGAGTATTACGGTGGACAGGCAGACTGGGACTGTATTCGACGCGTGAAGGAGGCCGTCAGTATTCCTGTTATCGGAAGCGGTGATGTGGACAGTGCTGAGATGGCGCTTTCCATGAAGCAGGAGACCGGAGTTGATTGTGTGATGATTGCAAGGGCCGCGAGAGGTAACCCGTGGATTTTTGCCCAGTGCGCGGCTGCATTTCGTGGCGAACCCGTTATGGAGAAGCCGAGTGTTCGTGAGGTTTGTAAGACTGTGCTTCGCCACGCGCAGATGTCGATTGCACAATATGGGGAGAGACGGGCGATGCCCGCGATGAGAAGTCATGTATCCTGGTATTTCTCAGGCTATCCGAATTCGGCGGCACTCCGACGGAAGGCCAACGAAATCGTGGCTTACGAAGAACTGGAGGCTTTACTTGCACCGTATCTGACGGAAGCGTGACCTTTAGAAAGAGAGGTTTGCTATGAAAAAGTTATTAAGTATATTGTTAACTATCGCCTTACTCCTTGGTCTGACTGCCTGTGGAGAAGAGGCGAGTAAGTCCGGGAAGCGAAGAGACCCCGCATCAGGCGAGAAGGTAACGCCGACGGCAAGCCCTGAGGCAACTCCTACCGTGAGTCCTGAGACAACGCCGACGCCCGAACCGACACCTGCCCTTCCGAAGGTTGCCGCTAAGGAGGGACCGCTTTATGCAATCGGTGCCGATCCCTACGCGTTTGAGTATTACAGCGATAATTATACCGGCGAAGGCGCCGCTTTTCAGAACCATATAGAGTATATCTATCTTCTTGAGGTGAATTACCAGAAGCTTGCCGATCGCCTCTTTAAAGAAAATCAGGCGCTTGCGCAGTATGCAGACGGAGTCAGAAAGGATGCGGCAGCATTCCTGGCACAGTCTCATGAGAAGTTCGATTATGCCTGGTTCGTAGACAGTAAGGTGGAAGTGAGCCGCGCGGATTCTGCAGTATTCTCCTATAAGAGAAGCTATTCTACCTATCTCGGCGGGGCACATCCGTTCTCCTACGCGGAGAGCTTCAATATTGATACGGCTCAGGGAACAACGATCACGCTTAGCGCCTATGTAAAGGATACAGCAGAGCTTGCGGAGGTTGTTGTCGAAGGAATCAAGAAGCAGGGCGATGCAAACCTTCTGTGGGATGGCTGGGAGAAGGGCGTATTTGCCGGCGTGAAGGATGGAACCGCGAACTGGATCGCAACGAAGGACGGTGTGACAATCTGGTACAATCCGGGCGATATCGCTGCGTATGCGGCAGGCTCGATTACGGTTTGCGTAAATGTTTCTGATTATCCGGAGCTTTTTGTAGAGCAGTATATCGGCGCGTATGGCAATCAGCAGTTAGAAAAGGTAACGCATCAGCTGGCTACCGAGGGATTGTCTGCATTCTATACGGAGGTTCTTCCGGCCATCTGTGACGGAATGGGTACTGCAACCTGGAAGGATATTCGGGCTATTCTTGATGCAAAGGGAATCCTTTATGAAGGGCTTGATGATGACGAAGCTCTGGAGTATGAGATGCAGCCGTTTTTCAAGCTGAAGGAGGGCAAGGAGGAATTCTATCTGTACTTCTTCCCGATGCCCGATGATGCGATGCGGGTCAATGTGCTTTCTTCGGTTGATGTCAGAAGAGATGATTTTGAATCCTTTGCCCTAGTTGAGGATTATTACCACACCACGAAGCCGCAGTTCCAGTTCGTTGACTGGGCAATCTTTGAGTTCCCTGTAGCACCTGCCTTCGGAACCCTTTCGGATATGCTGAACGTTCTTTTTGCTGAAATCTATTACGGGCATAGCAGAGCGGAGTAAGCAGCTTCTTAAAAAAATCACGAGATTAAGAAAAAAATACTTGCATTTTCCTCTTCTATGGAGTACAATGAGGCAAGTTTGCGGACAAATGTCCGTCATAGAAAAACATTTTGCGGAACTGATTACGGTTAACGCAGTTAGGAGGCCGTTTATGGCAATAGAAGTTAAAGAAAAGTTTAAGGTTGGTATTCTTGGCGCTACCGGTATGGTAGGTCAGCGTTTCATCTCCCTTCTGGAGAACCATCCGTGGTTTGAGGTTACGATGGTAGCAGCAAGCCCGAGAAGTGCAGGCAAGACTTACGCTGAGGCAGTAGGCGATCGTTGGAAGATGACGACTCCCATGCCCGCAAAGGTTGCAGACCTTCTTGTTCGTAACGTTAATGAGGTTGAGGCTGTGGCAGCAGAGGTTGATTTTGTGTTCTCCGCAGTAGATATGACCAAGGACGAAATCAGAGCAATCGAGGATGCTTATGCAAAGACCGAGACCCCTGTTGTAAGTAACAACAGTGCACATCGTTGGACGCCCGATGTTCCGATGGTAGTTCCGGAATTGAACCCCGACCACTATGACATTATTAAGTATCAGAGAGAGCGTCTTGGCACCAAGCGCGGTTTCGTTGCTGTAAAGCCGAACTGCTCCATTCAGAGCTACACCCCTATGCTTCATGCTCTTAAGGAGTTTGAGCCTACCGAGGTTGTCGCTACGACCTATCAGGCTATTTCCGGTGCTGGTAAGACCTTCAAGGATTGGCCGGAGATGATCGACAATGTAATTCCTTACATCGGTGGTGAGGAAGAGAAGAGTGAGCAGGAGCCGCTTCGTATCTGGGGTCACATCGAGAACGGTCAGATCGTTAAGGCAGAGGGCCCGGTAATCACTACCCAGTGTATCCGTGTTCCGGTTTCCGACGGACATACCGCTGCTGTTTTTGTAAAGTTTAAGAATAAGCCCACCAAGGAGCAGATTCTTGAGAAGTGGAAGAGCTTCAAGGGACTTCCGCAGGATATGGAGCTGCCGAGCGCGCCGAAGCAGTTCATCACCTACTTCGAGGAGGACAATCGCCCGCAGTGCAACCTTGATCGTGATACCGAGAACGGTATGGGCGTATGCGCAGGCCGTCTCCGTGAGGACAAGGTTTACGATTGGAAGTTTGTAGGACTTTCCCACAACACCAAGCGTGGTGCAGCAGGTGGCGCAGTGCTTTCCGCTGAGACACTTGTAGCTCTTGGCTATATCGAGAAGAAGTGATAAATTAGTTGTGAAATGATTTGAAAAGGGTCCCGGGGATATATCCCGAGGCCCTTTTTATGTGTGGATTTTCAGACAATTGTTTCGAAAAACTGCAAATCAATGTTTCGGATCAGCCTTATCGGAGCAAGGAAGCCACTCCAGAAGGAGAACTACTATCAGGTAGAAGAGAATACTGCAGGTGATTGAGAAAAGCGGATACAGCGTACGATTTCCGATTGTCTTAAGCACTTGTGTGATATCGTTGACACCGAGATATCCGACAATCGTTGTCCACTGGAGTTGGAGTATGAAGATTTTTCTTGCAGAACGTGAAGTCAGGAGGGAAAGTACAGCTTTTCCGTTGAAGGAATGTGGAACTTCGATGTGCTTATCCAAAAACTCACCTGTGAGCATTCCCGCACCGTAGAAGCCGATTGCCACTATTGCAGAAATAAAGGAAGAATGCCTTGACGAAAAGAATCCGTAAAACAGAACGAGCATAAGTAACAGAACAGGAGTGCTTTTCAAAAGGAAAATGATTCCACCTGCCAGATTACGGAGTGCTTTGTGTCTTATCCCAGAGAGAAGCAGGAGCACATAGGAAAGGATTCCGGCAATCAAAGCAGAAAGAAGAAAGATTGCTAAGGACACAAAAGCTGCTTTGAAAATAAGTCGGTATGCACCACCTGAGATTAAGTTTTCTTTGATTGCATTCAACAAACCTTGCATTTTCTCTGCCCCCTCCTTTCTGACGATCAGCTGATATTCGGAAATCTCTTGATACCCGTCTGACATAAGATATTTTGTTTCTGTGAGTGAGTGGTTTTCGCTTGTACCGTAGGTTGCGAGCATATCTACCCTTCCGGCCATCAAGTCTACCAGAGCGGAATCGTTTTGTAAGACAACTATAATTGATTTCCGACCAAGGTAGGAAGCAAATTCTTTCGCTAGTGTGAGTGAAGATCCGTTCGCGTTCCCGAACGCATCCACTTCTTCTAACGGAGGAACCGCTCCTGTGACGCCAATGGTAAGCGTTCCACCGGGCTGATGCGCTAAAGGTACTCCGGCAAGAAAGGCATTTGCCTGATCGCGCAGTTCTCGGTTACTGGGAGCGAAAGCAAATCCGAAGGAGAAATTAGTCTGCCCCTGACCAGGAGTTTCTGCGGGCGATAAGGCGACATATTCACCGCTTTGCGTAAGTTTTGCTGCTGTAATATCCACGGCCCAGATTCCGGAAACCAGTCCGTTATCTAAGGCTTTCTTCGCATCCTCAAAGCGTTCATAGGAAATGTAAGAACCGAGGTGGATCCCGAAGTAACCGTCAAGAAACATGCGAACGGATTCGTCCGACAGATTGGTAGAGACGCCGCCTATTGTACATCCGTCGAACTCCCTAACGGTAACAGTTTCTCCAGCAACTGATAAGTGTGCAGGCCTTTTTGGAACGATGACTGCGGACAGTACGAAGAGAATCGATACAAAGATCAGGCTGGCAATCAGTTTTATACGAGTTTTCATCATTTCAGTGAATCTCCATACTTACGATGTATTCGCTTCGAAGACCGACAACAATGCGATTTCCTACAATTGCAGGTGTGGACTCGATGTTCGAGTTGTACGACACCTTACTGAGTACTTTGCCTGTTAATGTATCCATTAACAAAACATCCCCATTGCCGCAGCACTGTACAAGGCGGGAATGTCCGTCTTCGGTATAGACGAGGCATCCTGAACTCCAGGCATCACAGGGAAGCTCATAACGCCAGTATTCTTCGCCGGTGGTTTTGCTGATAGCGACAACATAACCTGATTCTACAGAAGGTACTTTTGAGATGGCATAGAACAGATAATCAGCGATTTCGCCGCAACCGGACGCACCGCTTGCAAGAACACCGCCGGCAAGACCGAGAACCGTGTGAACGGCGTATGGCTTCTTCCATACAATCTCGCCTGTTTGTGCATTCAGCTTGTATATGCCCGCCTCACCGATATGGTGGGTGTCGTAATGAAACTTCAGTGTTGTGCCGACATAGATGTACCATTTTCCGTCGGCATCCTGCTCTAAAACAGGACTGCTGTTAATATCTTCCAGAAGATCCTGAACCCACACAGGCTTCATTGTGTTCAGATCAAGACACTGAAATATGCCACCGTTGTCCCCGAAGAAGAGATAGTGATCATATACTACGGGGCTCGATTCAGAACCGGAACCGTTGCCGTTCTCACTCGCCTCAAATCGTTCGCCTGCGGCATAAGAGGTATACGCGTATTTCACCGGCTGTTCCGGAGCGATGCTAAGAATAGCGTGTTCCTTGTCGAAGGAGGTATTCAGGCGTAATGTGTAGAGAACACCGTTCTCGCCCGGATAGATTACGGTATCAGCTTCTTCTGCGAAGATAGGAGAGCTGTCGAACCCGTGCCAGCTTCTGGTGGAAAAAGGATCATTTGCCGCAAATTCATATAATTTACGACCGTCGATGAGACTGTAAATGAATATTCTGGCGCAAATCTGCTCGCCGAAAAGACCGGTGGCGGAATCGCCGGAACCACAGATTAGCAGAGGATATGTGGGGTGAACGGAACAGGTCCCCTTGAAAATCATTCCTACATTAATGGCAGGTCTTGTCTCTGCCCCGGTTTCTATGTCGAGAAAATGAATCTTACCATCCATTCCGGGATAGATGATTTCTGTGAGATCGCTCTTTTGGCACGCGGTCGGATAGAGATTCATAACCGCCTTCCATTCATTGCTCCAATGAACGGCAATGGGCTGACCGGTCCAACCGTTGCCTGACCAGTAGTTCACGCCGTCATCTTTTAGAAATCGTCCGGTGCGGAAGGACCAGGACTTTTTTAACCGGGTTGCAGAATCGAGAACGGATTGATAAGAGGAAGCGGTTCTTGCGTAATTTCCTCGAAAGGTAAGAAGTCCCATATGTGCGGAAAGCAGATTCACTGAAGATTCATCAAGCCGGATGGGGGCAGGACGCTGGTAATCGGTGACAATGAGTCCTTCCACTTCCAGCTTAGTTGAAGCAAGAAAGCGTTCAGGCTTGGTAGAGGGAACCGCATAAGGAACGTTGTGAGACACAGGCTCCATGGTTTCATAAGTGGAAACAGGGAGGCTTCCATCGGTTTTCACGAAGAAATTGTAGAGATATCCGAACTGGCCTTTTACTTTTATCAACAGAATAAAAAAGAAGAATAAAGCCGCAAAAAGCACAAGCGCGGCGATTCCTGCGCCGATGCGTAAGCTTAGTTTTCTGCGGGATACACCGGTGCTCATCTTAAGATTCCTCGCCATTATGTGCTTCGTACTCCCGGATCAGACCGATAATACCTTCAACAGTATGCAGACGTGTGCGATCGATTTGCGTAGCATTGATGACAATGCCTTGATCTTCCAAAGCAGTGAAGAGTTCCATAACCGCAAAAGAGTCCAAAAGACCACTCTGATAGAGGTCGATTCCATCCTCGTAAACGGCGTCATCTTCACATATTTCATATAATAGTTTTCTTACATCAATCATTGCTGTGCCCCAGTGCCTTTCTGTCCAGCTTGCCGTTTTGAGTGACGGGCAGGACTTGGACGAAATGGATTGTTTTCGGAATCATATAATCGGGTAGTAGCTTTTTAAGTTCCTGCTTCACATCAGTTTCGCTAAGAGCCTCATCTGCGGGAACGCAGTACGCATGAAGGGTTTTCACTATGCCGGCGGCGTTGCGAGGCGCGGTTACAGCTGCCGCAGCAATGCCCGGCAGTTTCTCCAGGTTGGCTTCGATATCTGTTAGTTCGATACGGTAGCCCTTGTATTTAATCTGCGAATCTATACGGCCATTACAGTAGAGAAGACCGCCCCGAATCTCTCCCAAATCACCTGTAGCATATTCCTTTTTGCCCGGCAAATGGCTGTCGGCGCTTCCAAGATAACCGTGAAATACCGGCGCACCACTAAGAATAATCTCACCTTCTCTTATCCGGATGGAGGCAGAAGCACTTTCCATGATGCCGACGGGCAACTCGTTATCTGCAGTAAGCATATCCTTTGTGAGTTCTACAAGACATACGGCGCTTGTTGCCTCCGTGGGACCATACGCATTGATAATATGAAGCGACGGGAAGCGTTCCCAAAGCGTACGTACAATACGCTTCTGCAGTCGTTCGCCACAGAAGTAGACACAACGAAAATCAGGAAGATTTTTCTCACAAAACTCCTGCTCCAGAAGACATAGCCCCATTCCGGTAGGAGTCATAAAGGCGAGCTGTATCTTTTCCTTACGGAAAATATCGGTTGCATTCTCTTCGTCGAAAAGGCGAGCATTTCCCGCTATCCAGGTGTGGCCGTTGCATAAGGAATAGTAGAGGTCGGCTACACTTAGGTCGAAGCTGAGCGCGGCCTGATTCAGTACGCGGAAAGCTTCGAAGGAGTGGAACGGCGGATGCTTTTCGATAAATGATACGAAGCAACGGAGGTTTGCGTATGTTATCGGGACACCCTTCGGAACCCCGGTGCTTCCTGAGGTAAAAATCATATAAGCGCAGTCCTCGGAGGGATTGCTTTCAGCAGGGGTTTGGAGTGTTTCTGCGGGAATCAGCTCCGCCTCTTCGAGCAGCTTCTCATAGGTAATACCCGTCGTAAAAGCACAGTCCTCCGCAGTCAGCGGACGATCCGAAATCACAAGTGTTGATTTTGTAATATTTTTGATGGAGAGAAGACGAGAGAGCGGCATATGGCCATGAACGGGGACATAGGCGCGATTACAGTAAATACAGCCCAGTACCGCTATGATTTCCGCGATACTGTGACCACCATAAAGGATAACGGGCGAAGCGCCGGTTTGTTTTAGTAAATGAGCCACCTTGCGCGCTTTTTCGTCCAGTTCCCGGTAAGTGATTGTCTCGTGAGCAGCGCTGACAGCGACGCGTTCACGGTACTGCTGACAGGCCTTCTGCAGGATAGATCTCATCAGCGAATCTCCTCCTGCGGAATTAGTGAGTAATCGTACATAACTTTAGAATGGTTGTTAAGGATCAGCTCCTTGCGGAGTTCTTCATTGGTGGCGCGGTCAATTACGATGCGATAGACCTGAGAGATTCGGTAATACAGTTCGCCTTCGCGGTGAAAGTGAGAATCTTCTTCGACAAGCTTGAATCGTTCCGGAAATGCTTCACGGCTACGGAGTTCCCCGCACAGTTCGCCGTTTTCGCACCAGACGAGGAGTTGCACTTCACGTTCGGTATCATTACGAAATCGATAATCAAGATTGCTGTAACATACGGAAGTGCCGGTACCAAACGGTACACGTCGCCGCTCATCAGGGAAAAGCGCGTCGGAATGGTGATGAATTTCTGTAACGGTAAGCGGACTGTTCAAAACAAGATAGTGAATCATATTAGCCATTTGACAGAGCCCGCCGCCAATTCCGGAAGCGAGCTGTCCGTGCCGAATATTGAGCCCTTCGAGATATCCCTTTTTCGCGGTCGGTCTGCCTACTGTGCGCCAAAAGGAGAAGGTTTCGCCAGGCTTGATAAGGATGCCGTTAATGCGCTCACAGGCCAAACGGATGTTTTGCTCTTTGTTCTCCTGTAAATGAATATCAACACCGTGCAAACGCCGAACCAGCACCGAAGTGTGGCTCTTTACTATGACAGGCAAAGCTTCGGCAACGTGGCCTACGGCAAAGTGCTCGTTGCTGAAGCAATCTTTACATTTTCTCTTTAATATTTCCTTTTCGACAGATATCCGATAGCAAGTTGGACTGATTTCGCAAAACAGTTTGCGCCCCATACATTATCTCCCCCTCCCGCAAACGGGAATAAACACACAAATTGTCAACTTTCGTTGCAGTCAATCTTTGCTTCAAAAAAGCATGACAATGCTTTTTCTAAATATGCTCTCCAGAAATCAAAGTTGTGAACGCCCGGGCCTTCCACATAGGTTACGGGAACGTTCTGCTCATCTAAGAATGCCTTGAGGGCACGGTTCGGCTGGATGAGGAAATCCTCGGTGCCGCAGGCGATGTACAGCTCCGGAAGTTTGGTTCCATTTGCCTGAAGCTTGCGAATCAGAACCTCCGGGTTGGCGTCTGTGTTCTCGGCATTCTTCAAATCACCGAATACCCAGGAATAGTAAGCGTAGTTCGCCATCGGATTGTTGTCTTCAGGGCTCATATACTTCAAGCCGCCCACAATCAGTGCAGAGGAAAGAGCGATGACTTTGCCGAAGGTCTCCGGATAGGAGAGTGCGGTGTGCAGTGCGCCAAAGCCGCCCATGGAATAGCCGCCGATGAACGTATCCTCGCGATCCGTAGAAAGCGCGAAGGTCCTTCTGGTATAATCGACAAATTCCTTGCCGACATAGTTCTGATAATGACAGCCGGTCTGCGGCTGATTCAGATAGAAGCTGTTGTCGCCGTTCGGCATAAAGAAATTAACGTTGTAGCGGTTAGCAAGGTCACCAAGCGGTGCATTTGTGAACCAATCCGTTTCGCAGCCGCTGTAGCCGTGGAGAAGATAGATGTTCTTCACGGGACGATCGTAACAAGGGTTGCCGTCCGTTCCGGAGGCATTGTCGTTGCAGAGCACGGCGGTATAATGAACCGGGCGGCTCAGCTCCTTAGAGAAAAAAACACCATTCAAATAAGCCATAATACACCTCAAAAAATTATTCCTGCTCTACCTGCGGAAGACCGAGCAGGGAGCGAAGGATTCTGAAAGAATCACCGGTTTTCACACCATCACCGGAACGAACAAAGCTCCATACATAGTTGGTTGCACCATCTACGTACTTGGTTTCTTCGATAAGCGGAAGACCATCTATGCAGATGCCGACCACGATATCGCGCTCAACTGCATCCGCTGCGGCGTGAACATCCGGAACAAAATGATACGTGAAATAGTCCTCCTCCTTGAGAGCTGCCTTAATGTCGTCGGGGAGGATATCTCTTATATCGTACAGAATATCAATCTGCGCATACCGACCGATGATTTCCTTCTTCGTAATCAGGACATCTACCGTGCCGGCGAAGAAATATGTGGAAAGTGCCTGCGTATCGGCAATCATATGCTGCGCGGAGGAGAGGCCGGTATTTAAGGTAATCGTAGCCTCCTTCGTGGTATAGCCAAGCTCCTTCGTGACGTTCTGAAAATACGCGTCGGCCTTGTTTGTGTTCAGCTCGCAATCTAAGATTACAATGTAGCCAAGCTCCTTCGGCTTCGGCCTAAGAGCGCTGTAGAGGATATATGCGAGGAAGAAGACACCGGCAAGAATTGCTACGACGTAAACGAGGTAGTAATTGGCAAAATACTGCCATTTGCCTTTGGTATCAAGCTCCTTCCAGTGCTGCCCGGCGGACTTGTTGTCCGAACGCTCCGCACCGACCTTATAGATTTCAGCGTCATCATCGAGCTGTGTTTTCTTTCCGTCTAGGTTCTGCATAAAAAACTCCTGTAAATATTATTCAAAAATTAAGGTTTCAGCCAGAGAACGTACCGCATCCTCTTTCATACCGGGCTTAATCTCCGGCAGATACAGATAGCGAAGCAGAAGCCAGTCAAGATCCGAAGGCCACTGCGGCTCGTTGTAAGCCTGGTAGAACAGGCTGTCCGAGTACATATAGCTGTCGTTCTGAAGACCGAGTACCTGCACGATCTCCTCAAGAATGACGTGATTCTTGTTGGTTCTGGTCATATCGTTCATAATACCGATTTCGCCGCGGTTGATAACAGAGTCTCTGTACCAGAAGGTGGAGAATCCGTTCGAGCTCTCATCGCCGACAGCGGGGACAGCGCGCTCCTGATACTCCTTATACGGCAGAAAATAAATCTCAAGGTTCACGGCCTTCGTTCCGTCCGCGAGTGAGATTCCCGGGAAGCCGTAAACCGAGTTCAGTGCTTCGAAAAGGCGGCCGACCAGTACGAGATCGGCGTTGTCCGGGTAGCCGTTTATGGAAGCGACAATCGGGGTCGTCCATTTGCGCACATAATCTACGGTAGCACCGTGTGTGAACTCACTTGTGAGAGCAACCTCGCAGAAGTAATCCATCACTTCCTTCCTGCTGAAGCCAAACTCCGAAGCGTCGATTCCGTAAAAGGAAGATATCGGCGTCTTAGTCGGTGTCGGCGTCGGCACAAAGGTCGGTGTCGGTGTCGGCGTGGCGGTAACGGCAGTGGTAGGCATTGGTGTCGGTGTCAGCCTGATTGCTTCACGCGGCTCGCGCTTCTTGCCGGCGGCAGGTGCGTTGGTTTCCGCACAGCCAGTGAGGCAAAGCAGAAGCAGTA
The DNA here is from genome assembly GCA_024404675.1 of Lachnospiraceae bacterium. GTDB lineage: Bacteria > Bacillota > Clostridia > Lachnospirales > Lachnospiraceae > ISDg. The sequence goes on from JAKSPO010000007.1 coordinate 55,302, forward strand.
ATAAAACAACAACGAATCTTGTATGTTTCTTCATTAGCTTATTCCCCCTTTCGTAATGCAATACAGTGTAGCACATTTTCCGTGCTTCTTCAATGATATCCATCTTTTTTTCAAATATAGAAGACGATTACAGCTACTTTACATAAGATTTACTTGAAAAAGAAGGAAAATGTGTTATGATACGGGTGTAAATCGAATCAAGAGACATCGCAGATGTCCGAAGGAGGAGCTATGAAGAAGATTAGCATCTTGGCTCTTCTCGGTCTCCTTTCCGTGGCCGTACTTTCCGGTTGTAAAGACGGCACCAAGAAGAAGGAGAAGCTCGAAGGTTCGGTGGTTGTTGGAATCACACAGGATTTGGATAGTCTTGACCCACACAAGGCAGTAGCGGCAGGAACTAAAGAAGTTTTGTACAATCTTTTTGAGGGTTTGGTTAAACCCGATCAGGATGGCAATCTGGTCCCTGCTGTAGCAGAAAGCTATCAGATTTCCGAGGATGGAAAGACCTATTCCTTTGTTCTTAGAAAGGATGTTAAGTTCCATAACGGAAAGACGGTTACTGCAGAGGATGTTTTATATTCACTGAAACGATGTGCGGGCATGCTTGAGACCTCCGATCCGGAGGTGCAGGTTGTGGCCGCACTTTCTGTTATTTCCGACATCACCGCTTCGACCGAGAACGGAGCAACAACCATTCAGGTTAATTTGAAGGAAGCCAATACGGAGCTTATCGGCTATCTTACCTGCAGCATCATCCCCTGCGATTATGCTGATCAGAAGACAAAGCCCGTGGGTACCGGCCCTTTCCGTTTTGTTTCCTACACACCCATGAGCAGTCTTGTCATGGAGAAGAACGAAGAGTATTACGGTAAGAAGGCTTCCTTGAAGCAGGTTACCTTCTCTATTTCCGAAAGCACCGATGCAGCTTTTCTGAAGTTGCAGGCACAGGAAATCGATGTATTCCCGTACCTGACCTCCGACCAGGCCGCACAGCTTCAGGATAAGTACAACATTGAAGTCGGCGAGATGAGCCTTGTACAGGGTCTGTTTTTGAACAACAAGGTAAAGCCCTTCGATTCAAAGGAGGTTCGTCAGGCTGTCAATTATGCGGTTAACAAGGATGAGATTCTTACCATGCTGAACGACGGCAAAGGTAAGAAAATCGGAAGCGGCGTTTATGCCGGCTTCGGCGCATATTTTAACGAGAATTGCGTAAATACCTACTCCTACGACCCGGAGAAGGCAAAGGAGCTTCTTGCGAAGGCAGGATACCCGAACGGCTTTGCATTTACCTGCGTTGTACCGTCCAACTATACCTACCATGTGCAGACGGCAGAGGTGATTGCAGCGCAGTTAAAGAAGGTCGGCATCACTATGAATATTCAGTTGATTGAGTGGGCAAGCTGGCTTTCCGATGTTTATGCAGCACATGATTTTGAGGCAACCATTATCGGTCTTGACTCGCAGCTTGCACCGAGTGATATTCTCAAATATTACATCGGCGGTTCTAAGAAGAATTTCATCAACTACGAAAGTGAGGACTTCGATACGGTATACAAGGCAGCAGTTGCTACCACCGATACCGCTAAGAAGAAGGAGCTTTACATGAAGGCACAGCAGTACCTTGCTGACGATGCGGCGTCCGTATTCATTCAGAGCCCGTCTCTGATGGTTGCCGTAAGCAAGGCATACACAGGATATACCTTCTATCCGATTTATGTACAGGATATGAGCACACTCTATATCCCTGAGCGATAGAAGTAAGTTATAGGAAAATGGAGGAGAGCACTATGAAGGCAGTGAAAAAAGGGTTATCGATGCTTGCTGCGATTCTGGTGCTCTCTTTTGTTACCTTTCTGGCCTTTGAGATTCTGCCGGGTGATGCAGCGGTGACAAAGCTTGGAACGAATGCGACACCGGAGCAGATTGAGGCACTCCGTGAGGAGATGGGACTGAACGATCCCTTTCTCGTTCGTTACGGCAGATGGATGGGCGGCGCGTGTACCGGCGATTTCGGTATGAGCAACCGTTACGGAAGACCTGTTTCGGAGCTTTTCCTGCAGATGCTCCCGAACACGCTTCTTCTCGCGGGACTGTCCTTTCTTCTGATTCTTATCATTGCCTTTCCGGTAGGACTTCTGTGCGGACGTTATCCGGGAAGCATTGGAGATCGGACGGGTGTCTTTCTGAATCAGACGCTGATGGCGATTCCGTCCTTCTTCCTTGGAATTCTGATTTCCGTAGTACTCGGGCTTGGGCTTAAGCTCTTCACACCCGGCGCATTTGTCCCTTATGACCAGGGACTTGGCGCATGCCTTTCGTACCTTTTCTTCCCGGCACTTGCGATCGCCCTTCCGAAGGCGGCGATGACGATTCGTTTCCTTCGTAGTGCGCTTCTTGGCGAGAGACGGAAGGAGTATGTCCGCACGGCGCGCAGCAAAGGACTCGGTGAGTGGGAGGTGCTTGTGAAGCATCTGCTCCCGAACGCACTTGCTGCAACGGTTACCTTCCTTGGCGTAATTCTTTCCGAAATTGTGGCGGGAAGCATCGTTATTGAGCAGGTATTCGGCATCAACGGAATCGGCCGACTGCTCGTGAGCTCTGTTGCGAACAGAGACTTTAACGTTGTGCAGGCGCTTGTCCTTTATATCGGCATTGTTGTCATCGTTTTAAACGGTGTCATCGAATCGCTTGTACAGAAGGAGGGAGAATAGTATGAAACGATATCGCTCCTTCAACTTCATATGTGGCGGAATCTTCCTTGGACTCACGGTTATTCTCGTGCTCTGGGGACTGCTCCACACGCCCTACGATCCGACGGAAATCAATGCCCTTCTGAAGAACGGTTCGCCCTCGCTTCGGCACCCGTTCGGTACGGACCAGCTTGGCCGCGATGTGTTGAGCCGTGTGATGGTCGGCGCGAGAACGTCCTTCTTCATCGGTGTTGCCACGATTCTGATCGGCGGTATCATCGGAACGCTTCTCGGCGCAATTGCCGGCTATTTCGGTGGATGGTTCGATACGATTCTGATGCGTATTAACGACTGCTTGCTTGCATTTCCCAGCATCCTGTTAGCACTCGTGCTCGTGTGTGTATTCGGTACCGGTGAGAAAAATGTGATTCTCGCGCTCGGCATTCTGTTCATCCCGAGTATCGCCCGCGTTGTGAGAAGCGAGATCAAAAAGCAGCTGCCGATGGACTATGTTTCTAATGCTCGCCTTCTGGGCGTTTCCGAGGGACGGATTCTGTTCGTGCATATTCTGCCTAACATCCGCGCGACGCTTCTTGTGACGATGGCTGTCGGCTTTAATAACGCAGTGCTTGCCGAAGCGGGACTTTCCTACTTGGGGCTTGGCGTACAGCCGCCAAAGGCAAGCCTCGGACGTATGCTTTCCGAGGGACAGAGCTACCTCGGCTTGTCACCATGGACCGTTATCTTCCCGGGTCTTGTTCTGGTGCTGTGCGTCCTTGGCGTAACCTTGATCAGTGATGTATATTCCGGAAACTCGGCCGATACCGAGGACCCGGTTGTTGTAAGAAGAAAGATTCGTGCAGAGCTTACGGCGCAGCATCCCGTGAAGGAGACATCGGAGGCTTCTGATGCAATCCTTACGGTTGACAACCTTCGTATCGCCTTCTCGAATGACGAAGGAGCACCGAAGGAGGTTGTGCACGGGGTATCCTTCCGTCTGATGCCCGGCGAAAAGCTCGGTATCGTCGGCGAATCCGGAAGCGGCAAGAGTGTGACCGCACTTTCCGTGATGCATCTTCTGCCGGAGAACGGTGCGGCAATCGGTGATATTTTCGTTCGTTACGAGGACGAAACGGGCAAGCATAATGTGGACATGTCCCACTACAATGCAAAGGATATGCAAAGATATCGCGGTGCGGAGATTGCAATGGTCTTCCAGGAGCCGATGTCCTCGCTGAACCCGATGCTTCGCATCGAAAGCCAGATGGCGGAGATGCTTACGCACGGTGAGGAGCAGTGGGAGAAGGAAGCTTTGAAGGCACGGCTTACCGAGGCGCTTCTTGAGGTAGACCTGACTGACACGGAGCGAATCCTTTCAAGCTACCCGGAGATGCTTTCCGGCGGACAGCGCCAGCGTATTATGATTGCGATGGCAATGTTAAATCATCCGAAGGTTTTGATCTGCGACGAGCCGACGACTGCGCTTGATGCGGAGACCCAGGAGCAGATTCTGGTGCTTTTAAACCGTCTGCAGCGAAAGTATGGCACGGCAATTCTGTTCATCTCTCACGACCTTTCCGTTGTGGAGAGAATCTGCGACCGTGTGCTTGTCTTTTATAACGGTGTTTCCGTGGAAGAGGGCGCGGCGAAGGAGATCTTCAATGCACCGAAGGAGGCTTACACAAAGCGCCTGATTGCGGCAGCTAAGGGTGCCGAGCACGCAGAGCACATGGAAGTTCCGAAGGAGGAAGAGCCGATCGTTCGAGTAACCGATCTTTCGGTTTCCTTTGGCAGAAAGCGTAAGGGCGGCGTGACGAGCTATCGCACGAACGTACTTAAGAATTATAATCTGACCGTTAATCGCGGCGAGGTTTACGGTATTGTCGGTCGAAGCGGCAGCGGTAAGTCGACTCTCGCCAAATGCCTGTGCGGCCTGATGAAACCGACCGCGGGAACAATAGCAATCGACGGCAAGGTTGGAATGGTATTCCAGGATCCGTACGGAAGCCTGAATCCCGCAAAGACTGTGCAGTGGCTTTTAGAGGAGCCGCTCAGAATCCATAAGGTTCCGAAAGAGGAGCGTGAGGCTCGCGTACGGGAGATGCTTCCGGCAATCGGTCTTTCCGAGGAGTATGGAAGAAGACGTGTAACGGAGCTTTCCGGCGGACAGAGACAGCGTGTGGCAATCGGTATCGCATTGATGCATAAGCCTGATATACTGGTGCTTGATGAGCCGGTATCGGCCCTTGACGTAACGGTTCAGGAGCAGATTCTTTCGCTCCTTGCAGACCTGCATGACCGCTACAAGCTGACCTATATTTTCATCACGCACGACCGTGAGGTAATGCGTCGTTTTGCGACGAAAACCGAGGTCTGGTAGTCTTTTGAAAAAAAAGATGACAGATTGCCGGTTATATGCTATCATTCTATTCTGTGGTAGTGTGTATGTTTTTGGTATGTAACCAACAGAAAGAATTTGAGGAGACCATATGACCGGTAACGAACAGGAAATTTCGATCATCCAGCTTTTTCGAGTGGCCTTTGGAAATAAAATCAGACTGATTGGCGTGACGCTTGCAATCGCCGCACTGATGATGGTGTATGTTTTTTGTGTGCACGATCCCGGAAAGGCCGAGTATAAGAGTGATTTTAACTATTTTGTGCAGGGACTTGACGAGGGACATTATATCGACGGTTCCGCCTTCAACTTCGAGCAGCTTGTATCCTTGAGCGCACTGGAAAGTGCCAAGGCGATCGAGAAAGAGTTTGCTTCAATCGATATCGCAGCGCTTTATGACGAGAACGGCATCTATGTTGAGCATGTGCGCGACGAGAAGATTACGAACAATGTTTCTTATGTATGCTACAGAATTGTTGCAAAGAAGCGTTTTTTCAAGGATGAGGAGCAGGCGAAGAAGTTTATCGCAACCCTTGCGGAAGCACCGATTGCCAAGACACTTCAGCTTTCCGATCCGAACAAGTATAAGTATTTTCTGAGTGCTATCGACGATTGCGAGTCCTTTGAGCTGCAGCTTTCGTATCTTGCCGAGCAGCTTGCTCTTTTGGATGCGCGCTACGAGCAGCTGACGGATTACTATGGTGACATTACACTTCTGGACGGCTCGACGCTAGCAGGTGTAAAGCATCGGATGGATGTATTTTTCGTCAATAATTCCCTTGATTATCTCCGCTATGAGCAGGAGGAGAAGGGCTACGTACTGAACAGAGGTCAGAACGTAAATAACCTGAAGCTTACAATGCTCGATCTTGAGAAGCAGAAGAAGTATAACGAGATGGAGCTTGAGCGTCTTGAGACCTCGATTTCCGCGTTGATGGGCGCGGTTTCCTCCGGAATTCAGAGTGCTGAAATTGACAGCTATAACTCAAGAATTACCGAGCTGATTGCGACCAATGTGGCAATTACGAAGAAGATTGACGACATTGAGCTGCAGCTTCAGAATGTTGATAATAAGAATAATACGGTATTCGGCGAGAAGATCCTTGGCATGAAGAAGGAGCTTGAGCGCTATACCGACCAGTATCAGGCAATCGAGTATGAGGTTGTTCGTGATAACTCCAAGGTTTTCTTTTCACAGGCTTCGGTCATCGAAGAGCAGGGAGGCTTTGGCCTGATTAAGGGTGCGGTGCTTGCAATCGTGCTCGGCGGCTTCCTGGCAGCCTGTGTGAATGTTGTCAAGGGCTGGAGAAGTCTTTTTATCGATCCATTTGCCGTGGAAGAGACTAAGAAAGAGAAGACCGAATAGTAGTTTTTCGAATGAAACCGGGATGCGCCTGCATTCCGGTTTTTTGCTTATCAAAGGCTTTGTGCGCGTACGGCGAAGACGTATAAGGAGGGCACCGCAATGATTGGAGTTTATGTAGCCTGTGTGATTATTTCCATCGTGATCTGTTGCTGGTATTTCTGGGTGGATGTCAGGCGCAGTGTTATACAGAACATTATGCTTTTAATCCTTCTGATTGGTAATGTTGGCTATCTGTGCCTTGCCGTATCGAAGAATCTGGAGGAAGCAATCCTTTCCAATAAGCTTTGCTACCTGAGCGGCTGTTTCCTGCCGGTGCTGTATTTTCTGACGGTGTGCGAGGTGTGCCAGATGAGAGTCCGCAAGATTTGGGTTGCGGTGATGGTTTGTGTGCAGGGGGCCATCTACGGTCTTGTCTGTACGGTCGGATACCTGAATGTGTACTATACAAGCGTAAGCTTTGCGACGAACAACGGAATCGGATATCTTGTGAAGGAGTATGCCCCTACGCATATGCTTTATATTGTAAGCGTGCTGTTTTACTTCGCGGTGGCAATCGTCATCGCGTGGTATGCAATCTTTCGAAAGAAGAACACGAACCGAATTGAGTTAATCGTCATGGTTGTCTGCTCCGGCGTGGCAATCTATGGCTATCTTGTGGAGCGTATCATTGACATTGATTATGAGGTAATGCCGGTTTTCTTCATCATTCTCAGCCTGGGTGCACTGATTCCAATCTATCATTCGGATATTTATACAGTCACCGAGAACCAGGAAGTCATCGATATGCAGCTTAATGATGTGGGCTTCATCACATTTGACCGAAATACCCGCTTCATGGGAGCCAACGAGACAGTTATGGGGCTGTTCGGAGAGCTTAAGGACGTACATATCGGTACTCGGATTGCGAAGCCGTCGGAGTTACTTGAATCGATCATTCAGGAGGTCGGTGCATTCTTTGAGAAGCTCGATAAGACAGAGCAGGAAGCGAAGCAGCTTGTGGTCGGCGACAAGACCTTTGAACTGAGAAATCACAAGCTGAAGAACTTTCTTGGGCAGTATGTCGGTCTGACAATTGAGTTCAGAGACGTCACCGAGCATGCGAAGATAGTAGAGCTTACGAGAAAATATAACGAGGAGTTAAGCCTCGAGGTCGAGAAGAAGACCGAGCGCATCAAGAGCATGCAGGAGAGAACCATTCTCGGCATGGCGCAGATGGTGGAATCCCGTGACTTAAGTACGGGCGGTCATATCAGAAGAACAAGCGATGTCGTAAGAATCTTTGCGAAGAAGCTTCTTTCCGCCGATGCCGGAATGACGCGTAGCTTCCTTGAGCTTGTCATTCGAAGCGCACCAATGCATGACCTTGGTAAGATCGGTGTCGATGATGCCATCCTTCGAAAGCAGGGACGCTTTACGGACGAGGAATATGCGCAGATGAAGAAGCATTCCGAGGTCGGTGGCAAGATGGTTAAGGAGATCCTTACCAACGTGGAGGAGCCGGATTTTGTAAGGGTTGCCTTCAATGTTGCGAACTACCATCACGAGAAGGTTAACGGAAAAGGCTACCCGGAAGGGCTTAAGGGGGAAGAAATCCCGTTAGAAGCAAGAATTATGGCACTTGCGGATGTTTTCGACGCGCTGGTTTCCAAGCGCTGCTATAAGGAGGCGTTTTCCTACGATCAGGCATTTGCCATTATCGAAAAGGATGCCGGCGAGCATTTTGATGCAAAGCTTGCTGCGGTATTTCTGACCTGCAGACCTGAGTTAGAAGCGTATTACGATGAGGCAATGATATAATTACGAGGTCCGGCGCCTGCACTTACGGGCGCCGGGCTTTCAGGCTATCGCAAAGTTAAAAAGTCAGTGAAAATGTGTGTTGACATTTGCACGGGATAGTGTTATGATACCTATGCTGTATCAGTTACAGCCGAAGCAGAGTATCCGCTCTCACCTCCAGCAATTAAGCGAAGAGGTCATATAATTTCATATTTTCCCGCAAGGGAAGGTTGATTATGTGGAGTGGATATGTTTATCCACTTTTCTTTTTTGAAAAGTAAGCGTTATTCCCTTTTAGGAGGTGTTGTACTATTAGCGATTACATGATTAACGAGCAGATCAAAGACAAGGAAATTCGTCTGATCGGTGAGCATGGGGAACAGCTTGGTGTTATGCCGAGCAAGGATGCCTTCAAGATTGCACAGGATGCGAATCTTGATCTGGTAAAGATTGCTCCGAACGCAGAGCCGCCGGTATGCAGAATTATTGATTACAGTAAGTTCCGCTACGAGCAGGCCCGCAAGGAGAAAGAGAACAAGAAGAAACAGAAGACTACCGAAACCAAGGAGATTCAATTGACCCCCGGTATTGCCGACAATGACCTGAACACGAAGGCAGGTCAGGCTCGTAAATTCATCACGAAAGGGAATAAGGTTAAGGTTGCACTTCGTTTCCGAGGACGAGAGATGGCGCACCAGCAGGCCGGCATGGAGATTATCCTTTCTTTCTGCCAGAAGCTTGAGGATGTTGCGGTTGTCGACAAGCCACCCAAGATGGAGGGCCGTAATTTGGTCGTTATCTTGGCGGAAAAGAAATAAAATGACAGTAATGAGTCAAACTAAGGAGGAAATGTATTATGCCTAAGATGAAAACAAACAGCTCCGCTGCGAAACGTTTTACGAAGACCGGAACCGGTAAGCTTAAGAGAATGAAGGCCGGCAAACAGCACATTCTTACCAAGAAGTCTACCAAGATGAAGAGAAATTTGAGACATGCTACCACGGTTAATGCTGTTAGCGAGAGTAATATGAAAAAGATCTTACCTTATCTGTAAGATTGTCTGAAGGAGGACTAAAACAATGGCAAGAATTAAGGGCGGCTTAAACGCTAAGAAGAAACATAACAGAGTATTGAAGTTGGCTAAGGGCTATCGTGGCGCACGTTCTAAGCAGTACAGAGTTGCTAAGCAGTCTGTAATGCGCGCACTTACTTCCGCATTTGCAGGTCGTAAGCAGAGAAAGAGAGAGATGCGTGTTCTCTGGATCGCTCGTATCAACGCAGCATGCAGAATGAACGGTCTTTCCTACAGCAAGTTCATGTACGGCTTGAAGCTTGCAGAGGTTTCCATCAACCGCAAGATGCTTTCCGATATGGCTATCAACGATGCAGCAGGTTTCACCAAGCTTTGTGAGACCGCTAAGGCTAAGTTGGCTTAAGTTATCGGCTTTAGAATGATCATTAAGGGTAAAGGATTATGAGAATAGTCCTTTGCCCTTTTTTTCGTGACAAATGCGAATATCTATGTTACAATAGTTTTGTGTGTTTTATGGAGGGTGAAGTGGAATGAGAAATCACTTGAAAGTCGTGTTTTGTATTCTTGCCGGCGCATTTATGATTGCCATCTTCAGCTGGGGAATGGATGCTGTCGGGAAGAAGAACGAGAAGCCCTCGGGAACGCCGACACCGACGATGATCACGCCTGCAGTTACGGCACCGGGCGTTACGACAATCACGCCGAAGCCGGAGAAGACGCCCACAGAGGCACCGACACCCACAGAGGCACCGAAGCCTACGCCTGACCCGTATCACCTCGAGGATGGACGCTTAAGTGCAGACGGCGCGGTCAGAAAGTTAAGCGGAATATCCGCTGATCTGCTTGGGCTGCCGAAGGATATTACCGCCTATAAGACTGAGGTGGATGACTGGACGACGGTCGTTGATGCGATGGACTGCTACTGCGTCAATGTCCTTTCGGAGGAAGGCTATCTTGCCGGGATTTTCTATATATCGCAGGATGGCAGTCGTGTTTACAGTCTTTCGGAGGAAGGCAATTTCAACCTGATCAAGAAGGAATAGAGTCCGTACGGACATAGAAATATTTTGAAAGGAGAGCGCTCATGAAGGAGAAGATCGGTAAGATCTCACGCGGCATTATCGAATACGAGCTTCCGAGAATCATTCTGTCCAAAGAGAAGCTCGTCCTTTCTGCGGAGATGTGGAGAAGACAGACCGGACGAATCGGCGTATCGAACAGCACCGGCGTGTCCATGAAGGGAATTGTCAGCTCCGATAACCGCATTTTAGAGATTACAACGCCACAGTTCGTCGGCGAGAACAATACCGTGGAATATGTCATTCACGGTGAATATATCACAAACTGTGAAGAGATTGCGGGCGAGATCAATTTTGTAACGGATTGCGGCGAGATTTCGCTGCCGTACAGAATTACCGTGAGCAAGCCTTCTCTCATCTCATCGGAGGGAAGCATCGAGGATGTCAACCGCTTTGTATCGTTAGCAAGATATCATTGGGATGAAGCGCTTCGTTTGTATAACGATCCTGCGTTCCTGCCTTTTCTGCAGTATCACGAGCCGCAGCATGTCTTTCTGTTAGAGTTTCTTCGTAGAAGCCATGCAAGTGACCGCGCGATGGAGGAGTTTCTGGTTGCAGCCGGCAAGAAGATGGGAGTCGTTCTGCAGGCAGAAGAGACGAAGCTTGAGTTCGTCGTTACGGGCTCCCGTGTCAATGGCCGTGTATCGCTTACGAAGAGTAACTGGGGCTACGTGAATGCACGTGTGACCTCTTCGGCGGAGTTTCTGCAGGTGGATCGTGAGCAGATCACCATGGAAAGCTTTCGCGATAATCGCTGCGACATCTCCTTCTCGCTTCTTCCGGAGAAGATGGGTTACGGCAGCAGCACCGCAATCATTTCGATTGAGGCACAGAATCAGCAGCTGCAGATCAATGTATCCTGTGACAAGCCGATTCCGAATCCTGAGGCAATCATCCGCAGACACGAGAGAAAGGTGAATTTCGGACGTCTGTACGAGAACTATATTGCTTTTCGTATGAATCATATATCTGTCGGCCGTTATGTTGCCGAGGCGGAGAGCCTGGTAACCAAGCTTGAAAGTGATGGCAGCGTGGAAGATCTTTCGGCCGGAACGGGGCTTGCGCTTCGCTTATACCGTGTACATCTCGATCGTCTGGCAGGCCGTGAGAATGCAGCCAATACAAGGCTTCGCGCAATCTCCGATGACGAGTGGAACAAGGGCAATACCATTCTGAAGGCGGCATATTTCTTCCTGAAGGCGGAACGCGCGTCCACCAGTAAGGGAGAGCTGATGGAGCAGCTTTATGCGCTCTGCAGCGAAGAGGACGGACATTTTGTTCCGGCAATGTTCCTTCTTGAGCTTGACCCGCGATATGCAAAGAACCGTAGACTGAAGCTTGACGAGCTGCGTGGTATGTATGACGGCGGAAACCGCTCGCCGCTTATGTTCACGGAGGCGGCTGCAGCAATCAATGCAGAGCCCTCGCTTCTGCATGAGCCCGGTATGTTTGAGGTGCAGACGGTCGCATTTGCCGTACATCATGACTTCCTCGAAAGAGAGGCTGCGCTGCAGTTTTCTTACCTTGCGGAGCGTCAGAAGGAATATAAGGATATCTTCTATCTGGTGCTGACCGGAATTTATAAGCGCTTCCAGCTGAAGGAGGCCCTTTCCGCACTTTGCCAGATGCTGATTCGTGCGAAGAAGAAGGAGCCGATGTACGCCGTCTGGTATCAGAAGGGTGTGGATGAGCAGCTTCGTATTTCCGAGCTTTATGAGTACTATATGTACACAAAGGGCAACGATGTCGAGGAGGTTCTCGAGCCGGCGGTGCTTACGTATTTTGCCTATAACAGTAAGCTTCACGACAAGCGCCTGTCTTATCTGTATGCGAACATCGTAACGCATAAGGAGAGCAACCGTGATGCGTACGAGAGCTATAAAAACAAGATTTTTGAGTATGCACTTACCCAGATGCGGGAGCGGAAGAACGATTCCTTCCTGACAATCCTTTACAATGAGTGCATGAACGAGGAGCAGCTTAGAAAGGAATTCCTTGCGGGGCTTGAGGGCATTGCCTTCCGTCACGAGATTCGCTGCTCGGCACCGGGCATCCGTTATGTCTGTGTGGCACATCGTGAATTTGATAAAGAGATTATCGTGCCGCTTGTCGGCGGCAGCGCGCAGGTAGATATTTATACCGAGCACGCGACGATTGCGCTGATGGATGAGAAGCATAACCGGTATCTGCACGGTATCCCTTACGAGAATCGTAAGCTGATGCATGTGGAGGACTGCTTCCAGGAGGCTTATCAGGTTAGCCCCGGCAGCAATATGCTGCTTCTGGCGCTGGCGGAGAAGGCTTTGAAGGAGAAGAAGACGGATGCGTACTCGATTGAGCTTCGCAAGAAGGCTTCGCTGATTCCGGGACTTCGCCCTACATTTGCCGATGAACTGAACCGTGCATTGATTATACACTTCTCGGAGAATCTTGAGGAGAACCGCTTAGAGTCGATGTTCCGTTCGCTCAACTGGGCACAGGTTCCTGAGAAATACCGCGGTAAGATGATCGGTATGCTGATTGCCCGCAATTCCTTCCAGCAGGCGATGGAGCTTTTAGAGACCTACGGCTATGCGTCCGTTGATCTTAAGTATCTCGAGCGCTTCTGTGCCGAGCTGCCGCAGGATATTCTGTCGGACAATATCGGCTTTATGACCGATCTGATGTATTATGTATTTAAGCAGGGACGACGCAATACGAGAATTTTCGCAACCCTCCTTGAGAATTATCAGGGCAAGACAATCGATATGTATAACCTCTGGCAGGAGGCTGCCGACCGGCAGCTTGATACCGGGAAGATGGACGAGCGTCTGCTTGCGCAGATTCTGTTCACGGAGGCGTATCTGCCGTATGGTGATGCGGTATTCCGTAAGTACTATAATCCGCTCGGAAACCGTCAGCTGTGCAAGGCATACATGACATACGTTGCCTACAAGTTCCTTCTTTCCGACACGCCGATCTCCGATGAGACCATAGCGATTATGAAGAAGGATACCAATCTTGATGAATATGATATCTGTATCTTAGCACTTCTGAAGCTTTGCTCCGATGCGGAGGAGCTTTCCCAGGAGGAGCGTGACTTCGCCGAATACTGGCTTACCAGAATGGAGTCGCGCGGCAAGGTGCTTCCGGAGTTTTTGAAGCTCGGAAAGTATTTTCCGCTGCCGGAGAGCCTTGAGGATAAGAAGCTGATTGAATATCGTACGAACCCGAAGCACAGGGTAACCCTGCACTATTCCTACCGCGTAGCCGGCAAGCGCCAGCAGCGGGATGTGGCGATGCGTGACATCTGCTACGGAATCTTTGTGAAGGAGCTTGTGCTGTTCTACGGCGAGACGATTGAATATGTTATCACCGATGAGTCTGCAGAGGAGAATATCGTCTCCGAGAAGACGGTACTTGTGGGAACGCTTGATAAGAACATGACGTCGACAAGCCGTTTTGCGCAGATCAATCGTATCATCGCATCCGCAAAGGATGGCGACCGGGAGAAGGCAATCGTTCTGCTGGATCGCTACATCAAGGATGAATTTGCCATATCTCAGCTGTTCCGCGAGATTATGGATTAGCCTATAGAAAGGAGACCTTATTATGCCGGATAGCAAGCCTATAGTAGTAGGATTTGACCTGTCGCCCGATACAACACAGATCGCGGTCAGCAGGGACGGAGAGGAGCCTGAGTCGGTCAGTGTTTCGTCGGCCAGCGGTCAGTATCTGATCCCGACGGTACTCTGTGTGAGAAATGACAGCGGCGACTGGCTTTTCGGAGAGGATGCCGTGCGCTGCAAGAATCGAAACGCAGGCGTCTATATCGATGACCTTTTGGGAAAGGCCGAGCGTGATGAGAATGTATATATCCGCGAAGTGGAATATACGCCTTTCAATCTCTTGGAGCGGTTCTTCCGCAAGATTATGGCCGTTCTTCGACAGAAATATGCGCTTGATAACGTGGAAAAGGTCGTTATCTCGATGCGCAATCCGAGCGACAAGGTGATGAAGCTTGTGGCGGAGGCAATGGAGACGACCGGAATCCGTAGAGACGCCATTCGTGTCCGCAGCCATCTGGAGAGCTTTATGTTCTACTCTGTCTGTCAGAAGAAGGAGCTCTGGGTCAACGACGTCGGACTGTTTGATTTTACGGAAAAGGGGCTCGTGTACACCCAGCTTTCCACAGCGAAGAAAATTGCGCCGATTACCGTGACCGCACAGATTTCCGACCTGTCCGATATGATGGATGCCAATATGCTTGATACGATGCCCGATAATCAGTTAGCATATTGCTTCCGTACGATTACCGATAAGATTCTGTATCGACAGATTATTTCGACCGTATATGTTACCGGCAAAGGCTTTGAGGGCAACTGGTCGGATGAGGTTTTGAAATCGCTCTGCAACGGACGAAGAGTGTTCAAGGGTATGAACCTGTATGCAAAGGGAGCGGCTTATTTCGGAATGCGTGAGAATTCCGACGAGGTACGCGATTTCCTGTTCCTGACGGGCGATATGATTCGTTCCACCATCGCCATCAGAATGTTCAAGGACAACCAGATTGCTGACTACCCGATGGTTCGTGCGGGCACACGCTGGAGCGATGTCAATGCGAAGACAGTTGGTATTCTCGATGATACCGAGGAGGTATTCTTCACAATCTACCACACGGTTAAGAAGGACTCGCAGCATGTGGTTATGAGCCTTAAGAATATGCACAGTCGTGAGAATAAGACGACCCGTGTTTCAATCGGAATCCGGTGTCTGGACCGTGAGACGGCAGTCATAACGGTTAAGGATCTCGGTTTCGGACAGTTCTATCCGAACACATATCGTGTCTGGGAGAAGATTGTCAGTATTTAATTAGCTTTATCAGTTATTTGGAAAGGAGGGAGCAGCATGGGCAGATTAATATTCTGTATCGGTAATAAGGCGAAGGAGCCGTATTATTTTCAGTCTACGGGCATGAAAGTCTATACGATGGAAGAGCTGTGCTACTACCTCTATCATAATATCGAAACACTTGAGGAGGATCTCTCCGAGAGACAGCTTGTGCAGTGGATTCGCGAGGAGCTCGGCATCGAGGAGCGCGCTGATTTCCTGCAGCAGCTGATGGATCATAATGCAAGCATCAAGGACATTATCGTTTCCATCTTCTGTACGACCGATTACTATACAGAGGACGAGATCAATAATTTGATTGCGGAGATTGATGTCTACTTCGAGCTGCTTCCGATTGAGCGTAAGAAGCGCCATGCGGATGCATTTCTCCGGTACGGCAAGACGCGTGAGGCGATGCTTGAGTACCAGAATCTGCTCGATGATAAGGATTTTGTAATCATTCCTGCGGAGGAGCAGGCAAAGGCCTTTCACAATATGGCGGTGCTTCTTGCCAAGAACGGTATGTTCAAGAATGCAGCCAAATATTTCCTGAATGCTTACCAGAAGGGTGCGATGAAGGAAAGCCTGTGTCAGTATCTGTACTCGCTGAAGATTGGCGGTATGGAGGAGGAATTCAACGCCGAGATCGTGCGCTATTCTGACGAGACTGAGGTTATGCACATTATTGAGAATCAGTTTTACTTTCTGGAGGAGAACAGAGAGTATTCTCCGGAGTACATTAACGTGCTTCGTCTGATCGAATTGAAGGACAAGGACGATGATACGGAGACCGACGAGGACGGCGGCTTCTGGTGGCTGTTTGAAGAGACGGTAGACCGACTGAAGAAGGAATACAGAGACGCGTAGGTGGGGCCTGCGACGACTTCAAAACAGGTCGACGATGGAAATTATCAAATCCGTATAATCTTTGCTTGACAAAGCCGGAACGGTAGAGTAAAGTATAGCCATAATTTAATACTTAACAGTGTTGAAGAAGAGGAGTACGCGGGAATCCCCGACAGAGAGACCGGTTCACAGCTGAAAGATCGGTTCGGATTGAGACTTGCGGAAGGTAGCTTCGGAGCTGAAATTCTGAAATCACAGTAGGAGTTTCCGGGAAGTCCCGTTACAGACGAGTGGCTTGATGGAGTCACGGAAGAGGCAGCGAAGGCTGCAAAGTAAGGTGGTACCACGAATAATCCCTCGTCCTTATACAGGACGAGGTTTTTTGTTTGTATAGGATATCTATCCGGATTGCGTTACATTTTCCGTGAAACCGAAATAAAAGAAAAGGAGAACAAGACAATGAAAGAACTTTCGAAAACCTATGATCCGAAAGACATTGAAGAGCGCCTGTATAATTTCTGGCAGGACAAGAAGTATTTTCATGCGACGGTAAGACCGGACAAGAAGCCGTATACCATCGTTATCCCGCCGCCGAATATTACCGGTCAGCTGCACATGGGACATGCTTTGGATAACACCCTTCAGGATATCCTGATTCGTTTTAAGAGAATGCAGGGCTATGAGGCTCTCTGGCTTCCCGGAACAGACCATGCTTCCATCGCTACCGAGGCGAAGATTGTTGAAGCTATGGCCAAGGAAGGCATCACCAAGGAAGACCTTGGTCGTGAGAAATTCCTGGAGCGCGCATGGGAGTGGAAGCGTCAGTACGGCGGACGCATCGTATCCCAGCTGAAGAAGATGGGCTCCTCCTGTGACTGGGATCGTGAGCGTTTCACCATGGATGAGGGCTGCAACAAGGCAGTTAAGGAGGTATTTGTTAACCTCTACAAGAAGGGGCTTATATACCGCGGCAACCGTATCGTTAACTGGTGTCCTCACTGCCTGACCACGATTTCCGATGCTGAGGTTAACTACGAGGATCAGGCTGGTCATTTCTGGCATTTGCGTTATCCTTACACCGACGGCAGCGGCTATATTGAGATGGCTACGACCCGTCCGGAGACAATGCTCGGCGATACCGCTGTAGCAGTTAACCCGAACGATGAGCGCTACAAGGCATATATCGGCAAGACAGTTACGCTTCCGCTTGTAGGCCGCGAGATTCCTGTTATTGCAGATGATTACGTAGATATGGAGTTCGGTACCGGTGTTGTAAAGATTACCCCGGCACACGACCCTAACGACTTCGAGGTTGGTCTTCGTCATAACCTTCCGGTAATCAACGTTCTTACGCCCGATGCGAAGATCGTTGACGAGTATCCGAAGTATGCGGGAATGGATCGCTACGAGGCACGTAAGGAAATCGTTAAGGATCTTCAGGAGTGCGGCGCACTTACCGAGATCGAGGATTACAGCCACAACGTAGGTACCTGTTACCGTTGTAATACCACCATCGAGCCCAGAGTTTCCATGCAGTGGTTCGTTAAGATGGAGCCGCTTGCAGGTCCGGCAATCGATGCTGTTAAGACCGGCAAGACCAAGTTCGTTCCCGAGCATTTCGACAAGACCTATTATCATTGGCTTGAGAACATCCGCGACTGGTGTATCAGCCGTCAGCTCTGGTGGGGACACAGAATCCCTGCATTTTACTGCGACTGCTGCGGGGAAATGGTTGTAACCAAGGAGGATAGCGCAGTATGTCCGAAGTGCGGAAAGCCGATGCGCCAGGATCCGGATACGCTTGATACCTGGTTCAGCTCTGCACTGTGGCCGTTCTCAACACTCGGCTGGCCCGACAAGACGGAAGAGCTTAAGTATTTCTATCCGACCTCTACGCTTGTAACCGGTTACGATATCATCTTCTTCTGGGTTATCCGTATGATGTTCTCCGGTATCGAGCATATGGGCGAGGTTCCCTTCAAGACCGTATTGATCCACGGCCTCGTTCGTGACTCCCAGGGTCGCAAGATGAGTAAATCCTTAGGAAACGGTATCGATCCTTTGGAGGTTATCGACAAATACGGCGCTGACGCCCTTCGTTTCACGCTCGTTACCGGTAATGCACCCGGAAACGATATGCGTTTCTACTGGGAGCGTGTAGAGGCAAGCCGTAACTTTGCTAACAAGGTATGGAACGCAAGCCGTTTCATCATGATGAATATGGAGCAGATGGGCGAGGACGGAAAGGTTACCTCTATCGACATGTCCACCCTTACCGATGCCGATCGCTGGATCCTTTCTAAGGCCAATGACCTTGTAAAGGCAGTTACCGAGAATATGGAGAACTTTGATCTGGGTATTGCCGTAGGTAAGATCTACGATTTCATCTGGGAGGAGTTCTGTGACTGGTATATCGAGATGGTTAAGCCTCGTCTCTACGGCGAGGATATGACCTCGAAGAAGGCAGCTATCTGGACACTTCGCACTGTACTTACCGAATCTTTGAAGCTTCTCCATCCGTACATGCCTTTCCTCACTGAGGAAATATATCGTACGCTTAAGGATGCAGAGGGCGTAATGGAGGAGGGTACCTCTATTATGATCTCTGATTGGCCGGTTTACAGCGAGACCTTCGCCTTCCCGAAGGAGGAAGAGGCTGTTGAGCTTATCAAGTCCGCAGTTACCGCAATGCGCGGTCTCCGCAGCGATATGAACGTACCGCCGTCAAGAAAGGCTAAGGTTTACGTAGTATCCGCCGAGCAACATGTTCGCGACATCTTCGAGGGCAGCAAATCCTTCTTCGCAGCACTTGGCAGCGCAAGCGAGGTTATCCTTCAGAAGGACCGTGACGGTATCGATCCCGATGCAGTATCCGTAGTGATTCCGAACGCAACCGTATTCATGCCCTTCGCCGATCTGGTTGATATCGACAAGGAGATCGAGCGTCTCACAAAGGAGAAGGCAAGACTCGAGGGCGAGGTAAAGCGCTCCACCGGTATGCTCTCCAACGAGAAATTCATCTCCAAGGCACCCGAAGCGAAGATCGCCGAGGAGAAGGAAAAGCTTGCAAAATACGAGGCAATGCTTGCACAGGTTAGCGAGCGTCTCGCACATCTTGCAAAATAATAGAATAAATGCATGCTATAGTTGAGGCGAATCCTGTAGAGGGTTCGCCTTTCACATTCTTCCTTGTTTGCTGAGAGCTATTGATGTATAATGTGGAGTGTTGCCTTGGTTTATTAGCGCAGGATTGAAATATTGTAGCGCACGAATTTCGATTTCCGAAGCAAAGGGGTGGTATGAATGACGCACGAAGAGAAAGCTTTATCATATTTTCAGGACCAGTTCCATTGTTCACAAGCGGTGCTTGCCGCATATGCCGAAGAGCTCGGGCTTACAGAAGAGCAGGCGCTGAAGATAGCTTATTGCCTCAATAGCGGAATGAGAAAAGGGGAAGTATGCGGAGCCTGTTCCGGTGCACTTCTTGTTCTCGGATTGAAATATGGACAGTGCAGGAAAGGTGACTCGGATAGCAGAGCAAGAGCCAATCAGATGACGGTTGAATTCCTGGATCGGTTTGCGAAGGCCAACGGATCGTACATCTGTAATGACCTTTTGAATTGTGATATATCAACTGCTGAAGGCGCTCGGTATGCGATGGAGCATAATTGTTTTACTGAAGTGTGCCCTAAGATGGTGGCTTCTGCTGTGAAGATTTTAGAAGCTATGGAAAAGTAATACTTATTTTGTGTGTCGGGAGCAGAGCGGATATGAGATTATTACGCAGAATATTTTTTGAGATTGATATGACCTGGAAGCGGTTGCTGATACTGGCTGTGGGAACAGCTGCGTTCGCGGCTTTGTTTAACTGTATTCCATTTTTCGAGGATACCTCGATGTCGGCACCGGCTCACACCTTTGAAATCTGGGTCTTGTTTGCAATTATCGTCATATTTAATTGCCATGGGTATCGTGAAGCCATGGTAAAGACCTTTGTCTTCTTCCTGGTAAGTCAGCCGCTTATTTACCTGTTGGAGGTTCCTTTTCTGGAAGAGGGGTGGGGATTGTTCCGCTATTATCCGGGCTGGTTTGTCTGGACGATATGTACGATTCCGGGCGCCGCTGTTGCTTATTACGTGAAGAAGCAGAATGTGTGGAGCGGGTTTATTATCGGAGTTGCTAACCTTCTGGTGCTTGCGTGCGGATTGGACCGCATCAATATATTGCTGTCGGATTTTCCGCGGTATCTGCTTGCGCTGATATTTTGCCTTGCGTGTGCGATAATCTATATCTTTGTTCTGCTTGAAGGCAAGCGTAATCGTCTGATTGCAGCAGCGATATCTGTTATTGTCATCGTGGTACTGCTTTTTGTAAAGCTGGCTGATACAGGCGCCTGTTCCGTAAGCTATCCGATTACCGCAGAGGGCGATTGGAGGGTCCTTGAGACATCTGATGGTCTGGACGCTGAAATCAGGGGCGAATATATGGATATCTCAAGCGATAAGAGCGGAATTTACGAATTGATCATCGTAAACGAGTCAGGTGAGAAGCTGGCATACGATGTTGAGGTGGACGCATCAACCGGCTTGATAAATGTTCGTCGTAAGGACGGACAATAGCGGCGATTTTTCAATAAAGGTAAATGCAGTGAAGGAGGGCACAGCGTGTCCTCCTATTTTCATAGAATGAGAGCGGAGAGTATTACTGTGTAGAATTCATGAAGCTCTTGATTTTTAGTGGTTGAATTGGTATCATTATAGAAGTATACCCTTTAATGTGGTATCGTATGCACTTCGGTGCGATGTGGAATGAAACGTGCATTTGTCTGTTACAATACATTGTCAGAGATCCGGGGAGGATAGCATTATGATTAATTTTGAAGAAGAGATCGCAAAGTATAGCCCGAGCCTTGAAATCAGCCAGGCTGAGGAGGCGGTATTGAGCCGTGAGATTATCGATGTAGGCGACATTATCGAGAAGATTTTGCAGGATAAGAAAGATATTTAAGGAGAACGGCTATGATTTGTCCGAAATGCGGCGCGAATATGACCCTGCGGAAGGGTGTCTGCGCCAAATGTGGTTTTGATATTGAGGTCAACCAGAAGACGCGTAAATATTCCTGCTACTTCTATAACCAGGGACTTGCGAAGGCTAAGGTTCGTGACCTTTCCGGCGCGGTTGACATGCTGAACCGTGCGCTGAAGATCAGCAAGAAGAACGTTGACGCAAGAAATCTGCTCGGCCTTGTCTACTTCGAGATGGGTGAGATTGCACTTGCCATCCAGGAGTGGATCATCAGCAAGAGCTATCTTGAGGAGAACAACCCGGCCTCGCATTACCTGCAGATTCTGCAGAACAATGCGGCCAAGGTTGAGAACTACAACAACGCAATCAAGAAGTACAACGCAGCCCTTGAGGCAGCGAAGCAGGGCGGTGACGATCTGGCGCTGATTCAGCTGAAGAAGGCTGTACAGCTCAGCCCGAAGTTCGTTCGCGCATGGCAGCTTTTAGCACTTCTTTACATGAAGAATGGGGACAATGACCGCGCGAGACGTTGCCTGAAGCGCACGCTTTCCGTGGATATTGCCAATACGACCTCGATCGGTTATCTGAAGGAGATTCGTAAGATCAAGCGAATGGGGCGTCAGCTGCAAGTTACGGTTACCGAGCCGCTTGAGGTGCAGCCGGATGCCGAGGAGCTGCAGGGCGAGGTGAAGAGCCCGATCATCCCGAAGTTCCATTATTCGGAGGATAAGCCCGATTATCGTTCCTTTATCTGCCTGTGCGTCGGCCTTTTCGCCGGCATTCTGTTCGTGTTCTTCCTCGTCATTCCGAGCGTTAAGACCGGTATGCGGGAGGAGTTCAAGGAGAAGCAGGTACAGTTCGGTGAGCAGCAGTCCGGTTATCTTGCCGCGATGGATTCCTTAGAGAAGGAGAACCAGACGCTACAGTCAAAGCTGGAGCTTCAGGAGCTTGAGCTTGAGGCTGCCCGTGAGCAGGAGAAGGAAAATGCCGAGAAGGCCGGCGGTATCAACGTATTCCGTATGGTGGATTACTATCTGAAGCTGAAGCGTTCCGGCGATGTATCCCGTAAGAACCTGTTCATTCTGCAGACCCGTCTGAATGCGATCTCGCAGCAGGAGCGTTCCAGTACTTATGCGAAGTCGATTATCGACCGTGTGTCGGAGGATTATCCGGACGTATATAACGTAACGATGACGAGTGCGGAGCTTTATGAAGAGGGTACGACACTCTTCTCAAGCGAGCGTTTTGCGGATGCACTGGAGTTCTTCATCTGTGCATACCAGAAGTCGCCGGATAACGAGAAGAACCTGTATTATCTCGCAAGAAGCTATCAGCTGACGAGAGATTATACGCATGCAAAGCAGTATTTTAACGAGTATAAGGAGCGTTTCCCGAACGGAACCTACTATTACACGGTTGAGGATCAGCTGAGCAGAATTCCTTAGTAGATTTGTGGGGCTTTTATGAAGAAAGAAGAAGGGCGTCTCGGAATCCGCAAGATTCTGGGACGCATAGCTATTATTGTGGGAATTACCGTTGTATTTGCCGTTGTGGCAGTATACTCGGTACTCCTGATTGTGAATTACGGACCGAGCGAGCGTGCGCACCGCGTCTTCGTCAAATCCGTTCGTGAGACGAGTGCAATCGGCTTCCTTGCCGACTGGTTCACAACGCCGGAGGAGCTTGCGAAGATCAACGAGGAGAATCTGATTAGCGAGTTTGATGAGATTTCCGACGGAACGCTGATTCATATCCCGACAGTGACCCCGACGATTCAAGAGGGCCCGCGCGAGCCGGAGGTGATTATCGAATATCTGGAGAACGGTGAAGAGAAGGTTGTAACCCGTGCCAGTGACGGTCGTACCTACGAGAATCTTGTTTCGGATGAGGACGGCATTATTATCGTCAAGGTGTCCGGAACGACTTATGCGGGACATATGATGATTGTACAGGACCCCTCGAGAGTTTTCGTGGGTGTCTGTAAGAATATCGGAAACCCGGATGCCGGTGGGCAGAAGGTTTCGCAGATTATCGCAAGATACAATGCCGTAGCGGGAACCAATGCCGGCGGCTTTCAGGATCTGAACGGACAGGGCACCGGTACTTTGCCGCTTGGCTTCTGTTTCTCAGAGGGCAAGGCAGTTTATGAGGATCCGGACAACCCGAGTGGCGTTCTGATCGGATTTGACAAGAATAATGTTCTGGTTGTCGGCAATATGAGTGCAAGCAGGGCGAAGCAGCTTGGCATTCGCGATGCGGTTAGCTTTGGACCGGCGCTTATCGTAAACGGCAAGCCGGCAGCAATATCCGGCTCGGGAAGTGGCTTGAACCCGCGTACTGCTTTAGGACAGCGTGAGGACGGAGCAGTTCTTCTTCTATGTATCGACGGACGTCAGGCAAGCTCTCTTGGCGCTTCGTATGTGGATCTGATTGAAATCTTCCTTGATTTCGGAGCGGTCAATGCCGGCAATCTTGACGGTGGCAGCTCTACACTTATGATGTATAAGGGTAAGGATGTTTCGAGCCGTTCCAATCTGATCAGTGATCGCTATCTGCCGACCACCATTCTTGTGAGGTGACGGCGATGCGAAAGAAGAAAAATACCTTTAAAATTGCTGTTGGGGTGTATGTTTTTGTACTGGTGATCGCGGTTTTGTGTCTTGATGATTATGTCTGGACCGTGCTCGACCGCTATGAGATGACTGAGCGCCGGAAAGAGAAGGAGCAGCGAGACAAGATTCAGAAGGCCTTGGAGGAAAGGTTGTCCTATACGCCGACTCCGACCCCTTCGCCGACGCCTACGCCTGCCCCGATCATCATGGAGCAGCTGAAGATTGTTAAGCCCGAAGGGGCTACGCTTTATGTGAACGGAAAGCCGATGGAGTATCCCGAGAGGGGCTGGGTACCTGAAGAGGATAAGAAGACATTTGCCGTACTTCTTGCCACGATGGAGACCTATCCTGAGTATGAGGGACTTGCGGAGAAGCTGATTCCTGTGTTAGAGTCGACGGTGATTACCGTAGAGAAGGGAGCGGACGTCTACTTCTGTGATGCGGACGGGACTATGGTTGCGCCGCAGGAATCCACCGCAGTGATTGAAGTGAATGGACAGGAGAGAACGGTTCGCCAGCTGACCTGCGCATATCAGAGTGATCCGCAGTATTATGATGAGCTGACCGCGATGGGCTTTGATTTCCTGACGAAGTATTGTCTGTTCGTTTCGAACGACTCGCCGGCAAGTGAGATGCGGCCGTTCTTCCCGAACAATTCGCAGTATTATCGGACGATTGCTTCTCTGGACAATTCCTGGTTCAACGGCCACGATAAGCCGCCGGAATACACCAACAAGGTCGTTAAGAGCTATGTAGGCTACACGGATTCGCTGGTATGCATGGAGCTTTCCATGCATCAGAGCTTTATCATCCGCTATACCGGCAAGCGTGCGGAAGAGGATATCGTACATCCTATCTGGTTTGTAAAAATTAACGGGGAATGGAAGGTGGCAACACTGGGTTTCACGTCGTAGGCTTGCGGGCTTGTGAGCGTGCTGATTGATTGTAGAGAAATTTCTGAGGGACCAATGGTTCAAGGTGAACCGTTGGTCCTTTTTTGCGTTCCGGGGAGGGGAGCTAGTCTAGTACCACTGGGCTCGGGAAGCCGTGGTACTAATTTCCGTAATAGACAACTCCCGTACCACACCCCGGCTGAATCCGTGGTACTGATTTCCAAAAGAAGCCAATTCAGTACCACTCACCCCGGGACGGGTCCCAAGGCCTCACCCCGGGACAGGCCCCAAGCTTCAAGGCCCCAGCGCATCTGAACAAAATAAAGGCAAGTGAAAGCGACGATGCATTTTCACTTGCCTTTTGTGGTGTCAGTTATGTTTTACGAATCAGGATCAATCTCCTGCGTCGAAGTGCTCAAGAAGTGATCCTTTGGCATCCGGTCTACTGTCGCCGTGCTTTACAAACTGCATGCTGATGAAAGCGCAGATCATAAAGAATACGGCGTAAGGGAACAGCGTACGGTAGGATACATGCTCGAGAAGTGCGCCGGAAGCAATCGGTGTGATTACCTGTGCAGCCATAGAGAAGGTGTAGTAATATCCGGTGAAACGGCCGACATCCTCGGCGTCACACATATCGACAGCCATCGGAAGCGAGTTTACGTTGATGGCAGCCCAGCCGAAACCAATCAGTGCGAAGAAGATGGTTGCGGTAAAATGGTAGCTTGTGTAGAAAATCATGGAAGCATAGCTGATTGCCATGACGATAACGCCAATCAGGATCATCTTCTTACGACCAATCTTACCGGAGAGGATTCCGATAGGAAGGTAGCTGATAACGGCAGCGATGGAAGCAATCAGGAGGCAGTCTGCGTAGTTGCTGCCGATGTTCCACTGATTCGTTGCGTAACGGGAGAATGCGGTGGTTACGGCATTGTAAGCGATATACCAGAAGGCAACCGACATCAGAAGTGCCACAAGACTTATGCGAACCGGGCGGGACAGCTTCGTGCGGGTACCGGCCTTCTTCACCTCAGGCTCGGTAGCGTCCATGGAGATTCCTGCCGCGCGGCATTCCTCGTTGACCTGTGCTACAAGCTTACGCTCGTGAATGGTGAAGGCGAGAACGATGATACTGATCAGCATCAGTACGCCGATTGCAAGGAACAGCGGAAGGTAGGAAGGTCTTTTTGCGGCATTGCCGCCAAGAACCTTGATCATTACCAGTGCGTAGATGAAGCCGACAGCGCCCATTAGGTTGATAACCGCATTGCCCTTACTGCGAAGCGGGGGCGGCGTGAGGTCGGGCATCAAAGCAACGGCCGGAGAACGATAGAAGCTCATCGAAAGCAGCAGAAGGAACAGGATGCCGATGAAAAGGTACAGGCTGTCCGGCTTGTCTGCTACCGTGAGCAGTAACAGGAATGCGATGGAAAGAACAGTTCCGATGTAGATGAAGGGACTGCGGCGCCCAAGCTTATGGTTGCAGCGGTCGGACCAGACGCCGAAAAGCGGCAGAAGGAAGAGCGCAAGCACATTGTCCGCTGCCATAATCACGCCGGTCACGGTCTCGCCGAGCGAGAAGGTGTATTTCAGGATAAGCGGGATGATGCTGTCATACATTTGCCAGAATGCGGAAATTGCCATGAAGGCAAAGCCGATCAGAATGGTTCTTTTGTAATTCAGTTTCATGATTTCCTCCAAGGGGTATAGGTGGGGCCTTCGAGCCCTATTTCTTCAAGTATATCCGAATTTTGGGAAAAGGAAAAGACATTTTTTCCTTGTTTTCACTGTGTGACTGAAATATAATGAAAATATAAGCGCGTAATAGAGAATTCGGCTCTCGGAGGGGTTCTTCGACTGCCGAATATGTGTTGCAGGAGGCATTTATGAACAAGAACGATTTTTGTAAGCGTCCGCCGATGGGGTGGAACAGCTATGACTATTTTGACACGACCGTAACCGAGAAGGATGTCAGAGAGAACGCGGAATATATCGCGGCCAATCTGAAAGAATACGGCTGGGAATATGTGGTAATCGACATCGAGTGGTATTCCTATGATGCGGGGACACAGCAGCCGAGATACCAGTACATTCCCTTCGGCCGCTCCGAGATGGATGAGTATGGTCGTCTTCTGCCTTGTCCGGAGCGATTTCCTTCCTCAATCGGCGGCAAAGGCTTTGCACCGCTTGCAGAATATATCCACAGCCTCGGCTTAAAGTTCGGTATTCATATTATGCGCGGTATTCCGCGTCTTGCGGCACATCTGCACATGCCGATTCTCGGAAGCACGCAGAGCGCGAACGAGGTTGCGGAGCCGAACAACACCTGCTTCTGGAACCCCGATATGTATGGCCTTCGCCCGAATGAGCCCGGCTCGCAGGAGTATTACAATTCTATCTTCGCTCTTTACGCAGAGTGGGGCGTTGATTTCATCAAATGCGACGATATCTGCCGTATGGACAACCCTTCCGCGAAGGAAGAGATCAGAATGCTTCATAATGCGATTGAAAACTGCGGGCGTCCGATTGTTCTGAGCCTTTCCCCGGGACCTGCCATTCCGACGCAGGCATGGTGGTACGAGGAGTATGCCAATATGTGGCGTATTACGGATGACCTGTGGGACACCTGGGAGCTTGTGCATGCGATGTTCGAGCGCTGCGAGGTTTGGCAGAATCATGTTTCCGAGGGATGCTTCCCGGACTGTGATATGCTTCCCTTCGGAAGACTCGGTAAGGGCTTCGGCCATGAATGGAACTGCCGCCTGACCAAGGAAGAGCAGAAGACGCTGATGGCGTTATGGTGCATATTCCGTTCGCCGCTTATGCTTGGTGCGTGCCCTGTTCTTCTGGATGAGGATACACTTTCGCTTCTTACGAATCGCCGCCTCATTGCGATGCAGCAGGAGGGCTTTGGTGCGAAGCAACGCGAAAGAGATGCGTCAGGCGCGCTCTGGATCTCTGAGAACAGCGTGACCGGTTCCTGCTATGTTGCCTGCTTCAATTTCCGCGAGGAGACTGCCGAAAGAAGTCTGAAGCTTAAGAAACTGTTTCCGGGCAGAAGCTTTACGGAGGCAACAGATATATTCCCTGACAATACACAGTCGGTCGGCGAGACGCTTTCTGTCACGATGGGAGCGCACGGACCTGCCGTATACGAATTACGATAAATGTTAAAATACCGGGAAGGAGTCTTACATGCAGTATTCGGAGCCGCAGAGGAAGCGGAACAACAGAATAGTTTACGCGGTCGTGCTGCTGAAGATAGCGTTAGATTCTCTTCTGGTGCTTGTGCTACATCACTCTTTGGCAGTATGGAAGCTCGGGCTTTTTGGTAAGCTTACGGATGATTACGGTAAGGTGCGCGATGTGATTGCACGCCTGCTTGGTGTGGAAATCGGATATCCTACATATCTTATCGGCGGAATGGTTCTTTCGGCAATCTTATACGCGCTTACCATTCAGGTGATTCAGATACAGAATCGCCTCAGGTATGCGGTATTTGCGATTCTGTATGTAGCCGACAGTCTGTTTCTGTTGTATCCCTGCCGTGAGCTGCTTACGGTTATGATTTGCATTCTTCTGCTTCTTTCGCTTCGAAGAAAGGACATTTTCCGCTATATTCTTGCGGGATTAGTGGTTATCCTTGCAGCAATCCTTGTAAGTCCGTATCTGATTGTTATGGCAGCGCTTTACATAGGCGTTCGGGCCTGGGAGCGTGACAGCCGGTGGGGAATCGGCGCTTTTCTTCTGATGCTCATCGCCTTCACTGTTTTGTATGAGAGCGGAGCACTTCTTTTCTTACAGGAGCTGCGCGGTGAGAGTACGGAGGGCGCAAGGTATTTTACGAAGGTATTTCCGCCGGAGAACTATGCGGGACATGTGTCATATTATCTTCTTGATTACCTGTCGGTGCTCGCAAGGCTTATGTTCCCGTACGAGGCGTTTCTGCAGCGGAATCCACTTGTCTATGTATTCTTCTTTACGCAGGTCGGTTTGCTTCTTTGGTTTGTGGGCTCGATGTTTCTTGAGAGCGAGGCAGTGCATCGGAATCGTCGCCACAGTGACCGTATGCGAACCGATGTGACGGTGGCAGCAGTCGGTGTCCTTCTGGCGCTCGGCTTCTTCGTACAGGATTATGTGGAGGCCTTTCGTTTTGTGATCTCGTTCTATCCGCTCTATCTGTATCTGTTCTTCGGAACGGTCTGGCAGCCTCTGGCGCTCGAAAAGGAAGCTGCACCGGTGGACGGTTCGCTTGTATTCTTACATCGCGGCGGTGAGCGATACGTCTATGACGCGCTCAGACAGGCCTGTGACGTAGTTTCGGAGGAGAAGGTAATTCTCCTAGGCGACGCAGAGAATCGCGGCTTCTGCACGAACTGGTGCGATTTAGGGGAGCTGCGAAGCGACGAGACCTCCGATGAGGCGATGGTTCTTTCAGAGAAGCTTCCCTTCCCGGAGGCAGTTACCAAGAAACTTTCGGAGTATGCACTGGTATATGCGTTTCTTTGTAAGCATTCGTTGCATCGCGTGATCCTTTGTGAGTCGGATCTTCTTCTTTTTGAGAACCTGTGCGAAAGAGAGCTTTCGGATGAGGAGTGGCTGTTACTTGCCCCTGCGGACCGGACGGGTGCGCCGGCATTGGTCTCCTTTACGGATGTGCAGCTGAAGAGCTTTCTTATGTATGTGAATCGGTATGATACGAAGATGGCAGAGACACCCCTGGATGAGATCAGTATGACAACACTTCTTGACGAATGGTATGAAGAAACTGCGAAGAGCGGTACAATTCGTCGTGTGAATCCGGGAGATGAGGAGACGGTTTATCTTACAGAGCTTACAAAGAAGCAGGAGGGGCTTTCCTTTGATAGCGGACTTGGTATGTTGAAGCTTCGCTTTAGAGACGGTGTGCCGTATGCTTCTATGGAGGAGCGGTTGGTTCGTGTCGGCGCATTTCGCGTACTTAGGCATCGCGAGGATATTCTGGTTCTTTTAGACGGAAGTAACGTACGAATCCGCTACGTACTGAATCGAATGATGAATCAATAGCGCATAAAATGGGAAGTAGCCATCAAAAAACTCCCTGATGAAGTTCTTTGATGGCCACTCCCCGCGCGTAATATAAAGAGGATAGAAAAACCTGCAAGTTCATAAGAGCGAAGCTTCGGCCAAGTGCCGGAGCTTTTTATATGGCTTTCTTACGCCATACAAACGCTCTGTGCGGATGCTTCAATACATCCAATCAAACAAATGCTTTATCTTTTGAAAGCATAGCACATATCTCGGTTAAAAGCAAATACATTTGTTCAAAAATCAATAAAAGTTGCAATTTTCTAAAAATCACATCTGTTTCTTAACGATGGAATACTCGTTGCCGTACTGGAAGAAGGGACATTCGAAGTGATGTCCGGCCAGAAAATGAGCCATCTCGTCCTCATCGAGGTCCTTGGTGCAGTAGTAGCATTCGTCCTCTTCGTCGTATTCATAGAAGAGGCAGTATTCACAGTTGGAAGGAATCTTACCCATCGAAAGCCTCGCTAATTCTCTCCGGGTGTTTCGCCCGGGTTCTCCTCTACGGGAGGTGTGTATCCGTTAATGTGGAGCGGGCAGACAACATCCTGCTCGGGAGTCATAATATACTTGGTATCCCAGGTACCGCCGTGCTCCTTACTGATATCGGTTTCCTCCTTCAGAAGGAAGATTCTGGTTTCGGTATGCGGGCAATGGTCGCTGGCGCGGTGGTCGGAATCCTTACACATCAGGACAGCCTCGTGGCAATCACATTTGTCGGAAGGAACCGTACCCTTTGCAAAAATCTCGGTCTTCATGCAGCTTTCATCCGCTGTCTTGTCACAAACACCCGGCACGGCAAGCTTTCCGCACTTGGTACAGATTGAAGCGGATACGATGGAGTTGGGCTTTGTAAACTGCTTCGCCTCGCAGCCCTTGAGTGCATGCACATTCTCCATAATATTTCGCCAGAGAACACGATAGTAGTTCGTATCAGTCTGGGAGAAGTTGTTGTCAAAGCCACTCCAGATTGCTGCACAGTAGTAAGGTGTGAAGCCTGCGAACCAGAGGTCAACGTTGTCATGAGCGGTTCCCGTCTTGCCGGCTACCGGAATCTTGAGCTTCTGGAAACGGCTCTTCGTACCGGTACCGATTGTTGTGGTGTCGACCATTGCGTTGGTCAGAAGATAAGCGGTGGAGGTCTTCATAACCTGCGTAAAATGCATCTCGTTATTTAAAAGGACCTTACCGTCGTGGTCAAGCACGTAGGAATAATATCTCGGCTCTACATAGATGCCCTCGTTGGCGATGGCTGCATAGGCTGCGGTCATCTCCAAAACGGTACAGCCGTTCGTGAGTCCGCCGAGTGCGATTGCTGCGTTGTAATCGGACTTTCCGTCACTGCCGTCGGTATCAATCTTCTTGAAGCCGAGCTTCAGCAGATAGTCGACTGCGGTACGTGTGCCGACCTGCTCGATACAGCGAACGGCAACGATGTTGAGGGAGTTATAGATACCGGTACGAATCGGCTGGAGTCCCTCGAAATAGCCGCTGTACCAGTTGTTGACTGCCTTCGTGCTGCCCGGATAGGTGTAGTAGGAATCGTCAAATGTGGAAGCAAGTGTGAAGCCTGCCGCATCGAGTGCGGGAAGGAAGGAGGCGAGCACCTTGAAGGTGGAGCCTGCCTGACGGTATGCACCGGTAGCGCGGTCGAGCACACGGTTGCCGACCTTAACGCCTCGTCCGCCGTACTGGGCAAGTACTTCGCCGGTCTTCTGATCCATAATGACCATCGCGCACTGCGGCTGGAGCGTGATCTCGCGGGATTCCTGTACGCTGAACTCCTCACCGGGGTGTGCGGAACGGAATTCCTTCTTCTTGGCTTCTACGAAATCGTCAAGCTTTGCTTCGAGATCGTCACGGTCTAACGTGTATTCGCTGATGCCGACACGACGATTCTTGTTCTCGTGATAATAGATTCCCTTCGTATCCTGGAAGGAAGCGTAGTAGTTGATGAAATCCTTCAGGTGATAGTGGGAAGCGGCGCCCGAAAGGCCGACTAAGGAGAGCGCGTAACGCTCTGAGAGCTGGTAGTAGGAGCCCTTACCGATTGCCGGGAAGTTCGATTCATCGATGAAATAGGAATCCATCACTGCCTGAATGGCCTTATCCTGCGTGGAATAGATCTGGAGTCCGCCGCTGTAAAGAAGGGTGTTGGCCTCAGAGGTGGAATAACCGGCAGCCTTCAGATCGGCAATGATCTGCTTGATCATCTCATCTACGAAATAGGAGTTGTAGACGCTTCCGGATTCCAGTGTCTGCTGGTTCTGCATCTGGATTCTTGCATAGACATCCTCGGAGTCGGCAAGTGCCTCGCGATATTCCTCTTCGGTACAGAAGTTGTTCTCGTAAAGGTTCTTAAGGCAGTCCTTACGACGACGCGAGTTCTTGTCCTGATCCTTCAAGGGATTGGCAAGGGTCGGAGACCATGCGATGGGCGCGAGTACGGCTGCTTCGGAAATAGTGAGCTCAGAGGCGGATTTGCCGAAATAAACCTGCGCTGCCTTCTCGATACCGTAGGCGCCGTTTCCGAGGTTGATGGTATTCAGGTAATATTCAAGGATGGTATCCTTATCAAGACGATATTCAAGCTGTACGGCAAGGTACTGCTCCTGCACCTTACGGAGAATCTTGTCGATGGCGGACTTCTCCTTACCACCGGAGAAGATCTGGTTCTTCAGAAGCTGCTGGGTGATGGTACTTGCACCGTAATCGAGGCTTCGCTCCTCAAGAACGGAGTAAGCGGCACGGAAGATACCGCGCACGTCGATGCCGGAGTGCTGGTAAAAACGCTCGTCCTCCATTGCAACGAAGCAGTTGCGAACCGCAAGCGGAATGGTGTTGATGTCTGCCTTAACACGGTTTGCGCCGGCGGAGGAAAGCTCGATGTCCATCTTCTCGCCATCCTTATAGAAGATGAACGAGGAATATTTTTCAAAGTCCTTGTTGCTGTCGAACACGCCGTCAATATCGGGTGAACGGGAGATGATTCCAAGATAGCCGCCGTAAGCGGAATAGGAACCGACGATGATGCACATGGCAACGAAGACAACGCCCACGCGGAGCAGAAAGACCATAAGAAGCGCACGAATCTTAGCGGGCAAGGAACGTGCCTCCTTCTGCATCTTAATAATATTATAACGACTGAAATTCATATTGTATCCTTTGCTTTCTGTTTGGTTCGGTATGCGGCTCCCCTAGCCGATACAAATGCATAATACCACATTTTTCGAGGCTTTGTAAACCTTGGAAACCCTAACTTTTTGTTAAGTTTTTGTGGAAAATGTAATAATTCCTTAACATCTTACAAAAGCTCGCAGCTGCCGCCGTTCACCGCATAGGTTACGGGGTCTTTTACATCGAACTGCGCTTTGCCGCTTGTGGCGTCCCGAAGCTCCGACAGAAAATGCTCCACCTCCGCAGGCGGGAGTATAAGAGATACCGAAACCTGTTCACCGTAATCCGTTGAAAGAATCGGGTAGGAGCCGTTTCCGGCAAGAAAGAGGAGCTTGCCGATTCCGGTATAATCGGTGATGACATCGACGGGAACTCCCACGCGCTTTTCGGCAATCACACAGTTCGCAAGTCCTTCTGTTACGGCGTCGCGATAGGCGCGCACCAGTCCGCCCGTTCCAAGCAGGATTCCGCCGAAATACCGGGTCACGACTACGCATACATTTCGCACACCGGAGGCAAGCAGTGCATCAAGCATCGGCCGCCCGGCAGTATGCGCCGGCTCGCCGTCATCGCTGCAGCGGGTCATCTCGGCGTTGTCGCCGATGACGAACGCGGAGCAGTTGTGGCGGGCGTCCCAATAGCGTTTCTTGGTCTGCTCGATAAAGGCCTGGGCCTCCTCTTCGGTGGAAACAGGACAGAGTGTCGCGATGAAACGGGAGCGCTTCTCGACGATCTCACCCTGACCGCCTTCCTTCAGATATCGAATGGGGGTATCCATCGGTTGGCATCCTTTCTAAACGGGCACGGCGGCGCCGTTTTTAGCGTATTGTAAATGGGTTGACAAAGTGTTATAATAATTCTGTATGGTCATCAGCGGAACTGATTTTGCGATTCCTCATAGTGGTAGCCGGCGGCGGAGAGCTTTTCAAGCAGCTCGTCGCAATCGATATCTTCGGCGTCGCAAAGCGCGGAGAGGCTATCGTAGAAATCGCGGAGTCTGGTATTGATTACGGAAACCAGAACGACCGGGTCACTTGGCAGATACATGTTCGTCCTCCTCAAAAAGGGTGCGGCATCGGTGATGCCTAAGTAAATATATCACATTTTCCGTAAAAAGACAAATATTACACGAAACGCCGCATAGCGCAGAGAGGACACGGATTCGTATGGATTTGTTCGACTATATGCACGAGAATGCGAAGGAGAAGCAGGCGCCGCTTGCTTCAAGGATGCGCCCGACAAGCCTTGATGAGGTGGTGGGACAGTCGCATATCATCGGCAGAGATAAGCTTTTATACAGGGCAATTGTCGCAGACCAGCTGCGTTCCGTCATCTTCTACGGGCCGCCCGGGACAGGCAAGACAACGCTTGCCAAGGTGATTGCCAACACAACCAAGGGTGAGTTCCGCCAGATTAACGCAACCTCCGCCGGCAAGAAGGATATGGAGGAGGTTATCGAAGAGGCTAAGCAGCTTTTTGGCATGGGCGGACGCCGGACGATCCTCTTCATCGACGAGATTCATCGTTTCAATAAGAGTCAGCAGGATTATCTCCTGCCTTATGTGGAGGACGGCACGGTTATCCTTGTAGGCGCAACGACCGAGAACCCGTATTTCGAGGTGAACGGCGCTTTGATTTCGCGCTCCATCATATTTGAGCTCCATCCGCTCACAACGGAGGATATTCTCGGCCTTCTGCGACGTGCGATGAAGGATACCGAGAAGGGTCTCGGACTTTATAACGCAGAGATTACCGATGAGGCTATCGAATTCATTGCCGATGTTGCAAACGGTGACGCAAGAAAGGCGCTGAATGCGCTTGAGCTCGGTGTTCTGACAACGACTCCCGGTAAGGACGGTGTTACAAGAATCGATCTGAGCGTTGCGCAGGAATGTATCCAGAAGCGCGCGATCCGTTACGATAAGACGGGCGACAATCATTATGATACGATTTCGGCCTTTATCAAGAGTATGCGCGGCTCGGATCCGGATGCGGCGATTTATTATCTTGCAAGAATGCTGTACGCCGGCGAAGAGGTTACCTTCGTGGCAAGACGTATTATGATATGCGCGGCAGAGGATGTCGGCAACGCAGACCCGCAGGCACTGCAGGTTGCGGTCGCAGCTTCGCTTGCTGCGGAGCGGATCGGTATGCCGGAGGCGCAGATTATTCTGTCACAGGCAGCAGCCTATGTGGCCTGCGCGCCGAAGAGTAACGCAGCGGTCAATGCAATCGGTGCTGCGATGGAGGCAGTGCGAAGCGAGAAGACGCCGGCAATTCCGCCGCATCTTCAGGACGCACATTACGGCGGCGCGGGAAAGCTCGGAAGAGGTGTCGGTTACGAATATGCGCACCTGTATCCGAACCATTTCAGCACGCAGCAGTATCTGCCGGATGAATATGTGGGAACAACCTTCTACGAGCCCGGAGATCTGGGTTATGAGAAGCAGATCAAGGAATGGCTTGCATTCCTGAGAAAGGGAGGAAATCATGCTGACAACTAAGTTTACCCGCGTGGTTGCGATTCTTCTCGTTATATGCGAGGTGGTATCGATCGGGCTTACATTTGCCGGCGCCTTTATAGGCGGAAAGCTCGGCAGGGGGTTTTTGGCAACGGGAATGTTCGGATTTGTAGCTGCAGCCGTCTTCGGATGGATCTTGATAACGGTTTACAACCGTGTACATAAGGATGAATTTGCCGTGAATGCTATGATGGAAAAGCACGCAGAGGAATCGGCTGACGAAGCGAAGAAAGAATAATTGATTAAGGAGAATCACTATGAGCACACTTTTGGAAAAATGGCGCGATGAGGCCTACAGCAAGGACATGAATACGCGTGAGGGACAGCTTTACTGGGGCGCATATTTTGCGGCTGAGAAGGAGGTTTATATCAAGCTGCTTTCGAATCCTACCGAGGAGGTTAAGGGCACCGTTAAGGAGCTTGCTGACCGTTACGACATGAGCGTTAAGTACATGACCGGCTTTCTGGACGGTATTAACGAGAGCCTTGTAACACCGAATCCAATTGAGGAGATGACCGAGGAGACCGAGGTCAGCCTTGTGTACGACAAGGAGAAGCTTTACTATAATATGTGTGAGGCAAGAGCCGACTGGCTTTACAATCTGCCTGAGTGGGACGCACTTCTCACCGAGGCGAAGAGAAAGGAGCTTTTCCTTACACAGAGAAAGTCTCACACCGTAGTTAATACCGCGAAGATCGGCAGAAACGATCCCTGCCCGTGCGGAAGCGGTAAGAAGTATAAGAATTGCTGCATGAGAAAAGAGCAGCAGTAAGTTCCCGTGGGGGAATCGTTAGGAGATAGAGTATGACAGATTCCAGATATGGAAACAAAGCAGGCGTGCGGTATCGCTCCGGAACGCGTCGCGCAATCAGACGTAAGCAGCTGATCTATTCGGCGATTGCGCTTGTTCTGTGCGCGGTGATCGGCCTTGTGTTTTATCAGAAGAACGTCGGCTCCAATGTCACGGAGTACGATGCCGGGCAGAAGGGACCTTCGCCGACAGAGCCGCCGAACAGCCAGATTATTGCGTCCGCCGAGGTAGCGCCTTACGGCTTGTATCTTGATCGCTATTCGGAGGGCTTGTCCGAGGATGACAAATGGCTTGAGGACTTCGAGGATAACCGCGAGCGCCGCCAGGTCAAGGGTGTGTATGTTACGCCGGAGGTTTTGAACCTTCGCTTCAAGTTCCTGCTTGATCTGCTTGACACGACTGAGCTGAACGCGGTTGTTGTCGATATTAAAAACGATGACGGCTTCATCGTCGTGGAGAATGATTCGGAGCTTCTGAACAGCATGACCAACCAGCGTCTTCTGATCGAGAATTTCGATTACATTTTCAAGACACTTAAGGAGCACAACGTGTACATGATTGCGCGAATCGTGTGCTTCCGTGATATTCGAAGCGTGCGAAGCAACGAAAGCTACGGTGTGCATATGCCGGACGGCTCGCTTCTGAAGGACAGTAACGGCTTTACCTGGATGAACCCGTTCAACGAAGAGGTTTGGGAGTATCTTACAGAGGTTGGTCGTGTATGTGCGAAGATCGGTTTCGATGAGGTCAATTTCGACTACTGCCGATTCTCGACAGACAGTAAGGTTAAGACAGCGGCATACGGTAAGGAGCTGACGACAGAGAATAAAGAAGCGGCGATTACGGGCTTTGTAAAATACGCCTGTGAGAATCTGAAGCCGCTCGGCCTATTCGTTTCGGTTGATGTATTCGGCGTTGTATTAAGCAGTACAATCGATGCGGCTGCCGTAGGACAGAACTATGCGGATATGTCGAGTTACCTTGACTATATCTGCCCGATGGTCTACCCGTCCCACTACAGTAACGGATACTATAATATCCCCGTACCGGACGCGGATCCTTACGCACTGATTTATAATGCAATGCTTGACTCCAAGAAGGTTCTTGCCGTCAATGTTGCAAAGGGACGGTGCGCACAGGTACGTCCATGGCTGCAGTCATTTACCGCTAGCTGGGTAAGAGGACATATTACTTACACCGGCGTTGAGGTTAAGGCGCAGATTCAGGCAACCTATGATGCCGGCTACGATGCGGGCTGGGAGCTTTGGAATGCAGCCGGAGCATACAGTAAGGACGGCCTGGAGCCCGAATAGGATGGCTCAATAACCGTGTGATTTTAGGAGGAGTAACATGAGAAAGAGAATAAGTTTATTTTTGACAGCGGTGCTTTTGATAACGCTTCTTGCCGCATGCGGCGAGACGACCTCGAACGGAAAGCGCAGAGACAAGAGCGAGGGCGGTAAGCCGAGTGCTACGCCTACGCCGACGGAGGTCGTTGCTCCGACCCTTCCGCCGCTTCCGACGCCGGAGCCCCTGCCGGAGATTATCGAGTACGGCTGCGGGGAACCGAACAGAGCAATGGTTGCATTTGCCGACTATCTGGACAAGAAGCTTGATGAGAGCGTTTACAATGTGAACCGTGATCCGGAGATTCGTTACGATATCTTCTTTCTGAATACCGATAATGCGCCGGAATTCTGGTGGGCTGAAGGAAACAGCCATGCAGATGCCGTACATGTGTGCATGTTCGACGGCGAGAAGATTGTAGAGCTTGGCTGTCTTGGCGAGTTTGGTAGCTTTCAGTATGTGGAGAACGGAAATGCCATCGTTGTTAAGGAAGAGGCAGCCGGCGTGGAATCCACCACAATCTATATGCTGACTGAAACAACGCTGTTTCGTGCAGTGAATCTCTCCAAGCAGGTTCTTGCAGGCGAAAAGGGTGAGGAGACGAAGTACTTCGTCAATGAAATCGAGTGCTCCGAGGCGGATTACAACGAGCGTGTGAAGACCTGGTCCTATGTTACGAACGCAGCTTCCACGGTCAGATATTCCGAGGGCCTGTCCTCCGTCATATTCTATGATGATGACCCGTACCCGATTGCTACCTGTTATGCACCGATTTATGCGCATCTGACAGCACTCAGACCGGGGATTTTCCGTTATGATGTACCGGATGATGTTTTAGAGCAGCTTGTCGGCACCTGGGTTATGGATCGCGGTGAGGTCGAAGGCTGGGAGTATTCTGCCAAGGAAGAAGGCATCAAGGCCTCCTGGATTCTGGAGCCGAACGGTGAGGCAGAGAGAAGCTTTTCAAACGGCTTTTATGCAGAAACCAATATGTATCATATGAGCTATATGCCCGGACGGATGTATCTTGGTGATACGGCGACCAATATATGGTGGCTGAAGATTCCTGTAAAGGATAAGGATGAGTATTATTATTTTATTACCATCAATGCAGCCGGCGAGCTTTTCGAGTATGAGTATTGCGAGCGTGATTTCTTCGCGGCATGCCACTGGTATAAAAAGGCAGAATAAGATGTATCCCTAAGGGATTCGATTGATGAATAAAGTAAGGGCGTATGAAAATGTAATCACTTTCATACGCCCCTTTTTATAGTTCTGTTCGAAGAGCACACTCTCCGATTGTAGTCCGCTAAGAAAGACTAGCCGAGGATTACCTCAACCTCATGTGTGCCGTCAGCAAATACCGGAACAACACAACCGTCCATAGCCTTGCCGTCAACTACGAGGGACTTAACGCCCTTGCATACGTGGTTCGGGTTCTTAATGGTGATGTTGTAGGAAGCGCCACGGAACTGTCTGGTAGCGGTAAAGCCGTCCCATGCAGCCGGGATGGAAGGATCAACCTTCAGGCCGTCGAAGTCAGGCTGGATACCAAGGATGTACTGGGAGATAGCAACCATGTTCCAAGCAGCGGTACCGGTGAGCCAGGAGTTCTTACCCTGACCGAAGTGGTTACCGGTCTTGCCGATATCGGAACCTGCATCCTTACCACCGATCATCTGGCCGTATACATAAGGCTCGGTCTTATGAAGATCGGAGGTCTCCTCGGTGTATGCCGGAGCAATCTCGGAGTAGTACTTGAATGCCTGGTCGCCTTCACCTGCATAAGCAGCTGCACAGATGATCCATGCATTGTTGTGAGTGAAGATACCTGCATTTTCCTTATAACCACCCGGATAAGTGGAAATTTCACC
This sequence comes from Lachnospiraceae bacterium, assembly GCA_024404675.1. Classification (GTDB taxonomy): domain Bacteria; phylum Bacillota; class Clostridia; order Lachnospirales; family Lachnospiraceae; genus ISDg. The sequence goes on from JAKSPO010000007.1 coordinate 94,694, forward strand.
GTACTGGATGTAGTACTTGGAGAAAGCAGGATTGTTAAGAACAAGACCGTGTACGGTGTTCAGTCTCTCGTCAACAGCTGCAAGCGTCTTCTTGGTAGCCTCAGCATCGATGTCGGACATAATAGCGAAGCCCTGCGGCTCGATGAAGATCTGGCCCTCTTCACATTCCTTAGAACCCATCTTCTGGCCGTTTGCATCATAAGCACGAAGGAACCAGTCACCGTCCCAAGCGGATGCCATGATGTTCTTCTTCATATCGTCGATTGCCTTCTGTGCAGCGCAAGCCTCATCAGCTCTGCCGACATGCTTCAGAATCTCAACGTAGTTCGGACCGGTATAGGTGAACAGTGTTGCAACCATAACAGACTCAGCAACCTTGGAGTAGCCGCCCTCTGCAGCGAACTTCGGGTTGGTGTAGGTCTGGAAGGACTCACCGGGTGTATCGGAGAAGCAGGAGAGGTTGATACAGTCGTTCCAGTCTGCTCTCATCGCAAGCGGCAAGCCGTGCGGTCCGAGATTGTTTACAATGTGGTAGAAGGATACCTTCAGATGCTCGAGCATGGTCTGTGCCTTGCTCATATCGTTGTCGTAGGGAACCATCTCATCAAGAATGGTCCAGTCGCCGGTTTCCTTGATGTAAGCGGATACGGAAAGAATCAGCCACAACGGGTCATCGGAGAAGTCACCGCCGATATCTGCATTACCCTTCTTGGTAAGAGGCTGATACTGATGGTAGCAACCACCATCCGGGAACTGGGTGGAAGCGATATCGATGATACGCTCCTTTGCTCTGTCCGGAATCTGATGAACGAAGCCGAGAATATCCTGGTTGGAATCACGGAAGCCCATACCACGGCCGATACCGGATTCGAAGTAGGATGCGGAACGGGAAAGGTTGAAGGTAACCATACACTGATACTGGTTCCAGATGTTAACCATACGGTCAACCTTGTCCTCGGGAGTCTTAACACTGATGATGCCAAGAAGCTTATCCCATGCGGCGCGAAGCTCAGCCATGCCGGCAGCAACCTTAGCAGGGGTGTTGTACTTGTCCATCATAGCGATAGCCTTAACCTTGTTGATGGTCTTGCCGTCTGCTTCAAACTTCTCAGCCTGAGGCATCTCAACGTAACCAAGGATGAATACAAGAGTCTTGGTCTCGCCGGGAGCAAGTGTAATCTTCTTATAATGAGAAGCAATCGGAGCCCAGCCGTCTGCGAAGGAGTCGTTAGACTTGCCTGCAAGAACAGCCTGCGGATCACCGAAGCCGTTGTACATGCCGATAAATGCGTCGCGATCGGTATCGTAGCCGTCAATCTCCTCATTTACGGAGTAGAAAGCGTAGTGGTTACGGCGATCTCTGTATTCTGTCTTATGGTAAATGGTGGAGCCGCATACCTCTACACGACCGGTGGAGAAGTTACGCTGGAAGTTGTTGCTGTCGTCCTGAGCATCCCACAGACACCACTCCTGGAAGGAGAAGAGAGAGAAGGACTTCTCGGCAGCACTCTCGTTGGTAAGCACAACCTGCTGTACCTCACCGTCGTAATCCTGAGGAACGAAGAAGGTAACCTCAGTCTTCAAACCGTTCTTCTTACCGGTGATGATGGTGTAGCCCATACCGTGACGGCACTCGTAGCTGTCAAGCTCGGTCTTAACCGGAGACCAGCCGGGGTTCCAAATGGTACCGTTATCATTGATGTAGAAGTAACGTCCGCCCATATCGATCGGTACATTGTTGTAACGATAACGGGTGATACGACGCAAACGGGCATCCTTATAGAAGGAATAGCCGCCTGCGGTGTTGGAAATCAAAGAAAAGAAGCCCTGCGTTCCGAGGTAGTTGATCCACGGGTAAGGGGTTCTCGGCGAAGTGATGACGTACTCACGCTTGGCGTCATCGAAATAACCAAATTTCATAAATGCCTCCTTGAAATGTTGAACGCTCTTTCGGCGTCCGCGCAGAATATAAATTTATTATATATGATAAGTCCGTGTTTGGCAACGAGTGAAACGATAAAAGTATAAAATCGTCACGAAAAAGGAGCAGTTTCGACAGTTTTCGGAAGAATGTTAAAAAAGTGAAAAAACTTGAATACAAGGTTATACATCGTTTTTATAAGATTCCACAAAGCAGGCGTGTTGACAAAATGAAACGCATAGTTTATTATTTGTTCATAAGCACGAAAGAGATGTTGATTTAGCAATATTTACCTTTGAGTGGCGTGTTCAAAAAGTTGATTTTTATTGCATTTGCATAATGACAAGTGGACAAAAAAGTGTTATGATATAACCAGAAGGAATGGTAACGGTCCATTCGATAATTAAATAGTTGGTTCATTACTTCTCTGAAGTAATTTCTCCCCCCACACAAACTGCGATTCAGAAATGAGTCGCAGTTCTTTTTTTACCAAAAACTGCGGACTGGCTTTGGGAGAACGATCCAGGGAGTGATCGGGGTGAAGGGGGAGTGGTACTGAAAGCGACGAAATTGGAAATCAGTACCACAGATTCGCTCGGGGAGTGGTACGGGAAGCGACGAAATTGGAAATCAGTACCACAGATTCGCCCGGGGAGTGGTACTGAAAGCGACGAAATTGGAAATCAGTACCACAGATTCGCTCGGGGAGTGGTACGGGAAGCGACGAAATTGGAAATCAGTACCACAGATTCGCCCGGGGAGTGGTACGAGAAGCGACGAATCCGGAATTCAGTACCAAAACCGGCCGTAAAAGAAAATTATAAAGGTAAGCTATATCAACCCAGTCATAACCCCGGCCATAAAAACAAGCCATCCGTTTAACGGATGGCTTGTCATAGAAGAACTAATTCAATATGTGGTTATCGCGCACCACGCGTTTATCAGCGGGTGAACTGAGACAGGAAAAGCCATGCCTGCTCACAGGTGTGCTGGCGGCACTCGTGACCCTGGTTGTCAACGCTTGCGAGAACTGTGCGGCATACGCCGTCGTCGCTGTCGAAATACTCAAGCGTCAGCACTGCATCACGGGACTCGTCACGAAGCTTAACGGTACGATCGCCGTTAACACCCCAGATTTTGTTCTCCCAGGCATCCTGTGCCTCGAAGGATACGTCGTATTTCTTCGTAACCTTATTGACATCGAATACGTAGCGGATTCTGTCGGTGCATTTCTCGGCCTGGAAAGGAAGCTCGGGAAGCGGAGTAATCTCGCCGCCTGCGTAGAATACCGGAACCGGAGTGCTGCGATTAATCTCGCAGGGAGCAGGCTGACCGAATACGTTGAGACCGACCTCGAAGGTTGCATCCATCGGGGCAAGGGCAGCGAATACGTCAGGATACTCCTGGAAGCAGTCCCAGGATTTGCAGCCGCCCATAGAGAAGCCGCTTGCATAGATGCGCTTTTCGTCGATGTTGTAGCGCTCCTTAAGCTTTCCGATCATCTCAACCATTTCGGTTGCGGTGCTGTTTAAGTGGTTCTCGATGGCAACCAGAAGGAAATTATGCTTGTGCGCAACCTCCCACCAGCCGGAAACCTGCGTGATGTAGAAGGTGGAATCGCCGCCGCCGTGGAAGGCGAAAAGCATCGGCACGGGACCGTTATCGAAGAGATTTCGATTATAATAAGCAACATAGCCGACAGCATGCTCCTTGGTGCCGGCATCGTCACCGCGGTTATCGGCGGAGGTGGTAAGCGTTACGAAGCCGGGCTCTTCTACAAGACCGATTTCATCGTAATCTGCCTCGATATCGAGGTGTCCGCACCAGCGCTTGAAGCGAATGAAGAACTTAAGGTAGCTCTCCTTCAGATCGCAGGAATCTTCAACTAAGAGATGCTCGCACTGCTCCTTTAAGGCTGCATTGATCTCGGCACTGTTTCCGACCGAGAGAATCGGAATGTCTCTTCTTGCTACGCTCGGAAGCTCGGAAAGGCCGCTCAGACAGCAGGCTGCGGGCGTAATCTCGCCGGGTCCCCAAAGGTACAGACCGTTAACTGTCTGCAGATAGTTCTTTGCGATAAAGTCTGCGGATGCGCCGAAGCCGTACAGGAAGGTACGGAAGATAGCGCCGCGAATGAAGCAATCGCCCCACTGACCGGTGAAACGGTCCTTCATGGTTACGACACCGTCGCGATAATACTGATGAATTCTCGTCTCGGCAATCAGGTCGTTATAAATCTCAGGAGAAGCTGTTGCCCAGCTGCCGCTTGTCGGATAGACAAAAACGACGCTTGAGCCGTTGAGTCTTGCAACATCGGCAAGACCGCTTGCCTCAGCCCATGCAATGGCGGTATCGTTGTCGGTCGGATGCTCCTCAAAGACAACGAGATAAGGAGCCTTGAAGCCGTAGTTGACAACATCTACAAGACCGGAAGCGGTCGGGACGTAAGTCTTAACCTTGAACTTCTCATATTCGTGTGACCAGATTTTTCCGGATTCTTTTATAAGAACCTCGGGCATTGCTTTTATTCCCATATAGTATATTCCCTCACATTCGTTTTTTGCGGCAGACCGCTAACAAACAGTATATCGTATGGCGGCTTAACAGTCAATAGAAGCGGAAACCTTGACATTTTCCTTCCCTGATTTTACAATCATATAAATGCACCGAATATGCGGGAGGACGGAAGATGAGATATCCACATTTTTTGGAGAAGAACGGAACGGTTGGTTTCGCGGCGCCAAGCTACGGCTGCAACCGGGAGCCTTATCAAACCAGATTTCAAAAGGGGCTTGAGCGGCTTGCGGACTTAGGGCACAGGGTAAAGCTTGGGCCGAACTGCTACGCCGGATGCGGCGTCGGCATCTCGAATACGCCGGAAGCCTGCGGGCGTGAGCTGACGGAGATGTACTGCGAAGCAGACTGCGATGTGCTGATCTCCTGCGGCGGCGGAGAGCTTATGTGCGAAACCATCGAGCATGTGGACTGGGAGCGTGTAAAGGCTGCCCCCGCCAAATGGTTTATGGGTTACTCGGACAACACGAATTTTACGTTTCTTCTGACGACGCTTTGCGATACGGCTTCGCTGTACGGCTACAACGGCCCGACCTTTGGCGGAGAGCCGCTGCATCCGTCGATTATGGACCACTATCGCCTGCTGCGGGGAGAGCTTTGCGAGGTTCATAACTATGACGCCTTTGAGAAGCAGGAGGACAGTATCGCATCGGTTGAGAATCCGTGTGCCATCATTCACGCGGTGAACCCTTTTGACCCGACTTATTTCGATGCAAATGGCGAGAGAACGGATACGTGGCGTGCGAAAGGCCGGCTGCTCGGCGGCTGCCTTGATGTCCTTTCGGGAATCCGCGGGACACGCTTTGACCGGGTTAACGAATTCTGCGAGCAGTATCGGGAGGACGGTGTGCTCTGGTTTTTAGAAAGCTGTGAGCTGAACCCGATGTCCGTAAGACGCGTTCTCTGGTCGATGAAGCATGCCGGCTGGTTTGAACACGCAAGCGGTCTTCTCATCGGAAGACCGATGTTATATGACCGTGAGGATCCGGGACTTGACCATATTGAGGCGGTTCGAGGAATCGCGAAGGAGCTTTCGATTCCGGTTGCCTTCGGACTTGATTTCGGGCATTTGCCGCCTTCCATGCCGATTATCTGCGGCGCGGTGGGAACGGCGAGCGGAGAAGGAAAGCGTTTTCGGATGGAGTATACGCTTCGATAGGGGCGCGCAAACAGAGGAAGGATAGTTTATGAAGGATTTTCTGCCTATTTCAAGAGAGGATATGCGAAGACGCGGTTGGGAGTCGGTGGACTTTGCCTACGTGATCGGTGACGCGTATGTGGATCATTCGTCCTTCGGACCGGCGATTATCAGCCGCATCCTGGAGGCCAACGGCTACAAGGTCGGCATCATCGCGCAGCCGGATTGGAAGGATGAAGCAAGCATTCAGATCTTCGGGCGGCCGAGACTTGGCTTTTTGGTGAGCGGCGGCAATATGGATTCGCTTGTTAACCACTATACGGTTTCGAAGAAGCATCGAAGCATGGATGCGTATACCCCCGGCGGCGTGACAGGCAAGCGTCCGGACCGCGCGACAATCGTATACTGTAACCTGATCCGTAAGGTCTATAAGGATATTCCGATTGCGATTGGCGGCATTGAAGCTAGCCTTCGCCGACTGGCGCATTACGATTACTGGTCGGATTCGCTGAAGCGCTCAATTTTACTTGATTCACAGGCGGATATCATCTCCTACGGTATGGGCGAGCACAGTATCGTTGAGATTGCCGACGCTTTAGCGAGCGGACTTGCGGTGAAGGACATTACCTTCATCGACGGCACCGTATATCGCACGAGAGATCCGGAGGCTGTTTACGATGCCATCACGCTTCCGACCTATGAGGAGATGAAGGCTGATAAGCTTGTGTATGCAAAAAGCTTCTATACACAGTACTGTAACACCGACCCTTTTACGGGCAAGCGGATGATCGAGGGCTATGCGGATGGCTGGTACATTGTGCAGAATCCGCCCGCAAAGCCGCTTACCACACAGGAAATGGACGACGTCTATGCTTTGCCGTATATGAATGATTATCATCCGTCCTATGAAAAGGCGGGCGGCGTTCCGGCAATCCGGGAGATCAAGTTCAGCCTTGCAAGCAATCGCGGCTGCTTCGGTGGCTGCAACTTCTGCGCGCTTACCTTCCATCAGGGACGGATTGTGCAGGTCAGAAGTCACGAATCGCTTGTTGCCGAAGCGACGGCTATGACACATGATAAGGATTTCAAGGGATATATTCACGATGTCGGCGGGCCGAGTGCGGATTTTCGACATCCGTCCTGCGAAAAGCAGCTCACGAAGGGCGTGTGCAGGAACCGGCAGTGCCTCTTCCCGAAGCCCTGCCCGAATCTGCGGGCGGACCACAGAGATTATGTGGAGCTGTTACGTAAACTTCGGGAGATTCCGAAGGTGAAGAAGGTATTTGTCCGCTCCGGTATCCGTTTCGACTATGTTATGGCAGACCGTGATGATACGTTTTTGCAGGAGCTCTGCAAATACCATATCAGCGGACAGCTTCGTGTGGCACCGGAGCATGTTTCGGCGGAGGTGCTTCGCCTGATGGGCAAGCCCTCGCATGAGGTCTACGAGGCATTTATCGATCGGTATAACCGCATCAACGGCCGTACCGGCAAGGAGCAGTATGTGCTGCCATATCTGATGAGCTCGCATCCCGGTTCAACGCTTAAGGCAGCGATTGAGGTGGCGGAGTACTGCAGAGATATCGGATACACACCGGAGCAGGTGCAGGATTACTACCCGACGCCCTCGACGATGTCGACCGTTATGTATTACACCGGTGTCAATCCGGAGGACATGAAGCCGGTATACGTTCCGAAGAACCCGCACGAGAAGGCGATGCAGCGTGCGCTGTTACAGTTTCGTAATCCGGCCAATTACGACCTGGTTGTGGAGGCCCTCAGAAAGGCAGGGAGAGAGGACCTGATCGGAACCGGGCCGAAATGCCTGGTATATCCAAGAAAGAGCTACGCCGATCATGTGAATAAAAACAGGGAGAGAAGTGCTTCGGAGCGAAAGAAGCAGGGGGCAGGTGCACCCACGAAGGGCAGCGCCGGCAGAAAGAAACCGCAGAATGCCTCACGCGGAGGAAACGGTCATGGCAGAAGATAGTCGGTGTATGCTTTGCCCCAGGCAGTGCGGCGCAAGAAGAAGCGTGTCACGCGGCGTCTGCGGCTGCTTGGATGAGCTGAAGGTGGCAAGGGCAGCACTTCACATGTGGGAGGAGCCCTGCATCAGCGGTGAGAAGGGTTCGGGTGCGATCTTCTTCTCCGGGTGCCCGCTTCACTGTATATTCTGCCAGAATCGGGCGATTTCTGACGGGCTTGCCGGCAAGGTGATTACCATAGAACGCCTCACGGAAATCTGTCTGTCCTTACAGGAGCAGGGAGCGGCCAATATTAATCTTGTGACGGCAGGACAATACGCACGGCAGATTGTTACAGCGATCCGCGCTGCGAAGGCGCAGGGACTAACGATTCCCGTAATATGCAATTCGGGCGGGTATGAGACCGTCGAAACGGTTATGCTTCTTTCGGAGGTTGTTGACGCATGGCTTCCGGATCTTAAGTATCTGCATGCGGAAACGGCGAAGCGTTACAGTAATGCGCCCGATTATCCATTGACGGCGAAAAGGGCTATTGATTGTATGGTAGAGCATGCCGGACCGCTTTCATTTGACGCGGCAGGGTATATAAAAAGCGGTGTGATTGTTCGACATCTGGTGCTTCCGGGGCATGCGGAGGAAGCAATGGAGATTGTTGATTACCTGCATAAAACCTATGGAGAGCGTATCTATATCAGTATTATGAACCAGTACACGCCGCCGAAGGAAGCACTTCCCTACAAGGAGCTGAATCGAAAGCTGACGCGCTACGAGTATGACAAGGTAGTTCGCCATGCCATCGATTTAGGCATCGAACAGGCCTATGTGCAGGAGCGCGGAACGGTGGGAGAGAGCTTTATTCCCGCATTTGACTGCGAAGGTGTGTGAATTTTCATCGAATTTCAGGAAAGACACTTTATTTTCCGCGTGGTTCGTGTTAGAATGCTAATATGTGGTTTTTGATGAAGAAACCGAATGATTAAGGTACAGAGGTACCGTTGAAGGAGATATTTCATGAGCGTTGAAAGCAGACTTGCGGCGAAGGAAAGAAGCCGTTCAGCCAGAAGAAAGGCCCAGATTAAGAAGTGGACCGCGATTTTGTTCGTTCCGGTTCTTGCCCTGTTGATTGTTGGAGGAATCTTCCTCTCGAAGGCGATTAAGAAGGCAGCCAATACCGTTGATTTTGGCAAATACCTGACGAAGGAAGGCACGATCGCGGGCGTTGCAACGAAGGATCTGATTAAGACCTTCCCCGATTTGAATAACATTACCGATCTTGAGATTTCCGTTACCGCTACGGAAGAGGAGATTAAGTCCCGTAAGATTTCCACCATCAAGAGCATGATGGCTGGTACGGATGATGCACTCGATGAGGATGTTGCCGATGATGACGTTCTGGCACTTCTGAAGGATGAGTGGGTTAAGAAGTATGCAGAGAAGACTCTTACCGATCAGGAGAAAGAAGTCAGTGTAGCAGGCTTTGAGGCTTATGTGAAGGAGCTTGCGGACGAGACCGCATTCAACAATGCTAAGAACAAGGTAACTGAGTACATGACGAGTCATGTTGAGCTGAATAAGCTTCCGAAGGATTTTACGAAGTTCCTTTCGAAGAAGGGTATGAAGTACCTTGAGAAGCGTGAATATGATTCGGTTGCTCCGCTTTATGCAGCATATTTCGGTGTTTCCAGCTTTGAGGATTATATCACCCAGACCTACGGCTCCGAGGACGAGTTCAAGAAAGCGATGGCTAAGAATGCAGAGTCGGCTGTTACCTACTATGTAACATGGCTTGAGGCATTTGACAGACTCGGTCTCAGCGCTTCTATCGAGGATTACAAGAAGGAGCTTTTTGAGAAGTCTACGGATACCGCAGAGGAGAACGAGGCAGCCTGGAAGAAGAACGTGGAAACCTATTCCGAGGAGTTCCTTCTTCTTCAGTACAAGTGCAGTCTTGCGGTAGATGCCCTTACGAAGAAGCTTGGTGAATAAACCGGCGTAAAGCCTTAGGAAATGTATGGGAGCAATTGCGATGCGATTGCTCCCTTCTGAAATTTATAGAAGTATGCGGGACTTCCCGCGGAACGGAGGAGTTTATGCCTACCTGTTATGCACATAAGAAGATGGGGGCGCTTGTATATCACATGCTTTCGGAGGACACCGGAGCACTTGTGAAGAAGTATCTGCCGTATTACCTGATTGGGCTGCACGGCCCGGATATTCTGTTCCACCAGCCTGCGCTTCGGGATGCGCATGTGGCCAAGTTCGGCAGAGAGCTTCACCACCAGAGTATCGAGGGCTTTTATAAAAATGCAAGAATGGTGCTACAAAACTCCGAGGATGACAGACAGCTTGTATATTATTACGGCTTTCTGACACATCTGTTTCTGGATCATCGGATTCATGCCGTTATTCCGGCACTGATGAAGGAGCTGGGTGTTTCGCATGCCAAGCTTGAAGCAGAGCTTGACCGGTATCTGATGAAGCAGGATGGTCACGATCCGGTAACCTACCCGGTCAGCGCGCATATTGCTATCGATCCGGAGATTGCGCATTATATCGCACCGTTCTATCTTGGCGTCAGCGAGGGACAGATTTTAGAGTGCATCGGTATGATGAAGGTGATGTTCTCGGCTTCGAGAAGCCGCTATAAGTGGTACCGAAGAGCAGCAAGTGAAGTCATGGCATTTGCCGGCTTTGCAGAGAAGATTCCGAACATGATTATGACACCCGATGAAAGCGAGTGTTGCTTAGAGGTTATGCCGCATTTGCGCGGACTTTTACAGGAGGCGGCAGAGGATGCCGCACAGGCGATTGAAGAGGCTGCAAAATATATCTTTTCGGATGAGAAAATGCCAAATTATATTGCATATCGACTTGACGGTCAAATAGAGTCTTGACGAACGAAAAGGGAAATTGTATTCTAAAGATGGAAAGATGCCTAAACATCTATCCGGACAGGGAATTGTGATAACACATATTGTAGCGATTTGGGTTTTGGGATTGGCACGCTGTGCCTGGTTGTGAGGAGATGGTAGTATGATTATTACTGTAACGATGAATCCCGCAGTGGATAAGACCGGCGAACTGGATGATTTCGTCCTTGGTGGTGTGAACCGACTGAAAAATGTTATTATTGATGCAGGTGGAAAGGGAATTAACGTTTCCAAGACACTTCGTGTTCTGAATAAGCCGAACATGGCTTGCGGATTCGTAGGCGGCTCTAACGGCAATACGATTCGTACGGCACTGCAGAAGATGATGATCATGTCTGATTTCGTTTCTGTTGCCGGCGGAGAGACCAGAAGCAATCTGAAGGTGAAGTCGATCTTCGGTATGACCGAGTTTGACGAGCCCGGCCCTGTTGTTACCGCGGAAGAGCTGCAGCAGCTGATGGACAAGCTTAAAAAGCATGCAAAGCCCGGGACGATGTTCGTTCTGAGCGGAAGTCTTCCGTCAGGTGTTCCGACGGACATCTATAAGCAGATGATCGAGATGCTCCACCAGTGCGGCTGTAAGGTATTTCTCGATGCCAGCGGTGAGGCGCTTCGTCAGGGACTTGAGGCACAGCCGGATTATATTAAGCCGAATCTTGCAGAGCTTCGTGATCTGTATGATTTCCATGACGAGTTTGAAAGCACAGAGTCGATGGTGGCATGGTCGAAGGAGAAGGCTGTCGATCTTCTTTCTAAGGGACCGCGAATGGTTTCCATCTCGCTTGGTGCGGCCGGCGGTGTATTTACCGATGGTATTGAAACGATTTTTGCACCTGCCAAGAAGGTGGATGTTCTTTCACCGGTTGGCGCAGGTGATGCGATGACTGCAGCGATTGCGTACTGCTTGGATTCCAATATGCATTTCCACGATGTGATTCGTTATGCGATTGCGGTTTCCTGCGGTGCATGCACGACGGAGGGTACGAAGCCGCCGAGCAAGGAAGTTATCATTCAGCTGTTACGTTCATAAGGATAAGTTAATATGAGAGTTGAGAACAAAAAGAAAAACAGACTTCTGCTTGTTCTCGCCGGAATAATAGGAACAGTATTTATCGGACTTCTCGTCTTTGCGATATGGGATTATATCGTCAGCGGGAAGTCCGTTGTCCGTTTAGGTGACTATCGTTCTCTTTCGTACACGAGTACGGAGCGGGATTCGGCGGGAAGTCAGGTCGTGGAGGAACTGGTAAAGCGCAGCACCTTCGGTGGCCAGGTCAAAAGAAACGGCGAGAGCCTTTATGCAGAGTCTATGCGCGTTTACGAGGACAATGCGAACTATCTGGGAATTACTCTGTCGGAGTATCTGAAGGTATATTATGGTGCTTACGAGGAGGACTTTCGGAAGAAGGTGAAGGAGTCTGCCAATCTTGTTGCAAGGGAGGAAGCAGTGTTAGATGCGGTTGCGGATCGGGAGAAGATTGTTCTTTCTGAAACGCAGTTCGAGCATTTGCTTTTGGTATATATGGAATCGGTAGGGTATACGGAGCGCCAGCTGTTTTTACGTGATTACAACGAAAAGGAGCTTCGCATCAGGATGCGCCGTGATATTACCACGGACTACCTGCTGACGATTTCGAAGGGACCGGCGCTAGAGGATTAATTGAGAACGGATGGATAGGGTTAATGAGTAAGCAATATATTGTTGGCTGTAAGAAATTAGATACAGAGGGAAGAGGAATTGTCACATTCAACGGAAAGGAATTTGCGGTTCCTTTTCTTTTGGATGGCGAGAAAGCGAAGATTTCTCTTGTTTACGGGAAGAATGAGACCGGGGCGCGGCTCGAGGAGGTGCTTACCCAGTCACCTGAGCGAGTGAAGCCGGCCTGCCCGTATTTTACCAAATGCGGCGGCTGCGATCTGATGCATATGACATACGAAAAGCAGCTTCAGGTGAAAGAAAATCACGTGGCGCAGGTGCTTAAGAAGCGGATAGAGTCCGATAAGCCGACCGTTGCACGAATCGTTGGGGCAGAGGAGCCGCTTGGGTATCGAAACAAGATCCATAACACCTATTCAAAGGAGAAGGGAAGGGTGGTCAGCGGTCTTTACGAGGAGAATACACATAAGCTTCAGGCACTTCACGGTTGTCTGATTGAAGATCCCGGTGCTGCAGCAATTCTTGAAACAATCGTAGCGTTTGCAAATGAAAAAAAGATTAAGGTATATGACGAGAATCGCCGCACCGGCGTGCTGCGTCATGTGCTGATTCGTATTGCCCAAAACGGAGATACGATGGTGGTTCCGGTAATCGCCGACAATATATTTCCCGAGAAGCGGGCACTGGTGGAGCTTCTTGTGAAGAAGCATCCGCAGGTCAGGACGGTTGTTTTGAATTATAACAGCGCCGCGACAACGATGGTGCTTGGTAAGCGTGAGGAGATTCTGTACGGTGAGGGCTATATTACGGAGACGATTTGTGGCTGTTCGTTCAGAATCTCGCCGAAATCCTTCTTTCAGGTGAATACGGTGCAAGCGGAGAAGCTGTTTGATCTGGCCGTGTCCATGGCAGACCTGAAGCCGGGCGAGCGCGCAATAGATGCCTACTCCGGCACAGGTACAATCGGTATCATTGCAGCGAGCAGACAGAAGGAGGCCCATGTAATCGGTGTTGAATTGAATGCCGATGCCGTGCGTGATGCAAAGAGCAATGCCGAGCGGAATCACATCACCAACACCGAATGGATCTGTGGAGATGCCGGTGAATTCCTAAAGGCCTCGGCTACCGCCGGCAGCAAGGTCGATGTTATATTCCTTGACCCGCCGAGAAGTGGCAGCAGCCCCGAGTTTCTGAAGGCAATCAATCGCCTTCGCCCCAATCGCCTGGTCTACATCTCCTGCAACCCGGACACCCTGGCACGTGACCTCGAGCTGCTTGGCAAGGGCTACCGCCTGGAGCGTGTGTGCCCGGTTGAGCTGTTCCCGCAGACGGGGCA
>JAKSPO010000008.1 GCA_024404675.1 Lachnospiraceae bacterium
GCAGACTGTAAATCTGTTAGCGACGCTTTCGAAGGTTCGAATCCTTCCCCATCCAATTTTTCTTAAGTCCAACGGCTTTGGAAATATTAATGACGCGGGATAGAGCAGTCTGGAAGCTCGTCGGGCTCATAACCCGGAGGTCGTTGGTTCAAATCCAGCTCCCGCAATTAACCGTATGGTTGACAATTTTATAAGTTTTCTAACATGCCCAGATAGCTCAGTTGGTAGAGCAGAGGACTGAAAATCCTCGTGTCACTGGTTCGATTCCGGTTCTGGGCATTTTTTCATATCTATCGGTATGAGAGATGGAGCACTAGCTCAGTCGGTAGAGCACTTGACTTTTAATCAAGGTGTCACGGGTTCGAATCCCGTGTGCTTCAGTAAATAATGCCTGTGAACATAATTGTTTGCAGGCTTTTATTAGTATATGGGAGTGATAAAGATGGCAGATAAGTTAGTTAAGAAGACTAAGAAGACGAAGGATAGTGGCAGAAGGCGATGCGGAAGTTTAGTGCATCAGAAATAATATGTAGCTAATATAAGAGGCAGTGGAGATTTGAAGGTATGATTCCTTCAGATTCCGCTGCCTCTTTTTGTTTTCATGGAAAGATTGCAGTTCAATAGCGCCTTGCGGTAACGTGAGAGTGTCTTAACGTACCATTTATTACCGTATTACAGAAGCGCCTTACTTAGAAACATCTCCATCGGCTGTTCATAACCGGGGATGTTGATTGTAAGGCAGCCGCAATCCTGATAGCCAAGCCTTCGATAGAAGTGCTGGGCATCTTCGTCAACCTGTGTGGAGACGAGGGCCATTCCGTAGCCGTTACTTTTCATATCCTGTTCCCAATGTGACATTAGCGCACGGCCGTAGCCGTTCTTCTGACTGGACCAATCTACAAAAAGCATCGTGCAAAAGGGCGTATTGTCCCAGAACAGGTTGTAGCGAAGCAATCCTTTCGGCCTGCCGTCTTCGAACAATACATAGCCTTGGCGGTCGCGGATCTTCTTGGCGAATTCTGCTTCGAGTAGATGTCGATCCAAGGAATACCAGAAAGCTTTATCGTCTTCGGTTACATATCTGATTTCCATCATAATACTTACTCCTTTCTGTCGTACAAAAAGCGTGTGATTCTCAGTATTTAATGCTCTTGTCGAGTTTTCTTCTTACGGCGAGCTTCCTTTTCTACGAGAAGCTTGGCGGACGCTATCTCTTCATTGAGACATTTGAGGTCGGGCTGTATGTGGTCCGGGCGGGATATCGTGCCTGTTCTTTGAGCAATTTCGTAATTGGTTGCAATCAGCTGACCGTGCGCGATGCGGTCCTTCATCGGAGTCTGCAGGTGCGCGGTAACCATTTGGAGGACGGCACGCGGAGAACTGCCGTGATTGCCAAAGAAAAGGTACATCAGCTGGCGCACTCCTTCAGCAGGCAGATCGTTGATCAATTGGATGAGTGAAGAGAGTATTCGGGAATCCTCGTCCTTATGGGAGATCTTGTCCATCTCCGGGTAGACGTTCTGCAAGAGAAAAGGAATTGGATTCTTGCCTGTCAGCTTAAACCAGTTGATGGCCTGGTCGACTGAGGGCTCGGAGACACCGCTCTCCCAGTTTAAAATCGTTCTTCTTGCCACGCCAAGTTCAAATGCCATGTATTCCTGCGATTTGCCGGAATCGTTTCTTGTAATTCGTAAAGCTTCTGCTATCGTCATATTCTCCCTCCTTCTGAAGACTTTTTGCGGCTGAGATTATTGTAGCACAGTGGGATAAATTTTTGCACAATTAAATGAAATATTCACAAATTGTGCAGGAATTTGCGCTTTATTTTCCGAAAGCTGTAGAAGTAGAGATACTGCAAAAGAGAATCGAAAATCTTATGATGGAATTACAAAATACAGGGGATGAGAGCCTGTAGGAAAGGAGAAACAATATGAAGAGAATTCAAATCGGCACCTTGTTGATTGCCTTACTGATTCCGCTGATTGTCGGGGGACTGTCCGCTGCACTAAGTGCACCGGGAATGGAGAAATACGGAACGATGGCGAAGCCGCCGCTTTCGCCGCCGGCGTGGGTGTTTCCGGTTGCCTGGACGATTCTTTACTGCATGATGGGGCTTGCGACGTATTTCGTGGTGACCTCGAATGCGGATTCTAAGAGCAAGGCATTTGCCCTTATGCTATATGCAGTTCAGCTTGTTATGAACTTTGCCTGGTCGATTCTGTTCTTTAAATGGGAAATGAAGCTGTTCGCCTTCATATGGCTGATTGTCATGTGGCTGATCGTGATCCTATGCACCTTCCGCTTCTTTGCGATCGATAGGACGGCCGGCATCCTGATGATACCGTACATTGCCTGGCTATCGTTCGCAGCATACCTGAATATGGGCGCATATATACTGCAAACAGATGTTACACCGGGAATAAGATGACCAAGCCCGCGCTAAGAATACAATAAAGGAATCGGGTCCAGGGCCCGATATAAGGAGGATTTATGAGAAGCATTACAACATTTCAGCTGCAATACGCCCACAGGTTCTACGGCTTCTGTGGAGAGGCACAGTATCTGCATGGACATACAGGGATCATGACGATTGAGGTTGAGGATTGCGTCAATGAAGGCGTCAACATGGTATTTCCCTGCAACGAGATCAAGAAGATCGCCTGGTCTGTCCTTAGAAACTTCGACCACGCACTGATTCTCAGAAAGGATGACCCGTTGATTTCAGCGGTGTTAGATGTTTATGAGCAACAGGGGATTATGGACGGTGCGCCGCAGAACCAGAATATAGGGCCGGCCTTCCGGACAGAGCTTGCGGACGCATATCCGAACAGTCGATTGGTCGTGACGAAAGAAACGATGACTGTGGAAGGGATGATAAGACTTACCTATGAGCTGTTAAGAGACAAGCTGAATATTGTCAAAATAACCTTCACGAGCGGCGATAACAGCGCTTCACAGGAATTTGGCCCGCACAAGTCGATACCGCGCTGCCCCTATTGCGGCGTGGCACTCAACGAGAAAGGAGAATGCTATAAATGCGGCTACGTGAAGAAATAATCAAAAGCAGGCACCCGCCAAGATAGAGGGGATGCTTAAGCGCTGAGCCAGATGGCCCGGCTTTACATAGATGTATGGGGAGAGAACCGGATAATCGGCAGTACACCAGGTGGGGTGGGCTGCCGATTATCTGCTTTACAGTGCGGATACGCTTGCTGCCGATTATCTGCTTTATGGTGCGGATACGCTTGCCATCAATGGAAGAAAGTAGTATATTGAATCATATATCGATGGATTATGACAAATCATATATGCACATTTGTGATGGAGGTACCGAAATGAAGAAGTTTATGGCAGTATTACTTGTGCTTGGTATGTTGCTAAGCCTTACTGCGTGTGGCGAAAAGGAGGAAACATCAGGCGGACAGAAGAGAAATCCGGCTGCGACGTCGACACCTACGGCTGCACCAACCAATGAACCGGAGAAGACCCCGACACCGGAAGTAACCCCGTCCCCGACGCCCACCCCGACACCTGCGATGCCCGGGTTGGTGGAAGGTCCCCGTTTTATCACCGGATATAATGAGGACATTGCTTACTGGATCGGATATTATAGCCCGCATAAAGACGGCGAGCCTTTGTTCCAGGGGTGTTACGATAAGATTTACCTGACTGAAGAAGGCTACGAGGGACTCGGCAAGGCGCTTCGTGAGCGCAATGCGCAGAATCTCGAGGATTTGATGGTATGGTACGAGGAAGCGAAGATGCTCGGCGACGAGGCTGACAACGAGAAGAACCGCATCGAAACCGACCAGTGGTATTACAACGAGAAGATGGCGCAGTACAGAAACGACAGCCTTGTGTTCTCCTTTAAGGAAAATGTCAGCAGATTCCTTGGCTACGAGGCATATCAGTATAGCAGAGGACTGAACTACAACACCAAGACAGGCGACCTTTACACGATCGATGATGTTGTAATCGACAGCGATGCGCTGATCACATATCTTGCACAGGAGCTTATGAAGAATCCTGTTTCTGAAAGCGAAGCGAGTCTTGAGACCTTGAAGGAAGAGCTCTACGGCTTATATGAGTACGGTTATCTTGAGTTCCTTCTTACGGAGGACGGCGCAGAGGTCTGGTACTATAGAAACCTGGTTGCACCGACTACCGCCGGTGAGATTCGGTTCGAAATTAAGGCTTCGGACGGTATTCTTAAGGCAGAATTTGCAAGCGCGAAGAACGTAGCAAAGCGTGAGAAGCAGAGCACGCAGAGCTATCGCTCGGATTATCTCAACATAATTCTTCCGAACACGGCCAACAAGTACAATACGATGACCTATGACGAGGGAATCGCACTTATGACAGCCTACGGGGTCCCGTACACAACAATCTCGCCGAAAACGGCTGTTATGGAGATGGAGCAGTGCTGCATCGAGGTTAAGGATGTAAACGGCGATGTCATCTATGTGGAATTTGAGCCTTTGACGGTTGATTCTCCCGACTTCGTCCTCTTAGATGTCATCATTGCGAACGAATTGACCGGAAAATACGTCGTTCTCGGAACGGATTATATGAACCGTAGCCTGACCCGCTATTTCGTTGTTGAGGTTGATGATAACGAAACCAGATCCTGGACCGACTTCCGCACCTGGGAGGACGCAATCGATGTCGCAAACATCACACATCGCTTCTACTACCCGGTTGTGAAATAGAAATCAAACAATAGAACGAATCTGCAAGCCCGTAGCGCAAGCTGCGGGCTTGTTCGTTTCACCCCCCATGATTTTCCTGTGCATATATCGGAAAATGTGTTATAATAGGCTAAATATTGCTTCATTTGCGGGGGAATACTATGAGACTGATTGTATGTTTGGATCTGAACGGCGGTATGGCATTCAATAAGCGTCGGCAGACGCGGGACGCGGTGCAGAGACGCCATATGAACGAGGTGCTGCGCGGGGAAGTTCTTCTGATGAGTCCTTATTCGGAGAAGCTTTTCCGGGAGGAGCTTACGGATGTTTCGATTGTGGCGGATGAGGAGCGGTACCGCACTCTGATCGGAGCGGGGAGCGAGGGCTTCGAAGGAGAATGGCCGGACAATCTCTTCGTTGAACGGGAAAGCGTGGAGGCGCTTCTTGATAAGGCAGACGAGATTATGGTGTATCAGTGGAATCGAAGCTATCCGTCCGATGTCCGCTTCCCGATGGAACGGCTCAGTGCTTATTCAAAGGTGCGGGAGGAGAGCTTTGCCGGCTCATCGCACGACGATATTATGTTTGAGGTATACAGACGATGAAGAAGAGAAGAATACTGATTGCAGTAATACTGCTTGTGTGTGTCGGGATCGGAGCGGCTTCGATCTGGTATCTTTCAAGGCATACAGACCTTTTCAAAAAGGGCGGAGCGGATGTAACGCCTGCGGCCACGGAAGCACCGACGTCGACTGTTGAACCGACCGGGAACCTGACGACGCCCACGGAAACACCCACGCCAACGCAGGCAGAGCCCCCGACCATTACCGAGGGACCGACGGAAACCCCTACGCCGAGTGTGACAAAGGCACCCGACAATGCAGAGCATCCGAAGGCACCGGAGCTTCCGTACCTTGAGGGGTTAGTGATTCCGCCTTACAGCGGCGAGCCCTTCATCATGTTAAATGACGGCGTGCCGTTCTTCGACACGGAGCCGCTCAAGCCTGAGTCTTATGAGATTTATTATGATCTTGACGAGTTAGGGCGCTGTACATTGGCGGATGCGGTTGTCGGCAAGGATCTGATGCCGACCGAAAAGCGCGGCAATATCAGTTCGGTGAAGCCTACCGGCTGGCATACCACCACCTACCCGACAAGTCTGGTTGACGGAGGCTCGCTTTACAATCGCTGCCACCTGATCGCATTTGGCCTTTGCGGAGAGACAGCGAACAAGTATAATCTTGTGACGGGAACCAGATATTTTAATACAAAGGGCATTAACGATTTTGAAAATATGGTAATCGACTACGTTCGTGAAACCAATAACCATGTACGATACCGCGTAACGCCGATCTTCAGCGGCGACAACCTCGTCTGCGATGGGCAGATTGTGGAGGCCTGGTCGATTGAGGACGGCGGTGAGGCAATCTGCTTCAACGTATATTCCTACAATGTGCAGCCGGGCATTCATATTGATTATGCGACCGGTGACAACTGGCTTGAGGAAGAGGGGCGGCCGACAGAGGCACCGACGAAGGCGCCGGAGAAGCTGCCGCTTTTAGAGGAGGATTACGAGGGGGCATTTGTCTTAAATATCAAAACGAAGAAGTTCCACAGCGTGGATTGTGAGAGCGCTGCGACGATGAGCGAGAAGAATAAGCAGGCTTACAACGGAAGCTATAATGCGCTGATTCGGGACGGGTATCTGCCGGATCCGGCGTGCCTGCACTAACGAGGAGGGGTTCTATGAGAAAAATTGTTGCGATTCTTTTGATTCTTAGCATGGCATTAACGGTAAATGCGTGCGGCAATTCGGAGGATGGCGTGTCGGAGGGACATAAGCGTGAGCCAGGAACGCCGAAGGTAACCATCACACCGACCGGGGAACCGGAGGTTACGCCGACGGAAATACCCACACCGGAAGCTACGCCGACACCCGAAGCGACACCTACACCGGGATTTACCCCGATACCGACCGAGGGACCGATCAGAAGCCTGCAGGAGGGACCTCTTTACAGGGTCGGACATGATGAGGAGCAGGCGTACTGGATTGCTTACTATACCGGCAAGACCGACGGTGAGCCTCTGTTCCAGGGATATTATGAGAGAATTTACCTGGTTGAGGAGGGCTACGATGCGCTTGCGAAGGCGCTTCGCGCACATAATTATAAGAATTATGAGAATCTGATGGAGTTTCATAAGCAGGCGAGAGTGCTCGGTTCTCAGGCAGATGCGGAGAAGCGTCATCTCGAGTGTGACCAGTGGTTTTACACAGAGAAGGTGGAGCCGTATCGTAACGACAGCGTCGCATTCTCCTTTGTAGAAGATATCCGCTGGTCGGTTGATACCAACGTGGGAACGTACCGCAGGGGAATGAATTTTGATACCGAAAGCGGTGCGCTTTACTCTGTTAGTGATGTTGTTGCCGATAAGCAGGCGCTTACGGAGCTGATTATTGCGGAGCTTATGAAGGATTCGTATTTTGCGAACGGAACGCTTAAGGGAGAGGCGCTTACGGCGCTGATTATCGACCGCATAGATAATGGAAAGCTTAGCTTTGTGCTGACTGCGGAGGGGGCGACGTTCTGGTTTAATCCGACGGTTGTGGCGCCGCAGGAGAACGGCGAATACACATTTGTCGTAAAGGCAGCTGAGAAGCCGGGGATTCTTAAGGGGCAATATGCTTCTGCGAAGAATGTTGGAAAGCGAGAGAAGCGGGCGCCCGAAACGTATCGCGGAGAATACTTTAACAAGCTTGTGACGGCACTTATGCCGCAGCTCAATACCCTTTCCTATAACGACGCGGTTTCGTATGTGGAATCGCTCGGGATTCCTTATCAGGCGGTATCGCCGAAGCAGGCGCTCAACGAGTACGAGCAGTGCGCAATTACGGTCAAGGATACGAACGGTGACGTGATTCAGATTCAGTTCGACCCGTACGCAAGCGATATCAGGAATTATCTGCTGGAGGGCATTACAATTACCAATGAAGAGAAATGCAGATATGTATTTCTTGAGGCGGATTATTTCCATAGAGACAAGATTACATATTTTGTGAATGAATACGAAAATGACCTGCGTTTCCATGTCGGATTCAGTGACTGGGAGGACGCGGTGGATGTTTCGATGACCGCTTATCCGTTGTACTATTCCGATATGCGGAAGGAATAATTGAGCACTTTCATAAGGGGAATTATATGCGAAAGAAATTGACTATCGGCCTGGTACTTCTGGCTGCATTCATACTTTTCACCGTGCTTGTTAAAACGGTTGACGTAAAGCCGATTGGCAGGCAGGGGACCGACGTCGGAATGGCAACGGTCAATGAGTGGTTTAATGGGTTAACCGCCTACCACGAGACACTTTATAAGGTGACGGAGTATGTGGGATATCTGGCATTTGCCGTAATCGGTGCTTTCGGCCTGTTGGGACTTAAGCAACTGATCGAGCGACGCTCGCTTATCAAGGTGGACCGGGACATCCTGCTACTCGGCGGCTTCTACGTCGTCGTGCTTGCCTGCTACGTTCTTTTCGAAAAGCTTGTCATCAACTACCGACCGATCTACGCGGGCGAGGAGGAGCTTGAGGCGTCCTATCCGTCGTCGCATACGCTTCTGTTCGTTGCGGTGATGACGACCGCTGTGATGCAGCTTATCGTTCGCGCGCGTGGCACTGTATACGAGAAGGTGATGATGTGCCTTTTCACGGCTGCAGGCCTTTTTATGGTGGTCGGCCGCGCATTCTGCGGCGTTCACTGGCTTACGGATATTCTGGGTGGAATGCTTCTTGCGGCGGCACTGGTTTCTGTGTACGCAGCGCTTGCCTTCCCGGACGGGATTCGGAAGCCTGACGGGAAGTACCCGCATGGAAACAACCTGAACCGGTTCGGTGGTGTGTACGCTGGACCGCCAATCAACTGTGTATATGCCGGTCCGGAGATGTTTGAGAAGGAGTCGGAGAAATAGTGGTCTCTTGGGGACGGGGTTAGGGGCTCATTTTCGTGAGAAAATGAGCCCCTAACCCCGTCCCCAAGAGACCATGTTTGACAAAAGGGGGCAAAATGCGCTAAAATATGGATAAAAAACGGGGCAGAATGCTGGTTGGTGTATTGAGAGGTGTGTTGCTATGTATAGAAAAGCCGAAAGGGTTATTAAAAAGTGGATAGAGAATTCCAATAAGGCGCTCCTGGTGACCGGAGCAAGGCAGATTGGTAAAACCTGGCTGGTCAGAGACGAAATCGGTAAGAGCGGTTTTAAGATATTTGAAATTAATTTCCTTGACCAACCGGGGATGGTAAATTACCTTAATGCACAGATGAGCGCAGCGGATTTTCTGGTTAAGTTAAAAATGATTATGCCTGAGGAATGTAAGCCACATGAAACAATCGTTTTTTTCGACGAGATTCAAAGATGCCCCGAGATAATGACGAAGATTAAGTTCCTGGTTGAGGAAGGAAGCTTTAAGTATGTAATGAGTGGATCACTGCTTGGAGTAGAACTTCATGGGATCACATCTGCTCCTGTCGGATATCTGTCAATTCTGAAGATGTATCCAATGGATTTTGAAGAGTTTATGATAGCAAATGGTGTTTCCAGGGTAACATTGGATATGCTGCAGGAGAGGTTTGACTCGCGTCAAAGAGTGGATGATTTTATACATCAGAAGCTTATGTCGCTTTATTTCGTATATCTGATTGTTGGCGGAATGCCGGATGCTGTGAAGAGATATATTGAAACAAAGGACATACGTGAGGTTGACAGAATCCAAAAAGACATAGTGGAGTTATATAAAGAGGGTTTTTCACAGTATGAGCATGAAGACAAGAAGCTTAAGCTGAAATCGATTTATGAGGTCGTGCCGGCAGAGCTGAACAAGCAGAATAAGAAATTTGTTTTCACAATGCTTAACAAAGAACTCAAATTTGACAGATATGAAAACAGCTTTTTTTTGGCTAAAGGAAGCCGGGGTTGTGATACCTGTATATAATGTTGATTCGCCTACAATACCGTTGATGGCAAGTAAGTGTAGTAATGTATTCAGATTGTTTTCCAGTGACACGGGGTTACTTACAAGCGCTTATCCGGCGGAAACCAAGATAGAACTCATAAGTCAGAACGCAGAAGTGAATAATGGAGCGCATTTTGAGAATGCAGTGGCGCAGCAGCTCCTGGCAAATGGATTTGTACCATATTTTTGCAAGAAGAAAAATCTAGGAGAGATTGACTTTTTGATTGAAATGGCCGGAACGATTGTTCCTGTTGAGGTCAAATCGGGGAAAGATTTCAAGGCTCATAAGGCATTGGATAAATATATGGGTGTACCGGATTACCATCTTGAGAGGGCATATGTACTTTCGACCTACAATGTAGAAACGGATGGAGTTGTGACATATCTACCGATATACATGTGCTACCTCATAAAGGAAACTGAACCGGAACAGTTGATTGTGGATTTGGATATGTCCGGTATATAAATGATGCAGAAGGTCAAGCGAGGTGATACGATGCAGGGACTTAAGATAATCACGTTGATGGAGGACAATCTGTGTGGCGAGGGACTGGTTTCCGAGCATGGTCTTTCGGTTTATATCGAGACGAAGAAGCATAAGCTTTTGGTAGATACCGGGCAGTCTGACAAGACGCTTCAGAACGCAGCCGTAATGGGGGTCGATCTGACACAGGTGGATACGGTTGTGCTGAGCCACGGGCATTATGACCATTCCGGCGGCTTGCTCGCTTTCGCGGCAATCAATCCTACGGCCGATATCTACATGCGGGAATGTGCCGACGGCGAATATTATGCCTTTAAGGAAGGTGGCGAGCGGTATATTGGAATCGATAAGGCGATAAGCAAGCTTCCGAAGCTGCACACGGTTGAGAGTGATGTGACGATTGATGAGGAGCTATCGATCTTTACTGATATCAGAAGGGCTCGGCCGATTCCGAGAGGCAACAGTCGCCTGCATGAGAAGCAGGGAGAGGAATATGTGCAGGACAGCTTCGCTCATGAGCAGTATCTGGTCATTCAATACGAGGCAGGGCACTATGCGTTAATCTCAGGGTGCGCGCACAATGGTATTCTGAATATTATCGATGCATTTCGCGAGCGGTACCATAGGGATCCGGATATTGTAGTAAGCGGCTTTCATATGGTGCTGCCGGAATACAGCGAGGCGGATCTTGCGGAGATCAGAGCAGCCGCAGAGGAGCTTGCCGGAATGGATACCGAATTCTACACCGGGCACTGCACCGGCGATGTCGCAATGTCAATTCTGAAGGAAACCCTTGGCCCGAAATTGTGGTCTCTTGGGGACGGGGTTAAGGGTTCAAAATAATAACCACCAAGCCCAACGGCGACACGAACGTACCCGCCCGCAGAGGCAGTACCAAAACTACCAAACTATCACACAACGAAAAGACCCAACGGTACAGCAAGACACTGAATCGTTGGGCCTTATTGATTTTATTAAGTCCTTAATCAAGTCCCGTCCCCGGGCACTTAACCATAGATGTCTGAATCAGGAGTATGCCTTACATCGCGGAGCTGCATATGGCAGCAGGCACATGCAGGAGCATGTAGGAGGCACAGCCAAAGCCTTCATCAGGGCTTCGGGGTACCGCAGGAACCACAGAAGCGGCCATAGTTCTCACTGCCGCAGTTCGGGCAGAACCAGCGACCGGCCTGAACCGGAGCAGCCATCTCTGTCGGATCGCTCACATCAGCTTCGGTAAATGTTACCATGCCGGGAGCATTGACGAAGCCGTCCTCCGTATAACCGGAAGCTGCCGGAGCAGAAACAGGAGCAACAACAGGCGTAACCGCCGGAGCCACATCAACCGTAGCCACCGGAGCAACAGGCTCACCTGTAACCGCCGGAGCAACGCCCACACCGCCAACCATACCTGCAACCGCAGCAACAGCCCCTGCAACGCCGGCAACAGACGCGGAAACGCCTGCGGCACCGGTTGAGGGCACAGTGTTCGAAGCAGCATTCATAGCATCCATAAAGGAGAGAGAATCAGAAGAAGCACCGGCACTTGCTATGTGGTCAGCAAGTGTTCCCATCAGCGCGCGACCGATCTCAATCTGCAGATTAATATACTTCTGATACTCAGGATTCATCAGATTAATGGTGTTGGTCTGTCCCGCAAGCACGCCGAGGAGACCGCTGACCTTCTCGCCGCCGGTAGCCTCGCGAAGAACGACGCGGGAATTGTTCAGCTGGAAGCTAATCTCATCAATGTACGGATGATTGACCGTGATCTTGAAGTAGAAATCATAGGAGTACTCGTAGCGAGGAGGATTGTAGCTGACCTCCTTGCCGGTACTGTCCTTCATACGAAGCTCGCGCTTATATTCGCGGGAATCCGGCATTGTGGAAAGGATCGCGGACAGATCGATGATGTCCGGGTTGCCGGAGGGCATGTTCTTTTTGTAGCAAACGGCGAACTTACGAGCATTTTCGTCAATGAAAAGCTGCTGAGAGCCTTCACCGAAGATCCTTGTTGTCTGAAAAGCATTGGCCGCAGCCTGGTTGTTCTCGCGATATGCAAGCTGCTCCTTGATGCTCTGTACGGTGCTGTGTCTGCGCTCGCTGAACCAGGGCGAAAGCTTGCCGGCACATTCCTTGCAAAGGTTGCCGTCCTCGAGCTTGCGGTTTCCGAGAAGACCAATCTTCGCGCCGCACACATCACAAAATTTCTTGTCAAATAAACCCATATCCAAAACTCCTTTTTTATAATATAAGCCCCCAAAAAGCTTATTCACTAATTATATAACAGCGGAAAATACCTGTCAACGCTTGTGGTGCAGCCGCCTGAACAGCCATCCCTTGGCCCGCTGGTACAGAATGCGAAGCGGCGTCAGCAGCATATGAACACGCACATAAAGCTTGTAGCGCGCATCCTCGACGGTATAGACACGCCCTTTTCGAATGAAGGAGGTCATAATCCCGATGATATCGTCGTCCGTTGTCTGATATTCCTTGTTGATGCAGTTATCACCGAGAATCACATAATGCCCGTCCGGCAGAACCTTGATCACGCGGTGCAGAACATAGTCCTTGCCCCGATGGTACAGAGCGACATCGTAGCGCTTCAGGCGCTCGTCGGGCTTCTTACGGCGCACCGTGAACAGATCCCGCCCTTCCTTTAGAAGCGGATTCATGCTGACGCCCTTGAAGCGATAGGTCATCTCATCATATTCCTCGAGAAATTCATCGTAAGTCATAGAAGCCTCACCTGTGGTCAGAGTAATGCACAACGAATCAGGTACAGAACCAGAAGATGTGCGGGATAGAAGAGGTAGAACGCGTATTTGGCGGCAGCTCCCTTGATGAAGCCACGCTCGCCGTTATAAAGCGCGACGGCCAGGTACGCGGGCAGTGTTCTCGGTCCGAGAAGCAGGATACCAAGCACGCTCTGCGTCAGAAGGTCGCTTCGCAGCACATACAGTAGAAGGATGAAGCCGACACCGCCGATGCGATAATCGGCAGCCAGCACGTAGCTGAAAGCAAGAACGCCAAGAATCGCCAAGGCACGCCACAGCATTCTTGCGGACAGGCGCTCGTAAAGGTATATGGCAACAACGCCCAGGAAGAGTGTGAAGAACACGTTCTGGCGTTCGTAGTGCCACGTCCCCGCATGCACGTAATTCCACGGAAGCTCAGAAATCATCGCTCCGATGAGCAGCGTGCAGCCGTAGCGGAAGCGGCTTCTTGTATGGAGATAGCCCTCCACAATCAGAAAGCAGAATATCGGAAAAGCAGTGCGGCCGATGGTACGCATCAGATAGTATACCGTCAGCTTGTGCCCGAGAAGTGTGCCAAAGCTATAGCCGAAGAAGCTTTTAAAGCAAGGGGCAAGATAAGCGGCGATGTGATCGATCAGCATGGTGATGACCGCAATCATCTTCAATGCGCTGCCGCTAAGGAAACGCGAAGGCAGGTTACGTTCATTCATGGTTCATGCCCTCATAAGAGACGCGTGCCGCATCCGGATCCATATTGCAGCCAAGACGGTAAAGCGCAATCTTTCCGGCCATCCGGTTCAGAAGGTCGATGGTATGCGCCAACTTTAGCGGATCCTTCGAGCGATAGGTCTGCTGATACAGAATGGCAAATGCCTCGTCAACGTCGATTCGCTCAATATGATTGGTCGTATCTCTCGTCAATATACAGATTGCCTTCACCGGAACAGAGGTATTCGTGCTCAGGTGATGCTTGCCGTCCCACGGCGAACCGTACACGCGCACCTCGTCCTCTCCGACATGGATAAATGGCTTGTCGTCGTTGATCATCGTCACGCGGTCCCCATACATCTCACGCCAAAGGCGAGAATGCGTTGATTTGCCGGTGCCGCTGAGCGCAGCGAAAAGATATCCCTGCCCGTCCACAGCCAAAGCAGAGGAGTGGAACAGGATAGTATCGTAATCAATCAAAGCCTCGGAAAGTTTGCGCTGGATGGCAAGGGATTCGAGGTAAGCAGGAGAAATGCGATTTGTAAGGTCGGTATTGGCGGTTTCCTTTTGCATTTCGTTGTCTGAAACAGAGATAGTAAACTTGGGAAGGAACTCGGTACTGACATATTGTTGAAAGAAAGATAGTGATTTGTCTGAAGAGAGATTAATCTCAACGGGGATGTCAGCAAAACAACAGCATATTTTCATGATAATGATACCTTTTGAAATAAAAACGGCATAGCCAAATAGCTATGCCGATGAATAAACAAAATAACAAAACGATTAAAAATCGTCACAACCAGTTCCGGGAGTCTCGTAATTATTACCGCCACCAGTTCCAGTTGAATCACAGATGACATCATTTGCCTCAATAACAACTACTTCAACAGCAACTTCTTCAAATAACTCTTTCATGGTAGCCTCCTGTTAACAGATTTTTTCGATATGCTTAAGATTAACATATTATTTTCTACTTGTCAATTGATTTTCTATATTTGTAGTACATTTTTTGCTTTAAATCTATCATTCGAACACTTTTTATTGCTTTGGAGCAGGATCCGTTTTCAACACAGTGCCTAAGTGGAAGGCAAAGCGGACGGAGAGCACAGGTTTTACATGATTCATCTGGATAAGAGCGCTGACACCACTTTGAAGCAATATCTCTATTTATAGCATCCGATGAGATATTACCGCACCAGTCGCTATGGTACGCATACTCACATTTGGAGAGGTATCCATCTGGGTTTATTACGATGGAACCCGGATCGTCTGCCATGCAACGATTCAAAGGTAGACTCTGAGAAAGCGAGGCTTTCGAGGCGGCATATCCAGCATCTGAAATCCTATTTTGGAGAGATGCATATTGCTGAATTTCCTTCTCGGAAAGAGAGCTTTTCAATTCCACCAGAAATGATGGATAAATATTAAGTAAATCATTTGAACCAAAGCGATCAGACAATTCATCCACGAGTCGCATTAATTCAGGCGGGTTGCTTTGAGAAATGTTTAAACGTATTTCCACATGGATATTTTCATGTAATAACCCGTCTATATTGGTTAATACAGTTTGGTAAGGACTTCCAACCGCATTCACATAATTCTTTGTCTGATTATATTCTTTTTCACACCCATCTAAGGTTATCTGTACTTGTTTTAAATGCCATTTAGTCGCAGCTTCTTTAATATTATTATGATTAAAGAGATAACCATTCGTAACCATGCTGGAATAGTAAGGAATGTCGCTTTCTGATAATGAACGGGTGATTATCTCGATGGCGCGTTGGTTAACCAAGGGCTCACCGCCAAACCAACGTAATAGAACTGGTTTTCCATTGTGGTTACGCTGAATGAATTGCGATACTAGTTGGGCCGTATCATCAGTCATCGATGATTGAATGCGATTGTTCTCAAAACAATAAGCACATCGTGCATTGCAATGTGTTGTCGTTAGTATAGTATATTTGCCGATTCCTTTCTCTGAATGAAGACTACTTAAACAGGAATATAGATTGTCGTATAAAGAATAGTCGTCAAACTCCAGAGGGACTAAAAACCAGTGTTCGACTAAAAACGCTTTTGTATTTGATGTGGTTAGTTCGTCATTTGAAACCTGCAATAATTCTTGCGTCAAGGTGTTATAGAGAAGCATTCCTCCCGGAATAGATGAAGACACGCAATAGGATATATATCGGTATTGCGTGTCTTTCTTTTCTACTTGGTTTTCGAGAAGTTTGCTGACCACCTTGGAAATATTTTGAAGGATTTTCATAATAATCTCCAATATGGTTTACTTATAGAGAATTTTACTTGGAAGCAAAATAGGTTCTAGCGGATGCACTATACTTCATCATCTCACCCATCAGCTTGGTCAAAGCAGGATCAGAAGTGGTGTTAGTAACTAACCAGTTATAAGCATATGTTTGGATGCTATAGATACGTCCATCACTAATCTGAGTATTACCATCATAGATTGTAAGAGTAATGGCTTTATCAAAGTCGGGAGCAGCAATGTCGGAAACGGGGAATGCATATGAGTCATACTTCACACCACCGTTCGTCTGCTGCTTGTAGATTCTATTTTTAGCAGATACATAGTAATCACGCTTGACACCCAACTCGGTCGTATAAGTTACACGCATTCTAATGTTGCTAAAATCAGTACCACTAGGATAAGTAAAGTAGGGATTAAACAAAATACTGCTCTGCAAGGATACGGTTGCTTCGAAGAATTTGCTTATAGCACCATCGAGTGCAAGTCTTTGACTGATTTTCTGAACAGAAGGAACAGTTGAAGTTCCTAAGGATTTCTGAGCTGCAGTCAATTTTCCATTAATCGGATTTGACTGATTGTAACTGAAATATGTCTGGGCAGAAGTTGCGTAATTCAGCAAATCTACCAAAACGGTCTTCAATTTTGCGTCAGAACTATTTAACTGCTCGTAGCAATAATCACTAACGTTATAGGCTGTGATAGGGCTAATATAAGTAGCTCCGGTGCTATCCTCAGCATATAAGGTGATGACAACATCGTCACCAATCTCACATGCGGCAATATTATTAAGTATAAACTTGTAGCAAGCAGCTCCGTTATAAGTAGCATCAACAGGCTTGAGAATATAAGTGTTCCATACATAAGAAGAGGAAGAAGGGGTATACTGCTTCTTCTCGACATACAATCTCAGGTTGCTGTAATCTGCGAACTTCTTCTTGGTAACATAGAAGTTTAACTCAAGGCTATTGTTAAGAGAGCAGGTCTTAACATAAGAAAAGGTGATAGGAAGCTTCACAGCACTAGCACTGGAATCAATATAAGCACCATTGGTTGTAGACTCAATCGCCTTCGTCGTAATCTTACCTACCGTGATCTCAGGTGCGCTGCCGAGCTTTGCGTACACGGTGTGCTCGGTGTTCGGGTAGAGACCGGAGAATGTTGCATTGGTCGTCCAGGTGGTGGAATCGTCAATGCGGAAAGAATAGGAGCCTGTTGCGCCTCTTACCGTGATCGTTGTAGGAGTAGCGGAAAGGTACAAGCTTCCGATGATATCAGTTTCATTCGTGTCGCTGTCCTTAGCCATAGCAGGAACTGCCATCATGGTAAGGAGAAGCGCCATAACGATTATGAGTGAAAGAATTCTTTTGATGTTCTTCATTGCATAATCCTCCATTATTATAATATTACATACTATTATATAGATATTCTTTCGGAAAATCAACGACATTTTCTAGTGGTGACTTAATTTGTAACAACAAGGTGTTGATGTTGTGTAAAATACCGGACATTTGCCGGCTTCGGAAGGCCTTGGAAACCGATGTAACACTTGCGAAAGAACTCGCAGAGGAGTATTCTATAATTAAAAAAAATACGCGCGTGTTTTGGTACAAAGCGTAACAGATTTGGAGGAGAAGGATATGCTTGATGTAAGAGCGAAGATGGCGAAGAAGTCTGGTAAGAAGGGGGAGCGTTTTAACCCGGCGATTGATTCCGTTAGTAAGGCGGGGCTTCCCGACTGGCTTAAGGAGGCGGTATTCTATGAAATCTATCCGCAGTCCTTTAAGGATACGAACGGAGACGGAATCGGTGATATTCCCGGAATCATCGAAAAGCTTGATTATATTAAGGAGCTTGGATGCAACGCACTTTGGCTGAATCCCTGCTTTGATTCGCCGTTTGGGGACGCGGGGTATGATGTTGCGGATTATTATAAGGTTGCGCCGCGTTACGGAACGAACGAGGATTTGTTCCGGTTATTCCGTGAGGCGCATAAGAGGGAGATGCATGTGCTTCTCGACCTGGTGCCCGGGCATACGGCGATTACGCACCCGTGGTTTCAGGCTTCGATGAAGGCGGAGCGAAACGAGTTCACCGACCGTTATATCTGGACGGACAATATATGGACCTCGCCGAAGGACAATGCCTGCATCAGAGGCATCTCCGATCGTGACGGCAGCGCGGTGACGAACTTCTTCTCACATCAGCCGGCACTGAACTACGGATATTATGAGATTACCGAGTCCTGGCAGCAGCCGATGGATGCACCCGGACCGCGCGCAACGCTTGAGGCGATGAAGGATGTGATGCGATTCTGGCTAAGTGGCGGCTGTGACGGCTTCCGCGTAGATATGGCGGGGTCCTTGGTTAAGGGCGATCCCGAGGGCAAGGGCATCCAGCTTCTTTGGGAGGATGTGCGTGCATTTCTTAATAAGGAATTCCCGCACGCGGCGATGATCTCCGAGTGGGGAGAGCCGGACCGTTCGCTGCAGGCAGGCTTCCATATGGATTTCTTATTGCATTTTGGTCCTTCACATTATAATGATCTGTTCCGCTGCGAGGAGCCTTACTTCAGTTCGCGCGGCAAAGGCGATGTGAAGGAGTTTGTGGCACGATATCTTTCAAATTATGAGAAGACCGGCGGCAAAGGATTAATCTGTATCCCGTCCGGCAACCATGATATGGACCGACTGGCGCGGTATCTGACGGAGGCAGAAAGTAAGCTTGCGATGGCATTTCTCTATACGATGCCCGGCGCACCGTTTCTGTATTACGGCGACGAAATCGGCATGAACTATGTGGAGGGGCTTGTTTCCAAGGAGGGCGGCTACAATCGTACCGGCTCCCGCACCCCGATGCAGTGGGACGACACGGCCAATGCCGGGTTCAGCGCAGGAAGTCCGGCGTCTCTGTACCTTCCGATCGATCCGTCCGCTACGCGTCCGACCGTGAAGAACCAGGCTGAGCGCGCAGACTCTCTCTACCATTTTGTAAAGAAAATGATTGCGCTTCGTAAGGAGCACCCGGCGCTTGGGAACACTGCAGGCATCACCTTCACGGAGGTTTCGTATCCGCTTTGCTACGAGCGCTTCTGTGACGAAGAGCGGCTTACCGTTACGATTGACCCGAAGGCACTTACGGTTGAGATTCGCGACGGCGAGAAGACTGTTCTTTCGGAATGCTTCCGATAATCGATAAGCACTGCGAGGAACCATTGTGAAGACACTGAACCAATATCTTACGGAAACCTACGGCCATAAGCTTTACAAGCTGAGCCTGAACGGCGGAATGAGCTGCCCGAACCGTGACGGGACGTGCGGAACGGGCGGCTGCCTGTTCTGCAGTGCGGGCGGCAGCGGGGATTTTACGCCTGCTGTCACGCTTCCGATTGAGGAGCAGATAGCCGCCGCGAAGGCACTGGTGGCCGGCAAAGCAGGGGATAGCGGAAGGTACATCGCTTATTTTCAGGCATATACCAATACGTATGCGCCGGTTGCGCGGCTGCGTGCGCTTTTCGAGCCGATCATCCGACGGGACGATATCGAGATTCTTTCGATTGCGACGAGGCCGGACTGTCTTTCGGACGAGGTGGTCGCGCTGCTTAAGGAGCTTAACGGGCGAAAGCCCGTGTGGGTGGAGCTTGGTCTTCAGACGATTCACGCCCGCTCGGCAGAGGCGATGCGGCGTGGCTATCCGCTTTCGGTGTTTGATTCGGCGGTAAAGAGGCTTAAGGAGGCGGGAATCAAGGTGATTGTTCACCTGATTCTGTACTGGCCCGGTGAGACGGAGGAGGATATGCTTGCTTCGGTTCGTTATGTCGGCGCCTGCGGCGTGTTTGGCGTGAAGCTTCAGCTTCTGCAGATTCTTCGCGGCACGGAGCTTGCGCGTATTTATGAAAAGAGCCCGTGGGAGCTCCCGTCGATGGAGGAGTATGCTGCCTTCGTCGTAAAGGCTCTTGAAGCACTTCCGGAGGATATCGTCGTGCATCGCATGACGGGTGACGGCCCGAAGAAGCTTCTCATCGCACCGACCTGGTGCGGCGACAAGAAGCGGGTGTTGAATTGCCTTAATAAGGCTATTTCCGGGAAGGGCTGACGGGGGTTGCACATTGCGAAGCAGCTCCGCATTTGTTATAATTAAGAGTAAGAAAAGCACCATGAGGGGGTGAAAGAATGCGTATTCAATTCATTGGAGCAGCACACGAGGTTACCGGTTCGGCAACATTACTTACAACCGGCCAATACAAGATTCTGATTGATTACGGTTTAGAGCAGGGCAATAATCTGTATGATAATATTGACTTTCCGGTTGCGCCCGGGGAGATTGACTGTGTTCTTCTGACGCATGCGCATATCGACCATTCCGGAAGGCTTCCGGTACTGGTGGCAAGAGGCTTTAAGGGGCCGATCTATACGACGGTTGCCACGAAGCGTCTGTGTCGGATCATGCTTCTTGATTCTGCGCATATTCAGGAGCAGGAGGCCGAGTGGAAGAACCGTAAGGCTAAGCGTGCGGGTGTGCGGGATATTGAGCCGCTTTATACAACGAACGACGCGAATGCGGCGATTCAGCTACTCTCGGAGACAGAATACGATACCGAAAGAGAGATTCTTCCGGGCGTGACCATCTGCTTTCGTGACGCGGGGCATCTGCTTGGCTCGGCGAGCATTGAGGTGTGCGTAACGGAGGGTGAGGAGAAGCGGAAGATCACATTTTCCGGCGATCTTGGTAACATCAACCGACCGCTTCTTCGGAACTATACCATGCCGACGCCGACCGATTATATGGTGATTGAGTCAACCTACGGCGGACGGGAGCATGCGGCAAGAAGCGACTACAGAACGCAGCTTACGAAGATTATTCAGGAGACCTTTGATCGCGGAGGCAATGTGGTGGTGCCCGCATTTGCCGTCGGACGTACGCAGGAGCTTCTGTATCTGATTCGGGAGATCAAGGAGAAGGGGCTGATTCGGAACCACGATAATTTCGAGGTTTGGGTCGACAGCCCGCTAGCGGTTGAGGCGACCAATATATACAGCACAGATATTCTTTCGTATTGCGATGCGGAGACGGCGGCTCTTGTGAAGGACGGCGTGAATCCGATTCGCTTCCCGGGACTTCGGACCTCGATCACAAGCGACGATTCGAAGTGGATTAATGCTGACCCGACGCCTAAGGTGATTCTTTCGGCGAGCGGCATGTGCGAAGCAGGGCGAATCAGACATCATCTGAAGCATAACCTGTGGCGCGCGGAATGTACGATTCTGTTCGTCGGTTATCAGGCGGAGGGAACGCTTGGCAATGCGCTTCTTAATGGTGTGGATACGGTCAAGCTGTTCGGCGAAGAGATTACGGTGCGCGCACATCTGACGCAGATGGACGGTATCAGCGGTCACTCCGATGAGCCGCTTCTTCTGAACTGGCTGTCGGCACTGAAGGATACCCCGCCGAAGATGGTTTTCGTAAATCATGGAGCGGATGAGGTGACGGATCTGTTCGCGGCAAGGGTTCATGAGGTGTTCGGTTGGGATGCCTTGGCGCCTTACTCCGGTGGCACCTACGAGCTCGGGGATACGGTTCGATGCCTTGAAAAGGGCAATACGGAGCATGTGCCGGAGCGCACGCCGAGACAGGCAGCGGCGAAGGTCAGCGCAGTCTTTGAGAGACTTCTTATGGCCGGCCGCAGGCTGATGGCTGTTATCGAGCATAATCGCGGCGGTGCGAACAAGGATCTTGCGAAATTTGCGGACCAGATTGATGCATTAAGCAACAAATGGGACCGATAGTATTTGATAGTATTGTGGTAGAGGAAGACATGTGATGAATGCAATGAGGAAGAAAATGATGCTTATGCTGGTGGTTACTCTGGTAACCATGGCAACGATATGTCGCATCAGTCTTGCGGAGGAACCGGAGGTTCTTGATACGGAGCGGACGGAGGCCAGAGACGGCTGTACGATGGTTGGCGTGCCGGGGTCCTTCTTGGGAAACCAGCAGGATGTTCTGGACCGCGTGAACGAGATTCGTCTTGAGGCCTGCAAGGAAGGTGTGCCGAACCCGAATACCAAGAAGCCGCTTACTATGGCGGATTATGTGCCAATCAAATGGTCGACGGAGCTTGAATTTATCGCAAGAATTCGTGCGGTGGAGACTCGGTTCATCGTAGCACATGAGAGAAATAACGGTGTGTCGCACTGGTTTTCTTATAATGGCGTGAGCCCGAGCGGTGAGATTCTTGCCTGGAACTATGCAAGCGTTATGAACCCGGGCTACGAGCAGTTCTATGAAGAGAAGGAGGACTGGCTTAAGGCATGCAGAGGAGAGAGTCATGGTGTGTACGGTCACTATACAGCGCTGATTAATCCGAACAACCGTTATATCGGTGCAGGCGGGTTCGTCGGGCCCGGCTTATACGGAGCGACAACGTCAGGCGAGCTATCCGGCAGCAATCCGAGCGGCAATACTTACTTTCTGCCGATTAAGACGAATGTAATTCAGAAGATGGAGGTGCAGACGTCATATCTCAGTAACTATTCGCTGACCGGTTCGACTGCTCTTTATATCGGCGATTCGGTCAAGGTTGATCCGAAGGTTACTTTCACCAGAGACGGTAGAACATTTGAACTGCTGAATCTGAATATTACCAAGTATACCTCAAGCAATACCGCGGTTGCTTCCGTAGACGCAAGCGGTAAGGTGACCGCGCTGAAGGGCGGTACGGTTACGATTAAGGCATACGAGGGGAGTACAGAGAGAGGTTCTCTGACAATCACGATCGCGGAAGGAGGAAGAGATCTGACGACCGCGACAATCAAGCTTTCCGCAAGCAGGTTCCAGTACGACGGCACGGCCAAGAAGCCTTTGGTAACGGTGACACACGAGGGTACGGTGCTTGTTGAGGGTGTGCACTATACTGTGAAATATGCGGACAATACGGATCTCGGTACCGCTACCATAACCGTAACCGGCAAGGGAAACTGCACGGGAACGAAGCAGGCAAGCTTTACAATATACTGCGATCATAACTGCTCATTTTCCGTTGTGGAAGGGGAAGCGAAGGTGACGGGCTTCTGTACACGGTGTAACAGACAGGTGACGGAGGCGCTTCCGACAAGCTTTATCACATGGTGGCGCGCAACGACCTCGGGCTACTATTACTCCACCATTCCTCAGGGGATTGAAAAGGGTAAGAAGCTGTATCTTTGGATCGACGATGTGGACGGATACAAGGATTTTAAGGAGATGAAGGTGGAAAGCTCCGACCCGAGTGTTCTTTATGTTCCCGATGGATATTATGGGGAGGGCATCTATCCGCTTGACGTTCTTAACGATGGTGTGGTGACGCTTAGCATCTATTCAAAGTGGAATCCTTCCTGCAAGAAGACCTATACAATCTATTGCGGACTTTTAGATATTGCGGGAGTTAGTAAGCCGAGTCTCTCGTCCATGGTTTATACCGGGGCGCCGCGCGTGCCTTCCACGAGCCGTCTGTGGCTTGGAAGCATCTCCCTCAGCGAGGGCACGGATTATACCGTTACCTATTCGGACAATGTGAACGCCGGTACCTGCACGGTTACTTATACAGGAATCGGACGCTGCAAGGGTACATACACGACAACCTTTGAGATATTGCCGAATTCAAGCGCTGTGAAGGGTGCCTTCAGCCTGATTGGACAGGACGGCGTTCTTTCGGACAAGCTCTGTCTTCGCTATTATGTTACGGTCGATGAAAGCAAGCTAAGTGCGGCCGGAACGGTTGATCCGTACGTAGTGATTAAGATTGCCGGACAGAAGACCAAGCTTTATCTGAAGGATATGGAGCAGAAGGAGAAGAACGGTAAGAATGCCTACCTGATTCCCTGCTATATGAATGCAAAGGAGATGAACGATCCTTGTTATCTCGAATTCTTTGCGAACCCGAACTATACCGACGGAAGCGTGTCGACAAGCAGCTATAAGAATTCCATGAAGGCGTACCTGGATTCGTTGATTTCAAGCTATAGCTACAGCGCGGCGGCGAAGACACTGGCGCGGACGATGCTCAATTACGGAACGTATTCACAGCTTTACTTCGGTTACGAAACGGACTATCCGGCTAACCGTACGAACAGCACTAAGCTGTCTGCTGCGGCCGATGTTCTGACGGCGCTTGGCGGTGTGGAGGGCCTCGGCGTTGACGGCTATAATGCTTCGGTTGCATATATGGGCTGCAGTATGCTTCTGCATGCAGATACCGGAATGCGATTCTACTTCAGCGGACCGGACAGCGCATTTGCAGGTGTGAGCGGTTTTCAGAAGAATCTGCTGAACGGCTATTGGTACACGGAGACCGCTCCGGCCAATATTCTGGCACTGAATACAAGGCACAACATTAGTTTCGGTGGCTACCGCATAAGCGGCGGACCGTTGCAGTACATCAAGCTGGTGCTTCTTACAAGCAACGACGAGAAGCTTCGTAATCTGTGCATCGCGATGTATGATTATTATAAGGCCGCTGAGGCTTACGAGAAATGATAGGTGCATATTATGTTGGTTCAGGACCGCTGTAAGCTCTTTTTGTAAGGGCTTGCGGCGGTTTTTTTCGTCCCTGCGCGGGGGGCTGGGAAGATGGTACGAGAACGGCATTTTGTGGAATCTAGTACCAAGCCCACGCCGGGGGAATGGTACGAGAACGGCTCCCCCGCAAAAAAACGGTTCAGCCTAAGCTGAACCGTTTGAGTGAATTGATTTATATGGCTTCTTTAAAGCCGTTGTAATAGTACTGTCGGGCCTTTAAGCCTAAAGAGCCCGGCGATTTAATCAACCTTGAATTCGGCGAGCTTCAGGTTCTTGTTACGATCCTGTACCATTCCGACGGACCAGGCATTGACGAACAGAAGGAGCGGGTTGTCCTTAAGGTCCTTGATGCGCTTCATATCGCTCGTGCCGACAATCTTGTCAACAGGGCACTCTTCGGGGTTCACAACCCAGCGGATGTGCTCGTACGGAAGCGGCTCAAGGCGGATCTCAACATTGTATTCGCTCTGGAGACGGAACTGCAGAACATCGAACTGCAGCGTGCCGACAACGCCGACGATAATCTCCTCCATACCGGTGTTGAACTCCTGGAAGATCTGGATGGCGCCCTCCTGAGCAATCTGCGTAACGCCCTTCATGAACTGCTTACGCTTCATGGTATCCATCTGGCGTACACGGGCAAAATGCTCGGGTGCGAAGGTCGGAATACCCTCGAACTTGAACTTGGAAGCGGACTGGCAAAGCGTGTCGCCGATGGAGAAGATACCCGGGTCAAAAACACCGATGATATCGCCCGCATAGGCCTCCTCTACGATGTGGCGCTCGTCGGCCATCATCTGTGTGGACTGCGCGAGCTTAACCTTCTTGGCGCCCTGCACGTGGTTGACCTCCATACCTGCCTCGTAGCGGCCGGAGCAGATTCGCATGAAGGCGATTCGGTCACGATGTGCCTTGTTCATATTGGCCTGAATCTTGAAGACAAATGCGGAGAAGTCCTTGTTGAACGGGTCGATGATGCCCTGGTCGGAACGTCTCGGAAGCGGAGAGCTCGTCATCTTCAGGAAATGCTTCAGGAAGGTCTCCACACCGAAGTTGGTGAGTGCGGAACCGAAGAATACGGGCGAAAGCTCGCCGGCATTGACCAGCTCCTGATCGAATTCGGCGCTTGCGCCGTCGAGAAGCTCGATGTCCTCGTTTAATTTGTCGTAAAATTCAAAGCCGATGCGGTCCTTTAAGGACGGGTCATCCGCCGGAACATACTCGGTGGCAACTTCCTTCTGGCCGTTCATGGCAGCCGTGAAAAGAGCAACCTCGCCGGTGTTTCGGTCATATACGCCCTTAAAGCCTTTGCCGGAGCCGATAGGCCAGTTGATGGGGCAGGTTGCGATGCCGAGAACATTCTCGATGTCGCTCATCAGCTCGTAGGGATCGTTAGCCTCACGGTCCATCTTGTTGATAAATGTAAAAATCGGGATGTGGCGCATAACACAAACCTTGAAAAGCTTGATGGTCTGGCGCTCAACACCCTTTGAAGCATCGATTACCATTACGGCAGAGTCTGCTGCCATAAGTGTACGGTAGGTATCCTCGGAGAAATCCTCATGTCCGGGGGTATCAAGAATATTGATGCAGTAATTGTCGTAGTTAAACTGAAGCACGGAGGAGGTTACGGAAATACCACGCTCCTTCTCAATTTCCATCCAGTCGGATACCGCGTGGCGGGCGGTCTTACGTCCCTTTACGGAGCCGGCAAGATTGATGGCGCCGCCGTACAGGAGAAACTTCTCGGTGAGTGTTGTCTTACCTGCATCGGGGTGGGAAATGATGGCAAATGTCCTTCTCTTCTGTATATTTTCCACTAAATCAGCCATGTTTGATTCCTTCCATAGATAAAATCAGTCGAACACAAGAGTAACACACTGACACAAGGAATTCAAGTGTTTTAGCGCGTGCGGGTAAAGTTTCGTTTCGATAGTTTATTTTCTGCGGATACTATGCTATACTGATAAGGACTGTAGGCAGTTTTTCGAAACAGCGAGGGCCTGCGGGATAGGAGAGATTATGGCAGGAACATTATTTCTGTGTGCTACGCCGATCGGAAATCTGGAGGATATGACCTACCGGGTTGTTCGGGTGCTTAACGAGGTTGACCTGATTGCAGCGGAGGATACCCGCAACAGCATCAAGCTTCTGAATCATTTTGACATCCATACACCGATGACGAGCTATCATGAATATAACAAAATAGATAAGGGCCATGCGCTCGTGGATAAGTTACTTGCAGGGCAGAATATTGCCCTGATCACGGATGCGGGCATGCCCGGAATCAGCGACCCGGGCGAGGAGCTTGTCAGGATGGCATATGAGGCTGGAATTACCGTTACGGTGCTTCCGGGTGCGTGTGCCTGCGTGACGGCGCTCACGCTTTCGGGGCTTCCGACGAGGAGATTTGCCTTTGAGGCCTTTCTCCCGATGGATAAAAAGGAGCGGAAGGCCGCAATCGAAGCGGTCAGAACGGAGCTTCGGACGGTTGTTATGTATGAGGCGCCGCACAGGCTGGTACGCACCTTGACGGAGCTTTGCGAGGCACTTGGCGGCGAGCGACAGATTCGCGTGCTCAGAGAGCTTACAAAGAAGCACGAGAGCCGCTTCGCGGGAACGCTTTCGGAGGCAGTAGCATTCTATACGGAGCACGAGCCGAAGGGGGAGTGCGTGTTAGTGCTTGAAGGCAGACCCGAGGAGGAGCTTATCAGGGAGCAGGCGGAAAGCTGGCAGGAGCTTACCATCGAGGAGCATGTTGCCCGCTACGAGGCGACCGGCGTGGACCGGAAGGAGGCCATGAAGCTTGTGGCCAAGGAGCGAGGCATTTCGAAGCGGGATGTATATCAGGAGCTACTGAAATAGGGAGAACCGGGCAAAGCAAGGCTTTGGTTCCTGTGATTTATTATACAAGTGGGGATTGTCATGGATAAGGATACGAGAATTAAGCACAGCCGAAAAGCAATGGTGTTACGCATCGTGTTTCTGCTTCTTGGAAACCTGGTCGTACTTGCAGGTATCTGGCAGCAGATTCATTTTAAAGGCGTGTCGATTGCATCAATCATCTTTCAGCTGCAGGTTCCGATGGTCGGTGCCGACGGCGGGAATTTTACGTCACTTTATGTGCTTCTTGGCATCGCAACGCCGATTCTTACAGCGCTTGAGGTCTGGCTTGGCTGCCTGTGGCGCAGAAAGACGAACCGGTTACGGTATCTTCGTGAGCATATTGTGCTTCCGGCGGTTGTGTGGTTCGTTGCCGCTACGGTAGTGGTGCTGGTGAGAATGGATGTATTCTCCTACTTCTGGTATGTGGCGCACCCGGGACAGCTTTATGAGGAGAATTATGTGGACCCGGCAGAGGTAACGGTTAAGGCGCCGGAGGAGCTTCGGAACCTTGTATATATCTACCTTGAGTCGATGGAGACCAGCTATGCGGACTACCCGTCCGGCGGTGTTGCGGACAGAAACCGCATCCCGTACATGACGAAGCTTTCCCTGACGGAGGGCGAGTCCTTCTCCGGCGAAGGCAAGCTGAACGGGCTGATGCCTGTGGAGGGTGCAATCTGGACGTGCGGCTCGTTGGTTTCGCAGACGAGCGGACTGCCGCTCATTGTTGCTATCGGACGCAATTCGATGGGCAAATACGACGGCTTCCTTGAGGGCGCATATTCACTTGGACAGATGCTTGGCCGCTTCGGCTATCGGAATATTTATATGCAGGGCTCGAAGATTGAGTTCGCAGGACATGACCGGTTTGTAAGCAGCCACGGAAATTACGAGGTGCGCGATTACAATTATTACAACGAGCACTTGCGCCTGCCGTACAAGGATTACGGTGTATGGTGGGGCTTCGAGGATTTTCGGCTGTACGAGTTCGCGAAGGAGGAGATTACGAACGCAGTGCAGGACGGAAGGCCGTTCAATGTGACGATGATGACGATCGATACACATTTTACGGACGGATACAAATGCCCGCTTTGCGGCTCGGAGTTTGACGCGCAGTATGACAATGTCATCCGTTGCGCGGATCGGCAGTTAGAGGAGTTTATCACCTGGCTGCAGGCACAGGATTTTTATGAGAATACGACGGTTGTGATTGTCGGAGACCACCCGACGATGGACAGCCGGTATTATTCGGAGCTTTCTAAGAAGCATAAGGATTACAGGCGCTGCGCGTATACGGTGATTCTGAACGGCGCGGCAAGCTTCCGCGGGGATAAAACGCGCAAATACAGTGCGCTTGATATGTACCCGACGACGCTTGCGGCGATGGGCTTTGAGATTCCCGGCAACAAGCTCGGACTTGGCGTGAACCTGTATTCCGATGAGGAGACGCTTGTGGAGCGGATGGGACTTGAGAAGCTTAACAAGGAGCTTTTAAAGCATTCGAAGTATTATAATAAGCACATTATAGAGGGCAAATGATGAGCGAGAACGAGAAGACGATAACTAAGCCCGGCTGGAAGGCGATGGTGTTTCGGATCCTGTTCTTTCTTCTGGGAAATATGGTGATCGTTGCCGGTCTTTGGCAGCAGGAACATTTCAAAGGAATTTCCATTGCGGCGATGGTGTTCCAGATCCAGGTACCGATGGTCGGTGCGGATCAGGGTATTTTTACCACACTTTTTGTGGATCTCGCCGTGAAAGCACCGTTTTTTACGGCAATACAGATTCTTCTTGGTATTTTGTGGCGAAGACTGACGACGAAGTGTCGCTTCCTGCATGAACATATCGTGCTTCCCGCGGTAATCTGGTTCGCCGGGGCAACGATTGCGGTGTGCGCAATTATCGGTGTGTTCGGTTATCTACGCCTCATTATCCGACCGAGTCATATTTATGAGGACTATTATGTGGACCCGGCTACGGTTTCCGTGAAGGCACCGGAGAAGCCGAGGAATCTGATTTACATTTACCTGGAATCGATGGAGGTTACCTTTGCGGATGAGTCTGTCGGAGGTGCCGCTGACGGTAACAGGATTCCCTTTCTGACGAAGCTTGCCCTGACGGAGGGCGAGTCGTTCTCGACAGATGGAAAGCTGAACGGCTTGTATCCGATGGAAGGAGCCGTTATGACGAGCGGCTCTATCGTAGCGCAGATGACCGGTGTTCCTTTGATTGTCAGTGTTAAGCCGAATGCGATGGGGCGTTACACAAGCTTTCTCGATGGCGCGTATTCCATAGGTCAGGTGCTTGAAAAGTTCGGGTATCAGAACCTGTTTATGCAGGGCTCGCAGATTCAGTTTGCGGGAAAGGACCGGTTCTTTGCATCCCACGGCGATTATCAGATTCGCGATTATACTTACTACAATGAGCATCAGAGATTGCCGTACTTCTGGTACAATGTCTGGTGGGGCTTTGAAGATTTTCGACTGTATGAGTTCGCGAAGGAGGAGATTCTCACCGCGGCTACGGCAGATAAGCCGTTCGTTGCTTCGATTCTGACGGTTGATACACATTGTATGGACGGATATATATGTCCTCTTTGCGGCGATGAATACGAAGAACAATACGATAATGTATTTCGTTGTGCGGACCGACAGGTAGAGGAGTTTATCACCTGGCTGCAGGCGCAGGATTTTTATGAGAATACGACAGTCATTATCGTGGGAGACCATCCGACGATGGACAGCCGGTATTATTCGGTGCTGAGTCACGGAAATGAATCGTACCAGCGTAAGGCTTACACCGTTATTTTAAACAGTGCGGTAGAGTATAAGCTTAATAAAACGCGCAAATACAGTGCGCTTGATATGTATCCGACGACGCTTGCGGCGATGGGCTTTGAGATTCCCGGCAACAGGCTCGGACTTGGCGTGAACTTGTATTCCGATGAGGAGACGCTTGTGGAGAAGATGGGACTTGAGAAGCTTAATAAGGAGCTTCTGAAGCATTCGAAGTATTATAATAAGCACATTATAGAGGGCAAATGATTGCCGCGAGAATATACCACTTTAGGAGGAATCCGAGATGAATCTTGACAGAATTCTTGCAGTCAGAAACAACAAGACGATCTATCGTGACGGCGACAAGGTGATGAAGGTATTCGACCCCTGCTATCCGAAGGCAGACGTTTTGAACGAGGCGCTGAACCAGGCGAGAATGGAAGAGGCGGGCTTGAATATTCCGAAGGTCCTTGAGGTGACCGTGATTGACGGCAAATGGACCATCGTCCTTGAGCATATCAAGGGAACCGCGCTTGACACACTGATGCGCACGCAGCCCGAGAAGAAGGAAGAATATATGAATCTCTTCGTGGACCTGCAGCTGACGATGCATTCGAAAATCTGTCTTGGACTGAATAAGCTGAAGGATCGATTGAACAGACGAATCGCTGAGACTGACCTTCCGGCAACCGTTCGCTACGATCTGCATATGAAGCTTGACGAGATGCCGAAGGACAACAAGGTGTGTCACGGAGATTTTAACCCCTCCAACATTATCATCGCGGAGGACGGCACCCCTTATATTCTTGACTGGTCGCATGTTGCACAGGGCAATACCTGTGCCGATGCGGCAAGAACCTTCCTGCTGTTCGGACTGAATGGGGAAGAAGCGGATGCGCGCTCCTATCTTGATAAGTTCAGTGAAAGAAGCGGAATTCCTAAGGAAGAGGTGGTGCGGTGGATTCCGATTGTTGCCGCATCCCAGACCATCAAATGTGTGGAGCGGGAGAGAGCGTATTTTCTCTCATGGATTGATAAAACTTCGATTGAGTGACAGCGGGGCGGCTGTACGGATTTAAGGAGATGAGTGATATGAAGATTACGGTATGTATTGGTTCATCCTGTCATGTTAAGGGTTCGAGAAGCGTTGTGGAGCAGCTGCAGGCATTGATTGCGCAGCATGCGCTTGGCGATAAGGTGGAGCTTGCGGGCACGTTCTGTATGGGGCATTGCCAGCAGGGTGTATGTGTTATGGTTGACGAGGAGTTC
The DNA here is from genome assembly GCA_024404675.1 of Lachnospiraceae bacterium. Lineage (GTDB taxonomy): Bacteria > Bacillota > Clostridia > Lachnospirales > Lachnospiraceae > ISDg. Next base: position 31,404 of record JAKSPO010000008.1, read on the forward strand.
TTCTCGGTATCCCCCGAGACGGTTACGGAATTCTTCAAGGACAATGTATTGAGCAGGGGATAACAGTATGATTATTCAGATTTGCATCGGCTCCGCCTGTCATCTGAAGGGCTCGGAGAAGCTGGTGGAGTTATTTCAAAAGGCAATCGAGGAGCACCGTTTAGAGAACGAAATCACTCTGGCGGGAAGCTTCTGTACGGGCAAATGCAACCGCGTCGGTGTGACCATAACAATTGACGATGAGGTCTATCCCGGTGTGACGCCGGAGACATTTGCCGAGTTTTTCAACGAAAAGGTCCTTAAGAGGATCAGAGAGGGAAGGGGCTAAGCTATGGAGTGCCTGACACTGAAAAAATCCAATTGTAAGAATTGCCACAAATGTATTCGAAACTGTCCCGTCAAATCCATTCGTTTCTCGGGCAATCAGGCGTATATCATCGGTGATGAATGCGTTATGTGCGGGCGTTGTTTCGTTGTCTGCCCGCAGAATGCGAAGCAGATTGTCGAAGAAACCGAGAAGGTTAAGGTGCTTTTGCAGGAGGGCAATCCGGTTGTAGTAAGCCTTGCGCCCTCATTTATCGCCAATTACGAGGGTGTCGGAATTGAGGCGATGCGCGACGCGCTTAAAAAGCTCGGCTTTTATGATGCGGAGGAGACCGCAATCGGCGCAACACTTGTAAAAAGAGAATATGAAAGACTTTGCGAGGATGAAGGCCGGGACATTATCATCACATCCTGCTGTCATTCCGTGAACCTTTTGATCCAGAAGCATTATCCGGGACTTGTATCGTATCTGGCAAATGTGCTTTCGCCGATGCAGGCACACTGTAAGGATATCAAGAAGCGGATTCCGAACGCGAAGACCGTATTTATCGGACCGTGTGTTGCCAAAAAGGATGAGGCGCAGCAGTACGAGGGAATCGTTGACGCAGTGCTTACCTTCGACGAGCTGACGTCGTGGTTCAAGGCTGCAGGCGTGACCCCCGAGGCGAAGCTTGACAGCAACCCGAACACAAAGGCTCGTTTCTTCCCGACCACGGGCGGTGTTCTGAAGACGATGGCGCTTGACAATCCGAAGTATACCTACCTGGCAATAGACGGTATGGAGAATTGTATTGCCGCGCTCAAGGATATCGAGGCGGGCAATGTGCATAAGCTTTTCATTGAGATGTCGGCCTGCAGCGGAAGCTGTGTCGGTGGTCCTGTTATGGAGAAATTCCATCGCTCGCCGCTTAAGGATTATTCGGCGGTAGCGCATTACGCGGGCAGCGAGGATTATAAGATCGAGCAGCCGGATAAGGACGAGCTTCGAAAGGAATTTGCCCTTCTTCAGGCGAACGGAGCATCGCCTGCGGAGTATGAGATTCAGGAGACGCTTCGCCAGATGGGCAAGATGAAGCCTGAGGACGAGCTGAACTGCGGCTCCTGCGGCTACGATACCTGCCGCGATAAGGCGGTTGCGATTCTTCGAGGCAAAGCGGAGATTTCAATGTGCCTGCCCTTCCTGAAGGACAGAGCGGAGAATTTTTCGGATACCATTGCGAGAAATACGCCGAACGGCCTGATTGTTCTGAACGAATCCTTAGAGGTTCAGCAGGTGAACAAGGCTGCGCTTAAGATCCTTAATCTGCGCGCCCCGAGCGATATTCTCGGAGACCAGGTTGTGCGTGTGCTTGATCCGGTTGACTTCCTTTCGGTGCTTTCGAAGAACCGCGATATTCATGACAAGCGTGAGTATCTTGCGGAGTATGACCGATATGTTGAGAAGACAATCGTATATGACAAGGAATACAAGCTTCTTGTGTGCATCCTGCGTGATGTGACCGCAGAGGAGGAGCAGCGCGAGAAGAAGGAGGATATCAGCCGGCAGACGGTTGAGATTGCGGACAAGGTTGTTGATAAGCAGATGCGAATTGTACAGGAGATCGCTTCACTTCTCGGTGAAACCGTAGCGGAGACGAAGATCGCCTTAACCAAGCTAAAGGAGTCTATCAGCGATGAATAATCTGTGTGTTGACATCGGCTATAAGAGCATCAACCATGAGGGAGAGCAGCTTTGCGGTGATCATGTGGATATCGTGGAGCAGGGCGAGGATTCCACCGTTATCGTGCTTGCCGACGGACTGGGAAGCGGTGTAAAGGCGAGTATTCTTTCCACACTCACCTCGAAAATCATCTCGACGATGATGGCGGAGGGTCTGAAGCTGGAGGACTGTGTTTCGACAATTGCGGCAACGCTTCCGATCTGTTCGGTGCGCGGCGTTGCATATTCCACATTTACCATTATCCACATCATCCGAAACGAGCTGGCGGAGATTATTCAGTACGATAACCCGAGTGTAATATTCCTTCGCGACTGCGAGCTTGTCGACTACCCGAAGCAGGAACTGAATATCGGTGGAAAGCTTGTATATAAATCGACGGTTAAGCTTCAGGACAACGATATTCTGGTTGCAATGAGCGACGGCTGTCCGCACGCGGGCATCGGTACCGCATACAATTTCGGCTGGAAATGGGAAAATATCGCCGAGTACATGCAGACGATTGCGCTTGCCGGATATACCGCGAAGACATTGGCAACAATGCTGATTGACGAGGTCAATAAGGAGTACGGCTATCATCCGGGCGACGATGCAACCGCGTGTGTCGTGAAGGTGCGTAAGCGTGCGCCGATGAATCTTCTGTTCGGTCCGCCGCGTAACCGTGACGACTGCACACGTATGATGTCTTTGTTCTTCTCCAAGGAGGGCAAGCACATCGTATGCGGAGGTACGACCTCTTCGATTGCGGCGCAGTATCTCGGAAAGCCGTTAAGACCGAAGCTTGTGTTTGAGCGAAGCGATGTACCGCCGATTGCGGAAATCGAGGGCGTAGACCTGGTTACAGAGGGCGTTATCACCATCAGCAAGGTCATTGAGTATGCCAAGGACGCGCTTGACCGAAACGAGTTGTACGAGCAATGGATCTTTCAGAGGGACGGGGCGTCATTAATCTGCAGACTTCTTTTCGAAGAGGCTACGGATATCAATTTCTATGTGGGACGCGCGGTGAATCCGGCCCATCAGAACCCCGACCTTCCAATCACCTTTAACATTAAAATGAATCTTGTTGACGAGCTTTGCTCCTGCTTAAAGCAGATGGGTAAGCGAATCAAGGTAAGTTATTTTTAGGAGGAACAGCATGCAGCTTTTTGATACCAAAGTCCAGTACCTGAAATACAAGGTCCTCCGTGAGGTTGCAAGACTCGCCTGGAACGACATTTTACTTGAAAATATCGTGGATATCCCGAAGATTATCATCCCGGGCAAGACGCCGACGATGCGCTGCTGCGTGTATAAGGAGCGTGCAATCGTAGCCGAGCAGGTCAAAATGGCTATGGGCGGCAACCGCAGCAACCCGAATATCATCGAGGTAATCGAGACGGCGTGCGACGAGTGCCCGATGGGTGGTTACGAGGTAACCAATGCCTGCAGAGGCTGTCTGGCGCATCGTTGCTTTGATGCGTGTCGCTTCGGAGCAATTTCATTTGATGAGAATCACGTTGCGCACATTGATAAGTCCAAGTGTAAGGAGTGTGATTCCTGCGCAAAGGTATGTCCGTACACAGCAATTATCAGCCGTAAAAGACCGTGCGAGAACGCCTGCAAGATTAAGGCAATTCGCGTGAACGATGACCAGTCGGCGGCAATCGATGACGAAAAATGCATCCAGTGCGGCGCCTGTGTGTATCAGTGCCCGTTCGGCGCAATCACGGACAAGTCGTTCGTCCTGAACGTAATCGATCTGATTAAGAAGAGTAACCACAATACGAATTATAAGGTGTATGCGATTGTTGCGCCGTCAATCTCCAGCCAGTTTACCTACGCGAAGCTTGGGCAGGTCATCAGCGCATTGAAGGAAATCGGTTTCCACACCGTAATCGAGGCTGCGCTCGGCGCCGACATGGTTGCGGATGCAGAGAGCCGCGAGCTGGTGGAGAAGGGCTTTTTGACAAGCTCCTGCTGTCCGGCATTTGTCAAATACGTGGAGAAGAACTTCCCGGATATCGTGCCGTTTATTTCGCATAACCTTTCGCCGATGGCAACGCTTGCGAAGTATCTGAAGGAGCATGAGAAGAACTGCAAGGTCGTATTTATTGGACCCTGCACCGCTAAGAAGGCCGAGGTTCAGAAGGAATCCGTCAGCCCCTATGTGGATGCGGCAATGACCTTCGAAGAGCTGCAGGCACTGATTGATTCAAAGGACATCGATGTTGCTACGCTTAGCGAAACGCCGCTCGACAATGCCTCCTACTTCGGCAGGATATTCGCCCGCTCCGGCGGACTTTCCGATGCGGTTGCACAGGGCATCAAGGAGCATGGCGATACCGATTTCGAGTTCAAGCCGTTCGCCTGTGACGGAATCGCGCAATGTAAGCTTGCCCTTCTCAAGAAGAGTAAGAATGTGCTGGATGCCAACTTCATCGAGGGTATGGCGTGCGTCGGCGGTTGTATCGGTGGTGCCGGCTGTCTTACCCACGGCGAGAAGAACAAGGCTGAAGTCGACAAATACGGCAAGGAAGCCTATGAGAAGACGATTGGCGACGCAATTGCGCTGATGAAGTAGGAAGACTCGAATCGTAAACGAAAAGTGCCCGCCGATTTTTCGTGATACTTGTCAATCCTGATGAAATTGACAAATCCGTTCCACGTGGGTACGTTTCAAATCTCCTTGAATTATTGGTACCAATATGCTACTATGGAAATGGATATGCGTTGGGTCGTTGACCCAGCGACGTTTCCCGGTGCATTTATCGCCGAAGGCGAGATAATATATTATTAATGCGGAGGTATCTATGAGCACATCTATCGACAACATGTCTGTAAATGCTATTCGTGTACTGGCAGCAGACGCAATTCAGAAAGCAAAATCCGGTCACCCGGGCTTGCCGCTTGGTTCGGCTCCCGTAGCTTATGAGCTTTGGGCAAAGCACATGAAGCACAATCCGGCTAACCCCGACTGGGCTAACCGCGATCGTTTCATTCTTTCCGGCGGACACGGTTCGACCCTGTTATATTCCCTTCTTCACTTGTTCGGCTATGGCCTTACCAAGGAAGATATGATGCAGTTCCGTCAGGATGGTTCCCTTACTCCCGGTCATCCCGAGTATCGTCACACCCGTGGTGTTGAAGCTACTACCGGACCTCTTGGAGCAGGTATGGGTATGGCTGTTGGTATGGCAATGGCTGAGGCTCATCTCGCAGCTAAGTTCAACAAGGAAGGCTATCCGGTTGTTGACCATTACACCTATGTACTCGGTGGCGACGGATGTATGATGGAGGGTGTTACTTACGAGGCAATGTCTCTTGCAGGTACCCTTGGTCTTTCCAAGCTGATTGTATTCTATGATAGCAACCGTATCAGTATCGAGGGATGCACCGATATCGCATTTACCGAGAACGTACAGGCTAGATTCCAGGCTATGGGCTTCCAGACCCTTGTTGTTGAGGATGGCAACAACCTTGATGAGATTGGTGCTGCAATTGAGGCTGCTAAGGCTGAGAAGACGAAGCCTTCCATGATTACCGTTAAGACGCAGATCGGCTATGGCTGCCCCGCTAAGCAGGGTAAGGCAAGCGCACACGGCGAGCCTCTTGGTGATGAGAACATTACCGCAATGAAGGAATTCCTTGGCTGGCCTTCTCAGGAGCCTTTCTATGTTCCGGATGAGGTTTACGCTAACTATAAGGCTCTTGCAGCTGAGCTTGCAAAGGATGAGGCCGCTTGGAACGCAATGTTCGCAGACTACTGCGCTAAGTATCCTGAGCTTAAGAAGGCTTGGGACGATGAGTTCAATATGGATATTGCTAAGCCCCTTATCGACGATGCTGAGTACTGGGCATACGAAGAGAAGGCTGATGCTACCAGAAACCTTGGCGGTTGGGCTCTTAACAAGCTGAAGAATAAGGTTCCGAACCTGATCGGTGGTTCCGCAGACCTTGCTCCTTCCAACAAGAGCTACATGAAGGATCTTGGCGATTTCAGCAAGGAGGATTACTCCGGACGTAACCTTCACTTTGGTGTTCGTGAGTTCGCAATGGCTGCTATCTCCAACGGTATCACCCTTCACGGACTTCGTGCATACTGCGCAACCTTCTTCGTATTCAGTGATTATGTAAAGCCGATGGCTAGACTTTCCGCTTTGATGCGTATCCCGACCACTTTCATCCTTACTCATGACAGTATCGGTGTTGGTGAGGACGGTCCTACCCACGAGCCGATTGAGCAGCTTGCAATGCTTCGTTCTCTGCCGAACTTCCATGTATTCCGTCCGGCAGATGCAACCGAGACTCTCGCAGCTTGGTACAGCGCAGCTACAAGCACCGAGACTCCTACTGCTTTGGTTCTTACCCGTCAGAATCTGCCTCAGCTGGCAGGATCCTCTAAGGAAGCTCTGAAGGGTGGTTACATCATCGAGGATTCCAAGAAGGCAGTTCCGGATGCAATCATTATCGCAAGTGGTTCTGAGGTTAGTATCTCCCTTGAGGCAAAGGCTACTCTTGCTGAGTCCGGCATTGATGTTCGCGTAGTCAGCATGCCTTGTATGGATCTGTTCGAGGAGCAGAGCGCAGAGTACAAGGAGAGCGTTCTTCCGAAGGCTGTTCGCGCACGTGTTGCTGTTGAGGCACTCAGCGATTTCGGTTGGGCTAAGTATGTTGGTCTTGATGGTGGTTATGTAACCATGCACGGCTTCGGCGCAAGTGCTCCGGCTTCCGTTCTCTTCAAGAAGTTCGGTATCACCGCTGAGAATGTTGTTGCAACCGTTAAGAGCGTAATGTAATCAGTTTATTATGCAGGTCGGCATGCACCCTTTTTGGGGGTGCTGCCGGCCGGTTTTTAGGTTTACGGCAAAGGGGGAGTGGTCATGGGTGATACACGGTATCTCCGCTTGATGACGAGCCGAAAGCTTGAGAGATATGCCGGCGCATGCATTTGCCGGTTTCGTAGACAGAATATAGAGGCAATATATGAATTTTAGGAAAATGACAATAATCGGGATGCTTTCTGCAACCCTTATGATAACCTGTTCCGGCTGTGGCCGAATCATCTCAAAACCCGAGAAGGGAGACTCGGTCGCACCGACCTTGAATACGGCGCCGCTTACCGAGTCACAGAAGCTTTTAGAGACCGGCGTATGTGTAGCGGCTCCGTCAACGCTTCCTTCTGTGCGTGGCTTTAAGACGCATCTTAGCGTTAACGGAACAGAGGTGGACGGATATTATCGTCAGGATGAGATTCATTTTGACGGAAAGAATTATGCATCGGTTAAGGGAATTCTTACCTTCCGTGGCAATAATTTCCGTTCGAGCGGTGCATATGGTGTGGCTAATATGTCTTCGTACAAGATGTACAAGACCTGGAATATTGATACCGGTTCTTTGAAGAAGACTGTTAAATCAGGAGACTGGACCGGAAGCGGTTGGACCGGGCAGCCTCTCATCGTGCAGTGGGACGACGAGACGAAGAAGGCGATGAACATATACGATTCCAAGAAGCGTAAGGAAGGTCTTGTCGAGGTCATCTATGCAACGATGGATGGAAATATCTACTTTCTTGATCTCGATGACGGCTCGGCAACACGTGATAAGATTAGCCTCGGCTTCCCAATTAAGGGAACCGGCTCCATCTACCCGAACGGAACGCCGCTTTATGTGGTTGGTGCCGGCGATGATATGGGTAAGAAGGCCGCACGTACATTTATCGTAAATCTGGTAACCGGTGAGGTCGATTACGAGTACGGCTATGAAGATCCGTTCTCCCTTCGTACCGATAACGGCGATTTCTCCGCATTTGACTCTTCGCCGCTTTTCGATGTTGAGACCGATACGCTGATTCAGCCCGGCGAGAACGGTATACTCTATACGACCAAGCTGAACACTGTCTGGGACGGCAGAACGCTTACGATTAACCCGGGCGAGGTCGTAAAATGGAACTACACGACGAATCGTACCGGCAAGGACAAATACTGGCTCGGTATGGAGTCCTCCGCATGCGTATACGACCATTACCTGTATGTGTGCGATAACAGCGGCGAGCTGATGTGTATCGATCTGAATACGATGGCTCTGATCTGGAGTCAGGATATCGTTGACGACAGCAATGCTTCGCCTGTTCTGGAGATTGATCCTGCGAGCGGCACCGCATTCATCTATGTATCCACTTCCCTGCACTGGACGCAGAACAAGAAGAAGTCCGGTTCGATTCCGATTTTCAAGATCAATGCGGCTACCGGTGAGATTATGTGGAAGCGCAGCTACGAGTGTAAGACGGTGGACGGAATTTCCGGCGGCGTGCAGGCTACGGCGTGCCTTGGTGAGAATAACCTGAGCAGTATGGTATTCTTCAACATCGCACGTACCGGCGGCAAGAAGCACGGAAAGCTTGTTGCGATTGACAAGAAGACCGGCGCTGAGGTCTGGAGCGTTGAGATGAAGTACTACAGCTGGTCGAGCCCGGTTGCGGTATATAACAGCAACGGAGACGGCTATCTGATTCTTTGTGATTCGGACGGAAATATGCACCTTCTGGACGGTAAGACCGGAAAGGTGAAGGACACGATTAACCTTGGCAAGAATATCGAGGCTACACCGGCGGTTTACAACAACACAATCGTTGTCGGAACCAGAGGTAAGAAAATCTATGGAATTACGCTGAAATAAGCGGGTTGGGTGATTTATGAAGAGTGATAAAAACGCAAGCAACGGCGCGATGCGCTTCTTATACGGTAATCCGTTCGGAAGGCTTATGCTTAAGGGGATGCTTAAGCTACAGGCACCGAAGGTAATGGCAGCATTTCTCCGCTCGCCGTTGTCGGTCGGCATGATCGATCGTTATGTGAAGAAATATCAGATCAGTTTGAAGGGCTATCCGAAGCAGAAGTACCGCTCATTTGCCGAATTCTTTGAGCGCCGCAAGAAGGTCAATGCAAATGATTCGAATCCGAGCCACTTTGTAAGCCCGTGTGACGGACAGCTGAGTGCGTATCCGATCTCACTTGATGCAAGCTTTGCAATCAAGGGCTCCTTGTATCGTGTATGCGACCTTGTAACGGACCCGCAGCTTGAAGCGCTTTACCGGGGAGGCACCTGCCTGATATTCCGCCTTGCACCGAACGATTACCACCATTACTGTTTTATGGATGACGGTTATCTGCATGAGCACCATTTTATTGAAGGTGAGCTTCACAGTGTGCAGGCAATCGCTTGCGAGAATTATCCGGTATATCGCCTGAACCGTCGCCTCTGGAATCGCTTCGATTCGCAGAATTTCGGCACACTTTTGCAGATTGAGGTTGGTGCACTTGCGGTCGGCGGAATCGTGAACGAGAAGGAAGAGGAATATGTGCGAAAGGGTGAGACGATGGGGCATTTTACCCTGTGCGGCTCTACCATCGTTGTTCTGGTTGAAAAGGATCGCATCGAGCTTCTGCCGGAGATTCGAAAGGTGCTTGAAACGGGCGTTGAGTACCCTGTTAAGCAGGGCATGTATATTGGTGACAGAGCCGGTATTGCGGTTCGAACAATTGATTAAGTTATGTTGGAAGGACTACGGCTTGACCGCAGTCCTTCTTGTAGAATCAGGCACAGAGGGAACCTCGGCGGATGGAAACGAGAGGGAAGGCTTTTATGAACAATGTGATTTATCCAAAGACCCTGAACTGCCCGGAGCTTGAGATGTATGTCGGCAACAAGGAGGTGCATCTTCTTCGCTATTTTGAACCGGAGCCGGGGCTTTTCATTGCGGAAACGAAAAATGTAATTGATGTGGCGCTTCGAAGAGGCTACGAGGTGTACAGCGTCGTATGCTCAGAGAAGATGCTGTCCGACGAGCTTCTGACGCGCATCGGCGATGCGCCGATCTATGTTGTGGACCTGGACGAAGCCAAGAAGCAGTTTGGTTACGTGCTGACCGGTGAGATTTCCGCTGTGATGCGAAGAAAGGCACCGGCCGATTATCGTGAGGTGCTCCGCGGGGCGAAGCGGATTGTTGTGTTAGAGGATGTGGAGAATCCGACCAATGTCGGTGCTATCTTTCGTTCGGCGGCTGCATTTGGCATTGACGGAATCATTCTCTCGCCGGCATGCGTAGATCCGTTATATCGTAGAGCGATGCGGGTGAGCGTTGGAAATGTGTTCAACATCCCGTGGGCGTATGCTTGTTTTAATGAGGCGGAATGGGAGCAGAAGGGAATCGCTCTTTTAAAGGAGGAGGGGTTCACAACCGTAGCGATGGCGCTTCGGGAGGACAATGTGATGATTGACGACCCTGCGCTAAAGGCTGCCGAGAAGCTGGCGATTATTATGGGTAACGAAGGAAACGGCCTGGTTGATGCCACAATTGCTGCTTGCGATTATGTTGCGAAGATTCCCATGGAGAACGGTGTGGATTCCCTGAATGTGGCAGTTGCGTCGGCACTTGCGATGTGGGAGCTTAGGAACGACAAGCAGGCTTGAAACAAGCAGTTGACAGTAATATCATAGCGTGGGTACAATCGAAATGTCGAGCTTAGGCGACAGAATAAGAGTTTTTGGGTGAGTCTCCGGCGAGAACGGAGCAAGAGGGGATTGAAATGATTAGTGCTTCAGATATTAAAATACATATTTCAGGGAAAGATCTGGTTTCGGGTGAAATAGCAATACCACGTGGAAGCATTGTGGTTGTGAAGGGCGATAGCGGAAGTGGAAAGTCTAGCCTTTTGTATTTTCTAGCTTTATTTTCCTCACATGGACAAGGAAGCTATCAACTTGATGGTAATGAAGTGGATATCCATGATGAGGCCACATGTGCGGCACTAAGACGAAGATATTCCTTTCTCTTTCAAGACAATGCTCTGCTTGATAAGCTGACGGTTTTGGAAAATGTACAGCAGGCTGCAGCAAGTGCCGGAATCAGTGTTTCGGCGGAGCAAATCATTGCTGCTATTAAACGGGTCAATCTTTCGGAGGAATGCATAGGTAAGTATCCGAAGCAACTTTCGGGGGGAGAACAGCAGAGAGTGGCTTTGGTATGCGCGTTGGTTCGTGATTCTGAGTATCTTTTTGTGGATGAGCCTACTGCATCGTTGGATGAGCAGAGCACGCAGATTGTTCTCCAGGTTCTTGCGGAGGAAGCTGCGAAGGGAAAAGGTATATGCATTGCTAGCCATGATTCGCGTGTGTGGAATATTACAGACAGAAAATTCGAAATTGTTGATGGCGTAATCAAGTCGGAGATTAGCTGTGATGCCATAGAGGAAACACAAACGGAAGAACCCGCTGTCAATCTAAAGAACGCGTTCTCCTGTTTCAAGTACGCTAGACTTCAAAGAAAGAGAGAAAAATCCTCTCGCGGAATTGTTTCTTTCCTTTGTGCGTTAGCAGTTGTCGGATTTGTTTTACTGGGTGGCGTGTTACGGTACTTAAAGGATGCACATGATGGCCTGGTGAAACAGGTTTCGGATAGAGAAATTTTTGTTGTAAATCTACTGGGAACGCGGGAAAGTGTCTTGGATTCGGACGGAAATCCGGGTATCACGGAGGAAGAAATGCGTAGCATCGCTCAATTTGATGGGGTTGAAACGATCTATCCATTTTTTGAGTTTTATGATTCTTCTTTCAGCGGAACCGGAATACATAAGATAAGAGAGATTACCGTCCGGACCAAAGGTGAGGAAAGAAAGGTTATGCCGCTGGGCGCAACATTTGGGACGGAAACTTATTCGGTTCTTCCGTTTTATAAGGAACAGAATATCGAAGCCCATATTGTTCATCAATTCAGTCAGGAAGCAGAGTGCTATATTTCGACAGACCTTGCAAGGGCACTGGGTGTAGAAGATTTGGAGGACGAACTGACGATATCATTGTGGGTGTGGGTTCCTGTTGGAAAATATGTGATGGAGTCGAGCACGGATACGATTGCCGCCCAAGGTGAATTCAATATCTGTCGAAGCCGGGAATTAACCGTTAAAGTGGGTGGAATAATAGGCGAGGAATATAATAATCGCTTTTCTGTCGCTTCCGAAAATCTGCTTTTTCTTTCTTTTGATTTAATGGATACTGTACTGCAGGAGATGCTTATCGGGTCGGCAGGAGAATCCTTTGAGAAAGACGCAGTGGGACATGAGATAAAGGAGTGGAACCCGTCTGCCGCAGTTGTATATGTAGATTCGCAAAGTCGGGTGAAAATTGTTTCTTCAAAAATCGAAAGGATTAACGGAAGTTTTTCGACAAGGTGCGATTACAGCAACGCGAAAAAACTGGAAGAGTTCATTAAGGATACACGTTCCGTATCAAGAATTGTTGTCATGTTAGTCGTATTTATAATATTCGTTCTAATGTTTATCCTGTTTATGAATTATACATTGTCCAGGAACAAGGAGTTTGCCCTTTTGAAGGTTTATGGAATAAGCCGACGCGGTATTATTCTGATTACGGTTATGGATGGTATACTTTATGCATGTACAATCATTGTGCTTGCCCTTTTGATGTGTGGCGTAGCGTGGGTCGTTGGAAATGCGGTTTTAGCCCAAGGTGCCTTTACAGTTGACCGTTCCTTCATGTTGATGATTCCGTTTATGACTGTTTGCTTTGTACTTGCGCCAATGCTTGTAAGTGCAGGTTATGCGGTTCGTCTCAAGGTTGACAATGTAATGCGATATTAAAATATAATAGGGACTATGAGAAATCATATGCCCCTTCCAAGTAGAAGAGCAATGTGGTAGGTTCACATTGCTCTTTTTGTATGGGTAATCAATTGATTAAGATACCTTCGCTAAGGAAGTTCAAACAGAAGCGCAGCATTGTTTGGTTCCACTAACAGATTGGCAATGACATAACAGCTGTTTCGATACTGAAAACGGTATACTTCAATCTGCTTCAGGCGCTCTGCGGTGTCGGATTCCCGGTATACAGCCTTAAACTCGGTCATCTCATGCAGTTCCGCCTCGGAGAGAAGGTCTTTTCGAAGAAATGCGAGCTCTTCGGGCGAGGTAATTGCAACTGCAGGCTCACCATAGGCAAGACGATGGAAGATCGTCTTTTGGTAGAACGCGATAAGCGAGTCATCGCGGGCGATATACTCACCGCAGGAGAGATAATAGCTTCCGAGCAACTCGTCCCCACAGTATACCGGAATCTGGGCGAAGCGGAAATATTGCCTTGTATCAAACCGGCGGATGATTGCGCCAAGCACGGTGGAGCAGGCGGTATGCACGTCATGAGAAAGCGTCAGCCTTGCGAGCGTTCCTTCCTGTGTGGGTGCTTCTGTCCATTCGATGGCGGCAGCATAATCCCTTTTAAGCTGATCAAGCTCGGGTGCATAGTCATTTGCCAGAAAAGTGATATACGCTGCACTGAAATCACTCTCCAAAAGCGCATCGGCGCAGGAATTAAGCGTGACATGGTAAGTAAAATCGTATTCTTTGTCATGCATTGTAAGGAGGAGTCTATCGCCGTCTTCCTTAAATGCCGTGCACGTTGCATCCCCGTAGAGTGCGGTAGTATAGGCAATCGCTGCCTTCTTCGGCGGAATATGCAAACTGCACCCACAGAGGAGTGCAGTTACAATCAGCAATTCAATTATCACAAGCTTCTTCATGGATATTACTGGCCAAGAGCCTGCTTCAGGTCGTTGATGATGTCATCAATGTTCTCAATACCAACGGAGAGACGGATGAGATCCGGTGCGACACCTGCTTCAATCAGCTGCTCATCGGTCATCTGACGATGGGTATGGCTTGCGGGATGGAGCAGACAGGTCTTTGCATCTGCAACGTGTGTTACGATGCTTGCAAACTGCAGCTTGTCCATGAACTCGATGGAAGCCTGACGACCGCCCTTGATACCGAAGGCAACAACGCCACAGGTGCCCTTAGGACAGTACTTCTTCGCAAGGTCATGATACTCATCGCCTTCGAGGTCAGCATAGTGAACCCAGGCAACCTTCTCGTTGTCCTTCAAAAACTTAGCAACGGCAAGTGCGTTCGAGCAGTGACGCTCCATACGTACATGCAGACTCTCCAGACCAAGGTTCAGATAGAAGGAGTTCTGCGGAGACGGAATGGAACCGAAGTCTCTCATCAGCTGGCTGGTAGCCTTGGTGATATAAGCTGCTTTGCCGAACTTAGCGGCATAGGTAATGCCATGGTAGGACTCGTCGGGGGTGGTAAGACCGGGGAAACGGTCTGCGTAAGCCATCCAGTCAAAGTTACCGCTGTCGATGATTGCGCCGCCGACTGCAGTTGCATGACCGTCCATATACTTGGTCGTGGAATGGGTTACGATATCTGCGCCCCACTCGATCGGGCGGCAGTTAATCGGTGTAGCAAAGGTGTTATCGATGATAAGCGGCATGCCATGCTTATGTGCAAGCTTTGCAAAACGCTCGATATCGAAGATACCTACGGTCGGATTGGTGATGGTCTCGCCGAACATACACTTGGTGTTCGGCTTCATCAAGGCTTCGATCTCCTCGTCGGTCATGGACTGATCGTAGAAGATGCACTCGATGCCCATCTTCTTCATCGTGGTACCAAACAGGTTGAAGGTGCCGCCGTAGATGGAAGAGGAAGCAAGGAAGCTGTCTCCGCACTCGCAGATATTAAAAACGGCATAGAAATTCGCTGCCTGACCGGAGGAGGTAAGCATTCCTGCATAACCGCCTTCCATAGCAGTAATCTTAGCAGCAACCGCGTCGTTGGTGGGGTTCTGCAATCTGGTATAAAAATAGCCCTCAGCCTCCAAATCGAACAGCTTGCCCATAGCGTCGCTGGTGTCGTACTTGAAAGTAGTGCTCTGGTAGATCGGGAGCTGTCTCGGCTCGCCCTGAGCAGGCTTCCATCCCTCATGGATACATTGTGTTTCAATATGTGACATAGGTAAATACCTCCCAATTTCGTATAGCCTTTATCCTACCATAAGGAGGGGTATTTTGCAATCGGAAAATGCTGAAAGCGCCGCGCATTATCAGAGCAATAAAACAGGGCCGGTGGTTTTATCCATCGGCCCTCTGCTTTCGGCTTATGTAAGCCTTTACAGTATATATTTCAATTATTCCCTTACTCGATAGAATCAAGCGTTTCCTTATCGGTTACGATGGTTGCACCCTCGAGACCGGTTACATTGATGTTGCGGTTAACCTTTGCATCATAGGAATCAGCATTGATGATGTTAGCAAGATCGATACCCGTTGCCTGCTTCATGCTCTCAAAAACCTTGGCCATAACAACCGGAACATTGCCTGCAACCTGCTCGACACCGTTGCTTCCGCCTTCGCCACCACCGATGATGGTGATCTTGTCGATCTGCTGAAGAGGAGCAGCAACCTGAGCAGCGATTTCCGGAAGAACCTTAATCATCATTTCAGCAACTGCAGCCTTGTTATACTTAGCGTATGCCTCGGCCTTCTTCTCCATTGCCTCAGCCTGTGCGATACCCTTTGCCTCAATCGCCTTAGCCTCAGCTTCACCGATTGCACGGATACCTTCTGCCTTCTGCTGTGCAGCATACTTATCAGCCTCAGCCTGCGCCTTGCGAGCCTCAGCCTCACGCTGTGCCTCGAACTGCTTAGCTTCTGCATCCTTCTGTCTCTGATAAAGAATTGCATCTGCTCTCTGCTGAGCTGCGTACTTGTCAGCCTCAGCCTGCTTCTTAACCTCTGCCTCCAGGGCACGTTCCTTAACCTGTACAGCCTTCTCCTGCAACTCGATCTCACGCTCCTGACGAGCAATGTTCGCATTCGCGGTCGTGATCTCAATCGTCTTACGCTGCTGCTCCTTCTGAATCTCATAAGCGGCATCAGCCATAGCCTTCTTGGTATCTGCATCGAGCTGGAGCTCGGACTTCTTAATAGCAAGTTCGTTCTGCTTCTTTGCAATCTCGGTCTGTGCAAGAACGGATGCATCGTTGGATTCCTTGTCGGCAGCAGCCTGTGCAACCTTGATGTCTCTCTCGGACTCAGCTCTTGCAATGGCAGCAGCCTTCTTGATCTTTACGATGTTGTCGATACCGAGGTTCTCAATCACCTCGTTGCCGTCTACGAAGTTCTGCACGTTGAAGGAAATGATATCAAGACCCATTGCTGCAAGGTCAGGCTCTGCATTCTCCTTAACAAGGTTAGCAAATTTCTGACGGTCGGAAACCATCTCTTCGAGTTTCATGCGGCCTACGATCTCTCGAACGTTACCTTCAAGTACCTCACGTGCTACGGCAGCTACGTACTCGGTAGGCTTGTTCAGGAAGTTCTCGGCAGCAAGGCGAAGCTTCTCAGCCTCGTTACTGATCTTAACGTTAACGGTTGCATCAACGTTGATGTTGATGTAGTCGGCGGTAGGAACCGCGTTACTTGTCTTAACGTCGATCGGAATCAGTCGAAGGTTCAACTTATCGAGACGCTCAAAGAACGGAACACGGAACGAAGCGCGTCCGATGACTACTTTGGACTTCTTCTTCATACCGGAGATGATAAATGCCATATCCGGCGGAGCTTTAACATAACCTGTAACAAAAAGCAGTATCAGAAGTACTGCGGCAACGACTCCGACAATCAACCAGGTGGTCGAATCGGAAAGGCTCACTTCTAAATAATTCAGAAGACCTAACATAAATACCTCAACTTTCTGCCCGGCTCTACGGGCCCCGCTTAGTAATTATACCCCAGGTCGTTTCGACCTTGGTATCATTATAATCAAGAAGGAGGGTAAATACAAGTTAAATAAATGTTAAATGTTATTTACATCAAGTAACGAACATTTACAATCCTTGGCAAATGCGACACTTCTCCTCTTATAGAGGAGAGCTTACGGGACTGGGACGGATGGGTTGCTGTTTTTTCTATAAAAAAAGTTGCGTTGCACCGGGAAAAATGCTATCATTGAAATATATATTCAAAAATAGGGATAGTATGCCTTTTTACGCTTATTGATATAGGAGACAGCTATGAGTTACAAGTTTGCAAGTCATACGGATGTGGGTATCCGAAAGAGTACCAATCAGGACAGCTACTGCATCAGGGAAGCGGAGACGGACAAGGGAACCGTACTCTTTGCGCTTCTTTGCGACGGCATGGGCGGTCTTGAAAAAGGAGAGGTCGCAAGTGCGACTTTGATTCGCGTCTGGAGCGACTGGTTCGAAAAGGATCTGCCGCACATTCTGACCTGCGACGATATTCTCGGGGAAGTGAAATCATCCTGGACGAGACTGATGACAAGTGAGAACTATCGAATCGGTCAGTTCGGCGTGCAGCACAATATCAACCTCGGGTCCACATTTACCGGCCTTCTGATTCTTGAGGACGGGCGGTATATCATCGGACATGTCGGCGATTCCCGCGCATATCGTATCACGAATGACGGGGTAACGCTTCTGACGGAGGACCAGACGCTTGTAGCTAGAGAAGTGGCAGCAGGCAGAATGACTGCCGAGGATGCGGAGAGAGACCCTCGAAGAAGTATTCTTCTACAGTGTATCGGCGCTTCCGCATCGGTAACGCCCGCCTTCTATTTCGGTGAGGTCTCCGAGGGAGAGAATTATATGCTTTGCTGTGACGGCTTTAGACATCTGATTTCGAACGATGAGTTTTATGCTTATCTGTGTCCGGAAACCAACCCGACCGAGGCTTATCTGCAGCAGCATGTGGAGGAGCTGGTAGAGCTCAACAAGGAGCGCAAGGAGTCGGATAACATAACCGCTGTATGTATTGGTATATGAGGTGAAGAGAAGTGGCTGAAGTAGGACAGGTTATTAACAACAAATACGAGATTCTGAAGCTGATCGGTAAGGGCGGCATGTCCAGAGTATATCTTGCCATGGATATGAATATCCATAAGCCGTGGGCCGTTAAGGAAATCGATAAGACCGTCAAGGACAGCAATAATGAGGTCATCATCCAGAGTGCGATTGCGGAGGCTAACCTGATTAAGGAGCTTGACCATAACGCAATCGTTCGAATCGTTGACATTATTGACGAGCCGGACAAGATTTTCATTATTGAGGACTATATTGACGGCGAGACGCTGAATGCTATCGTGCTTCGTGACGGTGCGCAGCCGCAGGATAAGGTTATCGAGTGGGCAATCCAGATCTGTTCGGCATTAGAGTATCTGCATACCAGAAAGCCGCCGATCATTTACCGTGATATGAAGCCGGCCAACGTTATGCTGAAGCCGGAGGGCAATGTTAAGATTATCGACTTCGGTATCGCACGTGAGTATAAGGAACAGAACCTTGAGGACACCAAATGCCTCGGAACGAAGGGCTATGCCGCACCGGAGCAGTTCGGCGGCAAGGGTCAGACAGATGCCAGAACAGACGTATACTGCCTTGGCGTAACGCTTTATTATCTTGTAACCGGTAAGAATCCCTGCGAACCGCCGTACGAAATCTACCCGATTCGTCACTGGAACCCGAAGCTTTCGAGCGGTCTTGAGGCAATCATTCTGAAGTGCACGAGACCGGACCCCAACGAGCGTTTCCAGTCCTGCGCAGAGTTAAACTATGCTTTGCAGCATTATGAAGAGTATACCGCACAGTATCGCTCCAAGCAGATTAAGAAGATTGTTAAGTTCGGTGCGATGGTTATGGCAACGATTGCATTTATCGCGATGGGCTTCTTCGGCCTTGCAAAGAGAAGCAAGAAGATTAATTCCGACTTTACGCTGAACATCAACCAGGCAGTACGTGCGACGAGCGACAAGGAGAAGCTTTCCTATTACGAGAAGGCGATTGCGATCAAGCCGGGCGATGTGGAGCCTTATCTTGGTATCGTTGAGATGCTAAAGAAGGATATGGATTTCGATGTAAAGGAAGAGGAGCAGCTAAAGCGTCTGGTTACGCCGAACCTGGAGCTTCTGAAGAAGGATCCCGATTATGCAACGCTTGCTTTTGAAATCGGCAAGCTTTACTGGTATTATTTCAGCTACGGAACCGAGGGCGGCGCCGACAACACGACAACGAGACGAGGCGTTGCGGTCGAGTGGTTCAGCGATGCGGTTGCCTATGGCAGCGATCACAATGAGAATTATCGTATGGCGGGCGTGTACCGTGATATCGGTCAGTTCACCAGCACGATTGATATGAAGAACAGAGAAGGCAACGACGGTGGTGCATACCGTGCGTACTGGAACTGCCTCTGTGAGATGGTTTCCTCCATCGATAAGAAGGATGCAGAGGTCGTAGTCCTTGAGATTTACAACCAGGTAATCGATGCGATTACCGGTCGTGGTAAGGGCTTCCGTAACGACGGAATCAGCTACTCCGAGATTAACGCTCTGTTCGATAAGGTAGTTGTCGGTTTGGAGAAATGTGCACCGATCAGCGAGAGAAATGTTCGCTTGAAGGAAGAAATTCTCGGAAAGGTTGACAATGCGAAGGCAGCCATCAACCGTGACTATGATAAGGGAGGAGAGGACGCAGAATGAGTGCTAATGGTTGGTTGATTATAGCTTTGACCGGGTTTGCGCTTGCCGCAGTCAGTCTGGCATTTTCCGTGATCCTGTTCTTCCGGTATAAGATTCCGGCACTTATCAGCGATCTGAGCGGAAGGCAGGCGGCCAAAGAGGTTGCGGCACTTCGCGGTGACAGCGAGGAGGCGATGAAGAATGCGCGCAGCTCCGGACACACCTCCGATTTCAAGGCGATGGCACTTGCCCATGAGTCTAAGCGGTTGGATGTACGCCCCGGTAAGGCGCAGGATTTGTCCGCTCCGGCGGTAACGGTAGCTACGGAGGAGCTCCCGGGTAGCTCGGTTACTGAGGAGCTTTCGGGCGTTCAGGAGATCGGAATCACGCAGGTTCTGAACCAGGGAATTACAATGGTTCTTGCCGAGCCCGAGGTTACGGGCGATACCGCGGATCTGAAGCGTGTTTCACATTTTGTCATTACAAGAAGTATTACGGAAATTCACACAGAAGAATATGTATAGGAAGGGAGAAGGGAATTGAGTAAATGGATTGATAAACCGATTGCAAGAATCGTCGCGATGCTTCTTGCGATTCTGATTGCCCTGAATCTGCTTCCTTCGAAGCCGTTTCGTTCGATAGCGGAGGTTGGGGATGCAGCCTCGGTAACGGTTAAGCTTATGCGCAGTGAGGGGCAGACGGCCAGCGGCGTCAGCGTGGGATTTACCCTTACAGATGAGGAGGATTCCTCGGTCGTTTTAACGGGTAATGTCGTAAACGGTGTCGGCGTTGTAACCGATGCTGTTGTCGGACACAGTTACAGACTGGCGTTCGGCTTCCCGAGCATCTACTGCTATGAGGAGTCGACGGGAACGTTCTTCTATCAGCCGGATTCCTGCAGCGTTTCGGTTGGTGAGGGCGGTGCGACACAGGAGGTTTTGCTTGAGCTTGCCGAGAGCCTGACTTTTAAGGGACGGGTTACCGATGAAAGCTACGGCCCGCTTGAGGGAGCAACGGTTCGCTTTTCTGCAATTGCGGGATATAGTCTTATGACAGTGATTTCCGCTGTGACGGATGCTTCCGGCGAATATAGCGTTATGCTTCCGGGTATGCCCGGTGCTGCAGCAACAATGCAGGTTTCTAAGCCCGGAAAGGAAACGAAGAGCCTTTCGGTTTCGCTTCCGACAGCACTCAATTTTGAGAGTGTGATGCTTGAGAAGGCGACCTTCACAATCACACCGGTCTGCGGCGAGAACGGTTCCATGCAGTACGAGTACGGAACCTTTACCGAAGCCAAAACGGTCGATTACGGTACAACGGCAACGATTGTTATCACCCCGGACGAGGAGTATCGAATCCAGCAGATTCTTGATAACGGAATTGCAGTTTCGTTCGCGGATGCAACCGGTCATACGCTTGTTCTTGAAAATATTACCGAGAATCATACGATTTCGGCAACCTTCGTATCTACAGCGGAGGCTTCTTACCAGCTTGGCATTAAGGTTGGCGCCGGCGGAACGCTCAATTATCTTAGCGACTCGATTACAAGCGCCGACGGTGAGGTGTTCTACGATGTAAACCCGGATGATGCGACGGTTTCCTATACGGTCGTTCCCTTGGAGGGCTATCTGATTGCCGACATCAGTGTGAACGGCGTGAACAGAACGCTCAGCGACGCGCAGAAGGAGAGCTTCAGCGAGGAGCTGACGATTACCGAGCACACTTCGATTACGGTATCCTTCAGTGAGAAGCCGGCTGTTCCGGTTTCGCTGCAGGTTGTTCGAAGCAATGACAGCGCCGGCTCCGCACAGTTTGTTCTGGGCGGTGCGGCAACAGCGGCTGTTCCGGCACAGACCGACGGGGTAACGCTTCAGATTGTTCCCGCAGACGGTTATTGTGTGCTTCAGGTTGTAAAGATTGACGAGCAGGGTACGGTTATTGCCGATATCACTGCTTCTGTAAAGGAAAATGCAGGACGAAGCGCATATGTCTACGCGATTCCCGCAGCTGAGGTTGTCGGAGCGCTTCGCTACCGCGTGGTGTTCGGCGAGATTACTTATCAGACCGTTACAAGCATTCTTGATAACGAGTATTTTGAAGTAATCGGCAATAACAAAGCGATTTATGAGAGCGATACGCTTTTATATGTGAATAACGGTACGGAGCTGATCATCTCCCCGAAGGATCCGACGCACAGTATTGCGGTCAACAAGCACAATGTGCTGAGCCCGGTATACGCAACCGATACGATCGGTAAAGTCGAGGGCACGGTTCTTTCAACGATTCTGATTAAGCCGGAGAGCGACGCAATCGACGCTTACGTGTTTATTACACTTTCTAAGGAGCTTGCGGTTGATGAGGTTGCTCCGAGCATCGAGCCCGCCACGGAGCAGGATGCGGATTGTTATCTTGCTACAGGCTGGGGTGCAGAGGATGCAGGCGCATTCGTTCTTTCCGTTTACGATAATAACGGCGGCAGTGGTGTGCAGGCCGTGTACTACGGAAGAGGAACGCTTGGCAATACGCCGGAGGTCCTTAACACCATGACGAAGGCTCCGGTTTCGAACAGTACGGTTAAGCTTACGTCGATTATCGACGGTACCTATACATTTTACGCTGTTGACGGTATCGGAAATGTTTCCGAGCCTTTGGTTGTTTCGTTCCGTAAGGACGTTGCGGCACCGAAGATTTCCATGGCAGATCTGTATTCGGACGAGGGCTGCGAGACGAAGACGGGAATCAGTATCGCCGAGGAAGGATATGTTTCCGCGGAGACCATATATCTGAAGCTGATGGTTTCTGATAATAAGTCCGGTCTTTCCTCCGTAAAGCTTTATAAAAGAGCAGCAGGAGCAGAGGAATATACACTTTCTTCGACTTATGCGGTAAGCTCGGAAACGGCTACGCTTGTCATTCCGCTCTCTTCGCAGGAGTGCCCCGGATTTACCGAGATTGCAGTCGTTCTTGCAGATACGACCGGCAATGAGACAGATTATATCCCGCTTTCTTCTATGAGCGGTGCGCTTAAGAAGGATGCGATTGTTATTACAAACGGCGAGGTTTCCATCACAACGGAGATGCACGCCGAAGCAACAACCGCGGTAACAGAGGTGAACGGTGTTGATGTTTACGCCGGTGCACCGGCGATTTCCGTAACGCTTACGGATTCTCTCGGCCTTGGCATCAAGGGACTTGAGATTCTTCTGAACGGCACGCCCGTTACGGCCGACGCGAACGGTGTTTCCATCAGTGCTGCAGCGGAGTATGCGTCCGGAACGGTGATTCTTCTGAACGGCAGCTGCTTAAGCGGTCTAAAGGACGGTGCGAATGAGGTTAAAATCTCCTGTAAGAACCGTGTTGGTGCAGAATCCGCAGAGACCGTTTCCTTCTATATGGATACAACGGCTCCCGTAATGTCCGGATACAGTGTTTCTGCAGTGGATGCTGGAACAACAATCAGACGTTTTAACGGTAAGATTTATACAAATGGTAAGCTCAACATTACGATCAAGGCTATGGATCAGGGCGCAGAGCCTGTCGCAGGACTTGATGAGATTAAGCTTTATTCTGACGGAACGCTGTTAGAAGCAATTTCGGCTTCCGCAGGACAGAGCGAGTACACATTTGTTCTTTTTGAAAATGAGACTGCCTATACCGAGAGAAATCTGAGCTTTGTCATTGCGGACGCTCTCGGAAACGAGCGGACGATTACGCTTCCGATTGCGTCGGACGGTGAGAGCGGAAGCCTTGTATATTCCGGCGAGAAGCCAGAGCTTACGGTTACGGTTAAGGATGCGATCACGTATGATGAGAAGACCTGGACCAAAACCAATCCTGTACTGGAAATCAGTGGACTTCCGAAGAACGGTGAGGGTCTTTGGAAGTATGAGGTGCTGGTGAATGGTGTGAGCTGTTCGGCAATGGACTGGTCTCAGGAAACCTCGTTGCAGGAGGAGCTTACCCTTGAAGTGGATACTTCTTCTCTTACGGAGGCGGACGAGTACAACATCGAAGTAAAGCTTGTCAGTGGCTGTGGAAACGAGGCTTTGACAGAGCTTACCGTATATGTGGATAGAGCGGCACCGGCCATTCAGAGCTTTACGGTTCAGCCGGCAGGCGATGGTTCGATCAGTGCTTATTCCTACGGTGTATTTACAAACGGCCAGCTTAGCGTGAAGGTTTCTGCTTTGGATATGCAAAAGCAGAACTCCGGCGTAACTGCGGTCGATACCATAAGCCTTCTGGTAAATGGTGAGCTTTTCGACACAAAGCAAACGGTGAACGGCACAGGCGAATACACATTTGTCATTCCGGCAGCCGTGCTTGCGGCAGGAGAAAAGCAGACGATTTCTCTTAGTGCGTATGCTACGGATATGGTCGGCAATGAGGGAACGCCCACGGCACTTACGACAGCTAATGCAAACCTTCCGTCTCAGAATATTGTAATAGAAACGATTCCTTCCGAGATTACGATTTCGACCGCTGTGGAAGCAACCGATATTGACGGAAAGAAATGGTATGGTGAGAATATCACCGTTCAGATTGATGTCGCTGAGCAGGATTCGGCGATTGAAAGCATCGAAATTACCTGTAACGGAACGATTGTAGAAGCCGACGCGCTCGGTACAACAATCATAACCGAGCCTGATAATACGACAGAGCCGGTTCAGCAGCTTTCGATTCGTCTTAAAACCGAGGACCTTACTTCTACGGACGGTGCTTATCACATCGTTGTGAAGGTTAAAGATATTGCGGGCAACGAGACCGAAGAGGAGCTTTCGTTCCATATCGATCTTAGCACGCCGGTGATTGAAGGCTTCACCCTTGCACCGGTTTCCGAGCCGGACACCTTGAACTTCCTGATGTTCGGTACCTTTGCTAGCGGCAAGGTAAGACTTACGGTTAATGTCAGCGACGCAGCACCTTCCGCAGGTCTTTCCACCGTAGTGCTTCGCTTCGGTCAGGAGATGATGACTGCTCCGGTTAACGGTGGCCAGGCTGTCTTCGAGATTCCGGGCGGAATGCTTTCGGACGGATATTCAGAGAGTTTCAGCTTCTCGGCAACTGTATCCGATAAGCTTGGACATACCGGTGATTCCGTATCGGTGAACACCGAGAACTCCAATATGCTTCATGACAGTCTGATGATTGAGAAGCTTATTCCGACGATTGCTGTTGAAGAGAGCGGTGACAACCGCTACGAGGCCGGCGAGAAGATCTGGTACTCTTCCGATGTTACCTGGAAGCTTTCGGTTAAGGACGAGGGCTCCGGAATTGCATCCGTTTCGGTTAAACTGAACGGAACGGAACTTGCCGTTGATAACGACGGAAGAAATATTTCGGAAGCATTTGCCTCTACGGAGGAAGCGGTGACGGAGG
The DNA here is from genome assembly GCA_024404675.1 of Lachnospiraceae bacterium. Classification (GTDB taxonomy): domain Bacteria; phylum Bacillota; class Clostridia; order Lachnospirales; family Lachnospiraceae; genus ISDg. The sequence goes on from JAKSPO010000008.1 coordinate 56,194, forward strand.
AGACTTTCGTCATCAGCACCGCACAGGGCAGTATGGATGAAAACAATGCTTACACGCTTACCGTTTCCGTTAAGGATAATGCGGGTAATGTAAGCGAGACATATACCGCTACAGTTTATAAGGATGTAACGGCACCCGAGATTGGGCGCTTCCGCTTCGAGGCGGTTGGCTATGTCGAAGGCAGTGAGATGGAGACCGGCGTTGAGGTTACCGAGTACGGCTTCTACTTCAAGCAGGATGCAACCGTATACATTGTCGGTACGGATGCAGGAGCCGGCGTAGCGCAGATCACATATTATCTGAAGGATCTGATTACCGGAAGTACAGAGGAAGTTACTGCTCAGGCTGACAGCGACGGAGCGGTTTCGGTAGTAATCAAGGCACCCTTCAAGGGTCAGATTTACGCGAAGGCGGAGGACAATGTAGCCAATGCCTGCGATTATGTGACACCGAAGAGCACAATCATCGAGGATGATGACAATCACGATTTGGAGAATCATTTTTCGATTGTTAAGAACACCTCCGGCTTTACACAGGCGAACGGCGTAGAGCTTTTCTCCTCCAATGTAGAGATTGATGTGACGGTTATCGACAGATATTCCGGTATTCGAAGCGTAGAGTGGTCCGTAACTGCTCCGGTCGATACGGCGAAGAACCAGAACGGACGGCTGACGATTGAGAATGACGGAACACTTACCGGAGACAATGGCTGGACGAAGAAGGAGGTTGACCAGAACCTCGTAACCGCAGTCAGCAAGACAATAGTTGTTTCCAATGACAGTAACGATATTGTGATTCGACTGAAGATGACGGACCGTTCCGGTAACAGCTCCGAGAGAGTGATGGTGCTTGGAATCGATAAGACCGCACCGACGGTTGAATACTACTTCGACAATAATCACGGAGATCCGGATTACGCACAGGTTTATAATGCAGCCAGAACCATGACAATCGTTGTAACCGAGCGTAACTTTAATCCGGCGGACTTCCAGCCGGGAATCCGCAACACGGATGGTTCGGTACCGACACTTTCCGCTTGGACAGAGGTAAAGGATGCCACCGATCTCAATAAGACGACGCATACTGCGACGGTTACGTTTGCGCAGGACGGCAATTACTCAGTCGGTCTTGCATATGCCGATCGTGCCGGTAACAGAGCAATGATTACTCCGGTTCCGAGTTTCATCATCGACACGGTGAAGCCGGTAATTTCCGTGAGCTACGACAACAACACCGTGCATAACGAGAAGTACTTTAATTCGGTAAGAAATGCTTCGGTTGTTGTTTACGAAAGAAACTTTGATGTGTCCCGTGTAGGCTTTACGGGCAATGCTCCGAAGGCGAGCAACTGGACCTCTGTCGGCGACAGACATGTGCTGACGGTGACCTTCGATGCAGAGGGCGAATACACCTTCGGCGTTACGGTTACCGATAAGGCGGGCAATACCGGAGATCCTTACGGTGAGGACAGCTTCATTATTGACCTTACCGCACCGTCGGTATCTCTTAGCGGATTTCAGGATGCGAATAAGGGTGCGGTTGAGCCGTTACTTATCTGCACAGACAAGAACTTCCTTGAAAGCGGTGTAACGATTAAGCTTGTTCGCTCAAATGGCGAGGAAGCAGTCAGAACCTTCACGACGGAGGAATATACGGACGGAGAGCTTACGGGCTTAAAGTACATCTATAGAAACTTCGATAATATGAAGGAAAATGATGACATCTACACCTTCCGCATCACCGTTGAGGATAAGGCAGGTAATATTTCCGAGCCGTTGATCCGTTCATTTTCCGTCAACAGATTCGGTTCGGCCTACGATATGAGTGCGCTTGAGGCGCTGAACGGTACTTATACCAAAATTGCTGAGGATCTTGTGTTCACGGAGGTCAATGTTGACGACATCGACACCGAGCAGGTTGAGATCACCCTGATTCGTAACAGTGTACCGAAGGTGCTCGTACGCGGACAGGATTACACGGTTTCCAAGGTTCAGAATTACGATAAGCGTTGGAGCGAATACCGCTATGTAATTCGTAGCAGGGCGTTCGATGAAGACGGCGAATACAGTATCAATGTTGTTTCTGTTGATAAGGCCGGCAATATTAACCAGAGCAGTGAAACCGGCAAGAACGGTAAGATTTCCTTCTGTGTAGACAGAGTTGCGCCGAATGTTCTTGTTATCTCTCCGATCGGACAGACGGTTTATTCGCAGGCTTCTTTGGATGCAAGTCTTGAGATCAGAGACAATTACAAGCTTGATAAGGTAAGACTTTTCCTGAACGGAAAGGAGATCTCTTATAGCCGAAGCAATAACGGAACGGTATATACCTTTACGATTCCGGAGTCCGATTCGAGACAGCTGCTTCGAATCGAGGCAAGCGACGCGGCAGGCAACCTTCGCGTTGTTGAGGTCGCTGACTTCCTTGTTTCCACCAATATGTTCGTTCGTTTCATCAACAATGCCGGTGCGGTGCTCGGTGTGCTTCTTGCATTGCTCGCAATCCTTTCCGGTATTCTTGCACTGCTGATTCGCAGACGCAAAAAGAACGCTTGACATATTTGAGAACGGGTAGTATATTTGACACAAATCCAATTATGATACAGACATTGAAGAGAAGAGTACCTTCACAGGTCCGATACAGAGAATCCGGTTGGCTGAGAACGGAACGGTAATTTGTGAAGAGAACATGGTCTTGGAGTCGCAGGGGCGAGGGAAACTTAGGTCCTGCCGGGTACACCCGTTAGCGTGTGAGGCTGTCGATTCGTCCGCAGCCGGTGAGGCACATTTTGTGCGAAGTAAAGTGGTACCACGAAGCGATACGGCTCTCGTCTTTATATAAGACGAGAGCCTTTTTTGCACTATGAAAGGAGTTAATATTATGTGTGATTGTAAGAAACCGTATTACATTACTACAGCAATCGCTTACACCTCCGGTAAGCCGCATATCGGCAATACCTACGAGGCAGTACTGGCGGATGCGATTGCCCGTTTTAAGAGATATGAAGGATACGATGTATTCTTCCAGACCGGAACCGATGAGCACGGTCAGAAGATCGAGGAGAAGGCTATGCAGGCGGAAACAACGCCGAAGGCATTCGTGGATCAGGTTTCCGGAACGATTCGTAACATCTGGGATCTGATGGGAACCAGCTATGACAAGTTTATCCGCACCACGGATGCAGATCATGAGAAGCAGGTGCAGAAGATCTTTAAGAAGATGTATGACAAGGGTGACATCTATAAGGGCAGCTACGAGGGAATGTACTGTACCCCTTGCGAGTCCTTCTGGACCGAGTCTCAGCTTGTTGACGGCAAATGCCCCGACTGCGGTCGTGAGGTGCATCCTGCCAAGGAGGAGGCGTATTTCTTCCGTATGAGCAAATACGCTGATCGCCTGATTGCATATATCAATGAGCATCCCGAGTTTATTCAGCCGGTAAGCCGTAAGAACGAGATGATGAACAACTTCCTGCTTCCGGGCCTGCAGGATCTCTGCGTATCGAGAACGACCTTCAAATGGGGTGTTCCAGTTGATTTTGACCCGAAGCATGTTGTTTATGTATGGCTTGATGCGCTGACCAACTATATTACCGGTATCGGCTACGATGCGGACGGCAATCCGACCGAGCAGTACAAGAAGCTCTGGCCCGCAGATCTGCACCTGATCGGAAAGGACATCATCCGTTTCCATACTATCTACTGGCCGATCTTTCTGATGTCTCTAGACATTCCGCTTCCGAAGCAGGTATTTGGCCATCCTTGGCTCCTGCAGGGCGGTGAGAAGATGAGTAAGAGCCGTGGAAATGTTATCTATGCGGATGATCTGGTGAAGCTGTTCGGCGTGGATGCGGTTCGCTATTTCGTGCTGCATGAGATGCCTTTTGAGAACGACGGCGTAATCACCTGGGAGCTTATGGTGGAAAGAACCAACTCCGATCTTGCCAACACACTCGGCAACCTTGTAAACAGAACGATTTCCATGAGCAACAAGTATTTCGGCGGCGTGGTAAAGTCGACCGGTGTTACCGAAGCTGTGGATGAGGATCTGAAGGCAGTGGTAACCGGAACGAAGGAGAAGGTCGTTGCCAAGATGGACGCACTTCGTGTGGCAGATGCCATTTCCGAGATTTTCACGCTGTTTAAGCGCTGCAACAAATACATCGACGAGACGACGCCTTGGGCACTTGCCAAGGATGAGAGCAAGGCTGATCGTCTTGCAGAGGTTCTTTACAACCTTACGGAAGCAATCACCATCGGCGCAAGCCTTCTTGCAAGCTTCCTTCCCGAGACTGCCGAGAAGATCGCTGCACAGCTTAAGACGGAGCTTAGAAGCATCGAGGATACGGAGCGTTTCGGTCTTTATAAGAGCGGCAGCACCGTTACGGATAAGCCGGAGATTCTCTTCGCACGTCTTGACTGGAAGGAGATTGAGCCGAAGGTTCAGGAGATTCAGGCGAATCAGAAGGCTGAATATGAGGCTGAGCAGGCCAGAATAGCAGCAGTTCTTGCTAAGCAGAACGGCGGCGTTACCGCACCGAAGGCTGAGGAGCCGAAGAGTGAAGAGGACGAGAGTCGTTTCATCGACATCGAGCCGAAGGCAGAAATCGAGTATGCCGATTTTGATAAGCTGCAGTTCCGTGTAGGTGTGATTCTGAAATGTGAAGAGGTACCGAAGTCCAAAAAGCTTCTGTGCTCTCAGGTTAAGGTCGGAAGCGAAGTAATCCAGATTGTATCCGGTATTAAGAAGTCCTACTCTCCCGAGCAGATGGTTGGAAAGCATGTAATGGTTCTTAAGAACCTGAAGCCTGCAACACTCGCCGGCCTTAAGTCGGAGGGAATGATTCTTTGTGCAGAGGATGAAAACGGAGAGCTTGCAATCATGACCCCCGATCGGTTCATGCCTGCAGGTTCGGAGATCTGCTGATTGATAGAATGATGTAGATTTGAGTATGGCCCAACCACATTTTCCAAAAAGGAAGATGCGGGAGGGCCTTTTTTAGTGCCATACAGCCGCCAGGGTGCAAAATGTTTCACGGGAGGGGCTTTCTTCTTGAAAAAAGTGTTACATTTTTCGGGCTTCCGTTGTATTTTTCAACAATATGTTATATTATATAGATAATTGTCATATGTGGAAGTGCGTCTTTCTGTTATTTTGAAAGAATAGTAAGTGGAGGTTTCTATGGGGAGACTGATTAAAGAATTGAAATATTCCATCGGAATGAAGAGACATGTGTTCTTCCTTGTCCTTCTGTGTTTCGTTGTGTGCGGAACCGCGTGGTTGTTTCAAGACACTTTGGAGAAGGAGCTTGGGAAGGCATTTCCCAGCCTTTATGCACCGGAATTGATTGCGACGGAGGACACGGAGTACCAGATTCAGGGAACCGTTACGCAGAAGAGCCCGCAGGTAACCGATGCCGATCTGAAGGCGGAGATTACCTTCAATGAGCAGCTTCGCGCCGCAGACTGGATCACGGAGTACCGCGCGATTGCGAGAGAGTATTTTCAGGTTGCATCCTTCCTTGGACCGGACTCTGCGGTTAAGGGCTTCGGTACGGATGCATTTTACAGCAATAAGGATATTGATTCGAGCGGAAACAAGTATACGACTGTAGATACTGTCTGGCTTGAGGAGAAGCTGGTGGACGAGTTTAAGCTCGGTACGGAAGCAAAGCAGATCTTTAAGATGCCGAACAACTATCTGGAGAAGATTTACGTTGTACTCGGCGCTAAGTATAAAATGGAGGACGGCTACCAGGTCGGTAACATTCTGAAGACGAAGAATGACATCGGAAGCCTTCAGATGCAGATCGTCGGTTTCCTTGCACCGGGTGCAAAGGTGAAGATTGGTGGCAAAGAGGTGGAGCTTGACAGCAGCATTCTGTGTCCGTTCCTCTCACTTTCCGATGTTTATATCAAGAAAGAAGAAGTAACGCAGACATATCTTGATGGCGTATATATTTCTGCGAAGAATATTGACGAGACGCTTACCGGCGTATATCGCAACAATCCGCCCAGTAAGAAGAACGACCCGAAGACCGGTATTCAGTATGCGGAGGTAAGAGGCATCTGGATTGACCGTTCCGCACTTACGGAGGATGCTCCGGCTTGGCTTAAGACGCTCGCAGTAGCGCAGAAGGAGCCGTACACACGCGTATATGTCGGTGCGAATTACGGCCTGGCCGAAAAGCTCGGTGCAGGAACGCAGTTTGATATGTATGCAGCAGGTGGTCTTAAGAAGTTGCAGTCATTCGGAACACTCGAGCCGGGTACGACCTGGAATGTATACGGCATGGATATTCTTCTTGACGACTATATCGTATTCCTGCAGCCTGAGGAGGAGAAGCCTGAGACACCGGTGGATGCGACGCTTCCCGAAGACGGCGATCTGGTGCTTGATGATGTTCCCGAGGGTCCGCAGGAGATTCAGTTTAAGGTTGCCGAGCGTGCAAAGCTGTTTCATTTTCAGTGTATGATGAATCGCGGTTACTTTACCACGACCTATACGGCCGATGAAGCACAGACCGCTTTAGAGGATGTTGTGGAGGTTTCCTGGAGAGCCTTCCGTCGTGATAATCCAAAGAAGAGTGTGCTGACGAGCTACCGCGTTGTCGGCGCGGATCAGCCGAACAGCATTCTGTTCCGTGCAAGCTCCGAAAAGCTTGCGAGAAGCATTCTGAAGTTCACGAAATACGGCTTCCGATTCTGTATGGTTGTGTTCGGTCTTTATCTGTTTTATAAGTTCTATCGCGGCAGAGATTACTATACCGTATGCTATTTTACGGGTACAACCAAGTTCGAGATGATGATTCTTTATGTGATTGAAGGCGTTCTGATGATCGTACTTGCGTCTGCCGGCTCGGTGGCATTTGCCTATGCAATCTGCTACCTGTTACAGCTGAAGATGTCCGCTCCGGCGCCGTTATTTAAGAGCATCCGCCATTTTGTAGGAGTACCGACGGCGTTCATTCTTGTTGTTATCGCGCTCAAGGATTTCGCTCGCAGATTCCGTAAGGCTAAGGAGGTATGACATGGGATTAAAGCTGATTAATATTAACAAATCCTTTGGTCTGCCGATCGGAGATCGAAGAAAGCCGGTGCTTCAGAATGTCAGTCTTGAAATTGAGGATGGCGAGATGGTTGCCATTGTCGGACGTAAGGGCAGCGGCAAAACAACCTTGATGAATATTATGACAGGTCTTGTGAGACCGGATTCCGGAAGCTATCTGATTGATGGTAAGGTGATGGGAATCGGCAGAGCCGTGAAGCTTGCTTATTTTCGTGCCAAGAAATGCGGAATCATCACAAGGGAACCGCTCCTTGTGCCGGATCTGACGCTGTATGATAATATTACAATGCCCCTGAATCACTGCTTCATGTTTAAAAAGAAGAAGCTGAAGCGTGCCAGAGAGGTCCTGCGTGGGCTTGGTCTTAAGGGCAAGGGTAAGTTCTATCCCGAGGATTTCTCGATTTTGGACCGTCAGAAGATCTGTGCCGGCCGTGCGATGATCGGCGAGCCGAAGTATATCTTCGCGGATGAGCCCACGGGCTGTCTTTCCTCAGCCGATGTGGAAAAATATATGGATTTTCTTGAGGTACTGAATAGTGCCGGATATACGATTATCGTATTCACGCATTCCAAGCGCGTAGCAAGCCATTGCCACCGTATGATTCCGGTTACCGGCGAGGATGCACCGCAGAATACCGAGCGCACCGAGGAAGCTCTTCCGGAGATGCCTGGGCATACGGTTGTCGGTACGGTTCCGTCCGCAGCAGAGCCGAAGCCTGCGGAGGATGATACGGAAGCAAAGAGCGATAATGATGTGAATGATACCGCGGAGGAGAGTCGTTCCCCTGAGGTTTATGAGATTTTCAGCGAGGGTCCCGAGGTAAGCGAGGAGGCGCCTAAGAATGAGCAGCCTGTTACGCCGGATACGGAAGCGCCTATCGCAGAAGAAACGGTTTCGTCCGAGACCGAATAATCGGGCAGGCGCGAAAGCGCACATTTTTGATGCAAACAGGTGACACAATGAAGAAAAGTAATACAAACAAATGGGAAAGAAGCGCCGGTGTGCTTCTTCCCATCTTTTCTTTGCCTAGTCCGTACGGAATCGGTACTTTGGGCAAAGCAGCCTATGAATTTGTTGATTTCCTTAAGGAGATGGGGCACCGCTACTGGCAGGTGCTTCCGGTTGGTCCGACCAGCTACGGCGACAGCCCGTACCAGTCTTATTCCGCATTTGCCGGCAATCCGTATTTCATCGATCTGGATATGCTTAAGGAGGAGGGACTTCTTAAGCAGGAGGAGATTGACGAGGGCTATTACGGAACCGAGCCGCGCTATGTCGATTACGGCGCACAGTTTGGAAGCCGCTACAAGGTGCTTCGCAAGGCATTTTCCAGAAGCAACATTGAGAATACGGACGAGTACAGTGCCTTTTTGAAGAGCAGCGAGTACTGGCTTGAGGACTATTGCCTTTTCATGGCGATCAAGGAGCAGGAGAACTACCGTTCCTGGCAGGACTGGACGAACAAGGATCTGAAGTTCCACAAGAAGAAGGCCGTTGACGAGGCGAAGAAGACGCTTGCGGAGGAGATTGCTTTCCAGAAGTTTATGCAGTTTGCCTTTTTTAAGCAGTGGCACGCACTTCGCGCATATGCAAAGGACGCAGGCGTTGAGATTATTGGAGATATTCCGCTTTATGTTTCGATGGACAGCGCCGAGACCTGGGCGCACAGCGAGCTTTTCGAGTTAGATATCGACCGTAATGCGACCAACATTGCAGGCGTTCCGCCGGATGCTTTCTCGGCAGACGGACAGCGTTGGGGCAACCCGCTCTACCGTTGGGATGTGATGGAGCAGAAGAATTTTAAGTGGTGGCGCGAGCGAATGAAGGCCAATGCGGCACTTTTCGATGTGATCCGTATCGACCATTTCATCGGTATTGTGAATTACTGGTCCATTCCGGCCAAGTGCAAGACCGCTAAGGGCGGCAAATGGATGAAGGGCCCCGGCGAGAAGCTTACGAAGGTAATCGACGAGGTTACCAAGGGCGCTAAGATTATCGCAGAGGACCTCGGTGTTCTGACAAAGCCTGTTAAGGACCTGATGGAGTCCTGTGGCTATCCCGGCATGAAGGTTTTGGAATTCGGCGTAGCGGGAGACTCCTCAAACGGATATCTGATGCATAATTTTACAAGCCCTAATTGCATCGCTTATGTCGGAACGCACGACAATGAGACACTTGCGGGCTTCCTTGCGGGCTGCAAGGAGTGGGAGATCAACTGGATGATGGGATATTTCGGTATCCTCAAGAAGGAAGAGCTTCATGACCAGATGATTCGTAAGCTCTATGAGAGCATCGCGAACGTTGTAATCATTCAGATGCAGGACTATCTGCACCTCGACAACTACTGCAGAATCAACCATCCGTCAACGCTTGGCAGCAACTGGCAGTGGAGACTTCGCCCCGGCGAGATGAATCAGGTGAATAAAGAATATTATCACTGGGTATGTGACATGTTCTCCCGTCACTAAGCCCCGGAGAATGGATAAACAATGCTCAGAAATGTTGATATGAATGAGATTTCCGACGGTCGTCGCTACAAGGCGGGCGATATGGTCAGAATCGGCTGCGACGGCTGCAAGGGCGGCGCTGACTGCTGTCACAATATGGTGAATACGATTCGCCTGGATCCGTATGACATCTATTGTTTGTGTAACGGCCTTGGGATGACCTTTGAGGAGCTTATGGTTGACACGATTGAGCTGCAGGTAATCGATGGGCTGATTGAACCGGTCATGAAGATGGCCGGTGAGAAGAATGCCTGCCCGTTTCTGAACGAGGAGGGGCGCTGCAACATTCACGCCTTTCGTCCCGGCTTCTGTCGGATGTTCCCGCTCGGACGGATTTATGAGGATGGGGATTTCTCCTACTATATGCAGACGAAGGAGTGCCCGTATCCGAATCGTTCTAAGATTAAAATCGGAAAATGGCTTGGCATTCCGAATCTTCCGGAATATGAAGCCTATATCCGTAGCTGGCACGCCAATGTCGTTGCCTGTCGGGAGAAGCTTCAGGCTGACGCAGGTCAGAGTGAGCTTGCAAGAGAGCTGAATATGGCCCGGTTGAAGAAGTTTTATGTAAAGCCCTACGATGCGGAGCGGTCTTTCTATGAGCAGATTGCTAAGAGACTTCAGGAGGAAACACTCGCATAGATACGGCGGAAAGGACATTTATGATTCGAAGAGCTGAGAAAAAGGATATTCCCGGAATCATCCATTTGCTGAAGCAGGTACTTCTGGTGCATGCGGAAGGACGGCCTGATTTATTCAAGAAAGTCGGCTATAAGTATACGCCGGAGGAGCTTTCGGAGCTTCTCGCAGATGAGAAACGCCCGGTTTTTGTATATCTTGATGAGAACGGACAGGTGCTTGGTCATTGCTTCTGTATCATTGAGGAGCAGCCGGAGACAGCGGCATGCTATCAGCGTAAGACGCTTTACATCGATGACCTTTGCGTTGAGGAAACTGCTCGTGGCCAGCACATCGGAACGAAGCTTTACGAGCATGTGAAGGCATACGCCGGTGAGAATGGTTTTTATAATATCACTCTCCATGTCTGGGATTGTAATCCTGCCGCTATGGCATTTTACAAGAGTGTCGGGCTGTTCGTGCAGTCGACAACGATGGAAACAATCGTTAAGTAAACCGTAAAATAATGCAATTTTTTTGTGCAGGATTGGATATTGACAAAATTATTAATTGGTATATAATTAACGCGTTAATGATTAACGCGTTAATTTTTTGTCCTGCCGAATGGGAGGCAAGGCGAAAAAGCGTTTTTGTAGTATTGAGAAAGGGATAATGTATGAGCGAGAAACATCCATCCAATGAAATCGTGCAGACCTTTATGTGTACTGACAGGATGCATCGTTCGGCGGTTGAGAACCAGTTAGTAACCCTGGGAATTCACCGAAGTCAGCACATGATGCTTATGTTCCTTGCGCATTGCGAGAAGATTCCGAGCCAGAGTGAGATGGCTAAGCGGTTCGAAATCAGCCCCGCGGCGGTGACCGGAACGATTCAGAAGCTTGAAAAGGCCGGACTGGTTGAGCGCAGGATGAAGAACGGCCGTGAGAAGGAAATCGCAGTTTCCGAAGCCGGGCACGCGATTGTTGAGCGTACCAAGGCGCTGTTTCATGAGCTGGACGAAATCATGTGTGCCGGTATTTCGGACGATGAGCTGGACGCATTTATGCGGGTTTTGGAAAGAATGCAGGGAAATCTTAGGGGGATCAACACCTCCTGTGAAAAAGAAAGGAATACTCAATTATGAAGTGGTCAAAGTATGTAAAGCCTTACTTGCCGTATTTCATTATCGGGCCCTTGTGTATGATCATTGAGGTTATCGGTGAGGTAGTTATGCCTCTTTTGCTTCGCAGTATTATCAATAATGCGAACCATAACTCCCTGACGACCCCGAAGAGCCTTACCATTATGGGTTTGATGATTCTGACGGCGATTGTTATGATGTTAGGCGGTATCGGCGGTGCGTATTTCGCATCCAAGGCGTCCGTAAACTTTGCGGCCGACCTCCGTTCGGACTGCTATAACAAGATTCAGAGATATTCATTTGCCAATATCGACAAATTCTCTACCGGTTCTCTGGTTACTCGTCTTACGAACGACATCACCCAGGTTCAGAATATGGTGAATATGGGTCTTCGTATGGCGCTTCGTGCGCCGGGTATGATGATTGCCGCACTGATTATGGCAGTTACGCTGAATCCTTCGCTTTCGGTTGTATTTGCCGTATCAATTCCGGCGATGCTGATTTCCGTTGCGGGAATCATCCGTATCGGCTTCCCGCGCTTCGGCCGTGTGCAGACGAAGGTTGACGGCTTGAACTCTACCGTTCAGGAGAATGTAACCAATGTTCGTGTTGTAAAGAGCTTCGTACGTGAGGATTTTGAGATCGATAAGTTCCACAAGGCGAACAGAGAGCTGAAGAGTGCAGGTATTTCCGCTTCGAAGGTTATGATTTTCATGTCTCCGGTTATGTCGCTTTTCATGAACGGAACCGTGATTGCGGTTATTATTATCGGCGCACCGATGGTACTGCACTCCGGTATGGATGTCGGTGACCTTTCCGCCTTTTTGAACTATGTATCACAGATTCTGTTCTCTCTTATGATGGTAACTTTTATGCTGATGTTCTCCTCTCGAGCATTTGCCTCTGCAAGACGTATCAAGGAGGTTATGGAGGAGCCGCTCGATTTGACGGATGATACCGCAGAGCGCAAGGAGGCTGTTGTAACGAACGGTGATATTTCCTTCAAGAACGTATCCTTCCGCTACTATAAGAACAGTGAGGAAAAGGTTCTGAATCACATTAATCTCGACATTAAAGCCGGTTCGACGGTCGGTATTATCGGTTCGACAGGCTGCGGTAAGACAACGCTTGTTTCGATGATTCCGAGACTTTATGACTGTGACGAGGGTGAGATTACCATTGACGGCATCAATGTTAAGGATTACTCACTTTATAACCTGCGTGAGGGCGTTTCGATGGTGCTGCAGAAGAATACTCTGTTCTCCGGTACGATTGCGGAGAACCTTGCATGGGGTGATGAGAACGCCTCTCCCGAGGAGATGCGTGCGATGGCAACCTATGCACAGGCAGACAAATTCGTGTCCTCCTTCCCGAATGGCTATGAGTCGATAATCGAGCAGGGCGGAACGAATGTATCCGGTGGTCAGAAGCAGAGACTTTGTATTGCAAGAGCGCTTCTGAAGAAGCCGAAGATCCTGATTCTGGACGACTCGACCAGTGCGGTTGATACCGCAACCGAGGCACAGATTCGTGCAGCCTTCAGCTCAAAGGTTGATGACAGCTCCTTAGAGCATCCGGAGTTCGCAGGCGCACTGAAGAGTGCGACGAAGATCATTATTGCACAGCGAATCAGCTCGGTTATGGATGCTGACCAGATTGTTGTAATGGATGATGGCGTAATCACCGGTATCGGAACCCATGAGGAGCTCCTTAAGAGCAATGAAGAGTATCGTGAGATTTACGAATCTCAGACAGGAAAGGAGGCTTAATCATGGCAAGAAGTTTGGAACAGCTGCAGAAGCAGTATAACAGTAATGCCGCAAAAGCCTTCAAAATGGGCGGACCCGGTCACGGCGGTCCCAGAGGACGCGGTATGGCAGGCGGCAAGCCGAAGGATGCCGGCAAGACAATCGCAAGATTGCTTGGTTATATGAACGGCTTCCGTTTTCGTTTCGTTCTCGTGCTTGTATGCATGCTTTTAAGCACGGTTACTTCCTTGATCGGTGGTTATCTGATGTCTCCGATCATTGATAAGATCACACATGCAGTTAAGCCGGATGCGGCAGCCAATCTGACTAAGATGCAGCAGAATGCCGACACCTTCATCACGAAGATTGTGAATCTGTTCGGCGGCGATGATACGGTTATGACATATATCATCATCGCACTTAGTATCCTTGCATGTATCTACCTTGTTGGTATTATTACGACCTATGCACAGGCTCGTCTGATGCTTTCCGTATCCCAGGGTATGATCGAGCGTATCAGAAACGACCTCTTTGAAAAGCTTCAGAGACTTCCGGTTCGTTTCTTCGATTCCCACCAGACCGGTGAGATCATGTCCCGTTTTACGAACGATATCGATAACATCGATGTTCTGTTTAACAACTCGCTTACTTCGATTGTTTCCGGTCTGGTTACGATTGTCGGAACATTTGTCTTCATGATTTCCACAAGCTGGATTCTGACCCTGATTACGGTCGTATTCATTCCGATTTTCACCTTTGGCGGACTTGCCATCGGTAAGATTTCGAGAAAATACTACGCTGCACAGCAGAGTGCTCTCGGTGCAGTGAACGGTTACATCGAGGAGACGGTTACCGGTCAGAAGGTTGTTAAGGTGTTCAATCACGAGGAGTGCTGCGTTGAGGAGTTCGCTGAACTCAATAACGATATGCGTGACAAGCAGTTCAAGGCACAGTTCTGGGGCGGTATTATGGGACCGATTATGGGTAACATGTCGCAGATCTCATTTGCCGTAACGGTTGGTGTCGGCGGTATCCTTTTGATCTATCAGAAGCTTACTGTCGGCGGTCTGACCATCTTCTCCGGTTATTCCCGTCAGTTCTCTATGCCGATTAACTCGCTGGCACAGCAGATGGCAACGTTCTTCTCGGCTCTTGCCGGTGCGGAGCGAGTTTTCGAGGTAATGGATTCCGTTCCTGAGGCTCCGGATGTGGAAAATGCCGATGAGATGCCTTCTATGAAAGGTGACGTTGTTGTAAAGGACGTATCCTTCGGTTATGTGCCTGAAAAGACTGTACTGAAGAATATCACGCTTTACGCAAAGCCCGGCCAGAAGATCGCTTTCGTAGGTTCGACCGGTGCCGGTAAGACGACGATCACGAACCTTTTGAATCGTTTCTATGACATCGAGGAGGGTACGATCACCATCGATGGCGTAGATATCAAGAATATCAAGCGTGACGTTCTTCGAAAGAATATCACGATGGTGCTGCAGGACACACATCTGTTCAGCGGTACGGTAATGGAAAATATCCGTTACGGACGTCTGGATGCTACTGATGACGAGGTTATCGCTGCAGCAAAGACTGCTTCCGCGCACAGCTTTATCATGCGTCTTTCCGACGGCTATAATACTCGCCTTGAGGGTGACGGCGCGAACCTTTCGCAGGGTCAGAGACAGCTTCTGAATATTGCAAGAGCAGCGCTTTCCAAGGCACCGATCCTTGTTTTGGATGAGGCAACCAGTTCGGTCGATACGAGAACCGAGCGCCATATCGAGCATGGTATGGACAGACTGATGAAGAATCGTACCACATTTGTTATTGCACACCGTCTGTCGACGGTTCGTAACTCCAATGCAATCATGGTTCTTGAGCAGGGTAATATCATCGAGCGCGGTAACCACGAGGAGCTTTTGAGCCTGAAGGGCCGCTACTACGAGCTCTATACGGGTATGAAGGAGCTTGATTGATCGTAAGAGGGTGAAATCATGGAACTGACATATGTTCCTTATAGGGAAGAATATTTTGAGGCGATGGCGGAAATGAACCGGATTATGGCTCTTTCCGTCCGCTATCACCCGGATGTGTTCCAAAAGAGTGTTATTGTCGCACTTTTGGATGGGGTACCGGTTGGCTTTGGATTTCTGGCCGCAGGACCGACATTTCTTGACAGAAAGCACTGTAAAACCTGTCATATTCACGTGGAATTCACTGCCGAAAAGGGGCATCCCCTTGAGGTGGAGGTTTCTGCGGGACTTCTTGAGGAGTTACAGGATATCTTTCGTGAGATGGAGCAGGATTATCCTGAGAAGAAGCTGGTGCTTCGAACCTGGACAAGAGCGACAGCGAGGAGTTATTTGGAGTTTCTGATGCAGTTCGAGTTTATGATCCGCCGATCGACGCCGTTGATGGTCAGAGACCTGTCGGACCTTTCGGACCTGTCAGAGGACTTTTCGCTTCCACGCGGACTTACCATCAAGGTACTGCAGATGGACGATGCGGTGATGGAACGCTACATCGAAGCGACTGCGAAGGCCTTTTTGGTACCGGACAGTGCGGGTGAGCTTCGGTTCCGACTTGCAGGCGGGACCGCAAAGGTCTATGCCGTTTTGAAGGGCGAAGAAATCATTGCTTCGGTGACAATCTGGGAGATATCAGAGTCGCGGTACGCAACGGAAAATATCTTCTGCATCCCCGCCTATCAGCGGCAGGGAATTGCGTCCACACTTCTTCGAGCGGTTCTTTTTGAGCTTGCAGGAGCTGGCGTGCGGGAGGCGTCACTTACCGTGTTCGGTGATAACAATCCGGCGCAGCTGATGTATCTCGGACTTGGCTACGAGGTGGAGGATATCCTTTTAGAGATGCATTACGAGACGAATCCGACATTTCTTCTGTACTAATTGTCAGAATATTCTGATGATTCAATTTCATATGTAACTTTGTGATAGGTGCATAAAAATCATTTCGGTTTTTATGCACCTTTTTTTTCGCGCGAAAAAAGTGTTGTGCAGATTGTCTAAGACGTTTTGACGGATATTTTCGGAAAAGCTTCCGACCCTGCCAAAAATGCTTTTCGGCGAGCATTTTCTGTTGACTTTGGGCGCGTCCCGGGCTTATGATTGCGCCACAAAACGAAGGGGCGAGGAAAATGATGAGAAAGCTTGGAATTATTTGTCGAAACAATTTATACCTGAAGCAATTGACGGAGTATCTGCCGGAGGTTCTGGGCAGAGAATGGACAGTCTCAGGATATGTGGATGAAGAGGAGTATGCGGAGCGCGGAACGGCAGAGGAGCTTCTGCTGGCGCAGATTCCTATAGAGCGGCGCCAGCTGGTCAGAAAGCAGCTTGCTGCCGATGGCA
The DNA here is from genome assembly GCA_024404675.1 of Lachnospiraceae bacterium. Lineage (GTDB taxonomy): Bacteria > Bacillota > Clostridia > Lachnospirales > Lachnospiraceae > ISDg. Next base: position 72,639 of record JAKSPO010000008.1, read on the forward strand.
GGCGTATCCTTTGGCTTAGTGAGCAGAGGGATGAGGAAGCTGTCTTTATGTATCAGTCCGTTGCGGCAATCGCAGACCTTCTCTTAAGCGCCGGAGAGGTGCCGGAGCAGATTAGAGAGGAGACAGCTACATTTCGTGTAATCGGCTATTTGAGTGCTGAGGGCGGTAGCGGCTGTACGACGGCTGCCTTTCGTAAGGCGGTAGAACTTGGAAGGGGCGGAAGTACGTTCTTTCTGTCTCTTGACAATGCACCCGGACTAGCGGAGCTTGCGAAGCAGACGAGCGGGGTGTCTGAGTTGGTCTATCTTTTGAAGGAGTACGGCGCAGACTGGGGAAAGCAGCTGATGCATTGCAGCTGTAAGCTCGGGGAAGTGACGATTGTTGCGGGGATGGAACGGCTCGGAGATGTCTGCGAGCTCCGTGCGGCGGAGGCAGAAGCGCTTATGGAGGGGCTTCGAAGCCTCGAGTTCGGAAGTGCGGTGATAGATTTCGGAACCTCGTGTGCGGAGGAGCTTTTACAGTACTGCGATATCATCTATTACTGCGGTGCGGGAGAGGCGAAGCGGCACAGCATAGAGCGCCAGGCGGAGAACGGCGGCTTTCGGGAGCGTATGAGCTTCCTTGGGGTGAGTGAGGTGAATGGATTTGAAAGAATGCATGGATAGAGAGGAGCGCAGAGACTACTTCCGGGCGTTGGTGCTTCGCTGCATCGACGGCTCTGTGGAGTTAGACGATGACAATATCCGGGAGCTGATCGAGCAGGTCATCCGCGAGGAGTGCCGAAAGGAAGGCTTTCTCTCTGTTGAGGAGCGAAGACAGGCGAAGAAGGATGTGTTTGATTCCCTAAGGCGGCTCGATGTATTGCAGGATTTTATCGAGGATGGCTCGATCACCGAGATTATGGTCAACGGCCCCAAGGAGATCTTTTATGAGCGAGAGGGAAGGCTTTATAGAAGCGACAGGCATTTTCGCGACCAGCGCCGATTGGAGGATGTGATCCAGAAGATTGCTTCGGGTGTGAACCGTGTCGTCAACGAAGCCAATCCAATCGTTGATGCAAGGCTGAACGATGGCTCCAGAGTGAATGTCGTGCTGCCGCCGGTAAGCCTTTCGGGACCGGTTCTTACGATTCGAAAGTTTCCGGAAAGCCGTATTACGATGGAGAAGCTGATCGAGATGGGCTCCATCACCGAGGAAGCTGCAGAATACCTGAAGGTACTTGTGCGTGCGGGCTATAACATATTCGTCAGCGGCGGCACAGGTGTCGGCAAGACGACTTTTCTGAATGCACTTTCCGATTATATTCCGGCGACTGAAAGAATCATCACTATCGAGGATTCGGCGGAGCTTCAGATTTCCAACATCCCGAATATCGTGCGGCTTGAGATGCGTAACGCCAATATGGAGGGAAATCACGCGGTCACCATCAGAGATCTGATTAAGACCTCGCTTCGTATGCGCCCAAACCGCATTGTTGTGGGAGAGGTCCGTGACGCGGCAAGCATTGATATGATCAGTAGCCTGAATACCGGACATTTCGGCATGTCGTCCGGTCATGCGAACTCGCCGATGGACATGCTTGCCCGTCTGGAAACCATGGTTCTGCTCGGAGAAGAGATCCCGCTACTGGCTGTAAGAAAGCAGATTGCATCGGCGATTGATATCATCATTCAGCTGTCGCGCTTTCGTGATAAATCACGCCGTGTGGCCGAAATTGTTGAGGTGACTGCCTGTGTGGAGGGAGAGATTGTGTTAAACCCGCTCTTTCGCTTTATGGAGGAGGGGGAGGATGCGGACGGCAGGATCATAGGACAGCTTCATTATCTGGGAAACCGCCTGCAGCGGCGGGGCAAGCTTTTAGCAGCGGGAGAAACAGAATGGATCGAGAGTATATAAAGGATTTTGTGGCAGATGTTCTGTTTGTGCTGCTTTCCGGGTATTTTTTCTTTCGAACCGTGTGGTGTGTGCTTTGGTTAGGGCCTTATCTCGGATTTCGCCTCTATCGAAGGCGACAGGAGATTGCCGAAAAGCGGCGGCGCCTGCTTGCATCGCAATTTCGGGACGGTATGCAGTGCCTGCTTTCCTCTGTGGAGGCTGGCTACAGCATAGAGAACAGTGTTTCCGGTGCAGTTTCGGATCTACGTGTCATGTTTGATGATAAAGCTCCGATTGTCAGAGCTTTTCGACGAATGGACCATCGACTTCAAAACGGGGAGAGTGCGGAAGCGGTATTTCGGGAATTTGGTGAGCAGAGCGGGGTAGAGGATATTCGGAGCTTCGCCGTTATTTTCTCCATCGCAAGCCGCTCGGGAGGAGATATCGTTCATGTGATTCGCTCGGTGAGCGATACCCTTTACCAGAAGCAGGAGGTTATGCGCGAGATACAGACCGTGCTTTTAGCAAAGCAATTAGAGGTTTCAATCATGCGCTTTATGCCATTTGCCATACTGGCGTATTTCGGGATATTTGCGCCGACCTTTCTGGCGCCGTTATATGAGGGAATAACCGGCAGAATCATTATGCTGGTTATCTATATAATCTATCTTTTGTGCTGTCAGTACGCACAGAAGATTGCTGACATTTCTATTTGAAGGGAGGGGATTATGATTTAATGACAATTATTCTGCTTTCCATTCTGATTGCGGGCACGGGTGCCGGCTTGATCGGGAGGGGATATTATCAGGCTTTTCGGAATAATAATCCGGATGGGATGGAATTAACGGAAGCAGGACAGCGCGTTGTTGCGGGAGGTTATCTTTACAGTGTGTGGAGAAGGCGGATTCTTCGAAAGCTGCAGCTTTTGCAGCAGGAGGAAAGCTTCTATCGAAACATTCATATCAATGATAATCCGAACGGACGTCGGCTTGTCCGGGAATGCAGGCAGGGGCTTTTGATATGGGGGCTTTTGCTTGGCTTCGGATGTTTACTCGGTGTACTTGGCGTGAGGGGAACCTTCTCGGATACAGAGATCAAGTCTTTCGTGAGGCCGGACCGGGGAACGCGGTTATACCATCTTCGTGCAGCATTCAACCAGGAAAATTATGATGTGGATTTCAAGGTCGGCGAAAGAGTTCTGACGGAGAAGGAAGTCCGAGGGGTGTGGGAAGAAGCACGAAACCATTTGCCGGAGCAGATGCTTGCAGCCAATCGATGCGCCGAGGAAGTTACAGGGAAGCTGTATTTTCCGAAGAAGCTTGCAGGAACCAATGTAGATCTTGTATGGATGCCCTCCGACTATAAGCTCGTTGATTATGAGGGCAAGGTTTATCCGCAGAATGCGGAAGCGGACGGATCAATCGTGATCATCACCGTGCAGGTGAAATACGGCGGTTTTATAGAATTTTTAGACATACCGATCAGGGTGTGCCGTCTGAAGGACGGTACAGGGGATGCAGAAGAATTGTTGACGGAAGAACTGATGAAGTATGACACTGCCCAGACCAACGAATATGTGATGGAATTACCTGAAACAGTGAACGGAACCAAGGTCGTATTTTATGAGAAAAAGAGTAAGACACCATGGGGGATTCTTGGCTTGTTCCTACTGCTTTTGATTGGTGTTTTTGCATTGTGGGAATCCGAGGGAAAGCGACTGCGAAAGGAACGCGAGGATCAGCTGTTAAGGGATTATCCGGATTTGGTCAGTAAGCTTACTTTACTGCTCCAGGCGGGTCTGACACTTCGACTCGCCTGGGACAGAATTACCGCTGATTACCTGTCTTACGGTAACGGCGAACGACGATATGTTTATGAGGAAATGAGAAATATACGAAACAGGCTAAACGCCGGAGCTTCGGAGGAGTCAGCATATGAAGAGTTTGGCAGAAATTGCGGAAATCTTCGCTATCTGCGTCTATCTTCAGTGCTTGTTCAAAATCTGAAGAAAGGAACCGGCGGCCTGATACCGCTTCTTCGCAAGGAGGCTGCGGAAGCATTTGCCGATCGAAAGGAGCGTGTAAAACAGCTTGGAGAGGAAGCGGGAACGAAGCTTCTGATTCCTATGGCGGGAATTCTTGTATTGATTCTCGCAATCATTATGATTCCGGCTTTTCTCAGCTTTTGAGAAAAGGGGAGAAAGGATTTTATATGAAAAAAATATTGCAACGAATAAAGGACACATTTACCGGTTTCGCACAGGATCAAAGCGGAATCGGTGTAGTGGAAATTATCTTAATTCTGGTAATCTTAATAGGACTAGTTCTAATCTTCAAAAACGAAATTACATCCATTATTAACAGTGCATTTGACTCGATCAAATCGGATTCCGGTGCCATCCTGCGATGAGAAGGCGTCGTGTATCCGGTTCGATCACGGTATTCTTCTCTCTGATTCTGTTTCTTCTTGTGTCATTGGTACTGGTCAGTGTGGAATCTGCAAGGCAGCAGTCGGCTGCTTCAATCCTGCAGATGAATACCTCAGTGGCAATGGCGTCTCTCGGAGGGCGATATTACGCGCCTCTGTTCGATAAGTATTCTATTTATGGTCTATACGGAGAGGATATGGAGGGTTCCCTTCGGGAGTTACTTGCCGCTTCGGCCAATCCGACGGCGCATCTCCCGGAGGGATACACAGGAGACAGAAGAAGCGGGTACAGCTTTACCCTGGACCAAATTGATGTTTCCATCGGAAAGAAGATATCGTTACTCGATGCAGAGGGAGAGCTTCTGCGACGGCAGATGGTTTCGGCAGGTGCGGTTTATGGTGTTGAGCATCTGCTGCAGGAGCTTTTGGAAGCACTCGGGATATTAAAGCAGGAGGAGAAGGGACTTCAGCTACTTGAGGAGAAGGCTGCACTTGAAGAGAAGACAACTGCGATGGAGCAGCTGCTTCTTCGATTGATGCCTGTTTTGGACGGGGTTCCAACCAATGCAACCGGAATCTTATGTGACGGTGAGGGGCGAATCACTCCGGAGAGCTCCTTTGTGAAGAAAATGACACTTTCAGATCCGACAAGGGAGTCTGTGGGAATCGATTCCTTCTCGGTCTATGTATATCTCCAACCGGCCTACAGAAATCTGCCTGACCTGCTGGCATCGGTTACGGAAGCTTATCGGGAGGCAGAGGCAGACAGCGATTCGCTGATAGCTGCGGCTGCGATAAATGCACAGCTGAACACGCTTCTTTCTTTACTGATGGCCACAAGCGGAAAGACGCAGGAGGCAATCAAGTTAGTGGATAAGCTTCGCGCCGTGCAGGATGAGATTCCGGCACTTCTTTCGAGATACGAGGCAATGCTTTCGGAAGCAGGGGATGTGCTAAGTGAGGAATGGAAGGCATCTCTCAGCGAAAGCATTCAAAGAATGCGGCAGTATCTTGGAAACGGTAAGGGACAGTATGATTTTAATCAGATGTATCAAAGGCTTTCTGCCAATTATACGATGTTGCTTGAAGCGAGAAAGCATATTATGCAGTGCTTGTATGGGGGAGAGGAGGTTGACTGGGAAGCGGAGCTTCGGCTATGTGAAGAGGCTTTAAGCGATTATTCCGTGAAGGAGCTTGTTTTGCATTATGCAGGGATGAAGCGCGGAACCGATGTGAAGAATACCTTTTTTCAAGCCGTGAAGAACCTGCTTGTGGAAGGGCTCACCTCGGGAATTATCGAGGCGGAAGGGCTGTCTACCCGTTCCATACGGACGGGGCTTACGCTTCCCTCTCAAACCTTGTACCTTGGAGCGGCGGATGTCTTTTCGATTGAGCTACCGGATGCGGCTACAGATGTGGGAGAGTCGACGCTTTGGAAGCTGATTCGGGGAATGAAGCTTTCAAAGATCAGTGAACTTCTTTGTGCGGATCTGGAGCAGATGATTGAGAAGCTGATGTTAGTTTCCTACGGAACCTCGGTATTTTCCAGCCACGCAGACTCGGGAGAAGAGGATGTTTTATTGTATCAGGTAGAATACCTTCTTTACGGAAAACGCAGCGATGCGGACAATTATCGACGTGCGGCGTTAAGTATTCTTGGGGTGAGACTTGCTTTGAATCTGGCACACACATTTACCGATCCTGAGAAGAAAGCGATGGCGCTTGTTACTTCGGCCGAGATATTCGGGTCTACGCTTCCCTTTCTGACTTCGGCGGGACAGTATCTGATCCTTCTTGCATGGGGGCTTCAGAATGCCAAGCTAGAAACGGTGGAGATATTAAAGGGGAAGAAGGTGCCATTTCTTGTGACGAAAGAGACGTTTCAGGTAAGATACGATGAAGTTGTCACGATGGGAAAGCAGACACGGTTTGAGCGAGCCGAGGCATACAAAGGCGCTTCGGGCCCGGCACCGACCTACAATACTTATCTTCTTATGTTTCTTCTGTTCAGTAAGGAGGAGGCGATTGTCTATCATGCTGCAGACTTAATGCAGGCACACATCTGTACCTATGAGGATGCCGGGTTCCGTATGACGGCGTGCTACGGCGGAGTCACAGCTTCCGTGCAGGCGAGATTACAGTCGAAATATGTCAACATTCCGATGGTAGGGACCGGAGCCGTCAATCCACGCATCATTGAGGCTTCAGGAACCATTCTATATTAGTTTTTCTCCAAATTGCATCAACCCGTGAGTGCCGCCCCGGCCAAAGATCAGGTCGGGGACGGAATTGCGGGCATGCCGCTTCCGACAACCGCTTCGGTCCTGATTTTCGACTACTCTCTCCGGGACAGGACGGGAACGGTTATCGGAGGTGAAGAAAGAATGCGAGAAAAATGTTCGCTGACGGTTGAGGCTTCATTCATTGTGCCGTTATCCTTTTTCACGGTAATGCTTTTTATGAATCTCTTTTTGTTTCTGCAGGTGCAGACACGTGTGCAGAAGGAATTGGCAGAGATGAGTACCGAGCTTATGCCGTACGGCACGCTTCTGTCAAGGGCGGGAGCAAATTCGGAGAAAGCATCAGCCTCTTATCTGAATCAGATCGGAGTCGACGGACTGTTTCGGGAACTTGGAACGGAGGCATATCTGTCCTATCGGATGTATCGAAGCGTGAAAGATGAGCGATGGCTCACCTATATTAACGGCGGCGCAACCGGGTTCTCGTTCAGCGGTTCTTCTATCTATGAGAAGAATTCGGAGATCCGGATTCTGATTCATTATTCGTACATTTTCGGAAATCGCGTGCTGTCCTTTGGTGGTATTCCGGTGAAGCAGCAGATTGTAGCGAGAGGTTTTTCGGGGGTCAGTCGTGCGAAGAACACGAAGAAGGACGAAGAGGATGAGACCGGGGAAACGATGGTATATATCACGGATAACGGGAAGGTGTTCCATCGAACCGGAGAGTGCACATACCTCAAACCAAGTATTCGACAGATTACTCCCGACAAGCTGGAATCGGAACGAAATTCTTCCGGAGCGAAGTATTACAGCTGTGAATATTGCGGCGGGGAAACGTCAGAGGGCATTGTATTTATCACCTCTTATGGGACAAGATATCATTTGCTGATTTCGTGTCGGGGATTGCTGAGAACGATTCACGCAATACGGGAAGAGGAGGCACTGGAGCAGGGGTATCGCCCATGCAGCAAATGTGGAACGGAGGAATAGCGGTATGAGTTGCCATTTTATATTTTTTATTGCAACCCTTTGGGGGAGCGTTGAAGATTGCAGAAGAAAGAGCTTGCCACTTGTTTTCTTCATACTGCTTGCTGCCGTTTTGGTCCCCTTTGTTCTCTTGGATCAGGAGCTACCGATGCTGTCTCGGGTATTTGGAGGTGGGATCGGGCTCCTTTTCTTAGGGGTTAGCCGGTTAACGAAGGAGGCAATCGGAAAAGGTGATGCGGTGATGCTTGCTTTGGGTGGGATTGCGGTTGGCTTTATGTCCTTATGCCTGATGCTTTGTGTAGCGATGCTTCTTCTCGAGGTCATAGCATTGGTTCTATTGGTGACTAGGCGGGTGAAACGGAAGGATCGCATTCCGTTCTTTCCTTTTCTGGCAGCAGGGGAGGGAATTGTTCTTTCCCTTATGCTTTTTTGACAGGAGGCGCATATGAGAAGAATCAGGTGTTCCTATACCATAGAAGCCGCGTACATCGTTCCGTTATGTACGATGATCATTATGTTACTGCTGACGGAAACCTTGTTCTACCGGGATATTCTAACGACGGAGGGGATTGCTTTAAAGGCCGTGGATGAAGCAGCACGGTATGTTCAGCACAGTGCAAAGCCCGGGGAAGCGGCAATTGATTATTCGCACCTGAAGCGGGGCGTTTTCGCTGAATTTCGAAGAACACATTATTCGGAGGAGAATGTACTCACCGGATATGTGGAAGAAAGACTTCGAAACCGGCTGTGGATCTCCGTCTGTGGGGCGGCAGATGTTCGTATCAGCGGGGACAGGATAAGTGTTTCGGTGAGACTCCACGGAAGAGATGAGCTCAGATATCTGTTTCGATATCTGCCGAGCGGATTATTTTTAAGAGAAATCAGTGTTTCGACTAAGGTGGAGAGCCTTTCGGAAACCAACCGTCTCGTAGTTGCCGCCTGGGATAGCGGAACAAGAATCAAGGGCGTTTCCGGATTATTAGAAAAGATAGAAGCTTATCTTGCCGGCTTATCGGATTAATTTGGTACATTGCATATGTTAGATATAGAGTTGCACCGTGCAAATCTACAGCGAAAGGACTATGTGAGAAAGGAGCGTGATATGAAATGACAGAGGTTTCTTATAACAATCTCGGCGATGGGGTAGAGGTTACGGAAACCAATTCGATGGAGAATCGATATCTGGTACTGAATGGTGTCCCGGAGGAGGACCCATTTGAGGAGGAGATGCTTTTGTACAATACGATCCCGGGGCTTCTGCCGATGGAAACCGGGCGGTTGTCAGGAGTGAAATACCATCGCTATAAAACAAATGGGTTCAAAAGCCTTCGGCAGCAGCTGCAGGGAAAGCAGATTAGCGGAGAATGCTTTGAGGATATGTTCAAGCAGATATTTGCCATCATAAAAGGTGCACGGGAATACCTGCTCCGGGAGGACGGCTTTTGGATATCGCCCGAAAGTATATTTTTAGACGAGGAGAATCGTATCAGACTTTGCTATTACCCGGAATACCATTGTCTTTTGATCAATCAGCTCAAAACCCTAAGTGAGTGGCTTCTCGGATACCTTGACCCAAATGATGAAACCGCGGTTTACAATGGCTACGCGCTACATGTTTTGTGTCATGGAGAGGCCTGCTCCTTTCAGGCAATTTCAGCTGTTTTGGAGGAGAAGCCGGCGCTTCCGGAGATTGAACCATGGACAGAGGAAGAGGAGGAGCAGCAGAAGCCTCGCCGCTCCAATCGAAAGCGGTGGGCACTTTTTGGCGGAGGCGCGATGCTACTTGCCTGGATCGGAGCACTGCTATTATGGGTTATGCATTAGAATGGATACGCTTTTTGAGAGGAGGGATTCGCTAAGGACTGTAAATGGTAGGGTAATTTGTTGAAAGTAAGCACTTTTTGTGCTACAATAGATTCCTGCAGATAAGGATGTGAAGAAACGAAGCAGGAGGAGACGGATGGAGCCGATGCAGCAGAAGGAACCGATATATGACCGAATTGCCCGATACTGTATCGGTATCGGAATGAACGAGGTGAACCTTCATGCGGAAGGTATGAAGCTGTTTTATACCAAGCGCGGCGAGCAGACCTACTATGTTCATATGCTTTCTTCGGAGGTTATCGGACAGCTTACAGAGGAAGTGTTCCGGGCACAATGCGAGACAATCCGTCGCATCTTCACGGACCGCGGGTTCTCCGATATAAAGAGTCTTGTTCTGTTCTTTACGGGAGATCTGATGAAAGTGAGAGAGCTTGGAGAGGGAACGAACTTCTGGATTGTTGATGAACGCTACGGAAGGCTTGTGATTTTTGAAAATCAATGTAGTGATTTCCTCGGGCTTCGGCAGATTATTGAACAGAATCTGCATTTCGGGGCGGATGTGCGCAACCGGGACGGCGTGCAGAGAACGGGTGTTACCCCGCAGGGTGCGCAGACGGTGAAACGCCGCAACACCTACAGAAGCTCGTTAACGAACGGGTCACAAGGTGTTGCGTTTATAACGTATGCGCTGATTGCGATTAACGTATTGATATACTTTCTTCAGAAAAACTGGGATCACAACGAAGTGCTTTTGGTCGGCGCCAACAACTGGCATGCTCTTTTCGAGGAAAAGGAAGTATACCGTGTGTTTACTTCGATGTTTCTGCATTCGGGCTTAGAGCATCTTTTGAATAATATGCTGGTGCTGTTTTTGGTAGGAAGCGTTCTTGAAATAAAGATTGGACACTGGCGATATATTACGGCATATTTCATTGCGGGAATCTGTTCCTCCGTCATATCGGCATTTTACCATATGAGCGTTGGGGCAAATGTGTACTGCCTTGGTGCATCGGGCGCGATTTACGGACTCGTGGGCACTCTGGTGTTCATCATGGTTGCAACGAGGGACAGCGAGGACTACGGAACGCTCGGAAGGCTTGGGTTCTTCGTTCTTTACATGTTTTATCAGGTTTTCGCAAGTGATGCGAATGTTGATAATGCAGCGCATGTAGGAGGTTTGATTACCGGTGCGTTGATTGGTTGTTTCATCTACCTTAGCGTTAAAAGGCGCGAAGAGGCGCGGCGAAACAGCTTTCGTATGTGATTTTACTCATTCTCCGGAGGAACGGGATTTATGTTTCAGCTTTGGGCAAAAATGTGGAAGAGCGGCCGGCTCGAAAAGGATATGACCGTATCGAACGGGTCCGAAGCGAACCGAACCAAGAAGGTTTTTGAAGCAATCGATGATGTGTGCAGGGAGTGGGACCTTTCAAAACCGATCTGGCTTGCATCGAATATTAAGGATTTTAAGCGCCATGCCAAAACACGGTTTAGTCAGGACAGCTTCTCCGAAGCGATTGCATTTGATTATCTGGAGATTCAGGTGTTAGAAGAGGATTGATAGGAGGGCGGCATATGCTCAAAAGAATAGATTTAATGGCGATACGCTTCTATGATAAGGAGGCCTTCACCGGCAGCCTTGACGGAATGCGTTTTCGAATCAAGCTTGTGAAGGAGGAAGAGCCTGCGCGGGAATACCTGCAGGTTGTTCTGTATCCGGATGTGAATTGCTTTGATAAAACCCCGGATTCCCTGAAGCAGTTTTACGAATTTCCGTTCACGGAGGACGGACTGAACGAGATTACCGATTTTCTGAATCGTCAGGCAGTTGAGCAGAGCGCTCTGTGGCGGGTTTAGGAAGAATCGAGAGGAGAATTAGTTTTGGACAGAAGATTGGAGGAGCTTCGTTACCGAAGAATGCTCCGCAGGCGTAAAGAGAGAAACCGAAGGCTTTTCTTGCTGGCTCTTGCATTGGTTTTCGTTATTGCCGTTGTGAGCGTGATTATCGTCTTTCGAAAGGGCGGCAAGCACACGAGTAAGAAGCCTGCGGCTACAGTTACGCCTTCCGTAGCAGACGTTGGGAACGACATAACGACACCGACGCCGAAGGAGGATACGACCTTTGATATCCGAATCTGTTTCTGCGGAGATATCAATTTTGAGGACGGCGGTATTCCGATGACGATGCTCGAATCGGTTGGTGGGGATCTTAGCAAGTGTATCTCGCCAGAGCTTTTGGAGCAGATGCGGGCAGCCGATATCATGGTAGCGAACAACGAGTTCACCTATACCACAAGAGGAACGCCGCTTGAGGGTAAGGCTTGGACGTTCCGTGCGAATCCTTCTCGGGTATCGCTTCTGAAAGAGATGGGTGTTGACGTTGCGCTTCTTGCCAATAATCATGCATATGATTATGGCGAGGTGTCGCTCCTTGATACGATGGACACACTGCGAAATGCCGGAATTGCTTATTTCGGTGCCGGAAGAAATCTCGAAGAGGCCAAGAAGCCGTTATATCTCACGGTACAGGGTAAGACGATTGCCTTTGTTGCGGCAAGCCGTGCCGAGAAGAATTTCAAGACGCCGCAGGCAACGGCTGACAGAGCAGGTGTACTGCTTTGCTATGAGCCGGCGCTGTTCGTGGAAGCCATCAAGGAGGCGCGTCAGAATGCCGATTATGTGATAGCGGTTGTGCATTGGGGAACAGAGTACAGCAATGCGTTAGAGCAGGTTCAGATCGATACCGGAAAGCTCTATCTTGATGCCGGGGCCGATGCGGTCATCGGTGCACACTCGCATTGTCCGCAGCCGATAGATTTTTACAACGGAAAGCCGATTGTCTACAGTCTCAGCAACTTCTGGTTCAACGAAAAAGCATTGGATTCGATGCTCATCGAGCTTCGCATTCATGGAGATCATGCAACGAAGGAAAGTAAGATTGACCTATATTATACCCCTGCCAAGCAGCAGGATGTGCGTACACAAATTGCGTACGGAGCAGACCGGGAAGCAATCGTGAATTTTATGAAAAAGATTTCCGATAACCGAATCAATATCGATAATGAGGGACTGGTAACGCCGGTTGAGAAGTAAACCTACCATAAGCCTAAAAGTGAATCAGTAATGAAAAAAATGCGCCCAGCCTTGGTTGGACGCATTTTTAATAGAATAATGTATTATCGGCAAAATATAACAAAGTTCTAAGGCGTATAATGTTGATATATTTTGCCGATAATGGTATGATAGTTCCGACAGATTGTATATTGGAACTTTATATTAGTGATCATTTGTTGGTTTGGAGGTTGTATATGAAATATAGCAGTGCAGTAGAAATTTCGGATAAATGGGGAATATCCGAAAGAAGTGTTCGTAATTATTGTTCATCAGGAAAGGTTCCTGGAGCTGTTCTTGATGGAAAAATATGGAAAATACCTTCAGATGCAGTTAAACCATCTAGGAAAAAAAGAGAAGGGAAAATACCTTCAGATATTCTTTCGAGGCTGAAAGTTGAGAAAGAGTCTGGCATTACAGGTGGAATATACCATAAAGTACAGATTGAATTAACATATAATTCTAATCATATTGAGGGAAGCCGTCTTACACATGATCAAACGAGATATATATTTGAAACAAATACCATAGGAATTCAAGATTATGCATTAAATGTTGATGATATTGTAGAAACGGCGAATCATTTTAAGTGCATTGATCAAATTATTGAAATAGCAAACTACAGTTTAAGTGAATCCTTTATTAAACAGTTGCACTTTATTCTAAAAACTGGTACTTCAGATAGTCGAAAGGCGTGGTTTGCAGTAGGAGATTACAAACGATACGAAAATGAAGTTGGTGGAGAAGAGACAACAAAGCCAGAAAATGTTGCTAAAGAAATTAAACAATTATTAAGAAAATATAATGAAACAAAAGAGAAAACATTAGAAGAAATTATTGATTTTCATTATGAGTTTGAGAAAATTCATCCTTTTCAAGATGGCAACGGGCGTGTTGGAAGACTGATTATGTTTAAGGAATGTCTTCGTAACGGAATTACTCCCTTTATTATAGAAGATGATATTAAGGAGTTTTACTATCGTGGATTAAAAGAGTGGAAAAATGAGAGGAGGTACCTCATAGATACCTGTCTAACTGCTCAAGATAGATTCAAGGTATATATGGATTACTTTGAGATAAAGTATAATGATTAAGTTTTAATTAATTGGACTACTAGATATTAAATTCTTTTTTCCATTCGTTAGGAGGAGATTACTAATGGAAACTGTAGAAACTAATAGATTACATATGCCTTAAATTACATCCAAGAGCATGATTCTTATTCATTATCGTATGTTAATCGTTACGATGATTGGGGGAAGGGATATACTGTAGAAGGCATGAAAGCGCTAATAAATCATGCGGTTAAGGTATATGGAGCACGCAAGTTTGAAGGTGAGTGTGCCAAGGAAAACTTAGGCAGTGCGAGAGTCATGCAAAAATTAGGTATGGTATATGCTCATGACTCTTCATATACAAAAAGCGATGGAAGTAAAACATTTGAATCGGAAGTTTATACGCTTACGATCGATTAGGAAATCTTGCAAATATAAGATAACTTCATTAGCTGTTCAAAAGCAGAATTATGCGGTGAGAATGTATAAAAATGTGGGATTTGAAATAGTTAATGAAAATGCAGAAGAATACATTATGGTTTGCCAGTTGTAGTGGCAAATTCTAATTTTCAGAACCAAGGAGGTATTAGCAAATGGCATCAGATTGTACAGTTGCTATTGATAATGGGTATATCAATATACGTGTAGGAGCGATTATCATGAAAGGTGAAAAATTCCTAATGGTTGGAAACCAAAAGGATGATTATCTTTATTCGGTTGGAGGCCGTATTCAGTTTGGAGAGAGTGCCGAGGAGGCAGTTGTTCGCGAGGTGTTTGAGGAAACAGGAGTTAAACTGGAGATAGATCGTCTTGGTTTTGTTCATGAGAATTTCTTCTATGGCGATTATGGTAAAAAAGAGGATAAATTAATCTATGAAATTTCATATTTCTTTTTTATGAAAACACCAGATGATTTTGAACCAGCATGTGATAGTTTTACTGATGATGAGTCAAAGGAACGACTTGTATGGGTTGATGAAAAAAGTGATATAACTTATTATCCGACATTTTTCAGAGAAGAACTTAAGCTCCCTAGCAATACGGTAAAGCATATTGTAACGGATAATAGGAAATAAAATGCAATTCAAATTTTCTTAATTCAACACTATTTGTCATTTGTGTTGTTCAGTTTTGTGCTCTGTAGCAATTATAATAGCCTTATCAAAGAAAAGGAGGCTATAAGCTATGAACACAGATAAGATTTACGCAGAGGCAATTGCAAACGAGTATTCGGTAAAGGAAACATCAAAGGTAAAGGCACTTAAGAGGCTTGATAGAAAAGCAAAAAGTACCGCAAACATTTTTGGATATACTTTTGGTGTGGTAATGGCACTTGTATTAGGAGTAGGCATGTGCCTCAGTATGAATGTAATAGGTGGTGGAAGCCAGCTGATATTTATTGCAGGAATTATCATTGGTATTGTTGGTATTATTGGCGTGAGCATTAATTATCCAATATACAAGAGATTACTTGAAAATGGAAAAAAGAAATATGCAGCTGACATCATAATGCTTGCAAAAGAAATTAGCGAAGCAGAAGAGTAAGAGAGGGGGCAGTATGAGATGAATAAATCTGAAAGCAAATACTTTAATACTGCCCGCATTATTGATCAGGCACTCATCGAGCTTTTGGCTATGAAGGAAATTGAATATATTACAGTAAAGGAAATATGTGAAAAAGCCGGAGTTAATAGGTCAACCTTTTACCTGCATTATGAGACAATAGGAGATTTATTATCTGAGACGATTGAATTTGTAGAAACTCAGTATAGTACAGTTTTTAAGGATATTTCATTTAATCCTTCTGATGATATTGAGATGGTTCCACTAAAGGATTTGGTTTTTATAAATAGGACATATCTTATGCCGTATCTTCAGTTTGTATATGACAATCGTACTTTGTATAAGGCTTATATAAATAATCAGGTTTCTATGCGGGCAGATAGTAGATTTAATTGGCTTAAGAAGAATATATTTGAGCCGATTATGGAAAGATTTAATGTTCCGAGGGAAGACAGGAAATATTGGGTTACCTTTACTGTAAGTGGAATCTGGGCGATTATTCAGGAATGGATTAACGATGATTGTGTTGATTCAATGGAACATATTGCAAAAATGATAGAAGACTGCATTCCCAAAATGATGGATGTGAAAAATGAACATGACAATAAAAACGATAGTTAAAGCTATTAATGAGGTTGAGTATAGCATAAAGACACTTGCTAGTTCTTCAGCCTCAACTATTATAGGTGTATTATTCTTTTTGTATAATGAATATATAGGATTATTTCATCATGTTGTATGGTGCGTTGCAATAGGAATATACTATCTGTTCCTTACAATTACTAGAGGAATGGTAATAAAAGACAGCATAAAAGAAAGACAAAATGATAAGAGTCAGGATAAAAAATACATTCTGACTCATGTTTTGTTGTTGTTTGTTAATCTAAGTCTTATCGGACCAATTGCAATAATGATACTTGGTGAAAAAAGTTACACTCTTGGCTTGATTCCTGCGATTGCTATGGCGACTTATACGACATATAGAATTACAATGTCGATTATTCATTACATAAAGACAAGGAAAAATCATAACCCGTTGATAGCGGAAATAAGGCTTATCGATTTCGTTGATTCCTTGGTGGCAATACTAACTTTGCAAAATACGATGATAATCGCAGTGACAGGAGAAGTTACTTCTGATATGAAGTTACTATCTATTGTTTCAAGTACAGGGATTTGGATAGTGATAATGCTATTCACTATCCTTTCGTTTGTGAAAACAAAAAGGATGGTTGATGAAATTGTAACTTATTGATGAATCAATAGATTCAAATTTATCGTTCAATGTGAGATGTATAATGAAACAACCAGGCAAAAGTGAAATAGATGATAAAGTAGAAAGGTATATATCAAATGATGAAATACCTGAAACCGATAAGAAGTTTATAAAGGAATGAAATTCCAATTTAGTTAATTGGAGGGTAGGTAAATATGGGGGCCTATATAAGTATAGATAGACATATTCATGTATCAAATAAGTCTTCATCAAATGGTGTTATAAAACAAATAGGATATATGGATATTAGTGATGAAATGATTGATGATATTATTAATAATCCTAAACTGAAATGGATTCAAATTTCAGATTATCTTCCAGACGATGCTTATAAAATAATAGATAGGATACTTTCTTTACGTCCAGATATATCTTTTCGAATTTATGATTTTCTTGATTATGATGTTGTGGATATATCATTTTTGAGGAAAATACCTAATTTGAGAAACTTGCGAATAGACTATATTGATTTCAAGGAAAATCAACATAGAATTGATTTTTCGATATTAAAAGAATTAAAACTTAAGAAGTTTACTGTGTCATGTTTTGACTTAAGAGATTATGAATTTATTCAAAACCTCTCAGAAGAAATTGAAAGTCTCTCTATTATGGCTGACACAATGGGCCCTGGTGTTAAATTTGATTGCAAATGGTTACTTAGGTATAAGCACTTAAATACATTATGGCTCGGTAAAAAGGCGAAAAAGAATATTGAGTGTATTAATCAGATTGATAGTTTGAAATCCTTATCATTAAGAGGAATTAAAGTATTAGATTTTTCGTTTCTTAAGCAGATGCATCTTGAAAAAATAGCATTTCTTTGGAATTCGAATAATGATCTTCATGAACTAGCACAGCTAAAAGATTTAAAGGAAATAGAACTTTGGAGAATTAATAAACTAGAAGATATATCATTTCTTGAAGAATTAACAAATTTGGAGATTATTAAACTTCAAGACTTGAAGCATGTGATATCATTGCCCGACTTGAGTAATCATACATACCTACAAAAAATATATTTAATTGATACAGGAATTGATGTGGAGTTATTACCTACATATGTCAAAGATAAGACGACTAACTGGGATGATAGGTAGTTGACAAAATTGTAATTTAGCTTGCCAAGGAGGTATTCTTATGTGTGGACTTACAACTGATTTATAAATAAAAATAAATCGGAGGTATATATGAATTACATTATAAGAAAGTTAAGACAAGAAGAAGTAAAAATACTTGATAAATTTTTATATGAGGCAATATTTATTCCAGAAGGAGTAGAAGCACCACCTATGGAAATAATCAATCAACCAGAACTGCAGGTTTATGTTGATGGTTTTGGGACTAGGGATGGTGATATAAGTTTTGTTGCAGAAACTGATGGAGTAATAGTTGGTGCTGTATGGGTTCGTATTATGGATGATTATGGTCATGTCGATAATGAAACACCATCGTTTGCCATTTCTCTACTAAAGGAATATCGAGGGAATGGTATTGGTACAGAACTTATGAGGAGAATGCTTGTGGAATTAAAATCTTGCAATTATAAGAAAGCATCATTAGCTGTTCAGAAGCAGAATTATGCTGTGAGAATGTATAAAAATGTGGGTTTTGAAATAGTTGATGAAAATGAAGAAGAATACATTATGGTTTGTCAGTTGTAGTGGCAAATCTTGCTAATGTTTGTCAATACCATTTTTGAAATAAATTTTTAGAAAAAAGG
>JAKSPO010000009.1 GCA_024404675.1 Lachnospiraceae bacterium
AATAAGGAGGAAAAAGAATGAAAGTGTGGAAAAGAAGTGTCGCATGGCTCATGTGCCTTCTATAATCGGCCCCGCACGGTTACGAGCGACATCGGTACCCGTGAAGCGGGGCCATTTTTCTGCCACAAATTTAAAATTTCACTTTACCGTCTGCCACTCGCTCTGCCCTCTGCGCCCCATATACTGTCCCATAAATCACCCTTTTATTGATTATAATAGGTATTGTAAGGACGGGACCGGCAAGACAGAAGTGTTGGGGACCAAATAACCGGAGGTGGTATGATGACAGTGAAAGAAGCAAGAGCAATCGTGAATTCCTTTGATGAGAATAAGAATCCTTCCGAGGATGAGGTATTCCTCTTCACCGAAGCGATGGGGTATCTCATCGAGGAGGAGAAGAAGCCGCAGGATATGTTGTATCTCGGCGGATATTATTATGAGCTTCGGCGGTTTGATCTCGCACTCAAGTATTACGAGATGGCAGCGGCGCTCGGCGACGATGCGGCGCTTGAGTGCCTCGGATATATCTGGTACTACGGCAGGACCGGGGAGCGGGATTACCGGAAGGCATATGACTACTTCAGTAAACTGATGGACAAGGGCAATCTGACTGCGACCTACAAGGTTGCGGACATGTATAAAAACGGATATTACGTTGCGAAGGACCCGGCCAGATACGCGTCTATCATCGAGGAGCTTTACGGCAAAGTGAAGGAGTGCCGCAGTGTGTTCGATCCGATTCCGGAGGTGTACACAAGGCTTGCCGGTATTCGCCGTGAGCAGGGACGCGGGGTCGATGCCATCAATCTGTACCTGAGCGCGAAGCAGTGTCTTGCACAGCGAATCGGCATCAACGCATTTTTCGGCAACCTGAATATTATGAAATGGCTGATTGACGATCTGTATAAGCTTTTAAGCTTTGACGAAGAGGATTTTGATTTCTTCGATCTGTTCTATCTTCTGAAGACGCCGCACAGGATCTGCTTTCGGTACAAGGGGCGGAAGCTTACCCTGGAGTCGGTTATGGAGGGCGAGGAGTGCACGGTCAAATTCGGCAACCGATGGTTCCGGGACCGTGACGAGTTCTTCCGCGAGGCTTCGGTTTCCGGAACAAAGGTAACGGCGCTGTATCGGGATTTCTACGGATTTGAGGTGATTGCATAATGGATGAATTAATCAGAACGGCCAATGCAGATTATTCGCAGTATGAAGAGGTGCTTCTTAAGCGCGACAGGCTCCGCAAGGAGGCCTTTCAATGGGAGCAGGAGTACATACGCACATTTGGCGAGAAGATCCTTCGCATCTTTAAGCTGAAGATAAGCTGTATTCGAAAGAAGAAGACAATCGCCTTCTGCCAGCTGGCAATCAATCAGGGGCGTCCGGTCAATCGAAAGGAGCTTGAGCATTATCTGGATACGGAGATGGCGCAGTACCAAAAGGAGCTTGCCGGGATGCTCGAGGATTATGAGGCTACGAAGAAGACAGTTGAACTTACCGAGCTTGAGTTACTTGAAATTCGTAAGATCTACCGGCGCCTCGCGAAGAAGCTCCATCCGGATATCAACAAGAATACGGAGACCAATGCAGAGCTTCGTGAGCTTTGGGAGAGAATCTGCATCGCCTATCGCTGCAACCAGCTGGATGCGCTGCAGGAGCTTGAGGTTCTTGCTTCCGTAGCCATGCAGGCAGGCGTGGAGCTTGACCTGAACATCCCGGATATTGCGGAGAAGATTGCCGCAGTCGAGAAGGAGATTGAACGCATCCAAAGCACGGATCCGTATCAGTACAAGTTCCTTCTTACGGACAAGGAAGCGGTTTCTAAGAAGAAGGAAGCCCTGGATGAGGAGTATGCGAGCTACGAGGCATACGATAAGCAGCTGGAGGGGGTCCTTCAGCAGATGATGGAAGGAGGCCTTAGCTTCGTATGGCAAATGAACTGACCAAAACCGAACAAAACCTGGTTTCGGTAGTGAAGGATCACGAGCTCGGTGAGGTGTTGAAGCCGCTGATTCGTGAGATTCACCTTTTTGATTCCTATGTTGCGGGAACGACACATCTGCCGGATCAGACGGTGCTTGACGCAATCAAGGTGGGGGACCGGCTGACGCTTCGCCGTGAGGTGAACAAGTTCGATGACAATGCAATTCTGATGCTTACGGAGGATGCACGGAAGCTCGGCTACGTTCCGGAGAAGGACAACCTGATCTTCGCAAGGCTGATGGATGCAGGGAAGCTTCTTGGCGCAAGAATCAGCACCATCACTGTCCGCGGGACCTTCCGACAGATCGGTGTCGGCATCTATCTGGTGGATTTCTAAGGAACCGAAGCTTGGCGTATCCGGTGAAACACTAAGCAACCGCAGCCTGGCGTCTTTGGTGAAACACTAAGCAACCGCAGCCTGGCGTATCCGGTGATATGCTGAGGAACCGGGCAACTGCAGAATCTACCGTTACATACATTTCGCATAGAACCTTCCGCAAGGGAGCTATTGCCCTTTACCTTCAGATAGTGTACAATAAAGAGCAGTATGATGCGCTGTCAATCGGCGCGGTTTTAGGAGGTTTGCGGATGAAAAATCATCTTTTGAAGGTATCCGGCAAGGATGCGCATGAAATCAATCGGGACATGATCGGTCTGTTCTTTGAGGATATAAATTTTGCTGCGGACGGCGGCCTGTACGCGGAGCTTTTGGAGAATCGTTCCTTTGAAGCGGTGCTTTCCAAGGGCGTTACGAGAAACTATGTATTCCGTGAGGATTCGCTCTATGCATGGAGCCTTCTGCCGGGTGATGGTGTGATGGAAATTTCCATGAATATGTCGCTTAGCGAGAAGAACCCGCACTACCTGCGCTTTACCGCGAAGAAGGCCGGCGACGGCTTTGCCAATAAGGCATACGACGGCCTCTCGCTTAAAAAGGGAATGCAGTATAACATTTCCTTCTATGCAAGAGAGGAGTACTATCAGGAGGGAGACATTGAGATCTGTCTCACAAAGGATGGCGCGTGCTGCGGAGCCGTAACGGTTCCCTTCTGCCCGATTAAAGCAGAGCCGGATGGCTATAAGGTGATGGTTGGTGATTGTGAAGCCAAGACCTGGAAGAAATACGAAGCAGTAATCACCGCTTCGGCGGATGTGAATGGCGCAAGCTTTGAGGTACATCTTACGAAGCCCGGTGTAGTAGAGTTTGACCTCTTTTCGATGATTCCCGAGGACGCGGTTGCAGGTACCTTCCGTAAGGATCTGTTCGAGGCTCTTTTTGACCTGCATCCCGGCTTCCTTCGTTTCCCCGGCGGCTGTATTGTAGAGGGTACGTCCCTTCGTCTTCGTTATCGCTGGAAGGACACGGTCGGCCCGCTTCCCAATCGAAAGATCAATACGAACCTTTGGGCTACCCAGGGCGGCAATACTACCTATGAATGGGAGATGCCCGATTCACACTATATGCAGAGCTACGGAATCGGCTTCTACGAGTATTTCGTTCTGTGCGAGCTCCTTTCCACGGCCGAAAGACGCTGCCTGCCGCTTCCTGTTCTGAACATCGGTGTTGCCTGCCAGTTCCGTTCCTACGAAACGGTTCCCGTTGACAGTCCTGAGTTCGAGGAGTATGTACAGGACGCGCTTGATCTGATTGAGTTTGCAAACGGCCCTGTTACAAGCAAATGGGGAAGCCTCCGTGCTCGTATGGGTCACCCCGAGAGCTTTAAGCTTACGATGATTGCAATCGGCAATGAGCAGTGGGAGAGCCGCCATGTTGATGTGGCACCCCGTTATATCCGTTTTGAAAAGGCAATTCACGAGGTATATCCGGACATTCGCTGCCTTGGTACCGCAGGTCCCTTCATCAATGGCGAGCTGTATGATAAGGCATGGGAGTTCTATCGCGCGGAGAATCGGAAGAACCCTGATTTCTCCTATGCAGTCGACGAGCACTACTACGTAGCACCGCAGTGGCTTTACGATAATGTAGGCTTCTATGATAACTATCCGAGAGATACCTATGTTTTTGCCGGCGAATATGCAGCACACGATGCGAACCAGTCCAACTCGGTTGAGGCAGGTCTTGCGGAGGCTGCGATGATCACCGGTATGGAGCGAAACGGAGACCTTGTAAAGCTTGCAAGCTATGCACCGCTTTTCAACCGCATCGGTCATTCCCACTGGACACCGGATATGATCTGGTTCGATGCCGAGCAGGTTGTGCTAACACCGAGCTACTATGTGCAGAAGATCTTCTCAAATTATGCCGGTCAGGCTGCGCTTGCGCTTGACGGACAGGAGAAGGCACTTCGTGACGATCAGCTTTATATTTCTCTGGTACGCGACGGGGCATCGAAGATACTGAAGGTTGTAAACGGTTCTACAGAGGAGCAGGCTATCAGCTCCGAGCTTCTTACCGGCAATGCCGAGATCGCGACTCTTCGCGCAGCATCCGGAATGGCTAAGGTGCCGGTTCCGACCAAGGCGGTTGCGAATGAGAATAACCATGCCGTACCGTTAAGCGTAGTAAGCAATCGTGAACTTTGCGAGCTCCGCGGACCGGAGCCGACGGCATATACCGTTACCGAAGAAGCTCTGAACGGAAGCTATGTATTCCCCGCGAAGAGTCTTGTGGCAATTAAGCTGAAGTAAGCGGCCGGAGAACTGATTGACAAATGTTCAAACCGTTCTCGGGTAAAAAATATAATAGTATATGCGCCCTCTATGGGTGAAATCAAGGAGTTTCCTTCGGGAGACTCCTTTTCTTATGTAAAATCGTAGTTTCTGCCGATTATTTTTACAAAAATATTCGATGCTAAAGAAAAAAATAGTCTTTGGTTTTTCAGTAATTGTTGACAATTGTCTGCGCCCCATCTATAATCACATTGGAATTTTGCACATTACTATAGATTTAAGGAATTTGGAATATGAAAAAAAGCTTTTTTAGAATAGGAATGGCATTGCTGTTAATGTTGTGGATCAGCGGCGGATGCCGTATTGCGGGTGCGGCCGATGCCTCCATGGACAGCGATATACGAGTACGCACTGTTCCCTTACATGTTCATTCCGATTCTTCTCGAGACCTTCGGAATCTCACTTACCAAGTTCAAGGTAACAAGTAAGGGAAACGGTACGGACAAGGAGAAGGACAACAGCTTTGTCTACAAGATACCGTTTATCATCCTTGTAGTATTGTCACTCATCGGCGTAGTGCGCAGTATCATTACGATATTCGCAAGCGGCTCTCTTGGGCCGATTGTCGTTGTATTCTGGCTGATCAATAACTTCTATGCGATGGTCATGTGTCTGTTCTTCGCGGCAGGCCGCGCGGTATACCGTGGCGCGGAGCGTGTTCGTGTAGCGGTAAGCGGCGTTCTTTCCATCGATGGCAGAAGACATAATGTTGTCACTAAGGATATTTCCGAGACGGGCGTAGCGCTTTATATCGATGAGCCCTTACTGGTTGAAAACGGTGAGGGACATAACAATATTCTCGAACTCTATGACGGCAAATGGTCCACAAAGCTTCGTGTGGAGATTAAGCATACAGAGGAACAAAAGTATGACGGTCGGAATGTATGGCTTTATTCCTTTGCGATCGTTGAGCATATCGGCGCCGGTGCGTATGACCAGCTGCTTGCTATTCTGTATGACCGCGTTACGACTAACCCGACAGAGATCAGAAAGATGCACAGTGTATACGACGAGCTGAGTACCAATCTGAAGAAGCGTATGACCGTGACCAGATACAGAAAAAGACATTATCCCCGTATCGGTATCAACGCCCCGGTTCCCGTTATCGTGAACGGCCGCAGAACCTCGGTCGAGGTGCAGGATTTCAATTACCAGTATTTTTCCACGAAGGAGCATATCGCTGCTCCGGAGACCGGAGATGAGGGCAGGGTTGTATTCCTCATAGGCAGCTACCGGCTTGAAGCAGAGTTCGAAAGACAGGAGCAGGAGCTTCTGCTTTACAGGGTTCTCGATTTTGAAAAGCTCTATTTCGAGAAGGAGCTGCGAGACGACATAATGAAGGCAGTTCTTACGATGTGCGGAAGCGATGTGAATGTGACTGAGGAAGCAGAGAAGCAGAGCGGGCGAAAGGACAAGGAAGAAGAGCAGTTCCGCGAGATGGATATGCTTTGATATGATTATATGCGAAAGACCACAGAAACGGTTATGGCCGTGGCTGTGGTTTTTTGTCTTATAGAAAGGTTCGTCACATAATGAACAGGGGGCTTTTCCGCAGCGGTTTTTTATGCTATGATTAAGAGAAGCTTTACACTATCTATCAGGCAGCCAATCGTATGTGATTGGCGCTTAATCGGCGGGGATTGGTTTAATTGACAGTAAGTTCCTGCGGATGATTAATCCAAGGCTTTGCTTAAGAAAGCCTTTAGCAGTCCGCTCTTCGGATGGTTGAAGATTTCTTCCGGGGTACCCATCTCTTCAATGATTCCGTTGGCCATGAAGATAACCTTGTCAGCCACATTGCGTGCAAATTCCATCTCATGGGTAACAACAACCATGGTGCTGTCGCTGGATTTGAGGCCGCGAATTACAGAGAGAACTTCACCGGTAAGCTCAGGGTCCAGGGCCGATGTGGGTTCATCAAAGCAGAGAATATCGGGAGACATCATTAATGCTCTTGCTATGGCCACACGCTGTTTCTGACCACCGGAAAGCTCACAGGGGTAAGCACCGGCACGATTGGAAAGACCTACTCTTGTAAGAAGCGCGTTGGCTTTGGACTCCAGTTCTGCGGTGCCCTCGGTTAACCGGCGGGAGCGCTCTTCCTTGGGGAGCTTAGCCACAACCTCCTTCAGGTAGAGATTGGGGGCCAGAAGAAGATTTCCTAAAACCGTATACTGCGGAAACAGATTAAACTGCTGAAACACAAGTCCGAAATGAAGTCTGCTCTCACGAAGCTCACCCTCGGACAGATGTCCGGTTGTTTCCGCATCGAGGATTTTCTCACCGTTTACATACATTTTTCCGCTGTCCGGCAAAGTAAGGAAATTCATACAGCGGAGCAGCGTGGTTTTACCGCTTCCGGAGGAACCGATAATTGCCAGAACCTCCCCCTTTTCAATGGAGAAGGAGATGTCATGCAGAACGGTATTTTTGTCAAAGAATTTTTGAAAATTCTTAATTTCTAAAAATGCCATAGCGTCCTCCTATTCCAAACGGAAACGACTGAGTCGTTTCTCTGCGGTTGTAAAGCACCAGGTAACAAGAAAATTAAACACCAGATAAAACGCGCCGGTATAGAACAGCGGCCAGATCAAGGCATAGTGTCCGGTGATTCGGTCGGCAGCATAGATGACCTCAACGACGGAAACGGTTCTTGCAAGAGAAGTATCCTTTACCAGAGTAACGGTTTCGTTGCTGATGGGAGCGAGAATGCTTTTCACTACCTGTAAAAGAATGATACGAAAGAATATCTGGCTCTTTTTCATGCCGAGCACCTGGCCGGCTTCCCATTGTCCTTTGGGAATGTTGTCGATTCCGCCACGGTATATCTCCGAAAAATAGCAGGCATAGTTAATGACAAATGCCAGAAGCGCACCGCAGAAATATGCCAGATTTGCGTTGCCGTTGAAGCATTTCCAGCGGGTCAAAGCATGTTGTGTGCCGAATAGAATTCCGGGACCCAAGGTTACCACCAGGAGCTGGAGCATCAATGGTGTACCTCGAATGATATAGACAAAACCGCGAACCAGAAAACGAAGGGGACGCAGCCGGGAGCGGCTCCCAAGTGCAAACAGAAGTCCCAGCGGAAGCGCCAGCACCAGTGTCAGAATGAATAACTCAAGAGTAACTCCAAAGCCGCGAAAAAGTTCTTGTGTTACTTCCCAAAAGCTCATAATTTACCTCGTAAAAAGAGAAGCGTGTCCTCACAGACACGCTTCGTCCGTAAAATGTTAGTTTTATTTGTTAGCCTCATCGTAAAGCTCAACAAGATCGTACTTCTCTGCAATCTTCTTAAGCGTGCCGTCCTTTACGAGCTCAGCGGTGATTTTGTTGATCTCGGCGGTAAGGTTGCTGTCGGGACGGAAGCCGATGGCATATTCCTCATTGGTCAGCTGAATGCTCTCAACAATCATAAGATTTGCATAATCTCCCTCGCCGCAGTTGGCCTTTGCAAGGGTGTAATCAAGAACAACGGCGTCGTAGTTACCGGCAAGAAGCTGTGTCAAAGCATCCATCTGCTTTTCGCTTGCGGTGTAATTGCTCTTGGAAAGATTGCCGTCTGCCTTAATTGCGGTTTCACCTGCAGACTCAGCCTCTGCGGAAAGCATTGCGCCGGAGAGGGATTCGGCGGAAGTGTACTTATCGGCATCCTTTTTGTTAATTACAACAACCTGCTTGTTCATAAGATAGGTAGTGCTGAAATCCATGTTCTGCTTTCTGTCTTCGGTTACGGTCAGACCGTTCCAGATACAGTCAATATTACCGGCCTTCAGAAGAGCTTCTTTCTTCTTCCAGTCAATAACCTGAAACTCTGCTTTAATACCAAGCTTCTCACAAACAGCCTCGGCATACTCCGTATCGAAGCCGACCCATTTGTCACCTTCTTTATAGTTCATCGGATCATATTCGGTAACACCGATAATAATCTTCTTGGCCTTCTTTACTGCACTGAGATCGTCATTCTTACTGTCACCGCAGGCGGTCAGAGCGGTAAGACAGAGGAGCATTGCAAGCAGAAGTACTGTAATTTTCTTCATTGTCATGTCCATCCTTAAAATAGTATTTGCTGTGCACCGTATTAGCATAGCGCTATACTAAAGTGCCAGCTTAGTCATACTATCACAGCGGGGATATATCTGTCAATGAAAGAGCTTGTTTTATGAAAGAAAGATGGACGGAAAGCGGACTTTTAGTGGAATTTTAATCGAAAATAATGTATACTCTAGTGATACAGTTAATTGTATGTTCTCATTCATTGGGAAGGTTGGGAAGGGCTGCTGGCCGGCTATTAACGTGGGGCATCGACATGTGTCGGGTGAAATGCCTTATGGTATCTATACGCGTGGTGAGTGAAATGCGGGTTCTACTAATGTAGAATGATATTGCTCGAATATAATG
The DNA here is from genome assembly GCA_024404675.1 of Lachnospiraceae bacterium. GTDB lineage: Bacteria > Bacillota > Clostridia > Lachnospirales > Lachnospiraceae > ISDg. Next base: position 9,070 of record JAKSPO010000009.1, read on the forward strand.
GAAGAACGGAACGGCAATAAGATTACTATCGTTTTGAAGTCTGGAAATATGCATAATGATTTGTGCAGATAATGGAGGGAATACGATGAAGCAGGAAGAGATAAGAATGGAATTGCAGGATACCCAATGGCAATTGGATTATATAGATCATGACAGAAATATAGCCAGGGCAATTGTTTATGATGATGCTGGAACGTTTTATTTTGTAAGAGCGGAGCGTGACGATGATTTCGGAAGGGCGACTTTGATTGAAACAGCCGGCGGTGGGGTTGAGCCGGAAGAGGATTTGCTGACAGCCATCCAAAGAGAACTGAAGGAAGAACTGGGAGTGTCCGTAGAGGTGGTGTGTAAGATCGGTGTGGTAAGCGACTATTATAACCTGATTCACAGACACAATATCAATAATTATTTTTTGTGTAAGGTTCGATCCTTCGGAGACAAGAATCTCACAAAGGACGAAATCGAAAGCTTTCATTTGTCTACCTTACGCCTTTCCTATGAGGAGGCTGTAAAGGAGTATGAGAATCGAAGCAATACGAAACTCGGTACTTTGGTGGCAAACAGAGAATTACCTGTCTTGCGTCGTGCAAAGGAAATAATGGATGTAAAGGAAGCTGTGGTATATACGTCAGAAAGATGAGAATTATGAAGAATATCTGGCTTGATGGTATGATGGGACTTATCGTTGGGGACGCCCTTGGTGTGCCGGTACAGTTTCTGTCAAGAAGTGAGATTAAGAACAGACCTGAGGGACCTGTGACCGGAATGGAAGCGGGTGGTGTATATCATATGCCGGAAGGAACCTGGTCGGACGACAGTTCCATGGCACTGGCCACACTGGCAAGCATTATAGATAAGAGGGCAGTGGATCCGGCCGATATTATGACACGGTTTGTAAGTTGGGAGCTTCACGGGGAATACACACCCTTCGGCGAGGCGTTTGATCAGGGAATTACATGCACAAATGCAATCTATCGGTTTGCCGGAAATCCTGATATTAAAACCTGTGGTGCAACCGGTGAATATGCCAATGGCAACGGAGCTTTGATGAGAATACTTCCGGTATGTCTCTATTACTATGACAGACAGAAGGCGGGTGACATCTCCGTGGAAGAAGCAATTGCGTCAATCCATGAGATTGCCGGACTTACCCATAACCATATCAGAAGCAATATGTGCTGCGGAATGTATTACTTTATGGTGAAAAATGTCCTTGACGGAGTCGTAAAGAATGAGAGAAGAAATCTGAAAAGTCTGCTTCAGGCAGGAATGGAGGAAGGCCTACAATACTACAGACGAGATGCGGGGAATCTTTCCGAATTGTCACATCTCAATCGACTGTATCGATTGTCTGAATTCGAAAATGTGCCGGAAGAGCAGATTAAATCCTCCGGTTATGTAGTTGATTCCATTGAGGCATCGATATGGTGCCTTCTTACGACGAGCTCTTATAATGAGTGTATGCTGAAGGCGGTAAATCTCGGCGAAGATACCGACACGGTAGCTGCAATCGCCGGGGGTCTGGCCGGATTATATTATGGTTATGAAGCAATCCCGGAGGAATGGCTTTCGGTCATCAGGAAGCGGGAATGGCTTGAAGAAATGTGCTGTGGGTTAACCTGTTAATAGAAACAAGGCATTTTCAGTTCGAAGCGAGCGTCAGGTCAATCGATTGTATGAATTTTGGATGAAACGAGAGGCAAAGCGTGAAGATGGCGCAGATGTTTTTTGGGTGTTATCCGAAAGTGATTATTCGGATGAAGGAAGAAGAGTAATCTGTGATTATGTATTTTACCAATCTCGTGCAGTAAGGGAAACCATCTGTGAACTGGTAAGAAATATGCATTTTCAAGATAAGCCATCCGGATTAAAATGTTTATTCGTATGTAATACATTGTCAGGAGGGGAATATATGAAATATATTTTGGGAACAGGAAAACGTTTCACGGCGGTGCTTCTTGCACTGCTTATTGTGACCGGAAGCATCAGGGTCGAGTCCTTTGCTGCGGGCAGCGTGTCGATTGCGGAGGGACTTTATTACATTGTTCCCTATGCAGGCGACAGCGTTTCCGTGTGCAATGTTACGCCTGCGGCAGGGAACAATCTTGTGGTCAGAGACCGTGACAACGGCGGAAGCAATCTGATTCAGGTGCGAAGCCTTGGGAATAACAGCTATGAGCTTCTTCTTGATGAATATGCACTCGACGCCTCCGGCGGACGCGGCAGAACGGTGAAGCTTGAAACGCCCAATCGGAGCAATGCGCAGAAGTGGGTGATAAAGGATGCCGGAAACGGGTATGTAAACATTCATCCCTATGGAAACGAAAGCATCTGTCTGGACCTCTCCGGGGGAAGCACCATGAACGATACCAATGTTCTGCTGTGGGAATACTGGGGCGGCGAGAACCAGCGCTGGAAGCTGATTCCCTGGGAGGGAACAAGCGTTTCCGGCTGCTCGCTTACCATCACGGAGGGAACGCTCGGAATGAACTTCTTTCTTAGCGGTATTCCTGTACAGACAGCTAAGGAAGGATATGTCACCATAGACGGAAGTCGATACTCGTTCTCCGATCGTCAGAGTGACGGCAGCTACCGCTTCACCCACTATGTGAACGCAAAGGATGTGGGACGGAGTCTCAGGCTGCAGCTTTATACCTCGGAGGGGACAAATGGGTCTTTTGTGAACGGTAATGAAGCGGGCGGGGCATTTGCCTATTCCGTGAAGGAATACCTTTCGGTCATCGCGGCCGGAAACGATGATATGGGGCGTCTTGCCGAGGCAATCATGCTTTACGGAGACTGCGCCCACAATTATTTCTACGAGGAGGAAGAGCCGATTCCGGTTACGGTGAAGGAGATTCTTCTGAAGGATTATGAGAAAAAGGAGAGCGGGCGGCTGCCTGAGGGTATTCGCTACTATGGCAGCAGTCTTTTGTTGCGGGAGAGCTTTACCATACGGCATTATTTTCAGGTGGAACGACTGCCTGAGACAGGATATCTGTCCATTACCGCCGGTGGTCGCGCTTTAGAAGCATATGAGCAGGACGGGCTTTATTATATTGAGCTTCCGGGAATCCTTTCCTGGAATGTGGACAAGCCCTGCGAACTCGTAATCGACTGGGGCGACGGCGTGTACCGACTTACGTACAGTGTGCTTTCCTACGCAAGCGATGCGGCCTCACAGAAGGCGGAGGACGACAGACTCTGTCAGCTTGTGAAAAGCATCTACTGGTACGGTAAAGCCATCAAGCGCTGCGTATCCGGCGAGGAGGGAATGGATTACCGGGAGTATATGAACAGTAGCTACCCGTATGATATGCCGAAGGCGCAGATCATTGTACCCGCAAAGCCTACCGGGGAAGAGGAAGCAGCAGCTTATATTCTTCAGCAATATATTGAAAAGGAGGACGGCTACAGACCTTCCGTTATTTCGGATGGGGCTCCGGTAAGCGGGGAGACCTTTGAGATCTCCGTCGGCAATACCAATCGTCCGCACGGAACGCCCAGATATTCCTCGGAGGACAGCTATTCCATCCGTTCCTACGAAAACGGCGTTTCCCTGACCGGTGTCGGAAGGCTTGGTCTGATGCACGGCGCTATGCGTTTTCTTGAGGCCTGCGGCGGTTATTTCTACATGTCCTGGAATGACCTTCTGGTAACCAATCAGGAGCATTTCAGATATGATTCGCTGAACGGAATCAGTATTGATTATGAGCGCCCCTTTTTATATACCGATACGGACCTTTGCTATTCGTTTCTGAATCCGCGATACGATGAGACGGATCCGAATCGCGGGCTTGTGGGAACGGCGGGATATGTTCCGTCATACACGGGACGCCTTTATTCACTTGCATTTGGCTTTAATGGGACGATGTCGGACAACTACGCACTTCCTGAGAATATGCCGGGACGGCGGAGCTGGTATCTGTCCACAGAGGAGGGATATTATGAGTCGACCGGCGCACAGGTCGGAACGGCTCACACGCTGATGGAGGAATTCGTGGATGCGGATGTGTATTTTGCGTCGCATCCTGAGTGGTTCTGTGCCTCGAACGATTCCCAGGGACTGGACGGCGAGAACTATGTTCCGGACAGTAAGAAGACGAGAAATAAAACTCAGCTTTGTTTTTATATGGCACTTCATGACCCGACCCTTTACAACATTCTGCTGCAGCACTGCTACGATATGATAGAGGCAGGCTATGACCCGGAGGCGCCTATGCAGATTATCTCTCTGTCAAAGGCGGACAACGAGTTTTTGTGTAGCTGCGACTACTGTGTGCAGGAGCGATTCGACTACGGGAATACGGAGCGGCATAAGGAAGCCTATCAGGTGCTTGCTTTACTGAATAAGCTGTCGGAGGACCTGCACCGGGGCGGACGCTATGACAATCTGTATCTGGATACGCTTGCGTATGTATGGACGCTTAGGGCACCTGTCGGAATGAAGGCGGACGAGCATGTCATCATTCGTTTTGCGCCGATTGAGCGCTGCTACGGGCATTATTTGGACTGCGACGCCACGGAGGATCTTCGAAACAGCGAGCTGTATCCGGAGCTTCTTTCTTGGCTTTCCATTGCACAGCATGTATGGATTTGGGAATACAATACCAATTTCAGAATCACAGCGGGACCTTATGCCAATGTGGACGTTATGCAGCATGATATCAAGCTGTATAAGCGCCTCGGCATCGAGGGCATTTATATGCAGAGCAATGACAGACATTATAGGAGTAATACGGAGTTCGGAGATATACGAAACTATATTGTGGGAAGAATGCTGCAGGATCCCGCAAGAGATTATGAAGCGGAGCTTGCGTTCTTCACGGATGCATTTTACGGGGAAAAGTCAGGCGCATACGTGCGGGAATATCAGAGACGTATGGAGAAGCAGATGGGCTTCCATCAGCAGAAATGGGAGTACCGTGACAAGATCGCAACCTGCTTCGCCACCCTTTATGACGTCTATGCGGATGAGCGGCGGGAAAGTGATGGGAGCCACAGAATGCCTGATGATGAGGTTGCGGCCTGTGAGGCATGCTGGCGGAATATTAACGAGGCAGCGGCAGAGGAGACGGAGGAAAGACAGCTTCGACTGAAGCGGCTTTTATGCAGCTGGCGGCTTGTTAAGTCCACCCTCAGGGTATACGAGTTCGCCGATGCGGCAAGCTATCAGAAGGAGAACAACCGCCTGCTTGCAGACATGAAGGCGACCGGCGCAATCTGTTATTCCATCATCGGCGGCTACAATCTCTCGCAGTGCACCAGAACGAACCTGATTCCAGATTTCTGGGTGAGCGGTGTGGACACAGCAAATTATAAGACGAAATGATGGGAATCACGATTGCATCGGAACCCTGCAGGCGTTGAACATCAGAGGATGAATAAAAAAGCCCGGAGGCTTCGGATATCTTTAGGGGATATCGGGAAGTCTCCGGGCTGTTTCGTTACTCGGTTAGTCCACAGCTTCGGCGGATTGGTTTCGCTCCGCGAGAAATACGGACAGGGCTTTACGTCCCTGCTCGGTTACGGGCTTAATCCAACGGGCGGAATAAAGATGCCGCTGCATCAGAATGTAACGAATGGGTTCGTCAATGTAGCAGCAGAGAAATACTACCCAGTAGGGCGCATGCAGCACAAAAGCGGAGAGCAGAAGAGCCGGAATGACCATGGCATACATGAAGGAAATCTCCAGAACCGTTCCGTATACGGCATCGCCGGCAGCGCGGTAGGTGTCGTTTTGGATCCAGTTGCCCATACGAATTACCGCAGCGATGAAATAGATCAGTAAAAGCACCTCTCCGGCACGATAGGAGGAGCCTGAAAGGCTCATGGTGTGCAGAAGAGGATTTCGGAACAGGTAGATCAGAAGCTCCGCCGAGGCAATGACAAGACTGCACAGATATACCAGTCTCTTGGCGCGTTCGAAGGCCTTACGCGGTTCGCCGGCGCCGACACAGGTACCCACAAGAATGGAGGAAGCGTTAGAGAAGCCTGCGAAGAAGCCGATGACCAGTCCTTCGATGGTACGAAATACCGCCACGGCGGCAATGATATCCTCGGGCTGGCGGCCTAGGGTAACATTGATTACCATAAAGCCGATTCCGACAAGGAGCTCGTTACAGATGATCGGGAAGCATTTTCTGAAGAAGGTTGCGATGAACTCGCTGTCCCAGCGAAAATGCCCGCGGAAGCGGAACAGGAAGGGATAACGAACCGCGAGGGACAAAAGGAGAATCAAAAGTACATTGATTGCTCCCGCACAGACGGTTGCGATGGCTGCGCCGCGAAAGCCAAGTGCCGGCGCACCAAGGTGTCCGTAGATAAAAACCCAGTTCAGAAAGATGTTGGAGCCAACCGATACGATGGAAGCGGCGAAGGGAATTACCACATGCTCCGTGGAACGAAGCAGCACGCTCATAGCCATGGAGAACACCTGAAAGATGTAGGCAAGTCCGATGATCCTGAGGTACTGAACACCGATGCTTCTGAGCGCCTCCTTATCGGTGTAGATTCGCATGATGAGCTCCGGAAAGGCCATTGCAAGGACGGCAAAGGTAACCGCAACGGTCATCAGGCAGGTAAGTGTCATACCGTAGGAGCGCTCGATGCCCCGTTCATCCCCGGCACCCCAGTACTGGGCGATGAAAAGCATTCCGCCGCCCACGAATCCCCAGTAGCAGGAGAACATCAAGGAGGAGAACTGGGCGCAAAGTCCCAGGGCGCCAACGGTATTCTGACCAAGAGGCGCCACCATCATCGTATCAATCATGCTTCCTGTGGTAGTCAACAGATTCTGTAATGCCACCGGAATCGCGATGGCTGCAAGAGCCCTGAGAAAGGGCTTCCAGGCAAATGCATTCGCTTTTTTCATATTTCTATCCTCGGCATCCCGCGGGATGCTTTTCTTCTTCTGATTCATCGGGATTATAGCATACGGGAGTCTGAAAGCCAATGGAGTTTTTTCGCTTGTGTGGTGGCGGAGTTTTCCTTCCCTAAACTCCCCGACGATATTATATAGCCTTTGTAGAAATGCATACAATTCATGGAGACACCTTGTATTTCTTCCGCGTAAGTGATATAACATAATGTGATTTTGTGCAATTATATTATTGTGTCGGATGGTTGTCGGCGCAATCAGGGAGGTATTTTGTTATGAAAAGAGGTCTGCTTTGCATTCTGATCGCGGTTACGCTTATCGTCGGAATGATGCCGGTTCACGCCTGTGCTGTGGAGAAGGTTTCTGAAAGCATCGGTACGGAGAGGGTTTCCGGAAGCTCTGAAAAAGGTGCATATGGCAGCTTTACGAGCGGTAGTCAGGTTCTGGCCGATATGATTGCCAATAACGAGGCAAGAGGTACGGCCCATCCGCGAATCATCATGACGGAGGATAAGTTCGCAAAGCTTCGGGCGCACATCGGCGACGGTTCCCAGACGGCGCGGCTTCTGGAGGAGCTCCGTGGTGAGGCGGACAGACACGTCAGTGAGGATCCGGTTTGCGTGTATGATGCATACGGGGATAAGCATCTTGTTGAAACCTCCAAAACGATACAGCGCCGTGTCTGTGCGCTTGCCCTTGCTTATAATATTTTTGGCGATGATGCGTATGCCCTGCGATGCTATCAGGAGATGAAGGCGGCCTGCAAATTCCCGGATTGGAGCCCGAAGCATTTCCTCGATACCGCTGAGATGTGTACGGCACTTGCACTCGGTTATGACTGGCTCTACGACTGGTTAAACGATGACCAGAAGGAGATGATTCGAGATTCCTTGATTGTAATGGGACTGAGACCGGTTATGGAGGATTATACGGATACCCCGAGCGATCGCAAACGTACCTACAAATGGTATCAGGACCTCGAAGGAGACAACTGGCAGCTTGTGTGCACCGGCGGAACGAATCTTGCGGCGCTTGCCATCGGCGACGAGCCGGAAGCAAAGGATATTGCGGCGAAGGTTCTTACCTATGGTTACAAAAGAGCATACACATTTGTCCGTAATGCTTACCGGGTTAAGGACGGTACCTATATCGAGGGACTTGGCTACTGGGACTACGCAACATATTATCTCGGTATGCAATCGAGTGCGCTGATCAGTGCGACGGGAACCGACTACGGCCTTGCGGATTTTGAGGGGATTCTTAAATCAGCAGAGTTCGTTCGCTATATGAGTTCGAATACACCGAAATCGTTCAGCTTCGGTGATGACAGGGATAGCCGTGACACCGGCTGGCCTGTATTTCTGTGGCTTGGCGAGCATTATGATCGACCGGACCTTTCCGCAATCCGCCTTGGAAAGATTGACGAGGATAAGGAGTTCCGTTATTGGGATGTTCTCTGGATTGATGAAAGCAAGCAGACCGGCGTGAAGCTTGAAGAGCCGACCGAATGGGGCTCTGTCGGCGCATGTAACGCAAGCTTCCGTGATACCTGGGAAGTGAAGGACGGACTTGTAACGGCGCTTCATGTAGGTGAGAACTGTTATAAATATCATGGTCATTATGACCTGGGCACCTTCTATCTTGAATCAAACGGTAACCGGTTCTTCACCGATCTGGGAAATGAAAAATATGACCTGAAGAATCGCCAGTATGCGTACCGAATCAAGGCGGAAGGCCACAATACATTGGTAATTAACCCGAAGGACGATATCGACCAGAAGGAAGGCGCGAACTGCCTGATTACCGATTATCGAAGCGGCGACGAGCCCTATGCTATTACCGATCTTACGGAGGCATACGAGCCAAGCGGCGCGACGAGTGTCGTGCGCGGCCTTAAGATGATTAAGGATAAGAAATGCGTCATTATTCAGGACGAGATCTCGCTGCAGGCGAAGGGAGAGCTCTACTGGTTCGGTCATACGACGGGAGACATCGAGGTTGCCGCAGACGGTCGAAGTGCAATCATAACGGTCAATGGGGATCGTATGTGGGTAGGCATTCTCAGTGAGGGCGGTTGCTTTACCGCGATGGATGCAGTGAAGCTTGATACCTCCCGTAATGTATCGGGACAGACGGACAATGAAGGCTACCGTAAGCTTGCGATTCATCTCACGAACATCAAGGACACGACCATTTCCGTAGCATGCATCCCGCTAAAGAAGGGGGAGAAGGCGCCGGCATGGACACCTGTGGTTACACCGCTTAGCGAATGGGCCGATGATGCAGATATCAGATACTGCAACATCTCACTTTCCGACAATATTGGCCTGAATTTGTATGCCCGTCTTAAGGACAGTATTGCGAATGCCTCAGGCGCAAGCATGGTATTTACCCTTGACGGAAAGAAGGTTTCCGTTAAGGTTTCTGATGCGGAGAAGGTTAATATCGAAGGCGAATCGTTATATAAGTTTACCTGTCCGGTACCCGCATCCCGTATGACCGGTGATATCACCGCGCAGCTGCAGGTGCTTTCCGACGGTAAGCTTACAGAGGTTGGCGAGACGTATCATTATTCGGTACGAAATTATGCAGATGAGATTCTTGGTCATTCTGACCGATATGATGCTGAAACGCTTGAGGTCGTAAAGGCGATGTTAAACTACGGCGCATATGCGCAGGAGTATTTTTCGGTCAATACCGACAGACCGGCCAACAAGAATATATACAAAGAAGCGGAGGATCCCGTACTTCTCTTTGACCAGGATCTTTCAGGCATGGAGCTTGGCGACATCGCGACAAAGGGTGACCTCGTATTCTACGGCGCTTCTCTTCTTTGTAACGGTGAAACAAGCCTGAAACTGTATTTTCTGAATAAGTCAGGCGCTGCTGTTTCGAGTGGACGTTATACCGTGAAGGCTGTATCCCTTGGTCAGGCGAGAGAATGTAGCGGTGTAGCGGACGGCAATATGTATGTTGTGACGCTTAGCGGCATTACAGCGCCGGAGCTTAATCAGACCTACGAGTTTACGATTACGGACAGTAAGAGTAGCAGCAACCGCTTCAGCTTCACATATTCTCCTGTGAATTACATGGCCAATGCGCAGAATTCACCCGATCGTACACTTGTAAATCTTGCAAGAGCAATGTATCTTTACAACCGCGCAGCTCTTGACTGCCGCTAAAGTTTATAGGCAATAATATACTACGGGCAAATGGTCAGCAATGATCATTTGCCTGTTTTTTTTTACAGTATCGGTGGCGGAGGCTTCCGATGATGGAAGGACATCGGAGACGTGATCGAAAAGCCCTTTTTCGCGCCTGAAAAATTTTTTCTAAAAAATATGTAAATACCTATTGACATAGTAGGTAAGTAGGTGTATTATAAGCGCATAGACAGAGAGCCGAACAGAAAGGAGATATATAAAATGACAAGTCGTAATATTACAGTTGATTTTCGAATGTGTAACTGTCGAATGTGTTTCTCCCGGGCATGTCAGTATGGCCAGGTGCATTCGTGTTGCGCGCCGTGCACCGATAGGTAGGTATCAAGGAATCAGGATATCTGTTAAGCCATATGCCCGGGAGGTTAATTACCCCCGGCTTTTTTATTGAAAAGCTTTTTCGAGAAAGCCGCGGCAGATGCGCATCACAGATTATAAATCAATTATAGAAAAGTTAGATACGAAAAGGAGATTACAATTATGAGTAACTATAAATTCGAAACACTTCAGCTTCATGTAGGTCAGGAACAGGCAGATCCGGTAACCGATTCCCGTGCGGTTCCGATTTACGCAACCACCTCTTATGTATTCCACAATGCCAAACATGCTGCAGACCGCTTCGGTCTTGCAGACGCAGGCAACATCTACGGTCGTCTTACCAACAGCACGCAGGGCGTATTTGAGCAGCGTATCGCAGCACTTGAGGGCGGCACCGCAGGACTTGCGGTTGCATCCGGTGCGGCAGCAATTACCTATACAATTCAGGCACTTGCAAAGCAGGGCGAGCACATCGTAGCACAGAAGACAATCTACGGCGGTACAAGCAACCTTCTGGCACACACCCTTCCGCTTTACGGTATTTCCGCAAGCTTCGTAGACGCGCATAACCTTTCGGAGGTTGAGGGTGCGATTCAGGAGAACACCAAGGCAATCTACATCGAGACGCTTGGCAATCCGAACTCCGATATTCCGGACATCGATGCAATCGCCGAGATCGCACATAAGCACGGACTTCCGCTTGTTATTGACAACACCTTCGGCACCCCTTATCTGATTCGCCCGATCGAGCATGGCGCGGACGTTGTAATCCATTCCGCAACCAAGTTTATCGGCGGCCACGGCACAACGCTCGGCGGTGTAATCGTAGACGGCGGCACCTTTGACTGGGCAGCAAGCGGACGTTATCCCTGGATTTCCGAGCCGAACCCGAGCTACCACGGCGTAAAGTTCACCGAGGCGGCAGGCAAGGCAGCATTTGCTACCTACATCAGAGCAATTCTGCTTCGTGACGAGGGCGCATGCATTTCTCCGTTTGCAGCATTTCTTCTTCTGCAGGGCACCGAGACGCTTTCCCTTCGTCTTGAGAGACATGCGGAGAACGCTAAGAAGGTTGTAGAGTTTCTTACCAAGCATCCGAAGGTTGCGAAGGTTAATCATCCGAGCCTTGCGGATCATCCGGACCACGCACTGTATGAGAAGTATTTCCCGAACGGCGGCGCTTCCATATTCACCTTTGAAATCAAGGGCGGCCAGGCAGAGGCCTTCAAGTTCATCGATAACCTGAAGATCTTCTCCCTCCTGGCAAATGTTGCCGATGTTAAGTCACTTGTAATTCATCCGGCAACCACGACGCATTCCCAGCTTACCGACGAGGAGCTTTCTGAGGTTGGCATCAGCCGCAGCACGATCCGTCTTTCCATCGGCACCGAGCATATCGACGATATTATCGCCGACCTTGCACAGGCATTTGACGCAGTATAAGGACGGCAAATGTGAAAAATAATCTTTCGTTATTGTAATATCGACGAAGAGAATGTATTCTGTAGAAAGAATCAGTTATCACAAGTAAAGAGAGGACTATTATTATGGCTAAGGTATATACAGCAGTTGATCAGTTGATTGGAGGCACTCCGCTTCTTGAAGTAAAGCACATTGAGGAGGATCAGGCACTTGCGGCTAAGCTTCTTGTGAAGCTTGAATATTTTAATCCCGCGGGAAGCGTTAAGGACCGTGTTGCAAAATCAATCATTGATGACGCAGAGGCGAGCGGAGCCCTGAAGCCCGGGGCAACGCTTATCGAGCCCACCTCCGGTAATACGGGAATCGGTCTGGCTGCAGTTGCGGCGGCGAGAGGCTACCGATTGATTATTACGATGCCTGAGACGATGAGCATTGAGAGAAGACAGCTGATTAAGGCATACGGTGCAGAAATCGTGCTTACCGAGGGCGCTAAGGGCATGAAGGGTGCGATTGCAAAGGCAGAGGAGCTGGCGGCAGAGATTGAGAACAGCTTTATCCCCGGTCAGTTTGTGAATCCGGCCAATCCGAAGGCACATCTTCTTACGACCGGTCCCGAGATCTGGCAGGATACCGACGGCGAGGTTGACATCTTTGTAGCAGGCGTTGGTACCGGCGGAACGATTACCGGTGTCGGCGAATATCTGAAGTCCAAGAATCCGAATGTAAAAGTTATTGCTGTTGAGCCTGCAGGCTCTCCGGTTCTTTCTAAAGGCGTTTCCGGCGCACATAAGATTCAGGGTATCGGCGCAGGCTTTGTGCCGGATGTTCTGAACACCTCGATTTACGACGAAATCATTCCGGTTGAGAATGAAGATGCTTTTGCAACCGGCAAGCTTCTCGGTCGTAAGGAGGGCGTACTGGTCGGCATCTCCTCCGGTGCTTCTTTGTGGGCAGCCATTCAGGTTGCGAAGCGTCCCGAGAATGCAGGCAAGACGATTGTTGCGCTTCTTCCGGATACCGGAGACCGATATCTTTCCACACCGCTTTTTGCAGACTGATAATCTGCAGAACGGCAATTTCAAAAAAATATAAGTACAAGCGTCGGGGCAACCGGCGCTTGACTTTTTATCCGAATAAGAGTATCATACACAAAAATGCTTTATTCGAGACATCTCGGACGATGGGAATTTTCCGACGAAGTGATAGAAGAATAATCGTTCTACAAAAGTAGAACAGATTGTGTTCTAATTGAAGAGGAGGTACAATCCAATGAATAGCAAAGTGAAGTCTTTAAGTATCGGCGCATTGATGATGGCAGCCGTTTTCGTTGTGACAACATATATACAGGTTCCGATTCCGCTCGGATATTTCAATGTCGGCAACAGTGTGATCATTCTGTTTTGCTTGTTTTTCAGACATCCGTATGCTATAGTGGCATCAAGCCTTGGTTCCGGACTTGCCGATCTTCTGACATATCCGGTTTATACGATTCCGACCGTTTTGATTAAAGCGGCTTTCCCGCTTCTGTTCTTCTTTCTGCTTAAGAAGCTTAAGGGCAGAAAGCTTTCGGTTATTATTGCGGCAGCGGTTTCTACGCTGATTCCGCTTTTTGGTTACACGCTGACCGGTGCATTTCTCTACGGTGGTCTGGCTGCGGGAATCGCGCAGTTCCCCGGGCTTTTACTTGAGTATGCTGCCAACCTCGTAATTATCGCCGCGCTTTCCGAGCCGGTGAAGCGTATCGGCAGACTGTAGGATGTCAGATGAAGGAGTGAAGAAAGTCTATGGAGACTGTGAATCACAATTTGCAGAAGAAGGTTGCGCTGATCAATGATTTCAGCGGCTTCGGACGTTGCTCCATCGCTGTGGAGCAGCCGATCATATCCGTTATGGGAATTCAGTGCTGCCCGGTTCCGACGGCAATTTTCTCCAATCATACCGGCTTTCCGAGCTTCTTTCGTGTGGATTATACACCGCACATCGGAGAGTATGTTGCGGAGTGGAAGAAACTTGATCTTCGCTTCGAGGGTATCTCGACGGGCTTCCTCGGTTCTGAAGAGCAGATCGAACTGGTGAAGCAGTTTTTGAAGGATTTTAAGACGGAGCAGACCATCGTAGTGGTAGACCCGGTAATGGGAGACTACGGGCGGCTGTATCCTTCCTATTCGGAGAAGCTTGCAGACAGAATGCATGAGCTTGTGCCGTATGCGGATGTGCTTCTGCCGAATCTGACAGAGGCGTGTATTCTTACGAAGACTCCTTATAAGGAGCATTTCTCTGAAGAGGAGCTATATAAGATATGCAGTGCGCTTTCCGCGCTCGGCCCGACGAAGATTGTAATATCCGGAATCAGTAACGAGCATAGCCTTGGTAATTACATCTGGGAGAGCGGTAAGGAAGCGTCGATTCTGTGGACAGAGAAGATCGGCGGCTATCGTTCCGGCTCCGGTGATGTGTTCTGCGGAATCATTACTGCGGATGTTGTGAACGGGGTACCGTTTGCGAAGGCAGTTCGAAAGGCGGCTGCATTTATCTCGGATGCAATCCGCGAGTCGCTGAGGCTCGGTCTTCCGCTTACAGACGGACTTGCAATTGAGCCGTGTCTATGGAAGCTTGGCTCTGATTATTACGATAAGATCTGACGGAGAATATTACGATGACAATTACTTATCCCGTGAAGAACGGTATTTATGTGAATATGACCAACCGCTGCCCATGCGCCTGCACCTTCTGCTTAAGACAGAATAACCCGGGTGTGTTCGGCTCCGATTCTCTCTGGCTTGAAAGAGAGCCTTCGGTGGAGGAGGTCTGCGAAAGCCTTGCGCAGTGGAAGCTCGCTGAAAAGGATGAGATTGTATTCTGCGGCTACGGTGAGCCGACGGAACGCCTTTATGAGCTCTTGCAGGTGGCTGCCTGGGTGAAGGAGCGTTACAATATTCCGATTCGATTGAATACGAACGGACTTTCCGATCTGATTTACGAAAAGGCTACCGCACCGCTTCTTGCGGGACTTATCGATACTGTTTCCGTTAGTTTGAATGCGAACAATGCGGAGGATTATCTCAAGCTGACGCGTGCAAAATTCGGCATCGGTTCCTGGCAGGCAATGCTTGATTTTACGAAGCAGTGTACGCTTTATGTGCCGAATGTTGTGATGACGGTAGTCGATCAGGTTACCACGCCTGCTGAGCAGGAGGAGGCCGGTCGGATCTGCGAGTCAATCGGCGCTACGCTTCGTGTAAGACCGTTTGAGAGCTAGGTGCCTTCTCTTATCGGGTGAATATTACGGGGGACTGATTCCCTAAGAGACAATTTGTATTAAAGTAGGGTCGTGAGAATGGGCATCCATTTCACGGCCTTTTTCGTTTGATAGGCTCAGGACTTTCTCGCTAATTCGTGAGAATCGGAAGAGTGGCTTGTATTTTCCTTCGGACAATGCTATAATCCATATGTTACGAAGGGACGCTTCGGAGTGGCCTTTTGTGACAGAGGAGATGATTATAGATGAAAAAATCGAAAGGAGTACGGAGTGCATAGGCACTCGCTGGAAGAAGTATGAAGACTTTAAAAACACTTTTGACACTTGCGGTTCTTGCCGCTATCGTGATTGCAATTCTTTCCGGCATTATGCCGAAGATTGCCTACAATCAGAAGAAGGCGCTCTTCGATGGCTACAAGATTGCTAAGAAGCTGACGGATACGGACGATACCTACATCATTCGTGTGAATCTCTCAAAGGGTACCTGGGAAGACCTTGAGATGCAGCTTGACAGAGACGGCTGGAAGCCCGAAGCAGAAGCTAAGTACTGGAAGGCATCCCCGAACAAGGAGCTTTTCACCGCGAAGGAGATTCAGGCTTTTCAGAAGGAGTATGTGAGAATGTCCACGAAAAAGCTTCCGATTCAGCAGAAGTATTTTGTGGAATATCTTGCTGTAATGCAGGACAGTGAAGGGGTATACCTTTACTTTGAGGTACAGATGCAGGATTCGGAGGTTACTCCCTGCCACTAACGTTGCATTTCCCGCTTTCACGCGGGTTTGTATAATATGTTTACGTGAAGGAGATTGATTTATGAAGAAAACGCTGATTTTGTGCACGGCGCTTCTGGTGCTTATGTGCGGTATCATCGGTTGCGGCAAGAAGGACAATACGTCGACCGTGACACCGACCGTAGAAGCAACCCCGACGGCAACCGAGGCACCTACGGCGACCCCTACCCCCAGTCCTGTTCCGACCCCTCCGGAGGTGTATCTTCGTGAGCTTTTTGCGGAGCACGGAATGAAGGTTGGTACCTGTCTTACCACACAGATGATCAACAATAAGCTGATGAGTGAGCTGATTGTTGAGCAGTACAGCAGTGTTACCATGGAGAACTCCATGAAGCCTGATTACATCTTCAACAAAGAGAAGAGTATTGAGGCCGGTGACCTGGTTGTAGAATTCAATACCGATATGGTGCAGATGCTTGACTGGGCCAAGGAGAACGAGATGGCTGTTCGCGGTCATACACTTGTATGGTACAGCCAGACCCCTGCGTGGATCTTCTATGAGGATTTTGATCAGTCGAAGGAGCTTGTAAGCCGAGAGGTTATGCTTGCACGTCTTGACAGCTACATGAAGCAGGTATTTTCGATGCTTGAGGAACAGGGATATTCCGATATCATCTATGCTTACGATGTTGTAAACGAAGCAATCATGGAGGATGGAAAGCTTCGTATGCAGATGAACAACTGGTATGCTACAATCGGTGATGACTTCATCCTGCAGGCATTTATCACGGCCAACCGTTACGCTCCCGAGAACATTGCTCTGTTCTATAACGACTACAATGAGCAGTTCAAGACGCAGGCACTTGTGGACCTTGTGAAGTCCCTTGTGGACGAGGATGGGAACTCCCTGATTGACGGTATCGGTTTCCAGGCACACCTCTATACAGAGGATAATCTTACGACCTACTTTAAGACTGTTGATGCCCTTGCCGAGCTTGGCATTACGGTTGAAATCACCGAGCTTGATGTATCTCTTGGTGCATGGCAGCATGAGAAGAGAGCCAATGAGGAGACGCTTGCGGAGCAGGGTCGTTATTACTACAACCTGATTAACGGCATTCTTGAGAGAAAGGATTCCGGAAAGCTGAATATCGATGCGCTTACCTTCTGGGGTGTGTCCGACGGACAGTCCTGGAGAAAGTCGGCAAGCCCGCTTCTTTATAATTCTGCTTTCATGAAGAAGCCCGCCTTCTACGGCGCAGCACAGCTTAAGGATTTCGCAGGCTTTACGGAATAAGCTTGAGGGACTTCGGATTTTCAGGACAATAAATGGCTTAATTAGCATTTCTAAGACGGACCGATGGTTTGGGTGACTGAATCGTTGGTCCGTTTTTTGCTTCCATAGTGCAGATTTTGATGGAAAATAAAACTGCAATTTTACGCACATGACGGCGGGAAGAAAGTTGCATTTACAGTCCTTTCATGGTATAATAGATAAAATGCTTTTCGGGGGAGAACGAAATGGAAAGAGAGTATCAATACCCCGTGAATCTGTTCACGGAGGTCAGAATCGAAAATCGCTGGACGGCGGTTTATGTTGTGCAGAACGGAGAGGTCATGCGGAACCTTGAGACCGAGACCACCGGTGCAATTGTTCGTGTATATGACGGGCAGATGTGGTACACGAGTGTGACGAACGCAATGGAGGATATCCAGAAGGAGATTGACGGTCTTGCGGCACTCGCAACACCCAATCCTGAGATCTATGAGCATCCGACGGTGCGCAATTTCGGCGATTGCCGGGATACCGTGCTTCGTTATCAGGGGGAGGACAGTTTAAGAAAGGTTTCCGAGGAAGAGCGAGAGAAGCTAGTCTGGGACTATGTTAAGGTTTGTGAAGACAATCCGATTCCCGAGGTTGCGTCCTATCGTGCTATACTTAATCTCGAGAATCTGAAGAAGGAATACTATTCGAGTAAGGGTGCAGCAATCTGTCAGGATCAGCAGTCGGCTTTGTTTTTCCATGTGTCCGGCATTCTGATTGACGGTATTACCACCGGAGCGGCTAAGGGCTATTCCGTTACAAGCTTTGCGGAGCTTAAGGGACATGAAGAGGAGATTTTAGCGGAGCGGGAGCGTTATCTTCGCTACGCTAAGGAGGCTGTCGATGTTAAGCCCGGTGACTACACCTGCGTACTCGCACCGAGTGTTACGGCGATGTTTACACACGAGAGCTTCGGTCACAAGAGTGAGTCCGACTTTATGCTGAACGATAAGACCCTTCGCGAGGAGTGGATTCTTGGAAAGAAGGTCGGCAGCGAGCTTGTATCCATCAGTGATGACGGCGCCCTTCCGTATAGCGGCTATGTGCCTTATGACGATGAAGGCAACCGTGCGGTAAGAACGGATCTGATTACGAAGGGTGTTCTGACGGGACGGCTTCACGACAGCCATTCCGCAGCGGTGCTCGGTGAGACGATTACCGGCAATGCAAGAGCCCAGAGCTATTATTTTTCGCCGGTAGTGCGTATGACCAATACGATTATGGCAGCGGGCGAAAGCGATCCCGAGGATATTATCGCAGGCGTTCAGGACGGCGTGTATATCTACGGTGTAAACTACGGAACCGGTTCCGCAACCTTCACGCTTCAGCCGAACTGCTGTTATAGAATTCGCGACGGAAAGCTTTGTGAGCCGCTTCGCGTCAATGTTGTTACCGGCAGTGTTTTTGAAGCGCTGTTCGATGTGGATGCAGTCGGAAATGACCTTCGGATTATCAACGAGGGCGTGTGTGGGAAGAACGGTCAGTCCGTGAACGTTTCGATGGGCGGACCGACGATTCGTGTGAAGAAATTATCCGTTAACTAGGGGGAGCCATGAAAGAGAAATATACCTATCGATGCGTATCCGCGCAGGTGCGTTTTCAGGAGAACGCCATCGAGACATTTGCCAAGAATACAGAAATATCCTACTCCTTCCGTGTACAAAGGGACGGCTATCTCGGTGTACACTATCAGGAAGGGGAGATGACGGACGAGGAGGGCTATCGCCTCGCTACCGAGAATCTGAAGCGGAAGCGCCCGTACAAATACGCACCGGAGACCGGTGTGCGCGAGCGTGACAAGTCCGAGCAGGAGATGAGCGACAGAGAGCTTCTTGACTTCGGTCGGGAATTGATTACAACACTCCACGAGAAGTATCCGGACTTTACCTTAAGCGGCAGTCTTCACAGCAGTCGCGAGGAGTCCGGAATGTATAACGACGCCGGGCTTTCCTATCGAAACAGAGATTGCACCTACGGCATGGATATCATATTCAAGCATAAGGACAGTAAGGATCTGATGGACGGCTCCTTCTCCTACGGCTTCCGCAGGCTTGAAAAGGAAAAGGCGTACAGAACGGCCGAGAATTATCTTTCGGCTTTTGTAAAGAAAGCGGAGCTTCCGGAGGAACTGATTATTCAGATGCCTGTATACGGCTTCATCGGAAAGCTCGTAAACCAGCTCGAGGGAGAGAATATGGCGCGCGGCACATCGCTTCTTTCCGGCAGAATCGGTGAGAAGGTATTCTCCGAGAAGCTGACGCTTTATAATGACCGCTCCGATCTGACGACCTGGGCTACGCCTTTCTTTGACGGCGAGGGTGTTGTGATGGAGGGCGACAGGCAGGTATTTATCGACAAAGGTGTGGTTGTGCGGGCATATGCCGACAAGGCAACCGCAGAGCGCTACGGCATCGAGCATACTGCAACGGCCGGAAGAGTATTTGCCGATATTCCGACGAACGGGAATTTCTCCGGATACATCGAGCGTTCCGAGAAGACTACGAAGGAGCTTCTTCAGGGCAGACTTTCCGTTGTGCCGCTTTACTACGATGGCGGCGGCTTTAACGAGAAGGGTGATTATGTGATGCCTGTGCAGAGAGCATATCTGTGCGACGGTGAGAAGCTGATCGGTATGCTTCCGGAGTTTACGATGACCTCGAACCTGTTTGACATGTTCGGAGATGACTTCATCGGAATCGGAAGCGATGAGCCGGTATATAATGATAAGTGTATCTTAATACGTATGAAATACGGACATTAAAGGAGACGAAGATGAGACGATTTTGGTTAATGGTTGTAGCGCTTCTGCTTCTGTGGATCGATGTCGGATTCGTGACGGATATCAAGTATCCGGAGTATATATTCGACGAGGACTACGGCAGAGTGACGCAGAGCTTTGTGATGAATGAGGTGGTCGGAGACCATATGCGGATTGATCTGGTTACCGATATCCCGGGGCTTTTGATCCTCGCGTGGCTTGTGGTTACCGGCGGTCCCGGCGTTCGCCCGCTTGTTATTGAGGAGCAGGACGGTAAGCGAATCTCGCGTCATATCGGCAAGATGACGAAGCTATCCAAAACGCATCTCAGGGATTCGATTCTTGGCTTTCTGCTTAGCATCGCGTCGGCCGGCTGCATCGTTGCGATGCGTATCCTGCCGCTTTATACAAACGGCGTTCGCTGCTACGGCGCGGAATATATCATTCATCTGGTGGATATCATTCTTCCGCTTCTTGCAGTATATTATGTGATGATCGAATGGATTGAGCGTACCGACCTGCGTACGACGCATCGAGAGACTGACGTAGCGGCACTTCTGATGATGGTTTCGCTGTTCGCCGGCTTCTTCTCTCGCTTTGCGAGACTGTACGGCTTCCATGGTGTTGATCGCTTTTCGTGGTACATCGAGGGCTTTTTGATGCTCATTGCGCTGTATTCGATGTGGGTCAGCCTGAAGGAAAATGCGAGAAAGCTTCAGCTCGGAGAGCTCGAATCACTCTACGAGAAGCGTAAGAAAAAGGACGATGATTCGAATTACGTTGACTACTATATGTAAAGAAACACATGCCGGCAGGTGGGGCCATAGCGCTTGTGCTTATATTTGGAACAACACAATCGGGACGTCGTAGGAGGTTTCGGTGTTGCAAGATAGAATCATCCTTTTGCTTCGCAAAAGCATGACAAAGGAATCATCCTTTTGCTATGCAAAAGCATGACAAAGGAATCATCCTTTTGCTACGCAAAAGCATGACGAAGGAATCATCCTTTTGCTTCGCAAAAGCATGACAAAGGAGCACACGCTGAATGAATACTCGCTCCGCGAGTAAGCGTGTACGTAGGTCATCCTTTTGCTTCGCAAAAGCATGACAAGAAAGGAAGGTACTTGTATGCTGTATTATGTTAATCAGGCAGCTGCCTGTGAGGGGGATGGAAGTAAGAACCGGCCGTTTAAGCGCATCAGTGATGCCGCAAGAGTTGCAATGCCCGGCGACGAGGTAATCGTTGCAAAGGGTGTATATCGTGAGTACGTGAATCCGTTCCGTGGCGGTACGAAGGATGCAAGAATCGTATATCGTTCGGAGGAGCCGCTTGGGGCGGTTGTAACCGGCGCCGAAAAGCTGTCCGGCTGGACACGGTATCAGGATTATGAGAATGTCTGGACCGTCCGTGTGGACAACGGTATCTTCGGGGATTACAATCCGTACACGACCGAGGTTTACGGCGACTGGTATTTTGCTCCGGCAGTGAGACACACCGGTGCGGTATATCTGAACGATGTTATGCTTTACGAGACGGAGTCCTTAGAGGAATGTATCGAGGGAAAGGTCTACACGCCTTCCTGGGACCCGGACAAATCAATCTACAAATGGTACACCGAGCAGGATAACGGTGAGACCGTTTTGTACGCGAATTTCCAGGGCTATGACCCGAATAAGGAAAATGTCGAAATCAACGTTCGTCGCCGTTGCTTCTTCCCGAGCAACACCGGCAGAGGCTACATCACCGTAAGCGGCTTTGTTTTCACAAAGGCTGCAACGACCTGGGCGCCTCCGGCAGCCTTCCAGGACGGCATGGTTGGCCCGCACTGGAGCAAGGGCTGGATCATCGAGGATTGTGAGGTTTCCAACAGCAAATGCTGCGGTATCTCCCTCGGTAAGTACTATGACGCAGAGAATGACCACTACTTCACAAAGAAGCATATGAAGAGCCCCACGCAGATGGAGCGTGATGCCGTATGCCGCGGTCAGTATCATGGCTGGCTGAAGGAGAAGGTTGGTTCCCACATCGTACGTCGCTGCCACATCCATCATTGTGAGCAGACCGGTATCGTAGGACGTATGGGCGCCGTATTTTCCCTGATTGAAGACAATCACATTCACCATATCAACAATATGCAGCAGCTTGGCGGTGCTGAGATTTCCGGTATCAAGCTTCACGCTGCAATCGACGTAGTAATCCGCCGTAACCACATCCATCATTCCACGATGGGTATCTGGTGTGACTGGGAGGCACAGGGCACCCGCATCAGCCAGAACCTCCTGCATGACAACTATCGCCCGGATTTCTGCACCTGGGCCGAGGGCGGTATGGGCAGCCAGGATATCTTCGTTGAGGTTGGTCACGGTCCGACCCTGATCGACAATAACATCATGCTCTCAAAGGCATCGCTGATGATTGCTACCGAGAGTGTTGCGATGGTACATAATCTGATTCTTGGTGCATTTCTCAATGTCGGTGCCGGAACCGGAGAACGTTATACGCCTTATCATATCCGTCACCGGACAGAGGTTGCGGGCTTTATGACGATTCTTCACGGTGATGACCGCTTCTACAACAACATTTTCGTCCAAAAATGGCCGATCATCGTTGACAAGGAGACCGGCGAGAAGAAGGAGAAGGATTCGCTTGTCGGAACCTGGCAGTTTGACGAGTATCCGACCTACGAGGAGTGGATTCCGCACTTTGATCTGGATGTTGCAAGACCGGATATGGGCAAGCTTGCACAGTGGCACGAGAGAGAGCATCTTCCGGTTTGGGCCGGCGGCAACGCTTATCTCGGCGGTGCAAAGCAGTGGAAGAAGGAGACAAACTACTTCTTCGACGATGCGCAGGAGATTCAGGTTGAGCTTGTCGAAAAGGATGGTCAGTACATGCTTGAGACCAACGTTTACGACATCATCAAGGACTACACCGCAGGAATTATTACCAGTGATATTCTTGGCAAGGCATTCCAGCCTGAGCAGCGTTTCGAGAATCCGGACGGCTCGGCAATTACCTTCGACAGAGATTATTTCGGCGATGCGAGAGGACTTCGTACCGTACCCGGTCCCTTCGTTTCCGCGGACAGCTTAAAAAAGAAGGTCTGGTAATCAGACCGAGTGATTATAGGGGCGACAGTCATCGTGGCTGCCGCCCGTATATGTTCCGGCGCTTTGAAGGAGCCGGAGCATTTCATTTTTCAGTGTCAGGAAGGTGGAGAAAAGGATGAGTAAGGTACTGTTTTGCTCGGATATACACGGCAATATGCCTGCGGCGGAAGCGTTGGAAGCAGAAATCGAAAGGCTGAAACCGGATGATATTTATTTCCTCGGTGATGCGGTCGGCAAAGGACCGGAGAGCCATAAGGCAGTCGACTGGGTGCAAAGAGTGTGCCGGCACGCCATAAAAGGTAACTGGGACGATTCCGTATGTAAGAGTATCACGCGGGTAACTTCCATGGATGAGCTATTCTATGCACCGCAGATCGGTCCCGAACGTCTTGCCTGGCTTAATAGCCTGGCGCTTGAGGATGAGGTGCTGATCAGCGGAGTGTGGTTTCGACTGGTGCACGGCAGACCGGGCGACAGGTTGTATCAGGCCTACGACAGCTTTGCCGAGATGGAGGAAGGCTTTGTTTCAAAGGTAAGTAACCGTACCTACGGCGGCTATGTGTGCGGGGACTGCCATATGCCATACGTGCGCGAGAGCAGCAAAGGATATGTCGTGAATTGCGGAAGCGTCGGCAATAATCTTGGGGTTCCCAAGGTACATGCGGCGCTCATTGAAGGAGAGCTTGGGAGCACGGAACCGGGGACGATTCGGATTCAGATTCTTAGCATCCCCTACGATAACCGGAGGGCTGCGGCGCTTGCGGACGAGTATCCGGATATGCCAAACATGGAGGCCTACAAGCATGAGGTCATGACGGGTGAATATGTCAGAAGACAGTGAAGGAGAGAGAACGATGCTTTGTTTTACAAGTGATTATATTGCGGGAGCGCATCCCGAGGTTTTGAAACGGCTGAATGAGACCAACCTGGAGACGCTTCCCGGCTACGGAAGCGATCGTTACTGTGACAGTGCGGCCGAGAAGATTCGCGCGGCCTGTGCCTGCCCCGATGCAGAGGTGTTCTTCTTAGTCGGAGGGACGCAGACGAACCAGATTGTGATCGATACGATGCTTCAGCCCTACGAGGGTGTGATTGCTGCTTCGACCGGACATGTCAATGTTCATGAGGCCGGCGCAATCGAGTTCAGCGGGCACAAGGTACTCAGTGTGGAAAGCAGAGAAGGAAAGCTCAGTGCTGACTCTGTGGCAAAGCTTTGTGCGGGCTTCTATGCGGACGGAAGCCACGAGCATATGGTATTTCCGGGAATGGTTTATATCTCGTTTCCGACGGAATACGGTACGCTTTACAGCCTTTCCGAGCTTGAGGCAATCGCTGCGGTCTGCAGAAGCTATGAAATGCCTCTGTATATTGACGGCGCCCGCCTTGCATATGGTCTTTCGGGAATGGGCAATGATGTGACGCTTCCCGATATTGCAAGGCTTGCGGATGTGTTCTACATCGGCGGAACCAAATGCGGCGCGCTTTGCGGTGAAGCGGTTGTATTTACAAAGCACAACGCACCGAAGCATTTTACTACCCGTATGAAGCAGCACGGCGGTCTCCTGGCAAAGGGAAGAGTGCTTGGAATCCAGTTTGATGCGCTCTTTTCAAACGGCTTATACGACCAGATCGGCGCGCATGCGCTTACATTGGCAGCACGCTTGAAGGCTATGTTCGCCGCCAAGGGCTATCGGCTTTTCATCGATTCACCGACCAATCAGCAGTTTGTTATCCTTTCGAACGACAAGCTTGAGGCGCTTTCTTCGCTTGTGGCCTGTGAGGTGTGGGAGCAGTACGATTCGGAGCATACGGTTGTGCGCTTTGCGACCTCGTGGTCAACTACGGCGGAGGAGCTTTGCGAGTTAGATAAGCTTCTGTAGGTTATGCCGGCGCGGCTGTTGGGCTGCAGAGGCGGTCTGCGAGGGGAGATGTGACACGGATATGATGGATTTTGAAGCATTTGTCAAAGACATATCAGACAATGGCTGGGCGGTGCACGGCGCGGAGGTTTATGAGAACGGAGTGCTGCTCAATAGCTTTGGCGATACCTGTGACAATATTTATGATTTATATTCTGCAACCAAGGCAGTTGTTTCCTGCGCTTGCGGTATTCTGTACGATCGCGGAATGCTCGATTTGCACGCGCCGATTCTTACCTATATGCCGAAGGCAAGGCTTGGGAGGATGTCTGCCGAGCAGCGGGAACGCTTTGCGGAGATTACCGTGGAGCGTCTTCTGACGATGTCGGTTGACGGCTTTCCCTTTCGACCGGAGGGGGACAGCTATCTGGATTTCAGCCTTGCTTGTTTGATTACGAATCCTTCGGCAGTTGTTTTCAATTATAACAACATTAACGCCTACCTGATCGGTGTGGCGCTTACCGAAATACTGGGAAGGGACCTTGGCGCATTTATCGAGGAGGAACTGTTTAAGCCTCTCGGCATTGCAAACTATACGTACGGCCGCTGCCCGGAGGGATACTTCTACGGTGCCAGCAAGCTGAAGCTTTCCGTGCATGATTTCAGCCGTTTCGGGTTGATGCTTTGTAACGGCGGCGTGTATAACGGAAAGCGCATCCTGTCGGAGGAATATATTCGACTCGCCACTTCCGGACACCTCCTTGTTCGGGAAGGACACTACGGTTATTTTATCTGGGGACTGCCAGCCGGCGGCTTTCGCCTGAGCGGCAAATGGGGCCAGAAATGTTTCTGCTTCCCGGAGAGAGGCCTTGTAATCACTTACCTTAGCAATATGGAGGAAGGCTCTGAAGCGGTTGCACAGAGTATGGAGCGGCATCTTTTATAGAACCGATGGGATCTGAAGGAAGCGTATGCAGATCGGAAATCCCTAAAACGTAAAAGCATATAAAAACCACCCTTTCGGTGTTCGGGCCTACCGGTTGAACGGTTAAGTCCCGACACTGTTGAAAGGGTGGTTTTTTAGTTCTGTGGAATCAGCCCACGATTATTTCTCTACCAGAATGACGTTGAAGGACAACGGTTTTACATGTGTCTTCAGAACGCCTGCCTTGATGGCAGCTTCCTTGTTGGCCTTCGGTGTGAAGAGCTCATCGTTTCCAAAGCTGCTCTTGGCATCCGGATCCTCGGTGGCAATCTCAAGGTGCGTGCAGCTCTTGTAGCCGGTGAAGCCCTTAACGTCAAGCTCGAGCGCGTAATCATCGGTTTCGTTACGGTTGATTACGAAGATGGCGAGACGGTCATTGGCCTTATCCCATGCACAGGCGCTGTCGATATAGTTGAGGCCTTCCTTACCGGTGTATTGCGAGGTGTCATCAATCGCATAGCCGGGGATGTCAAAGGTTTCACTGTCCACGCTTACCTGCATGGAAGTGCCCTTTGCATAATTGAGAAGGGACATGAATGCGTAGTGGGAAGCGGAACGCCATACATTGTCATGGTTAGAGGAGCAAAGTGCGCCGAGGCCGCCGGTCATGCAGCCAATCTTCACGCGGTCTGCGTGACGAAGGAAGGCGAGCTGAATCGAAGCCATGGAAAGCATATGGATGCGGTCTCCGCCGGGCCACTGACGATCGGGCATCTTGTCCGGGTCGTGGAGAATGTATTTGCGGTTCGGGTCGAAGCGATAGTGGCTTCTTGTCATATTGTAGCGTCCCCAGCCGGGATTTAACGGGCTGTTCGGACGAATCATTCCGCCGTACTCGTCGAAGGAAATCATAATCTTCTTCGGGGAGCGATGCTTGGACTGCACGAAGTCGCACATTGCGATTTCCGTGTTGATGAAGTCCTCGTAGTATTCTGCGCCGCCGAGAAGAGAGAGAACGTCTCCGGGAGGTGCGCTGTGATAGTGGTGTACGGACAGGTAATCAACTGCATCGTAGCATACGTCAAGAACCTTCTCGTCCCACTCCGGAAAATGCTCCATGAACGGTGCGGAGGAGCCACATACGCCGAGCTCAATCGTCGGATCAATCCACTTCATTGCCTTACCGGTTTCGTTACACATTACACCGTAGCCGAAGGGATCCTTGTCCCACGAGCCAAGCTGCCAAGGGCCGTCCATCTCGTTTCCGAGATACCAGGTCTTAACGCCGTAGGGCTTCTCGTGGCCATTCTTGCGGCGAAGGTCGGACCAGTAGGTGCCGCCCTCGTGATTGGTATATTCCAGAAGGTCAAGTGCATCCTGGGTTCTGCCGATACCAAGGTTGACGGTGTACAAAGGTTCAGTCCCAATCTTCTCAGCCCACTGCAGGTACTCATCGTGACCAACCTCGTTGGTGATGTACTGATACCAGGCGGGATCAAGGTGAACCTTTCTTTCCGACTTCGGGCCGATGGAATCCTTCCACTGCCAAGCGGAAACAAAGTTGCCGCCGGGAAGACGAACAGCCGGGAGACCGGTACTCTTCAAAGCATTGATGACGTCGGTACGAAAGCCCTGCTCATCGGCGGTCGGATGCTTCGGATTGAACATCGTGCCGTTGACCATGGTTCCGATCGGCTCAAGAAATGCCGAGAACAGGCGGTTTGAAATTTCCCCGATTTCAAACCTGGGATGAACCGTAATGGTTGCTTTCTTAGCCATAAAAAACCTCCAAACAAATATAGTTTATTAATACCGTAATCGGTAGTAATCATAAGTAAGTCCGGTCTATCGGCCGGTGGAAATCTTCTTAATCCAGCGCTCACTCTTAAGACGGAAATAGCACCAGACTGTCTTGATAATCTGGTCGGACTTCAGACAGATGTATACGAAGAAGGGTGAAAGCTTCAGAACAAAGCCTGCTACCGCACCGAGCGGAAGAGCAATCGCCCAGAGGTAGATATTGTCCATCAGCATCAGCATCTTCGTGTCGCCGCCGCCGCGGAGCACGCCCTTGGTCATAATACTGTTGGCAGCCTGGAAGATGATGATCAGGCTGATGGCATCCATCAGATGATTGGCAATTTCCTTATCGGAAGCGGTAATATCGTAGCCGGAAAGAATCAGCGAGCGGAAGCTGAAGATGAAAAGTGCCGAAATCGCACCGAGTGCAAGTCCGAGACCAAAGAACATCCAGCCCTGACGCATTGTCTTCTCGCGGTCGCCGGTTCCGAGCGTCTGACCCGTCACGATTGCACCGGCCTGGCTGACACCCTGAATACCGACCGTACTCATCTGCTGGGTTACGGCGGTTACCGAGTTCGCAGCGCCGAAGCCGAGCTTACCGATAATCATGGCAAATGTGTTATTACCGAAAGCAAGCAGACCGTCGCTGATGAGTACCGGAATACAGATACGGATGTATTCCCCGATCAGGCTTATGCAGGACATAAACATGTGTCTGATGCGGAAGGCAATCTTCTTATCCACAACGAAGAGATAGAAGAGGATGCAGGAAGCTTCGAATATTCTTGCAATCAGTGTTGCAAGTGCGGCACCCTCGACCTCCATACGGGGCGCGCCCCATTTGCCGAAGATGAGCATATAGTTCGCAATCAGGTTTACAAAAAGTGCGCCGATGGAAACGAACAGGGGATAAAGTGCCTGTCCGACGCTTCGAAGCACGATTGTGGTTGTAAGCGATGTGCCGAGGAAGAAATATGTTACAACGGAATAGCGCAGATAGCCGGAACCGCGGGCAATAATATCCGAGGCCTGTGAATCCTTAAGGTTGACGTAGGACTTCATAATGGACTCGGGCATTGCCAACGTGATAACGGCGAAGATGAGCGCGAGACCGATTGTCAGGCGAAGCATCAGGCTTATGGTCTGTCTCAAGGCGTGTTCGGCCTTGCCGTTACCGGTTACGGGATCGAGCTCGTCGCCCTTCTGCTTCATACCCCAGTAACGGGATACAAGCACGGAAGCACCCATACCGAGTCCCATGCAGAGAATGTGATAGATGCTGATGAAGGAGTTGGCAAATGCGGCCGCCGACACCGAGTTACTGCTGACAATCTTGGAGGCCTCCTCACCGATGGTCGGCGCAAGGCTGCTTCCGATTCTTCCGAGCATGATGGTATCAAGCATATTTACGCCGACCGTCAGAAGGCTCTGCAGGGCAATCGGCAATGCAAGAATCAGAACGCGTTTGTAAAATGGCATGTCTTTTTGAAATAACTTCATATCCTTTGTCCTTTATATGGATTTCTTTTGATCACTGACTTTATATTCGCCGGAAATGATGTGCAGGCGAAGCTCGTGCGCGAAGGAGCGGTCTCCCTGCTTCGCTACCGTGATCTTCTTTCGTCCGCTGTCGTAGTGAAGCTTTGACAGGCAGCAGGCGCCGTTTTCATAATCATATCCGTCACCGGCGTCATCATATAAGAGAAAATCACCGTCGGCGCCGTCATAAACATACACCTCGTAGGGGGCATTCGGAACCTCGTCCGTGTACTGCATGGTCCGGACGGTCGGGATGATCGCACCGGCACGCGCGAAGACGGGAATCGTCTGAAGCGTGACAGAAACGGTATGTAAACCGCCCTGCAGGCAACGGCCGCTGTATAAATCGTACCAGAGTCCCTCCGGCAGGAAGATCTCCATCGAGGTGATACCGGGCTTTGTTACCGGGCATACTAACAGATCACCAAGCATAAACTCCTCGTACGCCTTATGGTGCGTAACACCGGGGTACGAAAGCGCCAGAGGCTTGATCATCGCTTTTCCATACATCGAATAGGCGGCACTCAAAGAGTACAGGTACGGTACAAGTCTGGTACGGAACCGGATTGTCTCGGCAATCGCATCGTAGAACGGCGTTCCGGCTTCGCCAAAATGCCAGATTTCTCTTGGTGTGTCACTGCCGTGGGAGCGCATCATCGGGGTAAATGCGGCAAATTGCAACCATCTCGTGTAGAGCTCCCGGTACAGAGGATCCTCGCAGCCATTTGTGTATTCGCCCTTTCGGAACCAAAGCGGCGCGGAGGCTGTGAAGAAGCCGCCGATGTCGCTGTTCCAGTAGGCCTCACCGGAGGAGCAGTAGTTCTGTAGAATATGTACCTGACGCCGTAGCGTCTCCCAGGACGCGCTTACATCGCCGGACCAGACGACGGTGCCGTAGCGATGCTGTCCCGCAAAGGCGGAACGGGTCAGGTTCAGAACTCTCTTCGTGCTTACCCTCCGCTGGTTTTCGTAGATGCCGCGGGAGTGAAAGAGCGAGTAGGCATTGATCAGGGAATCGTCAATATTATTCTTGAATTCGGAAACGGAGCGGGCGCATGACTCGGCAGCCTCCGGTCGCACCTCGCCACCCCAGACAGCATCGTAGGGCTCGGAGGAATCACACCACCAGGCATCGATTCCGTGACGGAAAAGTCCCTCCTCGGCCTGCTTCCAGTAAAGTGCCCTTGCCTCTTCGGAAAAAGCGTTGTAGACGCTTCCGTCCGGTAACAGAAAGCCGGCCTCCTCCATCTCCCGATGGTTACTGCCGCCGATCATATTCGGCCAGATGGAAATCATCGCATGTGCGCCCATATCGTGGACGCGGCGGAGACAGTCGGCTAAGTCTTCGTAGCGTGCGGGGTCGAGCACCTTCTCGCCCCATTGACCGTCCTTCCAATAGAACCAGTCCTGCACGATTCCGTCAAGCGGAACCCTTCGTTTACGGTATTCCGAAACAACCTCCGGAAGCTCGGAGGCACGGACGTAGCGTTCCTTTGATTGAATGTAGCCGAAGCTCCATTTCGGAAGAAGCGGCGCGGGGCCGGTTAGCTCCCGATAGCTTTGGCATATATGATCATAGCTGCCGGTCAGAAGATAAAGTGTCACATTCTCGGCGGCGTCAATGTAGAGTCGGATGGTAGAGGGCTCGGAATTGTCAAAACACATATAAGAGGCGTTGTCAATGAGACAGGCATAGCCCCTTGCGGAAACGAAGAAGGGAACGGCAATCCGCATATTTTCCTGATAAAGCCGCACGGTACGGCCATTCAGACAGGCATAGCCCTCCTCGTGGCTACCGAGTCCGAAGAGCGGCGCGTCGTCTACGGTGAAGGAAAAGCGGGCGTGACGGTCGGTTCTTACGGTATGTGTCTTACCTTCGGTGCGCATGGTGCGAACACCATCGACCGTGTCCCTCGTAAGGATGCTGCCGCCTCCCTTACGGGTAACCTCGTAGGGCTCAAATTCCGGTGCGGAGAGTACGGTGAGTACCTCGCCCTGAAAGCGAAGCGTAAGTGTGCCTCCATCGTCCGTAAGTGTATAATCGGACGAGCCCAAAGGCAGTTCTTCGCAGGACCAATCCTTCGTAACGGCAAGTCCTTTGGCGGAAGAATCTCCGAGTGAGATTCGGAATACGCCCGGCATACATTCATAAAAAGAATACTGTTCCTGCAAGCTGTTATTCTCCTCTCCGTAAAATCGCTTCTGTGAGTCGCGTCCCGAGTTAGTATAACATTGAAAATATCAAAAAACAACCTCTCTGATGCGAAAGAATTGAAAGTATGGAATCCTTTTGTAGTATGTTATCTTTTTCGGGGCAGGGGTTGAGGGTTTTTCTTTAAAATGTTATAATGATTATAATGTACGGGCGGTATTATTCGGCGCCCGGCGGATTAGAATTTTTATGGAAAGGATATAGATCGAATGGCTGAGAAAACAATTCTTAACGAGGTCTACAAGGACTATTTCAAAATCGGCGTTGCTGCGGAGAGAGTGCATGAGCGCAATCCTAACAACGAGATTGGCAATCCCGCGAAGGAGGCAGTGATTGCCGAGCAGTTCGGCAGTATGACCTTCTGTAACGAGTTAAAGCCGATGTACAATATGGGCTTTACCGCACCGGAGGCTAAGGAGGATTATCTTCCCTTTGTCATCAATGAGAATGCAAAGGAGCTGCTTGACTGGGCGAAGGCGAACGGAATGCCCGTGCGCGGTCATGTGCTTGTATGGCACAGCCAGTGCCCGAAGGAGGTATTCTGTAAGAATTATACCCCGGTTACCATCCCGACCGATCCGGAGCTTCTTAAGGAGCGTCCGATGCTTAAGCACTTCGAGAAGCTTGATCCGGTATGCTATGTGGACCGCGAGACGATGCTTAAGCGACTCCGCAGCTATATCTATTCTCTGATGGAATATATGTATGCGAACGATTATGCAACCACCATTTATGCGTGGGACGTAGTTAACGAAGCAATCGAGCTTGCCGACAAGACTGAGACCGGACTTAGAAATTCCTACTGGTATCAGGTAATCGGTGATGATTTCATCTACTGGGCATTTCTCTATGCAAGAGGCGCAGAGCTTGAGATGTCTGCCCGCTATGCGGCACGCTACGGCATCGATCCGAAGGACGAAGCCGGACTTAGGAAGATTCAGCCGAAGCTTTTTTATAACGATTACAACGAGTGGATGGCCGACAAGAAGGCAGCCATCATCGGTGCGCTGACAAGAGAGACCGCCGAGCACGGAAGCATCGTTTCGGAGGGACTGATCGACGGTATCGGTATGCAGGGACACCTGTCCGATAACAACAATATCGATGAGTATATCGCAGCACTTGAGGAGTACGCAAAGCTTGTTTCCGAGGTTCATATTACGGAGCTTGACGTCAAGTGCACCTGTACGAACCGCAATGCGGAATACTATCAGGCTTTGTTCTACAGAAACCTGTTTGAGCGCTTGCTTCAGGCAAAGCGTGAGGGCAATAATCTGACGGCGGTTACGCTTTGGGGTCTCACGGACGATAACTCCTGGATTCGTGGCGCAAACCCGCTTCTCTATCATGCGGACCTCTCTACGAAGAAGGCTTACGATGCTCTGATTTATGCGGTACAGGGCGGCGACCTCGGACAGCCCGAGAAGATTATTCTCGATCTTTCCGATCGTCACTTCGACTTTGAGCCGAAGGCAGACGGAACGCCTGTTAAGCTTGAGGAGCTTGGCTTTAAGATGCGCGGCTTCGGTGAGATTGAGCTTACCGATAAGGTGGTTCACAGCGGTAAGTATGCGCTTGCCAACGAGAAGCGTTTCGGTGACTGGTGCGGCATCAGCCTGAATGTAAGCGATTTCATCGGCCAGACGATTCGCGTAAGCGGCTATGTCAAATCCGCAGCAGAGGCTGTCAATCTGACCGCAGATCTCGGAAACGAGTATCCGTTAATCTGTACGGCGAAGACCGCAGACGGCGAGTGGGCATATATGGAAGGCACCTACACGATTCCCAGTGATGTTTATGCGATGTTTTTGAACTTCAGTGCGGTTGAGCCTGCGGGGCAGAACAACGCTGTTTATGTGGATGATATGGAGATCAAGCTCCTCGGTCTTTACGAGAGCTTTGAGGGACGTGCCAATATTGCGGCAATCAGAGGCGCAGGCCATCTGCCGTTCCTCTATGTAAACGATAAGGAATCTCGCGACGGAAAGAGCCATTCGCTCTGTGTAACCCGTCAGGAGAAGGACGCTACCGTGAAGCTGAATATCGCACCTTATATCGGTCATACCGTTTCGGTAACCGTATTCGTAAAGACAACCGACAAGGTTGCCCGTATCGGTCTTGACGGTGCCGTTCCGACGAAGCTTACCGAGATTTCCGTAGTGCCCGGAGAGTGGAACGAGATCAAGGCTTGTGTAACGCTTCCTGAGGAGCTCAACTCTGCGGAAATCTATGTGGAGACAGACGGCAATGCCGACCTTTATCTGGATGACATTTCCGTTGTTATGTGCGAATAAATGGCGTGAGCCAACTATGATACCGAGAATGTCAAAAGGGCATTCTCGGTTTTGTGCCCGTATGGCAAGCCTTGCCGCTTGCGGCATGTTTTTTTGAATGAAATGTATTTTGGAGGGATGAAAGATGAGATCAATAAAAGTAACCGGTAAGGGCCTTCTGAAGGTTAAGCCGGACACCATGAGACTTTTGCTAACAACAACGGATACGAAGAAGGATTACGCGGATGCGCTTCAGGCCTCTGCGGATATGACCGGAATTCTTCGCGGTGTGGCAGCAGAATGCGGGTTTACGGAAGAGGAGCTTAAGACGACAAGCTTCGTTGTGGACCCGGACTATGAGGGCTATCAGGATAAGAACGGCAACTGGCGTCAGAAGCTTAAGGGCTACCGCTATACTCATGAGCTGAAGCTTGAGTTCCCGCTTGACAATGAGCGACTCGGAAGACTCCTGTATGCGCTTTCAAAAAGCGGCAGTAAGGCGGAGTTTCGCATTCAGTATACCGTAGCCGATATGGAGGCAAGCCGCAACGAGCTCCTTCGCCTTGCGGTAGAGGATGCAAAGCGGAAGGCAACGATTCTTGCGGAGGCAGCCGGCGTTTCGCTTGGTGCGCTGAATACAATTGATTATTCCTTCGGTGCAAGGGACTTTGTTGCGGAGCCGATGGCATTTCGCGAGTGCAGCAAGGCATCCGATGGGGTGTACGGCATGGCGCTTGACATGACGCCGGACGAGATTCGTGCGGAGGACAGTGTAACCGTTCTCTGGGAGATCCGTTAATGTATTTATAGAGAATAGTACAACTTCCCGATGAAAACAGCTAACATTCTTTGCGAAGAATGTAGTATAATGAACTCTGCCAAAGGAGGGCGCGTAATATATGGATAAATGGGCAAGAGCAAAATACTGTCCGAATCTTCCCGTCGGATTGGACGGACAGTACGTAACAAGCAGTAAGGAACACAAGGAGCTTTCTAAGTATGCGGCAAAGTGCGGCATGGTGCTTCTTGAGAATGTGAACAACACACTTCCGCTTAAGGAGGGCACGAGGGTGGCCCTTGTCGGCAAAGGAACCTTTGACTATGTTAGAGGCGGCGGTGGAAGCGGTGACGTATACTGCGAGTATTCAAAGAATATTTATGACGGTTTGAAGGAGCTTGGTAAGACCTCGATCTTCGAGCCCCTTTGCGATTATTATCGCGATGCGGTTAATGCGCAGTATGAAAAGCATATCGCACCGGGAATGACCGAGGAGCCCGGTGTGCCGGAGGAGCTTCTTTCGGAGGCTGCGGCTTATGCCGACACCGCAATCGTAACCATCAGCCGTTTCAGCGGCGAGGGCTGGGACCGTTCCGAAGTATCCTTCTATGAGGACGAGGTCAATCCCTGGATTATCGGTCAGGATGACGGCGAGAGCTTTGAGAACCTTGTAACACCGATGAATGAGCTTTCGGCGAGAATTTTCCCGAAGAGAGACTTCTACCTGACGGATGCGGAGGAGCAGATGCTTGCTAAGACCCGCGAGGCATTCAAGAAGGTAATCGTTCTTCTGAATGTCGGCGGTATGATGGATTTAAGCTTCCTTCGCAGGATGAAGGTTGATGCGGCAATGTTTCTGTGGGCACCCGGTATGGAGGGCGGCACGGCTGCGGCTGAGCTGCTGCTTGGTTTAGACAATCCTTCCGGTAAGCTTCCGGATACCTTCGCCGACTCCCTCGATGCATATCCGTCGACCGCACGCTTCCACGAGAGCGGACGCTATGCACCTTATGATGAGGACATTTATGTAGGCTATCGTTATTTTGAGACGGTGCCCGGCGCAAAGGAGCATGTGGTATATCCCTTCGGCTACGGTCTCAGCTACACAAGCTTTGAGATTACCTGTGACGAGATGAAGGTGAACGAGAAGGAGGTTTCCGTTCTGTTCGCTGTATGCAATACCGGTAATGTTCCCGGACGTGAGGTCGTACAGCTTTATGTTGAAGCACCGCAGGGCAAGCTGGGAAAGGCAAAGCGCAGCCTGATCGGCTTTGCGAAGACAGAGCTTCTTATGCCCCGTGAGCGTAAGCATATCGAGCTGATTGTTCCGACCTCGTCCTTTGCGAGCTATGATGATCTGGGAAAGGTTTCGAAGAATTCCTATGTACTTGAGGCAGGCAAATACAGCTTCTACCTCGGCAATTCCGTAGAAGACGCAGAAAGACTTCCGGTTACTTTGACGATTGCTACGGATACAATCGTGGAGAAGCTTTCGAGTAAGCTTGCACCGACCTCTCTTTCGGAAAGACTTCTTGCGGACGGCAGTATGGAGAAGCTTCCTACCTCCGAACCGCTTGATCCCGATGAGGATGCAATCGGTCGAGTTGCCAAGGGTGCCGATGCGGGCTACACTCCTTATATCCGTTCAAGAGAGCAGCATCTGATCAACAGACCTTATCGTGACGGCGTAACGCTTCCTACGGAGATGGGCGGCAAGGCAACGCTTGATGAGTTTATTTCCGATCTGACAGACGATGAGCTGATTCACCTGCTCGGCGGACAGCCGAATACCGGTATGGCCAACACCTTCGGTATGGGTAATCTTCCCGAGGTTGGGCTTCCGTCCTTTATGACCGCGGACGGTCCTGCAGGACTTCGTCTTGGAGAGTACTGCGGTGTTCATGCGACCTGCTGGCCGTGCGCATCGTTACTTGCATCCAGTTGGGATGAGGAGCTGATGCACCATGTCGGTACGGCAGCCGGTGCTGAGGTGAAGGAGTGCAATATCTTCATGTGGCTTGCTCCTGCAGTCAATATTCACCGGAATCCGATGTGCGGACGTAACTTTGAGTATCTTTCCGAGGATCCGCTTCTTGCCGGCAAGCTGGCAGCAGCCGAGGTACGCGGTATTCAGAGCAACAAGGTAGCTGCAACGATTAAGCATTTTGCCTGCAACAATAAGGAGACCAACAGAATCTACTGTGACGCGCTTGTTTCCGAGCGTGCGCTTCGTGAGATTTACCTGAAGGTTTTTGAAATCATTGTTAAGGAAGCAGATCCCTGGTGCGTGATGAGCTCCTATAATCTGATTAACGGCCGTCGCTGCTCCGAGTCTAAGGAGCTTCTTACCGACATCCTTCGTGATGAGTGGGGCTTTAACGGAATGGTTATGACCGACTGGTGGAACCGTGGTGAGCACTATAAGGAGGTTCTTGCCGGCAACGATGTGAAGATGCCTACCGGCTTCCCGGATCGTCTTAGAAGAGCCATGGAGGTTGGCGTCCTCAAGCGTGAGGACCTGGAGCGAAGCGTCAGAAGACTCCTCACACTTCTCTTCAAGTTTGAGTAGAATGTCCCTTAGAAATTATTGATTTTTTGTGCCGCCGAACCGGTTTCGTTCGGTGTCAATCGGGCCCTGAAGAATGCATTGCATGATTCGGGGCCTTTTTTATGTGAGGTGGCAGGATTTCTTACGCAAAAACACTGATTTTGCTTGCTTTTTCGAAGAAAATGTGTTGAATGTTTCCTTTTATTCGTGTATTATTTATAGTAAGGTTTTTGTGTGGTGAGAGAGGAATTCTTCGGGGGAATGTGCATTTTTCGTGCGCGAAAATATGACGTCGGAGGGATTTTTATGGCAGGAGGAATGTATGGCGGACTCGGTCCGCGCGGACATCTCACAGACGAAGAGAAGGCGAACAAGCCGCATGTCACAAAGGGCTTGCTGCTTCGCATTCTTGGCTATTTGAAGCCTTACTGGATTCAGTTTGTCTTCGTATTCATCACCATCCTTATTTCTGCGGTGGTCGGACTGCTTCCGTCCATCATCACCGGACGAATTGTCGATGAGGCACTTGTTCATCCGAATATGAAGCTTCTGTTGGAGCTTTGTCTTGCAGCATTTGCCGCAGTCGGTGTGAGCCAGATCATCGGCGTACTGGAGAGCTATATCAATGCCTGGATCAGCCAGCGCATTATCTTTGATATGAAGAACCAGATGTATTCGCATCTTCAGCGAATGCCGCATGCGTTCTTCACCTCTGAAAAGCAGGGCGATATCATCACCCGAATGAATACCGATATCAACGGTGTCAGCTCCGTTATCAGCGGAACGCTTACAAGCATTGTAAGTAATGTAGCGACGCTTGTTACCACGCTTGTCGCACTTTTCATGATGAGCTGGAAGCTTGCACTGATCGGTATGATTGTTATTCCGCTTCTGATTATTCCTTCCCGTGTGGTGGGAAATACCCGTTTCAAGCTTGTCACCAAGAGCCACGAGAAGCAGGACGAGATGAACCAGATCATCAACGAGACACTGAGTGTCAGCGGTTCCATGCTCGTTAAACTTTTCACAAGAGAGCAGAAGGAGTATGACAGCTTTGTTAAGAAGAACGAGGAGGTCACGAAGCTTTCTCTTCGGGAAGCCCAGAGCGGACGCTGGTTCCGTGTAGTCATGGGTATGTTCACACAGATCGGACCCTTGCTCATCTATCTTGCCGGCGGATATTTCCTGATTCGTGGCAACGATCCCGGCTTGAGCGTCGGTACGATTACCGCAACGGTAGCCCTGATCAACCGTTTGTATAGGCCGGTGGAATCGCTTTTGAATCTCGGCGTGGATTTCACCCGTTCCCTTGCTTTGTTTACGAGAATATTCGATTATCTTGACAGACCGATTACAATCTCTTCGCCGGAGAACGGCAAGAAGCCAGAGCTTGCGAAGAAGGACATCACATATCAGAATGTGGAATTCTATTACAGCGAGGATAAGCCGCTTCTGACCGATGTGAACTTTACGGTTCCCGGCGGCTCGATGTATGCAATCGTCGGCCCGTCCGGTTCGGGTAAGTCGACCGTAGTCAATATGCTGCCGCGTCTTTACGATGCAATCAGCGGTACGGTTTCGGTCGGTGGTGTGGATGTCCGTGAGATGGATCTGACATGGCTTCGTTCGCAGATCGGTGTTGTTACGCAGGATACATACCTGTTCAACGGAACCGTTCTTGAGAACCTTCGTTATGCGAAGGAGGATGCGACCATGGAGGAAATCGAGGACGCCTGCAAGAAGGCAAGCATTCACGATTTCATCATGTCTCAGCCGAAGGGCTACGATACCGAGGTCGGTAACCGCGGTTTGAAGCTTTCGGGCGGTGAGAAGCAGCGTCTTTCCATTGCACGTGTCATTCTGAAGGATCCGAAGATTCTGATTCTTGACGAAGCAACCTCGGCACTCGATTCTATTTCGGAGAATGCGATTCAGGGTGCACTCGAGACGATGATGGTCGGGCGCACCAGTCTTGTTATTGCGCACCGCCTGTCAACCATTCTGAAGGCGGATCGTATTCTGGTAGTTTCCGGCGGTGTCATCGCGGAGCAGGGTACGCACGAGGAGCTGCTTTCGATGAACGGCGTATATCGTGAACTCTATGAGACGCAGTTCCGTACGGTTATTACCTACGAAACGAACGGTCACGAGGAAGAGAAAGAGGATAAGAGCAAGCAAAAGGAAGTAATGGGATAAGGCTTGCATTGGGGATAAGCAGCGAAGGAGGTATTGGTTATATGAAGTGTGCAATATACGGAGCAGGTTCTCTCGGAACCGTGCTTGGAGCATATATGAGTCGTGCGGGTGTACCCGTTGAGCTTGTCAATCGGAATAAGGCACATATTGCCATCCTGAAGGAAAAGGGTGCAACCATTCGCGGCACTGTGGATTTTAACACTCCGGTGTGCGCATTGACGCCGGAGGAGATGCAGGGATCTTATGATGTCATCTTCCTGATGACGAAGCAGCTACAGAACCGCGAGGTTGTTACATTTTTGAAGCCGCTTCTTTCCGAAACGGGCGTTGTGGTTACCTTCCAGAACGGTATTCCGGAGCCCGGCATTGCCGAGATTATCGGCAGTGACCGTACCATCGGCTGTGTCGTTGAGTGGGGTGCTACGCTCTCAGAGCCCGGTGTTTGTGTGATGACGAGTGATCCGTCCGCCCTGTCCTTCCATATGGGACGTATGGAGGGTATTACTGATGCGCAGTTCGAGCTTGTTAAGGGCCTTCTGACGAAGATGTGTCCCGTAGACGTAGAGGAGAATCTGATTGGCGCTCGCTGGTCGAAACTTTTAATCAACGCCACATTTTCCGGCCTCGGTACGGTAATCGGCGGTCTGTTCGGTGATGTGTCCGGTTCGTCTTCGGGCCGTGAGCTTGCTATCCGTACGATGAAGGAGTGTATCGATGTCGGACATGCAGCCGGCGCAAGCTTTGTTCCGGTTCAGGGCAAGGACATCACGAAGCTTTTTTACTATAAGTCCGCAGCGAAGAAGGCCTTCGGCAAATTCCTGCTTCCGATTGCTATGAAGAAGCATCGTCTGATTGAGCCTTCGATGTATCAGGATATCAAGAAGGGCAAGCCCTGTGAGATTGATGCCATCAACGGCGTGGTATGCGAATGGGGCAGAAAATGCGGTGTCCCGACACCCTTCAACGATCGCATCGTAGAAATTGTTAAGAAGATCCAAAATGGCGAGCTTAGCTGTTCGAAGGACAACTTCGGGCTTTTCGCCGACTTGATAAAATAGTGGTACCCGGAGGAATGCATTTATGGCATTGAAGAAACTGATTCTGATCAGTGGATCACCGTGTGTGGGCAAATCAACGGTGGGGAAGAGAATTTTTGAGCATTATGAGAACAGTGCCTTCTGTGACGGTGACTGGTGCTGGTGCGTCAATCCGCTTTCGATAGAGGATACCCGTGTTCGTAACGGGGACAGAAATATGGCATATCTTGTGTCAAATTATCTGAAATCGGATTTTGAATATGTTGTCTTTGCCTCGGTGGTACTGACCGACCCGACGGCGCGCGAGAATATACTTAATAACATCGATGCAGAGGATTATGAGGTGTTAAGCTTTCAGCTGACATGTACGGAGGATTATCTGAAGCCGCGTCACGATGAGCGCGGACTTAGTGACGAAGTATCCTTCTGCTGGCTGCAGCTGCCGCCTTATCCCGGTGAGACGGTCATCGATACGGATGCGAAGACCCCCGACCAGGTGTGCGATGAGATCTGCCGTTTGATCGATTCGAAGAAGGTTAAGGCGTTGAAAACGGTGAAGAAGACTGCGAGCAGTAAGAAAGCTACTGCGAAGAAGACTACCGCTAAGAAGAGTGCTTCGAAGGCGGAGTAGGGGTGCATTTTCCGTGTATTGCCAGAATCGGGAATGTGTGTTATAATCCGAAATAATTGAATATTGATATGGAAGATACGGTTTGAAAGTTGTAATAATGAGTAGATTAATAGGGAATCCGGTTTGAGTCCGGAACAACCGCCATTACTGTATTTGATGAAGAGGGCACGGAATACCATTGGTGCAAGCCGAGAAGGTGTGCCTTCGCGCAGGAACTGCTATACCATAAGTCAGGAGACCTGCCGTATCTTTTTAGGTTTTTCACGCTTGGGCAATGGGAGAGTGCAGCCGGTATATCGTTACAGGGCCTTGACACTTTTCCGAGGGAACGTGTTGTGTGCCTGTTTTTGCTTGCGATTTATCAGTTGCTCCTCAGTTTTGAGGAGCATTTTTATTTTTAGATATTTGGTCGCTTGCCGTTCAGCCGGCTGGTGACCGGGGCGAACCTGCCCGGAGCTTAGAATCTGTGTTGTGTGCTTTCAAAGAGGAGGAAATGTATGGCTTACGAACGAAGGCATCCGTCGGTACTTCTTGTCTATTACCTGTCGGTGACCTTGTTTCTGATGTTTACTTCCCATCCCTTACTCCGACTGATTGCTTTATGTGGTGCAGTACTTCTGATGCTTTCGACCGGGGAGCGGGCGCCTAAGCTAAGAACGGTACTTTTTCTTAGCGGAATGGTCGTTCTGACGATTATCATAAATCCGCTTTTTTCGCACCGCGGAGCGACGGAACTGTTCTTTTTCAATAACCGGCCAATTACCCTCGAGGCGATTATGTACGGCGCAGGCGTCGCCTGTCTGATGCTTTCGGTTATCCTTTGGTTTCACCTTCTTAGCCGGATGCTTGACAGTGAGAAGCTTCTGACGCTTCTTGGCGGGGTGATGCCGAAGACGGCTTTTCTCGTCTCCTCGGCGTTACGAATGATTCCCTTTCTTCGAAGGCGTGCGGAAGCGATTCAATCGACGGGACGGTCGATGGGACTCTACGGAACCGAAAGTATTCCGGAGAAGCTTTCGGGTAGCGGCAAAGCATTCTCGGCGCTTGTGACCAATTCAATGGAGCACGCGATGGATGCGGGTGCTTCGATGAAGGCAAGAGGCTACGGATCGCATAAAAGAACACATTATAAAAGATATCGTTTTCGGCGGGGTGACCTTGCTGCAATTGTCCTTATTCTTTGTTTGGATGCGGGAATCTCGGTAGGGCTTGCAAGCGGGGAGGTTTGGTTCACCTACTACCCAAGACTTGCGATGCATACCGGTCCTATGACTAATCTGGTGCTTATTCTCTATGCGCTGCTTGTGTTACTTGGTCCCGTAGCAGAGTGGAAAGAAAGACTGAAATGGAAATATTACGTGTCGAAAATCTGACCTTTTCTTATCCGGAAGCGGCTAAGCCTGCGCTTTCGCAGGTGAGCTTTTCGCTGAAGGAAGGGGAATTCGCAGTTTTGTGCGGGTTGTCGGGCTGTGGCAAGTCAACGCTTTTAAGACTTCTAAAAAAAGAGCTTGCCCCCTACGGCAGTTGTACGGGAGAGATTACAATCGGTGTTCTGTCCGGGAAGGATAAGGATGCTTCTATGGCTACGGAGACGGCGCTTCTTCGGCAGAATCCGGACAGCCAGATCGTTACGGATGTTGTGTGGCATGAGCTGGCATTTGCCCTTGAAAATATGGGAACGCCGCAGGAGATTATTCGAAAGCGTGTGGCGGAGATTGCCACATTCTTCGGAATGGAAGGCTGGTATCATCGTAAGGTGGATGAGCTTTCCGGCGGACAGAAGCAGCTGTTGAATCTGGCTTCTGTGATGACGCTTGCACCGCAGGTGCTTCTTTTGGACGAGCCGACTGCGCAGCTCGATCCGATTGCAACGGGGGAGTTTATTCATATACTGGAACGGCTTCATCGGGAGCTTGGCATCACGATTCTGATTGCGGAGCATCACCTCGAGGAGGTGCTGCCGCTTGCGGATCGGGTGCTGATACTCGAGGAGGGAAGACTTTCCTATGACGGTAGTCCCGCAGCGCTTTCTGACTTCTTTCAAGATAAGGTGGAGCATCCGTTGCTTCCTTCCTTGCCTGCTGCCTCGAGAGTGTTTCGCGCCCTTTTGGGAGAAGGTGCGCTTCCGATTTCGGTTGCCGACGGGCGAAGCTTTGTAAGAGCGCATTACGGACAAGGCATTCCTAGACTTGAGAGAACTTCGCATATACCGAAGAACGAGCCGGCAACGGTTTTAAAGGAGATCTGGTTTCGTTACGAAAGAAATGCGCCGGATGTACTTCGTTCGGCAGAGCTTACCATATATCAGGGAGAGCGGCTGTGCCTTCTTGGCGGAAACGGAAGCGGTAAGACAACCCTACTTTCTCTCTTAGCAGGCATCCGTAAGCCCTATGCCGGAAGTATCACGCTGTTCGGGCGAAAGCTTTCCGGGTACCGGCCGGAAGAACGGTATCGAAACAACATCGGGTATTTGCCGCAGAATCCGCGTGAGGCCTTCGTCGGAGAGACAGTGCTTGAGGATTGGAAGCTTGCGTGCCGCGCCATGGAGTATTCCACGGAGGAAGGCGATGCGCAGATTGCAGCGATGGCTGAGAAGCTGTCGCTTACGGAGCTTCTTCGGCGTCATCCGTCCGACCTGAG
Organism: Lachnospiraceae bacterium; assembly: GCA_024404675.1. GTDB lineage: Bacteria > Bacillota > Clostridia > Lachnospirales > Lachnospiraceae > ISDg. Next base: position 52,535 of record JAKSPO010000009.1, read on the forward strand.
CGGCGGAGAGCTACAGCGGGCAGCGCTTGGAAAGGTACTTCTTCTTAAGCCGAGACTTCTTCTTTTAGATGAGCCGACTAAGGGCATTGACGCCAGGTTTAAGATGGAGCTTACAAAGCTTCTGAAAGCACTTTCGGAAGATGGCATAACAGTTGTTACGGTAACACATGATGTGGAATTTGCCGCAGAAACCGCGGAGCGTGTCGGACTGGTCTTCGACGGAGAGGTTACCTCCGTACAGGAGACGACGGACTTCTTTACGGGCAATACCGTTTATACAACAGAAGCGGCGCGCATCGCGAGAAATTATTACGAAGAAGTGACACGGACGGAGGAGCTGATTGCTTTGTGCCGGTTGAATGGACGGGGTGAGCAGGCATGAGAAAGGGAATCACAATCTTTCTCGAGCTGATTCTGATTCCGCTTATCATAATAGGCGGAGCGCTTCTGTTTCGTGAGAAATACTATGTCTGGATCGCATTTTGTGTGGCGGTTATTTCGGTCGTTCCGCTTCTTTATAGCTTTGAGAGGCGGGACAGCACGGCGAAGGAGCTGATGGTGCTAGCGGTATTGATTGCACTGTCGGTTGTCGGTCGCTTCGTGTTCTTTGCACTGCCGGGCTTTAAACCGGTGGCTGCGCTTGTAATCATTGTCGGCGTATGGCTCGGCGGTGAGGCAGGCTTTGTCGTTGGTTCGCTGACGGCACTGGTATCCAATTTCTATTTTGGACAGGGTCCGTGGACACCCTTTCAGATGTTTTCGTGGGGTGTGATCGGACTTGCGGCGGGAATGCTAAGCGGTATGCTTAAAAAGCATCGCCTGCTGCTTTATGGCTTCGGTATCTTGGCGGGCGTCGCCTTCTCGCTTATGATGGACATCTGGACGGTCCTGTGGGCGGACGGGCAGCTGCTTCCGTCAAAATATAAGGCGGCTCTGCTTGCAGCGCTGCCGGTTACGGTGGAATACGCCGTATCAAATGTTCTCTTCCTGATGCTCCTTGCGGAGCCTATCGGAAGAAAACTTGACAGACTCAAAAAAAGAGACGGATTATTTCTGTCTCAAAAATAGCGGAGCACATGCGGGCAACCGTAAATCTACTGTGCTTCGTCGGGTAGAAAATACCCGAAGCAATGGAGGTAACATGAAAAAGTTTCTCACAATGATGCTGATGCTTTCCATGCTTCTGTGCCTTTTAGGTGTTGCAAGCGCGGAAGATGGCGGGGATGCGGGCATCAAAGTAACCGTTTCTTTCTCTAAGGAGGGAAATGCGGTAGTTAATCGTAAGTCCATCAATGTTGTGGATGCAGATAGCGACGGCGCATATACCTTTTATGATGTATTCGTAGCACTTCACGAAACCTGCTATTCCGGTCAGGACGGCTTTGCGGCATCTCAGAGTGGCTGGGTTACCAAGTTCTGGGGCGTAGAAAATCCGAGCATGGGCTATATTCAGAACAATACCGTACAGCCCTACAGCGCAATGGATCCGGTTCAGGCAGGAGATTTCGTCAATGTATTCTTCTATCAGGACACCCTCGGCTATTCCGATCAGTGCACCTTCTTCAATAAGGTCAGCACGAGCGGTAAGGTTGATACCCCGATTGAACTTAAGGTTTCCGGCGCAGGCTATGATGCAAGCTGGGCATTTGCCGTAAATGGACTTGCAGACACCCCGATTAAGGTAAATGGCGCTGCTTCCGAGTACACGACCGACAGTGAGGGTAATGTTACCGTTACCTTTAACGAGCCCGGTACCTATGTCCTTAGCGTATCCGGCACCAATCTTGTGCCGTCTACCTGCACGGTAATTGTTACCGCAGGCAACGATCCCGCACCGCCGACCGGTGATGTAACCTCTATGCTGATTCTTTGCATGGTTGCTGCATTGGCTATGGCCGGTATGATTGTGGTTGTCAGAAGACGTAACGCTTTATAATGCGCAGACTGTTTCAAAAACTGAGCTATCTCCTGTGCGTACTTTTCGTTCTTACGATGGTTGGAACGGGGCACGCACAGGTGTTAAAGAAGAGCCGGCAGGAGGAGGCAATCCTTGGCCGGCTTTTCGGCATGTCCGGGGCAATGGATGCGCAGACCTGGCTTGACCGCGCATCGGAGCAGTATAAAAGCCTTCCGCTCTCCTGGTACTATCCGGCGATCAGACAGAGCGGCGAGGCATATGATTATACGGCCTTTGGCGACTTTTATGAGGCTTATGTAAAAGAGGCCGGGGACAATATGGCGGCAGCCTCCTGGCTGAACGCACAGCTATTCCTGTATTCTCTCGGGCGGGAGCTTCCGGACCGGGAGACCGTGCTTTCCCGTATCAGTGAGCGAAGTATTATGAGCCTTATCTACGGGCTGCATCTGTCGAACAACACCGGAGAGGAATATGTAAGAATAGATTCGGTGCTTTCGTTACAGTGCCCGGACGGCGGCTTTGGCTTTGGCGGCGAGAACGGAGACGTGGATGTAACGGCGATGATGCTTGCGGCACTTGCACCGCATCAAAAGGATGCCTTGGTTTCGGCAGCTGTGGAGCGTGCCCTTACCTTTCTTTCTAATCGGCAGCTCATGGACGGTGGCTTCTTCACCGCGGGAAGCTATAACAGTGAGAGTATCTCTGTTGTCATCATCGCCCTTTCTTCGCTTGGCATCGACTGTGAAACGGACAGCCGTTTTCAGAAGGGAGAGGGCCTTCTCGGAGCCTTGTTACGTTTTTACAGCGAGGAGGGCGGCTTTCGTCATACAAGCGACGGAAATGTGAATGAGCTTGCGACGGCCGAAGGGCTTTGTGCGCTCGTTGCGATGCGTAGAAATGCTTCCGGTCAGAAGAGCCTGTATCTGATGGATCCGCTTCCGAAGGAGCCTTCACACGAAGAGGGGCCGACATCCGACGTTGAGAAGCCGACACCCGGTGCGGACCGGCCTACAGAGGGACCCATGGAGAAGCCCGCGGAGGAATCGAATACGGTTGCGAAGACGCCTGCCTTATCCGGCTACAAGCTTTATGCTTCGGTGGGAATCATCCTTGCGGGAGCGCTATTACTTATCGTTTTGGCACTTCGGAAAAGGCTTCGCCGAGGAAATGTGCTTACCATATTCATTCTTATGGCAGCAGCGCTTGCCTTTGTACTTCTTACGAATTTTGAAAGTGTGGATAAGCACTATTCTACGGACAAATCACCCGTAGACTTCGTAGGTGAGGTAACGCTTTCGATACGATGCGATACCGTAGCCGGGAAGAAGGGTGCACCGAAGGAGGAGTATATGCTTTCTGTAGGTACGTACCGGATCGGGAGCGAAACGACAGTCTTTGAGGTGCTCTCTGAGGCCTGCAGACAGAATCGTATCGCATTGTCCTACACGAGTGTGGGCGGTATTTATATAAAGGGCATCGGAGAGCTTTATGAGTTTGATTTCGGCGATCTGTCCGGCTGGATGTACGCAGTCAACGGAACCTTTCCGTCCGTTGGCGCGGGCGATTACCGCCTAAGCCCCGGCGACAGCATCGAGTTTCGATATACCTGCTCCTTGGGAAACGATCTGCAGTGACCCGAGCGATGTCGCATACGACTTGCTTTGTACAAAGGAAGTATAAGGTTGTCTATTGAATCGGCAAGAAATCACATTGTATAATGACCATAGCGTCCGTTACTGCGCGTACGGATGGAGAGAAGGTTTATACAGTCGACTGTCGACGGAAAGGGACATATCGTGAATGTAGCAATTCTTGGAACGGGAACAATCGCCCGCGCTATGGCAACGGCGTTGAACGGCATTAAGGAGGAGGTTACTGCTTATGCGGTAGCATCCAGAAGTCTTGAAAAGGCACAGGCATTTGCCGACACATGGGGTTTCGAAAAGGCATACGGCTCCTATGAGGAGTTAGCAAAGGATCCGGCAATCGATCTGATTTATATTGCGACGCCGCACTCCGAGCATTTTTCAAATACGAAGCTTTGCCTCGAGAACGGACGCAACTGTATCGTTGAGAAGGCATTCTGCGCAAACCGCAAGCAGACACAGATTCTTATCGACCTTGCGAAGTCGAAGGATCTTCTTTTGGCTGAGGCAATGTGGACAAGGTATCTGCCGTCTACGGCGATGATTCAGAATCTCCTTGCGGAGGGAAGAATCGGCGAGCCGAAGTATCTGGAGTCTGATTTCTCGGTGAATGCAGAGCAGGTAGAGCGTATGTGGAATCCGTCTCTTTGCGGCGGTGCACTTTTGGACCTCGGAATCTATTCTCTGACCTCCTGCGCACTGTTCTTTGGAACGGATATTGTGAAGATCCATTCGGACGTAAAGATGTATTCTACAGGAGTAGACGTTACTAACGAAACGACTTTCACTTATAGAGATGGCAAGGTTGCCAAGGCGATTTCTTCCTTCAGCGGACGCGAATGCAACGCTTGTAGGATTGAGGGAACGAACGGTAGTCTTGTATTCGGACCGATCAACAACCCGGAGTATCTTCGTGCCTACGATCTGAACGGAAACCTTACGGAGGAGTTTGTGATTCCGCCGCAGGTGAACGGCTATGAGTATGAGATTCTTGCCTGCAAATGTGCGATGAATCACGGCAAGAAGGAGTGCCGCTCCCTGCCGCACAGTGAGATGCTTCGTATGATGGGCTGGATGGACAGCCTGCGTAATCACTGGGGCATGGTATATCCTTTTGAGGAGGCTACGGATATCGCACTTACCGATGAGGTTGTCTGGGGCGTAAAAGACATTTTCGATGATGCGAAATAGCATTCTCTGATTGACAACCTTCCCCGAATTGAATACAATGAAATTAATCGTATTTCTTAATGTGAGGAGGATTTTGTCATGTTGTTTGGAATGCCTACTTTGATTGAGCATAAGTCACTTGCAGAGGACGTAAAGCTCTGTGAGCGTCTTGGGCTTGCTTTTGTAGAACTGAATATGAATTTTCCTGCTTATCAGATTGATAAGCTTGAGAATACCGCATATTTTCGTGCGGAGGCCGAGAAGGCCGGTATCTTTTACTCGATTCATCTTGAAGAGGGCTTTGATGTAGCGAACAGTAACCCGCTTGTTTCGGAGGCATATCTTGAGACAATGCGCAGAGTGATTCGTGTAGCGAAGAAGCTTTGCGAGCTGAATCCCGAGGACAGTCCGTTCATCATCAATATGCACCTGGTACACGGTGTGCATATTACACTTCCGAACGGACGTGTGATGATCTATGACACCAACAAGGAAGCATATCTGAAGGCTTTTGAGAACTTCCGTAATCTGGTGGAGGAGTGGATTGGAAACGAGAAGATTCTTGTTACCGTAGAGAATAACGACGGCTTCACCCCTTATGAGATGGAAGCAATCGATGTTCTTCTGAAGAGCTCTAAGTTTGCTATGACCTGGGATATCGGACATTCCAAGGCAACCGGCGAGGCTGATATGCCTTTCCTTTTGAAGAATTGGAACCGTATCGTTCATTTCCATGTACATGACGGAAAGGACAACCCGCCCACCAATCATCTTGGACTCGGCGACGGTGATATCGATCTTCAGACGAGACTTGAGTTTGCACAGAAGTGTAACGCAAACTGTGTGCTTGAGACGAAGACCGCGGATGCGCTTGAGCAGAGTAAGACCTGGCTGATCGGTCATAACTGGGCATAAGCGATGGTCTGCAGCGGCAGAGCATAATAGCATGTAATTCATTGGGTGGATACCATTTTTATGGCGCCACCCTTTTTGGCTGTAAATGGGGCTATCATTTCCCGATACAGTGAGAGAAGAAAGCTGGTAGGAATATGAAAAAATGTGAGTATGAAATCAGAGTTATGACGATGGATGATTACAAGGCAGTGTATGCGCTTTGGCAGAGCATTCACGGCTTCGGTATTCGTTCAATCGACGATTCGGAGGAGGGCGTCAGAAGATTTATCGACAGAAATCCGAATACCAGTATGGTAGCGGTTTGCGAGGGTCGAATCATCGGCGCGATTCTGTGCGGTCATGACGGACGCCGGGGAACCTTCTACCACGTATGCGTGCAGGAGGAGTATCGTAAGCAGGGTATCGGTAAAGCAATGGCGGTTGCCTGCATGCGTGCACTGAAGGAGGAGCATATCAACAAGGCAACGCTTGTTGCCTTCACGAGCAACTCACTCGGAAACCAGTTCTGGAAGGGCGCAGGCTGGACGTATCGTGAGGATCTGAATTACTATGATTTTACGTTAAATGAGGCCAATATTACGGAATTCAACAAGTAATGAATGCAATTTGTAACCTGAGTGGGGAGTATAACATGCGAGGTAAGTTTCTTGCCGGTGTGCTTCTTGTGCTGACGATGCTTTTAATCGGTTGCGGCAAGAAGACAGAGTTCAAGCCGGCGGATGATTCGACAATCGAAGAGCCTACGGACACCCCGATGCCCGAGCCGACACCGCAGCCGATTACGGAGGAGTATGCGGGGCGTATTTCCTATGTCTACGGGAACAGTATGGTTTGGGATGTGTCGGGAAAGCTGCACTTTGAAGCCATCGAGCGAGGCACCGGGAAGGACGGCGACTGGAGCATTCCGGCGCTGCTTTTGGGGTATGAAGCGGAAAGTACGGCCGGGGAAGAGCTGTTTCGGATTACGACCGAGCAGTCTACGGAGGGTGTATCCTTCACCCTTCGGATTGGAACGATGGAAGGCTTGCTACTGACAATTCCCGCGGGGGAAGCGTGGGATTTTACGCTTTACCATGACGGCAACCGCTACACATTTGTCCAGAACGGTTTCACGCTTCTTTCCATCGCAGCGGATGCCGAGTTTATGACGGTGATGGTAGGAAGCGAGCAGAACGCGACGGCTTACCGTTACCCGGTCAGACAGTTTGCGGTAAGACCGCTTCCGCAGGGCAATATCGTAAGTGCTGAGAGGAGCAGATTGCTCCCGACGCTTCAGACGCTTACGGATATTTATGACGGCAAATACCTTGGTTCGATTGTAGACTCCGTGCGAAAGAATGCACGCGAGGAGTGGCCTGCCGATTATGTGCAGATTACGAAGGAGCGAATCAACGCAAACGGCGGCTGGACGGAGTATAATGTCATCTATAAGGCCAATACCGTTGTGGTGGACCGTACCGACAGCAGTGCACCGAGCACAATCACGGAGTATGCCTTCAATGAGCTCTCGGAGGGCATCCCGAACGTGGAGTATTACATTTATGAGGGACTTTCTGAGAAGCTTCGTTACACCTTTGACGGTGCTGCACTGGACCGCTACCGCTTGGCAATCTACGAGGAAGAATCGGCAGAGCTTAGGCGTATGGAGAGTATCGGACTCGGGAAGATTCCGCTTCTTTTAGAGTGGACCGACTTCGGCTTTGTGGAGCGCGGCATCGTGGAGGCTTCGGAAGAAGAGCAGGAATATGTTAGATTCCATTATGCCGACGGAACGGTATACGGTGACGTGTGGGCAGTTTACGCGGACGGAACCAGACCGGTTACGGTGTATATCGATAGACTCGGCGCGAAGGATTGCTTTTACGCGGACGGGCGCATCATACCGGGAACGTATCCGAACCGTGAGCTTGTCAGAAGAAGCTACGACAAATACGGTGTGCTGACCGAGGAAACCAATGCCGCCGGTGTGATACGATATAGCTATACCTTCAGCGATTTCGCCTATGGCGGGGCGGACGATACGATTCGCCATGAGTGGCAGAAGCTGATGCCTTATCTGGAGAAGGCGGACAAAAAGCCTGCGGAGGAGCCTGACGACGGGGAGAACGAGATTCACGAGGAGTTTTTAAGTGAGTAGAACAGGGCTTACGGGCAATAGAAAAAAGAATAGACGACGCAGAATCTGCATTGCGGCAGCACTCCTTTTGATATCGGTGCTGCTGCTTTCGATTTATATCAGGCGGGACGGCTTTGGGCTTCTTTCACGCGGTAGAAGTGAGATTGACGAGGTCGTTCTTACGGAGGTCTACGACGGAGACACTATCCGGGTTCGCTTCCGGGACGGGCGTGAGGAGACAGTACGCCTTCTGATGATTGATGCGCCGGAAAGCGTTCACCCGGACGAGGAGCGGAACACCGAGGAAGGACGAAGGGCAGCAGCCTTTCTTAGAGAGCTTCTTCCAAAGGGGACGAAGCTATACCTCGAATATGAGCAGGGCAAGAATAGAAAGGATATCTACGGACGTACGCTTGCGTATGTATGGTTAACGGATTCTACAAGTGTAGAACCAAATAATATAAAGAATAATATGGTGAATGCGATTCTGCTTCAAAGGGGACACGCGGTATTTCACCTATACGATAACGGCAATCCGATCAATGAAAAGTATCGGCGGGTTTTGGAGGGAATTCGATGACAGAAAGACTTTATGAGGAGCAATCCTATGCGGTGACATTTGACGCTAGTGTCGCTAATGCAGAGTACGACGGTGATAAGACGAAGGTGGTGCTCACCCGCACGCTGTTCTTCCCGGAGGAGGGTGGACAGTCTGCGGACAGAGGCACGCTGAACGGCCTTCCGGTCCTCGATGTGCAGCTTCAAAACGGCGAACCCGTCCACACTGTCGCCGGCCTTTTGAACCCTGGGGACGGGGTTAAGGGCTCACTTGACTGGGACTTCCGCTTCCGCAATATGCAGATGCATTCCGGCGAGCACGTATTTTCCGGCCTGGTGCACACCCTGTTCGGATATCGAAACGTCGGCTTTCACCTGAGCGAGAACAGCGCGACGATGGATTATAGCGGCAAGCTCACCGAGGACGACATTCACATGCTCGAGAGAAGGGCAAATGCGGTGATCGCCGAGAATCACGCGATTCGCGCCTGGTATCCGACCGCGGAAGAGCTGTCAAAGCTTGACTATCGAAGCAAGAAGGAGCTCGACGGTCCGATCCGACTTGTGGAAATCGAAGGCGTCGATCTGTGCGCCTGCTGCGTACCGCACATTCGCTCCACCGCGGAAATCGGTTGCCTGAAGATTACTGCTTTCGAGAATTATAAAGGCGGCGTCCGCCTGCATTATCTGTGCGGCCTTCGTGCGATGGAGCACTACTATGATTGCCTGACTTCCTTAACCGAGGTCGGCCGTATGCTTTCGGTGAAGCCGGAGGCGGTATGTGAGGCGGTTGATAAGCTTAAAAAGGAAGCGAAGGAGCTAACCTTTCGCGTAACGGCTGCGGAGAGAAGGGTAGTGGCTTCGGAAATCAGACTTCGCTACTTCGCGGACGGCGGAACCGATGAGGGTGCACCGCTTATTAAGGCACCGCTTCTCTTTCTTAACGGGGAGGCCGGCCTTTTGCGATTTGCCATGGATGAACTGAAGAAATATTACAGCAAGGCCTGTGCAATCTTCTGCGGTGAGGACGGCCAAGGCTACCGCTATCTGGTAGAATGTGCGGGTGGTGGCATCGGCGCGCTTCAGGCAGTGCTTCGCACTGAGCTTGCCGCAAGGGGCGGCGGTTCGGACATCTCCGTCAGCGGCAGTGTGCAGGCGAGCGAAGAGCAGATCAGAACGATTATGAATAGGTATGGAATCGATTGATGAAAAATGACAGAGGGACTATTTTAGCGAGCTACCTTGGCTTTGTGGTGCAGGGAATCGTCAACAACATAAACCCGATTTTTTTTGTAATCTATCGGGAGCGGTTCGGTTTGAGCTTTGCGCAGGTCGGCGCACTGATTACCGTCAATTTCGGCGTGCAGATACTGGTTGATTTCACGGCGGCGCAGGTGGCCGGGAAGCTTTCCTATCGGAAGGGTATGATTGCTTCAAGCATCTGCAGCTTCACCGGCTTGTGCGGCATCGGCTGCATGGCATTTCTCCGCTCCGGGCATTTTGCCTGGATTCTCGGCTGCGTCATCTTAAATGCCATCGGCGGCGGGCTTTTGGAGGTGCTCGCAAGTCCTCTAGTAGAGGCGGTACCTTCCTCTTCGGCAAAGGATAAGGCGATGAGCCTGCTGCATTCCTTCTACTGCTGGGGCTGTCTCACATTTGTCGGTGTATCCACAATCCTATTGAAGCTGCTCGGTGACGAGCGCTGGTACATCATACCGTTTCTCTGGGCGATATTACCGCTTCTTGACGGAATTGCCTTCTGCTTCGTGCCGATCTACACGCTTCCTTCTGATGCGCAGATTGTTAAGCGGCGCAGTTTGTTTGGAAATCCGATGTTTCTATTACTGATGTTTATGATGCTGATGGCAGGGGCGTCGGAGATGGGAATGTCGCAGTGGGCCTCCTATTTTGCTGAGACCGGACTCGGGGTGGATAAGACAATCGGCGATTTGTGTGGTCCGTGCTTCTTCTGCCTGATGATGGGACTAGCGAGACTTCTGTTCGGTCGTTCCGGTGACCGTCTTCCTTTGAGACGCTTTTTTGTGTACAGTTGCCTGCTGGGCGTTGCGACATACCTGCTCGCTGCACTTTCCCCGCTTCCGTGGCTCGGGCTTCTCGCTTGCGGCTTCTGCGGTCTGTCGGTCGGAATTATGTGGCCGGGAACGTACAGCATCGCCTCGGTGGAATGCAAGGAGGGCGGCACGAGAATGTTCGCATTTCTCGCATTGGCGGGTGACCTGGGGTGCACAGGTGGCCCGAAGCTTGTGGAATTCGGTGCAGAGCTCTTTCCGGAGAAGGGACTTTCAGCGGGGTTACTTCTGGGAGCGATCTTTCCGTTTCTACTTCTGTGCTCGGTGGTCGTTCTTGGTATGATGACGAACAAAAAAGGACAATAAAGGAGAACAGGCGATTATGAAGAAACTTGTTTACGCATTGCTTCTGATTACCGTACTTATCACATTTTCCGCCTGTGGAGGAAGTGATGACGAAGAGAGCAATATGATTTCAGCGGTTAAGGTTAACCGAAAATGGATGAAAAAGCAGGCTAGTAAGCTTGCTGAGGAGCTGACCACGGAGATGAAGGACGGCCGGATGTACACCCTTTCGTACCGGGATTATGAATCGGCGCTTCGGACGGCGGGGGTGGCCGATATTGAATTTGATGAGAAGAAGGATATCATGGTGCTTGAGCTCTCCGAGAAAATGCTTCGCCGGAAATATCTGGAGGCCTTCGAGGATACAAAGGAGCTTCCGGAGGAGTATTACGAAAGGATGCGCGCACTTGTATATGCGTCCGCTCCTATGAGCCTTACCATGGCAACCGGAGAGAACAGACTTGAGCCTGTGAACGAGAGAATCGTTCTGTGCAGCGCAAGCAGAACCGGATGCTCCTATGCGACGGTCGAAAAGAGCGGCGAGACGGAGTACTGGCTTCTTCCCACCAATTGTGACAACGCGTACATTTCAGTTGCTTTCGAATACAGTGGGGATCATGTGATTCAGCTCACCGCATCGCTTGTACTTCTTGCAAAGGATCTTAGCCTCGAGGAGGCTGCCGAATGCATTGATTTTGAATTGAAGAAGCTTTCCGAAGAATAACGGTCGGAAGGCCCGAACGGGGGAACGGAATGGAACGAATCAAGGGACGCAGCCTTTCGGCGCAGATTGTAATGGGAAATATCCGCATATGCGGCAGAACCCTGAGACGCCCGGCACCGGCTACGGTTAAGGACGTCGAAGCGGAGGTACTGCGCTATGAGGAGGCGGTTTCGGTTGCCGCGAAGGAGCTTCGCGCGCTTTCCGTTCAGGCGGGGCAAAGCGTCGGCAGCTGGAACGCACGTATTTTCGATGTGCATGCGATGATGGTGGAGGATCCGGAATACCGCGAGCAGGTTGTCGGAACAATCCGCCAAAGCGGATTTGACGCTGCCTATTCCGTGATGCTCATCGGAGAGCGGTACGTCAGTCTTTTCGATGGCATGGAGGATGAATATTTTCGCGCGCGGGCGCAGGACGTGGCCGATATCACAGAGAGACTTCTGCGGATTCTTCTCGGGGAAGCGGGGGAGACGGCAGCGGAGGCTCCGGCGATTATCGTTACCAAGGAGATTACGCCCGGCGAGCTTGTGCAGCAGGCAAATGGCAGCGTTCTCGGGGTGGTAACGTCTCAGGGCGCTTATTATTCCCACGCCTCCATTCTTGCAAGAAGTATGGAACTGCCGGCAGTTGCAGGCATCACGGTCAATGCATCCATGAATGGTCATCCGGCAATTCTTGACGGTGTGAAGGGGGTTCTGATCCTTGACCCGGACGAGGCAACAATCGAGGAATATACGAGGCTTCTTTCGGAAAGAGAGCATAACAAAGCAGTACTTCTTGCGGGCGGCAATGCGCCTACTGTGACAAGAACCGGAAAGCATATTCCACTTCGTGCAAATATCGGGGAGCTTTCGGAGCTTAAGACCGCTTTGGAGCTCGGCGCGGATGGAATCGGGCTTCTTCGTACGGAGTTTCTCTTCCTGAACGCAGAGCATCTGCCGAACGAAGAGGAGCAGTTTCTTTTCTACAAAAAAGCGGTGGAAGCGATGTCCGGGCGTAAGGTTGTGATTCGGACTTTAGATATCGGCGCAGACAAGCCTATGCCGTATCTTAAGCAGGATGAGGAGCAGAATCCGGCACTTGGCTGTCGGGCAATTCGTTATGCGTTATCGAATCCGTCGCTGTTAAAGACGCAGCTTCGTGCGATCAGACGTGCTTCCCTCTATGGCGATGTTTTGGTACTGTATCCGATGATCAGTGCGGAATGGGAGCTTACGGCGCTTGCGGCAATCGAGGAGGAGGTTGAGGCAGCTCTTATTGCGGAGGGCTATACCCTGCCCCGGGCAGCTCGAGGGATCATGATTGAAACACCGGCAGCCGCAATCCTCAGTGACCGACTTTCGGAGCGGGTCGATTTTTTAAGCATCGGTACTAACGATCTGGCACAGTACGTTCTTGCGGTGGACAGACAGAACAGCAGTCTTTCCGACTATTACGACCCGGGAAGCGAGGCGGTGCTTCGGATGATTTCTATGGTAATCGGCAATGCACACCGAAAGGGTATACCGGTTTCCGTGTGTGGCGAGCTTGCCGCAGATGCTACGGCCACGGCGAAGCTGATCGAAATGGGGGTGGATGAGCTTTCGGTAACACCGATGCATTTACCTGCAGTTCGAAAGGCAATCCGTGACTGTGAAGCATAGAGCGTAGGACCGGCAGGAGCCCTGGATGATTTGTTGGATAATCCCCCTCGGAAGTATCGGTAGTACCGAACATAGGCAGATAGCTTCCGAAGGGGCAACAATATAGAAAAAAATGTTGACAAGCATATATAATCGTGGTAATTTTAAAATGCAGTCAGGTGAATAGACAGACCCACAAGTTGTGTGTATTACATGATTTGTCGGTTTGTTTTTTATTTTTAGGGAGTAATATCTTTAGAACGTTTGATGTGCAAGATTTTTTATGAAGGAGGTACTGGTTCATGACTGGTACAGTTAAGTGGTTCAACGCTCAGAAGGGTTATGGTTTCATTAGCAACGATGAGGGCGGCGAGGATGTATTCGTACATTTCTCCGCTATTCAGAGCGAAGGCTTTAAGACTCTTGAAGAGGGCCAGAAGGTTTCTTTCGAGACCGAGCAGGATCCTAAGGATTCCAAGAAGCTTCGTGCTGTAAATGTTGTTGCTATGTAATATATCAATAACAGCGAACAGAATGCGAACTTGAAAAGGGCTGCACACATAGTTGTGTAGCCTTTTTTTCTTTATGGGAAGGTTCGATTTTTTTTTATAAAAAATGAATGTCAGGACTGTTTCATTCGTCTATCAGATGTCCGAAAGGAACGACGAATAAAGGAGAATGATGAATATGGATTCAAAAATGGATTTTGAGAAGCTTTACAGGGATAATTATCAGGCGGTATATTATACCGCGCTGCAGCTGATGGGGGATTCGTATGCAGCGGAGGATATCACGCAGGAAGTGTTTATTACGGCATTTACCAGATATGAGAGTCTGCGGGATACGGACAGCTTTCAGGCGTGGGCGAAGAAAATCGCTGCGAACAAATGCATCGATGAGCTGCGAAAGAAGCGCCCGATCGCCATGGAGGATTCGGATCTGGAGGCTGTCGCAGAGCTCGAGCCGGAGGAGAATTTTCTTCCGGAGGAATATGTGTTGAACGCAGAAAAGCGTCAGACAGTTCTTGGAATTATGAAACAGGTGCTCTCAAAAAAGCAGTACGAAACCGTGTTTCTTTACTATTTCGATGAGCTTTCCATGACGGAGATTGCAAAGCTTCAGAACATTCCCGAGGGAACGGTACTGTCCAGATTATCGAATGCGAGGGCGAAGATCAAAAAGGGAGTTCTGGAGCACGAGAAGAAGCATGACGAGAAGCTTTACAGTACGGCAATCGTTCCGCTGCTTGCGCTTCTGTTCCGCTATGAGGCCGAGTCGGTAGGAATTCCTGCAGCTATGCCGCCGGCTGTTGCGAGTGCGATTTCATCCGGCAGCTCAGCGGCGGAGGGAGCCGGTTCGGCGGCAGGTGTAACGGCAGGCGGCGCGTCGGCCGGAGCAGCCGCAGGAAAGGGACTTAGTATGGCAATCATTGCTGCCGTTACGGTATTGGTTGCCGGAGCTGTTCTGGCAGCAGTTCTTTTTTTCAACCGCGGCGGGGAGCAGGACACGAAATCTAAGGCTGAAACCGAACAAAGCGGTGTAAAGCGTGAGGAAAGTAACCCGACACCGGAGGCTGAACCGACTATAGAGGTGACGCAGCAGCCGAGTCCCGCTGTAACAGCAGTGCCCACCGAAGAACCGATTCTGACACCGACACCGGAACCGACATCAACACCCGGTGCGATTATAGAGGGAATTACGGTCTCCTTTGACGGCCTCAGCATTGAACTCGGAAAGACGACCGTTCGCGATATTATCGACGATGAGAAGACCGACTGGGTATCCGATCTGTGGTACCGGGAGGAGGGGATGCTTCTGCCGGGAACGGAGGGTATGTATCCATTGAAGAGCTATTATTGGCTCAGTGTTTCTCAGGGGGAGAACTTCGACAGCCTGAGCGAAGAGGACAAGAAATATCTTTATGGTGACGGGGAAGAATATCTCTTCGATATCTGCAACCTGTCGGAGAAGGAGGTCGCGGAGGCTGACGGGGTCATCATCGGATTTTCCTTCACGGCTCCCGAATCCGACTGGCGTCGTTCACCGTCCATCGAGGTAAACGGTCTGCGCTTCGGAAACAGTATGGATGAGGTCAGAGCGACTATGGGAGATCTTTCCGTTACACACAGCGAAGCATTCGATGGAACTGAAACCTGGTATTATTCAGACGGGCATGACTGCTTATATTTCCATTTTACGGAGGATGGCAGAGTGAACGGCATCAGCTTCAGCTATGATTATGAGGGAAAGCCGGTGGAACGCGAATGATGACGGAAGGAATGGGTGAAGCGGAGGAGCCGATTCTTACACGCATTTTCCGGGCAGAGGCTGAAAGGATAGAGGTTCCGAAGGATATTCCGGAGACTCTTATAGAGGAATTATTGCGGAAGCAGTCGGGTTATGAGAAATAAAAATTTTTTTCAAAAATAATGAATGCAGGACGCGTTTATTTCGTCTTATCAGTGTCAGAACAAAAAACAAGGAGAACATGAAGTATGTTTAGAAAAAAATTGATGAAACCGCTTCTTCTGGTTTGTATGGGAGCAATGCTTCTTACCGGGGTAACGGGTTGCGGAAACAGCTCGGACGGTACGAGCAATTCAAAGACCGGGAAAGGCGAAGAAAGTGACAAGAAGGGTTCCCTGTTCGAAAAGGAGGACCCGGATGCGGAGGGCAGGCTGACGCTTGCCGACGGAGACCTTAGCTATACGGATTACCCGGATTATAACGCAAAGGGAGAATATGCCGGAAACCTTCGTGTATATACGAATCATACCGATAGGGATATCGAGCTTCTTATCACGAACGAAGGCAATGAGACGCCGCTTCCGATGTTTCTTCCGGCCGGCGGAACTACCTGCCGCTATTTTGGTAACGCGGTGAAGCTTGGGATTACCGATGTTGCCGGCTTCAAAATCGTTGAGGTGCCGTATGCCTACGCGGGAGGAGAGGCACATGACGCCGCGGAAGAATACAAGCTTATGCTCTGGAAGACGAGGTCCTCTCTGGAAATGACGATTGAGTATGTCGGAAACGATACGGAGCCGTTTGATTGTATGGGCAACTACTATGTCGTTTTTTATGACGCCGACGGACAGGTGCTTTGTGTAAATCATGTCACCTATACCGATTTCCGAAACACGAAAAAGGGCGACCGTACCGCGGGCTTTTCGACCTTCTTCCGCTGGGCGGACAAGACCTATGACCATGTTGAGGTATTCTATCAGCCCGGTGTGAAATTCTACAACGCTACCGACTACAAGGATGCAATCACGATGAGTGAGCTTGCTGTTTATAAGCGATCCAACACTGAACTGGAAGCGCTTCTTGCGGTGAAGAACACTACCGATGAGCCGTTGTCCGGAAGCTTTTCCATAATCGGATACGATAAGGAGGGAAATGTTGCTGCAACAGCTGCCGTAGTGGATACGCTTGTTCTGGAAGCAGGTGCCGACACATATATCACGGAGCGAATGAGCCTGTGGCAGGGTTACGACAGCGCAGACTGTATTGACCATCTGGAATTCCGTCTGAATTATGTTAGCAGGGTGGAAAAGGATTCAAAACTGTACTATTATGACCTGACCGATAAGCTGACCTGGGGTGCCCCAGAGAAGGATCCATACATAAACTCCTGGCACATTGATATGAAGAACAATGCGGACGAGCAGGCGGACGTACGCGGCTGCTTCCTGTTCTATGATGCGGCCGGGAATCTGATCGGCGGCAAATCCTCCAGAACCAGTCTGAAAGCGGGAGAGGATACCGAATTCCGCGTCCTCCCGGACGAGGAGCTTGTAGGCGATGCCGACCATTGCGAATGCTTCATCCGGGCTACGAAGTCTCATTAATAGAAGTGTATCGGATATAAAAAAAGGATCAATGGCTTTGGTGACTTTTTGGGGCACCAAAGACCATTGGTCCTTTTCGTAGTTAAACAGTAATTCATTCGCCTTCCATGGGGACGCCGGTACCGCTCCAGCCATCTTCGAAATCAGGACCGATTGTCGGCTCCGGGGACTGTGTCGGCGTCTCGGCTGCAGTCGGTGTCGGAGTAGGAGTAGGCGTCAGGGAAAGGGCAGGCGTAGGCGTCAGGGTAGGCGTCGGTGTAGGCGTCTCGGTAGGAGCCACGGTAGGTGTCGGCGTCTCGGTAGGAACCTCAGTCGGCTCCGGCGTGGGAGTCGGCGTGGGCGTCGGTGTCGGAAGCTTCGGATGCGGTGTCGGAATCGGTTCACCGTTCTTGTAAGCGACATACTCCTCGAGGCACATGCCAAGCTCCTTGATCTCTGCGGCGGCCTCTAAGCCGACATAACGGAAATGCCACTGCTCGTACATGATACCGGTAATTCTTGTCTTGTTGGAAGGATAACGAAGGATGAAGCCGTACTTGTAGCAGTTCTGGTGCAGCCATTCGTAATCATACTCGATCAACCAGACATCTACACCAAGACCGGTACGGTGCTCGCTCGCATTGCCGGGAATCGTTCGCGGCGGATTGTTGTAGGGGTCGAAACCGTAGTTCGGATCCTCCGAAATATGAGACTGCCAGAAGCCGTCCTGTGTTGCAAAGGTACGATAGCCGCCTGTGGTGGAAATCTTAACCTTAGAGCAGCCCGCAGCCCGTGCATCGCGGCACATCTTATCGAGCGCCTCGAGCGCAACGCGGTTCAGGCGTCCGTTCTCCTTGTCCTCGATGATATATTCATTCGTATCAAGAACATCCGTAAGCTTGCAAAGTCCTTCGGGGTTGCCGGAATACTTTAAGCGACTCTCCCAGTTTACAAGCATCAGATAGTCAATCTCCCAGTTGTCTCCGGGAAGCGGTGCGGAAGACACATCGGTCGTAACACTACTGCACTGTCCGTATATATAAACGGTCGGCGTCGGTGTCTCGGTCGGCGTGTCACTCGGGGTATCACTCGGCGAAGCACCGGGACTCAGGGGAGCGCCGCTCGCCGGACGATCCGGCGTATTCGTTGCAGGATCCGCTCCGGGAGTGTCCTTTTTATGACAGCTGACAATAATCAGCACAATAATCAGAATTATAATAACCAAAAGCAGCGAAAGCTCCAGACGACTGGTGGCAAATGCCCGTCTGAGAAATGCCTGAAGGCCGCTTTCCTTACGTCGATTGCTCATACCTATTACCTTTCCGGCGTTCGATCCTTCAAGACGAAGGGCGTCTTTTACTAATCTTGTATTCTTTATACATCGCGCAAAAAATGAAAATACACCAAAATTATACCACATATTAAATAAAAAAGATAGTTTTTTTTACGGCGGGGATGTGTTATACTATGGGTAGTGTCGGCGCGGGTACGCTCCTTTCGGAGATACGGCGCAGAATATGACAGTAATGATAAAGAGAGGCATAACAATGGCTAATGTAACATTTGACAGCTCCTTCGCAGCAAAGTTTATGCGTGAGGATGAGCTGGCACAGATCAAGACCGCTGCAGAGGCAGCAAAGAACGAGCTCGTGAGTAAGTCCGGCGCAGGCAATGATTTCCTTGGCTGGATTGATCTCCCGGTTGCTTACGACCGTGAGGAGTTCGCACGTATTAAGAAGGCAGCAGAGAAGATTCAGAGCGATTCCGAAGTACTCCTTGTTATCGGTATCGGCGGCTCCTATCTCGGCGCAAGAGCTGCAATCGAGTTCCTTCGTCACAGCTTTTATAACAGCGTTTCCAAGGAGATTCGTAAGACTCCCGAGATTTATTATGTAGGTAACAGCATCAGCTCCACCTACATCGCACATCTGAAGCAGGTAATCGGCGACCGTGATTTCTCCATCAATATGATCAGTAAGTCCGGTACCACGACCGAGCCCGCTATCGCTTTCCGCGTATTTAAGAAGATGCTTATCGAGAAGTACGGTAAGGAAGAGGCGAACAAGCGTATCTATGCTACCACCGATAAGGCAAGAGGAGCCCTCAAGAAGGTTGCCAACGAGGAAGGCTATGAGAGCTTCGTTGTTCCGGATGATGTAGGCGGCCGTTTCTCCGTTCTTACCGCAGTAGGTCTTCTGCCGATTGCAGTAAGCGGTGCCGATATCGACCAGCTGATGGCCGGTGCGGCAGCAATGCGTGAGCAGTGCCTGAACAATGCTTATGAGAAGAATGATGCCGTGAAATATGCGGCTGTTCGTAATATTTTATATCGTAAGGGTAAGGGTGTTGAGGTTCTTGCAAACTATGAGCCCTCCCTGCACTTTGTTTCCGAGTGGTGGAAGCAGCTTTACGGTGAGTCCGAGGGTAAGGATCAGAAGGGTATTTTCCCGGCAAGCGTTGATCTTACCACCGACCTTCATTCCATGGGTCAGTTCATTCAGGACGGCGCAAGAATCATGTTCGAGACCGTTATTGAGCTGACGAAGAGCACCGAAGAGATCGTTCTCGAGGCTGAGGATGTAGACCTCGACGGTATGAACTATCTTGCAGGCAAGACCGTAGATTTCGTAAACAAGAGTGCTATGAAGGGTACTCAGCTTGCACACATCGACGGCGGTGTTCCGAACCTTATGATCAGAATTCCCGAGCAGAATGAGTTCTGCCTCGGCCAGCTGTTCTACTTCTTCGAGTTCGCCTGCGGCGTAAGCGGATATATGCTTGGCGTGAATCCGTTCAACCAGCCCGGTGTTGAGAGCTACAAGAAGAACATGTTCGCTCTTCTTGGTAAGCCCGGCTACGAGGAGATGCGCGAGGAGCTTTTGAAGAGACTGTAATGTAGTGTAAAGGGGCTGCTTCGGCAGTCCCTTTTTGGATAGTTCGGGAGACGCTTTAGCGAGATTCCCGGGTAAGAAAATGGATCGGAGGCAATGTATGTATCAGTTTAATGCAGAGCAGGCGGCAAATGCCTGCATCGAATGGATTCGTCGTTTTTTTGATGAGAACGGAAAGGACTGCAATGCAGTGCTTGGCATATCCGGCGGAAAGGACAGCACCGTGTCCGCCGCACTTTGTGCAAGAGCACTCGGACCGGATCGGGTAATCGGTGTTCTGATGCCGAACGGAGACCAGGCGGATATCGACTGCTCCTTCCAGATCTGTAAGCACCTGGGAATCCGTCATTATGTCATCAATATCAAGGATAGCTTCGACGGACTTAAGAAGGCACTTTCCGAGCAGATGGAGCTTTCCGCACAGACGACCATCAATATGGCACCAAGAATCCGTATGACTACGGTATATGCGGTTTCGCAGAGTCATAACGGTCGCGTAGTAAATACCTGCAATCTTTCCGAGGACTGGGTCGGTTATTCTACACGCTACGGCGATTCGGTCGGCGATTTCAGCCCGCTGTCGCATTTTACGGTACAGGAGGTTAAGGCAATCGGTCGTTACCTCGGGGTTCCGATGAATCTTGTCGAGAAGGCACCTTCAGACGGTCTGTGCGGCCGTACCGATGAGGATAACCTCGGCTTTACCTATGCAGAGTTAGACCATTACATCCGTACCGGTGAGATCGAGAACGAAGAGCACAAGGCACTGATCGATCGGAAGCATCGCATCAACCTTTTTAAGCTTGCCCTGATGCCGTCCTTCGATATGGGTATCGAAGTAGCAATTCCGGAATAAAGAAAGCCGCCCTTTTGGGGCGGCTTTTGTAACCTGAGTTAAATATTTACGCGTCATCAACCCTTCTCGTGGCCGGCCATAAAAAGACCGAAGGTGCCGCCGCAGCAGCCGCCGACGATATGCGCGAGCTGGGAGATGTTGTCCTGACGGAAGCAATCCATAATCTGTCCGCCGAGGAAGATGATGCAGATGATGATAAATGTGATCGGAATCTCACCGCTCTTTACATTGGAAATAGAGGAGAGAATGATCAGCATGAATACAACGCCGCTTGCACCGAGAAGACCGTACTGCGGGAAGAAGATGCCATGGATAATGGCGGTCAGAACGATCGTGACGGCCATCATTTCCGCAAGTCCCTTGCTGCCGTACTTCTCCTCAACCAGAGGTCCGAGCAGAAGAATATAAGTGATGTTGCCGGCGAAATGTTCCCAGTTTGCATGGCCGAAAGCATAGCCGATGGCACGAATGTAGGTCATCGGATTCAGAAGACCGGAATTGTAGGTAGAGAACAGTGTCCGGTTGGCCCAGCCGTTTGTAAGATTGTCTAGCAGAAGGGCAAGACCGCACATGCCTGCGAAGAAAAGTGTAACCGGTGCGTTAAAGCGAAAACGTCCCAAAAACTTTTTCATGCGTGTTCCTCCTTTGAAACAGATTTTTTTAGATCCACACAAGTTCAATTTATCATAAGCGGCTGTGAATGTCAATGACTTTTACATTTGCCGCACTTGAAATCATACCCGGAAGACGATATAATAATAGAATAATAAATCGGAGGCTTTGCAATGAAGGCTGTTATTTTCGACATGTTTGAAACCCTGGTTTCCCTGTTCCATGGAAGAACGTATTTTTCGGAGGATATTGCTAAGGACCTGGGCATCCCTGAGGAGGAATTCAGAACTGCCTGGCATGCAACGGAATATGCCCGTACAATCGGTCAGTACACGATGGAGGAGGGCGTTTCCTTATCCCTTAAGGCAATCGGCAGATATTCCGAGGAGGCGGTGCGCCTTGTGGTCGAAAAGCGCCTTGCGGCACTGACGGATACCTTTCAGTCTATCCCCGAGGAGACATTTGCACTTCTTACAGAGCTTCGGCAGCGTGGGCTTTATGTAGGGCTCATCAGCAACTGCTTCTCCGATGAATGTGCCCTGATGCAGGCCTCGCCGTTATATCAATATTTCGATACGACGAAGCTTTCCTACGAGCAGGGCATCGCAAAGCCGGAGCAGACGATTTTCTTCCGCGCAATTGATGAACTCGGTATTGAACCGGAGGACTGCCTGTATGTCGGCGACGGCGGCTCGGGTGAGCTGGAGGCGGCAACCGCAATCGGTATGAAGGCGGTGCAGGCACAGTGGTTTCGAAAGGGATTTTATGAGCCGCACGTACCGTGCCCGGTGAAGACAGAGTTTGCACAGGCGCAGCACTGGCAGGACGTTCTTAAGTATCTCTAGTTGGAAGGTTTCTTTGGTATGAATAAGCTTTCGAACCGAACAATCGGATGGATATATGCCTATATTCATTTTACGGTAGAGGTTGTGTGCTTTCGGTGGTTTTACCTGCACGCGCACGACTGGGATGTGAATGCGGCATGGACCTACGCGCTTTTATATGACTGCCTGGCCTTCGTGCCACAGGCTTTGCTTGGAAGAATTACCGACCGTTATCCGAAGCTTCGCATCGGACCTGTCGGGGTAGCTTTATTGGCGGCGGGAATGTTTACGCCGTGGAATCCGCTTGCGTTACTCCTTCTTACGGCCGGCAATTGTGCCCTTCATGTAAGCGGTGCCAATGCTTCGCTTCGCGGGGCGAACGGGAAGCTTGGTCCAAGCGGAATCTTCGTTGCGGGCGGTTCGGTCGGCGTGGTTTTGGGAACGCTTCTTGGGAGGTATCGGTATAGTTATGCACCGGTTCTTCTTTCTATTCTGTTAATAGCAGCCTTTTTGCTTACGATGTATCTTTGCAACCATACTGATATGACAAAGGATGCAGAAGGGTTTCACATTGCGGCCGATAAGCCGGTGCTTGCGATCATTCTTCTGACCTTTTTGGTCGTCTGCGCAAGGTCCTATGTCGGCTATGCGATTCCGATCGGCTGGAAGAAGGAGGACTGGCAGACGGTCATGCTCTTTTTGTGTATGGCCCTCGGCAAAGGAGCCGGTGGCGTTCTGGCGGACCGATTCGGTGCAAGAATAACGGCGGTTATGAGCCTTACTATTGCACTTCCGCTTCTGTGCTTCGGCAATTCCCTGATGCTTGTGTCGCTTCTCGGGGTGGCTTTGTTCAGCATGACGATGGCCATAAGCCTCGGTGCGTTGGTGTCTGTGATGCCAAGGGAGCCGGGCAGGGCGTTCGGAATTACGACGGTTGCGTTGTTTCTAGGAAGCCTGCCTCGCTTTTTTGTGAAACCGGAGGGGCTTACGGCACAGATTATAATTGTTATTGTACTTTCACTTGCGGCAATCCTTTGCTGCATGCTTTCGCTGCGCGGTAGACGCGATAAGGAGATTATATGATTGATTGGATGCTTTTTCTGGATGAGGTTGTGATAGACAGACCCGATGCCCTGCTTGGGGAGAAGGGCATCGTTGCCCTGATTATCGCAGGAGCACTTACGTTACTTTCGCTTTTGGCTCTTTTCTTTACAAAGGGAAAGAGTGCGAAGAAGCGTGAAGATGCGGAAGAAGAGAAGAACTGAGTGTTATGCGAAGCTTATACTATCTGATGCTTGCACTGCTTGTGACCATCCTTGTCGAAGGGTGTATCGTAGCGCTTTGGAAGCGAAATCGTCGCTTTCTTATGTGCAGTGTACTTTGCAATATCGCAACCAATCCGCTTCTGAATGTTTTCTTGCTGATTCTTCGCGAGCAGTTTGGAATCGGTGGAGCATACCATGCGATGGTTGCGGCAGGAGAGATACTCGTTGTTTTGTTTGAAGCCTTTCTCTATTCGGTATATATGGGAAGGAGCTACCGGAGCTGTCTTTTGGTTTCCCTTGTACTGAATCTTTCGAGTTACGGCTTCGGAATTGTGTTCGGAGATTTGATATGGTAAAGCTGAGAGCTTATTCGAAAAGTGATGCGGAGACGATCGTACGGTGGATCTCCGATGAGAAGATGTTTTATTTGTGGAGCGCGGGACGTCACGGCGTATACCCGCCTACGCCGGCTACAATCAACAGAACCTATGCCGGCTCGGATACGGACAATGATTTCTTCCCATTTACCGCCTACGATGAGACGGGAATTGTCGGGCATATGATCATGCGTTATCCCGATTCGACCGACCGGACGAAGCTTCGTTTCGGTTATATTATTGTCGATTCCGCAAAGCGCGGGAAGGGCTACGGCGCGAAAATGCTGCGGGAGGCTCTCCGCCTTGCGTTTGAACAGTATGCAGTCGAGCAGGTAAGCCTCGGTGTATTCAGAGACAATACGTCTGCTTCGCTATGTTATCTATCCGTCGGATTCCATGTTCCTACGGAGGGCGAGCTGCCCGCGCAGGAACGGGAGATGATTCAAAACGAGGAATGGATTGTCTATAATCTGGTCATGAACAGAGAAGATTACTACAAGAGTAGAACGCGGTAAATGCAGGAACGTCCGACGTTTCCAGGAAGCTCCCCTTAGTCCTCGGGAAGCTTCAGATCGTTCTCCTTGATCCAGCCGAGCTTACGAAGCAGTTCGCAGAGGGCTACGGAGATGACTGCGGGAAGCACGAAGCTGATCAGGACAAGACCAATCCAGTCCATGGCAAGCGGTGTATGTCCGGTATTGCTCCAACCGGTGATGACACCGATCTGGCCGACAAGACCACAGGTACCCATACCGCCGCATACGCCGGCGCCGTCCATACGAAGCTTGAAAACACAGGTCGAAAGCGGACCGGTGATTGCGGAAGCAATAATCGGCGGGAGCCAGATGCGGGGATTTCTGATGATATTGCCCATCTGTAGCATACTGGTGCCAAGACCTTGGGAAAGAAGACCGCCGACGCGGTTCTCACGGAAGCTCATAAAAGCAAAACCGATCATCTGCGCAGAGCAGCCGGCAACCGCCGCACCACCTGCAAGACCGGAGATACCGATTGCAGCACAGATTGCGGCACTGCTGATCGGAAGCGTTAAAGCAATACCGATAACAACGGCAATCAGAAGACCCATCACGAACGGAACCTGCTCCGTTGCCCAGTTGATGAAGGTACCGATCTCACTCGCCCATTTGCCGATGGTAGGAGCGCAAAGGATTGCGAGAATGCCGCCGGTGAAGATTGTTACGAACGGTGTAACAAGGATGTCCACCTTGGTTTCTTTTGAAACGAGCTTACCAAGCTCGACTGCAATGATTGTGATCAATAGAACCGCGAGCGGACCGCCTGCGCCGCCTTCTGCATTGGCGGCTACGCCGACAGCGAGAGACGAGAACAGAACAAGCGGCGGAGCCTGCAAGGCATACGCGATGGCAACTGCCATGGCAGGACCTGCGGCATTCTTTGCAAAGCCGCCGATCTTAACGAAATATTCGCAAAGCCGCTGAAGCCAGGTGATATCTGCGGGCAATGCCTTGGCACACTGCTCACCGAGTGTAGCGATAATGGTGCCGATTAATAAAGATGCGAATAAGCCATGCGCCATTGCACCGAGTGCATCGATGCCGTAACGCTTGCCGGATATCACGATATTCTTCTTCGTGAGAAAATGTCTGAAGCCGCCCTTATTCTCCTGCTTAGGGGTGCTTACAGCTTCTGTGTCGTTCTTTTTCATAGTCAGTCCGCCTTTCTGATACGGATTTCCGACGCTACGCGTCGAATCGGTACGAAACGTGGGTACGCTTCGGTTGAATAGATAGTATCATATTGCTACCAATGAAGCAATGGTAAATATTTACATAAAAAAATGTTTGGCTAAACGGTATTTCGGCATTTTCCCAAACGTAAAAATAGTATGCTATAAGGGTATGGTTTTATTTTCTCCGAAGGGACTTCGGAGGGAAATGTGAGGCAGAGTGCAGATGGACGGAGATTTGTTGGAACTGAAGGAGCAGGCCGCCGCAGCAACGGAGGAATTGATTGCCCTTGCGGGACTTAGCGCAGGCAGTCTTTTGGTTGTCGGTTGTTCCTCAAGTGAGATTGCGGGCAGCAGAATCGGAAGCGATTCGAGACCGCAGGTTGCCGATGCGGTATATGAAGGAATCGCAGGCGTCCTTTCTAAGCACGGAATCTATCTTGCGGCACAGTGCTGTGAGCATCTGAACCGTGCGCTGATTGTTGAGAAGGAATATTTCGACCGTGAGCTTCGGTTCTTCACGGAACGCGTGAATGTCATTCCGCAGCCGAAGGCAGGCGGTTCGTTTGCAACAGCCGCATACCGGGAGATGAAGGCCCCCGTTGCGGTAGAGGAGGTAAGAGCCGACGCCGGCATGGATATCGGCGGAACGCTTATCGGAATGCACCTTAAGCGGGTGGCGGTTCCGGTGCGCCTCAAAGTAAAGCAGATCGGTGAGGCTTCCCTTCTGGCGGCAAGAACGAGACTTAAGTTTACCGGTGGTCAAAGAGCCGTGTATGATGAAAGCCTGAACTGATTTTCAGATAGGTTATAGCTATTTTACGAAAGCGGTATCATAGCATTTTACAACGAAAATATTTGGAAGAGAGGAACGGAATATGGGCGGATTTTTTGGAGTAGCAGCGAAAGAGGATTGTGTTTTTGATTTGTTCTTCGGAACGGACTATCATTCACACCTTGGAACAAGAAGAGCCGGAATGGCGGTTTATGACAAGGAGGAGGGCTTTGCGAAGGCAATCCACAAGATTGAGAATTCTCCCTTCCGTACCAAGTTTGACAAGGAAGCCAACACGATGCACGGTTGCTACGGAATCGGTTCCATCTCCGATTTCGAGCCCCAGCCGATTATGGTACATTCGCACCACGGTACATTTGCCGTAACAACGGTCGGTAAGATTAACAACGCCGATACGCTGGTGGAGGAGATTTTGAAGAATCATTCTCACTTCTTTGTAATGAGTAACGGCAATGTCAACCCGACTGAGCTGGTTGCCGCGCTGATTGATCAGAAGGAGAACTTTATTGACGGTATCCGTTACGCCCTCGATGTTATCGACGGAAGCCTTTCTGTTTTAGTACTTACGGAGCGCGGTATCTATGCGGGTCGTGACAATCACGGACGTACGCCGATCAGCATCGGTCGTAAGGACGGCGCAATCTGCGCAACCTTCGAGAGCAGTGCTTTCACGAACCTTGGTTATGCACCGCTTCGCGAGCTGAAGCCCGGTGAGATCGTTGTATTCGACTCCGAGAAGCTGCATACCCTTTCCGAGCCCGAGAATGCCCGCATGAAGATCTGTACCTTCCTTTGGATCTACTACGGCTATCCGTCAACCTCTTATGAAGGCATCAGTGTTGAGAAGATGCGTTATCATTGCGGTGAGAAGCTTGCAGGACGTGACAATGTTAAGGCTGACATCGTTGTCGGCGTTCCGGATTCCGGTACCGCACATGCAATCGGCTATTCCAACGCCGCAGGCATTCCCTTCTCAAGACCGCTCATCAAATATACCCCTACCTGGCCTCGTTCCTTTATGCCGACGATGCAGCAGAACCGTGACCTGATTGCTAAGATGAAGCTGATTGCGGTTCCCGACCTCATCAAGGGCAAGAGCATGGTAGTAATTGACGACTCCATCGTGCGCGGAACACAGCTTCGCGAGACCGCTGAGTTCCTGATCGAAAGCGGTGCAACGGAGGTACATGTAAGACCTGCCTGCCCGCCGATCATGTATGGCTGCAAATACCTGAATTTCTCCCGCTCCAAGTCCGAGATGGAGCTGATTTCAAGAAGAACCATCGTTGCGCTTGAGGGCACCGAGGATGTCAGCAAGGAAGTACTGAAGGAGTACTGCGATCCGGATTCCGAGCGTTACCAGCGTATGGTTGACAGCATTTGCAAGCAGTTGAATTTCACATCCTTGCGTTATCACCGTTTGGATGATATGATAGAATCTGTGGGTATTGAACCTGACAAACTTTGCACGTATTGTTGGAATGGAGAAGAATAATCGATTATGACAGAGAAGAATGACAAGCTGTTAAGCGTAGCGATTCCCTGCTACAATTCGCAGGCTTATGTCCGTAAGGCGCTTGACTCCCTGCTTCCGGCAGGAGAGCGTCTGGAGATCATCATTGTGGATGACGGCTCGACGGATGAAACCGCGACGATTGCCGCTGAATATGTTTCGGCTTACCCGAACATCGTTCGCTATGTGTACAAGGAGAACGGAGGTCACGGAGATGCGGTAATGTACGGCGTTTCGCAGGCGACGGGACTTTATTTTCGTGTGCTTGACAGCGATGACTGGGTGAATACGGAGAATCTGATTCGTATGCTTGACCGACTTGAGGAGGAGCTTGCGAAGAAGAATGTTTTTGATATGGTAGTCACCAATTTCGTATACGAAAAGGTTGGCTGCAAGCGCAAGAAGGAGGTCAGATTTTCCTCCGGATTTCCTGTGGAGAAGCCTTTTACCTGGTCGGATATGAAGGATTTCAATATCGGACAGTATCTTCTGATGCACTCTATCACGTATTGTCTTGAGATGCTCAGAAACTGCGGCTTAAGACTTCCGAAGCATACCTTTTACGTAGATAATCTGTATGCCTACTATCCGCTGCCGTATGTGAAGAAAATTTTCTATTTTGATTTCGATATCTATCATTATTTCATCGGCCGCGCAGACCAGTCGGTCAATGAGCAGCAGCTGTATCGAAGAATCGACCAGCAGGTGCTTGTGGCCAATACGATGTTCGGCATGCATGATCTGGACAAGTTCACCGACAAGCATCTGATCCGCTATATGAGTCAGTACATGGCGGTGCTTGCGACCATTGTTTCCGCACTTTATGTACGGATGGGCGGCAAGGAGAACCTTAAGGCAAAGAAGGAATTCTGGGAACGGATGGAGACCCGTTACCGCAGTTCTTATCGCCACATTCGTTCGATTCCGTTAATCTGGATCATCCGGAGAAACAACCCGATTACGAATGTTCTGATTCGTGCAGGCTATGCGGTTGCCAGAAGAATCTATCATTTTAACTAGGATATTTTTATGAAATTAAAAAAAGAATGGTTTCGGTATTGGTGGACGCTCGCTTATTTTCCGGTCTATATGTTCATCTTTGTTCTGGAAGAGAAGCTGATTACGGACTACCACATTATCGGAATTGCTTTAGATAAGAAGATCCCCTTCATCGAATGGTTCTTCTTCCCGTACTATATCTGGTTTCCGTACGTCGGAATCGTTATGGTGCTTCTGTTCTTCCGGGATAAGCAGACTTTTTTGAAGACACTTTGCTTTCTGTATCTCGGTATGACGGTATTTCTGATTGTAAACGTTGCCTATCCGAACGGACTTGACCTTCGTCCGACGGAGTTTGCACATGACAATATTGCAGTGCGGCTTGCAAGAAATATGTACGAGACCGACACACCGACCAACGTGCTTCCGAGCATTCATGTGTATAATACGATCGGCATTCAGCTGGGGACCTTCTTCAGCCGAAAGGGGATTCGCACCAAGGCAGGACGTGTCTTCATCATCCTGTTCGGCGTGCTGATTATCTGTTCTACGGTTTTTGTAAAGCAGCATTCCGTAATCGATGTTGCGGCAGCACTTCTTCTGGGTGTTGTTTCCTACTTCCTGTTCTTCCACGGAAGAATTGCGAAGCGGTTAGAAGCGTGTAAATAAGAGGATTTTTGGGTTTAAAAGGAGTTTACTTATGGTTTTGGATTATCAGGCATATGAGAATACGGCTGCCCGTATGGCAGCAGAGGGATGCGTTCTTCTTCGTAACGAAGGGAACGCTCTTCCGTTTATTAAGGGAACAAGACTTGCGATTTACGGTCGCATTCAGAGCAAGGAATATATCTCGGGAACCGGTTCCGGCGGTATGGTGAATATCCCCTTCCGTCTGAATCTTCGTGACGTTCTTCGCGAAAGCACGGAGGTTTCTGTTGACGAAGAACTGATGCGGCTTTACGACACCTGGGAGGAGACCAATCCCTACGAGGAGCCTATCGGCTGGGGCAAGGCACCGTTCAGTCAGAAGGAGATGCCCGTAACGGAGGAGCTTACCGCAGAGGTTGCCGGCAGAACCGATGCCGCAATCATCATCATCGGCCGTAGTGCCGGCGAGGACCGCGACAATGCAGCGGAGAAGGGCGCTTACTATCTGTCCGACGAGGAGGAGCAGCTTATGAAGGCGGTTTGTAAGAATCACAGCCGCGTTGTTGTTCTTTTGAATGTCGGCAACATCATGGATATGAGCTTCGTTGAGAAGTATGCGCCGCAGGCTGTGATGTATGTATGGCAGAGCGGTATGGTTGGCGTTCGTGGTATTGCGGACGTACTCCTCGGACATTGCGCTCCTTCCGGCCATCTGACCGATACGATTGCAAAGGAGATTTCTGATTATCCCTCCGACACAAGCTTTGGCAATCCGTGCCGAAACTTCTACAAGGAGGATATCTATGTCGGCTATCGTTATTTCGAAACCGTAGCGAAGGACCGCGTACTCTATCCCTTCGGCTTCGGTCTTTCCTATACGGAGTTTGTTATCGCACCGCAGCAGGCCGATTACGATGACGAGTACTGCTACATCAGCGCTATCGTGCAGAATGTCGGTGAAGTTGCCGGCAAATGTGTAGTGCAGGCCTACGCTTCCTGCCCGCAGGGTGTGCTCGGTAAGCCGGCACTTGTTCTGGTAGGCTTTTTGAAGACGGACCTTCTGGAGCCCGGCGTGAGTGAGACAGTCGTACTTGCAATCGAGAAGCGGGCATTTGCCTCCTACGACGATTCGGGTGCAACCGGACTTGAGAATGCCTTCGTTATGGAGAAGGGAACCTATGGACTGTACCTCGGCGAGAATGTTCGTGACGCAGCCTTGGTATATTCCTTCACGCTTTCGGAGGATGAGCTGATCGAGCAGTGTGCAGAGGCAATGAAGCCGGTTCTTCCCATGAAGAGAATGCGTCCCTTGTGTGTGGACGACAGTTGTAGAATGGCGGAAGAAGAGGTTCCGCTTAAAAAATGTGAGAATCACTACGAACCGGTATTTCGTAACACCTATACCGGCGATAAGGGCTACAAGCTTCGCGATGTGCGGGACGGAAAGGTTTCGATGAACGAGTTCCTTGGGCAGATTCCGACCGAAGAGCTGTATGCCTTCATCCGCGGCGAGGGTATGGGAAGCCCGAAGGTTACGGCAGGTATCTGCTGTGCATTTGGCGGCGTATCCGAGACGCTTAAGGGCTTTGGAATCCCTTGTGGCGCATGTACCGACGGCCCGAGCGGCATTCGTATCGATACCGGAGCTAAGGCGCTTGCGTTCCCGATCGGAACGATGCTTGCGTGCTCGTTTAATATGGAGCTTGTGACGGAGCTTTTCACGCATGTTGGTGCGGAGCTTCGCTATTATAAGATTGATTCCCTGCTTGGCCCGGGAATGAATATTCACCGCCATCCCCTGAACGGTCGTAACTTCGAGTACTTCAGTGAGGATCCGCTTGTTACCGGCCGTATTGCATCCGCAGCGCTTGAGGGACTTGCGGCTTCGGGTGTAACGGGAACCCTGAAGCATTTCTGCGGCAACAACCAGGAGCGTAACCGTTACGGCGTGGACGCAGTTGTTTCCGAGCGTGCGCTTCGTGAAATCTATCTTCGCGGCTTTGAGATTGCGGTTCGCGAGGGTGGCGCTTATCTGATGATGACGACCTACGGCCGTGTTAATGGCTTGTATACTTCTTCGGATCCCGGTCTGAACATCGGTATCCTTCGTAACCAGTGGGATTTCGACGGTATGGTAATGACCGACTGGTGGGCTGCCATTACGAACGTTGACCGTAACGATGAGGCAGGCCCGAGCGGTTCTCATACAAAGTTCTCTACGATGGTGAAGGCCGGCAACGATATCTATATGGTATGTCCGGACGGCTCGAAGAACGATCACGGCGACGATCTGCCGGATGCGATTTCAGCGGGCAAGCTTTCAAGAGATGAGCTTGTTACGGCGGCAGCCAATATCTGTAACGTGCTGATGCGGATGCCTGCGATGGAGCATTTTCTCGGAGAAGCCGAGGAGGTTACGGTAGCGAACCGCTCTGAGGAGTGGGAGGTTCATGTGAATGAAGAGGTTGCGTACCGCGATATTTCCGACGACACGGTGCTTTCCCTTGAAGGGGTAGAGGCAAAGCGTGGCCAGAGCTATGCATTTGGCCTTAATATGACGAAGATTGGCGGTTATGAGATGACGGTTACCGCTTCTGCGGAGGGTAGTGCGGAGGCACAGTATCCGATTACCGTATTCTGCTCCGGTATTCCGGTATGCCGTTTCGATTTCCACGGAACGAACGGCGAGGAGCTTACCATTACGAAGCGAATCATCTTCAATTCGGACTTTATCATCAATCGTATGTATTTCAGCCAGACCGGACTGAAACTTAAGGAGATGCGTTTTAAATATCTCTGCACCATGGAGGAGGCTTATCGGCCGGAGTTCAATCAGTAGAGGCGAACGCAGTAACAGAGATTTGAGTTGCATTTTCCTATTGAAAATGCTATCATAAGAGAGCAGTTTGAATACGAACGGAGGTTACTATGTATCCGAATCTTATTTTTGGTATGAGTGGATGGCTGATCGCTACGCTGATTATTCTTGGCGTATTGATTGCAGCAATCGTTGTGTTGTACTTCATCGGACGCAGAATGCAGAAGAAGAACGATGAGGTTATGAAGGAGATGCAGGCGAATTCCCAGTGGGTGAATGCGCTGATTATCGATAAGAAGCGTCTCAGAATGAAGGACGCAGGCTTCCCGGCATTTGTTATGGAGCAGACGCCCGGATATGCAAAGAGACAGAAGATTCCGGTAGTTAAAGCCAAGATCGGACCGCAGGTTCATTCCCTGATGTGTGATGTGAAGGCGTATGACTTGATTCCGGTTAAGAAGGAGATCAAGATCAAGTTAAGCGGTATCTATGTAATGGATGTCAAGGGTCTTCGCGGACCGCTTGTTAAGGAAGAGCCCAAGAAGAAGAGAGGACTCTTCGGCCGCAAAAAGTAATGGATTAGTTCAAGAAAACGCCGCTTGTTAGCGGCGTTTTTTACACAGTATATATTGTGCAGGCACGAGTCCTTCGTGCGATTTTGTTTGAAATGGTTTGGTGTTTTTAGGTGAAGAAAAAGGAATGGCTGATACTTGCTATGGGCGCACTGGCCTGTATCGCAATGAGTTTGATTGAAACGGTTTGGAAGCCGGTATATTTTGTAAAGAGTGCGCTGAAGGTTGTCATATTTCTCGGAACAATCGGTGCAGTATGTGTATGCACCCGGACTCCAATCAGGGAGCTTTTAAATATTCGAAAGCCGAAGAAGGCGAAGACGCTTTTTTGGTTTTTGGGACTTTCCTATGTTGCTATTATTGCGGGATTCTTTCTTTTTAAGAATATGATTGATTTAGATACGCTTCGACAGAGCCTTCTTGACAAGGAAGGGCTTACAAAGCGCAACTGCCTGTATGTATTTTCCTACATCATTCTATGCAATTCGTTTCTTGAGGAAAGCTTCTTCCGCGGCTTTCTGTTCCGTGGACTTAAAAAGAACCGAAGGGCAGCTTATCTGCTCAGCTCGCTGTTATTTGCCCTGTACCATATCGGTATCGTAGGCAGCTGGTTCAATCCGCTTGTGCTCGTTGTGTGCATCATCGGACTGATGCTTGCGGGAATTGTGCTTGACTTTGTCTCTGAGCATTATGATTCGCTCTTTGCAAGCTATGCGGTGCACGCATGCGCCAATCTTGCCATCAACACAATCGGTGTCTATATGATCTTCTTCGCAGCGTAACAAAGGCCCTTGTTAGGGAGTTGCGGTTATCGTGATTTCGTTCGCGGTTGTAGGAATACCGCCGGAATAGATCTCGTAGGTGAGGCTTGCAATGATGCTGTCCCCCTCCTTGCGAAGCGAAATCTCGCTTCCGTAGATGTCGAAGGAGAGCGCACCATAGGGCGTCTCGTAGAGGCACGAATGGCTTTCGCCGGGCACGACGATGATGGTGGAGCGAAGCGCACCGGAGCGCTCAATGACTGCCTTATGCGCGCTGACCGTTACCTTGCAGGAGATGGCATTGTGCGGATTATCATCCTCGGAGACCCGATAATCAAAACGGTATCCCGGTCCATCCTCGGTGCCTACTTCACGGCAGATACCCCGTGTGAGCGTTTCGGTAATATCCGGTGCCTCGTTCGGCTCGGACGGAAGAGTTGTGGAACGACCGGTTACCTGGAGCAGACAATTCATATGTTACCTCGCTTTGTATTTCGTATGAGTTCAGGCGGCTTTGGCCTGATTAGAATGCAATTATTGTACTATGAAGCCCCTTCGGTTGCAAGGGGCAAATACGACGCCTGCGGACAAATGCGGGCAAGGAAAGAAGGTTAGAGGATATTCGATGAACAGAACCGACAGAATCGAAGTAATGGCTCCGGCGAAGATCAACCTGGCACTGGATGTGACGGGTGTTCGTCCGAACGGCTATCATGATGTCCGAATGATTATGCAGAGCATTCGCCTCTGCGATAAGGTAAGCCTGAAGGCAATCGCCAAGAAGGAGATTATTCTGAAGAACAGCCATGCATTTCTCCCGACCGGGAAAGGGAATCTTGCCTATGATGCGGCCGAGCTGTTTCTTGCAAAAAGCGGGATTGACTCCGGTGTCTTCATCGAGGTGGAGAAGAATATTCCCATCGCGGCAGGACTTGCGGGCGGAAGCACCGATGCGGCTGCGGTATTGTGCGGCTTGAATGAGCTTTTTGAAACCGGTTATTCGGAGGAGGCACTTCGTGAGATGGGGCTTTCTCTTGGCGCAGATGTTCCCTTCTGTATTATGGGCGGAACCGCGCTTGCGGAGGGTATTGGCGAGGAGCTGACCCAACTTCCCGCTGCGCCTTCCTTCTATGTGGTGCTTGTAAAGCCCGAGGCCGGGGTATCCACAAAGGAGGTCTATACAAGATTTTCGCT
This sequence comes from Lachnospiraceae bacterium, assembly GCA_024404675.1. GTDB lineage: Bacteria > Bacillota > Clostridia > Lachnospirales > Lachnospiraceae > ISDg. Next base: position 87,243 of record JAKSPO010000009.1, read on the forward strand.
TGACGAAGCTACGGCGCATCCCGATGTGGACGGTATGCTTGCTGCGATACAAAGCGGCAGCAGGCAGGAGCTGCTCGAGCGTCTCGGGAATGTGTTAGAGCCGGTCAGCAGACAGATCTGCCCGGAGATTGCAGAAATCGAAGCGGAGCTTAAAAGCCTTGGTGCAAACGGCGTATTGATGAGCGGCTCCGGCCCGACCGTGTTCGGTCTGTTCACCGATCAGACACTTGCGAGCCTTGCCTTCAAAAGCTTCAAGGCAGGACGATATGCAAGGCAGACCTTTCTGACGGAATTCCTGCATGCGTAAGAAGCTCCCCCACACATAAGATGATAGAATAAAAAGAAAAGCCGTCGGTTCTTTCGTGAGCCGACGGCTTTGTGCATTTGCTTTAGTATTACCCCTTCAGAATGACACGAATCTTTTTATAGCTGAACAGTGTCAGTACGGAAAGAATCGTGTACTTGAACAGGTTGAAGGGTGCAACCAGAAGTGTTACGAAGGTGAACATGTTGTGGACGCTTGCGTTCTTCTCGGTACCCATACCGAAGATCACCTCGAGCGGCATATGGAACAGCTTGGAGTAGGTAGGAATCAAAAGAAAGGCGTTCAGAAGACAGCCTGCGGCGGTTGCGAACAATACACCGGAGATCAGTCCCGCAAGTGCGGTACCCTTGGTCTTCTTAGCATAATAAATGATGGAAGCGGGAACGATGAAGAAGCTTCCCATTACAAAGCTTGCGAACTCGCCGACGAATGCGGTGTCGGTTCCGTTGATGAAAAGGTTCAGAAAAACCTTCAGAAACTCGATGGTGATACCGGCTACCGGACCGAGTGCGAAGCCGCCGATGATGGCCGGGAACTCACTGAAGTCCATCTTATAGAAGGGCGGTACGAACCAAACCGGGAAGTCGAATACCATCAGCACGGTCGAAATAGCGGCGAGCATAGCGATGATCGTAAGACGACGCGTACGACCTACGGTTCCGGTCTCCTTCGGCTTCTTTCTGTTGATGAGCTTCTCTGCGGCATATGCCACCGCGATGAGCAAAACGACAACAGCGATTGCAATGAAAAGAAATCCCACATTTTCCTTGGCCTGGGAAGCCAGCTTTACAAGTGATTTCGGCATATAAGCCACCTCCTGTTATTTCCGATTCCCCGTAGAAAATGAAAAAACCCCGGACCAATGCCGGGGGTATATGCATTCACCATCCGCACGGAGGCATGTAAATACGCACATAGCCGCATCCGAAACGGACATCTCTTCATCTCATCCAGACTGTACTGTCGGTTCCGGAATCACACCGGATCAGCTTGCGCTCGCGGACTATACCGCCGGTCGGGAATTCTCTTGCGAGTCACCCTGCCCCCGAAGAATCTTATATTTTACACGTAATGTATCACAAGGCTTTAAGAAAGTCAAGCCTTCGTTTTCATAGAAGAAGCGGGGATGATGACGCCGTCACGACGCACCTCGCGGATATTCTTCTCGGCCTGCCTTCTCGGAAGCATCACCTGATGCCCACAGCCGAGGCAGAACAGCCGAAAATCCATTCCAACGCGGTCCACACGCCACTCGTAGCTTCCGCACGGGTGCGGCTTCTTCATTTTGATTACATCGCCGAGGCATATTTCCATAGCGCTCGCCTCCTTTTTATACTGCTATTATCATAAGGCTTTTGGGGGATATTTGCAAGGCGCTTTTCGGGAAGCAACAGAATCTTACGGAAAATGTAAAAAAGTGAAATTTTCCTCTTGCATTCGCGCAAACAATATGATAAGATGAAGCTCCGTGGTATATTAACCATTTTCCTTGCTTTCGGACAGTCCGAAGGCCAGAGACCAAAAGGAGGTGCAGACAACTATGAACAAGTACGAATTAGCGTTAGTTGTAAGTGCAAAGATCGAGGATGAGGCTAGAGAGGCAGTTCTTCAGGCAGCTAAGGACCTTATTACCAGATTCGGCGGTGTTATTACAGACGTTGACGATCAGGGTAAGAAGAGACTTGCTTACGAGATTCAGAAGATGACTGAAGGTTTCTACTACTTTATCCACTTCGATGCAGAAGCTACAGTACCCAATGAGATCGAGCAGAGAGTTCGTATCATGGATAATGTAATTCGCTTTTTGTGTGTTCGTCTTGACGAGCAGTAAAGGGGGGCAACCTTTATGAACAAAGTGATAATGATGGGACGTCTCACCAGAGACCCCGAAGTCAGATATTCCCAGGGCGCGAATGCTACGGCAGTAGCTCGTTATTCCATCGCAGTGGATCGTCGTTTCCGCAGAGATGGTGAGCCCGAGGCAGATTTCTTCAACTGTACCGTATTCGGTAGAGGCGCTGAATTTGCCGAGAAGTATTTAAAGCAGGGAACCAAAATCGTGATTACCGGCCGTGTAGAGAACGACAACTACACCAACAAGGACGGACAGAAGGTTTATGGTACCCGTATTCTTGTGGAAGAGCAGGAGTTTGCAGAGAGCAAGAATGCATCTGCAGGTAACAGCGGCAACAGTTTCGGTGGCAACAGCTTCGGAAACAGCAATTCCGCTCCGAGCGCATCGTCCGCAGGGGAAGGCTTCATGAACATTCCGGATGGAGTGGATGAGGAGCTTCCGTTTAACTAAGACTTTATGAGCACAATTCCGTGTGCTTGACAAATCAGATAGGAGGTACACCGTAATGGCTTTCCAGAAGACCGACAGAGGTGACAAGGGCGATGCTCCGATGAGAAAGAGAGTAGTCCGCAGAAGAAAGAAGGTTTGCGTTTTCTGTACTGAGAAGGAAGGAAACGGCATCGATTACAAGGATGTTAACAAGCTTAAGAGATACGTATCCGAGAGAGGTAAGATTCTTCCCAGAAGAATCACCGGCACCTGCGCAAAGCACCAGAGAGCTTTGACTGTAGCTATTAAGAGAGCTCGTCATATCGCTTTGATGCCTTACACCGTAGAGTAATTACTGATAAGGATATTCAAGAGGTCATGAAG